>MVRE01000011.1 GCA_002067895.1 Methanoregula sp. PtaU1.Bin051 | reverse complement strand
CTCCGTCGGTTCTCCAGTAGAAGCGGTGGTTTCGTCTTTAGAATTGTAAACTTTTTTAGAACGCGCGTTCGGTACACTGATTGTTTTGATAGAACTTTGCAGATCCCCGCGCGATATTTTCTCGCCGTCTTTTTCCAAAAGCTAAACATCAATGCCGGCAGTGCGGGGCGGAAATGGTGGAGATGTCCCCGGCGGCGAGAGCTACAGAGCGGGATATCGAGGGGTTCTTAACCCGCACAAAAGACCCTACGATCCGGGAGCACGTGTTGCGGCGTTATCTCCGTATTTTAGCGGGGGCCCCGGAGCCGGGATATCAGTATCTTGTTGATCGGATCGAGCACGAGCTCGCCCGGCTCGATCCCTCACCCGCTGCAAGCGCGAACAGCTAACTCAGCAATTACGCAATCGCGCGGGTTCTTTTCTTTACATCCGGCAGGAAGAAATTAAAACAAACGCCAGACGAATCATCAAAGAAATAGTTGAAAAACTTAAAACGAATCTGGAACAGGAAAAGAATTCGGAAATAAAATTTTTCGATTTTCTTAGTAAAATATCAATGGAATTAAATGGTCAAGTAAAATGAGGTGAATTGACATGGGAAATCATGGATCCGCCCCCACCCAAAATTAGGAACAATGGTAGCATAAGATAGAACTCAAACGAATCACCGATTCTTTTTTCATGTCAAAAGTATATTATTCAGTGCCTTTGTCACGACGGGGGATTGGGGATGTTTATCGTATTGCCAACAACCCCATACCCTTAAATATGAATGTCTGCAAATAGTAATGGTATTCGACATAAAAACGGGGTAATTTTCATGAAAATGCCAGCGAAATTCAAGACATACTGCCCCTTCTGCAGGAACCACCAGATGCATGAGGTGGAGAAGGTAAAGAAGGGTAAGACGACCGGTCTCCACTGGATCGACCGGCAGAAGGCACGCCGGGGAACCATCGGCAACATGGGCAAGTTCTCGAAAGTCCCGGGCGGCGACAAGCCGACAAAGAAGATCAACGTTCGCTACCGCTGCGTCACCTGCGGGAAGGCACACCTGCGCAAGGGTTTCAGGGTCGCCAAGTTCGAGCTGACGGAGTAACTGATATGGTTCGCGAATTACGGGAAAACAGGAGCAGATTTTTAAAGGTGAAATGCCCGGACTGCGAGAACGAGCAGACGGTATTTGAGAAGGCGAGCACGGTCGTCAGCTGCGTGGTCTGCGGTAAGGAACTCGCCACCCCAGCGGGCGGCAAGGCGAAGCTGAAGGCTGAAGTCATCGCCGAGCTCAAATGAACGTGTACCGCTATGGCTGATCTGAACTGGCCGGAAGAATCTGAACTCGTCGTCTGTACGGTCGAGAACGTCAAGGACTTTGTTGCGTTCGTTTCGCTGGATGAATATGGCGGACGGCAAGGCCTCATCCCGATATCCGAGATCGCGACCGGCTGGATCAAGTATATCCGCGACCATATCCGTGAAGGGCAGAAGATCGTCTGCAAGGTGCTCAATGTCGACAAGACCCGCGGGCATATCGATCTTTCCTTAAAAGATGTCAACGAGCACCAGCGGCGCGAAAAGATCCGTGAATGGAAAAACGAGAGCAAGGCAAAGAAGTGGATCGGGTTTGTTGCAAAGGCGGCTGGCGAATCACCTGAAGCGATCGAGGATGCGGTTCTGAAAAAATACGGGTTTCTCTACCCGGTCTTTGAAGACCTTGTCACTGAAGGCGAAGCGGTGATAAAAAAAATCGGGCTCTCGAAGAAAGCCGGTGATGCCCTCCTGCAGGTTGCAAGGGAGAATGTCAAGGTCCCCAGAGTAGAGGTAATCGGAAACCTGACCCTGACAAGCACGCTTCCGGACGGGATTACGGTCATCAAGAAGGCGTTGAAAAGCGCAGAAATCAAGATTGCCGGTGTCGAAGTTGAGATCCTGTATCTCGGGGCTCCGACATACCGCATCAAGGTGACCGCGCCGGATTACAAGAAAGCTGAAAAGGCACTGGAAAAAGCGGCCAGCGCCGCGATTGCCGTTGTCGAAAAATCCGGCGGCGGTGTCGGCAAGCTTGTAAAAAAACCCAAGTCAGGTAAGAGCCAATGACCGGGCGGATCCGCCGCTGCCATTATGACGGGACTTACACACTCCTGTCTACGTGCCCTGTCTGCGGTGCACCGACGGTGACTGCACACCCTGCCCGTTTCTCGCCTGAAGATAAGTACGCCACCTACCGGAGGATGGCACGATGATCGACGATATCAGTATCCGGTATGTCGAGGGTTTCTCACCGGATAACCTCCGGTCGCCGGTCATGATCGAAGGCCTGCCCGGTATCGGGCAGGTCGGCAAGCTGGTCGCCGAGTACATGATCCATATGCTCGGTGCCGAAAAGATAGCCGAGATACACTCCATCTACTTCCCGCCCCATGTCATTATCGAAGAGAACGGGGTTGCCCGGCTGACGAGAAACGAGCTCCATATCCACAGGGGAGAGAACCGGGACATCGTATTTCTGACCGGGGATTACCAGAGTACATCGAACGAGGGGCACTACCTGCTCACCGACATGTATCTCGATATCGCTGCCGAGCTGAAAGTTACCCGCGTGTTCACCCTCGGGGGATTTGGCGTCGGCCACTTTGTCGAGGAGCCAAGGGTCTTTGGCGCCGTCAACCACCCGGAGACGCGGAAGGAAATCGAGGCGGCAGGGGTGATTTTCCAGCGGGATGAAGCAGGCGGGGGGATTGTCGGTGCTGCCGGTCTCATGCTCGGGATGGGGGCTCTTCGTGGCATTAATAGCATCTGTCTCATGGGGGAAACCTCCGGCTATATCGTCGATCCCAGGAGTGCTGCCGCGGTACTCGCGGTTCTCACAACGCTCCTCGGTATTACGGTTGATGGAACCCAGCTCAACGACCGGGCTGCCGAAATGGAGAAGGTTATCGAAAGCCTTGTAGAAAATGAACGTATCCAGAAAGACGAGGAACTTAGTTATATCGGGTGAGCACCAGTCCATCCATCATTACCTGTTTTTTCGCCGGTTTGCCTCCTCTCCTGTTGTTTCACAGTTTTTATAATAAATGTTTATTGCCAAGCATGACCCACATACCCGAAAAGATATGCAGTTGGTTATATGGTCAGCCCGTTTCTTTCAAAGGATGAGTCTGTCATTCTCGCAACGGATAAGGTCATGTTCAGGTCAGCGCCCGTATCGGCACTTGTTCTCACCAATAAAAGGATCCTTCTGATCCAGACCAAAGGGGAATCTCTCTCTGCAGAAGAGATCCCGACAGCAAAGCTGCGTTCTGCCGCTATTGACGAACAGGCGCCCGGCGATCCCATTCTTCAGCTCTCGTACATTGCCGACAGCGGTGAAATCCGGAACGAAACGATCACCTTTCTCACAGTCCCCGGTAAAATGAGGAAGGAGGAATGCCGGGAATGGGCAGGGAAAGTGGGTGAGCAGATCATCCCGTCCATTAGCGAAGAGACCATTATCCGGATTCCGCTGGGCGAAAAGGAGGCTCTGCTTGAGCCACAGAAGGAACCGCCTGCAATGCCGGCAGCCGGTCCCGAACGAACGGCTAGGCCTGCGGAAGAGACAGTACCGCCCGAAGGTAAAACACCTCCCGCGCAACCACATCAGGCTGAAGTGATGTTTGCAAAACATGAGCGCTTATCCGGGCTCACCTTCCCCAGTATCCCCCCGATAGCATCTGAGATGGAACCGGTGGCTCCTGCACCACGGCGCAATATTCTTTCCATAGCCGCAGCCGTACTGATTGTCATCGTTATTATCGCAGGATCTATACTGTATATTCAGTATTTCCTGCCGACAAAGGCGCCTTCTTCCTCAGATGAACCGGTTACTCCGGCCGGCACACCGATCCTTACAACCGTGATCACCCCTCTTGTAACGACTCCTCTGCCACCCGCTCCGGCAGCAAATGCAACCGCAACAACTGTACCTGCTTTTCCGGAAACCCCCGCAGCGGTATTATCCGGATTGCAGTCCCCCATCCCTGACCGTGGAGCATGGGTGCATATCCAGTATGCCGGGAACTATACCGGCTCAATTGGCGAACGCGGGAGTACTCGTCTAGTATCAGGTACCGGCGAGCGGTTCTATCTGTTGTATGCGGAGAAAGGCACAGTCAAGGCGATCATCCAGAAAGAGGACGGATCCAGCCGCCAGCTTACTGTCGACCTGTACCAGGATGGTGGATTACTCACGCATGAAGTAACTTCTGTGCCCTTCGGAGAGGTCAACATCCAGATCGAGCTGAAAGAGGCAACCCCTGCTGCAGCTGTAGTCCCTGGTGCGAATATAACAGCGACCTGATAAAATACACTTGTTTTTTCCGAGACTGTATTAACTTCAGGTATCCAATGACTGGTAACAATGCTCGTCAACGCAGACCTGCACATCCATTCTCCCTACGCGATTGCGGTCTCCCGCTCAATGACTCCTGAGCACCTGATACCTGCCTGCAAGACAAAGGGGATCTCCGTGCTCGGGACGGGGGATGCCCTGCACCCTGTGTGGCAGCAGGCATGGAAACCGTATCTTGCAAACGATGCCGGGATTGTAGTTGTGCCGACTACAGAGGTCGAAGACCAGTCGCGGGTACACCACCTTATCATTGCCGAGGATTTCTCTGTCTTTGATGAGCTGCGGGACAGGTTTTCTAAGAGCAGCCGGAGCCTGGGATCTGTCGGACGCCCCCACATCTATCTTCCCGGTGAGACAATCGCCCGGATCGCACATGATTCCGGTGCACTGATCGGCCCCGCCCACGCATTTACCCCGTGGACCGCGATGTATGCGTATTTCGATTCCGTGTCCTCCTGTTATGGCTCCGAACCGATCGATTTCCTGGAACTGGGGCTCTCTGCCGACAGCAGTTACGGTGCCGGGATACCGGATCTCTATAGCATCCCATTCCTGACCAACTCCGATGCCCACAGCCCTGCGCCGGAGAAGTTTGCCCGGGAGTTCAACCGGCTCGATGTGTCCGCCCTTTCCGTCCGGTCGGTACTAGATGCGGTAAAGAAGGGAAGAATCGTCATGAATGCCGGGTTTTTCCCGGAGGAGGGAAAATATAACCGCACCGCCTGCTCCCGCTGCTTCATCCAGTATACACTTGAAGAAGCGAAAAAGAACCAGTGGCGGTGCCCGGCTGATGGCGGACAAATCAAGAAAGGCGTGGCCGATCGGGCAAAAGAGCTATCAACAGGAGAACTGCGCCCGCGTCCGCCATACCTCCATATTGTCCCGCTCGGCCAGATCATCCAGACCGTGGAAAAAACCTCATCGCCCTATACAAAAAAGTGCAGGAGGATTTACGCGGCATTCATCGGCGCATTCGGGAACGAGATCGAGGTGCTTGTGAACGCTCCTGTGATAGAAGTTTCATCCATCCACCTTAAGGTAGGGGAAGCCATCGGGGCGCTCCGTGCCGGCAGGGTGGCACTACACCCTGGCGGCGGGGGAAAATACGGCTCCTTCTCGTATTGATTCCTGTCCTGGCAGTCGTTTATGTTGAGTAAATATTAATGAAACAGCAGATCAACATGATCACTCAATGCTCAACATACATCGGGACATCTGTGGATACTGCGGGTGCTGCGTCTCTGTCTGCCCGGAAGGTGCTCTGGAACTGATCGATGCGTACCTTACGGTCGAGCCCGCCTGCACCAGCTGCGGGATCTGTGCCAAGGTCTGCCCGCTTGGTGCCCTGGAGGTCGTCCATGAAAAATAAGTATGACGTCCTCGTCATCGGCGGCGGACCTGCCGGAGCCCTCGCAGCGAAGACAGCGGCGGAGAAAGGGTTGTCGGTTTGTCTTGTCGAAAAACGCCCGGCAATCGGTGCTCCGGTACGCTGTGCTGAAGGGATCGGGCGCGAGGCGCTCGCGGAGTTCACCGATCCTGATCCGCGCTTCATCTCGGCTGAGATGACCGGTGCTGCAATCGTGGCTCCCGATGGTTTCACCATGAGACTCGAGTCTGCAATGGCCGGTAACAAGGTCGGTTACATCCTTGATCGCAAGGTCTTCGACCGCGAGCTGGTATGGAGAGCTGCCGATGCGGGCGCCGATGTTTTTGTCAAGACCCGTGCGACCGCTCCGATTAGGGACGGAAAGAAAATTGCAGGTGCTCATCTCGAATTCTGCGGTGAGAAACGCACGGTTAAGGCGGATGTGGTGATAGCGGCTGACGGTGTTGAATCAAAATTTTCAAAATGGTGCGGCATTGACACGACCGTCCCCGTCCGCGAGATCATGAGCTCGGCCCAGTACGTGCTCACCGATATCGACATCGACCCGCAGGCAACGATTTTTTACCTCGGCAACGAGGTTGCACCGGAAGGATATCTCTGGATCTTTCCCAAGGGCAAACGTGCGGCAAATGTCGGGGTCGGCATCAGCGGCAGGAAGAGCGGGAAGGGACACCGGGCAAAGGACTATCTCGACAGGTTCGTCAAAAGGCAGTTCCCGGATGGAAAAGCAATCGAGTGCATTGTGGGTGGTGTATCTGTCTGCGAACCGCTTCAGGAGACTGTTGCCGATGGGCTGCTGATTGCCGGTGATGCTGCCCGGGTCGTCGACCCGCTGACCGGCGGAGGTATCTATAACGGCATGTTCACCGGCCGCCTTGCTGCCGAGGTCGCTGCCAAATGTATCGGGAACGGCAACTGTTCGAAGAATGCACTCATGCCCTACGATGCGGCCTGGCGCGCTTCCAAGATGGGCAGGACGATCGCCCGAAACTACCAGATAAAAGAGTTCTTAATCAAGCTGTCAGACGAGAAACTCAACGATATCATTCATTCTCTCGCAAAGGTCAATTTAAAAGAGTTCTCGACACTCTCGCTGATCAAGGAAATCACGAAGGCGAACCCGAAGCTAATGCTCGAACTCGGCGCGCTTGCCGCCTCATTACGCTGACGACTTCAACTGCTTGTTCAGCAGGCGCAGGCAGTCGTCCTCCGCCTCTTTTTTTGTAAAGACGGTAAAGATGTCTCCCGGCTGGATGGCAACGGTGCCTGATGGAATGATCAGCTCCCCGTTTGCCCTGCGGATTGCGATAAAGACAAAGTCCTTCACTTTCAGTTCCCGTATCTCGTGACCGATAATGGGGGCGTCCTTCTCGGCAACAATTTCGAAGATTGTACCACCGGGGATCTGTGCGAGCTGCTGGAGCTGGGGGTTCTCTGCCCAATAATACAGGCGGGAGGCCACGAGTTCGTCCGGGTTCTCGGAAATCTTCACTCCTACCTCCTTGAAAAAGTCGGAATGGCCGGGCTGGTTGACGATTGCTACCACGCGGGGAACGCGGAACCTCTTTGCAAGCCAGCAGGCCATCAGGTTGACCGCATCGTCGCTGGTGGTTGCGACAAAAGCGTCGGTATGATCGATCCCCGCTTCTTCGAGAACTGACTTGTCGGTTGCATTCCCGGTGATCGCCAGTACATCGTGGTGCTCGAGGATATCGCTACAGCGGGATTCGTCATGGTCGATAACCACGACATTGTTGCCATGCTCCACTGCCTGAGCCACGAGGCTTCGTCCGATCCCGCCAAGACCCACGATGATGATGTACATGCCTACCGGTTACCTTCGATGCCCTTGAAATATTTTGCGCAACCTATCATGTTGTGTGATATGCGGGGTTGACGAGGCCGGGAAGGGGGCGGTCCTAGGGCCGATGGTAATCGCGGCTGTCGGGGCAGATACGGAAAGCGTGCTTGACGGCCTTCCTGTCAGGGACTCAAAACTGCTCTCCCCTGCCCGGCGGGAGAATCTCTTTGAATTGATTGCTGACCGGTGCAGGGTGGCAATCGTCATCGTTCCCGTTGACCGGATCGATTCACGGGGTGTCTCGGGCATGAACGGGTGCATCGCCCGCGCCCATGCGGCTGCGATCATGCAGATCTTCCCTGAGACTGCATACGTGGACGCGTGCGATGTTAATGAAGGCCGTTATGCACAGATGGTTCTCGCTCATCTCGATATCCCCTGCAGGGTCATCTCCGAACACAAGGCAGATATAACCTACCGGATCGTATCCGCCGCAAGCATTGTTGCGAAGGTCGTGAGGGATCGGGAGGTCGCCCTGCTCGCTGAAGAATTCGGAATAATCGGCAGCGGTTATCCGTCGGATCCGGAGACAATAGCATTCCTGTCATCCTACATAGAAAAACATTGCCGTCCCCCCTCTTGCGCCAGGAAAAGCTGGAAGACTGTCTCATCAATGATGGAAGGGCTATCCCAGTCACGGCTCTTCTGACAAGGTCGATAAGGACAATAAGGAATCCGGGTTATATGTTTATCACCGATCCGGTTCCATAATACAAGAATGGACTGGATCGCGATCGTCATCCTTTTTATCCTGACGTACGCCTGCATATCGGTTATCATTTACTCAAAAAAGATCTTCTCCGATCATATCGTATTTTACGGCCCGATTATGGCGATCCGAACGTTCCGCGTCAGTTTTTTCGACCGGTTTGCTGCGCTCCGCACTTTCCTGCGCCTGTATGGGACGTTCGGAGTCTGCATGGTCGTAGTAGTATCTGTCTTTATCACGGTGATGCTGATATTTTCCGTCCGGTATACCCTGATCGTTCAGCCGGAACCGACCGGCATCTATAAGCCACAGAATATCCTCCTCCTGCCCGGGATCAACGAGTACGTTCCGTCCACGCTTGCAGTCTGGCTTGCCTTTATAATCACAATCGCGGTCCACGAGTTCGGGCATGGCATACTCTGCCGAATCGAGAATATCACCGTCAAGGGCATGGGAATTCTGCTGGCCGTCATTCCTATCGGGTTCTTTGTCGAACCGGATGAAGATGAACTGGAAAAGACGAAAGGGATGCCCAAGGCGAGGATGTTCGGTGCCGGTATTACTAATAATCTCGTGGTCGGTCTCGCCTGCTTTGTCATCCTCATTCTCCTTGTTGGCACTGCTGTACCGGCAACAGCTCCCGTAATCCACGGTATTTACAAGGACTATCCTGCAGACAAGGCAGGTGTCCCGCAGGGATCCGTTGTCATATCGGTCAACGGCGTGCCGGTTGCCACCCGCGATGATGTAGCGGGTGTCCTGAATACGACAAAACCCGGGGATACGGCAGTCCTGGGAATCGAAAAAGACGGGATACCTGCTGAATATTCCCTGACCTTGACGAAGTGGCCCGAGGAAACCGGCCGGTCCAGCGGGTTCATGGGCGTACAATACTACGACGGGACTGCAATACAGCAGGCAATCTCGTCCATGCTCTCCCCTATCGGACTTATCCAGTTTCTTGTAATCCCGTTCGATACGTCCACTGGTTCCCAGTTCCTCCGCATCATCGCGTTTGATTCTCCTGACCAGCAGTACTATCAGGTACCATTCGATGGTTACTGGGGAATCGTGCACATTCTATTCTGGTGCGGGTGGATTAACATCAACGTTGGGATCTTCAATGCCATCCCGATGATACCCCTTGACGGGGGATATATCCTGAAGGAAGGGGTGGACCGGCTGCTTGACCGGCGCGGCCTGATCCGTTACTCGACGCAGATTGTCAGCATGATCAGCTCGGTCATGCTTGTGATGCTTGTATCCCTGATCCTGTTGCCGTACCTGCTTCACCTGTAAAAAAAAATCTCCGGATATCTCCGAAACTATCGGTTCGAAACGAACCTTGATGGTCCGGTTGTTCTCATTTAGGACTAATCGCAAGAGGCTGTTGGAATGATATTAACCGAGCATCATGATATGACGACCAACCGGGCGTTCCCAGAAAAAAATCGTTATTGGGACGGGGGCTGGTCTGCAGGTTCTTTGCTCTTCTCTGCTGCGATCCTGCGCTTGCTGGTATCCTTCAGCTCGTCCTCTGAAACATGTGGAACTGCGTCTTGGATCTCCTTGAGAATCGCATCGACTTCCTCACGCTTTGGCATGTCGCCGAGGATTCTCTCGTCCAAGACCGGCCGGGTGGCAATTTCTTCTGCCGTTTCTTCCGTGACACCGAGGAACTTGGCGCCCTGCCGGATCAGCTGGGAGACTTCGAACGGGAAGATGATCTTTGTTGCCTGCCCGTTTGCCATTGTCTTCAAGGCATCGAGTGAGAGAACGGTGATCGCCCGTTTGTCGAGCGGCGCTGCACCTACTGAGAGAATGCGCAGGCCCTGAGCCTCCCCCTGCGCCTGCAGGATCCTGCCAAGCCGCTCGCCCTCGGCACGAAGGACTTTACTCTGCCGCTCGCCCTCTGCTTCGAGGATCATGGACTGGCGCAGCCCCTCCGCTTTAAGGATAGCTGAACGTTTCTCGCCGTCCGCCCGGAGGATCGCAGCACGCCTTGCCCGCTCTGCCGCCGTCTGTTCGGTCATGGCGTTCTTGACCGCCTCGACCGGGTCGACCTCCTTGATCTCTACCCGTTCGACCTTGACCCCCCACTGATCGGTCTCGCGGTCGAGAATATCGCGCAGTTTCATGTTGATAATGTCACGGTTGTACAGGACTTCGTCGAGCTCCATGTCGCCGATAATCCCACGCAGGCTCGTCTGCGCAAGTGCAACGGTCGCCATCCGGTAGTTGGAGACTTCGAAATAGGCCTTCTCCGGATCGATTACCCGTACGTAGACAATCGCATCTACGTTGGTCGGCGAGTTGTCCTTGGTAATCACCTCCTGGCTCGGGACGTCCATCACCTGTGTGCGCAGATCCAGCTTGATCACTTCGGAAACGAACGGGACGATCCAGCGGAATCCCGGGTTCATACGCCCGACATACTTGCCGAGCCGGATCTGCAGGCCCTGCTCGTAAGGCTGGATGATCACGACGCCCCGTGCAAAGATGGCGACGACAACAAGGATCAGGAATATTGTGATTATCGTGTCAATGAATGGCATGTTACGCAACCTCTTCTACTACTATGTGTACGCCTTCGGAGTCTACGACCCGCACTTTCCTGCCAGCCGGGATGGTCGCACCGGTGGAATGGGCACTCCACTCGGCGCTGCTGACATTTACCTTCCCGTTGAGGCTTTGGGGGTCCACCTCTTTTGTCACGATGCCCTCACGCCCGATCAGCGAATCCCGGCTGATGGTCGTTGGGCTCTCGTTAGGGGTTATCCGGCTGTAGGCATAAACCGTTATCCCACCTGCGATGATTGCAGCTGAAACACCGACGATTGCACCCCACCCTGAATTGTAAATGTCAATGCCGAGCAGGAGCATGATGCCGAGCGCGATCATCACGGTCGCCGGAACTGTTGCAAAAAAACCCGGACTATGCACTTCGACAAGGAGCAGCACGGCGCCGGCTACGATGAGCAGCCAACCGAGTGTCATCCCTTCCAGCAGTACCATAGTTAGAGATCAGTGTATGCAAAGAAAAGCATATTGGGAGCATTCTGAGCTTGCCGGTATTACGATGATCTCGATGTTACCTACATCTCATAACCGGCTGGCCCTTTCTGAAGATAAGGAGGATAACATCAGGAAGGTAACTGGAAGCAACCTGCCTAATCCCTTAGTAAAGCAATCCGTGAACCGACAGGAATCCCGACATCATCCGCCACCGGCTGGCACTTCACCGCCATCAGGTACGCAACCGGGGGAAGATCCCTGTACATCGAAAGGGATTCGTAGTTGGCCATTCCTTTTGCGATGATGATAGTGCAGCTGTCGATGGCATCGGTCAGATCCGCAGGCATCTTATACAGGTCGATACCGATCTCTGCCCCGGCTCCCGTCGTTGTAAGGTTATCGACATATTTGTTGAAAAGGAGGGATCTCGCATCCTCCAAGGTTGCATCGTTCAGGATCGGGGCATCCCGTACGGCAAGCGTGATATGCGATCCATGTTTTTTCAGGAACTCAATTACGAGGCGGTCGAACACGATTTCTCCGCAGTTATCGGTCAGGTAAACAACCTGTTTTGCCTTTGAAAGAATCCGGTCCGTATGGTCGACGGTCAGTCCTTTGGAGAATTCGCGTTCGAAAAATGCAAAAAAATCGCAGTCAACGGTATGGTTATGAACCCCGTAATCGAATGTGTTGGCGATCACACTTGCAAGAACACGGTCACGAAATGTCTCCAGCTCCACCCGTTTTTTCCGGCATACTTCCAGTGCCTGCCGGTTCCCTTCGGTCTTGAGATGACGGAACGGGTCCGGATCTCCCAATCTCCGGCAGGCATGGCGGTGAATGCAGCTCGCGATCTGGGGGTGTAAAAGCTCGGAATTCCAAAGGTCAGAGAGAATATGAGTGCACTCCTGCCTGATACAGGAGGTTAGGTCCGGCGAAGCCCCTGAAAGTGAACATTCGAGTTCAACCCGGGAAAGAAGGCAGTGCTCGCAGGTCTTCGTGAGTTTCATTTTTCCACCGGGATTTCAAAAACGATGGGGCCATCGCGATTTGAACGCGAGTCAGAAGACCCCCAGTCTCCTAGGATGGCCAGGCTACCCTATGGCCCCGCGCTCATACTATACGTCCGGATGGCTTATCTATCTTGCCATATCAGGAAAAATATATCAAAATCATGACGATTTGTGCCATTCATTGTTGTTATCAGAGCGTTTGAATTCCTCGAGTCGCCGGATCAGGTTTTCCAGCTCTGTATCGTTGATTTTAACCTTCCCGCTGATTTCATCCAGCTCACGCAGCAGCTGCCGGATCCTGACATACATCAGATACATGATGAACTGCTGGAAAAAGATAGCAAGACCGAAGATTACGAGGATGAGTGCTTCATATGCCATGGTTCCACCGAACGCGAACCGGAAAGATCCTGAATGCCGGCAGGAATGTTCTTGTTGTCCGCAGGACTATGTTAAAACTTCGTATTGAAGAATATTGGTATACGTATTGCATTTGGGCGGATATTCATCAAATGTCCGCCAAGTAATATTACCGGGGTGAAAGGAATGTACCCGGACGCTATTGCAGGATTAACCGTTGCCTGTTTTTACGTTGGTGAAGGTTCCCGTGGAGGGGTGAAAACAATATATATTTAAAGTTGTCACAGGCATTATGAATAATTTAAGGATAGTACATCAGGTGTAGATTCCATGCTGAAGGATAGGATCGCCGGTTTTATTGACAGGATCCGAACTATCGAAGGGGTAACAGCGTGCGCAGTCGTATCCCGGGACGGGGTTGTTGCGGGCAAATCCTTTGACCGCGATCTAAACGTGGCGTGGTTTTGTGCACTCATGGCAACAGTCCTTGCATCTGCGGAATCCGCAGCTAACATCATCCGGATGCATTCAATGGATCTGGTGACAATCCGGGGCTCTGATACAACCATCATGGTGGTAGGAGCCGGCGATAATTTTCTGGTAACATCTATTCTGAACAACAGGACGGGTTCAGGACAGATCAGTGATAAGATCCTATCCATTGCGAAAAATATCGGTGAGGTGAAGTGATGTATACGATCATGGTGGTTGACGACAGCCCGTTCATTGTCGATGTATTTGTTACCATGCTGGAACGGGGCGGATACCGGACAGTTGCAGCATACGGCGGGGAAGAGTGTCTTGACATTCTCAAGACGGTCTCTCCTGACCTGATCCTGCTGGACATCATGATGGAGCCCATGGACGGCTGGGAGACGCTGGAGCGGATCAAAGAGAACCCCCAGACAAAAGAGATACCTGTGCTTATGCTTACGGCAAAGCAGCTGACTCCTGCTGAAGCCCAGGAGTATGGGATCTATATCGAAGACTATGTCTTAAAGCCAATCACTCACCGCGAGCTCTACGATGCGATCGAACATGTCCTGAACCGACGGCAGACGATAAAAACTGATGTTGACGTTGCACGCCAGTCCGGATTTGATGCCCAGATTATCAGTGAATACGCCCGGCTGAGCAAGAGCATCGATGTGAACCGGCGGCTTTTGAAGATCCTTGAAACTACCTATAACCTCAACGATACCAAGGCACGTGTATCCGACGAGATATCCCGTGCAATCAAGAGCATGGAGACAAATATCCGGTTCCAGGAAGGCCGTCTGCAGCAGATACGGGATGAGTTGTCGGGCAACCTGTCGAATACGCCTACAGGTTGAAATCGTTGCAGTAGTATCTTTGCAGTAGCATCTAGGTAAGGAAAGTGCGGAACCTGGCAAACGGACTCTCATTTTTCTGAGTACCCGGGCTTCCGGTTCGAATACGATCGTCACGGGATGAAGCGGATTGCAGGAGTCGGGATGTTATGAATGAAACCATCATGATTGTAGATGACAGCCCTTATATTGTTGATGGGCTCGTTACACTGCTGAAACGGAAAGGGTATAAGCCAATCGCAGCGCATGACGGTAATGAATGCCTCACCCTCCTCTCCTCTTCGAGACCCGACCTGATCCTTCTTGACATCATGATGGAACCCGTAGACGGGTGGGAGGCATTGGAGCAGATCAGGAGGAATCCTGAAACCAGCGACATACCGATCCTGATGTTCTCTGCCAAGAAGATCACACCTGAAGAAGCTTTTGAGCATAGTATGTGCATCGACGATTTTGTCTCAAAACCGGTGAACACGGCTGAGCTTCTCGGGGCGATCGAACGGGTGTTCGAACGGCGCAAGGCTCTGGTAAGGGAGATGCTCCGCGCTCAGGATGCGGGACTCGATGCAGAGACTCTCAGGGAATATTATACGCTGCTCAGGAACATCAATGTTGACAAAAACCTGCTATCTGTTCTGATATCCTCAAGCGGCATGGACGTACTTGGTAAAACCGTTGCTGAATCAGACCGGGCCGCAATTACAAAACTAAAAGAGAAAATCCAGATCGCTGAGGTGCGACTTAAGGAGATCACTAACCGGTTTGGGGAAAATTCCCCGGCTTGATCACAGGATCAAACTGGGTTCCGATCATTTTTTCTGATATAGTAAGAATATTTATATAGTCTTATTGCATTGTAATAATGCTGTACATCTTACCTTGGGGGCTCGTAGCTCAGTCCGGTAGAGCGCCTGGCTTTTAACCAGGTGGTCGGGGGTTCAAATCCCTCCGGGCCCGCTGCCACGAGGAATCGTGGAATTTTTCCAGGTAATGCACCAGAGAGGAATCATGATCGTAATGGGGGTTTTTCCTTGAGCACCAAATTAAAAGTCCTTGAGCACGATATGGTGCCAGAACATACTATTATGAGCGAGAGTGACGTAGGGACGTTACTTTCTTTATACAACATTACAACCGAACAATTGCCAAAAATTTACCATGATGATCCGGCAGTAAAATCGGTCGGGGCAAAAGTCGACGACGTCATCCGCATTGTCAGGAAAAGTCATACCGCGGGTAAGGCCGAATCGTACCGTCTTGTGATCAGAAGGCCGAAGAAGTAATTCAGGATTGATCGTTCTGATTGACAGAAGTATTTTATCTCGGGCATATTTTTCACGGGAGCATGTTGCGCGCCACCAGCTTGACTCCTTCAACTATTTCCTAACCCACAATCTCCAGAAGGTCGTGGATGAACAGCGGGTCATTGAAACCGACATCGAGAATCGTGGCAGGAACAACGATCCAGTCTGGGTGGAACTGGGCAAGATCGAGGTAAAAAAACCGCTGGTGCGGGAAGCGGACGGTTCGCAGGGGGATCTCTTTCCGAGCGAAGCCCGGTTGCGCAACCTGACCTATGCGGCTCCGATACAGCTTGACCTCACACTCGTCCATGGTGAAGACCGGCAGGAACCTGTCGTCACGACCATCGGCCAGCTGCCTATCATGGTCGGATCGGTATCCTGTAACCTGTATGGCATGAACGATGCCGAGCGGGTTTCCCATGGGGAAGATGCCTATGACCCGGGTGGTTATTTTATTGTAAATGGCACCGAGCGTGTGCTGATGACGCTTGAGGATCTGGCATCGAACAAGATCATGACCGAGTATACCGAGAGGTATAACGAGCGAATCTACGTTGCGAAAGTGTTCTCCCAGTTTCGCGGGTACCGTGCTCTTGTTGTTGTCGAACGCAACAAGAAGAATCTGTTGGAAGTCTCGTTCCCATCGGTTGCCGGGCATCTGAAATTCGTTGACCTGATGCGGGCGCTGGGCATGACAAACGACCAGGAAGTCGTAAATGCAGTATCTACGGATGAAGAGATCCTGACCTTCATGATGCAGAACCTCGAGGAGAGCGAGTGTGATTCAGTTGATGGGGGTATCATGTATGTGGGCAAGAAGCTTGCGCCCAACCAGACCAAGGATTACCAGCGTAAGCGTGCCGAATTTGTCCTTGATAACTATCTTTTACCTCATCTCAACTACCAGCACGGCGATCTCAAGGAGGGCGATGAGGGGTATCTCGAAGCTATCCAGAGCGAGCGCCTTGCCAAGGGGCATTTCCTCGGGCGTATGGCTGAGGCGTGTTTCGATCTTGTGCTAGACAAGCGGCGGATAGATGACAAGGATCATTATTCGAATAAGCGCTTGAAACTCGCCGGAGACCTGATGGAAGACCTTTTCAGGATTTCACTCAACCGGCTTACCCGCGATATAAAATACCAGCTCGAGCGGGCAAGCATGCGCCACCGCGACCTCTCGATTGCAACTGCGGTACGTGCTGATGTTCTGACTGAAAGGCTCCTCCATCCGCTCGCCACAGGCAACTGGGTCGGCGGGAGGACCGGCGTATCGCAACTCCTCGACCGTGTCGATCACATGAGTGTTCTCTCCCACCTGCGAAGGGTAATCTCACCGCTCTCGCGCTCGCAGCCCCATTTCGAGGCACGTGACCTGCACCCGACCCAGTGGGGCCGTATCTGCCCGAGTGAGACCCCTGAAGGTCCGAACTGCGGCCTTGTTAAGAATTTTGCCCAGATGGTCGAGATCAGCAAAGGTGTGGATAACGAGGAGGACTTAATGAGGATCCTTTATTCGCTTGGTGTCGAGAAGATCCGGGGTGAAATCCGATGACCAAGAAATCGCGGGTATTCGTTGACGGTGCACTCATCGGACTCGTTGATAATCCCTCAGAGATGGTATCGACAATCCGGTCAATGCGCCGGCAGGGAACAATCCCGACAGAGATCAACGTATCCTATAAGGAATATAATGGGGACGTGGTTATCCTGACCGACCGGGGTCGTGCGAGGCGCCCGCTTATTGTCCTGAAAGACGGGAACCCCTTAATCAGCGACAATGATCTGGAAAAACTCTCAAACAGGGAAATCGGGTTCGAGCACTTTGTCCGCAACGGAATGATCGAGTTTATCGATGCAGAGGAGGAAGAGGACCTTTTTATCGCTATGAATCCAGAGGACGCGACACCGGAACATACCCATCTTGAGATCGACCCGTCACTTATCCTCGGCATCGGGGCGGCACACGTGCCCTTCCCGGAGCACAATGCCAGCCCGCGTGTCACGATGGGGGCAGGCATGGTCAAGCAGGCACTCGGATTCGGTGCGGCCAACATGAAACTGCGCCCGGATACCCGCGGCCACCTGCTCCATTATGTGCAGAAGCCACTGACCAATACCCAGACCTCCGAACTGATTGGATCAGATGACCGGCCCGCAGGTCAAAATTTCGTCGTGGCAATTCTCTCGTATGAAGGTTACAACATTGAAGATGCGCTCATTTTCAACAAGGCCTCCATTGATCGAGGTCTTGGCCGCTCCCATTTCTTCCGGACGTATGAAGGCGAAGAGCGCCGGTATCCTGGTGGGCAGGTGGACCGGATCCAGATACCGGATGAGGACGTTTCCGGCGCCCATGGTACCGAGGCTTATAAGAACTTGGACGAGGATGGTGTAATCAATCCGGAAACCGTCGTGATGGAAAAGGACGTGCTGATCGGCAAGACATCTCCTCCAAGATTCCTTGAAGAACCGACAAGTGACCTGATTACTGTCGAGAAACGCCGTGACACCTCTGTCACTATGCGCAGCAACGAACATGGGATCGTAGACACGGTTATCATCACAGAGGGTGAGAACAGCTCACGGCTGGTCAAGGTCAGAACTCGTGACCTGCGCATCCCCGAAGTCGGTGACAAGTTCGCTTCCCGGCACGGACAGAAAGGAGTCATAGGCCTGATAACCCGGCAGGAAGACATGCCGTTCACCGAGATTGGGATGACCCCCGATCTCGTCATCAACCCGCATGCCATTCCGAGCCGGATGACGATCGGGCATATGCTTGAAATGCTGGGCGGTAAAGTCGGAGCACTTGAAGGCCATAGGATCAACGGGACCGCTTTTGGAGGGGAGCTGGAAGGCTCAATCCGGCAGTCTCTCAAGAAGCTTGGATTCTCCCATACCGGCCGTGAGGTCATGTATGACGGTATTACCGGCAAACCGTTCAAGGCCGATATCTATGTCGGAGTGATCTATTACCAGAAGCTGTACCATATGGTCAGCTCCAAGATGCATGCCCGCTCACGGGGCCCGGTGCAGGTTCTGACACGCCAGCCGACAGAAGGCAGGGCCCGCGAGGGAGGCCTGCGATTCGGCGAAATGGAACGGGACGTTATGATCGGACATGGTGCGGCGATGGCGTTGAAAGAACGCCTGCTTGACGAATCCGATAAGGTGCAGGAATACGTCTGTGCCCACTGTGGCATGGTCGCGATGCTGGACCGGAAACGGAACATGACACGCTGCCTTGCTTGCGGTAATGAGACGGATATCTACCCGGTCGAGATGAGTTATGCTTTCAAGCTGTTGCTGGATGAAATGAAAAGCATGGGAATAGCACCTCGTCTCAAGCTCGAGGACGTGGTGTAGGAGGTGTGCCATGCCCAGTCCAAAGAGAATCGGAAAGATCGAGTTCGGTTTACTATCCCCTAAAGAGATCCGCGAGATGAGCGTACGGAAGATTATCTGGGCGGACACGTATGATGATGACGGCTTTCCCTATCCACAGGGACTTATGGACTTAAACCTCGGCGTGATCGACCCGGGTCTCCGGTGCAAGACCTGTGACCAGAAAGCGAGTGAGTGTCCCGGCCACTTCGGGCATATCGAGCTCGCAAAGCCCGTCATTCATGTTGGCTATACGCGTCTGATCAGGAAACTCCTTCGTGTGACCTGCCGTTCCTGCGGTCGTGTTCTCCTCTCGCTCGATGAAGTCGAAAAAGTTGTCGGTACCGAGGATGACCTTACCGGTGACCAGATCTCAGAGAAGGATGTCAAGAAGGAACGTGTCTGCCCGCACTGTGGTGCTCAGCAGCTGAAGGTCAATTTCGAGAAACCGACGACGTTCTCTGAAGTATTCATAGAGGACGGAAGAAAGGTCGAGCACAAGCTGACTCCTGCCGACATCCGTGCCCGGCTGGAGAAGATCCCTGATGAGGATCTAGTTCCGCTGGGCATCAATCCTAAAGTCGCCCGGCCGGAATGGACTGTACTTACGGTACTACCAGTACCTCCCGTCACGATGCGCCCTTCAATCATTCTGGAGAACGGCCAGCGTTCCGAAGACGATCTCACTCATAAGCTTGTGGATATCATCCGGATTAACCAGCGGTTCAAGGAGAACCAGGATGCGGGTGCCCCCCAGCTGATCATCGAGGATCTCTGGGAACTTCTCCAGTACCATGTCACAACCTACCTTGACAACGAGGTTGCCGGCTGTCCGCCGGCCCGGCACCGGAGCGGAAGGCCGTTAAAAACACTCTCCCAGCGGCTCAAGGGCAAAGACGGGCGTTTCCGCGGCTCTCTCTCGGGAAAGCGTGTCAATTTCTCGTCCCGTACGGTCATCTCACCGGACCCCAACATCAGCGTGACTGAAGTAGGTATTCCGCGTGCTGTAGCAAATGAGATGACCATCCCCGTCCGTGTCACCCCGTATAATATCGATGAGCTCAAGCAGATTACAAGAAACGGCCCGATCCGCGCAACGGTTAACGCGCCTTGTGGTGCCAATTATGTAATCCGCCCGGACAACCGCCGGTTACGTCTTGGTGCCGACAACCTCGATACGGTTGCTGACATGATCGAGCCTGGCTGGACGGTTGAACGCCAGATCCGGGACGGAGATGTCGTTCTGTTCAACCGGCAACCATCCCTCCACCGGATGAGCATCATGGCTCACCGTGTCAAAGTCATGGAGGGTCGGACATTCCGGCTGAATCCTGCAGTTTGCCCGCCATACAACGCCGACTTTGACGGAGACGAGATGAACCTCCATATCCCGCAGACCGAGGAAGCCCGCGCGGAGGCCCAGATCCTGATCTCAGTAGAAGAGAATATTCTCTCGCCGCGTTTCGGCGGGCCTATCATCGGGGGCATCCATGACCATGTCTCGGGAATCTTCATGCTCACACACGGTATGCGGCACTTTTCGAAGGAAGAGGCGCTCTACCTGCTACGTTTCACCAACATTGAGCACCTTCCCGAATCGGTCAAGATGGATGATAAGGAATACTGGACCAACAAGCAGGTATTTTCCCAGATTCTACCTCCCGAACTAAATATGGTCTTCCATGCAAGTTCCTGCCAGAACTGCCAGACCTGTAAAAAGGAGCTCTGCGAGCGTGATGCCTATGTCAGGATCATCGATGGCAAGCTCGAATCGGGTACGATTGATAAAAAAGCGATCGGGGCATTCGATGGCCAGATCGTTAACCGGATCATCCGGCAGTATGGTATGCGACGGGCTGCAGATTTCATAGATGACTTAACCAAGCTCTCGATCCGTGCCATCATGCTCGACGGGTTCTCATTCGGAATTGATGATGAAGACCTCTCAAAGACCGAGTACGGGCAGATCGAGGACGTTCTGAATAACGCGGCACTCGATGTCGAACGCAGGATCAAGATCTATGAGGACGGCCAGCTCGAACCGATGCCTGGGCGTACTGTTGAAGAGACACTCGAGATGCAGATCATGCAGGTGCTCGGGAAAGCCCGTGACCAGACCGGTCAGATTGCCGGCAGACACTTAGGCCTGACGAACAGTGCTGTCGTCATGGCAGTATCCGGTGCCAGAGGTTCTATGCTGAACCTGACCCAGATGGCAGGGTGTATCGGCCAGCAATCAGTACGAGGGGAAAGGATTGTCCGTGGGTACGATGACAGGACACTGCCCCACTTCCGTAAAGGCGACCGGGGGGCTGATGCTCACGGATTCATCAAGCATAGTTACAAGGGTGGCTTGAACCCAACCGAGTTCTTCTTCCATGCTATCGGCGGCAGGGAAGGGCTGGTCGATACGGCCGTTCGTACCTCCCAGAGCGGGTATCTCCAGCGCCGCATGATCAATGCACTTCAGGATCTTAAGGTTGCATATGACGGGACAGTTCGCACGACCGGTGGCAGGATCATTCAGTTCCGGTATGGTGAGGATGGAACCGATCCAACCAAGAGCGCGTTCGGGGACCCGGTTGACGTGAAAGGGATTGTCGAGAGTATCCTCAAGGAGGAAGTCTGATGCTTGCACAAAAATATGAGAATAAGATTGCCGCAGCAGATCTTCCGGAGAAAACCCGGGATCAGCTCCGTTCATATCTCGATGGCCGAGAGATCACGGATGACCAGTTCAACCGTATTTTCGAACGTGTCGTACGGGAGTACCAGTCGACACGCATCGAGGCGTGCGAAGCTGTCGGGATTATCGCAGCCCAGTCGATCGGGGAACCTGGGACCCAGATGACGATGCGGACATTTCACTATGCCGGCGTTGCCGAGATTAACGTCACGCTCGGACTGCCTCGCCTGATCGAGATTATGGATGCACGCAAAGAACCCAGTACACCGACAATGACGATATATCTCGAGCCGGAATACGGCAACGATCGTGACAAGGCACGGGAAGTCAGCTGGAAGATAGAAGCGGCGCCGCTCCATGAGTTCGGGGATATCACAACTGATATCGAGAACATGCAGGTTGTCGTATCTATCAACGTAAAGGTGTGCGAAAAGCGTAAGATCCCCGTTCGGGATATCATGGAGATCGCGCCCAAGAAGATCCGCGACCGGCGGCACTACCGTGAGTTCGAGCATGAGATCGACGAAGAGAATTCACGGATCACATTCACACCGAAGGATGCGGAGAGCTACCAGAACCTGTTCCAGCTTGCCGAACACGTGCGCAACGTGATTGTGCAGGGAATTGACGATATTGAGCGGGTTGTCGTCCGCAAGGAGGCCGGTGAGTATATCCTATATACTGAGGGCTCCAACCTTAAGGATGTCTTTGATGTTGTCGGCGTCGATACCACTCGGACCAGAACCAACAACATCAGCGAGATCGCATCGGTGCTGGGCATCGAAGCGGCACGGAACGCAATCATACACGAAGCTCTCTCTACATTGGGTGAGCAGGGTATCCTTGTTGATGTCCGTCATATCATGCTTGTCGCAGACATGATGTGCATGGATGGCGAAGTCAAGCAGATCGGCAGGCACGGCATCGCCGGTGAGAAGGAAAGCGTGCTCTCGCGCGCTGCCTTTGAGGTGACTGTCAACCACCTGCTCGATGCAGCTGTTGCAAACGAGATCGATGAACTGAGTGGAGTGACTGAAAACGTCATCGTGGGCCAGCCGATCCAGCTGGGAACCGGTGATGTAAAGCTGATTGCAATCAAATCGAAGAATTAGGTAATTGTACAAAAACAGGTGAATTGGAAATGGATTTTAATGCATCTCTGCGCAGAGCGATAAAGACCGGAAATGTCGTTCTAGGCCAGAACGAAACCGAACAATGCATCAAAGAAGGCAAAGCGCAGGTCGTCGTGACCGCGCGGAACTGCCCGGAAAATTTCAGGAACCGGATTATTAGCGAGAAGAACCTGTACGTCCATACTTTCGATGGTTCAAGCGTAGCACTCGGAAAAGCCTGCGGTAAACCATTCATGGTAAGTGCTCTCGCCATTGTGGATCCCGGTGAATCCGACATTCTTACCCTCAAGAGGGCATGATATGCCGGAAGTGAAACTTACCGAAGACTGTATGCGCCTGATCTCACAATTCGAGAGTCTGACCGGCGCCGGAAGCCGCGATTGTGTCGTTGATGAACGCAACAACCGGCTGATATTTGTCGTGAATCCTGGTGATATGGGGCTTGCTATCGGCAAGAAGGGTGCCAGTATTAAGAAAGCTTCCGATACAATGGGCAAGAAGATTGAGGTTGTAGAATATAACAACAATGTCGAGCAGTTCATCAGGAACTGTTTCCTTCCCGCCCAAATCACTTCGATGAAATTCGAAGGTGAACCCGGCCAGCAGACAGTCATCGTTGAAGTTCGTGACGAGGACCGGGGTATCGCGATCGGGAAGGAAGGAAAAAACATCTTCAAGGCAAAAAAGCTAGCCCTGCGGCAGTACGATATTGCTGACATCCAGATCCTGCAGAAACCGGTGACCGGCGATAAGGGTGCGTAACTTTTTAACATTCTCCCTTCTGTTATTATATCGGGAAACTACGATAGGAGAAAAATTCACCGGGTGTTGAACGGGCCTGGGGGGATTTGAACCCCCGACATCCGGGTTAGAAGCCCGGCGCTATGTCCAAGCTAAGCCACAAGCCCCTGCTCGCGCCTCTTAGGTATTCAATCCGCCATATTTAAAGTGTCCCGCGACAAAAGTGTCCCGCGACAGGAATTCTGGATCCGGACACACAGTTTGATCATCTACTAGAGGCCGATTCACGATTTTTAGGTAAGGCTTGCAGGTTAACGGAGATTAAGCTGTAACTGACCTTGCTTGTGGAACAATCCGGAAGACAATGACCTGCTATGACGTTCTACTATATCGGAAAAAGAAGGTATGGAATCGTATTTATACCGCATGATAGCACGATGATTTGAGGATTTCTACTGATGTCGGCCGGACAAGACCCTCGTGGTACACTGCCTTGACTACCGATGAAGCACAGTACCGTACCTGTACACGCGCTGATACACGTTCCCTTTCCTCATAATGAACGCCCTGCATGAACTCAACCATCCTCTTCATCGTAATATTCACAGCAAGAACATAGACGCAGATGCCCGCATCGCCCGGTGCGAGGTCGTCCATATCAATTGAAGTCATGAAGAGATGTGTTTCAGGGCCGGGTTTGATATTGGCAACGGTTATGATGTTATGAGTTGACTGGAGCTCGAGAGTTCTGGGGCGTCCTGATTTCAGGTCACGGATCACATCAGGGGAAATGCTGGTAAGGGCTGGACATTGCATGGTATTCACCCATACATCGGCAGGTCTTTCTTTGGCGCCTGCTCGGCTGACTGGACTTCTTCTGCAACTTTCTGCATGCTCTGCTCAATCTCGACTGCCTGCTCAATGAGCGGATTGATATCGAGCCCGAGATCGTACATTTTATTCAAAACCTCGATGGTCGCGGCCGAGGAACGCGGGTCGGGGGCATTGATGGTCTCTCCAAGAAGACCGAAGGCCGGAATATTCCGGATCTTGCATTCCGTAAGAATGCTGCTTGCTATGCCCGAGATACTGCCGATAGGAAGGATAAGTGCGAGGTCAGCGATCCGCGGGAGCGCTTCGGCGGTTGTTGCAACTCCAAAGACCCTTTTTTCCGGTTCATTGGTTACGATACCGGCGATCGCGACCACTTCCTTAGGCTTGAACGGTGTCAGCCAGTCCATGATCCCGTTGCTTACCTCGTAGCAGATCATAGGGTGGATTGGGATGTCGGCAACGATTACGGCCAGATTGCCCTTTGCGTACATCCGGACCGGATCGTTGATGATGCCCTTGTTCATCATAGCGAGCGGGGGGAAGTATTTAGAGGTCATAGTTCCGATCAGGTCAAACTCGAGCTGATCGACCATGTACTGGAGTGCGATACTCCCAACAAGCCCGCTGCCTGGAAAACCTACAAGCACGGATGTATCCGGGCTGGGCAGCGGTTTTGAGTAAATCTTCAGGTCTTTTTCTGAGTCCGACATAATTAGGTTAACATAGTCTACGGATCTAAAAAAGTATTATGCAGGAGTATCCGATCAAGCGGGGGCTGACTAAAGACCTTCCCGCACGCATAGTTGCCGAGCTGAAGAACTGTTTCGGGGTAGAGCCGACCGAATCGGGCGGCACGTACCGTATCGCGTATGGTGCCCTAAAGCGGCTGGACGTGAAGGCCGGGGCGGGAGGAAAGACGGTCATCATCGATACCGAGTCCGACATGACCGTTACTGACGAAGTGATCATCGATACGAACAAGAGGTTCCGGAAGTATCTCGATGTGGTCACCGGGTTCTCGACCAAGGAACGTGTGAAGCGGGCAAAGGGGGAAGTGACGTAGACCGGGTACCGGTACCGAGCTCGTACGGAAATTCGTATTTAGCAACAATAATTCTGCAGGCAGCCTGCCTGCGGAGATCAACGACCCCTTTTTTTTATGATGCACGCTTGACGGCACCGGTAAGGCAACGATTGGCAGGGAATTATGTACGGGAGCAGATCGGCCGGCAACGCGATCGTACCGGAACCCCCGGCCGGATCTTCCACCGGCCGGCCGGCTCGCCGCCCGTTTCGTCCCGTCCCGCAAGCTCGCAGACCATCCCCGCACCGGCACGGGAGAACCCCACCATATCCGTACTGACCGCAATCGCCCTCCACCGGAGTCAAGAAAGAAATACTATGCAGCGGCAGGCCGCGAAGGATCCGGGGAGGAGCCCGGTACTGAAAAAGCTCGCCGCGCAGGCCCCGGCCATCCGTTCCCGGTTCGGTGTGACCCGGATCGGCATCTTTGGCTCCTGTGCACGGGGCGAACAGACAAAGAAAAGCGACGTGGACGTGCTCGCGGACTTCGCGCCCGGCTACGCGAACATGAGAAATTTCATCGGCCTCTGCGATTGCCTCGAAGAGCTCTTCCGGCAGATCCGTGAAGTTCGGTTTCGGATTGCAAATACGTTCTCCTGGTGCACATGCAGAAGAGAGAAAATGGATGGAACCGGTCAGAACAGGTGCCGGATCTGCTTCTTCCACTCGTCCGTCATGAACCCGTAGATGGACCCCGCGGTTACCGGGAGCCAGGCCAGGATCTCTTCGCGGGTCAGCCCCGATGCGGCGCAGTACTTTTTCAGGTATGCCTCGGCAATCTCGCGGTTCCCCATGTAATAGTCCAGGTAGGTCCGGCAGGCATCGCCGGCAGGGGCGCCGCAGGCCACTTCTGCCCAGTCGATGATGATGTACGTCTTCCCGTCAAAGAGGATGTTCCCCCCATGGAAGTCCCCATGGCAGATCGCAAGGCCGTCCGGGAGCCGGGCGAGATCTTTGTTCAGGCGGTCTTTCTCTTTAGGAGTCAGGCCCGGGCTTGCGGCGATGTTTGCACCAAGGACCATCCTCAGCGGCCGGAAGACCCCGGCGCTCACCTTGTGCATCGCGGTCTGCATCTCAACGACCTTGTCAAGCGTCTCTTCGAGCCGGGACGGGTCCTCCCTGGCAATGTCATAGAGACTTTTTCCCTTCACCTGATCCATGACAACGGCGACCTGGTTCATGAAGGTCTCAACGGCATAGATCTTCGGCACGGGGATGCCCAGTTCCCCGACCATCGCGATGTAGAAGGCCTCCATGAACGGCTGGTAGTGCGGCTGGTTCTCCCGGTACACCTTTGCGGCAACGCCGTTTCTTGCATATACGGCTGCGGACTGGCCAAGGCCGACCCGTTCGCCATAGCGTTTTTTAAACTCTTCGTCGTTGGCTGGCACTGCATATGCGGGAGTGGTGGTTTTTTCTTCTGCCATGATCTGACCTCATCGGCGCCCCGTGAATAGTGTGCGCCGGCCGTATCCGGATAGTACTCTCTTTTCCATCACAGTAAATTATTCGGTCTGGCTGTCCGCAGTCCAATCCCCCGCACCGGACCCGGCCCTTCCGGGCTGTGCAGGCCATGCAGGAAAAACCGCCCTGCAACCGCAGAATTTCGAAATCCTGTTATAGTACCCTGAAACTAAAGGATTTGATTAGCAACCGGTATCGGGCAGGGGCGTTTGTTGTGCAGGCAACCCGGCCGGAATCGTGCCAGATGTGAAGTGAAACCATGGCATCAGAACCCGGCGACCAGCCCCCGTCAACCGTCACCGCAGCGAGCAGCGAATTCGATTTCACCCTGGAGGAGGTCATCCTCCACGTTCTCGCGGCGTTCATGCTCCTGTTCGGGCTGGTCCTCCTTTTTGCTATCCCCACCGCCAGCCTCCCGTACAGCCCGGACAGCACGTACAGGCTCTTCCTGGTCATTGTCGCGCTCTTGGTCATCACGATGGGCAAGACCCCATTCGGCGATGTCCGCCGCTCGTGGATGGTTATCGTCATCGGTATCATAGCAGCTGTCCTCGGGATGACGGCCTGTTTCATCCCCGGGGCCATGAGTTCCGTCATCCACGACCTCGTGGGAGCGGTCCTTCTCTGTGGCGGCGGGGTGCTTTTCCTGCTGCTGGTGATGATCTAGGAGAAAGCCGCAACACGGATCCGGACGCCCGGTCTCCTGCGGCAGGTAACGCTCGCCAGCGCTCTCGTGTACCTCATGGCGGTGCTCCTCGGCCTCATCACGCTCCTGCCCGTCCTCACGACCGACCCGCTCACCGCGGTGCTGCTCATCGTAAACGGTCTCGCCCTTATCTGGCTTGCAACGTGCGTCCAGCGGGCAGCCCGGATCCGTGCCCGGAACCCGGCGGAGAGCTCGGCATCCCTTTCGGCAGAGGAGACCTTCTTCCTCTTCCAGGAAACCCCCCCTGCCGTTCACCACGGCACTGCTGGTCTTCCTCGGCGTCCTGCTCGCGCTCCTTGCCGTCCTGCGGGTCCCGCTGAACCTCGGCGTGATCCCGTTCTCCCTGGACGGCCAGCTGGGGCTGCTCCTGGTTATCATGTCCATCCAGTTCCTTGCCATGGGCGAGACGCCGGTCGGCCAGTTCCGGCGCTCGTAGCCCGCGGTCTCGGTCGGGCTTGCCTTTGTCTCCCTTGGCGTTATCTCCTGCATTATCCCGGGGCTCCTGACCGGCATTACCGTCGTGCTCCTCGCGATCCTGAACATTCTCGGGGCATCGTCCCGCTGACGCTGCGTTTCCTTCCGATGCTGCTGGCCACGAGAAATCCCCCGGCACAGCCGGTTGCGATCCCCCTGTTGCTCAAAACAGCTCATCACCCAGACCATGCTCAACATCATGGGGATCCTTTTCGGTTTCTCGATGCTCCTCCCCGGCCTCGTCCCCGGCATGGCCGTGGCGGTCATCCTCTTTGCGAACGGCATCCTCCTCTTCATGCTGGCATATAATCTCAATTATTCTCAATTCTCTGCCCGCACCGGAGTGAGTGCCTTTTTTACCGGTTTCCCGCAGTGATCCTGCATCCGCATGCGGGGGTCGGGCGGTGAAGCATGCGGGATTGAGCCGGCACCCGGTGGACGTAGTACGTTTATTGCCCCCCCATGAGGGGACGGTAATTTCTGCTGCGGACCCGCAAGCGCCGGTTATTCCGGCCTTGGCTCATCAGAGCAATGCAGCCAGCTTTGAAAAAAACGAGATGATGAGGACCGGTATGCCGGTGCCGGCCGGCAATGTCCCGGGGCACACAGACCCTCCCGGCGTCGGAGCCGGCCCCTTCGGCGGGATCGTATGGCTCTGGAAGAACAAGCAGTTCGCGGGCCCGACGGTGGCCGTTGCCCTCACGGTCGTAATGGAGAGCTTCCACATGACGCTTGCCCTCCTCCTCTCATCCCGTTCTCCACGGCAGTCTCGGTCGTCATGCAGGTCTACGTCCTGATGCTCGTTGCCAATGCCGTGGGGATGTACCTCTTCTACGTCATGGTCGCAGACTTCCGGCACCGGCGCGGGCTGCAGGAAGAGCACGATGCCCGGCTGGAGGCCGGGAAGTAGCCGGGGGCTGCTGGCCGACCGGTCCTTTCAATCCGGGGAGTTTTCCCGGCCAGGCGCCACAGCAGCAGTGTAAGAAAAAAAAGGCGATTGCCGAATAAGAGCCACCAGGCATTCAGAAGAAATCGGGAGATCTCTCGCTAGCCCGCCGCGCGCCCCCCCGGCGTCGCGCTGGGCGGGGACTCTCCCGGATTATCATGAAACTATTTGTTTTTTTCATCCTGTGCAATTGAGTCTTCGATTAACTCCGTTTCTGGAAAGCCGGTTTTACTCGATCACAATTGCCGGTTTGAATGGCAGCGCTGTTACCGCCTTGGCATGCCCACTGCCCTCCGCTTCAGTAACGTGGAACGGTACTCCAAACTCCTTTTCGAGGAATGCCTTTGCCGATTCAAAGACCATCCGTTCGTTTACGCCATTGGCAGCGATAAGGGTGACAACCTGCGGCGGGAGCTTGTGGATCAGGGTCGTGCACTGTTTTGCAGCGTCCGTTGCCTCCTTCCCACGCTTTTTCATCGCATCGTTCTTCATAACTTCCCGTATTGCGAGGTTCCTGTCCGGGGCTTTGGCGATAGTAGCAAAAATCTCGTGCTTCCATGGCGGAGCGAGTGCGATCGTGATCGACTTCGGCGTAATCTGGATCAGCTTCCGGATGGATTCGATATCTTCCACGGTGCGCAGAAGGAGTTCTTCCGCAAGTTCGATCCGGTTGCTGAGCAGGTTTTCATCGACAACCGGCCAGTCGGCAAACGAGACCAGCCCCTGACCTCCGACATCCTGCCAGAGCTTCTCTGCAGTGAACGGGATGAACGGGGCGAGCAGCCGGATCCACGCCGAGCAGAGCTGCCGGAGCATCCGGCTTCCGTCGCGGCCTTCAGGGAGGCGGCGCCGGTACCACTTCAGGTCGTTATCGATCCCGAAATATGCCTCCTGGAGGGCCTGACGGGTCTGGAAGTTATCGAGGGCGGTTGTGGTCTTTGCGATGTGATCCTGCAGCCGGCTCATCAGCCAGAGATCGATATCCCCGGGTTCGCCGCCGGTATCTTTCATCTCCAGAATCGCGTTGTAAAACCGCTCGATCTGCTTCTTTGTCGAGATGACGAGCTCGTTCCTCCAGTCAAAGTCCTGCCAGGGCTCGGCGCTTCCCATCAGGAACATCCGGACCGTATCGGCTCCGAACTCGTTGACCGCATCCTCGAGCAGGAAGACGTTGCCCTTGGACGAGGACATCTTGGCGCCGTTCAAAAGCCCCATACCGAAAACGACCATCCCCTGCGGGAGCTTTTCCCTAGGAAAGATCGCCACGTGGTGGAAGATCTGGAAAGTCAGGTGATTGGAAATGAGATCTTTTGCGGAGAACCTGAAGTTGTACGGGTACCAGTACAGGAACTCCTTCCTCATCTCATCCAGCCTTGCACGTTCTGGAAGGCTGGGGGACTCTTTTCCGAGGAAAATATAATCGAAGACGGCCGGCGTCAGATTCTCTGGCGCAAACTCCCGGATCCGGTGGGCGATCGTATAGTATGCCATGTATACCGTCGAGTCTGAGAGCGGCTCAATCAACTGTGCGGTGTCCCACGGGAACCGCGTGCCTAACCCGACGCGGCGGGTGCAGGCCCAGTCCTTGAGCCAGTCTACCGTCCGGTCGAACTCTACCCGTACCTCAGGAGGTACAAGCGACATGTCTTTCAGATGCTTTGATACCTGTGCTTTCCAGGCCGGGTCGCTGTACTTCAGGAACCACTGGTCATGCAGGATCTTAACCTTGACCTTGTTCCCGCACCGGCAGACAACGGGCCGGCTGTCGAACTCGTACATAGCGACCGAATCGTACTTCTCGGTCATGAGTTCAGCGACATCGTCACGGGCGACCCGGACAGGCTGTCCCCCGAATTTTTCGAAGAGTTTCCCTTTTGCAAATTCAGCGCTGTAAATTTCCTGTGTAAGCGCGTCCATGCGGGGGTCCAGCTGATTTTTGATACCCGCCTTCTCAACGGCTTCCTGCGCCGGGATCTTCCCATAGCCGTCTACCGTGATGATGGGGACAGGTTTGATTGTCGTATACTTCCCCTGCTGCTGGAGGTCGCGGAGTGCTATATAGTCGAACGGCGCATGGGCGGGAACGCTCATCACGATGCCCGATGCCATGTCCGGGTCCACGAAGCCTGCCGGAAGGATCGGGACTTCCCCGCAGAGAGGGTGGGATACCTTCTCATCGATAAGATTCCCGCCGGGAATCTCGCGTTCGATGGAGACCGTATGATCCTGCAACTGGATTTTTTCTGCTGCCTCCCGGCTGACGATCCAGGCTTTACCGTCAACAAGAGCACGGACATAGGTCACGTTCGGGTTCACCCACAGGTTGGTAACCCCGTGGATGGTTTCCGGTCTGAGCGTCGCGGTCGGGATAAATGCATCGCCGTACCTGAACATGACGAGAGTGAACCTGATCACTTCTGCCTTGTCCCCCTCGAGCAGGTCATGGTCGCCGACCGGGTTCTCATCAACAGTACAGTAGCGGACCGGGTGGGCTCCTTTAATCACGTGCCCCGCCTCATAGAGGTGCTTCCACTGCCATTCGATGAACTTCGAATACGTCGGATCGACTGTCGTGAACCGCCGCCGCCAGTCGATCGATAAGCCGCATGCCGTCATGACACGCTGGTATTCGTCAGAAAAATGCCTGACAATTGTAAGAGGGTCGGTAAACTTTTCCAGAACTGTAGGGGGAACCTTGTATAGATCCCTGTAGAGCCGGATTGTCTTCTCATCACCGCGGGCTATTCGCTTTGATATACCTATCACGGGTGCTCCGGTCACGTGGAAGGCCATCGGGTACAGAACCTGTCGCCCCCGCATCCTCCAGAACCGGGCAATGACATCCGGGACAATATATGTCCTTCCATGTCCGACATGCATTGCCCCGCTTGGGTACGGGTACGCAACGTTTAAGTAAAACTTTTCCTTTTCAGAGGGGTTGGATTCAAATGCATGGATCCACCGATCATGCGCCCGTCTCTCAAATGCAGCACAGTTAAATTCATCCATGGATCTTCCTGCTCCTGTATACTACCGGATTTATCCCTCATACCGGCCGCAGCTTGATGATCTCGCCTAACGTGGAACGTCGGATCATCTCCTGTGCAATGCTGCTGTTCTTGGCAAGATGGATCTCACCGTTATCATCCACCGTTGCAGTGAATAGGTACTCCTTTCCTGCAAAGACATCCACGATCTTCCCTGAATGGTCAGGTGCGACGATAGTCAGCTGTTTCTTATCCGTCTGGATCTTAACCCCTTCCCCGAGGCTGAATTCCTCCTCCTCCTTCTTCGCTTTCTCCCTCTCACTGTTTGGTTTGATATCGATCCCGACTCCGATTTTGTTAACGATCGCCGAGATGTTCTTGCCGCCTTTTCCGATTGCTGCAGGTACATCCTTGTCATCGATATAAACAACGGCCTTGGTATCGCTGATCATCTGTACATCGACCGGCCCATCAGTGTATCTTCCAATCTCACGTTGGATCTCTTTCTCGGCAACTCTTATGCCGGTCCGTGGTTCCGTATCTCTGCTCTGCGCGGGTTCCTGAACCGGAGATCGTAATCCGGCCGGCAGAGTGGGGATCGCTGTTACATGGGGGCTTCGGGATGTTGCATACGGGCTGTCGGCTTTTTGCTCCCTGACCTGTGCGACTGGCATAATAATCGTCTCGCCGTCATACCGGAAGACATCGTAGGTGAGCATGCCGGTCTCATAATCAGTCACGGTCGTCACTGGCCGTGTATGGATCTCATTTTCCATACCTTCCGGAACTTTAATGGTAAAGCCGACATCGAAAATCTTTGTGATTATACCCCCCTTGACAAATACGATTGTGTTGATAACCTGCGAAAGTACCCCGTAATCGACGCGGTATGAGAACCGCTGAAGGGCGTCCCGAACATCTGTTGCATGTACAACACCCACCATCCCCATGCCGGCAAGGCGCATGTCAGCAAAGGTCTTGAAATCCTCTGTTTTTCGCAGTTCATCGAATATAACGAAGTCCGGGCGAACCAGCATAAGGACATCTGCAGTATTTTCCATGCTGCCATCCAGCATTGAATACTGCGTGATCTGGTCGGGAACCTGAAGTTCACGGGGTGCTTCCATCGTCTTTACGACAAAACCGCTGTCGGCAAGATATGTAGCAATGCTCTGGGCAAGAGTTGTTTTGCCGGATCCCGGCGCACCGGCAATGATAAGTCCGCGTTTTTCACCGGAAAGGCGTGTCCTGATTACATCCGCCTTGGCGTAATCCTTGAGGGTTACATCCACAATCGGACGGACTGCTGTAATCTCCATACCGTCCGAGAAAGGCCGTCGCGCGATTGCAATCCGCATCGAACCTATCTGGACAACCGTGATCCCTCGTTTCTCCACTTCAATGAAGCCGTCAGGATCCCGTTTGGCCCGTTCGAGAATCTCCTGCGCCATGGCCCGCAGCTCGAACTCGGTGGCTGGAACTTCACGGATCTGCACAAGCTTCATCGCATTGATCGTCCCTTTTTTTGCAACCGGGCAGACGCGTTCCTTCAGGTAAACCGCGATTGTATGCTCATCGAAAAATTGATCTATGGCGAGCGGGACAAAATCGGTCACTTGGGGTTTTAAATAGATAACATTAAGCCCTTTCGCCCGTGCAACTTCGGCCTGAACATTATCGCTTGTGATGAACTGCGCAGAGTTCTCGATTGCAATGTTACGGATCATCGCATCGATCTCGCCGCCGCTCGCCAGCTTCACCTGTTCGAGCGAGGGCCTCGTTCCCGAGAACTTCAGCTCGATAACCTTCTCTTCTGCCAGTTTGCAGAGCGCCTGTAATTCATTCAGCCCTGAAAACCCTATCTCCCGGCCTTGGTTTGCCTGGGCCTCAAGCTCTGCGATAACAGCTTCAGGAATGATTATTGTTGCATCCTTATACTCCCCGGTCTTGATCATCGAGGTTATGCGTCCATCGATCAGGACGCTTGTATCTGGTACCATCTTCATAAAAATTCCGTTCCCTTTCGGTATTGTTATTCCATCTTATTGTTCGCTATTCTATTCCTGATGTCAACGATCATGATCGTTGATACGGTACTGTTGTGTGTTGCAAACATTTATATAATACGCGAGGTAGACCGAAGTTTTTTTAGACCGGTGATAGGTTTGGGGCCAGCAGCGACACAGCTGTCTTTTAGGAAGTGTTGGTATCTGAAAGTAGTATGAAATGATTTGATAAGTGCCTCTAAGGCGTGCTATCGTTTCCGGATCAACACGATTATTTACTAATCCTCTTTGGATACTTGCCGGTGTTCGTGCGCCTTCTTGTAAACCTTTTCCGGATCAAAAACCCTCTGTGCGATGATTGTCCCATCGATTGTCCGGAAAAAGCAGCTCGGATAACCAGTATGGCAGGCAGCACCGGTTTGCTCTACTTCATAGATCAGGCAGTCCTCGTCACAATCCTTCAGGATCCGTACAACCTTCTGAATATGCCCGCTCTCCTCCCCTTTTTTCCAGATCTTTTTACGGGTCCTGCTATAATAGTGGGCAAAGCCTGACTCCTGCGTCCTCTGAACTGCTTCGCCATTAGCGTATGCGAGCATGAGTACTGCCTTTGATCTTGCCTCCTGTACAATAACCGGTATAAGCCCGTTTGAAAATTTCAAGTTAAGCATACATTTACCCCCTTAAAATCATAGTCATCCCTGCAAGCAGGAAATCCCCGAAGAGAACGGCCGTTACAAACCCGGCTGTAATCGGGATTATGAACGGGACTGCATAGGAGATCCAGACCGTCCCTGCTTTTTTGTAGATCGCAAGCTCCCTTGTATATTTTTTTGGCTGCTCCCTAAGATCCTTAGTGTAAACCCGGCCCGTCCCTGAGTACATACGTCGGATTGCGTCCCAGAATCCGATGAATTTCCTCATTACCCTGCCGTCTTTTTCCTCAAATTCCTCCATCACAAATCCCCACGTTTTCTCTATTGCATCACCTTTTACCGGGAAGCCAAAGAACATAAACATAAGCGGGGCCCTGTTCCTATGGAGGATATTGATAATAAAGATCCCAAGCGGGGCTGCAAGGTTCAGCAACAGGGCGTTAACCAGGGCTGAGAAGGCCAAGAATCCTATTGGAGGAACACCCAGGAGCGGGGGGATTGGAAAGACGGGGACGCAGAGTGAGATGAATATCAGCGCCCATGCATCAGCTCCGCCAAACAGGTGCATCCTGCCAAAGGTATAAAATATGCCACAGAAAACCGCCGGCAAGAGGATGAGGATACCCCCGTTAATGTCCCATACCCCGTTTGATATCAGGAAAATTGAAGAGATTACGTATATCAATATAACAGGGATAAAATACCAGCGACCGATGGCCTCAATAGTTCTGGATCCACTGAGTGTTCTTTTCATATTATCTGGCGGATCGAACTTTCCAGTACATTCCAGCCAGGTTACGTACAAGAAGGTACCAGCAAACAATGCATACGTGGTAACGAGCTGTAATTTCACAGCAGGGGTCAGGAGGAACCAGGACACGGCGGGGAGGGCAAGGACAAAGATGAGGTAATAAAAGACAGAATCCTTTCGGTAATATAATGTTAAACTGGGTGAATCGGTCCTGCCGCGGTTATCCAGATAGTCCGCATATAGAAAACTGGTTACGAGGGAAACATACCCTATGATGAGACCGGCATTACCTGTAGACTGCCAGAGCATTACACCTGTGCAACACACGCCGATTACGAGCATCGGGAGCCAGTAAATGAACGGTACACGACGATCCCTGATATCGAGGTACGAGGCATAGATGAGGGTAATAACAACCGCTGCCGACGATATTACCATCGGGTATATGATCATAAGTCCATTGTACTTGTTTTGTCGTACCACTTATGCGTGACGATAGCAATGTTTTCTGGTTCGTGCATTCATCCCGCTTTGCAATTACACGCCTTAGCTTTGCAATTACACGCCTTAAATTCAAATGGAAGAAAAGCCTTTTTTCGCCAATATACTATATTAAGTTTAAAAAGAATATTCCGATCATATATGAATAAACTGCATATCAGACCAGTGCATATCCATTAAAGGAATAATCTGTATGAAGATTACCGAGCTGATCGGGAATATTCTCAGGGAATCCCAGAACCTGGGAACATTCGATCTTGAGTCCCTGCTCCAGTTCTCCAACACGCGACGGATTAATGGTATTGCGGTCGCACGATGGGACGGCCAGGAGTTGTATCTCGCTATCCTCGAGGGTGAGCCGGAAGGTGCCGTCTACGTGGATGAAAAAGGGATACTTTTCGGTGACAAGGCCGTGCTCATGAGCGGTGGGAAAGAGATGTTCGATCTGGCCGAGGTCCGGGCGGATATTGTTGAAGCCCTCATGATGAGCAGCAGGATCTTCGATAAGAACCGGTTAAAAAAGAATCTGTCCTATAAAGTGCCGGAAATTAAGGTAACCGGGAGCAGGATCGGTAACATCTCTGTTACTGTCATAAAGGACGGGGCACCGCAGAACGGTATCCGCGTCTCAATCCGCAAAGACGGCAAGATCCTTGCAAGCGATACTACAACCCTTGATGGCACTGCCAGGTTCAGGATAGAGTACGGAGATTATGACTGCATCCTGCAGGATAAGGCGTTGCAGATCTTAAAATACTCGGTTACTTTCGATGAATCTCATCTATCAGTATGTCTGGAGATCTGATTGGTTAAGATCCCTGAAAAACCTTAAAATCGCGTTCTCCTGTATTTTTCGTAACGAACAACTTTAAAGTATTACAACAGATCTTTGCCTCATGGAAAAGAAGATCGGCCGTGAAGATTTTGAGGCCCTCCTGAAGGGTGAAAAGGACATTACTTCCTATCTTGAGATCGATCCGGCGGGCGGAACGTATTCGGTCTTTGGTGTGAAGACGGCGAGCAACCCGAATTATCTCATCAAGGCCATCTATGAGATGTACGAGGCGAACCTCGACAAGAAACTCGCTGTCAAGGCAGTGCGCAAACTCTTCCGTTCGGTAGGTCAGGGCTCTGTCGGGCTCAACAACCTGTTAAAGAAACTCGGCATGGACTTAAAACCCGCAGAGTTCTTAATCTTGGTCTTCAAGCTCCAGCACCAGCAGGGCTGGGGTGCGCCGTTTGAGCTGGTCGAGGCATCCGAGAAGCGGATTGTCATCAGGACCAAACACACTTTTGAGTCCCAGGTACTCAAGGACTGGAACATGGCAGTCTGCGGTATCCACCAGGGCTGGATCGAAGGTGTCCTCACCTCAGTGACCGGCAAGACATGGTTCTGTCTTGAAAAGACCTGCCATGCGAAGGGTGACGAATACTGTACGTTCCAGGCAGATCAGGTCTCTCCGAGCTGGAAGTTCAAGGCAGAAGCGGTGGTCAAGGGCGAATCCGCCATCACCGAATTCATCGAGCACAAACCCCTTCAGGGGAAGATCTCTCTCATGGATGAACCGGTTGTCATGATGCCCCGGTTCATCTTCACGTCCATGACCAATTCGCTCAAGAAGACCATGGGAGAGGCACCGGCAAGCGGGGTCAACTACCGTGCCTACATGGACATGGGAAAGGAAAATGTGGAGCACTATAAGAAGATGATTTTCCTGTATGACCTCTCCAGGACAAAACTAGATGCGGATCTCAAGTTGCTGCACAGCCGTTTCGCAGCATACGGGACTCCTTCAGTTTCCGGAGGCCAGCTTGCTTATGGCGACCATATCGTCAACAACAACTTCGAGGTTGTTGATTCCATTGAAAAGGAGGTTGGCAGCAAGGCCACCGTCTTCCAGAAAGTCGGCAACAAGGCAATCCGTATATCGACGAACGTTGTCGGCGCTGACGGCAAGCGGGCTGTCGGGACCGAGATTTCCAGTGTTGTCTATGAAGTCGTGATCAACAAAGGGCAGACCTATTACGGCACTGCAGATGTGGTTGGTAAAAAGTTTGTTGTGGCGTATGAGCCAATCAGGAATTCCGCAGGAGAGATCATCGGAATCCTTTTTGTCGGAACTCCTGAGGATATTGTCTACGGCCCGTTAAAGGAAGAGATCAAGCGAAAGACCAACCCTAAGATCCTCGCCGACATGGCGTTTGCCTTCTATTCCCAGATGGGCTGGTTCAACTTTGTCAAGGAGGAATGGGACGAGAAGACCAAGACTAAGACGATTACCCTCTCCCATACCGTCGAATCCGAATCCTTCGGCAACACCGGGAAAAATACCTGTTACTGTACTGCCGGCCTTTTGACCGGTATTGTAGAGGGAGCTTTCGGCATCAGGGTGCAGGGCCGTGAGATCAAGTGCCGGTCGAAAGGCGACGAACACTGTGTCTTTACGATCACCAATAAACAAGAGAAGGCCGATTAATCCGGAAACCAAAGTATTTTTAGTCATAATATAAGTTAACAATGGAGATTTGCAGATACTCATGGACGCTGCCGCCCGCCAGATCATGATTGTCGAGGACAACGAGACTGTCGTTGACCTCCTTTTCCTCCAGCTCGAAATGAAGGGTTACCATATCGCGGCAAAAGTCGCTTCAGGTGAAGAGGCCGTCCTGAAGGCTTCCGAGGTTCGTCCCGACCTTATCCTCATGGACATCGATCTCAGCGGACAGATGGATGGTATTACGGCAGCACGGTTCATCTTCTCGCTCTTCCATCTCCCCATCATTTTCCTCACCGGTTTATGTGACGATCACCTTCTGGAACGGGCGAAATCTGCCGAGCCCTATGGTTACCTCTTAAAGCCATTCACCGAGAAGGAACTTATCTCCAATATCGAGATTGCTTTACACAACCATTCGATCCGGAAACAGTATCTTAACAAGTCGGTTCTTGGGGACATCGATACGATCATGTCTGCAAAAGAGTCAATCCTTGTCACCGATCTCAGCGGCAGGATCGTTTTTTTCAATCCCCCCGCCCTCCGCATGCTTGAATCGTCCCGGAACGAGCTGATGATGAAACCTTCCAGAGAGGCGATATCGCTTATCAATGAAAAGACCGGCGAGCCGATCAGGGATATGGTGCCAGAAGTTGTACGCCAGACACTGGTCATGATCAACGACTTCCATTCATTTCTCATCACAAAGTCCGGGAAACGAAAATTTGTTGTTTTTAACGCCGGCCCCATGAGGGACGACCGTGGTGAGATGATCGGGGTGATCCTCCGGATTACGGAGAAGGGGGCAGCCGGATCTGTTATGCCGAAAGTGAAGTAATATCCTTAAAAGATGAAGACTCCGGCCCTATTTCCTCTTGAATAGTGCTTTTGAGAACCGTTCGATAAATCCTTCTTTCCTGACAGGAGCACTCTCCTCTTTATAGGCAGCTCCGATAAGGCCGGATGCGATCCGTTTGAATGCAAGTGATGCCGGGGATGCCGGGTATTTTATAACGATTGGGGTTTTTGCTGAAGCTGCCCTGCGGACATTGGCATCTTCAGGGATGATCCCGATTACTTTAACTCCAAGGCTCTTCTCCATCTTTTTTGTTATGACACCGGCTTTGTCCTGATCGACACGGTTGACGACGGTTCCGAGGACATGGCCACCGACCACCTCGGTGAGTATTTTGGTCTTGAGCGCGTCCACAATGGACGGAAGCTCCGGATTTACGACAAGAATTACCTCGTCTGCAACAGCAAGAGGAACAACCCCGTCCTTGCTGATTCCAGCAGGTGCATCGATCAAAAGGAATTCGCACCTGTTGACGATCTCGCTCATGACATCCTGGATACGGAAAGGGTCAGCCTGCTGGAAACCCTGCAGCGACAAACCGCTGGGGATGATCTTGAGTCCTGCCGGGCCGTTGTAAATTGCATCGTTAAGCGCACCCTTCCCTGCAAGGATCTCGTGAAGGGTAACCGGTGCATCCTGAAGACCGAGAACGAGTCCGACATTTGCCATCCCGATATCGGCATCCATAAGAAACGTCTCTTTCCCCAGCTGAGAAAGCATCGTGCCAAGATTAACTGAAACGGTGGTCTTTCCAGTACCTCCTTTACCGGAAGCAATCGTATAAACTTTGACCATCAGTCACCTGTAATGTGGTTTGAGTTTTTTGTAAAATTTATATATGCTCTTTCAATTTATTCTCATGACTGTTTTATAACCACCACTGTAAAATACCTTTTGTATCTTCCTGTATCCCGGTTTTCCAATTCTGCCGGAGCTTATTTTTTGTCCGGATTATCCCGACCAGATGCGAACCTTTGTGATCAAGTTCAAACAAGGTTACTTCTGGTTCATCCGGTATAGATTTCTCCATCGCGATCTGGCTGAACTTGGCAACATCGGCCATGACATCGCGATCCGAAGAGGAGGCGATGAGAAGGCCATCATCGGTAGCAAGCGTAATTTCGGCGAGCGAATATTTCTTAGCGAGCGCCTTGAGACTTGCTGTAATAGTTTCCTTCGTTCTGACAAGTTCGATCGTATTCGGTGGTATACCCGGCTCCTGATCAACGAGAGAACCATTGTCTTCACTTCTCGTCTCTCTTGCCCCTTCAATAGCCGGTTGCTGGGCGGATCTCACCTGTGAGACAAGTTGTGTAGCCTTAGCAGATGATGCTTTTTCTGCAACACTTATGTGGCTTCTTACGTGTTTGAGAATGTAATAACCGGCCAAAAGAATAACGAGGGTAATTACAGAGCAGATAATGGCAAGGGTTGTAATATCTGTATTCCCTGGAATGGTGATTGCGATGACAATTCCCCCGGGTAATTATTTTTCTGTCAGATGATCCAGCTGGAGGTGTTTTAAAATGGTCTTGCAATCCTTACGCATCTTCCGTTCAATATCGTCAAGATCTGTCTCATCGAATACATCAAAATCGTCGTGAGTGCCAGCTGAATCCCGTGCAACAGTGCTGCCGGGCTCCTTTCGGGGCGTCACACTCTCCCGATCCTTATCAATAGATATTAACTCCTGATCCAAGGGGCTTTTCTGAGCAGAGACGATTGGGCGGGCCGGGGTTATTTTAATAAAATCATTCTCCCTCTCCCGATGCCGTTTTTGACCTGTCCGGCTTTCTTCCGATCGATCTGCAGGGGGTCTGCCTCTCTGTCCGGTATAAGCCTTTTTATTGAACTCAAGTGCAAGCTGGATCTGGGCAGTGTCAAGATCGGAAATTGCGATATCCATAACCTGATCAGCCAGCGAACATGCCTCTTTCCATCCCGGAATACCATAACGATCCTGAACCTTGGCGAGAATGCAGACGCCCTCTTCAAATACAAGTATGCCATGAATGGGGCCAGAAGAGAAGCTACAGGTACAGGTTAAGCGAGATGAACGACTGTCATCAAGGATCTCCCTGAGCCTGACTCCTTTCTTTATCGAGCGGAACTTGCCTCGCGGGAGCTGCATGATACTGTTATTCTCTCCATTTTAAGTTTAAATTTTCTTGGTTTATACTTAAGGTATGATATCCTAGTGCTGAAATAAAAAAGCAATAATTGGAAAAATTCAATCCTTCTTATCAATCATGGATACGTGAAATGGCATCTCCAATCAGCAGGTTCGGAAAAAGCTCAAGAATGCCCCCCTGACCCATATGCCTGTTTTACAACCTGTTTTTCTCATAAGCCTAAAGATTTAATAGACTGTGGTTATCACAATACATTTATAATCGGGTGAGCAAATGCTAAAACCTTTACTTGAGGAATTTTTGAAAGTGGAGGGTGTATCTGCAGCAGTGGTAGTCGGCAGAGATGGATTTGTCATTGAAAGTGCAGTCTCCGGAAAAGTTGATATTGAGGCACTGGGGGCGATGGCATCCACTGGTCTGGGTACATCAGAGGCAATGGGAACAACGCTGGGAAAAGGGGATCTCCAACAGATGCTTGTCGAACTGGAGAAAGGTCCCATTATCCTTTCCCCTCTCTCGGCAGATGAGTTGATTGCGATCGTTGCAGACAGCTCATCAAACATTGGAAGAATCCGGTACGAGCTCAAGAAAAACAAAGAACGGATCATCGCCGCGCTTTGATCATGGAATTACCAGCAGGGACCTGGGCCGGGGTTATGACCAACCCGCAGGAAGAAGGCGCTATCAGGAAGCTGATGTCTTTCCGCGGGGTAATCTGGATCGACACATCTGTTGGGCAGGGGCTTATCCTTGCCGATCACGGGGCATTGATTGCGGCATATTTTAAAGACGGTTATGGAACGTTCAGGGGAAAAGCGGCCTTTGATCATATGGGTCATGTGCAGGCAGATGAAGACGGATTCCGGCTGGAATTCAATCTGTACTCCTATAATGACAACGAGTATTTACAAGCGGTATCAATCTGTGATGCCGAGGGGCTGACCCTCCCTGAACAAAAGAAGGGCTCCGTTGCACGAATCCCAAACCTTCTTGACGAAGCGAAGCTTAAGAAGATCCTTTCGCTCCCTGGTGTCGTTGCAGTCTCAGCATTTTTTGAAGGATTCCCTGTCCAGTCGTTTGGTGAAGCTGATTTTGAACATGTTGCCGCCCTTGCTGAAGATCTGCTCCGCGAAGGGATCAAGATCACCCGGGAGATGGAAATCGGGAATCTCAACCAACTTATTCTAGAAACCGCCACTCATAAAATCATCATTGCTCCCTGCGGTGATCTGTTCCTCTGTGTATTCACGCTGAATGACGCTCAGCTTGGTCTCTTGCGGGTATCGATCAGGGGACTCCAATCGGAACAATGGGGTACAGAGAGGATGTAACGATGAACAAACTATTCAGGATAAACTGGGTTAAACCGTTTATACAGACTGCTAAATATCCAGAGAATAGATATGGGACTAGAAAGATGTTTCATGTAAACATCCTGACCATCCGATATCCAATATTAAATACGGGGAATCCGGCATGAGTGATAAGGAAGATACAGAATCTGAAGAAACCATGATGATGAAGATCCTGGGATCTCAAAAGAAGTCCAAAAAAATACAGGAACCGGGGGGGCGTCAGTATACCGACGAGGAGGAAACATCAACAAATGATGCCGGTAAAGGTGATCTGAATGCCATTCTTAAAAAAATAATGTCTGCAAAAAAAGAAAATTCCTCTTCAGCGATACAGTCAGGATCGCCAGTAGAACCTGTTCAGAGACCGGATCTTACAGTCGGAGCACCGGAATATGTTTCTCCAAGTGATGCGGCGGCATCCGCAGGTTCCATTAGTAAGGAGACCCCCCCCGACAGGACGAAGGAGGCTGATGCTGATGATGTACGTTGGTCCCTGAATAGGATTATGGCGGAGATTGGGTCCCAATCACCTACAGGAGAAGAAGATCGCAAAAGATCGATTGCCGCTGCAAAAAAAACTACACTGCCCCCGGAAACTCCTCAAGTGAAACAAACTGAACAACTTTATGAATCTGGACGATTGCCGGATGAGCTAGAAGCACTGAGGACCCCTCAAGTTGGTCAGCCGACAGATCTGGATGAAAAGATTGTTTCTGTAGACCAGATCTCCGATCTCTCGGCCCGGATCCTGCCCAAGAGTGCTACGTTCAGCGTTGAAGAAATCAGGATTCACGGACGTGTCAATGTCTATGAAGGCAGAGGCTCTGGTACGTTGCCTTCCGAGATTAACAAGATCTGGCAGCAGCAATTTCCAAGCGGCATTTTTAAGGAATTTGATCTTGAAGAAGAACCTGATCTTGAGAAGAAAACTGGGATCACCTCCAGTAAAAAAATTGGCCTGTCCGGCATATTCAAAGCTATCCGTCATGAGACAGAAGAGTATAATCCCAAGTTACATGGCCCCCTTGTCGATCTGACCTTCCAGCAAAAACCCGGGCTCGAGGAGATCGAAGTATACCCGGTCAATGAACCTTATGCATATATCAGGATCATATATGATCATGCCACTCATGAATACACCTACCAGGTCATCGAACCTCTCTTGAGTGAGCCGGAAAAAGATCTCTTAAAGGAACTCAAAGAACGGCTTTTCGAGACGCTCGACATCAATACCAAGGATATTTCGAAAGAAGAGGCGCGTCTTAAGCTTCGCGCTGCTGCAGACAGTATCATGCAGGATTATGGGATTCACCTGTCACCCATCGAGCGGGAGAAGATCCTCTATAATATGTACAAGGATTTCCTTGGTGACGGCCTGATCGATGCAATCATGCATGATAAATATATCGAGGATATATCATGCGACGGCGTCAACAATCCGATCTTTGCTTATCACTCCAGCTACGAATCGATGAAGACCAGCCTCCTGTACCATGACGCTGCAGAACTTGATTCATTCGTCACCAAGCTCGCTCAGCGTGCTGGGAAGTACATCTCGATTGCTGAACCAATCCTCGATGCAACAATGAGTGACGGTTCCCGTATCCAGATGACGCTGGGGCAGGAAGTAACCGCCCATGGCTCGACGTTCACTATTCGTAAGTTCAAGGACGAACCTATAACGCCAACTGATCTCATTGAGTGGCGTACTTTTGCCCCGCTGTCGATAGCCTACATCTGGCTGGCAGTAGAGAACGGCAAGTCTGCAATTTTTGCCGGGGGTACTGCATCAGGGAAGACCACTTCGTTAAATGCGATCTCACTCTTCATCCCTCCTCTTGCGAAAGTTGTGTCCCTTGAGGACACTCGCGAGGTCAAACTCCCGCATCCAAACTGGATTCCAAGCGTGACCCGTGACTCTTTTGACGCAGCAGGCCGGGGGGAGATCAATATGTATGAACTGCTCCGCGCTGCGATGCGTCAGCGCCCCGAATATATCATCGTCGGAGAAGTACGTGGCAAGGAATGCCAGACTCTTTTCCAGGCAATGAGTACCGGCCATGTTACATACTCCACAATACATGCCGATTCGGTATCAAGTGTTGTTCACCGTATCGAGAACCCGCCCATGGATGTTCCGAGGAATATGCTCTCGGCTCTCGATATCGTCTGCATTCAGGTGCAGGCGCGGGTTGGTGGCAAGAGGATACGCAGAAACAAGCAGATCATCGAGATCCTTGACATCGATCCAAGGACAAATGAACTGATAACGAACGAGGTCTTCAAATGGCGATCGGCAACTGATGAGATCAATTACTCAGGAAAATCCTACGTTCTCGAAGAGATTATGGAGGCAAAGGGCTGGAACGAGAACCGGATGCGGGAGGAGTTAAAGAGAAGGCAGGAAGTTCTGGAATGGATGCGCATCAAGAAGATCCGGCACTACAAGGACGTCGCGAAAATCCTGATATCGTACCATCGGGATCCGGAGACCGTCATCGAAACGGTGAGAAAAGATCTTTATGAATAGTTATGAACGATTCTGCTTTAACCTCCTTGGCGCGAGGATGAAGGCGAAACGGGAACAATATGCCCAGCTGAGAAGCGATCTTGTCTCTGCCCGCTCAAAGACGCCATTCGAGGTATATCTCTCAACTGCGCTTGTCAGCTCAGCAATTGTCGGGCTGAGCATGGCAATTGTACTGGGTCTCATCACATTTATCCTCAATATTCCCAGTCTGCTTATTTACAGGGGACACGTCCCCGAATCCCTCGTTCCGCTTTCCCAATACAACCTACTCCTTGGTACGATCTTTGTCGTGCTGTTCTCCCTCGTCTTTTTCGGAGGAATGACATATGCAGCATTCCTCGTCTACCCGAATGTCCTTGCAGGAAACCGTCGCCGCAACATCGATGCGACGCTGCCGTATGCAATCAACTATATCACGTCGATGTCTACTGCCGGTATCACTCCGGCCGAAGTGTTCCGGTTGCTTGGGGACAGTCCGATTTATGGGGAGAGTTCTGTTGAAGCCCGGTTTATTGCCCGGGAGATCGATATATTCGGCCGGGATCTTATCGATGCCATGCGTCTCGTATCTGCAAGCACACCGAGCGCACGAATGAAGGAGTTCCTGCAGGGGGCAATGGCAAGCGTCTCGTCCGGCGGGAATCTGACCGAATACTTCCGGACCAAGGCAAACCAGTATGCACTTGAGAACCGCCAGACCCAGAAAATGTTCCTTGACACTCTCGGATTGATTGCTGAGTCTTATGTAACGGCAATCGTGGCCGGTATGCTCTTTCTCATTATCCTTCAGTCGATCATGTCGGTTCTCTCTGGAGAGAAGACACCTTTTTTCCTGTATATCGTGATTTACATGATGATTCCATTTGGTACGGTGATGTTTGTAATCATGATCAGTTCCATGACACCGGAGACATGACATGGGCGTGAGGGATCTCATCAATAACCTGTTCAACCGCGGGGGGTTTCGCCAGCAGGAACTGGCTGGAAAAGATCTTACAAAATCTGAAGCAGAGGTTCACGAGATCACAAAGAAACTGGAGATCGAACGCAGGAACCGCGAGGGAATAGGACGGTTCTTTAAACATCCGGTCAAGGTTCTTACCGAGCAGCCGGTCAATATTCTGATTATCAGTATCCCCTTTGCATTTATCCTGTTCTTTGTAGGGTTCCTGACGACTATCCAGATTTATGGCGTTCAGGTGCTTTTTACATCAACGATTATCGATGACTATACCGTCTTTGCGATTTTAATTGCAATCATTCCTCTTGCGATTCTGGATTTTAAAGAGGAGCGACGCGTACGCCTGCTTGAAGAAGCGCTGCCGAACTTTTTCCGCGATCTTGCCGGTATGAATGACAGCGGAATGACACTTCCCAATGCGGTGCACCTCGTTGCCAACTCCGAATACGGCACACTCTCCCCCCATATTCGCAAACTTGACAACGAGATGTCTTGGGGTGTGGGATTTGTCGAAGCGCTCCACCATTTTGGTAGCAGTCTTGGCACGAAACTTGCAGACCGGAGCGTCGACCTGATTGCCAAAGCAAGCAGGGCGGGGGGGGACGTCAGCGAAGTCCTGCGGGCTGCGGCAAACGATACGTTTGAGGTCGTCAATCTGGCACAGGAACGGCGCAATAACATGATGATCTATGTTATCATCGTGCTGGTTTCATTTGCTGTTTTCCTCTTTGTAATCGCAATTCTTGTAAGCACGTTTCTTGCCACCATGGCAACTGCTGGTGCAGCAGCACAATCAGCTGGTGCCTCAACTCAGTTCATGGGAAGGATTGATATCCCCTCATATAAGCGCCTCTTTTCCCATGCTGCAATGATTCAGGGGTTCTGTTCGGGGCTAATGGCAGGGCAGATGGGCGAGGGCAGAGTGATTGCAGGACTGAAGTACTCCGCGGCTATGCTCATCATCGCATGGGTTACGTTCCGGTTCTTCATCTGATCTTTTTTCCTTATTGCATTGCCTCGTCGCGATCGAGAATGATCCTTTTGAACAAACATTGAATGAAAGTCCATCCGGAGTTATGATCAGGCTAAAAGAGACCGGATATCAAATATTGAAAAAAAAGTCAGGAGATATTATCCACGCTGTAACCTTTGATGGTGAGAAGCTCTTTGACGCGGTCGCGGTGATTGCCTTGCAACTCGATCGAGTTGCCTTTGACAGTTCCGCCGCAGGCCAGCTTTCCTTTCATGAATTTCGAGAGATCTTCAAGGTCGATATCGGTCGGGTCGAGCCCTTCAATTACCGTTACCTCTTTGCCATACCGGCGTTTATTGACCTTGACATTGATCCTCTGCTGTTCCTTTGCTACCTCCTCACAGATACATAGCTCTTTGGGTAGACCACACGTCGGGCAAATCCCACCAATCATTATGGATACTTTTTATTGTTTCTGGTTATTTATGCCTTTACCTTACAGAAAACAAATCTCCATATTGGAATGCATATACTGACGGGTGTCCTTTTTATGACCTCTTATCTTAAACTACTGCATACATGTCGCTATTCATTGTCGGCACGGCATCTCATGTTGGAAAGAGTACTACCGTTGCTGCAATCTGTCGCTGCCTTGTGAACCGCGGCATCTGTGTCGCACCATTCAAATCGCAGAATATGAGCCTGAACTCTTATGTGACACGGGATGGCGGGGAAATCGGGATAGCGCAAGCGATGCAGGCTATTGCAGCACGGCTCGATCCTCAGACGGAGATGAACCCGGTTCTCTTGAAACCGAAAGGAGAGTGCGTCTCCCAGATTGTACTTATGGGACATGCCTACAAGGATGTACCGATTGCAGATTATTACCATGAGACCGATCAGTTGCTGGAACAGGCAATCGATGCCTATCAAAACCTGAGAAAACAACATGGGCAGGTTATTGTAGAGGGTGCCGGCGGTGCTGCGGAGCTCAACCTGTACGACCGCGATATCGCTAATATCAGGCTTGCCCGGGCGCTGAAGATCCCGATCGTTCTTGTTGCCGATATTGAGCGTGGGGGCGTGTTTGCCCAGATTTTCGGGACACTGGATCTTCTTCCCGAAGACATCCGTCCGCTGGTACGGGGTGTTATCATCAATAAATTCCGGGGGGATCCGAATATTTTCAACAAAGGTATCCGGCTGATTGAAGAGCGAACGGGTGTCCCGGTACTTGGAGTCGTACCTTATTTCGATATCCCGCTGCCGAGCGAGGACTCCCTATCAATTGCTGATAAAAAGACCCGGGATCAGGCGATACGGATCGCTGTGATCCGCCTCCCCCGCATCTCGAACTTCACGGATTTTGAGCTATTGGAGCGGTATGCTGCAGTCAGCTATGTTCCTCTTGGATCCCCCCTCATAGGTTACGATTGCATCATTATCCCGGGGACAAAAAACACAGTCGAAGATCTCAGGTCACTGATCCGGAGCGGCACCGGCGAAAAAGTAAAGGAAGCACGGGACCGCGGAGTCCCTGTGATCGGAATTTGCGGGGGGTACCAGATGCTGGGCACATCAGTCATCGACTCAGGAGTGGAATCAGAGGCCGGAATTTACCCGGGACTGGGTCTTCTGGACTGCGTAACCCGTTTTGGAGCGTACGAGAAGAATACCCGCCAGATAGTCAGGATTGCATGTGATATCCCCCCAATTCTTGCCTCAATGGGTGAAGTAAAAGGCTATGAGATCCATATGGGAGAAACGGATCTTAAAACGTCACGGCAGGCTTTTGACGGTGACGGGGCAGTTTCGTCTGATGGACTGGTCTTTGGCACCTATATGCACGGACTCTTTCTGAATCCTCATGCGGTGAACGCACTCCTCGCGTTTCTTGCGGCAAGGAAAGGCGTGAACATTTCACTTGTACCTGATGGTGAGAACGATCCCTTTGACCAGCTTGCAGAACTCTTCGAAGAGCATGTTAGGGTTGACGAGCTGATCAGGATCCTTGTCTCAGATCCTTTTAACTGATGATACCGGCAATATTATGGAATCCTTCGCCCCGGCGGTCTGCACAAAGTACCGCATCCGCCTTTTTTACATCGACATCTTCCGTGACCCGGCAGGCGACACAATATGCGAGCGAAGGAGATCTGACAAATTTTCCATTAACCCGGAACTCCCGGGCATGAATACAAAGCCGGCAGTGTTCGACAGGTTCATCCTTTTCGGGAAGGCAACGAACCTTCCCATTGGTTACGCGAATCATCCGGTATTTATTGTTGTCCATGGAAGATGCAGATCCTGCCTATCATTACTGTTAAAACGATCCAGTACAAAAAACTCTGTATGAAGGTGTGCATTATGTGCGGGGGGGAGGGAACTCGCCTTCGTCCCCTCACGTTCGAACGGCCCAAACCCTGTATCCCGATAGTCAACCGTCCCTCGATAGAACACCTTGTCGCACACCTTTCGAACATGGGATTCCGTGATATTGTCATCACGCTCGGGTATATGGGCACGGCGATCGAGGAGGCATTGGGCGACGGCTCACTTTATGGGACTACAATTACTTATGTAAAGGAGAAGTCCAAGCTCGGCACGGCAGGAAGTGTGAAAAATGCCCAGAAGTATCTTGAGGGATCTGATTTTCTTGTTGTCGGGGGCGACCATGTCACGGATCTCAACGTGCTGGAGTTCTACCGTGCGCACAGGAAGGAGAAAGCAATAGTCTCGATCGGCCTGCTCAGCATTGACGACCCCTGCGAGTACGGTATTGCCGAGATTGACGTGAACTATGCGATAAAACGGTTCAAGGAGAAGCCCGCTCCAGGTGAGATCTTCTCGAATCTCGCAAGCACGGGAATGTATGTCTGCAACCCGGCAGTGTTTGATTACATCCCCTCAGGTAAAAAATGTGATTTTGCCCGTGATCTTTTTCCGCAGATGATGGAAGAGGGGCTAACACTGAAAGGGTGGCTAGCCCGGGGGAACTGGACCGATGTGGGCAGCCCGCACTCCCTTCGTCAGGCAGAGCACTGGATGCTAGCCGGCATGGCATCGACAGCCATCAACGGGGATTTATCCATGCGGGGATCGCACATCAAAGGACCTGTCGAACTGGGGGATTCCGTTGCCCTCGGGAAGAATTCCCGGATTATCGGGCCCGTCGCGATCGGTGCCGGTACAATAATCGGGGACAGCGTGTTGATCGGCCCTTATACCAGTATCGGTGAAAAGTGCATCATACGCAACAACGTGAAAATTTTCTCCTCCTCGCTTTATAATCGTGTGATTACCGGCATAAATACGACGATCTCTGGAAGTATTATTGATAACGATACGCATATCGGGGATGGCTGCAGCATCGAGAACGATACCGTAATCGGGCCACGGGTCGTGTTACGGGACAATGTTGTGGTGCACTCCAAGACCCGGCTGTGGCCGGAAGTTGTTGTTCCTGATGGAACTGTTGTAAAGGAACATGTGCTTAATGATAAATTTGACATCCGGTGCGAAGGTTCCTGACGGAACTTTCTTTACGTTCGGAGTGCTTCTCACTCCTCCGTTTGCGAAGGTTCCTGATGGAATCCTCCTGACATCCGGAGTGCAACGCACCCGCTAAGTTTTTAAAAATCCTGATCTATCCCTTCTTTCGATCACAGTAATACAGTCTGAAACCTAGCCGCTTTTCTTAGCCATGCGGTGGGTGAGTGCGACAAGAGGATGCCGGGCATAATCAAGTATCTGGATATCATCCAGCGTATGCAGATTCATCGCATGGGCTGTTCTTTCCATGCCGAGCTCAATATCCTGTGTGATATCGATAATATATGCATCAAGTGCTGTTATCCCCATTCGTTTCGCTGCGACAGCACGGTGGTGGCCGTCGACAAGGATGGTTTTTCCCGGCCTTCGGACGACAATGATGGGCTCGGCAAGCCCTTTCCTGATCTCGTAAATCCTTCCTTCCAGTTCATCCTCGTAAATTTTTGACTGGGTTGGGAGCAGGTCTGAGATGGGAATCGTTCCCCTGTTCAGGGTCGAATCAACGTTATACAATTTCTTCAATGTTGTCATAAAATTGAAGACTTTTTCCGGGGAAACGCGTTCGATCTGCGACCGTATTACATCAGAATTGGATATGATCCCGATCAAATGTGTCTTCTCATCGACAACTGGTAGCTTCTGGATCCCTGACCGGAAAATGACCCGTGCTGCATCCGTGATGCTCATATCAGGATCAGCGACGATAAGATCTTTGGACATCACCTTATCAACCTGCGTATCCGGGGGAACGAACAGGAGGTCGCGTGCGGATATGTACCCGACAACCTTGTTGCCTTCAAGGACCGGGAACCCGTCATGATTTGTGGTCTGGATCTTATCCATGACATTTTTAACAATACCGTCATGAGCTACGCTCACGACATCATAAGTCATGTAATCCCTGACCTTTTTTTTATCCATCACTAAAGCTTGTTGTGCAGATATCTTGAAATCATCGATAAAAAAAAAGAAAGTTATTCGATCTGGATACGGGTTTTGGGAGATATTATTGTCTTTTTCAGGCGGACTTCAAGGACTCCGTTCTTGAAGCTGGCAGTCGAACCGTCCTCGCTCACATCTGCAGGCAGGGTGATAATACGTCTCAGCGAACCGTACACCCGCTCGCGCATGTAGTACCCCTCAGATTTTTCCTCCTTCTTGCCCTTCCGCTCGCAGGCAACCTCCAGTGCTCTCGGATTCACAAGCTGTAGGGAGATGTCTTCCTTTTCCACCCCTGGTAAATCGGCAACTACGATAACCTCGTCATCGTGTTCGCGGACATCCACGCGGAATTCCCCTCGTATTGCCGGTAGCATGCGGTCGGCAACGCCGCCCGGCGGGAGCAGCTTGGCCCCGGCGTACGTCTGCTGGAACAGGTTCTCCAGATCAGAGCGCATCTCTTCCATATCACGCCAAATCGAATCAAACGGATAACGTCTCCATACCATTCTGATCCCTCCTTTCTCCGGATCCCCTCACGGATTCAACTGCTTGGGATCACCTCGAGTTAGTTTTAATAGTATTTGAGGTTTGCTCAAGAAGGTTCTGATGCATCTACGGTGGATCAACCGCGCAAACGGTTGGTGATGCATGGCGGTGGGCGGTGAATCTGCTGACGTTTTTGCGATCCAGAGCGGTTACGATAATTGCCGTTTTGAAAGGTTTTGTGAGTAATGGAGATGACAGGCCGTAGGTCTCGATCCTGGAACAAAATGGAGGAAATGAAAATGCAATCGGCGCAATCCCAGAAATATTACACGAAGGATCATATCCCCCTTTATCGAAGATTCGATGGAGAGAGATATTTCCTCATCGGAACAACTTTCAGAAAACAACAAACTGCGATGAAATTTGCAAAGGAAATTCGCACACCCTACCCGAAAGGTATCGGGGCTATTGGAGAAAAGGCGCGTGTTGTAAAAAGCCCCAGTGGAAAAACTTGGCTGGTTTATCGCACGGGCGAGCCTAAAGACTGGAAAGGGGTAAACTTCTAACTATTTTTAATATCGAACGTCATCCCACGATGCAAACGGTTTTTTTCTCTGTGTTGGTTTAGTGGCTTTTCGAGATAATGCATTCATAATATCATCTTTGATCCCTTTTTTGCGATCTTTAACGAGTTTTTTCAAACGAGGTATTGATGTATCTACCCGGCGATCATTTCCCGCTATGTATTTCCCTTCAGCTTCATCGTGATGATTACTACAAAGGACAATTAAATTCTCATACGAATCATCTGTTCTATCCCCATTGATGTGATGGACTTTATATGCCCCTTTTGGGCAACTTGGGATCTCACATTTACCAGCAGCTACCTTAATTTTCGTTATTTGAGCTGCTGTCAACTTCCGTTCCCGGTCGTCCTTTTGATCGTTGTTATTCCAAATATTCTGACCGACTTCAAAGGAAGATTCAACGAGGCCACTACGTTTTTTCACCAAAGTAACACCCTTTCTGATAAAATGACATCAATTTGAGGGGTCTTAAAAATAGTTATTTGAATGTGAAATGACCTGTAACAATTATCCGAATATCTTTCGTCGTAATCGAGAGAGAAGAGAGTGCTTCTGCTTGTTTTTCTCGCGTTTGGCGGCGATTCGATTATCTCTCATCTTATTGAAGTACGGACAATAGACCGCTGAATTGAAGTGTTCACAATAACACGCTTCTCCGTGATGCCCGACACCAAACCCACTGAAGGCACAGGAATCGTCACCGTCGTAAATGCATTGACTTTGTTTCCGTGAAGATTTTCCTGATTTCATTTTATCTTCCAGTAGATCCGGTTCCCCGTATCCTCTTTGGAGATGAACCGTTTCCGGTGAAGTTTATCGAGATATTTCTTGGCAGTCTCCCACGCGATTCCGGTTTTATCGGCAATCTGTGAAGTAGTTAAAGCGCGGCGGGCGACTTTCAGTAACCGGAGAATGGCCTGTTCGTAGACATTCAATTCCGTCACTATTCCGCCTCCGCGATTTTCACCATCAGAGGGATCTCCCTAGTTGATTCCATCTGCGCCGGAATGTTCACTGTCATATCGATCCGGTCGCCTTTTTTAAGGTCGTAAAACTCCGCAATCTCGCGGGGGATACGGATCATGAGTTGTCGCCCATCATAGCTGAGCTTCACCTGTTTAGTGATAGTATCCCCATCAAGTTCCGGTATCACGTCGGATACCGCTTCTTCAGTCTCGGTCATGCGTACGCACCACTACTATAATTACAACTATGTTGCGTACGATATAATAAATGTTCCTCTAATTGTTCGTACGATTAATAACCGATATGTTTAATATGATAGAGATTCATAGAATAAATCGTACGATTTGTAAAAGGAAATGTGGTGATAATAATGATCCGACAACTCAACGATCCACGGGAGTTAAGGGGGCTGGCGATACTCTCGCAGCCGGATACCGTCTGCCAGGTCAGCAAGAATGAATGGAATGTCAAGTCACAGAGCGGGAACGGGACATATCAGGTTACCCGGAAGTTCGTCAAAGGCCGAGATCCCACCCACATGCACGACTGGTTCTGCACCTGTCCCGATTTTCAGAAGAGGCAGTTACCGTGCAAACACATCCACGCTGTACAACTCTCAATAAAGATAGCCGGTGACGTAGAGGAACACAGTGCACCGGCGTACCTGGAAGAAGTCGAACCGAAGATTACCTGTCCGGTCTGCAAGTCCGAGAATATCAGGAAGTGGGGAAGCCGGAAGACCGTCTACGGCACGAACCAGAGATATTCCTGTCAGGACTGCAACCATACATTTGTTGTCGATAAGGGCTTCTGCCGGATGAAGCACAGCCCCAAGACCGTGACGCAGACTCTTGATCTTTACTTCAAGGGAGTCTCGCAGAGGAAGATCGCGGATCACTTGAAACAATTCGAGGAAGTATCAGTCAACCAGACAACAATTCTCCGGTGGATCAAGAAGTACCTCTCGCTTCTCGGAAGGTATGCAGAGAAATACAAAGCGGATGTCGGCAACATCTGGCACTCTGACGAGACGACGATCTTCATCAAAAAGGAAGGGCAGAAAAAATACTATGAGTGGATTTGGAACGTCATGGATGCAAAGACCCGGTATCTTCTTGCTTGCGAAGTGACGGAAACCCGGTACAAAGAAGATGCACGCCAGCCGCTCCGCAAGGCCAAGAACGCCGCCAATAAAGCACCGGACGCCATTGTGACCGATGGCCTTCAGGCTTACAGCAGTGCAATCAGGGCAGAATTTTTCGGACTCGGACGAATCCAGAACCCGCACATCCGGCTGAAAGACTTTGAAACTAAGCCGAACAACAACATCCTCGAACGGTTGAACGGGACATTCAGGGAGAGGACAAAGGTTGTCCGGAGTTTTGATAGTTCCTGCGACGCTGAAGAGTTTGCCACCGGGATGCAGACGTATTACAACTACATCAGACCGCATCAGGGTATCGGCGGCATGACACCGGCACAGATGGCAAATATCCCAATTGACCTGACCGGCAACCGTTGGATGACAATGATCGGACTGGCAGCGGATTCAAAAAAGAGTCCTGCAAGCACGTCAGAGATTGCTTAACTCTTCCAGTGCTTTTCTGTCCCGCTTGATTATCCGGTCAACGATCTTGTCCTGATCCTTGACTGGTACAGGTTTCTTTGATTTCTTGTTCTTGGAAGAGTTCGGCATCCATGAATTATTATGCGCGGGTGTTCATAACTCACTCGGATACACCCCGCGATCAACCGCCACGCATCAGCGAAGTCAGTACGCATCAATCAACCGAGAACGCATCAGAACCCTCAAGAAGGTTCTGATGCGTTGGAGGGACTTTTGAGAAAAGCACAATGGTTTATCATCGTTCAGGATCGTACTATGAAGGAGGATTACAGCGATGGCTGAGAAGAAATCTAAACAATCTGTCAAGTCAATTTACAAGATTCTTGCGATTATCGGGTGCGTGCTCTTTGTCGTGCTTATGGTCGTATCTTCGCTGGGTACTGGTTGGATCACAGCATTTAATGCAATCAAGCCCGGCAATATCGTAACCATCGATTATACGATCAGGGATAAGAGCGGAAATCCGCTGGTAACCACTGACCAGCAGCTTTACAGGCAGTACGCAGGGGCCGGCTACGGTACTTTTTATTCGAAACAGCTCCAGTTATTGGCAAACCAGAGTTCGACGAAATCAGTCATACCCCTTCCAGTGTATTCTGCAGAAAACGGCTGGACATCATCGTTTGCTCTTTTTGGAGGAGAACATGATGCAATCAGTCAAGGAATTGTCGGGATGAAGCTGAACGAACAAAAATCAATACAACTGCCGTTTGCAGATTCCATGACCCAATTTTTTTCATCTGAAAACCTTATCCAGCAGGGCATCAATGTGACCGATGTTCATATTGGTGACATGATCAGAATGGGGGTATCTGACAGCCCGACACTCGCAAAGAACGCAACCGAATCCTCCTACTCCGTGCGGATTGGAGAAGTCACCCAGAAGACAGCACAGGGTCTTACAATCGATTTCGGTTACCCGGTTATCGAAATTAAAGTTCTCTCTGTCGGTATAGGCTGATATCGGTAAATATAACCGCATCTTTTTTATTGCCCCATCCCGATTCTGTAACTATGGCATTGTCAGTGATCTGTTTTTTCCAGCCCGGATGCATGGGCTGTATGGAGCAGAGTCCAATCAACAACGAGGTTTCAAAAGCGCTCAAGCTGAAGATTGAAGAGATCGATGCAACAAAAGAGCCCAAGTATATCAAACAGTACTCCCTTAAAGTTACTCCAACGACAATAGTCCTCGTTGATGGCGCAGTCAGGGAACGGTTCGAGGGGATGGTCCACCGCGAGCTGCTTGAGTCAGCAATAAAAAAATACCTATAACCGGTTCCCGTATACCCTTTTTATGCGGTGAGCGACGGTTTTCCAGCCCTCCTTGCGCATCAGCGGGCCGTCACGGAGTTTCAGGTGAGTTATCCTGAATCGTTTCCCACCGACAGTGCAGATCTCGCCGACGGTAAAAAACTCTTCGCCATCAAAGACTTTATAGAGCGGGATGGTCTGTCTGCCCGCGTGGACCGAGAACCTGACTACGACCTCATCGATTACCCTAGTCCAGAGCGCTGTAATGTCTCTTGCTTTCGCACGGGAAACCCTCTTCTGCCCGCACTCGATCGCAGTCACCTGTACACCGAATGCCTCCTCGCCGCATTCGGCCACCAGGCGGTCATCGACAGAACAATCGTCCTCAGGCAGCATCTCTATCCCGCAGACTGCCGAACCTCCTTCGTGGCTAACGATGGTCTTGAGAAGGACAGGCCCGGGCACTTTCTCCTTTTTCTGTCTCCGGACATGATTACAACATGTACAACGCACCGTCTGTTCCCTTAACTCTGCAAGGACCTCATGTTCGCACTCCTCAGCGCATTCCGGGCAGTAGGCGGTGATCAACATTGATATTCAATAGCGATCTTCACGTATTAAAGGCATGGAGGCAACCGAAATCATCCGCTGTCGCGGCCACCCGCTGGTTTCCGCGATCCATCCGACAACATTCGAGATAACCACAGATGGCAATCTCACTACCCATGGCCATTGCATCATCGGCGTTTATTCTGACAAGGGAGCAGCAGGGCTGTCTGCAGAGTTTAAAAGGGTGCTCTGTGATGATGGTGCGAGACTCTTAACAACACTTGCCTGCGGCGATATTCTCGTAACGATCAGTTCAAGAGGAAGTGCTGCAATGACCCTTACGCATCCGACAGACCTGGTTTGGCGAAAAAGTACATTTGTCTGCGGGAGGACAATCGGTATATGCTCAGATCACGTTGCGATTTCGCTCCCAAGGGATCTTGTCAGCCACCTGAGGGGCGGGGAGGAACTGACTGTGACGATGACTGCTATGCGTCCCGGCTGAGCCTCGTAATCTTCATCTCAGCCTCGCCTAGCAGGGTTTCGCATTGTTTGATCAGGGCTGCACCCTGCTCATAGAGGCGGATGCTTTCCTCAAGACTGGTCTCGCTGTCTTCAATTTTTTCGATAATACTCTTTACTTTCTCAATCTTCTCTTCATACGTTTCCGTCATGTTCAACACGCTCCACGATAACTTGGCCATTTCCATCGATAAACCGTATGTTCAAGCGATCATCCTTTATGATCCCGGCAATTCGTTTCACGACTTTCCCATCTTTTTCGACAACGCAATATCCCCGCTCAAGTATCTGTTTCGGGTTTCCTGCCTCAAGGGTTCCTCCAAGTTCTGACAGGAGATGGCGTTCCCGCTCGATCCGAACCGAGAATTCCCGCTCTAACCGGTCGGCCAGATCCACAATTCCCTGCCTCTTATCCTCGATCCTCCGGATCAGGCGCTGGGGACGTAACCGGTCACGCAGATCCCCGGTCATCTCACGGGCCCGTATAAAGCGAGTATCTAGTGCTGTTGCCATCCGGCTCCTGAGATTTATCAGCCATTCGAAGAGTGCCTGCCGGTCCGGCACGACAAGTTCGGCTGCTGCTGAAGGTGTCGGCGCCCGGATATCTGCCGCAAGATCGGCAAGAGTAACGTCCACTTCGTGCCCAATGGCAGCGACAACCGGTACCGTGCAATGCGCGATAGCCCGGACGACCTCGGGGTGGTTGAACGGGAAGAGATCCTCGAAGCTCCCGCCACCCCGGGCGACGATGACGACATCAACACAACCTGCTATGCTCTGGATCGCATGCGCTATATCGGCATGCACGCCCTCGCCCTGTACCGCAGTAGGTGAGATGACGATCTCGACAGGAAACCTGCGAGAGATAACATTCCGAATATCATGGATGACAGCACCGGTTTCTGAAGTGACAACCCCGACTTTTCCTGGAAACCGTGGCAGCGGACGCTTGCGTCCGGAATCAAAGCAACCCTCTTTTGTAAGATCCTTCTTCCACTGCTCCACGAGAAGGTATTTCTCCCCAAGGCCTGCCTGGAGCATCTCTTGGACCTGCAGCTGGTAAACCCCGTGGGGGGCGTAATGGCGGACAGAACCGGAAACGATCACTTCCATTCCATCCTCCGGAGTAAATGAAAGACAGTCAGCAGACGAGCGCCACATGACGCACCGGATGACTGCGGCAGTTGTCCCGCCCCCCTTTTCCGAGAGGGAGAAATACCGGTGGCCCCGCGAATGATGTGTGTAATTGGTGATCTCGCCCTTCACCCAGATTTCCTGCAGGCGGTAATCGTCAAGGAGTTCTTCAATGATGGCCGAGACCTCGGAGACGCTCATCGGGGTTGTCTTACCGGCCTGCGGGGTCTCTCTGCTGTTGAACCAGTCCATCAACAACTATTTTGCACGGAGCCAATATTAATGAGTATTACCATGCCTGTTCCCGCCGTTTCCACAATGTTTTTCCATGAATATTCCTGCAATGAGATCTTTTCGTTCGTGAATGCTTCAGGCCTGACCGGTATGGAGTTCTGGATCGAGACCCCGGATTTCTGGCTCCGTAACTGCCCGGTTGATGAAATACTCCAGTACCGGCACGATTATCCGGCGATTAGCAGTTTTACCATTCATGCACCGATACTGGATCTAAATCCCTGTTCCATCAATCCTGAGGTCTCCGCAGTATCCGTCGGATATGCTGTAAAGTCGATCCGGCTTGCGGAACGGCTTGGTGCAGACATTCTGACCGTCCACCCCGGGAGGAGGACTGCAAAACGTCCCCCGTCAGATGCAGATTTCGAACGGTTCGACCGGTATATCGCCACCATTCGTGAGGCAGCACAAAAGACCCATGTCAGGATCGGAATGGAAAATATGGAGCCGATAGTCAATTCCCTGCTTTGCACCCCTGAGCGGATGAGGGATCTTCTGGATATGGAACCATGGCTCTCGTTCACCCTTGATGTCTCCCACGCCCTTGCAGGACGTCCGGATGATCTTACGGAATATATCCGTCTCTGCGGTGACCGGCTTATCAACGTACATCTGAGCAGGGTGGAAGCAGAACGCCTGCATCTCCCGCTGGACAACAACCCTGCGATGGCCGGGGTCATCACATTGCTTTCGAAGACAGGATACGACGGCCCGCTCACGTTTGAGATTGATGACCTGAATTTTGCCCGTCCGCTGACATCGCACGAGAAGATCGAGATCCTCGCAGGGGATAGTGCCTTCATTTACCGCACGCTTCAGCAATCCCGCTAATTTTATCTTATTTCCCCTCCCTAACTTTACTGTCTAGTGCTGTATGAAAACTGTTAATTTTATTGCCGGTTTCCGGCGTGGACGCAGATGATTGTCGATTCTCTGAACATCGCGCTTTTCCTTCTCTGCGTCCTGCTCTCCGCTTTTTTTTCCAGTGCGGAAGTAGCCCTCATTTCGATTACGAAAGCCAAGGTCAGGACGCTTTTGAATGAAAAGAGGCCCGGTGCTGATGCACTGGCCCGTCTTAAGGAGTCCCCGAATAAATTACTGACTACCATCCTCATCGGCAATAATATATTTAATATCGCGGCAGCAGCGATTGCAACGGCGATTGCCATCCAGATCTTCGGGGATGTCGGAGTGGGTATAGCCACAGGGGTTGTTGTAATCATCCTGCTCGTTTTTGGTGAGATCGGGCCAAAGGTCTATGCAGCACGGGTATCTGAACATTACGCTCTTGCTATTGCCCGCCCGATCCTGTATCTCTCGTTTCTCTTCTCACCTGCAATCTGGGTCGTTGATTGTATAACCCACTCCCTCAAGATCCACCGTCACTCGGCCGAGGCATCTGTCACCGAGGAGGAGATCAAAGAATGGATCGATGTCGGAACCGAGGAGGGGACGATCGAGGAGGAGGAACAGGACATGCTCTACTCGGTACTAGAATTCGGGGATACGACGGTCCGTGAGATCATGACGCCAAGAGTTGACGTCATCATAATGGAGGATATAACCTCGTTTGATGCAGCAGTCCGCCTTTTCAACGACACGGGCTTCTCGCGGATCCCGGTTTACCATGGCAAGACCGACAACATCACCGGTGTCCTGAATGTCAAGGACGTATTTTCCGCGATGGTCTCCAACCGTAAGGAGGCCATCTCCGAGATCATGTACGATCCGTATTTCGTCCCGGAGAGCAAGAAAATCGATGACCTTTTAAAGGAGCTCCGGGTCCGCCGGTTGCAGATCGCAATCGTAATCGACGAATACAGCAGTTTTGCCGGCATCGTCACCGTTGAGGATATCCTCGAAGAGCTTGTCGGGGATATTCAGGATGAGTTTGATAAGGAGGAGCCCGAGGTGATAAAGCTCAGTGAAGGCGTCTATGTCGTCGATGCCCAGATGTGGATCGAGGACATCAACGAACAGCTTGGGATCAACCTGCCAACGGGCGAGTCCTATGAGACAATTGGCGGACTGCTGATCGACCGGATTGGGCACATCCCCCAGCATCCGGGAGAGAAGGTGGAGATCGAAGAAGGCAGGGTGACACTTGTCGTGATTCAGATGCGCGGCCACCGGATCGTGAAGGTGAAGATGATCGTTCGTCCCTCGGATCGTAATGGGGGGGGTTGCCAGATGACGGGGATGTCTGGGGTAGCAGGCTCATGACAGGACGCATTGCGGTTCTCGCATCCGGGCGTGGATCGAATTTCCAGGCGATAATAGATGCGGTCCGGGACGGCCGCGTACGGGCAACCTGTGCCGGGCTTTTTACCGATAACCCCAAAGCGTATGCTATCAAGCGGGCAGAGGCAGCAAATATCCCAGTCACGGTTATCGATTACGCCTCATATCCGTCGCGCGAAACGTACGAACGCATGCTGCTCTCCGCAATGCAGAAATGCGACCCCGATCTCGTTGTGCTTGCCGGGTACATGAGAATTGTGGGAAAGGAAATCGTAAACGCTTTTGCCGGCAGGATGATCAACATCCACCCCGCACTCCTCCCGTCATTCCCCGGCCTCCACGGCCAGCGGCAGGCGCTGCTTCATGGTGTCAAGGTGACCGGCTGTACCGTCCATTTCGTGGATGAGAGCCTCGATGGGGGCCCGATTATCGTCCAGCGGTGCGTCCCCGTTCTGGAGAGTGACGATGAGGAAGCTGTTTCCGCCCGTATCCTTAAACAGGAGCACCGGTGTCTGCCGGAAGCGATCCGGCTCTTCTGCGAGGGCCGGCTTGAAATAATCGGGCGTCGGGTTATTATTCACTGAATCACGGCGATCCTTTTTATTCCGGCCATCACCAGTTATGCAGACAGTTAGCGAGACAGATGAAGGAGAGATCCAGAACCCCGCAGACAAGAAAGGCCGCCCGCGAGCGGATAGCCCGGCTCTTCGGGCTTGCCGGCGGGGAATTTGCGGAGCACCCCGAACTCTCAAACCGGTACGTGGAGATCGCCCGGAAGATCGCGATGCGCCAGCGGGTCCGGATCGAAAAGCCGATGAGCAGGCAGTACTGCCGGCGCTGCTCGTCGTTCCTCGTCCCGGGCCAGAGCTCGCGGGTGCGGGTGCGCGACGGGTACGTGGTCGTCACCTGCATTGCCTGCAAGAGCCGGCGGCGCTACCCGCTGAAGGGGAGGAGAAAGGCATAATGGAGAAGAGTGACCGGTCCATGCAGGACTTGAAGCCGACGGTCTGGATCGGCAAGTCCGGCTGCTCGGAGACGATGATTGGCGAGATAAAGGCGCAGCTCAAGAAGCGGAAAGTCGTGAAGGTGAAGTGGCTCCAGAGCACGGACATCGACCCTCAGGCGATCGCGGCCCGGACCGGTGCGACGCTTGTCGAGGTCCGGGGCAGGACGCTCGTGCTTGCGGAGAAGGGGCGGGACAAGGGGAAGAGGTGAGCACCGGGGCCCGGTCCCGCGGGAACAGCCGGCGCGATCTGCAAGGGAAATGCAAGGGACGGTGAGGTTTTTTTCACCCCGCGTAACGTTCTACAACAAAGATTATTCCCTGACGGCCGGAAATGGAACTTCAGTCAGATGAGAGCAAAGGAATGAACCTGAAAGTCGTGATAACAAAAGGAGAGGACGGCTGGTATGTCGTTACCGTCCCCGCTCTTCCCGGCTGCATCTCACAGGGGAGGAACCTTAAAGAAGCCAAGCAGAATATCCGGGAAGCAATCTCTCTCTATCTCGAACCTGACGAGGATATCGTCCCTAGCAAAGGGGCGCGTGTCATTGAGGTTGCGATTTGAAGCATCTCCCGGTTGTTTCGTGAAAAGATGCAATCCGGGCACTGACCCGGGCAGGATTCTCTTTTGTCCGGCAGAAAGGCAGCCATGTCCGCATGAAAAAAAAGACTCCTGATACGCCCCTGAATATCACGATTCCCCTCAGGCTGACGCGTATGGTGTATGGATTTTCCCATATAATACTTGGCGTGAAGATCCGCCCACAGAACCGCAACAGTATGTCAGAGTATCTTCAGAATGGGGAGGATACAACAATTTGCAGCTTATCACCCGTGCATGGTACGATTACCGGTTAACAACACCGGGATAATACCTTTTTTTGGAATGAAATAATACCAACAAGATGGATGCAATATCAATAATAAGGAGATAATCACCGATGAAGGACATGCGAAGCTTCCTGATATGTATTATTATTTTGGTAATTGTGACAGGATGCAGTACAGTACAGGAAAAAAAATAACGGCAGATGAAATATCGGCAAAGTTCATCGGCCATCAGGAATCTGTCACTGACTATTCGGCGACCGTGCAGGAAAACAGTACAGACGGAAATTACCTACTATCTGAAACCGGTCATATCATAGTCAAAAGGCCGGATAAATACTGGATCGAATCCTTTGACAGATCCGGCAACCATACAGGAATAACGATATCAAATGGTTCGACAGGCTGGAAATATTCGAACGAATCAAATACCTATACACAATTTGTTGCAGAAGACCAGATTTTCCTTAATACCATCGACTTTCCCTTGAAATACAGCACGATCCTGAAACAGTATCCGCCACAATTCGTTGGAAATGAGATCGTGGATGGGTATTCCACATTCGTTCTGGATGTGTCCCATTCATTGAGCTTCGATCCGTACCCCAGAAAGAGCCGTATCTGGATCGACTGTGACAGCTGGATGATTGTAAGGATATCATTCGTGCGGGAAAATGCAACCAGTGCCGGGCCGGATGAATACCGGACAATAGATTACCGGAATATTTTAGTCAACAACGGCATTCCGGACAACAAATTTGCCTTTACAGTTCCGACAGGTGCGCAGGAATATAAACCGTGGATCCATCCAACTCCCAGAGATATGTGCGAGATCTCGTTTATCCGGAAAAAGGTTGATATGGATCCAAAATTCCCTGCATATCTCCCTCCGGGATTTAACCTGTCTGAATGCGAATTTACGGTAGAACCTGAAATCAATTATCACTTCCATAAAGCTGATTCCCCTGACTTCCTTGGTTTCTACCAGACTCCAGGAAAAGGCGCGCCACCACCCGCACTCTTGAACGGCACCCCCGTTATCGTCGTCATCAATGGAACGAACGGAGAGTGGATCGAGGGTGACGGCAGGAACCAGCTCCACTGGCAGGATGATAACAGTTCATTCTGGCTGATGGGGACTCCTGATAAAGAGGAGATGATAACGATCGCCCGCTCGCTTACCCCTCTTACCGATGAACTCATCGCCCGGATACCGGCCGATCCGAACTCAGTTATCGTACGATAATTTTGTCGTGACTCAGAAGATACTCTTCCGAAAGGCCGGAAAAAGCGACCATACATGATGCGCCTGCCGGGGCCGATGTTACTCAAAGAACGTACCGGCACCCCAATCCTCGCCGGTGCCCCCGCTCGAAATATATATGAACCCACGTCACAAATAACATAAGACTGTTATTTAGAACGAACAGTAGAGTTGAGACCATGACAACGGTATATGATGTACCGGCAGACCTTCTTATCCGGAAGGTTGCAGAGGCGCTCAAGTCCCGGCAGGAGATCAAGCCGCCGGCCTGGGCCGCTTTTGCCAAGACCGGTGTCCATAAAGAGATGCCGCCCGAGGATCCCGACTGGTGGTATATCCGGTCGGCAGCAGTTTTACGGCGCGTCTACGTAGACGGTCCTCTCGGCGTCCAGCGGATGCGGACATTTTACGGCGGTATCAAGGACCGGGGTTCCAAACCCAATGCTTTCCGTAAGGGGAGCGGCTCGGTTCTTCGGAAATCGCTCCAGCAGCTTGAAGCGTGCAAGTTCATCCTGAAGGATAAGGCTGGCAGGAAAATCTCGCCTGAAGGACAGGCGTTTCTCGATGCAATGGCAAAGGAGACTCTGACCAACCCGCCAGCACCGGTACCGAAAAAGGTACAGCCGCAGAAGGCCGAACCTAAGAAAGCCGAGGCCGGGAAGGGCGATAAGAAACCCGCTGTAAAAAAGGGCGAGGGCAAGAAAGCCGATAAGGCCGAGAAGCCCGAGACACCCAAGAGTGAGAAGAAGCCCGAGGGCAAGAAAGCCGATAAGGCCGAGAAAAAAGAGTGAAGGGATTGGTATGGGAGACGACGAGCTGGCAGAGATCCGGAAGCGGAAGATGGCGCAACTGCAGCAGCAGGCTGTCGACCAGCAGGCCATGCAGGCAGAGCTCGAACGTCAGCAGCAGGCAAAAGCCCAGATCCAGATGATCCTGATGCAGGTTCTTGAACCCGATGCACGGGAGCGGCTCAATACCATCAAGCTCACCAAACCCGAGTTTGCGGCCGCAATCGAACAGCAGCTGGTGATGCTCGCTCAGAGCGGGCGGCTGCGTCAGAAGATCACAGATGCACAGTTCAAAGAACTGCTGCGCCAGCTTGCGCCGGCGAAGCGCAATTATACCATTACACGGAAATGACGAATGCGGGAGTGCTGTACAGCGGCGGAAAGGACAGTTCCCTTGCTGCAATCATGCTGGGTACGTATTACGAGGTCGAACTCAATACCTTCATGTTCGATCCCGCCCGCCCGCTTCCTTCTGTGGAGGCTGCGGCACGATCGCTTGGATTTCCGTTGAAACGACGGGTGTTTCCCGACAGATTACTGAATGAGGCGGTAGATATGGTGGAGCAGGAAGGTTTTCCCAATTCGGCGATCAACCTGGTTCATCATACCGCTGTTGAATCCCTCTGCAGCGAGTATCAGGTTGTTGCCGATGGCACGCGGTTCAACGACCGCGTCCCGATGCTTACGCATGCCGAGGTGCAGAGCCTGGAGGGCCGGACCGGGTGCTCTTACATCCGCCCCCTGCTTGGTTATACGAAGAGAGAGGTCGACCGGCTCGTGGAGCGCTTCCTTTTCGTCAGTTATGGCGAGACGGGCACGATCCCGAACGGCGATTACGAGGCAGAGATACGAGAGGCCTGCCGTGCCCGCGGCTTGGATCCCGCGCCGCTCTTTCCCTCCGGCCATGATCAGTCGCTGGTCGTCGGCAGGAAACCGGCCTGAATAATAAACGGTGAAGAATATGAGCATTGTTAGTAAAGGAAGGAAAGTAAGACTGGCAAAGGCATGCGACCAGAACCGGCGCGTGCCCCAGTGGGTTATGGTTCGGACAAAGCGCAACGTCGTTGCGCACCCTAAGCGCCGGCACTGGCGCAGAAGCTCGCTGAAGGTGTGAGTAATGGCGGAGAATCTGGAGGAACATATCTACATCATTCCCTTAAGGGATACGAGGAGGGCGCCGCGCTGGAAGCGGAGCAATGCCGCGATCAAGGACATCCGGAAGTACCTGGCCCGGCACATGAAAAGTGACGATATCAAGCTGGACCGGAGCATCAACGAGAAGGTCTGGGAGCGGGGTTCAGAGAAGCCCCCGAACAAGATACGGGTCCGGGCCATGAAGATGGAAGACGGGCAGGTCCAGGCCGAGCTCGCCAAAGAATCATAGACAACCATGGAACGGACGATAACGTATGCCGGCGACCCCAACATCGGGGTCTTTGCGAGGGTTCTGGAGGACATCGTTATCGTGCCTTCGGGAGCGCCGGATGAGTTCAGGCATGCAGTGAAGGCAGCGCTAGATGCGGAACTCGTCGAAACATCTATTCAGGGCAGTGTGATTATCGGGTCACTCCTGACCGGTAACCGGAAGGGGATTGTTGTATCCGGGCTTGCATCACCTGAAGAGATAGACGCGCTCTCCGAATATCGCGAGGTGATGCCACTCTCCGGTTCAATGAACGCTGCCGGTAACGTGATTCTGACAAACGACCGGGTCGCATTTGTTCATCCCGAAATGGAGAAAGAGATGGTTGCAGAGATAGGCAGTTTCCTTGGCGTAAAGGTCATGGCGACAGCCCTTGGAGGGGTCAAGACTGTCGGCATGGCCGGTGCGGCAACGGAAAAGGGGGTCATCGTCCATCCCCGCACAACCGATAGCGAGATTGAGCGGATCGCAGAATTCTGCGGCGTCCCGGTAGGGACCGGTACCATCAACATGGGCACTGGCCTGATCGGCACCGGCCTTCTCGTCAGCACAAGGGGTTATCTCGCGGGTGCGCAGACGAGCGGGTTCGAGCTTGGCAGGATTGAAGATGTATTCGGATTTCTGGAGTGATTTTGCATGGAAGAGAAGATGTTTGAGGTAAAAGGGACATTCATGATGGGCGAAGAATGGAGGCCGTACACGAGGATAGTTGCGGCACCCAATGAAAAACAGGCGCGTGAACGCACGTTTGCCACAATCGGCAGCAAGCATAACCTGAAGCGGCGGTATATTAAAATCGATGCGGTTGTACCAGCCGCAGGCAAGTAAGCAGTCAGTATTTCCCGGTTATAACCGGGATTGTCGTGTTTTTAATCCCTATAGGGAAGCATAACCTGAGCCATTAAACTCTCCGGCAGGGATGCACAACTTCCTAATGATGTATTTATTGCACCAGACAGCATACATAACCGGAGTCAGAATTACCGTTTAGAGACGTTAACAAGCGGAGGTAAGAGAGCATGCCAGCAAGCACAGATGCAATCGACCAGCGCGAACTGCTCGCCCTTGAGCAGCATCTTAAGCAATACGGACAGCAGGCTGAAATTTTTGCAAGCCAGCTGGAACTGCTTGAAAACGGGCGGATGGAAGCACTTGCCGCTGTCGAAGCCCTGCAGGGACTTCTTGAATCGGATGACGGAACCGTCCTCCTCCAGATTGGTGGTGGTGCAAGCGTCCGGGTAAAAATCCTTGAAACGGACAAGATCCTCCTCAATATCGGATCAGATGTAATCGTGGAACGTACAAACAAGGATGCTGTCGAATTCCTAAAAGACCGGATAACCGAGATGGAAGCTTCTGAGAAGAAGGTCGCCGAAACCCTTGAGAAACTGCGTGCCCAGATGAATGAAATCGCAAAAAGGATCGAGCAGGGATACCAGCAGGCGGTAGCGGCGGAGCAGGCAGGAAGGATGCCACCTGTTCGTGCGGGACGGGAACAGGACGAGTAAAGGTACGGCGATCCATGTTTGCGGGGCTCAAGGAACGGCTGCAGGCGGCCCGCGCCCGCATCGGCAGCAGTATCGGTGCTGTTGTGTCAGCACCGGTTCCGATGCCGGAAAAGGACGCCCCTGTCAAATCTCCACAGGAAGTATCGATACAATCCGGGCCGGTGCCCGCAGGCACTCTCCAATCAGACACAACATTTGTCAATAAAGTAAAGACATTTATCATCGATAGGGAGCTGATTATCACCGAGAAGGAGCTCTCTGATGCCCTCTCGGAACTCGAGATCACGCTTCTCGAGAGCGATGTTGCCCTACCGGTTACCGACGCGATTATTGCCCATGTCAGGAAGAACCTGATTGGCAAACATCGGAAGATCGGGCAATCGGTCGATGCTCTCGTTGTCGGGACACTTAAAGGTGCGCTCCTCAACGTCCTGGGCGAAGGCTTCGATCTTTCCGATTATATCAGGAACCGCAAGCGGCCGGTTAAGATCCTGTTCACCGGTGTCAATGGCACCGGGAAGACGACGACGGTCGCCAAGATCGGCGCGTACCTGAAGAAGCAGGGATTTACTGTCGTTATCGGTGCCGGGGATACCTACCGCGCCGGGGCGATCGAGCAGATCGAAGTGCATGCCGAGCGGCTCGGGATCCGTATCATCCAGCACCAGCCGGGCGCAGATCCCTCGGCAGTCCTCTTCGATGCCGTCCAGTACGCCCAGTCCCACAAGATTGATGTCGTGCTCGCCGATACGGCCGGAAGATTCCATACCAAAGCAAACCTTATGAGCCAGCTGGATAAAATCCGGCGTGTCATGAAACCGGATCTCATCGTCTATGTGGACGAGGCAGTCGCAGGTAACGATGCGATCGTCCGCGCGGCCGAGTTCGACCGGACTGTCGGGGCAGACGCCGTCGTGCTCACTAAGGCTGACATGGACTCCCGTGGCGGGGCTGCAATCTCAATAGCCCACACAATAGGAAAACCTCTAATGTTTCTCGGAACCGGGCAGGCTTATGATGACATCTTGCCGTTCTCCCCGGAAGCGATGGTGGAAGAACTCCTTGGTGATGCCTGATGCTTGACACGCTATCATCCTCGCTCAAGGACGCGCTCAAGAAACTGGCCGGCAAAACCGTTGTCGACCGGGCGGCAGTCGATGAACTGGTCAAGGATCTCCAGCGGGCGCTCCTCTCCGCTGATGTCAATGTAAAGCTGGTGATGGAGCTCTCTAAGGCCATCCGCATGCGGTCGCTCGACGAACAGCCGCTAAAAGGCATGAGCGTGCGCGAGCATGTGCTCCGGATTGTATACCAGGAACTTGTCCGTCTTATCTGGGCGTCAACAGATGTGAAGCTTGAGGCCCAGACAATCCTGATGGCTGGCCTTCAGGGTAGCGGCAAGACGACGACCACAGCGAAGCTTGCCAGGTATTTCCAGAAGAAGGGGCTCAAGGTCGCGGTCATCTGTGCTGATACCTTCCGCCCCGGTGCATACGATCAGCTCGCAACCCTGTGCCAGAAGATCAATATCCCCTGTTTCGGCGATACTAAGGAAAAGGATGCGCTAGCTATCACGAAAAAAGGGCTCTCCGATCTGAAAGAATTCGAGGTCTTAATCGTGGATACGCAGGGCCGCCACGCGCTGGAAGCGGCTCTGATCCAGGAGATCATCGACCTCAACAAGCTCACAAAAGCGACCCACCGCTGGCTGGTCATCGATGCGGCGCTTGGCCAGGCGGCTAGCGAACAGGCGCGCCGGTTCCACGAAGCCATCGGCATCGACGGGGTCATCATCACCAAGATGGACGGAACAGCAAAGGGTGGAGGCGCCCTTTCTGCGGTTGCAGAGACCAAGAGCGGGATCGTTTTCATCGGGCAGGGCGAAACAATCGACGATCTTGAACGGTTTGATCCCGACGGATTTATCTCCCGCCTGCTTGGCATGGGCGATATGCGTGCGCTCATGGAAAAAGCAACCGAGGCGATCCGTGCGGACGAGGTCGACGTAAACGCGATGATGAAGGGCAAGTTCACGCTAAGGGACATGTACAAGCAGCTCGAAGCGCTGAACAAGATGGGGCCCTTAAAGCAGATCATGAACATGCTCCCGCTTGGCAACATGGAACTTCCCTCCGATGTCTATGACGTTACCAGTACCAAGATGGTGCGGTACCGGATCATCATGGATTCGATGACGAGCGCCGAGCTGGACGACCCCTCACTCATCAGCAGCTCCCGGATGCAGCGGATCGCCCACGGGGCCGGCGCAACGCAGGACGAGGTCCGTGAACTCCTGAAATACTTCAAGCTGATGCAGCGGACACTCAAGGGGCTGCGGGGAGCTTCTGGCGGCAGGTTTAACATGCAACGCCTGATGAAACGCTTCTCAGGAATGCAGTGAGATGGTATCTTTTGTAGTCATCGGGCACACTGCCCGGACAGACGGTACGTTCAGCCTCAACGATCTTGCGGGCGGGGCAGGCCGCATGGACGTCCTCTGCCGGTGTGTGAACGCATCTCTCCTCCTCTCCCACGGGGTAAGGGAGGACAATGACTGTTCGCTCGTGCTTCTGGGAAGTCCGAGTCCGCCAAAGACGGTGAAGTTCTCGGGAAACACGGTACGGTCGCTCAACCCTGACGAGCGAAGCCCTGCGGCATTTCTCAAGAAAGCGCTTGCAATCCCCTGCGGATCGGAGTTCCGGGAGGCTGCGCCCGGGGTGGCCGTCAGGAAAGGAGGATTAAACCGGCTGCTGCAGGAAGGCTCGTATGCCGTTCTCGACGAAAACGGGACCGATATCAGGAATGTGAACCTGCTGCCGTCAGCATTTCTCCTTTCCGATCACAGGAATTTCACGGATGATGAGAAGGCATTGATCGAGGACTGCCCGCGCTTCTCGGTCGGGCCAGCCGTGCTCCATGCCGATCATGCGATAACGATCCTCTTAAACGAGATCGACCGGAGGAATGCCGGGTGGAGATGACGGAAGCGGCGGAGAAAATACTCTCTTACGGGCCGTGTTGCGACCACTGCCTCGGCCGGTTCTTCGGAAAACGGGGACATGGTCTTACCAACGACCAGCGGGGCGTGGCGATCAGGATCGCGCGCTCGGTTGAACAGAACATCCCGTACGACCCGTTCTCTGGCACCTGCTGGATCTGCGGCAATTTCTTCGAACACGTGGAGACATGGGCCGGGCGGATTGTCCGATCGCTTGAGGGTATCGAGTACGCAACATTCCTGATCGGGTGCCGGGTTCCCCCGATGATTTCAGAAAGCGAGGAGATGGTGATCTCCGATCTCTCGCTTGCAGAGTCTGAACCGTTTAAATCGGAGGTAAATCGAGAGGTGGGAAAAGCGGTCGCCGCCCTGACCGGGAAGACTGTTGACTTCAAAAAGCCCGATGTCGTTATCCTGCTGGACCCGTCACAGGACAGTCTTGAAGTACAGATCAACCCGGTCTTCTTGTATGGCAGGTACCGGAAGTTCGAGCGCGGCATCCCGCAGACCCACTGGGACTGCCGTGCGTGCCGGGGGACTGGCTGCGAGCGGTGCAATTTTACCGGCAAGCAGTACCAGGACTCCGTCGAGGAGCTTATCGGCAGGCCGTCGGTCGCCATGTTCAGGGCAGAGAATGCGGTCCTCCATGGCGCGGGCAGGGAGGACATCGACGCCCGGATGGTCGGGACGGGCCGGCCGTTCGTGCTGGAGATTGTCTCGCCCCGGCTGCGCTCTGCAGACCTGAAGGAGCTGGAAGGGGCGATCAATAAAAGCGCCTCCGGACGTATAGAAGTGGAACTCGAACGGTGGAGCGAACGTTCTGAAGTGGAAACCCTTAAATCGAACAAGGCGCATAAAAAATACAGGATCGTAGTCGAGGCTGATGGTGCACCATCGGCAGACGCGTTCGCAAAAGCCGTAAAATCCTTATCCGGCGCTAAAATAAGCCAGCGCACGCCGGAACGGGTCGCACACAGGCGCGCCGACAAGATCCGCGAACGCAGGGTTCTTGATATCGAATGCACCGGGATGGAAGCCGGCAGATTTATTGTTGAGGTGACCGGCGAATCCGGGCTGTATATCAAGGAGCTGATATCCGGGGATAACGGGAGAACCCGCCCGAGCCTGTCAGAGGCTCTGGGACTTCCCATACGGGTAACCAGCCTTGACGTGGTACTGGTCGAAGAGAAACAAGGTGAATAATCATGGCACATCACAACGGACCAAGAAAGAAGACACGCTATAAGTTCAAGAAAGAGCTCCGGCGCCGAGGGCTCCCGCCGGTGACCTCCGTCATCCAGAAATTCGAGGTAGGGCAGAACGTCCACATCGTCTGCGAACCGAGCATCCAGAAAGGAATGCCACACCGCCGATTCCATGGCAAGACAGGAACGGTCGTCGGCCAGCGGGGAAGGGCATGGATCCTCTCAATCCCTGACGGCAATTCCGAAAAGATCGTGATCGCAAGACCACAACACCTAAAAGCCCAAAAGTAAATCCACTATCAGGTGATGGCATGAAAGTGAAGGCTATTTCGAGCGAAGAGAAGGTTACCCTCCCCCAGGTGCGCGAGATCCTGCAGGGCGTCGAAGCGCAGCGGATCGCTGCGGAGAAGGAGATGTCCTACGAGTTCCGCCGGAGCCTTGAGCATGCCAACACGCTCTCCAAGACCACACCGGAAAAGTCGGTCGATCTCGTAAAAGAGCTTATCAAGCTCGAGAAGATGAAGCCCGAGATCGCTTACCGGATCGCAAATATCATGCCAAAAACCCGCGACGAACTCCGGGCAATCTATGCAAAGGAGCGGTTCACGCTCACGACCGAAGAACTCGATTCCATTCTGCAGATCGTCGCGAGCCACTTCTGAGGTACGCGGATGAAGGCCGAAAAAAAAGAGGTCAATGCGGTGGTACTCGACGTCCTGTTGAAAGGCCACCCTGACGATCCCCGCCCGCCGTTCAAGCGCGAGCCCCTCGTTCAGGCCATGGGTCTCGAGCAGTTCAAGCTTCTAGAACTTGTCCCCAAGCCGGACGTTACAATAGAACTATACGAGAAGGTTTATATCGGAGATGCCGAGCGGCAGAAGATCGAGCGGGTGAAGCGCCGGATCGGGTACGAGGAGCTGACGCAGACGGCAAAAGGCGAGCTGCCGTTCATTGTGGAAAAAGTCGTAAAGGAACGGGAAGCCGATTTTGTCAACTTCTTCAATACTGCGGTCCCGATAACGGCTAAGATGCACATGCTCCACCTGCTGCCCGGGATCGGCAAGAAGCTGATGTGGGAGATCCTTGACGCACGGGGCCGGAAACCTTTCGAGAGTTTCGCCGATATCGCCCACAGGATCAAGTCCATCCCCCACCCCGAGAAGATGATTATCGCCCGGATCATGGAAGAGCTCCAGAACAAGGACGTGAAGTATCACGTCTTTACGACCCGATGAAAGCGCATCGCGACCAGCACTTCCTCATCGACCCGCGGGCGATCGATCGGATCGCCGATATCATTCCGCTGAAGGACCGGGTCGTGCTGGAGATAGGGCCCGGTAATGGAGCGCTGACCCGGGCCCTGCTTGCAAGGGGCGCAACCGTCCATGCCGTCGAGCTGGATGGGCTGCTCTGCGAAGACCTTGCCGATACTTTTTCAAATGAGATCGCATCCGGCCGGCTCACCATCACGCACGGAGATGCAGGACGGTGCGAGCTTCCCCAGTTTTCTGTCGTCGTATCGAACCTTCCTTACTCTATCTCGTCGAAGATCACCTTCCAGCTCCTTGAGACCGGGTTTGAAGAGGCGGTGCTCATGTACCAGAGCGAGTTCGCAGACCGGATGGTGGCACCCGCCGGCACCAAGGACTGTGGACGCCTCTCTATCATGGTCCAGACCTATGCTGCCGTAAAGAAGTGCTTCGATCTCTCGCCCAACTGCTTCTCGCCCAAGCCACAGGTGCATTCGACTGTCGTCTGGCTCGTCCCCCGCCCGCCGATCTTTCCTATAAACGATCGTAAGCGGTATGCAGACGTTGTTCGGGCGCTCTTCTCGCACCGGAGGAAGACCGTGCGCAACTGCCTGAAGGGATCTACAGGAATGCTCGGTGAGGCATGGGTGCAGCGGGTGATTGGGGCGTTGCCGGAAGAGATCCTCAAGAGTCGACCGGAGGAGTTGTATCTGGAGGATTTTGCATCGATAGCAAATTTTTCATGATCCTGTTTTATTAAAATATATTAGTCCGGCACTCTTTTTCAGGTGTGGAAGTCTCCCCCAGACCGTAGACATCCTGCTTTGAAATCTTGAACTATTGGCTCTGTAGAAAAGCTACGTTCTCAGAAGTAAAACCGTGACCAAAAGATCTAAGGTACAGTGCCTCCTTACTCT
>MVRE01000010.1 GCA_002067895.1 Methanoregula sp. PtaU1.Bin051 | reverse complement strand
TCTGACCTCTATGTCATGGACAACGGATACGACTCCGAAGAGATCCACCGGCTGATCCGGGATACGCTGAACTCTTGTTCGCTCATCCCGATCCGGGAGAGAGAAAGGAAACGGATCTCCGGTTATTACCGCCGAAGAATGAGGGTGTTGTTCGATCCGGAACTATACTATCAACGGATTAAGGTCGAAACCGTGTTCTCCGTCTTGAAAAGAAAGTTCGGGGAATCCCTGAAAGCAAGAAAATACCGACTCCAGGTCAAGGAGATTAAAATCAAGGTGATCCTCTATAACCTCTCAAGATTAAGGAAGGGGATTTCTGTTCTGATTGTCATTGAGGAATTCTACAAAGCCATGTTTTTGTTTTTTTAAGGCGTTTTTCCCTGCAGGTATGAATTGACTGCAGCTGTAATTGCTGCAACTTTCTTTTCTTTACCGAAAGAACCTGCAAGTGTCTGCATACGGGTCTCCTCATCCCGCTGATATCGTTCGAGAGTACGTGCGATATGCTCTTCCTGCAGGAAATGGGTGTGTGTATTACCAGCTATAAACTCCGGATTGTTCATGATTGCATAATGCAACGGAAGGGTTGTTTTGACACCGAGAATGACATACTCGGATATTGCACGTCTCATTCGTTTGATTGCCGTTGTCCGGTCGCCACTCCATGCGCAGAGCTTGGCAATCATCGAATCGTAATTCGGTGGGATCGCATATCCCATATGGATACCTGAATCGAGCCTGATGCCGGGACCTCCGGGTGAACGATAGCGCTGGATTTTGCCCGGATCGGCTGCGAAATTGTTCAGCGGATCCTCGGCATTGATCCGGCATTCGAGCGCATGACCCCGGATCCGTACATCATCCTGAACATACTGAAGTTCTTCTTCAGCAGCTATCCGCATCTGCTGATGGACGATGTCAATACCGGTCACCATCTCGGTGATGGTGTGTTCGACCTGAAGGCGGGTATTCATCTCCATGAAATAGTAATTGCCGTCAGAATACAGGAATTCGACTGTACCAGCATTCGTATAACCCGATACCTTAGCAACAGTGAGTGCGGAGTCTGCCATTTTTTCCCGCAGTTCGGGTGTCATGATCGGGCAGGGAGACTCTTCGACAAGTTTCTGGTGCCTTCGCTGGATTGAACATTCACGCTCAAAGAGGTGAATCCTGTTGCCATAGGAATCAGCGAGAACCTGCAGTTCGATGTGACGCGGTTTTACGAGATATTTTTCAAGAAATACCGTGGAATCTCCGAATGCAGATTTTGCTGTGCGCATGCCCTTTTCGATTGCCTCCTCAAGAGATGATGGATCCGGTACAATCTGCATCCCGATACCACCTCCACCGGCACTTGCTTTGACAATAATCGGATATCCAATTTTATCGGCGATATCAGATGCCTCTTCTGCCGATTTTACACCTCTGGGGGTGTAGGGAAGGACCGGCACACCGGCCTCTTCCATCATATGCTTGCTGCCCAGCTTTGACCCCATCAGATCGATTGTCTTTGCTGACGGTCCGATAAAAATAATCCCCTCTTTTTCACAGAGCGCAGCGAACTTTGGGTTCTCAGCAAGAAATCCGTAGCCAGGATGAACTGCTTCTGCACCGGATTTATGGGCAATATCCATGATCCGATCCATGTTCAGGTAACTTTTAGAGGGATGCGCTTCACCAACATTGAATGCCTCATCAGCATATTTTACATGAAGTGCATTCTTATCGGCTTCGGAGTAAATTGCGACGGTTTCGATATCCAGCTCCCGACATGCCCGCATGACACGGATGGCAATTTCACCACGGTTGGCGATCAGGATCTTGTCGAAATAGCTCATTGAACCACCAGAAGGACGTCCCCGTTCTGGACAACGTCACCGGCGTCGACAAAGATCTCTGAAACCTGCCCGTCAACAGGACTGTGGATGGGATTTTCCATCTTCATCGCTTCAAGGATCAGAAGAGTATCGCCTTTCTTGACTGTCGCTCCCCTGCTGACCATGACCTTGAGGACCATGCCCTGCATATTGCTCCTGATGCCACCGGCAATATCTCCCCTCGGGATCTTCCGGGGAGTGGCGTTCGTAACCTCGACCGCACTTCCGCCAACCGATACGATGCGTACTGAAAAGATCTCCCCGTCCACTTCCACTTCCATCTGATCGGGAAAATTGTCTGCCTGTTTTGACTGTTGCTGCTTTTTAGGAAGCTCTTCCGGCTTTTTCTCACCCTTTAAAAATGCCGGGGCGATTGCCGGGTAAAGGATGTATGTCAATACATCCTCCTCTTTTTTAATAAGGCCGGCTTTATCAGCCTCCGCTTTCATCTTAACGTACGCTGGTTCGAGGAGATCGGCAGGCCGGACAGTGATAACCTCATCATTTCCGATGATCAAAGTGCGGATCTCGTCACTGACCGGGGCCGGTGATTTTCCATAAAGGCCATGGACATAGTCTTTTACCTCCTTTGTCACGTTACGGTACCGCTGCCCGTCCACGAGAACGTTCAGCACGGCCTGAGTTCCTACAATCTGGCTGGTAGGCGTGACAAGCGGGGGGTACCCGAGATCCTGACGAACCCTTGGCACTTCGGCAAACACCTCATCCAGCCGGTTCAGGGCATCCTGCTCCCGTAACTGGGAGACAAGGTTTGAAATCATCCCGCCCGGTAGCTGGTAGATCAGCACGTCGCTGTCGACACGTTCTGAGATCGGATCGCAGAGTCCCCCGTATTTTTCCCGGATCTGCAGGCAGAGGTTGCGTACGGCACGGAGCCGGATAAGGTCTATTCCGGTATCCCTTTGTGTACCCTTGAGGGAGGCAATGACGCTTTCCGTAGGAGGTTGGGATGTCCCCATCGCGAACGGCGACATTGCGGTATCAAGGATGTCGACTCCTGCGTCAATCGCAGCCTGATAGCTGATCGGGGCAATCCCACTTGTGCAATGGCTGTGCAGGTCGACCTTGATGTCAACAGCCTTTTTAATACCGGATACTAGTTCCCGCGCGGCCTCCGGCATAATCAGACCCGCCATATCCTTGATACAGATAGAATCGCAGTCCATCGCGTAGAGTTCCTTGGCCATCTCAATGAATGAGGTTATGCTATGGACCGGGCTTATGGTATAGCAGATAGCCCCCTGCAGGTGGGCGCCTGCTTTTTTAACCTGCTCCATTGAGCGTTTCATGTTCCGGATATCATTGAGCGCATCAAAGACGCGGAAGATATCGACGCCGTTCTTGTGCGCTGCTGCGACAAACCGGTCAACGACATCGTCCGGGTAGTGGCGGTATCCGACAAGGTTCTGGCCGCGCAGCAGCATCTGTATTGGCGTGTGTTTGAGTTCGGCCTTGAGTTGGCGGAGACGATCCCAGGGGTCGTCATTAAGGAACCGTATGCAGGTGTCGAAGGTTGCACCGCCCCATGCTTCTACGGAAAAGAACCCGCATTCATCGATCGCCCGAGCAAGAGGTATCATATCCTCGGTCCTGAGCCGCGTTGCAATCAGGGACTGGTGGGCATCCCGCAACGTGGTATCTGTAATCAGGACTTTTGAGTGGTGGGAAGATCGCATGGATTGACCTCTGGAGCTCAAGGTGATCAGATCAAGCCTCACAAAACTTCATCACGGAAGTATAAAAAATCCACTTACAGGAATAATCGCAAACAACCCAACAGCAACTGCTGCGATACCTCCCAAGAAGTCACCGGATTCGGTATGAAAAGCGGGGCAGAAGGACCCCCCCCTTTGGTACCCCCGTACTGCAAGGAGCTCGCTTGTATCTGTTGCCCTCTCGATTGTCCTTCTGACAAGGACAATCGCGGCTTTACTCAGATTGCCCGCAGTCAGCTGGATACTCTTAATTCTCCATGCGATCCTGATACGGCTGAGATCACGGAGCAGATCATCAAATGCCAGCATGGCCAGATCTGCAGCTACACCCAGCTCAAAGCCCCATCGACGCCCGAACAACCAGACCCCGAGGTGCAGGAACTCACCGGGCTGTTGTTCAGACCACAACCAGATTGCAACCAGCAGGATCGCGGACATCCGTATGCCATATGAGATACCGGTTCCGTACAATGCCTGGAGAATAAGGGTGATGGCACTTACCATCACGATTGATCCGATAGGAATGGATGAACGGTTAAATGATTTGAACCTGCGGGTAAACAGCAGCCACCACAACATTACGGCCACTGCCCCTGTTGTATTGAGGAAAGCTGCCAGAGACAGTATAAAAGCAGCTCCAGTCCGTATCCTTATATCATTCATCATTTAAGTCTCCGGTCTTTCCTGTTTCTGACCGTAATACAAAATCTGATTACCATCGCCAGGGGATCTCCCTAAATCCATAAGGTTCCCTTCCCTAATCTCCCAATACCGGTCAATTGGGGGAAGAAATTCCTGCTCATGGGTGAAGATAACCGTTATTCCGGATGTACGTTTTGATAACTGGTTGCAGAGACGCATTTTTTGATCGCAATCAAGTGCGCTGAACGGTTCATCGAGAAGGAGTATATCGTTTTGCTGTTCCAGCACACATGCCAGATGAAGGCGTTTCAGTTCGCCCCTGCTTAGCGAAAGGGGGTCAGAGTCAGGCCGGTCCTCCAGCTCCACGTTGAGAAGAATGCGTGACGGATCAAGACCCCAGGACAAGCATTCTTCAATCAACGTTGAACCGGTAACATGATATTCTGGAAACTGCAGCGAGAGCATCGTTGATGGCGACCCCTCGTACTCTATAGTTCCCGAAGTAGGTGAAAAGAGACCTGCCATGACAAGTGCCAGCGTGGATTTTCCACTTCCGATACGCCCGCTCACCAAGTGCGTCCCCTCGCAGAATCTTCCGTCTGCTGATAAAAACCAGTCATCACGCAGTATCTGCACCCTGTTGAGGCAGATCCTCATTGAGTAATCCTCCATGAATTGGGGTAAAAGGCGGTATTTTCATAATGCCTGAAAACCTCGCTGGGGGAACCGGTATATGCTACGCGGCCTCTTTCAAGGGCAATAACATGATCCCCGGTTGCTGCAATGTCCATATGCTGAGTACAACCGATTATATACCGCATCTCCCCTGATCTGAGAATAGTATCAATCTGATGACAGGATTCAGGATCGAGGTGCGAGTCATATTCATCGAGAACCAGAAGTGCCGGCCGGGATATGATTGCAGCAGCGATTGCGACTAGTACTTTTTCACCCCCGGATAGATCTCTCACATTTCGTCTGAGGATATGTTTTAATCCTATCCTGAAACTAAGATCAAGAACCTGCGTCTCTGTGTCAGGACATGACAAGTGTGCAAACCGAGGAGCTGCTGCAATCTCGTCATAGACCTGGGAGAAAAGAATATTCCTGTCCGGGTACTCATTGACCCAGCCGGTTTCAACCATCCGGGGGACATTGCCATCTATGATGATGGTTCCTGATTCTGGTTCATCAATGCCGGAAATCAGGCGTAACAATGTTGTTTTGCCGCTGCCATTGGGTCCGATCAGGAAAGTTCTGCCGGGGGTTATGGTAAGATGGTTTATTGTGAGCGTTCTGTGACGGAGCCCTGTAATCTCTATCATGGTAACCTTTTGGAAATTTCATATGCAGCATATGCCTTTACGATATCACCGGGAACAAATGGGAGCATGCCGATCATGATTGATGGGAGAAACTCCATCCCGGTCGAGATCATCAGCCAGGTGATGCCACAGCAATAGATAGCTAATGTTGCTCCGGCAAGTCCGGCGATGCGGGAGGTCTTGGAGGAGTTCTCGAAAGCAATACCTGCTATCAGCGCAGCAAAAATAAAACCAATAAGGTATCCTCCTGTAGGGCCCAGAAGCACCCCGACCCCCGCAAGCCCATTGTGAAATATCGGAAGTCCCAGCGCCCCGAGAAGAACATAGAGCGCGACCGGGATCGCAGCATACCTGTGCATGACGATTGCCGTCAGGAGAACGAATAGTGTCTGGAGTGTAAGGGGCACCGGGAAAAACGGGATTGATATCCAGCTCGCAAGACAGATTAGTCCGATGAACGCAGCAGAAAATGCTATCAGTCTGGTTTTCCGGATATCACCGAACATCGTCAACCATAAAAAGTTAGTCGGTTGACGATAAAAAACAGGCAGTTACAGATGGAAACAGTCGCCGGCGATTACCCTTTCGATCCGGCCATTATCCTTTCGGACAATGAGTGCACCGGATTCATCGATATCTATGGCGTCTCCTTCGAAGCTGTTCTTCATTGTCGTTATGTGGACGCGGTGCTCCAGTGTGCAGGACAGGCTCTTCCATTCCCGTATAATTGTGTCGTACTCACCACTTTCGATGAGCAGGAAGCGGGTTTCAAATTCGCGCAGGATGCGGGCAAGAAGTGCAGCGCGATCGACCTCATGGCCGATTTCGTTACTGATAGAGGTAATATCCTTCTGGAGTGTTGGCGAGAATTGGCTGAGGGGGACGTTGACATCGACCCCGATACTTAGCAGGCAATGGTGGATGACATCAGCATCGGCAGAAAGTTCGAGATGGAGGCCGGCAACTTTCTTGTCCCCTATGAAAATATCATTCGGCCATTTGATCAGGGCACCGAGATCGTACTCCTTGCGTATAGCTCTTGCAACGGCGACTGAGCCTGCCATCGTAACCATGAAGACATGGTCGATGGGTATGCGAGGTTTTAGTACAATGGTAATCCAGATCCCGCCTGACGGTGAGACCCATGCCCTGCCGAGCCTGCCGATTCCCCCGGTCTGCTCTTCTGCGATGATCACGAGACCGTGCATCTTTTCCATATCCTCTTCAGAGCAGATCTGCTTTCCTACCCAGATTGTTGAAGGTGTGTTCTCCAGGTACCGCATCTGTTTACCAACAAACCGCGTTTGTAATTTTTTCTGAACCTCATACGGGAGAAGCTTGCCGGTAGTTTTCGTAAGCCGGTAACCCTCTTTCTGCGAAGCAGAGATGTCATATCCCATCGCACGGAGTTCATTGATGTGTTTCCATACTGCTGAACGGGTTATTTTCAGTTCCTTGCTGATCATCTCGCCTGAAATTGGTTCATTGACCCGTTCAAGAATTCCCAGGACCTTGAAAGCGGAGTCGGGCATTGAATCACCGCTTTGCATCAATTCTTTCTGTAGGCAGCGGACAGGGATCTTTTCCGCATACCTGTTTCAGGATCGCCGACTGGTGTTCCATAAGGGTGGCGAGATCAAAAATCCCGGTGATGTCAACAACCCCTATCGCGCCGATTGCAAAGCCATCCGCATCGCGTAATGGTGCGACGGTGACCGGTACGCCCTTGTAGGCCCCTGATGAAGGTGTTGTTTTTAAAAGTTTGTTCAGACGAATCACGTCTTCGAGCACGGGACCGGTATATTCACGGCTTACAACCCTTCCATCCTCGACACGGATGCCGGGCTTCTCCCTTGTTTTTGCGGTCACTGGCAGCCTGTTTAGAAGATCATGTACAGCAAGGACGAAGGGTTCAAGATCATCTGCCCCCGCGGAGTCTGAAAGGGTATAGCTGCGCATCGGTAAACCTCATAGTCTGGTCATTGTCCATCTAGAATAATGTTTGCGTCCCCGAGCAACAGAACGAACGTATGAAGGAACGGGAGGGATATTCGTGGATACTTGTTACGATGATACAGCCTTTACCGATTGTTTGTTCCAGGATGACGGCATCAGCGTTTGTATTACCGGCCATGGTGCCGCTATATTTCGGAAATGTGCCATCGCACTCGATGCAGGAGGAGTCATAATCCTCAATCAATGTTGATGCCTTGCATGACGGGGCGATACTTACAGATCTCTGGTGGTAGTCATGAGAGTAAATAACAGGGAAGGGCAGCCAGTCGTACGCATCAGGTTTGCTGTCTGCTGCACCGAATACAAGGACGTTGCCTCCATTTTCAACGAATTTTTTTATACGGGATGCAGAAGCGCGTAGTGCCGGAAGGAGGTTGGAATACAGGGGATTTCCAAAGCCTGTTGGAATAATCAGGCAGGAGAACGAGCTGCGGAAGAATGGCGCGGCAAGCATGTGGGGAGTAATCAGTTCGCAGGTAATACCGCATTCCTCGAGAAATCTGGTAAAATGCTGGTTTGCATCCCAGACGAATCCGGCCTTGCAGATCATCCCTTGATCACCCCGACGGGTTCCAACCGGGCAACAAGGCTCGATAGTCCAACCTCATGTACTACATTCACAACCTCGGCGCTCGGTTTGTAGACCTCCGGGGCTTCATCAGAGATTGCCGTCTCGTTTGGAGCTCTCACAATGATTCCCTGCCGGGCAAGGTTTACGGCAATCTCCCTCCCGGAGATCCTTTTCTTAGCCTGCGACCTGCTCATTACTCTCCCGGCGCCGTGGCATGTGCTGCCGAATGTCTTGTCCATCGCTATCTCAGTACCTTTAAGAATAAAGGACGACGTTCCCATACTACCAGGTATGATTACCGGCTGGCCTGTATCAGCGAGTTCTCCCGGAAGATCAGGAGAATGAGGCCCGAAGGAACGTGTCGCACCCTTGCGGTGAACACAAACGGTATCCTTTCTTCCTGAAATTATGTGCTCCTCCATCTTCGCCACATTATGGGCAACATCGTAGACAAGCTGCATCTCCTCGTACGCGATGCCGAAGGTCTTCTGGAATACCTGTCTGGCAGCGTGGGTAATCAGCTGGCGGTTTGCCCAGGCATAATTGGCAGATGCTGCCATAGCGCCAAAATAAGCTTTTCCTTCCGGTGAGGTAACCGGTGCGCAGGCGAGCTGCCGGTCAGGAAGCCGGATCTGGTATTTCCTTGTTGCCGCTTCGAGAAGTCTGATATGATCCGTGCATACCTGGTGACCGAGTCCCCGGGATCCACAGTGGATCATGCAGCAGACCTGGTTTTCTGAAATGCCGAAAGCGGAAGCCGCGTTTTTATCATAGACCTCCCGTACGATCTGGAGTTCCAGAAAATGGTTGCCGGATCCAAGCGTACCGCCCTGGGGGATCCCCCGCTGTCGTGCTTTTGATGAGACCGCTTTTATATCCGGGGATTTCATGAAGCCGTTCTCTTCGCAGCGTGCGAGATCCTTCTCTATCCCGTAACCTGCTTCAACCGCCCACCGGGCGCCTTTTGTCATCATGCCGTCAAGCGCCTGTGCGCTAGCTTTTAAAGAGCTTTTCGCCCCGACCCCCACCGGTACTGTATTATACAACGCATCTATGATATCCCGCCTTCCGGTAACATCCTGTGGCATGAGGGGTGTTGTAAAAAGCCGGACCCCGCAGTTGATGTCAAACCCAACCCCGCCCGGCGATATCACTCCCTCTGTGAGGTCAAATGCTGCAACGCCACCAATAGGAAAGCCATACCCCCAGTGTATATCGGGCATCGCAAGTGAATTGTTCTTGATGCCCGGCATGGTGGCAACATTAGCCAGCTGCTGGACCGCCCCTGTTTCAAGAGTCTTTGCCAGAAATTCCGAGAGGTAGAACCTGCCCGGCACTCGCATGCCTGGTACATATCCTATCGGCACCTCCCATTCAAATGTACCGGTTCTTGTTATACCCTCAAGCAACCTCTCTTCCCCCAATCTGCGATCCTATACATCAAATACGATCTCTGCCATATATCCGTTCGCATCGCTGCTGATTAAAAGCCCTGAGTATGAAATCCCCTTCACTTCTGTTCCTCCGGAATGTTTCCGTATATCGAATGGTTCTCCTTGCAGTACTGCATGCAGGGCATTGTTTTTGATGATAATCCGGGCATCTGCAAATACAATCGCTTCAACTTCTGAAATGTATAGGATCTCGGAGAGGAAATCGAGCAACAGGGATTCTGTATCTTCGCCGGTTAAGGAAATTTCTTTTTTTAGGGTTTTCCCACGCGATTCCCCGTACATCACCTGCATCAGGGCTTTTAATATTTCAGAGAAAAGAGATGCAAGTGTCGGTGCCCGTGCCCGGATTTTAATATCAGCGGTATGTGGAATCTCTTCGAAACTCATTCGGACTCGTGCCTGGTAAGATCAGGATCGTCTATGAATGGTATCATATCCATCCGTATTGTATGCAGATAACGGGCCTGGTGGACGGATATGTAAATCAGCCTGGATCCGGCCTTTAACAGAAGATCAGTTGGTTTCGGGGGTTTTATCAGGGTCGGCAGGAGGATCGGACCACCACAGGATGTGCATATCCTGAAATCACAGTTGCGTCTGGAAATGTAGTCGAGGACATCAGGAGCGATGCTGATATCGTTTAAAGCGACAGTCTGGTCAGTACGGATATACATGATGCTCACTCAGTAGGTAATGGATACTAAAAAACGTAATGGTAGGATAGGGGTTTCAGGCAACCCTGACGATCCTTACTACGATGTCGACATACTTTTCCTTCAGTTCGTACAAGTGCATGCCATCGGCATTCCTTGTCATACGCAGGATGCCGATGCGAGAAGCAATGATCCCTACCATCGATGCAATTGCATGAAATGTGACCGCAAACTGCTTCTGCAGTTCTCTTACGAGGTCAGCAATAGTCATCGATTTGATTCTGACAAAGAGCCGGAGAAGCTCACGCCGGATTCCGGTCCTGTCACGGGAAAGGTATGAGCGCAGGCGTGACTCAATGACTCTCTTGATCTCTTGTGGAGATCTCATACGTTGTGTTTCACAACGGTCTGTATATATATTTTTTGATTTTTCGCGATTTACAATCCCTGATTGCTGCTAGCGGCAATTTACAAAGGAACTTTTTTCTCTCTACGCAATCATTCCATGCTCTTTTTCATGACAGTATCTTGATATACAGATTAAAAAAATGCCACGTGTTCCGTGTTACTATTATAATCGTTCATGAACAGATGATTAGGCCATGGGATTGATTAAGTACAATATCGAAAAATACCCCCCCCTCCAGCTGATGAGCATCCCTCTTGTCCTGCTGGTCGTATCCCTTCTGTTACTGGGGTTAAATATCGCTGCAACAGGAATGCCGGTCACACCCGGCATCGATTTTGCCGGTGGTTACTCCTATTCCATTATCACAACCCAGAGTGACGATCAAATCCGGGCCGTATTTACGGACTACCCGCTTGTCGTTATCAAAGAAGGGCCGACAGGCAAACAGCTTCAGTTCGGCCCCATGGAGCAGGCAGAACGGGACTCTCTGGACGCACTTGTCGGGAGTACTTATCCGCAACATGAACCTATAGCCGGTATCGACGCGACATTCGGAAAGAACAACCAGGCGATGGCTGTTCTGGCACTGATTATTTCTTTTATCGGGATGTCAGTCGTTGTCTTTATTTCCTTCCGGACATTCGTACCCTCCATGGCCGTCGTCTTGTCGGCATTTGCGGATATGGTCATGACAGCTGCCGTCATGGATATTGTCGGTATCCAGCTCACGCTCGGGACGACAGCGGCATTGCTGATGCTGATTGGGTATTCTGTTGACAGTGACATCCTTCTGACGACGCGGGTTTTAAAAAGGCAGGGGAAGCTTTCCGATAAACTGGCCGGCGCATTCCAGACAGGCATTATCATGACCTCGACGACATTTGTAGCCGTTACTGCGATGTTCATAGTCTCGTATTTCGGCGGGGTTGAGATAATGTGGCAGATATCAGCAGTTCTGCTGATAGGACTCGCGGTCGATGTCCTGAATACATGGCTTACCAATGCCGCGATTCTCAAATGGTATGTCCAGAAAGGAGGTGGCAGATGAACTCCAAGGAACTGAAAAGACTCCTCATGGACTGGCGTGTAGCCACGCTGATAATTCTTGTCCTTCTTTCGGTCATAGCCATATACCCTCATTTCGATAGCAGGGGCAATCTCACAACCAACCTGCAGTACGGTCTTGATCTCCAGAATGGCGCATGGATACAGCTTGAATACCGTGCCGAGATTGTCGGGTTTACTACCGATCAACCGGTTGAAGAATTCATCAGCAGTCTGTCCAAGAGCCTGGATACCGAAGTTCTTCTCGTTGACGAAAACCACTTGGAGATACGTAAATTCTATAACCAGACTGAGCTTGAACCCGTCTTTGCAGCTTCTGGCGGGACGATCACATCCTACCAGCAGGGAGTGTCGAAGAAGACCGCTGATGACGTAAAAAGTATTCTCGAAAACAAGATCAATGCTCTCGGCACGAAGGATGCGAGGGTCAACACCCTTTCCGGTCTGAACAACGTAGCCCGGTATGTCCGGGTCGAGCTTGCCGGCGTGAACATGAACCAGGCACAGGAAATCGTCGGCAAACAGGGAAAATTCGAGATACGGATCCAGACGATTGGGAACCAGACCGAACATGTCCTGTATGGTGATGCCATTACCAGTGTCAGCAATGAACAGATGGAAATAACCCGTGGCAGCTCCTGGGGTGTACCTTTTACAATCAGCGAAGCCGGGGCAATCGCATTGCAGGACGCAGCTATCAGGACCGGCCTGATCTTAGATCCTGATAACCATCACCTGCTCATGATCCTTGATAATAAAACAGTTTTCGACGCACCGATGGATGCCGAGGCAGCTGCCAAGCTAGCCAAGGATCCCAACCGCCAGTGGGTTGCTACAACAGGAACCGGAAAAGCAGGTGAGGCCGCTGCCAAGACGCTCAAGATCCACCTGCATGCCGGTGCATTACCCGTGGATGTAAAGACGGTTGGTGCCGGTACGGTTCCGGCAGAACAGGGCCGCCAGAATATGTATGTCTCCCTGTTTGCCGGGATCCTGTCACTGGTAACTGTCGCCCTGGTTATCTATTACCGCTACCGTGAACCCGGCATCGTGCTGCCGATGGTCATGATCAATGCCTCTGAAATGATCATCCTCCTTGGTTTCATCAGCGCCATTAAATTCCAGATGGATCTTCCCACAATCGCCGGTCTGATCGCGGTGCTCGGAACAGGCATCGACCAACTGGTGGTTATAACTGATGAAATCCTGCATGAAGGCAAGGTGCCATCACCTAACCTTTACCTGAAAAGGCTTGCCCGGGCGCTGGCAATAATCGTCACAGCTGCAGCAACGGTTGTTATCGCCATGGTGCCTCTGATGGTCATGCCGCTTACCACACTACAGGGCTTTGCGTTAATCACCATCATGGGTGTTCTGGTAGGAGTCATTATTACCCGTCCTGCGTACGGCAGGGTCATTATGACGATCCTCTCAAAATAACAATTACATACCTTTATCACTTTTTTTATCGACTATTGTTCCGGAGTAAACAATGGCGAAACCGGTACTGTACGATTTCTTTGCTACTTGGTGCGGACCCTGCAGGATACAGGGACCGATTCTCGAGGACCTGAGAAAAAAGATGGGGGATCTCATCGACATACAAAAAATAGATATCGACCAGCACATGGATATGGCCGAGAAATACGGTATCCGTGTCGTTCCTACCCTGATCATTGAGAAGGAGGGGACCGTCGTCCATGCGATGGAAGGAGTTACCGATGCGGCAACACTTGAAAAACTGCTCCGTCCGCTGGTGGGATAAATGAAGATCGGCATCGTGGGTGGGACCGGGGATATCGGCGAGGGCATGGCAATGCGCCTCGCCCCGCATTTTGATGTTCTTGTCGGATCCCGCGAAAAAGAAAAAGCGGAGATCAGTTGCCAGCAGGGAAACGAGACGTTAAAAAAACGAGGTCATGAGTGCTACCTGAGCGCCGCCTCAAACCAGAAAGCGATCGATGATGCAGAAATCGTAATCCTAGCAATACCCTTCAGACATCTTGCCGGAACCCTGGAAACATTGCACGGTTTCGACGACAAGATTGTTGTAAGTCCTATAAATCCCATGGAGAAAAGGGAGTTCTTTGTATTTGTTCCTCCACCGGAAGGGTCGGCGGCACTGCTTGTAAAAAAGATACTTCCCGAACGTGCACGGGTATGTTCGGCATTCAACACGATAGCCGCCAACAAATGGAAAGCTCTTGACGAGGAACTTGTCTATTCCGTTCCGGTCTGCAGCGATGATGCAGCAGCAAAACAACAGGTGATGAAGGTAATCAATACAATCTCGAAACTTCAGGCATTTGATGCCGGCCCGCTGGCAGTCTCAGCCATGGTCGAATCGTTAACGCCGCTCCTCCTGAATATCGCCCGGTATAACAGGATGAGGGATGTCGGTATTCAGTTCAGGTGAAAAAAAACGGGATAGTGACGGTAAACCTGACCAATCCGCCATTCCTCCATTTAGGCGGGGCAGTATGTTCGTGAGATGATAGCCATTGTATTCTGAAGAGTTCGAAAGAATAGGGTAACAGTTGTTTGCCGAACACCTTGTCGGCGGCAGTTTCGGGAATACGAGTGTGCGCGTGGGGGACGAAGGGTTCTATATCAAGCCGGGCGGGGCATTTCTCGACGTTTCCTGCAATCCGGTCTTCGTCCCGATAAAGGGAGAAGTTCCAGCAAATGCGTCGAGCGAATACCGAGTGCACCGTGAGGTTTATCTCGCAACGCGATACGCTGCAATCATACACGCTCATCCACCGTACGCTACTCCTGCCTCACTAAGGGTTAACGAGATCGTACCGATCGATTGTGAAGGCATACTGTTATGCCCAAGGATCCTGTTGTAACCGGAATGCCCGGAACAAATGAACTGGCTGAAAAAGTTGCGAAGGGACTTTCTGTTGCACAGGCCGTCATCGCGCGCGGGCATGGGACTTTTGCCGGTAGCAGGACTCTTGACGAGGCTTATGTATTTACATCTCTGGCCGAGCATGCGTACAGAGTGATAGCGCTCGACAGACTTTTTGACAATAAAAAGAACTGAATTGGCCTGATATACAGCTACTTCTGTTGTCGCGGGGGCTGGAGGAGCTGGAGCTCACGCACGATCTCGCGGTGGAAAACGAGGAGCATATCGGAGATCATACCGAACATGAAGATTTCGATGCCGACGACAATCAGTAGTACGGTCAGAATGGTCAGCGGGATATGCTCGGTTCCACTGAACCACTCCAGTACGACATAGACGCCTGTTAATACCCCGAGAATGCTCGTGAATGCACCCATCATACCGAAGTAGAACATGGGATTGTTCACGCGTGCGAGACGGTAGATTGTACTGACGATCTTGATCCCGTCGTGGAAGGGGGATAGTTTTGTCGCTGTGCCCGGACGGCGTAGGTATTTGATCGGCACAACCATGATTCGCTGTCCGTTGCGGACAGCCTCTACGGAGATTTCGGTTTCAATCTCGAAGCCATGTTCTTTTAAGTGCATCTGCTGGACAGCAAGCTTGGTAAATGCCCGGTAGCCGGAGAGGATATCATGCAGGTCCCGGCTGTGCGCAATCTTGAACAGGAGGTTGAGCATATGGTTGCCGAAAAGGTTCATCCTTGAAAATGACCCCTCTTCTGCATTAATAAGCCGATCGCCGATAACCTGATCGAAACCCAGGAAGAGTGGCGTCAGCATCTTTTCAGCATCCTTGGCAGAATAAGTGCCATCCCCATCCAGCATGAGAATGTATGGCTGTTCGATGATCTCGAACGCTTCCATGATCGCGTTGCCTTTACCGGTCCCGGACTGGGTTTTAACGGTTGCACCAGCTTCACGGGCAATCTTTACCGTATTGTCGGTGCTCTTCCCGTCCATGACGAGGATATTCTTATACCCCATTGTTTTGAATTCCCGAACGACGTTGCCGATGGTAGGAGCTTCGTTGAGGGTGGGGATGAGGATACAGACATCGTCTTTGGAAAATTTCATCGGTATACTATTTTTAATTGGTTATCATAAGTGCTTCTATGCACATCCCAAAGAAGGGACTCCGTGCGCTGGGCATCGCCGAGAGTTATGCCGGAAGGACTCATTCCACGCTGGCAGGAGTGGTGATGCGTAAAGATCTGCGGATTGATGGTTTCGTATTCGGTTCCGTTACGGTCGGGGGGATGGATGCAACGGATGCGGTCATCGGGATGGTACAGGAGCTGGACCGGAGGGATATCAACGCAATCCTCCTCTCCGGCTGCGTGATTGCGTGGTTTAACGTCATCGACCCGGCGCGTATCGAAGACGTAACCGGTATCCCTGTTATCTGCGTGACTTATGAGGAATCTGAGGGTCTTTCCGGGGACATACGACACCATTTCCCTGATGACACGGCAAGGCTTCTGGCATACGAGAGGCTGGGCGAACGTGTTCCCGTCCTCCTGCACACCGGCCAGACAATCTTCCTGCGCAGCTGGGGCATTTCCGGGGCGGATGCGGCTAAGTTCTGTGATGCTTTTACACTGGAGGGCAGGATCCCCGAACCGCTTCGGGTTGCTCGTCTCTGCGCCCGGCAGGCGTTTTCCTTTCATGAGCGGGGGTAGTAAAAAAGCTGTCCCGAAAAGATCCCGTACCTGAAGAGTTGCCTTCATATTCTTGGACCTGATATTGAGATATGCTATTTCCGGTACTGAAAGAGGAGATGGTTGAATTGGTACAGAAAAATGCTTCATCGCGTTGGGTCTGCCTCGAATGTCATTACATCTATGACCCGGCAAAGGGGGATAAGACGCAGGAAATCCCTCCGGGGATATCGTTTGAGTCGCTCCCTGATACATGGCGTTGCCCGGAATGCAAGATCCTTAAAGTAAAAAAGGGTGTGTTCAGACGTCTTGAAGAGTAAGAGATTTTCCTCTTATTGTCAAATCAGCTTACCCGGTATTTATGCCGTGAAATAATCTGGTTTGAGCTTTTATCGATAATGTCGATCTGCACCTCGTCGCCGGGATGGAATGTCCCGTCAGTGAGGTCGATTGCGCTCATCTCGCCCGGGGCCCACGTCGCCCCGCTGCAGCCGGCATATCCGATCCACTGGACCCCGAGATGAACGGTGCTGATGAAATCATTGCCATTTAATGTCTCTATTGCACAACCAAGCGGTTCTCCATTCCTGAAGATGTATGCCTTAAGGTTTGCGTTATCATAGGTCTTCGTACCTGTATGAAGGACAATGATCCGGCTGTCGTAGTTCATTTTACCGGTATAATCATCGACATGAAAGACATTGGTGATAACAAAAATTGCCGGAATTGCCGATATTTCCCATTCGGTCAGGTAAAGGTAGCGGGTACAGAGAATGAGGACGAGCGCTGCGAGAAGGATCGTTGTGGTAACCACCAGGATCGTACCGATGTTATTCGAGCTGGCGTCCTCGTTTTTCATGGAATACTAAAAGGTATTCAACGCTTCTTTATATGGATACCGAAATAGTATTCACTGTCGATAAAATCCTGTGAATGAACAGACAGCTTATCAGTTAGCTGGAAGAAACCGGTTTGAAAAAAAAAGGATGGGATTATACGTAGGTATCAAGAAGGACCTGTTCCGTGCCGTCCTTGAAGACACCGACGATGATGACCTTGTCCTGCCCTGCAGTTCCACCACCGAAGTAACTGGTATTGCCAACTGTCGTGACAAGGTTCGGTACCAAATTATTAACTTTTACAGGGGTCGTTGTTCCACTTGAGGTAATCGTGACATTCAGCCCTGACAACGAAGCGGCGTCAGTTCCTCCCTGGTATGTTACCGCGATTTGATCTCCCTGCTGGGCAACGGTAGCGGTTACCACTCTCGTCTTCTGGACGTTTCCTGCCATACCGAACACGAATGCAGCGATGACTGCTGCAAGGATCACCGTGATGGCGACCATGAGGATGACGCCGATGACCGGTGACACTGCATCTTCATTCTTGGTATACTTCATAATCAGTTCTCTCCGAAATAATGCCCTCATGCGAGGACATGACAATGTGTACGCTTCTGTTTTACGTTTTTGTATATATATGTTATTGTTTAATCGGAGAAAGATTCTTTGATATTTCCTGTTTTCCATGATTTTGGCAGGGAAGATCACGGTTTTGCCCGGAAAATCATCCTTTGACAGGGGCCGGGGTATGCGCGGGCGTAGAAAATTTCATCTGCAATTCTTACGGAATAGAGTAAGGTGTGAACAGGATCGCCGGCCGGGGCGGACAGGTTTTTAACAGCTCTGCCGGCATCGGTTCACCGCTCAAATCCGTCCAAGCAGATAACAGAAGGCAATCATGATTCCTGCACAAGACTCTCTTTCCGGCAAGGCCGTCGATCGCACGGCTCAGGACTGGTATCATGAGGGACTGAACCTTGGCAGGGAAGGATTCCATGAACAAGCACTCGAGGTTTTGACAAAGGCACTGCAGGCAGATCCGCATTTCACCCTGGCATGGGTAGCCCGGGGATTTGCTCTCGGCAAACTCGGCAGATATGAAGAAGAGATCCGGTGCTGTGACAGGGCCCTTGCTATAGATCCCGCATGCATCGATGCCTGGAACACCAAGGCCTTTGCGCTCGGCAGGCTCGGGAGGTTTAAGGAGAAAGCGGAATGTTCAGAGCATGCGCTTGCCCTTGACAGGGAGAACGCCGTGGCATGGAATAACTGGGGGGTCGCACTCGGCATGCTGGGGAGGTACGATGAGGAAATCCGGTGCTGCGAACGGGCACTTGCCGTCCGCCCAAGATACCTGTCCGCATGGGTGAACAAGGGATATGCGCTCGGGAAACTGAAACGGTATGACGAGGAGGTTGCCTGTTACGACCGTGCGATTAAGATTTACCCTTACTTTTTTTCAGCACTCCTCAACAGGGGAATTGCCTTGGCGCACCTGAAGCGGCATCGCGAGGCACTCGAATCATTTGACCGGGCGCTCTCAGTCGAACCTGATCACCCCAAGGTACTTTACCATAAAGGCATCTCGCTCTCCGCTCTCGGGCGGCATGAGCTTGCCGTTGAGCACCTCCAGCGCTCGCTTGCGCTCGATCCTTCCAACGCGGATGCATGGGTTGTGCTCAGTAACTCCTGTTTCATGCTGGGCAGGCTCGATGAGTCGGCACGGGCATTCGACCAGGCTTATTATATCGACGCCGAAGAAGTCAGGCAGGGTATTGTGAAGGCTATGTCGCTTATGAAGAGCGGCAGGGTCGATGATGCAGTACGGTCACTGTCTGATGTTTTCGGGATCCTCCTCCGTTGATCCCCCTGTCTGGCAGCTCTTCTGAACGGTGTTGTTATTCCGGCGCTTTTTTATGGCGATCCTGCGAATTACATCTGCATGGATGTGGAGGAATATGTCCGCCGCCGCTGCTCCCGTGGCCTTGCGGATGTCGATATTGAGAAATCTCTTTCTGATCATATCTTAGCGATAAAAAAGACTGACCCTGCCTACGCATCAGCCCTTGCCCGGGCGATCATTGCAGAAGTAAGAAACACTGAAAAACTGTCCGGCGACCTGTTCTCATTCGAGCCCGCAGGGGTGAACATGGGCGAATTCGGCGTCGGGTCGCGCGGGAAAGGCGACTTTTTCGCCCATCGCCAGATTGCCCGGATCATCGGCAAGACCTCTGCATCTGTCGGCGTTGACGAGATGGACGACGCCGGGGCGGTCTGTGCAGGAGGCAAGTATCTCGTCTGTACTGTCGACGGGATGCACTCGCGCCTCTCGGATTTCCCCTTCCTTGCGGGGTTCCATGTGACCCGGGCCACCCTGCGTGATCTCTACGTAATGGGGGCCCGCCCCGTAATGCTCTTTTCCGATATCCATGTGGCTGACGACGGAGATGTTGCCAAGATCTTCGATTATACCGCAGGTATCACGACAGTCGGTGAGGCAACAGGCGTTCCCCTTGTCACGGGATCGACGCTCCGTATCGGCGGGGATATGGTGCTCGGCAGCCGGATGACCGGCTGCGTCGGGGCTGTCGGTGTTGCCGATCATCTTACCGCGCGAAAATCCATGGAACCGGGGGATGTCCTGCTGATGAGCGAGGGTGCCGGCGGCGGCACGATCGCGACGGCCGCTATTTATTCAGGGTTCCCTGATGTCGTAGAGCACACTATCAACCTCAACTTCCTGCGTGCATGCAGTACCTTAATGGAGAGCGACATATTCACACGCATCCACGCCATGACCGATGTGACCAATGGGGGCCTGCGCGGCGATGCATTCGAGATGGCTGAAACTGCCGGCTGCCGGATCGTGATTGACGGAAGTGCAACGAAATCCCTGGTCGAGCCTCATGTTATGGATCTGCTGGAGGCCCTCGAGATTGATTACCTCGGGGTTTCGCTCGATGCACTGCTGGTCGTTGCGCCACAGGACGCAGCGCAGGAAATCTGCCGCGTCGTGGGATCGGCCGGAGTGGCGATGCACGAGATTGGCAGGGTGGAGCGCGGGAAACCAGAGGCTGTGCTTGCAATCGATGGCAGGGAGCAGGATTTCACGCCGCGATTCCGGGAATCCGCTTATACTCCAATCAAGAAGGTTGTCGATACGCGGGCGCGTGACTTCGAGGAGATGAAAGCGAAAATAATCGCAGCTTCCGATGCCGCAATAGAGAAAAAAATGCGGGTGCTCAGAAGACTGCAGCCCGGATAAAGAGGTTAACCGCGCAAGTGGATTTTACCATCCTGATGACGGATCAGGCTGGTTTTTTCCCGTTAACGCAGATGTTGTAGGCAAGCTGCGGGAGCCGCCGTTCGACAAACGGCTCGATATGGCGGGCAAGGGTGAAGAGCGGATCGATCAGGTCGATATGGGCAAATGAGCACCATTTCGTCCGGACATTTACAAATCCTGCGCCTGTGAATAGTTCTTTCATCTCCTCCTCGTCGAAATAATGCTCCCCGAAACTCCGGACTACCGGGTGCTTCACCTGCATAAGCTCGCCGATATGATAGATCGCGGGGATACCCCGCGTGATCAGCTTCTTTCCGAGGGTGCAGATGGCAATCATACCTCCGGGTTTCAGCACCCGGTATGCCTCGTTGAGCATCTCCTGCGGGTCGCGCATGTACGAGAACGCGAGAAGGCTGGCAACTGCATCGAAGGATCCGGAGAAAAACGGGAGACTCTCCCCCGTTCCAACCACAAAGTCCGTTCCTGCGCACCGGCGCCGCGCCTGCCGGATCATGCCCCTGCTGATATCGATCCCGATCGCCCCGCCCCCGCCGGATCTGTACTTTTCTACGAATAGACCGGTGCCGCAACCAATATCAAGGAGGGTACCTTCATCCGGGAGCATCTCGATGAGGTGACGGCTGAGATGGGTGTGGTAGCACCGCCCACGGGAATGGTCGTAGTGATGATCGTACCGATCCGCCACCGAATCGTAGTGCCGCTGGATCTTCTCATGGCCGGTTGAATTCATGACAACACCTCTCTCATATCCGCAACAAAGGATGCAAGCTGGACAAACTCGTTGTTGCAGTGCCTGATCCGGACGTCAGCCTCCGCGAGAACTACCGACAGGGACGGGTCGTTGTATTCCCGGCGGATCACCGGACGAATTTCCTGCAGCACTTCGCTTCCCGAGAGCCCGTAATCGATCATCAGCGAATCGATTTCCCGGATTGCGATTCGCAGGTCGCCCTTCTGTACTGCGGACAGGGCAGAAGCGGCTACCGTTGCCGTTTCGGATTGGGCGATTGCCGCAGGATCCCCGGACATACCTGACTGCATTGCGAGCTGGAGAAGGAGTATAGCGCGGCGGAGATCCCCTTTTGAGATGTGTACGATCAGCTCGAGTTGCTCGTCATCACAGGGATGCATGCCGGGATTTGAGGATTCGTTCCTGCGGATCTCCTTAAGGCGGGCAAGCATCAGGTCGCCATCGATCTGTGCAAAAAAGAGGGGGAGGCAGCGGGACGAGATGGCGGGGATGATGGCGCTCTGGTTCGTGGTCGAGAGGATGAACCGGCACGTGCCGCTCGCACGTTCCATGGTTCTCCGGAGCGCCTGCTGGGCTTCCCGGGGAAGCACATGGGCATCCTCGAAGACCATCAGCTTGAAGGATGCGTCGAGTGGTCGCATCGCGGCATATGACCTGATGATGTACTTGAAATTGGTAAGAAGGCTGTCCTGTTTCCGGTACAGGTGCGCGTACCGTTCGTCCTGTTCGAGGTAATTTTTCCCGGAGAGGAAGAGGTCGGCGGTATGGAAAATGGAGGTGTTGGCTGCCCAGTTATCGGCATACAGGTGCCGGGCAAAGCATTCGATTGCGGAGGTCTTTCCCGTCCCATGCTGGCCTGCCAGCAGGAGATGGGGAACCGACCGGTTCTGTGCAAAGGAGGCAAGGTGCCGGATGACGCTCCTCTGACCGATGATATCTTCAAACGTGGCCGGGCGGTACTTCTCTGTCCAGAGCATGGGAGAGCCTCCCTGTCATCTCACGTATTGCGTCTGACAAAAGATAATTGTTGTTCAGGGATGCTATCAGGCGATCCTGATCGGCAGCTGACAGGTCCTGGCAAGCTCCGGTGATCCGTGGCAGGGCGCGGGTCAGTTCATCGACAATGGTCAGGGTTGCCGTTCGGGCCGTGCGGGAGAGCGGGTTAAGGTCGATGGCGATTACGGTCTTGCCCATATCCATGAGGACGCCGCACCGGTCCCCGTCCTCCAGCGGGACAAGCACGACATCGGCAGCGTACATCCCGTCTCTCCGGCACCAGGCACGGTCGTGGGGGAGAGGCAGGAGCTGTTCGGCCTCACCGGAAAAAACCTCGGATCCGGCCTTCCTGAGCAGGTTCTCGATCAGCCGTACCCGCTCCTCCGTGCGGTGGAAGAGGTTCACCTCGACAAGCGCACCGCTTGCCTTCTGGAGGGCGGCGATCTCCGGCGCGGCGAGTGCAGCGGTATTGCCGTTAACCGAGATGACCGGGTGGCGTGCCCTGAGCAGCAGGGCCGCCGCAGTCCGTTCGGCAACAATTGCGCTGTCGGTTGTCCGCTCTCCAAGGAGGTAGTCGAACGCCTCACCCCGTCCGTGTGCCGTAAGTCCTTCAAGGGTGACGATCCCTTCTTTTGCATATTGGGCGAGGCGTTCGCGTGTCACGAGCGATCGGTAACGGGGATGCGATAGCGGGATCATGGCTCCTCCTTAAGAAGAACCGGGCCGTTCTTAGCAACGGCCATGCTGTGAACGGAGCTGAAACGGGACAGGATAGGTTCAGCATCATCACCATATGCAAAAACACCGTTTCCAAGCATCGTCATACTGGCATTGATCCCGTTATGGTCGCAGAAATCCAGCACTTCCCTTACCTGTGGGGTGATAAGGCCGCTTTTTTCTGTAAACGCCCTTGAATAGGAAAAAAAATCTTCTATTGTCTTCGGTTCTCCAGATGGAAAGGCTGCAGCAACCTTCTCCATCTGTCCCGGGGATCCCAGTACCGATGGGGTATTAATCGGCCCGAAACTGACGGCAGAGACCGGCCCTGAAAGACCATGGATTCGACGGACAGGCGCATCGATACCGGCTACTGTCCTGACGACCATCCCGCCGCCACGGCATGACGTGACATCGCCAAGACCCGTGCGGTGGACGATCTCCGTCTCGTGGGCAAGGTGAGCTATCCGGCGTTCGTCCATGCCGATATCATAGAGCTGGTTCAGGGCGGTAATGGTCGCAAGGAGGGCAGCTGCAGAAAGCCCGAAACCGGCTCCCACAGGGAGACGGCATTCTGTCATTACAGACGCGTCAACGGAGAGTTTTTTCATGGCATACCGTATGGGGGGGGAATCACCAGCAATCCGGACCCGGTTCCTGCTATGATCAGTCTGCCATACTGTAATATCCGTACGTTCTGCCGGTGTTACGCAGGCGAGGACGCCCTCGCTGATCACGAGGCCGGCACCGACACTCCCGGTCGTTGCAGCATCCGGGCCGTCAACTCTCTTGAAATAACCGGATATATGCCCCGGACAGAATGCTGCAACCCTGCGGCTCATAAAGAATCGTAAATCCTGCAGTAATTGTATGCTTATGGTTCTTTTTACCACAATAAAAAAAAACCGTTGCCGGGTTGTTAATACAAGAACTCCAACGTAATTTGTTACGGCAGATAAAATCAACGGGATCTTTTGAGAATTGCGGCGAGAGCATCCCATATCCCGGCAGCTACCTTGTGTTTATCGCCGGAAAGCGTAACACTCCCTTTTTTTGACACGATAATATATTCACCATCGCTCCTGCCCATAGTATCGGGAGTATTGGTCACGACTAGGACGGATCCTTTCTTCAACAGGGCTTTTGCTTTCTGCGTTGTCTCCCATCCCAGCTTGAACGCTACGGTAACGGGCTGGTATTTTTCAAGCACTTCGTCGATCAGTTTCGGGAGGGGAGCAAGTTTGATCGATGTCTTTTTACCGCTTGGGATCTTGCCATCGAAAACAACCGGGGCGAAATCGGATATTGCGGCTGCACTGACGAAAATATCCGCGCCCTGATTGCCAAGGCAGCGCATAACGCCGTCCCGCATCTCATCAGCTGTTTCTGCATGAACATTCGTAATGCTGGGGAACGTGTCCCGGTGCACGACCGTGACATCTGCCCCCCTCCGGAACGCCTCGAGCGCGAGCTCCCTCCCCATCCTTCCGCTGGACCGGGTCGTGAGCACCCGCACGTCGTCTACCGGCTCGCGGCACGGGCCGCTTGTTACGAGCACGCGTTTACCGGCAAGCGGCATTCCCATGAGCGCCCGCTCGCAAAAGAGGACGATCTCCTCGGTACCGGCGATTTTTGCCTTTCCCTCTTCGATAACAGGCCCGATGAATCCTACACCCCACTGTTTCAGTCGTTCGATGTTCTCAACGACAGCCGGGTGCCGGTACATGCTGTGGTGCATGGCGGGGACGATGAGCACCGGTTTCCTGCTGCCGAGAGCCGTTGTCGCAAAGGTCGTAACCGGCGTGTCATCAATGCCGCAGGCGATCTTGCTGATCGTGTTCGCGGTGCAGGGTGCGATGAGCAGGAGGTCGGCTGTCCCTCCATCCCCGCAGAACCCAATGTGTTCCACGAGGCCGGTAATCCGCGTCATCGCCGGGTTTCCGCATGCGTATGTCAGTGCGTCCGGGTTTACGATACCACAGGCTGCGCTGCTCATCACGACGCGGACATCTGCCCCCCGGCGCCGCAGGGCATGGATAACCTTAACCATCTCGACAGCAGCGATGCTCCCGGTAACACCGACAATGATCTGCTTTCCTTCAAGCGTTCGCAGGGTACTCATGTGATCAGGATGTCCTGCACGACATGCCATGCATGGGGGCTGTACTTCTTCACCTTATGTACGCGGATATCAGCAGAAAAACCTGCGCCTGCAAGTTGTGAACGGATGTCTTCCTCTGTGCTCCCGATGCTGTGAAGGTGGATGATGGTTCCGGCTCTGGCATGGGGGAGCGCGTACGGAAGCATAGCAATAGCATCGAAATGGCCCATGACAATCCGGTCATAGGTGCCGGTGAGCATCGTGCGACAGTCGCCGAGAGATGGACTGATGCGGTTTGAGAGATCGTTGATCACGATGTTCTGCTCCAGGTAGTTAAAAGCGACCGGGTTTATCTCGATTGCATGGACAGAAGCGCCGGCACCGGCCATGGGGATGGTGAAATACCCGATGCCGGCAAACATGTCGGCGACGCGTTCCTGCCCCTTACCGGCCCGGATAAGGTCAGCCATGCGCTGTTTCTCGGACAGGTTGCCCTGCGAGAACATAACGCGGCATGGGTCCAGGACAAATGTATACCCGTTCTCTTTGTGCCGGACTTCCCCGCATTCCCCGTACAGGATCTCGCAGTCCGGGATGCGGGTGGGAGAGTCCACAGCATGGATCAGGACGATGCCCCGCGGATTTCTGAGGGTAATTATCTTCTCCAGTTCATCTTTTGAAGGGGGGGTTCCGTGCATGACCGCAACATCGCCAAGCATAAAGAAGCCGCGGCCCCGGTACCGGGCCGGTTCATCGATCTCAAGGTCGGATCGATAACCGTCCCGTACCGGCACATAGGCGATCCCCGCGCTTACATGCGGCCTTCTCCCGGGATCGACCCAGTCCTCCCTCATGGCATGTGCCAGATCCGCATGTGCAACCTTCCGCACCCGCATCTTTCACCTGAGAATCACGATGAAATCCCCGTCCCTGAGGATCCGCACGTGCTGTCCGGCCTGTGGCCTGTAATCGGCGTTTGCCTTGGATTCAACCGTCTTCGAGGTGACCGGGTCGATAATACCGATCATGTCCCTGTCGGAGTAGGCGACCATGGCATCCTCCGCCTGCCGGGCATTTCCTACCAGTTTCTCGACCTCGTCCTCCCGTACCGACCGGATTGCATTCTCGGCAAAGTCAAAGACCCTAAGGCCGTGCGGTTCGACCTGAACAACTTCGGCATACCGGCCTTTCCAGCGGATCACGTCGCGTTTCTGGAACCGGGGAAGGCGCACGGAATAGGTGATCCGGTAGAGCTGTTTCCCGTTCTTCTCCCCGACAAGCTTGGGGTGGGTAGTGTACCTGCCGCCGAGTTCCGCGGTGACCTTCTGGGCGATCAACAGGCCGATGTGCTGCGAACCGACGACGATGTCAAGCCCGTCCCGGGTCTCGGTCATATCGGAGATAAACGAGAGCCGTTCTCCGCCGGTCTGTAGTGCCGATTCGGCCTCGTCCGCGAATGCGGCAGCCGTCTGGATCTCGAACGGTGACGGATGGCGCCCTTCAGCCCGTACCTGAACGACTCCTTCGTAATAGCTCCCACTGATTCGGCTGCACCGGTCGCACTGCTCTTTTAACCAGGCAATTTCGGTCTCGCAGGATCCTTCGACCCGCTGCCCGTAAAGCCTGCCGGTCACTGAAACCTCTGCCCGGGAACGGTTGTGCGTGAGATCAATGATCCGGATCCTGACATCAGCCTGTTTTACATCGGGATGGATGTGTACGGCACTTCGCACAAGATCGTATGCGATGCTCTCCCTGTCCCGGCCGGTATCTGTCCAGACGCTCCCGACTTTACGGGCATCGCATGCCGGACAGTGCACGGACTGCACCCGGCCGTCACAGGATAACCACTGGACTGACTCTGCCCGGCACCGGCTGCATAACCCCTCACGTTCTGATGGCTGCCCGCACTTCGGGCAGAACCGGTCCGTAATTGCCATAGTCCTACAACCTGAAGACCTGTGCGTGGGGTACTTTCCCGATCATGATGCAGGATGAACGGGAGATGACGCCCATGTCAACAGCAAACGAGACGGCCCGTTCTCCCATGATATTGGCATTATCCGCCAGAGAAAGCGCCTCGCGTATCTCATCATCCGATGCGCGGCGGTTGCCATAGAAAGCCTCCGTGATGCAGACATCGATCTCTCCGTCGGAGATGGTCGTGTTAATCAATTCGCAGTCGCAGAGTGCCACGACGGTTGTCCCATCCGGTGCCCTGTGGATCTTCAGAAACATTGATCACTCATTGTGCGGGCGGTCGTAAAAAAGGTGAGCAACGTTACGGCAGGGTTATCTCAACCCCGTAGACCTTTTCGACCGTTGCGACATGGATCCGGTGGCAGTCCTCCATGGTGATTGCACCCTGTTCCAGCAGGTGTTTTGTAATCCGGGGTACCGACTTGGGCCCGATCACCGCTCCCGGGCGCGAGTTCTCGTCCATGTAATCGCTCTCCATCATGAAAGCCCGTCCTTCCCGGCAGAGTGCGGGAATCGCCTCGTGCTTTGCTATGAAAGAGGGCGTTAGCGAGGTGTCTGGAGTGGCGTAATGCTTAACCACCCTTTCGGTGGGAATTCCTGCCTTTTGTGCCATCTCAACGACGTCGGCGCACGGCCCTCCCTCGGCATGGATCTGGAGTGCGCAGCCGCAGTCGCGGGCGAGGGAGAGAGCGTGGGAAAGGATCCCGTTCGATGCGGCCAGAACCTCCGCAGTCACTTCGTAATGCGGCCGCCCGCTCTTGAGGGCAACGGCTTTTCCTTCGGTGACATGCTTTGCGGCGAGATCGAGCCCGGCCTTCATCACCTCCGCGGCATGGGTAATACCGACCCGTTCCGCCATCCTTGAGATCTCGGCAGGGTGTACGCCGAGGACCGGAAAGACAACAAGCCCGGTCTCCCTGACAAGGCCGGCAACCCGGATTGTCTCATCAAAGACCGGTGCGTAATCCTGACCGGATTCCGGTCCGATGCCAAACGATGAGGACGGCTTCGAGACGAGGAAGAGATGCGTGCCTCCCGCACGCTGGAAGTCTTTTGCGGCATCGATTCCCCGCCCGTTTCTGGGATCGATATGGATATGGTCGTCAGTGATCGGAAACCGGGGTGATCTCACGGCATTCCACGACCTGCATGAGAGGATACCCGTCCTGCGGGGCAAGGCGGGCCCTGCAGTAGGTGAAATTGACCCTTGTTACGATCTCTGCATCGAACATGAGTCCGGCCAGCTCGCTGTACCCGAAGAGGTTCTTTTTCATCTGTTTCCGGTCGAGGCGCACGGTGATCTCCTCGACAAAGGGCTGGAGGACGACACTCTTCTCGATAGCCGACTCCACGCTTCCGGCACTCTCCTGCGAGATAGGGGTTCCGACCCACTGGTGGTAGAGCGCACCCAGTTTGATTCCCGCTTCGAAAATTGCCCGTTCACGATCGCTCTGCATGACGTTACCTCATATCAGCTGGATGATGCCATTCTTCGGTTCCATCGCCTCTCCGTTGCGCAGCAGCATATCGATCCCGTCACGGACCTTGTCCCGGGTAAATCCCCGGCCGGAGACAGTCTCGATTACCTGGTCGATGGAAGCACGCCGGCCTTCCCCGCCAAGCTCCCGGATTGTATCCTTGATCACCCGCACGAGATCCCGTTTCTCCTTCGAGATGCCGGTTGCCACCTTGTCGATGTCGAACGTGCCGGTCCTGGCATCGTAGGCGATCTGCCGCAGGCAGGCATCCACGATCCGGATAACCCGCTCCGCATCGCCGATATCGATGGTGTTCGAGAGCCGGATCCTGGCGCTCGCCTCAGCGAGCCGGACAAGGGCTTCGAGCTGCCGGGCAGTCACCGGCACCGGCTTGCTGGGCTCGGCAACCCCGCGAAGCTTGAGGTAGTACGCGACGAGTGCTTCCTTTGCCTCTTCCGAGAGGATCGGGAAACAGGAACGCTTGGCATAAGCCACGTATTTCCGGAAGAGTGCCGGCTCTATATCGGGCTTGACCGGGGTCAACTGTTGTTCGATGTACTCGTCAGTCACTCCGGGAACCGGGGTCTTGGCATGCTGGGCGATCAGTTCGCCGACACTATGTGTCTTTAAGATGTGCTCGGCAATCGCAAGATCGAGCTTCTGCTCGGGCGTGTCCGTCATTACGAAGATGAGGTCGAACCGGGAGAGCAGGGAGGGCGGCATGTTGATCTGGTCCCCGATGTCCCCGTACTGGTCGAACCTCCCGTATTTCGGGTTCGCTGCACCAAGGAGTGCGCAGCGGGACTTCAGCGTCGCCGTGATGCCGGCCTTGGCCACCGAAATGGACTGCTGCTCCATCGCCTCGTGAAGCGCGCTACGGTCCTCCTTCTGCATCTTGTCCATCTCGTCCACCGCAGCAACGCCCATGTCTGCGAGCACCAGCGCCCCGGCTTCCAGTGTCCAGCGGCCTTCGCCGAATTCGTCCTTGACTGCCGTCGCTGTCAGACCCGCCGAGGTTGACGACTGGCCGCTCGTATATATTGCGCGGGGGGAGAGCTTCACCACGTACCGGAGCAGCTGGCTCTTTGCGATACCAGGGTCGCCGATGAGCAGGACATGGATGTCACCGCGCAGGTGGCTCCCGTCCGGCATCTCTTTAGCTATCCCGCCGAAGAGCTGGAGGGCGATCGCCTCCTTCACATTCTCGCTCCCGTAAATCGTCGGGGCCATGGAGTGAGTGATCTTACGGTAGATCAGCGGATCGCAGGACAGGTTTTTGATCTCCTCTTCAGCCTTCTCGTCAATTTCCACCTCTTCGAACTCCTTCTCCTGGATCTCGATCGAGTTGCATTCGAGGAAGATGTCAAAGACCGTGCTCTTCTCTCCCCGGACGATACGCTGCATGGAACGGAGAATCCCGTTGATGACAACCCGGTCGCCGGGGGCGACCATCCCTGCAAGGTCGTCAGTCACGTCGATATCGAGCGTCTGGGGCTGCTCGCCTCCCCGCAGTCCTTCCGGTGACTCCTGTACGCGCAGCTTCTGGGAATCGATAAACGTGGAGCGTTTGGGCATGAGGTCGAGTTTCCTGAACGTGCAGCCATCGGTCGCGCAACCTTCCGGCTCGATGAACTTCCCGTACTTCTGGGTCTTTCTCGTGAAATGTCCTGCGGGGCACTTGAAGACCGCTTCGACAACACGGGGGCGCACCTCGGTTGTCTTTCGTACAATCCCTTCGATGGAAACGAACCGGTTGATGTCATCGGACCTGATATGACGGATCCCCACCTTCTGAGGAAGGTTCCTGAACCGGATATTAATCCCCTTGGGCTCTTTTCCGTCCTTGGTCCGTACGAGCTGGTTGTTCCGGATTGCGTCCCAGACGTCATCGAGTACTTTTCCGGGGTTCTCCAGCAGCTCGTCTGCAAGCGAGATCCCGGTCTTGCCGAACCGCTCGATCTCGCGGTAATCGATGTAAAGGGACCGCCGGTGCGGGTATTCCCGGCTCAGCTCGCCAAGTTCCTTTTTATACCTGCCTTTTAAAAACCGGCTCCAGTCTGATGCACGATCCCCGGCCCCTTCCTGTTCACGTTTCTCCAAGGGAACACCTCACGCTCCTCTCTCAACGGAAAGGACAAACCTTGCAAGCAGTGCCTCCATCTGGATATCGGAATCTGCGCCTTCCGATAACCGGAAGTCCGCTTCCCCGAGATGGTCGATTAACCGGACCTTCAGTTTACGATCCATGTCGCGCCTGAGAAGGGCACGGTAACACTGGTTAATAAGCTCGTTGGGGGCGATCCCCCTCTCGTGCATCAACCGGGATAGAAGGGCCTCTGCACCGTCAAAATCCCCGCTCAGTGCGAGGTTTAGCAGTTCCTCGATCTCTTCCGGTCTTGCCGTGGAAGTTATCGCGTACACCATCGAACCATCGATCCGGCGGCTGAGGATTGCCGCTCCCTGGAGGGCGTTGATTGCCTTGCGCATGTCCCCCTGCGCGATGTACGTGATTGCATCAAGGGCGTCGGGCCCGACTGTTAAGTCTTCCCGCCTGGCGATGCGCCGGATCTCCTCGGCAATTGCTTCCGGTAAAAGCGGCCTGAACCGGTAGATCGCGCACCTGCTCTGGATAGGATCGATAATCTTGGACGAATAGTTGCAGGAGAGAATGAAACGGCAGGTCTGCGCGTAACTCTCCATCGTTCTCCGGAGTGCAGCCTGCGCATCCGGGGTCAGGGCATCTGCCTCGTCAAGGAAAAGAATCTTGAATGTGGCTTCCCCGAGAGGGGTGGTACGCGCAAACTGCTTGATCTGGTTGCGGACAACGTCGATCCCCCGTTCATCGGAAGCATTCAGCTCCCGGAAGTTCATCTGCCAGGAATCTCCGAAGATTTCACGGGCGAGTGCAACTGCTGCCGTTGTCTTGCCGACACCCGCTGTTCCCGTGAAGAGGAGGTGGGGAAGAGTCTTCATGCGGACATAGGACATCAGGCGTTCGACAATTTCGTCCTGTCCCACAATGTCTCCCAGCCGTACGGGACGGTATTTTTCTATCCAGATGGTATTGTTCTCCTCCATGTACGTCCCCTTTACTTCCCTCGTATTTGGATAAATAGTACCGTACAAACCAAAAGCCGGCAGGGAATATGCATGACAGCTGGTACTACATCAATGTCATAATCTTTATCATAAGAGTTTTGAAATTATTCCTTATGAATTACCGGTTTGTTCTGTTAATTCTCATCGTGATGGCATTTCTTCTTGTCCCGGCATCGGCGAGTTTAAAGAAAATAGATGCCAAAGCACCGGTCTTTATTGGTGAAACGGGGATTGATATTTCATCCGCCCTGAATGGCTGCCGCCAGATCGCATGGTGGCCTGCGGGGAACACGACGGACACTCCCCCGGGGAAAACCGTCGATCTCGGTGCGATGGAAATATACAACTACACCATCAGTCCCGCTGTTTTTTCAGGGTATACCGGCACATGGTATTCGTACGATCTTAAACCAGTCATCCCTGTCTTTGAGGTTAAGGAAGCGGAATTTGATCTCAAGGTGTGGGATCTCGACCATGACAAGGATGTAACCGGCCAGACCGTCAACCAGAGTACACGGATAACGTACAGGATTGACACGAACCTCTATTCTGTCCAGGACAAACTGAAACGCCCGGATATCACTCCCGTTGACTCCTTCATGACAGTAACCTTAACCGGGCCCAACGGGAAACAGTTCACGAATATCTATACCGGGAGCTATGGCGCCCCGGACACACAGATTATCAGGCTTGATACGAACCCCATTGTGAAAAGTTCACCTTATTACTGGAAGGACGGCGGGCTCTGGGATCACAAAGCACGGGACCGGGACGGGACCGTGCTCTACCCGCTGGGCACCTATACCTTTGAAGCTGCCCAGAACCTGAACAATATGCGCATTTTTTATGGCAATGACAGCAGGGTGGCTACCGGTCCGCGGACTGTCACGTTCGTGGCAGATCCCGTTGCAGCGACCCCCACCGTTACGCAAACGACGATTACAGGTTCTGCATCTCCGACAGTAACGGCAGCGACCTCATCGACGACAGCACCGGTCCAGACCACTGCCCGTACGCCAACGCAAAAACCGACCTGGACATCTGCCCCGCTGCCGCCGGAGATCGTCCTCCTCGCCCTCGCCATCACCGGCATAGCGATGCTGTACCGCATCAGAAGATCATAGACAACCCCCACCTTTTTTACAAACCCCCGCCAAACAACCTGAGACCTGTTTCTGTCAGGGACGATGCACATGATTTCGTACAAATATATGGTGGCAGCAGCCCTCCTGCTCTGTATAAGCTGCAGCATTGTATCCGCTGCCGATGACGCGTTTAATGCGGCCGGGGCCCTCTACACAAAGAGCGTTGACCTTGCCAACGAGGGCAGGTACGGGGAAGCGCTTGCAGCGGCCGAGCAGGCGCTCGCATTCAACGTTTCTGCAATCAACCATCTTGTCCAGGCGAACCGGGCAGGGATCCTTGTCATGCTCGGGAGGTATGAAGAGGCGGTCGCTGCTGCAGACTCAGCGCTGGCCGTTGAGGGAAACCTGACTGCAACGCATGCCGCCGCTTATTATAATAAGGGGGATGCCCTGCGGCACCTCGGCATGGTTGAGGAAGCGAGGGAGGCATTTGCAAGAGCCCATGAACTGGACAGTTCCCTTCCAATCCCCGAGATCACACCGACCCCGACAAAAGCCCCGTTCCCTCTATGGATTGCGGTTGTGGCCTGTGCTCTCGGGGGGTTTCTCTGTACCCGGTTGCGCAAAAAACCGGATCAGCCTGATTGATCCTTCAAATACTCCTTTTAGCAAATATACAATCCATGAAGCAGTACGGGGCACCTGTCTCATATGCATGCCTGCCGGCCCTTATCCTCGCCGGTTTTATCGTAACGGCCGGGTGTTTTACCCTCCTTACCGATGAAGGGCCGCTCCCGCGATACCTCAACTCCCGTGCCCCGGCATCTCCCATGCCGACACCCGTAGAACCCTCTGTGGATGATGAATCACAGGTACCTATAACGCCCGACCCTGTCGAAACACCGGCCACGCCCGGGGTTTTACCGGCCGTTTCCGGTACATACAACCCGCTATACGTAACCGTCCTGCCCAGGGATGCACCGGGATACCGGACATACACGTTCCGGTACCGTGGTATTGATTACGAAGTCACCCTGCCGGTCAACCAGTCGCTCTACCGGGCTGCCAACGAATCGGCAAACCGCAACATCATTATCGACAGCAAGGAGCTCGGGGTTTTTTACAGCCGGATGGCTGATGACCCTGCCATGCGCCCGTTTTACGATGATATCAGCAGGGAGCTGGGCAGGCTGAGGTACAGGGACGGAAAGACCCTGCTGGACGACGAGTACCTTGAATTCCTCGTCAGTTTTGTGCAGCAGATCCCGACCGAGAGTGTCAGCCGCACCCCCCGTTACCCTGTCGAAGTCGTGTACGACATGAAGGGGACGCCGGAGGAAAAAGCGATCCTGCTGGCAAACCTGCTGGCACATGAGGGATACGATACGGCCCTCCTCGTCTTCCCCGGAAAACAGCATGCCGCAGCGGGAGTACGGATCCACCTTTCGACAAGAAATCCCTTCTTCCGTATCTTTTCCGATGGCAAACGGGATTATATGTACATCGATTCGTCGGCGAACCGGTTGATCGGCATGTATCCCGACGGGTTCGATGCCATACCTGAACCGGTTGTCATTCCCCTCGGCGAAGGGGCAATCCTCTACACGAAGATCGACACTATCGCGACCATCATGCATGACTTAAAGACGATCAAGATCAACACCGAGGCGCTGCAGGAGAAGGCCGATAAGGCAAACGGTACGCTTTCCGCTGATGACTATGCCGCCCTCCAGTCGTATGTCACAACGTATAATTTCGTCATCTCAACAAACGATCGTCTTGCCGCACTGGAGGCGATCCAGGAAAGCGAACTTCCCCACCATTCTGCCTGCCTGAGCTGTAACTGATACGTGATACGTGCAGCCGACTATAGATTGAAGAGGCATCCTCCCCAAATAGACTACCGGATTTATGGAAGGCGCAGCCAGGGTTTTTGCCGGGGAGTTCTGCCGTGCAACGTACCGGACGCCCGTGCATGGAAAGCCCGGCGTGTCTCTTCTCATCACCTGTGGTGGTGCACGGTGTAACAGGGTTTTTCTAACCGGCACGTTAACCGAGGTGTCGGATGTGCGCGGGATGCTCCGCTGCCGCCTGGCCGATCCAACAGGTGCATTCGACCTCGAGATGGTGCAGGATGGGAAGAGTACCTTACCGGACACGGTACGGAAGATAGAGATCCCCTCTTTCCTTGCAGTTGTCGGCAGGGTACAGGTGCGGAACGGTAGTGCCGGCCTCTCCCCGTTCATCCGTCCCGAATCGGTATGGATTGTCGATCGCACCGTACGCGATACATGGGTTCTCCAGACGGCCGGCATCACCCTTCGCCGCATACGGGCGCTCATTTCGGTCCTGAACGGGCAGGACGATGATGCAGACCTTAAGGCAGTGATCGACTATTACCATACGTCTGAAGCCGGTCTTTTGGAGCTTGTCGCGATGGTCGAATCTGCACTGTCCGGGGTCAGATCCGCGCCGGCCGGTGATACGGAACCGGTGCAGGACGTCCGCGCTATCATCATACAGATCATCAGGGATATGCAGGGATCCCGCGGGGTAGCAGTCGATGACGTGGTGGCACAGGCAGGGCTTTATGGAATTGACAACGGGCGTGCGCAGGAGACAGTTCGCGAGCTGATACGGGAGGATGAGTGCTACCAGCCCCAGAAAGGCACTGTCCGGCTTTTATGAAGATCCAGTTTGTAAGCGAAGGCCCCGCACTTCTTGTCCGGAACAAGGAGCGCATCCTGGTTGCTGCCGACCTCCATATCGGGATCGAGGCCGATCTTGCAGCACACGGGTGGCATGTGGCAAGCAGGACGAACGATCGGCTCCTGCGGCTGCTCTCCTGCGTCGAATCAGAAAGCCCTGACCGCGTTGTCCTGCTGGGGGATGTCAAGCACAATCTCCCAAGGACTACCCGGCAGGAGTATTTCGAGCTGCCCGGTTTTCTCTCCGCGATCCGGAAAACCGTCCCGTTCCATGTCGTGCCCGGAAACCATGACACCGGCATTGCCCGGTTCCTGCAGGAAGGGGAACTGCTGGCAAAAAACGGTGCGGTTCTTGACGGGTTCGGGTATCTCCATGGGCATACCCTCCCTTCCCCGGACCTCGCAGGTCGCCTTATCATCACCGGTCACCACCACCCGCTTGTCTCGATATATGACGACGTAGGGTGCGCCCTTAAGACTCCGGCGTATCTATTAGCCGGTCTCAACGACAGCCTTCTCTTCCGAGAGACTGGCAAGGGACTGAAACAAGGACAGAAACAAAGGCGTAAAGGGGGAGGAACCCGGGCGCTCTTCATGCCGGCGTTCAACGAGTGCGCTGGTTTTGATATCGTAAGCATCATACAACACCCCTTCTCTCCCATCTCGCGCTCTATTATCGCGGGAAGTGCGGAAGTGCTCTTATCCGACGGCACGTATATCGGGCCGGTCTCATCGATGGAGGAGCCCGATGCCGCCGCTTAAGCTCCTTGATCCCCGGCTACGCTCTCTTGTCTCGGAACGGGGGTTTACCGGGCTCTCTGATGCGCAGGTGCAGGCGATCCCCCGTATCCTCGGGCACGAGAACGTCGTCCTGATCGCCCCTACGGGGACCGGAAAGACCGAGAGCGCGATGCTCCCGGTATTTTCCTCGTTACTCTCGGAACCGCGCACCGGGGGGATCTCGGCACTCTATGTGACGCCGCTGCGGTCGCTCAACCGCGACATCCTGTCCCGGATGGAATGGTGGTGTGCCCGCCTCGGCCTGAAGATCGGCGTCCGTCACGGGGATACGCCGGCATCGGAGCGGCGCAGGCAGGCGCTTTCTCCGCCCGATCTCCTGATCACTACCCCGGAGACTGTCCAGGCACTCTTCATGGGGAAGCGCCTCCGGCGACACCTCTCAGGCGTGAAGCACGTCATTGTCGACGAGATCCACGAGCTTGCGGGCAGCAAGCGGGGGGCCCAGCTGGCCGTGGCCCTCGAACGCCTCCATGTCCATGCCGGTGAATTCCAGCGGATCGGGCTCTCGGCGACCGTCGGGAACCCTGACGATATCGGGCGGTTCCTGTGCGGTGCCCGGCCGTTCACCGTCGTGCAGGTGCCGGTTGCAAAGCAGCTTGATATCTCGGTGAAGTACGCGGGCGATACCTTCCGGAAGCAGGCGGCGGTACTCTCCGGCATGATCGGGGGGAAAGGTTCGACACTGGTCTTCGTGAACACACGGGTGACAGCCGAAGCGCTCGGCCACGAGCTTTTCGAGCGGGGAGACGTTGAGGTGCACCACGGATCCCTTTCAAAGGAGGTTCGCATCGATGCCGAAGAGCGGTTTAAGCGGGGGGAGATCAACACCCTGATCTGTACATCATCGATGGAGCTGGGAATCGATATCGGTCGGGTAGACCACGTGATCCAGTTCGGGTCACCCCGCGAAGTCGCCCGGCTCGTCCAGCGGGTCGGGAGGGCGGGGCACCGGCTCCATACGGTCTCGCGGGGGACGGTCCTCGCCACCGGTTTCTCCGACCTTCTGGAATCCCTCGTAATCGCACGGAAAGCACACAGGAACGAGATTGAGGATGTAATAGTGCCGGTAAATGCCGCCGACGTGCTCGCGAACCAGGTCGCGGCTATCGCCGTAGAATACGGGGAGATCGAACTGGCCCGCGTACAGGAAATTGTGGAACGATCCTCGGTATTTACCCGTTGCAGTGACATGCTTGCGGATGTCTGCCGGCAGATGGAGGAGCACCGGCTGATCAGGATTGACGGGAGCCGGATCATTACGACCGCACGTGCACGGACATACCTTTCGTCCAACCTCTCGATGATCCATGACGAGCGGAAAGTGCCGGTCTTTGATATCGTCTCAAGGAGGACGGTCGGGACGCTGGACGAGTCCTTTGTTGTGGGCTGGGTGCATACCGGCGCGGTCTTCATCACCAAGGGGCAGCTCTGGCGCGTGCTGGAGATCGCAGACGGGAAACTGACCGTAGAGCCGGCGCGGAAGGTGCAGGGCGATCTTCCCTCATGGGAGGGGGAGCAGATCCCGGTGCCATTTTCCATTGCACGTGAGGTCGGCAGGATCCGGAGAAGCCGATCAATCCGTGAATACTCGCATGATGCGGAGAACGTCCTGTTCGCTGAGAACTTTCTGACCGAGATGGATAAGAACAAGACCCCGGTATCATCGGACGAACTGATCGTGCTGGAGAACACGGATGACGGGGTGGTCTGCAATATCTGTGCAGGGCACAAGGCCAACGAAGCACTGGCCCGTGTCCTTTCCGCACTCGTCTCGGCACGGTTCGGGACGACTGTCGGAATAGAACTAGACGCATACCGGATCCTGCTCCGGCTGCCGGCCTATGTCCGGGCTGCTGATATCCGGGATATCCTTACCACCCTCGATCCCACCCACATGCCCGGCATCCTGCGCCTCGCACTGAAGCGCACGGCGCTTTTCAAGTGGAAGCTGGTGCAGGTAGCAAAGAAGTTCGGGGCGATCGATCCCGATGCGGATTTCGAGAGGATCAGCATCCACCGGCTGCTGGAGTTCTTTGACAATACGATCATCCAGCAGGAGGCGTACCGGGAGCTGCTCTCGGATTATATGGACATCGATACCGCGGCAGGCATCGTTGCCCTGATCGCGTCCGGCAGGATCACCGTAAGCACCGGCCCACTCTCCATCATCGGGGCCGAGGGGATCCTCTCGTCCCGCGACCAGGTCCCGCCCCCCACAGCAGACCATGCAGTGATCGCAGCTATAAAGAAACGGCTGGATGCGGACGATGTCGTCCTCTGCTGCATGAACTGCCATAACTGGAAGAGCAGGACAGTTATCTCACGGGTGCCGGAGCACCCGCAGTGCCCAAAGTGCGGCGCCCGGCTGATTGCCGCCCTCAAGCCATGGGAGGAGCCGCTCTATGCCATTGCAAACAAGAAGAGGAAGAATACGGAGGAACGGGCGACAGAGCTGCGTCTTATGAAGAACGCAAACATCGTGCTCTCCAGCGGGAAAAAAGCGGTCACTGCGCTTGCCGCACGTGGAGTCGGGCCGGAGAACGCGTCCCGGATCCTCCGGAGCCTTGCCGAAGGGGACGCATTTTACCGGGAGATCCTGAAAGCCGAACGTACATACATCCAGACTCACCGGTTCTGGCAGTAAATGTAAGAAAAAGTGGTATTGTAAAAAAGGATACTTACATGATGCTCTCGAGCTTCTGCTCGAGGAAGTCGAGGCCTTTTTTAATATCTTCGAGGTTTTTCCCGCCGGTTAAGATGATCTTTCCGGAACTAAAGAGGAGAGCGACGATCTTGGGGTCGCGGATCCTGTAGACAAGGCCGGGGAACTGTTCCGGCTCGTACTCGATATTCTCGAGGTTGAGGGTGATTACGACCTTGTTGAGGTTGATGTACTTCCCGATATCGTACGAACAGACGATGTTGGTGATCGCAACCTTCGGCTCCTTGTAGGTCTTGACCCCGGCTTTCCTGAGGGAGTTGATAATAAGCGTGAGCCCGTCATCGAGTGCGTTCTTGTCGCGGATGCCGGTTAAGACCACCTTTCCCGAAGAAAATATCAGGGAAGCGATCTTGGGCTTCTCGATGCGGTATACAGCACCCGGGAAACGTTTTGTGTTCAGCTCGCAGCTGGGGATCTTCTTTGAAACTTCGGCAAGGTCAATGGAATCGGCAATAACGCCGGAAGCGACGATATTCTCTATCTTCAATGATTCGTACCGCTTGTCAGCCATCCACTATACTATGCTGCACTTCTAATCATAATACTAATGGAGAACCTTTATGTCCCGTTTCCCCTCGGGATATGATCCCTTTTTTACCTAAACGGCCTGCAGAACCTGCTCTATATACCCGCACTGGCCGGACCGCAGTTGCAGGGGCTATGATGATGCAGCAAAGGCCGGGTAAATCCGTGACCTCTCAGATCAGAGACATAACATAAGTATACAGATAGCGGATCTCATCGTGCCTGATTGCAGATAACCGGGTAGCAGTATCCGGTCCGGTCAATTTGTATCAGGGCACGACAGTCCTTCGCCATTCCGGCATTAACAAAGGGGGTGCAACCTTTCCGGCGTGCCGCTTCCGGAGTGGTGCATTAAAAAACCCAAAATTTGAATAGGTGCACCACATATGGATCAGATATGGTGCGATTCTCAATTACGATGGCAGACGATCTCGCAAAAAAGGTCGATTCCGTGTCAGAGGCAACAAACCGATCGCGTTCGGACTGTATCAGCGAGGCCTGTACCGCATATGTTGGTGCAGCCATCAGGTCCGCTGCCAGCCCTGCATTAATCCCGTCCCTTGCCGGGGAGCCGGCGGACACGGCCCCCAACATCGGGAACTATGAGACGACCTACCGGAACTTCCGGATCGATGTACCGGAGTACTTCAACTTCGGGTTTGATGTGATCGATGCCTGGGCGAAGAAGGACCGGAACAAGCTTGCCATGATCTGGGTTGACCAGCAGGGCAACGAGAAAAAGTTCACCTTCTGGGACCTCTCCCGGCTCTCGAACCAGATCGTGAACATGCTGATCAAGTATGGCGTTAACAAGGGCGACCGCGTCCTGATTATGCTTCCGCGTGTACCTGAATGGTGGACGTTCACGCTCGCGCTCATCAAGCGTGGTGCAGTCTACTGCCCGGCCCCTACCATGCTCACGGAGAAGGACCTGAAGTACCGGATCAATATTGCCGATGTCAAGATGGTGGTGACGAGCACGGAGCATGCCGACAAGATCGACGCTATCGCAAAGGAGTGCCCGTCCCTGACCTGCCGGATGCTCATTGACGGGAAAAGGCCTGGCTGGATCAGCTACCCGGTCGAGCTGGACTACCCGGCGCCGGTCTCCGCCCGTCTTGTCAACCTGCCGGGCATGAAGAAGACGAAGGCCACCGACCCGATGGTGATCTTCTTCACATCAGGAACAACCGGCGAGCCCAAGATGGTGGTGCACGACCACAGCTATGCGCTCGGCCACATGGTGACCGCACGGTTCTGGCACGACCTGCGCACGACCGACCTCCACCTGACCCTCTCGGACACGGGCTGGGCGAAGAGCGCCTGGGGCAAGCTGTACGGGCAGTGGCTGGAAGGCGCCGCGATCTTTGTGTACGATATCCGGGGCAAGTTCAACGCAACCGAGATTTTGCCCTTAATCGAGAAGTACGGGATCACGACCTTCTGCGCACCGCCGACGATCTACCGGATGCTGATCCTCGCTGACCTCGACAAGTTTGACTTTACCGAGCTCCGGCACTGCACGAGCGCCGGCGAGCCGCTGAACCCCGAGGTCATCAAGGCGTGGAAGGACGCGACCGGCCTGACCATCTACGAGGGCTACGGCCAGACTGAAACCGTCTGCTGCATCGGGACGTTCCGCGGCATGACCCCGCGGTTCGGCTCGATGGGCAAGCCCTCGCCCGGCTGGCAGATCGAGCTGCATGACGACTACGGGAAGCAGGTCGGTCTCCACGAAGAGGGACGGATCGCGATCCGGGCCGACCCGGCGCCTGTCGGGCTTTTCAAAGGGTACCTGAACAACGAGGAAGAGACCAAAAAGTCGTTTATCAACGGCTGGTACTATACCGGTGACAAGGCGTACAAGGACGAGGACGGTTACTACTGGTTCATCGGCAGGGACGATGACGTGATCAAGGCCTCGGGCTACCGCATCGGGCCGTTCGAGGTCGAGAGCGCACTCCTCGAGCACCCGGCCGTGCAGGAGGCCGCCGTCATCGGAGTGCCCGACGACATCCGCGGGGCGATCGTGAAAGCGTTCGTCATCTTAAAGCCCGGCAGCACCCCGTCCGATGCCCTCGTCCGCGAGCTCCAGACCCATGTCAAGCAGGTGACCGCGCCATACAAGTACCCGCGGCAGATCGAATTTGTCGCGGCGCTCCCCAAGACCATCTCCGGGAAGATCCGGAGAAAGGAGCTCCGCGAGCAGGAGATGAGGAAGGTTACGGCCGAGAATGGCGGGATGGTCAGGAAATAAAACGATAGATTATGTGAAGTATTCAAGCAGCTGTTTCAGGTCGTTACAATCTATAGATTTTTAGAACGCTCTTGGGGGTCTGCTTTCAGCAGCCCCCCGCCGCGTGGGCATCCCCCGCAAGACGATATCTGTGGAAATTGTTAAAGGTGATTGCTCAATAAGAGCCATCAAGGTGGAGATTTACAGTAATGGATTGTAACCACCTGCCCGCCACGCGGCCTGATGAGTATCATCCCTCATCAAAAGGACTGATTCGAGAAGGCACCGGCCTTCGGTAGCGCCGCACTGGGCGGGGATTCTCGTAAAGGAGATATGAATGCGATAAAAAATACATGCAATTCAGAAATTACAGCTATCGTAAATGGATCTGTGATTCAAATTTTGCAATCACTTTGTTGAAAATTATGGAAATGCTGTCTGAATCAAACATCCCTAACTTTATTTAATTTACTCGCCCAATCATGTAAGGCGCGAGGGTTGCCAAGCCAGGTCAAAGGCGCTGGATTCAGGGTCCAGTCGCGCAGGCGTTCGAGGGTTCAAATCCCTTCCCTCGCATTGCGGATTTGTTATTGTTTCTGATCCTGTAATTGATTCCTGGTTTTGAGATTTTTACCCATAATTAATGTTGCATGGTTAAGTCCGGAAGTTAGCATGGTTGTAGTATTGTTAAGTCCGGAAGATAGCGGGATTTGACAGGTCCGAGTGCGTCAGCCTGCCGATGGGAAAACGGCGGGAGGAGCGGAAGCGAGGGGGTTGCTAGGTCGAGTCAAAAGCACGGGGTTCAGGGCCTGGTCTTGTGGGTGATTGAGGAATCGTATCCCTTATCACCCGAGGTTGTATTTTTTAGGTTATTATTATCATGCAGTTTGTGTGGCATGCAATGAGTGATACAAGTTTTGGTAAATAAGCATTAAAAAATAATAAACGGTTTTATCTCACTGTATTTTCTCAATTTTTCTTTTAATGCTGGAATTTGATCGGATGCTAGTTGCAAATTCTCTACCATATCTCTATGAGCTGAAGGCAATAATTGATTAGCTGCCGTCTTTTCATATCCGCTACTTTCTTTATCACTACTTAAAGTATTAAGAAATTGGCTCTGTAGAATTCCTCAACAAGAACCAGAAATGACAAAGTAGAGATCATTCTTGAGAGGTTATAGAGGATCAC
>MVRE01000009.1 GCA_002067895.1 Methanoregula sp. PtaU1.Bin051 | reverse complement strand
AGAGTAAGGAGGCACTGTACCTTAGATCTTTTGGTCACGGTTTTACTTCTGAGAACGTAGCTTTTCTACAGAGCCGCAGATTTAATCTCAAGGTGAATGAAGGCTTATGATAAATAATAGCAGTATTGTGCCAGAACGATATGATGAAACAAAGAAACGAACTCGACATTTAAAACATGTTGTTTACATTTTATTCATAGTGTTTTGTATGTATGTTATTGCTCTGTTTTTCAATATCAGAATTCCAGACAATATTTTTTTAGGTATCATTGGAATAGTTGTTATAACTTCAATGATTATACTCAACCCTCCAATGAAGAACATCAGAAAAGAATGAAAAGCCAATTAGAATAATATGCAACACTCATACCTATCCGCCGCCAGCAACAGCTGGGTGCTAAATGGAAACATCTTATATTATATCGATAATAACACGATCCAGACAATGATTGCATCTGAAGAAAATAAGACTGCCTGCAATGGTTTTCTTTACCGGCAATGGGATGATAGTGGTGATTGCCCTCTTATCGGAAATAATTGTCCCTGGTACTGTATTAATTATACCTACGATGGAGAAGGTAATTTAATATTTTCCGATCCCCAGCCAACATAAAGGAACGATATAATGAATTATTATTTTTTTATTCTGGAATCCCTTCACTTCACCAAAAAAACATTTTTTGTCGACCGGATCCGAAGCATAATTTTCCTGCTGCTGGGAATGGCGGGGGGAATCGTCTCCCTGCACTATAACGCCGTCCCGCATATGGAAAACTTCAGGATCTGCTGGCAGGTCATGTATTCATGGTGGATCTGGTTCGGCCTGCTGGTTCTCTGGCTCCTAATCAGCACGGTGATTGCAGGATATATGATCAGGATCTTCAGGGATCCTGTACATCCCCCCTCATTTGATAATGTAAAAAAACTGATTCACGAGGGAATAATCGCAGAAATCCTGATCGCGGTCTGGGCCGTTCCCGCGCTTATATGGATGTTTACCTTCTCATCCCCCCTTGTTCTGATAGTTTTGTTGGTTTTCCTGATTCTGATGTTCCCGGCTAGTCTGTTTCTTTTCGCAACTACCGGGGACTTCCGGGAAAGCCTGCGAATTTCAAACATCCTGTCAGCAATTCAGAACCCCGGTTGGGGAGTTTATCTCGCTGCATGGGGAATTGCCTTCCTGTGTTTTCTTCTTGTCATGGTTGTTACCGGGATTTTCTGGTTTGCATTAACGCTATTCCCCTTAGTTCCGGCCCTCCTCATTTCCCTTGTAAAGTATGGCATCTTCGGGTATGCCACGCTCTTATTCAATATTTTCTTCGCGAGGTTTTTTGCCACGGTTCTCAGGAATGGATGAAAGGAGCACCGGGGGTGTCCTTCACAAAATCTAGGAAGGTGGTGTCTCTCCTCAATCTTCTATTATTATCTCCTTTTACAGCAGCACCAGCCCCAGCCCAAAAGATGCCGCATTCATGATAAGAGAGCAGGCCGCCGACCGTTTTACATCAAACCCGAGGATACAGTTGATTAGCACCGCCTCGACAACAACAACCAGCGCCTCACCAATCAACGGGTAATACGCCGCGTCAACGAATGGCGGCAGCACGAACCAGAGGTATGGCAGCGTGAGCGCGGTGCAGAGAAGGCCGGTAAAAATTATCCGGCAGAATGACCGGGATTTTTCCCGGAATAAAAACCGAAAGAGGGCAACCAATACAGGGATTTCAATGGCCCACGTCGTGACAAGCGCCAGCATGCAGCGAGTCCGGATATCCAGGCAGTATGTATGATTCCGGGGATTAATCTTCAGTAATCCGGAATTCCGCTGCAGGTGAGGCAGGACAGGATTATAGTATATTATCATTGGATGATGCTGATATCATAAAGGAGTACAGATCAGGGAAAGATAACCGGGACATCGTCCGTCTCACCAGAGAACAACTGTAAATAGTTGCGGGTGAATTTACTGGCATCAATATCCCTGAACCGATCCGGATATATCTTTTTTGCAAGATACAGGGCCCCTTCAGCAGCATGCGGACTGAAGAACACGTCGCCATTGATGATATAAGTCCGGTTCATCCTGATCGCACGCAGCGACGAAAAACCGTCCCGGCTGATTAACCGATGATACTCACTCTGAAGGGTTCTGTTCGAATTAAGCGTCGTGGTCTTGATGATTATATCGGGATTTTCTGCAAGAACCCATTCCGTGCTGACCCGTATACTTGAGAGAGACTGGTTTGCACCAACGTTTATGCAGTGCAGGAACCGCAGAAGGTCGTCCGCTCCGGTATCCCGGCCGTACACAAAATAATCCGTGTAAGATTCCATGTATACGCGCAGCGGATTCGCCGGCGGATTACTGTCAAGACGGCGGCGGATTATGTCAAGGAGGTTTTGAGTAAATGCCGCATAATCTCCGGCTTCCTTTTCATGCGACGTGAGGTTCCCCAGTGTCAGGGCAATGCCCGAAAGATCCTGTGCCCGGTGGCATTCGAAGGCAAAGGTCCTGATCCCTGCCGCTCTCCATTTTTCCTCTCCGGAAGGTTGCATGGCTTCAGACAGGATAATAAGATCCGGGCTGAGGGCGAGTATCGTCTCGACATCCGGTGTCTTTGCGGAGCCGACAGACCGGGCATTGGGAAGACGGGAGAGCAGCCGGGGATGATGCGTCTGCAGGGTTTCGGGCACTCCGATAACATCCTCGCCGGCACCGATAGCCACCAGCAGTTCGGCGGCATCGCTCGTCAGGCAGACGATCCGCGGGTGACCCGATACCTCTGCATGACCCGGTTGATCCGGAAAGCCAGTGGGGGAGTCCCTGCCGGAACCGGCTGATTGTTGTGCGACCAACAGGCATCCGGCTGATGCACAAGTAACAATGAGAATCATGATCACATGGACGAGTATGGTATGCCGGCCGGGATGCTCCGGTCTGACGATAAGCCCCCTGCGCTTTCTTACCTGCCGGCGTACCGTCATGGATCGATTGTCACTTCGGTCTTTGCGATCATCTTCCCTCTCGGATCCAGCATCTCGATCCAGAAGGTCTTACCGACATTTGCGGTATTATTAAACCAGGAGACATAGCTGGCACTTGGCTGGAGGTACGGAGCCTCATGATATGGAGGCAGGACATAGGCGGAATCTCCTGCACGGAAGGTCTTGACCCCGAAGAGGCCGTTATCCTTGAGCCATTGGGCACCTGAACTGTCCGTGATTGTGCTCATGTTGACCGTGTCGATCACATGGGTTGAAGTCCCGAACGATTCGGCAGGGTGAACGATGACTTTGATCGAGGGCGTTCCAATAGGATCCCCTCCGGTGTGTTCTATTATCATTCCCCCGGTGATGCTGTACGTGCCGCGGATGGTGGCCTGAGGTGCCTTTGTCGTCTCCTTGGAGAAACCGCCGGCGAATGCGCTGACAACAGCGGCTATGATGATCGTGACCACCAGCATCAGCATAACCCCGACAACAGGGGAAACTGCATCGTTCTTCTGCATACGGCCCATTATCCCACCACCGGAATATTCTGGTCGAAGATCACTTTTCCGCTGGGGCGGTGGATCATCTTTACCTTCACGATATCGCCGGCTCTAAGGTGCCACCATTCCCTGCCAAGAATTGCCTGGACCCCGTCCATATCCGTGTCATAATTGTAGCGGGAGCCCGAGGTGTACTGGTAACGTGTCGAGGGTGTGACGCCATACCCTCCGCTATACCCGTACGGCACATTGTGCATCCGAGTACCGATGGTGAGAGAATAATTGCCGTACATCTGGTCCGGGTAGAACGGGCTGCCCGAGCTGCTCCGGTTAACACCAGTACCAAATCCCAGCGGCGAATGATACGTGGTAGTGCCGCCATAGAAGTGGGTGTTTGCAAACGATCCGGTACTTACGTTTGGCCCTGTGATTCGTGAGCCACCGGTGGTGCCATCTGAAGCACGCCACGAAGTGGCGATCTCGATATCCCTTGTAAGTACCGGTTCAGACGCGCCGTTGATAGCGCAATCGAATTCACTGTTCTGGTGGGTGCCGCCGTTCACGATCCTGCATTCTGCACTGATCTGCGGGGCTTTGTCACCCCCGGTGACAAGCCCCCCCGCAAAACCGCTCACGACCGCAGCGATGATAATTACCACCACCAGCATCAGCATGATGCCGATTACCGGTGATACCGCGTCTTCACTGACAATTATTTCCAGTTTTTTCATGTTTCGCATCCTTTTCCTGTCATTACGCGATCTGTTCATCCGGCCTGCAATGGTCTGAGCTCCACTGACATCACGCCCTTCTGGGAAATCAGCCTCTCCGTCAATGGTTGAAACCGGCTGCCATTTCCCCGAAGGACAATTACTTCAACGGAGTGCTTGTCATTCAACCGTGAGTCGAACGATGCCCGGATAATCTCATTGAACTCATGTTGAATAACGAGAAGTACAGAGCGCAGCTTAGGTCGGTTACTGTCATAAACTACCGTCATCAATCCCTGCTCAATCTCATCCGTCTCCTGCATTGTCAGCTTCCTCCCTCTCACCCACTCTTCCTGATGTGAATACCGGCAATGTTGTCCAACGGAAAGGAATCCGTTGGCAGAGCGCTCATCTTGTGTCATGACCGATTCTCCAAACAATTGGATTTGTCTTAAAGCAAGCTAGCTTGAGTGAGTGTTGAGTGCTATTAATATTTAAAATATTTGGGTTTATTCAGAAAACAATGACAGAACGTTATAACTTTCCGGAGCAGATAACGTTCGTTTTACAGTACAGATCCGGGCCTGGTATCTCCTGCACATTCGGAAGCGGTATACCTGATCCAGCGATCAGTACCGATCAATTCGCACTATTCGCTTATGCCGCCCCGATGAGTCTCCTCTGTCATCTGTCTTTTACGACACGAAATACACGAAGAGCACGAGCGCAGCAGAAAGGAGGACGATGGAGTGCTTGAACCCGCAGAGGACAGAATTTGAGGAGAACTGCCCTGCCATGATGCCGGAGAACGCGCCGAGGATGATCCCGATACGGAACATGTCGGTGACATTGCCGGCCATGTCCATGGTGATGCTCATGCTCTGACCCTTGAAACTCTCGAGGAACGGCACGTTGAGCTGGTAGGCGGTGTACAGGTAGATCCCGAAAGAAAGGTAGATGATCATCACGTACACGATTGTCGTGTTCGCCCGCTCGCTCTTGAGTTTGAGGTAGTATTCGAAGTCAGTGATTGCGATCATGAAGATCTGGCGCAGGTTCGTGGTGATCTCGCTGGCGCGTACGAGGAGGGACATGGCGCGCTTGACTGAGACAAGCCCGATCCGTTCCTCCATCCGGACGAGTGCCGCATTCACATTGGTGCCGGCGCTGATGTCGCGGGACGCGACTGAGAGTTCCGAAGAGAGCAGGCCGAGTTTTGCACCGGAGATCCTCTTGATGGACTCCTGCAGGGTGAGCCCGATGTCCTTCATGTCCGAGAGCTCGCGCAGGAACTCGGGCAGGTGCGACTCCACGTCGCGGACATACCAGCGTCGCCCCTCGTAGGCAAGCGCGACCGGTGCCATGAATCCGATAATGAGGACACAGATTACAGCTTCAAAGACATTGTGGGGGAAGATGGTATCGAACCAGCCGGTCTGGAAAAGAAGGACAATGACGAGTGCGACCATCCCGCCGGCAATGATGCTGTAGTCATAGGTCGTGATGTACGCCCGCAGGGGATTTCTGAGCCGGTTCAGGATCCGGTTGCGCTGCTTCTGTGCGGCTATTTTTTTAAAAAATTTCTCATCCGCAGTTCCAGGAACGCCATTCTGCCCTTCGGGAACTTCCGGAATTGAAGTCCCGAAATCGTAATCTGCGATCTCCTTCCTCGTCACCTCGAGGTTCTCCGGTGGCAGCATTATAGAGAGCAGCCAGATCATGACGATTGCTCCCGCGGGAATACAGACATACATGAACGGCAGTATCCATTCCATGGATTTGGCGTTCGTCATCCCCTGCGCCACGATCATGATGATAAGCGCAATCGGCCCGGCGACAAATGCCGAGACATAGACCTCGGCCATGATCTCGATGGTCTTTAGGACCAGCTCCAGCTCCCGCTTTGCCTGCTCCCGGAAGAACTCGGTCTTTGCCCCCAGGTATGAGGTGATGTCGCCCCCGCTGTCGAAGACGATCCCGAGATCGTTTAAGAAATCCCGTAGCGCCGGCGAGGGCGTGGTGTGCTGGAGGTTCTTCATGGCAGTCAGCAGGTCGTCGCCGAAGAGCTCGACGTCACGGACGATCATCCCGAACTCCCGGGAGACCTCGTTGAACATGTCCGCCTCCTCGTACACTTTCCGGATTATCTCGTATGGGGGCATAGTCGTGGAAAGCGCCTGCATGTACGAGATGGCATAGGGCAGGTCGAGCTCGATCTTCGTCTTCCGCCCATGGGCCAGGATTGCCGGGTATTGCATCTGGAGCGCGTACTGGCCAGGTACGAGGACGAGGAAAAGCAGGATCCAGAATACAGAGTCCGACGTGGACAGGCCGAGAAGATCCAGTTTGAGACCGCTTATCTGGAAGAATACATACATGGCGCAAAAACCCAGAACGGTTACTGCAACGTTGAACCGGATCGACCGGAGGTACTCTTCCGCAACCGTAGCCATGTGGGCGGAACGCAGGGCTCCGGGGAGGTGGCTCCCATGGATCAGCATCTCCGTATCGTTGATCTTCTTCTCAAGGTTCCGGATTGCAGGGGGCAGCTGCATCTTATTCACCGAGATCGTGGATCGCATTCGCAAGGTCCCGGATGTCCGGCGGCTGCACTTCGAGCGCCCATGCAAAGAACTCCTCCCGCTTCTTTACCTGCTGCTCCAGTTCTTCGGGGGACCATCCGCGCACGAACGCGATCTCGTCAAGCACCCGGGACTTCTCTGCAACCTTCCGGAACGTGTCGGTACGGACGTCCCACTCGTACAGGAGGACCGGGATAATCTCCCCCTTTGCGTTCACCTCGATCTCGTGAATGGAGAGGCAGCGCCGGATCCGGATCTTGCCTGCGGTGTAGATGGACTGGACGACCACGACATCGAGCGCGGTGAACATGACGGACGGGACGTTGATGGGATCATGGGTGAGCCGGTTGATCGCCTCGTGCACGCTCCCCGCGTGGATGGTTGAGAGCGTGGCATGGCCGGTGTTCATGGCCTGGAAGAGCGTCTGGGCCTCGGCGCCGCGCACTTCCCCGACAATGATGTACTCGGGGCGCTGGCGCATGCAGGCTTTTAAGAGCGAGAAGAGATCGATGTCCCCCTTGATCCCGGTGACGTTCAGCTCCCGGGTCTGGGTCGGGAGCCAGTTTTTGTGCGGGAGCTGGATCTCCCGGGTATCCTCGAGCGAGACGATCTTTGCGTTCTGGGGAATAAAGAGCGAGACGGCGTTCATGGTCGAGGTCTTGCCGCTCGCCGTCCCGCCGACAACCAGCAGGCTTTTCCGGTGCTCGATTGCCAGCCAGAGGAATGCGAGGGTCTCCGCGTTGTAGGTCCCGTACCTGATCAGGTCGAGCGGGGTCATCGGCTCGGCCCGGAATTTCCGTATCGTGAACGAGCTCCCCTTGGTGGATACAACATCGCTGTACGTAATCTGGACCCGGGCGCCGTCCGGAAGCGTTGCATCGACCAGCGGGTTGGAGAGCGATACCTGCTTGTTTGCCTTCTGGGCAAGCTTGAGGACGAACTGGTTGATCTCGTCCCTGCCGAATGCGATGCTTGTAGGCAGGCTCCCGAACGACCGGTCGAAGACAAAGACCGGAAGCTCGTACCCGTTGCAGCTGATGTCCTCGATGTCCGGGTCCAGCATGATCGTCTCCAAGGGGCCGTAACCGGAGAGGTCCCGTTTCAGGTAATAGTCCATGATGAGGAGCTGCTCGTCGGTCAGGTCCGGATCGAACTGCCGCATGATCTTTCTGATCAGTTCGGGCTTGAATTTCGGGTCCTGGTCCCTTTCGGTCGCATCGTATACGATGAAGTCCCTAAGTCTCGCATAGGTCTCCTGCAGGATTGTCTTCTCCTTCTTCGTGATCGGCGGTTCCACGACAATGTACTTGAACCCTTCCGTCCCTGCACGGGCGACTTTTACGTACGAGAATGGCTCCTGCACCCAGTACTGGGAGATGACTGATGGCGATGGATCGTTGGGAAGGTACGGGAGGAGCCGGGCCGTTCCTTCCGGCAATTCAGGGGCGGATGGTGCGCACGGCCCGGCAGTTTCTGTCTTTTGTATCAGTGAAGAGATCCCCGGGATTGGCGGACCGGCATTCTCCGGGAGCCATGCGCCTTTTGTACGCCGGCGCTGGATTACGGAGACCGAGAGAGTGAGCGCTGCAAGGGAGATGATGCCCAGAACCGTCATGAGCGGGAGGGGGAGATCGATGAAGAGTACGGCACTGCCGGTGATGATGGCCATTGCGGAGACGGCGCCAAACGCGCCGATTCCCTTCCATGACGGTTCCGAAAGGGTCGTGATAATGCCGGAGTACATGCCGGTAATAGTTTGTGTTCCGGCCTCAGTACTTGCCGGCTTATCTTTCTTTACCGGCAGGGTGGATTTGAATTTCATGCCGATGGATTCCTGCAGGGTCTTTGCGATGCCGGTGACGGCCGAGAACCTGCCGTTGAGGCAGAGGAGCGCAGGCGCGCACAGGGCAGGGATTAGAAGTCCGGCCGGCATGGTGGTTTCCTTGTTCCCCGCACCGGATTGTCTGCCGGCAGCGGGGCGGTTTCCTGTTTCAGATCATTATTGATGTACAATCGAATTACAATCGGCTACAAGGTAATAAATATCTTCCTTTTTGTAGTACCGGATCCTCCTCTTATGGAAGAAAGAATAATCGTGAATTAATAAATCGCGACGGAAACGACTCTGTGTACTGGATGTTCAGAATTCCAGAAAAGGGAGATATCAGTGCAATAAAAGATCAGAGGAATTAAATAGACTGTCTTACTTGAGCAGCCCAATAAAGATTTAAATAAGAATAGGTGCTACTGAATCTCAGAGGTGTGCTACGAAATACAAACACACCGGTAATTTTTGATGAAACATTTCGAGGTGATAGTATTGAGACATACACGAAAATCCGTGGGCGACGATGCCGTCTCGCCGGTTGTCGGCGTGATGCTGATGCTTGTCGTTACCATTATTATTGCGGCGGTTGTCAGCGCGTTTGCCGGTGGCATGGGCAAGACCACTGAAAAGGCGCCGTCTGCCACCCTCAAGGTGAACATCGTGAACGACGGCACGTGGGGCGGGAGCCACTTCCACGTGGACGTGCTCGGAGTCAGCGAGCCGATCCCGACAAAGGACATCAAGATTGTGACGAGCTGGAGGAACGCAAGCGGCATATCCGGCGGTTCGGTTGTGACAGGGCCGAACACGACCGGGTCTCCCAACACGCATACGTCGAGTACTGCATCATGGCCATACCACTCACCGCTCGGATTCGGTCCCGGTGTTCCTTCGGCATGGAACTCTTCAGGGAAATATGCATTGGAGCAGATGTGGGGGAATTACAGCCTGATGGCCAATACGAGGCTGCATAATTCGGCTTACGGATATTCCAGCAGCTATGGAGGTTATGGCGTAACCCCCCAGACACGGTTTACGTATACAGACGGGACCGCGTATGTCTACGGCACCGATTGGGATGCAATGCAGGCGATCCTCGGTTACAACTGGAACATATTAAGGCCCGGCGATATCGTGAACGTCAAGTTCGTCCACATCCCGACGGGCCGGATCATCTACGACGGCAAAGTGCCGGTGGAAGGGAGTTCAGTATGAAGCATACAAACACGGCTGCCGTCTCGCCGGTCGTTGGCGTGATGCTGATGCTCGTTGTTGTCATCATCATCGCGGCCGTCGTCTCCGCATTTGCCGGCGGGCTCACAGCAGCAAAGGACAAGTCGCCAACGGTTACGATCAGGGGCACCTACAGCCAGGCAAACGGCATGACTGTCGAACATCTCGGTGGCAGTTCGATTGCCACGATGGACACGATCGTTACTGTGCGACCTACCAAGACCTTTGGGAATGCCGAGCACATGGTCTGGGTGGTCAACAAGTCCATGATCACCGATGCAACCGGTGATAATACCAAGGCCTGGACCCGTGCCGAAGGATACTCAGGAACGAAATCATTCTCGCCCGGTGACAAGGCGTATATCCTGCCGCCCAAGCATCATAATAATATGCTCCAGGTGGGATCCACCTCCACATACTACTTTGATTCCAGCGCAAATGTCGGCAAGACCTTCTGGCTCGAGTTCTCGGACACTGCCGGGCGCGTCTTCGCGCGCACCGAGGTGACGATTGTCCCGTGAGGTGAGAGAGATGAAAACAAAACAGATCCTAAAAGAAGACGCAGTCTCGCCCGTGGTCGGCATCATGCTGATGCTGGTGGTCACGATTATCATCGCGGCCGTGGTCAGCGGGTTTGCCGGCAGCATCACCGGCAGCGAAAAGAAGGCGCCGACAATGACCGCAGAGACAACGATTGTGAACACCGGCCTTTACTACGGCAGCCACTTCGATATGAAGATCACCGGTGTCAGCGAACCGATCCCGACAAGGGACCTGAAGATCACTACATCATGGACGGCAAAGAACGGAGTGAAAAATTCCACGACTATCCTGCCGAATGTCCCGAACAAGCGTATTGCTGGTGTCACATCCCAAATCTCGCCGCTGGGCACAGGGCCGGGCGTGACGTTCAAGATGTTCAACCAGAAGGATGTCTCGCAGGACTTCGGCAACTACACCCTCTTTGCAGGTACCACCCTCCGCGTGTATCCGATGGGGTTGTGGGGGCCGACATCTGATCCGTCATATGGTGGATATGGCCCGAATACGGCGACCTACCAGTACGTCGATGGCACCGGCTACACATATGCCACGGACATCGATTCCATGCAGGCAATGCTTGGCAAGGACTGGTTCAATCTCCGCGAAGGGGATGTCGTCAATGTTAAAATCATCCACGCGCCTTCCGGAAAGGTGATCTATGATGACAATGTCGCAGTGCGGGGTGCGTAAGATGTACCATGATCAAGAGAGCGCTGTATCGCCGGTCGTCGGCGTCATGCTGATGCTGGTGGTCACTATCATCATCGCCGCCGTCGTCTCGGCATTTGCAGGCGGGATGGGGTCGTCGCAGAAGACCGCGCCGCAGGTCACGTTCAATGCCGAGTACAGCCAGTCGGGGGGGATGACCATCTATCATAACGGCGGGGACACGCTCACTATCGGCGAGTTCAAGATCCTGCTTACGCCGTCCTCGAACATGTACAGCATCGAGTCGGATACTTACACGACCGAGATCAACCAGACCCTCATCCAGAAAGACAACAAGGATGGCATTACTTGGTTCAGAGCCACAAAAGGAACGCGGGATGTGAGCGCCTTCAAGGCGGGGGACATAGCATATATCACTATTGAGAACTGCTCAACCAAAATACTCACACCGGGTCTATATAGTACTACTTCAGGAAATTTCGGTATCAACAGGACCGACTTTGTCGGGTCGACCTTCTTCCTCGACTTCGTAACAAAGGATGGCAAGAGGATCAGCAGGATAGAAGTCCCCATTACATCCTGAAAATCTCTTTTTTTCACGGGCTACAGAAATCGCTAAGGATTTTTTGTTTTCACAGTTTCTTTGCAGAGAACTGGAAGAGACAGAAGTTCCGGCCGGAATGTTGTAATTCAGGCCTTTCTTCCCGGACGATCCGGATTTTTTTAAAACCGGTCCCTGCAAACGATCCGGCAAGTTCCTGCTGCCGCATCAGGCGTGGTGGGCCATCATTGCTTCGATCCGGAGCTTCATTGGGTAAGCCCAGCGTGGAGCCGAAAAAAATCCCGTTTGGTTTTAATGTCCTGTGTGCATTGCCAAGATATCCGGCAACTTCCCGCTCGTCGCCGATGACATGAATGACACTTCCCGAATAGACGATATCGTATTGTTCCGAAAGGCAGGGGAATGCAGGAGAGACGACAACGCGTCGTTCCATATCGTCACGGTCAAGGAAGAGATCGTACCCCAGCCTTATGCTGGCATCATTGACATCGTAACCGGTGATTCGTTCAGCAGGATAACCGTCACGGATCAGCTGCCGGATAGCATCACCGGTCCCGCATCCGTAATCGAGGAAATCCCCGGGTTTTTTGAAAATATCAGGATAAAAGAAGTGCCTTTTGATCCGTGCATCCCCGATGTGCATTACGATATACGGGTAGGGAACGGTTTTATGGGTGTACTTTTGTATGATGGTATCATAATAGCCCTCCGGATAGATGATACCTAGACTTTCAAGTCTCCGCATGGCGTTTGCGAGTTCTTCCGGCAGGGATTTTCCATGCGGCATCCGTCGTTTGTTCATGGAATTTTCTCTTTCCTGTACTTAAATAAGTAAGAGTATCTTTGAACTCTTTCAGATTAAGTCTTACGCTTAACATGGAGCATACTAATCATGTCAGCATAAGATTGGATATGGTCAGATTAAATAACACCTTAGTGAGACTTAATTATACTATGATCAAGATTACCTGCATTTCCACAGTTTCCTCTCCAACCATTCTTGAGGCCGCCCACAAGGTGAGGAAGGATCATGGAATCGACCTTGACTTCCGGCTCTACTACCCTCACCAGATCGAGAACGAGAACGCTGACGAGATGCTGATCTTAAAACACCTGCAGGCATCCGACTGCGTGCTCCTCGACATCCGTGGCATCGGCAAGGCCAACGAACTTGCCATGCGGGCGATGCGGGAGAGCAGTTGCATCTGCCTCAACATGATGGGGCCGTTCTCCAACCTTTTCGAGATAACGCGGCTTGGCGCCCTTTCCGGCAGAAGGATCATCGAGAAGGCTGCAGCAAAGAAGAAAACGGCCGGTGTAACCGGTGTGGAAGAGGCATTCCCACGCCCGGTGCGGCGGGAAGATGCAGGAACCAGCGACCAGCCTGCGCGGGACTGGAATATGGAATCCGTGCTCGCCACGGCGTCAACACCAATGAGCAGGGAGGATATCGCCAACTACACACGCTGCATCGAGTACTGGCGGCAGGGAGGACTGGAGAATTATTACCAGCTTTTCATCCTCCTCCTCCGCACGTATCTCGGGCACCCGGATCTTCCCGATCCACAGCCCCCGTTGCATCATCCAGATTATGCCATCTATCACCCGGACCTCGGCTACTTCACGGAACGCGCGGATTACTTCAAAGCCATCGGGTACTCGGTGGGAAAGCCGACAGTGGGGATCATGTTCCATGGCGGCATGCACCTCGACCAGAACATCCCCTCTGTCAGGGCCCTGATCCGGAGCCTTTCCGACTGGAACATCATACCGGTCTACGCCAACCCGGAGAACAACCTCCACTCCATCGGGAAATATTTCATGGAAGGCGACCGTCCCATCGTGGATGCCCTTATCAACCTCAAGTGGTTCCGGATCAACGGCGGCCCGCTCGGCGGAAACCCGGAACTGACGCAGGTGCTGTTAAAAAAACTGAACGTGCCGGTCTTTGCCCCGGTCTCGCTCTTCGGGCAGGACGTAAAGGAGTGGGATGAATCCGTTGCAGGCATCTCGCCCTTTGCATCGATCATGTCCGTCATCTGGCCCGAACTCGACGGGTGCATCGAGCCCATACCCATCTGTGGCATGCTCCCGGCTTCAATCGAAGGAGAAGACTGCAAGGAGATCGGTGTCATCCCCGATCGCGTGGATCGGATCACATCCCGCATCAGGAACTGGATCCGGCTCCGGAAGATCCCGAATTGCGAGCGGCGGGTGGCAATCATCATCTACAGCTACCCGCCCGGTGACGGCAACACCGGCGGAGCATCCTATCTCGACACGTTCGTGAGCGTAAAGCGGATGCTTGAGACCCTCCGCGACGAGGGATACACAGTCGAGATCCCGGATCAGAAGCTCCACGAGCTCTTCGAAGAAAAAGCGATCGTCAACTCCGGAGACTGGCACGGTATCGAGAAGACCGCAGCGGCCAGTTTTTCGTGGGATGTCCCGTCATACCTGAAGATCTTCAACTCGCTCCACCCGCAGGTTCGGGAGGATGTGGAGAGCGTCTGGGGCCCGGCACCAGGGACCGTCATGACGCATGACGGGAAGTTCGTCCTGCCCGGCCTGCAGTTCGGCAACGTCCTTATCGGACTCCAGCCGGCCCGCCCCCCGCTGACCGAGGACGATGTGGCAAAGGCGGCCCATGACAAGACCAAGCCTCCCCACCACCAGTATATCGCTTTCTATCGCTGGCTCGAGGAAGTCTGGAAAGCAGACCTCGTCTTCCACGTCGGCACGCACGGCCTTGCCGAGTTCATGAAGGGAAAGGAGATCGGCATGAGCGACAAGTGTTTCCCCGACATCCTCATCGGCAACATGCCGCACCTGTATATCTACACGGTCGTCAACACCTCCGAAGCAACCATCGCCAAGCGCCGGCTCTACGGTACCATGCTCAGCTATAACTCACCCCCGTTCTCGACTTCAGACCTCTACGAGAAGTATATCGAGCTCGAGGACCTGATTGCCGAGCACGAGGAGGCGGAACGGCTCGGGCAGGAGGTACGCGAGTCACGTACGCGGGAGAAGATCCTTGCCCTTGCGACAGAGCTCCACTTCGACACGAAGAGCATTCACGCCATCCACGAGCAGGTATACGACATGAAGCGCTCGATTATCCCGCAGGGGCTGCACGTGCTCGGGGAGCAGTACAAACCCGAGGCCTACAAGAGGTATGTCGAGTTCGTCATCCGGTATGACCGGGAAGGGGTCAGGTCGCTGAACCGGATCATCGCCGAGTCCCGGGGGATCCCGTACGACACGGCCATCCGCGACAAGGGGCATTATGCCAGCGCGCTGGATGGCGTTGACAAGACAAGCGCGCAGGTCGTCAACACCCTGATTGACGAGGGGATGGAATCGGCCGTTGCCCTTGCTGCGGTAGGACCGGACCGGGAGCCTGATTTGCGGGCGACCCTCGATCTCGGCCTTGCCCTGGCAAAGGACTATGCGGACAACAGCCTTGAGCTGAGAAACTGCATCCGCGGGCTGAACGCGGAGTATATCGCGCCACGGGTCGGGGGCGATGTTATAAGAAAGCCCGAGGTGCTTCCGACCGGCGGGAACCTCCTCCAGTTCGATCCGACAAAGATCCCGACTCAGACCGCATTTGAACGCGGGGCGGAGATCGCGCAGAATACGATAACAAAATACCTTGAGCGTGAAGGGACCTATCCCGAGCGCGTCGGCACAGTGCTCTGGGGGTTCGAGACCAGCAACAGCGGCGGCGAGACCGTGGGACAGATTCTCACCTACATGGGCGTGAAGGTGAGCCGGAAGGCCGGGGCGTGGGCACCGCAGCTGACGGTCATCCCGCTTGAGGATCTCGGGCGGCCCCGGATCGACTGCCATGTCTCGATCTGCGGCTTCTTCCGCGACATGTTCCCCAATATCATGCAGATGATCAACAATGCCGTTGCAAAGGTATCCGCGCTCGATGAACCGGATGAGATGAACTTTGTCAGGAAACATTCGAAGGAGAATCTTGAGAAGTTAAACGACCAGCTCGCGGAGGGGTTGATCGATGAGAAGACCGCAAAAAAACTCTCGACAGCACGCATCTACGGCCCCCATGCCGGTGAGTACGGCACCCGCATCCTCGCGCTCACCGAGGACAGTGTCTGGAAGGATGAGAAAGATCTTGCCGATGTCTACATGGCCTCGATGTCCCATGTCTATGTCGATACCATCCACGGCCAGAGCCAGCGGGCGCTGTACGAGAACAACGTAAGGACAGTACAGGTTGTCTCCCAGATTCGTGACCGGCACGACCGCGAAATCGTCGACCTCGACCACTACTTCGAATATTTCGGCGGCCTGAACAAGGCTGTCGAGACAGTCTCCGGCAGGACACCGATGATGATGATCTCCGATACGACCAAGGAGGTTGTATATACGGAGGACGTTCGCGATGTCATCAAGCGTGGCACCCGCACGCGGCTCCTGAACCCCAAATGGATCGACGAGATGCTCAAGCACGACTACCACGGGGCGCAGCAGATCGAGGAGCGGGTATACAATACGCTCGGTCTTGCTGCAACAACCCATGCGGTCGATAACTGGATCTGGTCCTCGATTGCCGAGCGGTTCGTGTTTGACGAGGAGATGAGAAAACGGCTGATGGAGAACAACAAGTTCGCCGCACTGGGACTGACCGAGAGGCTCATGGAGGCCGAGCAGAGGGGATACTGGGAGGCGACAGAAGAGGAACTGGAGAAACTCCGCGAGGCATACCGGCAGATGGAAGGCGACATCGAGGAGGCGCTGTAAGAGTAGGCATTGCCTCTAAGAAAGCCGATATGAAACAAACACGGTAGAGAACAAGGGTTGTGGTTTTGATAAGGCAAAAAGCCCTAAAGCGCGTGGTGAGAGAATGAAGCGTTCATGCAGCATACTTCAATTTTCCGCACAAGCCAATGGTCATTTTCTGCCCGTGCCCCGGTCACATATCTTCATTCAGCTCTTTATAATCTGTTGCTGCATTTTCCCTCCGCCGGCATCAGCTGCCCTCGCTGCGGACGGTATTCCGCAGACAACGGAAGAGATACATGAATACGCGCAGGTCGTCATGAGGGACGAGATACTCCGCTATTGTTCCGCAGAATACACCGGCACATCTATACCCCACCTCTCTTCAGAAGATCTGGCAGATGCTGTGAAGCACTATCCCGCGTATCCAAGGCGGATAACTGATTCTGCCAATACTACCATCACGATCATCCGGCCGCTTAAAAATATCGTTGCAGTCAACTCGATGCCCCTTGGAGTACTTGATGCCGGCGATTGCATAACTAGTGTTTCGAGCGTAGTTCCCGAAGGGGCGACCCTTGCCCCATGGCTGGCGGAAAAAACAGATGTCGGCGGCGGACAGAACGGGCCCGACTTTGAGAAGATCCTCTCGCTCCACCCGGACGCCATCCTCACATACACCCAGTTTGGGCAGGGACGAGAATTTTATGAAGACCGGTTGCCTGACGGAGTACCGGTCATCCGTCTCGATTTCATCCGCCCGTCCACGCTCGCAACCGAAATGAAGAAACTGGGGTACCTCCTCAACCGGACCGACCGTTCATCTGCATATGTGTCATGGCATGACGGAATTATCAACGAGATCAACCGCCGTCTTGACACCATCCCGCAGGGTGAAAAGGCCCGGGTCTTCATCGACGTCTGGTCCAATACATTCACCGGAACCGGTAATGAGCGGCGGACAGTCTCAGACAGCATGTACTACAGCCGGTCCTACTGCAGCGACAACGGTGGGATCAACATTGCCGCCGATCTTCAGAATCCCCAAGGCACTGTTGATATTGAATGGATTGCACAGCAGGACCCGGAAATAATCCTCGGATCGGCATACCATGGAGGATATGCAGCAGAAAATTCTGGCGACCTCAAATCACAATACGACGAACTTTCCGGCCTGCCAGCTCTAAAGGAAGTACAGGCAGTGAAAAACAAAAGGATCTATATCCTGAGTTTCCGTTATGTCATGGGCCTTTCATACCCTGCTGCACGCGCACAGGCCGTGCAATGGATTTACCCCGATCTTTTTGCTGACATGAACCCCGATGCAATTCACCAGGAGTATGTCGACATGTTCTATAACGTTTCCTACGATGTTACGAGAAATGGAGCGTTCCACTATCCATAACAATGGGAGCGGGAATATATGGGCAGATTCGATGGCCGGCAAAAATCCTTGTTAAAGTTAGGGAAGTGTAACTGATGAAGGCAATCAATTTTTTTGTCGTATTTTTTGGGATTATATGGGTTGCATGCTTCTTCATTATTTGCACAGCATCGGCCGCAGTTCAGGAAGAGATTCCCCGGAATAACAATGAGATACATACGTATGCAGGCCAGATCCTGAAAGAAGAGATTCTCTCGTATTTGGCAGGTGAATACTTAAATGAAAAAAAATCGTGCCTGTCCGCAGACCAGATTGCCAGTGCCATTAAATATTATCCGGAATATCCAAGAAGGATCACCGATACTGCCGGAACCACGATAACCATTTATCGCCCACTGTCGCGGATAATCGCGTTTAATTATTTCCCGCTGGGGGTGCTTGCGGCTGAAAACCAGACGATCGGAATTGCCGATGCCGCGATGCGGGAAGCCCGGATCATCCCCTGGCTGACGACAAAGGTTAATGTCGGGGGCGGGGGAGGTGTCGAGCCCGACATGGAGACAATTCTTGCATGCAAACCTGACCTGCTCCTCACCTACACGCAGGTTGGTCCCGGCAGGGATTTCTTTGAGAACCGTTTGCCGGATAATGTTCCGGTCATACGGCAGGACTACAGCCGTCCGCATGCCATGGTTTCAGAATTGAACAAACTGGGTTATCTGATCAACCGGACCGACCGGTCACAGGCATACGCGGACTGGTATAACTCCCGGATGACGAAAATACAGCAGCGGATTGACATGCTCCCTGACAACGAGAAGGTCCGGGTATTTATCGATTCATGGGTAGGGAAGGGTTCGGATCCGAACGTTCGTACAACGGTCTCTTCAGGTATGGCATCATCGCATTACAACCTGTACCTGACAGAGAACGGGGCAGTAAACATCGCAGAAAATCTCACGAATCCTCAGGGAGCCGTCGATATTGAGTGGCTGGCCCAGCAGAACCCTGACATCATTCTCGGAGTGGCGAGAAAAGGTGGATATGGTACTGAGGATATCCGTGAACTCAGGGACCAGTATGATGAACTGATGAACCATCCCGCCCTGCAGGAAATTTCAGCGATTAAAAACAAGAGGGTATACATTATCTGCTGGCTTTACACGAACAGTCTGGCATATCCGGCGGCACGGGCGCAGATTGCGAAATGATTCCATCCGGAGCTGTTCAGAGATATGGATCCAAAAGAGATCCATCAGGATTACATGAACCGTTTCCTCAACGCTTCGTTTGATGTCAGGCGCTATGGTGTGTATACATATCCAGCCTGATTAAAAAAGGTGTAAAGGTCAGCCTAGAACAGGATGCCCTTGGCAGGCAATCGAGTAAGTTCTATGTCATTTTTTTTATTTCATCAGATTATGTATTACAAATAAACATATTTTTAAGAACCGGGATCAAAGAGTTCTGCATGAATCTCTTCCGCCGGATGCCCGTACTGATCACCTGCGTCGTCCTTGTTGCCATGCTCGGTTCTCCGGTGAATGCAGCTGACCAGCAGATCATGCGGACTATTTTGCCTGTCTCAACGGGACCGGAAGAATCTGTCACCGTGACTCTCACAATACCCCCATCGTTTTTCGGGGGCGTTATCGAGACACTCCCGGAGGGCTTCACTTTTTCAGGCACGTCGCATGCAGCCGATGCCGTAAAACGGGATGGCCAGACCGTTATATTCGCAATGACAGGTGAAAGGGAGATTAAGTACACCATATTAATGCCATCAGCCGGCTGCGGGTACATCAATGGCAGATGGGAGGATGTAGGAGCAAAAACAAGCGGGACGATACCGGCAACGCTTCTTGTAACTCCTGGTGCTGATACATCCTCATGTACAGGCGCACAGAAATCGCCTGGTTTTGGTATACCGATTATCCTGCTCGCGGTCTGCACAATAACATATTGCTTCTGCAATACGGGGAAACATGTATGATTCCGGGCGGGAGGGTGTTTGTACTTGCATTGGCACTCTCCTGTGCATTCTGCATGCACGCCTGGGCGGTTCCGGTAACACATGAAGGATATGTGCCACAGACAACGGATGAGATCCATGCTGCCGCACAAAAGATAATGAGAGAAGAGATCCTGCTGTACTGCTCGGAAAAACACCTGAACGAAGAGAGCAGCCAGCTCTTGGCAGGACATCTTGCTGATGCGGTTAGTCATTATCCGGAATACCCAAGACAGATCACCGATACCGCAGGTAAAACAGTAACCATTGTAAAGCCTCTTAACCGGATCGTGGCTTATAACTTCCATGCCATAAAGCCGCTTGATGCCGAAGACCTCGTGGTCGGAGTCGCCAACAGTGCCCTGCAGGATGCTGTGGTTGTTCCGGAAATTCGCACAAAAGTAAATATCGGTGGAGGGGGACCGTACGAACCGGACTTCGAGAAGATCCTTGCATGCAAACCCGATGCCCTCCTCACGTACACCATGCTTGGCCCGGGATCGGAATTCTTCGAAAAGCGCATGCCGCAGGGAGTGCCGGTCATCCGCCTGGATTTCATCCGGCCATGGACACTTGTTCCCGAGATGAGGAAACTGGGGTACCTTCTCAACCGGACAGACCGGTCGGGTGCGTACGAAAAATGGCATGATCGCTGGATGGCGGAGATCGACAAACGCCTCGCACAGGTGCCGGAAGACAGGAAGGTCCGTGTCTTTGTGGATGTCTGGTCCACCAGCTTCACCGAACGCAGCAACGAGCGGAGAACGGTATCGGATGCCGAGCATTACAGCTTCTACTGCACGGATGCCGGTGGCATCAATGTTGCCTCAAATCTGAAAAACCCGCAGGGAACCATCGATATCGAATGGCTGGCCCAGCAGAAACCCGATGTGATCCTTGGCGTTGCCTATGCCGGCAGTTATTCTGCCGACAACGTCACCGAACTTAGCACTCAATATAACGAACTTATATCCCACCCGGCACTGCAGGAAGTCCCCGCGATCAAGAACAGGCGCGTTTACGTGCTCAGCTACCGGTACACCAACGGGCTTACGTACCCGGCAGCCCGGGCCCGGGTAGCCAAATGGTTCTACCCGGATCAGTTCGCGGATATCGACCCGTCTGCGATTCACCAGGAATTCGTGACAGAGTTCCTCGGTTCATCGTATGATGTAACAAAGAACGGCACATTCAGCTACCCGGATTAAGGAGAGAAATATAATCATGCCGGAAACAACCACGGGAAAATACCTCTCATTCGTCCAGAAGAAGGTATTTTTCCTCGCCATCACCACCATTGCACTCATCCTCGTGGTAGGGATTGCGGTCACGATCGGCTCCTATGACATGACAATCACGGACGTGTACCGCATCATTGCGCAGGGCATCCTTAACCCGGGCGAAACTACGGCCGATCTTGTTATCTGGAACGTCCGGCTGCCAAGGGTGTGCATGGGCATCGCTGCCGGGGCAGGCCTCGGGATCTGCGGTGCGGTACTGCAGGCGATCCTGCGAAACCCGCTTGCGAGCCCGTTCACGCTCGGCATCACCGCGGCAGCAACTTTCGGCGCTTCGCTTGCCATCATCCTCGGGATTGGGGTTTTCGGAGGCTCGTACATTGTCGTCATCAACGCGTTCATCTTCACCCTGATCGCATCATTTGCCATCTATGCCCTTGCGTTCACGAAGAAGTTCACTCCCGGTGCCATTATCATGGCCGGGATCGCCATCAGTTATCTCTTCGGGGCGCTGACCTCGTTCCTCCAGTATGTCGGCACGGCTGACGCACTCCAGCAGGTTGTCTTCTGGACCATGGGGAGTCTCGGGAGGGCGAACTGGTTCGCCATCCATATTGTCGCGGCGATTCTTACCGTGACCATCCCCATTCTCCTGTGGTACTCGATGGACCTCAACGTCATGGGATCCGGTGACGAAGCGGCAAAAAGCATGGGAGTCGATGTGGGCCGGGTCCGGGTCGTAACACTCGTCCTGACCTCCCTGATCACGGCCGGGATCATCTGTTTTACAGGTACCATCGGGTTCATCGGCCTCGTGGGGCCGCACATCTGCCGGATGCTCGTGGGGCCTGACCACCGCTTCCTGTTGCCGGCATCCGCACTGATGGGCGCCCTCATCCTGATATGCGCAGACATGGCGTCCCGGACACTCTTTGCGCCGCAGGTCATCCCGATTGGCATCATGACCTCGTTCATCGGCGTACCGTTCTTCATCTACCTGTTCATCAAGCGGAGGGGAATGTATTGGTAAAGATCATCATTCAGGACTTAAGCTTTCGCTACCGGAGCGCCCCGGTACTGCAGGGGCTCAGTTTTAATGTAGGGAAAGGCAAGGTATTCGGTCTTCTCGGGCCCAACGGGTCGGGCAAGAGCACCCTCATCAAGTGTATCAACCAGATCCTCCGGCCACAAGGCAGGGTCGTAATGGACGGAAACGAGATCCACAGGATGCACATCAGCGATGTGGCACGGCGGATCGGGTATGTACCTCAGTCTGAAACGATGGGAATGTCCATGACCGTCTATGACGCGGTCCTGATGGGTCGACGCGTCCACATGGGCTGGAGACCGGCAAAGCGCGATCTCGGGATCGTTGACCGTGTCCTGCATGACATGAAGATCGAAAATCTCGCAATGGAGGACCTCTGGGAGCTCTCGGGAGGCCAGCGCCAGAAAGTCTTCATCGCACGTGCGCTCGCTCAGGAACCGGAGGTTCTCCTCCTCGATGAGCCAACGAGCAGCCTTGATTTAAAACACCAGCTGGACACCATGGAGACTGTCCGCTCGCTTGTCAGCCGGTCCGGTATCTCGGTGGTCATGGCCATCCATGATATCAACCTTGCAGCCCGCTACGCCGATACCGTCGCCATGATCCGGAAGGGATCGATTTACGGGATCGGGAGCCCGCGGGTTCTCTTCACGCCGCAGACCGTCCGGGACGTTTATGGCGTGGAGGCGACCTTCCTCTACGATACTACGGGCAACCCGGTCATCGTGCCGGTCCGCGGAGTGGAGGAGGGTGCATGAACCAGAGGGCTATAGTCCCCCTACAGTCGGGCGGTGCCTGATGCCACGCTTCCGCTATGTAACGGTTTATGGCCGGCGGCACCTGCGGGTATGCCAGAATCGGAGGTTCCGGAAGCGGCCATTGATACGATGAGGAGCTCACATGAGCGCACAACCCCTTAGGATATGGATACCATGCATACGATTACTCTCAACGGGCTGACCCGTAAGTTCGGCGACCTTATCGCTGTCGACACCGTCACCTTCACCGTACGGACCGGTGAGATCTTCGGCCTGCTCGGCCCCAATGGCGCAGGTAAGACCACGATCATCAACATGCTCACAACACTGCTGGCACCTACCTCCGGTGATGCAACCATCGACGGACACGACATTGAAGGCGATCCCGAAGGGGTTCGGAGGAGCATCGGTATCATCTTCCAGGACCCCTCACTCGACATCGGGCTGACCGGAAGGGAAAACCTCGACTTCCATGCCATGATGTATGGCATCGGAGCGGCAGAGCGGAAGAAGCGGATTGCCGAAGTGCTGGATGTAGTGGGGCTCACCGGCAAGGCAGACGTGCTTGTCGAGAACTATTCCGGCGGGATGAAACGGCGGCTCGAGATCGCCAGGGGGCCCATCCACCGCCCGAAAGTACTCTTTCTCGATGAACCGACGCTGGGGCTTGATGCCCAGACCCGAAGGAAGATCTGGAACCATATCCGGGACCTGAATACGAAGTACGCCATGACGATCATCCTCACCACGCACTACATGGAAGAGGCCGACTACCTCTGCAACCGGATCGCCATCATCGATCACGGAAGGATTATCGCCCTGGATACCCCTGCCGGCTTGAAAAGACTGCTACAGGGGGATATCATCACGCTGGGAACCGGGGGCCCGGCAGAATCGCTCGTTCCTGCCCTTCAGGACAGGCCTTGGATCCGGGAGATAAACTGCGATAACTCAATTATGACCATCACTGCCACCGAAGGGGAGAGCCGGATCCCCGACTTCTTTACCGTTGCACAGGGTTTAGGAATCAGTATCGTGTCGGTGAGCATCAGACAGCCAAGCCTTGAAGATGTTTTTATCCACCTGACCGGCTCTTCGATCCGTGAAGAGGCAGGATCACGGTTAGGCCATGTCCATTCCGGGATGCGGCGGAGGATGATGCGATGATTCAGCCGGCTGCGATCTACGTCCTCTGGCTCCGCGAGATGCTCAAGTTCGTACGGGCAAAATCACGCATGATCGGGGCGATAGCGATGCCGGTATTCATGCTGATCTTCCTCGGGATGGGCTTTCGCCGCGTGGAGTTCCCGGGCCTTCCGCCGGAGATCAGCTATCTTCAGTATCTCGTGCCGGGTATTGTTGGCATGACCCTTCTCTTTACCGGTGCCTTTACAGGGATGTCGGTGCTGATGGACCGGCAGTTTGGTTTTCTAAAGGAGGTCATGGTAACGCCCGCAAGCCGCATCTCCATCGTGCTCGGGAGGATCGCCGGGGGCGCAACAACCTCGATCATTCAGGCGCTGATGATGCTCTTTTTGTCGGTCTTTCTGGGATTTGCCCTCCCGGCCATCTATCTGATTGCTGCTTCGGTTGTCATCATGCTCTTCATCTCCATCATCTTCATCTGCATCGGTCTCATTCTCTCCTCGTTCATGAAGGACATCCACGGGTTCAACACCATGACCAATTTCATCATCTTCCCGCTCTTCCTCCTCTCCGGAGCGCTCTTCCCGGTGCAGAACCTCCCGGCCGCTGTCCGTGTCTTTGCATATCTCGATCCCCTCACGTACGGGGTCGACGCGTTGCGCGGAGTGCTGATCGGCCACGCTGCCATCGGGGTAGCTCCCGATGTAGCGATCCTTTTTATCGTATCCACCGCCCTTATCGGGATCAGCGCGTGGTGCTTCAGCGGGGGAGAGGTGCTCTGATCGATTTTTTACAAATATTACAAATCAAAGCAATATTTCTGCTAAATAAAAAGAAAGTTCCGATTAAATACTACGAAAATAAAGATTAATAATACCTGAAGATCCATTATCCTGTTGCATGGCTCACCATATCAGAAAGAACATCCTGCCTTTCACGGCAATCGTAGGGCAGGACCAGATGAAACAGGCACTTATTCTCAACGCAATAAACCAGCGGATCGGTGGCGTCCTGATCCGCGGCGAGAAAGGAACGGCCAAGTCAACGGCGGTCCGGGCACTGGCCGAGATCCTTCCGGTCATCGAGATTATCAAGGGCTGCCCGTTCAACTGTAATCCTGCCAATGATCAGGAGCTCTGCGATATCTGTAACGAGAAGATCGAAAAGGGTGAGCCGATCGAAACGCTGAAAAAGAAGGTGCAGGTCATTACCCTTCCCCTCGGATCCACGGAAGACCGGGTCATCGGCACTATCGACATCGAGCGCGCTATCAAGGAGGGTATCAAGGCGCTGGAGCCGGGCATCCTTGCAGCAGTTAACCGGGGGATATTATACATTGACGAGGTGAACCTGCTGGACGATCATGTCGTGGACGTCCTGCTGGATTCTGCGGCAATGGGGGTCAATGTTGTCGAACGCGAAGGAATATCTTTGTCCCATCCGGCAAAATTTATCCTGATCGGTACCATGAACCCCGAAGAAGGGGAACTGCGGCCCCAGATGCTCGACCGTTTCGGTCTCCAGGTGACGGTGGAGGGGATTGCCGATGTTGACGACCGCATCGAGATCGTCAATGTTGCCGATGCGTTTGAGACAGACCCCCAGGGATTCATGCAGAAATACGAAGCTGAACAGAAACGCCTCACGGAGAAGATCGTCAACGCCAAGGCAATCCTTCCGAAGGTAAAGATTTCAGACGATATAGTCCGCCGCATTGCCCAGACCTGTGTCGAGATGGGCGTCATGACCCACCGGGCCGAGATCACAATCGTCCGGACCGCAAAAACCATTGCGGCATTCAACGGGCGCGAGGAAGTTACAGTCGAAGATGTCCGCGAAGCAATGGCCCTGGCCCTCCCGCACCGGATGCGGAAGAAACCGTTCGAAGATCCGCGCGTTGACCAGCAGAGGATCAACGACATGATGCAGGACGATCAAAAAAAACGATAACGAGCCGGACGTAAACGAACAACAGGAACCGCAGCCTCCCCAACAACTTCCGCCACAGCCGCCGCCCCCGGAAGAACCGGAACAGGAAAACCAAGAACCGGAACAGGCCGGAGCGCCATCTGCACTGCCCCCTCCTGAACGTATCTTTGATATCGGCAGACCGATCGAAACGTCCCGCATTACCTACGATTCCTGCAAGGACCGGATGAAGCGGCTCTACGTCTCCGGAAGGAGGGTCGATACGCTATCAGCGGAGAACCGTGGCAGGTATGCCCGCGTCAGGATGCCGCACGAACTCAAGGACATCGCGTTCGATGCCACCATGCGGGCAGCCGCACCCCACCAGAAAAACCGCAATCCGGTTGATCGGTGTATTGATATCCGCGACCAGGACCTGCGGGAAAAGATCCGTGTCGGCAAAGTGTCGGTAACCTGTGTGTTCGTTGTCGATATCAGCGGATCCATGGGTGCCGAAAAACGCATGGAGAGTGCCAAGGGGGCGGTCCTGTCCCTGCTTGAGGATGCATACAAGAACCGCGACCGGGTCAGTCTGGTCGCGTTCCGCGGCAAGGATGCCGAAGTTGTTCTCCCCCCCTCGAACAGCGTCGACCTTGCCTACAAACAGCTCCGCGAGATGCCGACCGGTGGAAAGACCCCGCTCTCCCACGGGCTGATGAAGGGGTATGAAGTGCTGATGAATGAAAAGAAGAAGCGAAAGGAGATCATCCCGCTCCTCATCCTAATATCCGATGGCCGGGCAAACATCGGGTACGGCAGGAATATCAAAGAAGAACTGATGTCGATTGCGCAGCGGTGTAAGGACGACGGCATATACACGGTGATTATCGATACCGAAGAAGTGCGCCGGTCAGCGATCAGCTTCAAGCTGGGATACTGCCGGGAAATTGCCGAAACGAGCGGCGGAGCTTATTATTCGCTAAGCGATCTCAGTGCCGGCGCGGTCAGTTCAATCGCCCACCGGGAAAAGGATTTCCTGTTGTCGGCGTTTACATAACAGAGGATGCATGGAAACCAAAGAGGAAAAGCCCCTTATCACCGGGCTTGAAAAATTCAGCACTTCCGATATCATCGTGGTCTCACTCTTCGGGGCCGTAGGAATCATTGTCGGCATTGTCGGCAATATCTTCCATAGCCTCTCCGGATTGTCGGTTATCGGCCCGTTTATCCTGCATACCCTGATCCCCGGCATTGTGGTCTTTGCCTGCGTCACTACGGTGAAGAAGCCGGGATCGGCAATCCTTTATTCGCTGATAGCCTCTGGTATTGCGATGCCGCTCATGGGAGTCCCGATCTTCATCCCGTTTTACCTTGTCCAGGGGCTCCTGATCGACGGAATGATGATTATGCTGAAAAACCGGTTCTGGACATGGTGGGGAACTACCCTGGCCGGCATCGTATACGGGGTTGCCGGGATTTTCATGCTGTATTATTTCGTGATGGCTGCCCAGGGCATCCAGTTCCCGTTCTGGGTATTCTGCGTGAGCCTTCCCGTCAATATTGCCTGTGCAATACCTGCCTCCCTTATCGGGAGGAGGATCGGGACCCGGGCAGCGGGTGCCCTGATCAAGTAATTCCGCAGATCTTTCATGCTGTTTGAATATCAGGAGCAGGGGACGATTATTCATCGCCTGGATCCCCGGACAAAAACAATCTGGCTCGCTGTCGTGCTTGTCATCTCCATCCTGCTCCGGGATCCCGTCCTTCTTGTTACATTATTCTGTATTTCCCTCATGCCGCTCCTTCTCATCCGCATCCCGCGCCACACCCTGATTGTTCTGGGAATCCTGTATCTGATGGTAGCTGCCGGAGCAATACTATCCCAGGCATTATTCTATCGACCCTCAAACGGATCGCTCCTGACATTTGTCTGGCTTGTCCCACCGGATGTTCCTGTGATGGGGGCTCTGACCGGGGGAATTCTTATCTCGGTCGAAGGGGCCCTGTATGGATTCATCCAGGTATTCCGTATTCTGGCCGTTATCAATACATCGGCCATGCTCGTCCTGTCCACCCCGCTCAACCGCCTTATTGTCGGATTGCGGGAGATGGGGATGCCCGGCACGATGGCGTTCATGCTGACAACAGCGGTACGGTTCGTGCCGGTACTGATGGAGGAGTACCAGACGATCCTCTCGGCGTTGCGTGCCCGCAACATCGTCAGCCTCTGGCACCCGGTTCGTATGGCCGAGCAGTCCCTCTCGCCGCTGATTATCAATGTCATCCGACGCTGCAACCAGCTCGCGCTCGCAGCAGAATCGCGTGCATTTGATCTGGATAAGCCAAGGACAGCAGTTACAACGCTCGCCTTTAATCGGGCAGATACCGGGTGTTTCCTCCTGATGGGAGTTATTGTCCTCTTCTTTGCGATCGGATCGGCACGATCGGCGGGGTTCCTGGCATGATTGAACTGGATAACGTCACTTTCTTGTATAACAATAGTACTACGCCGGTCCTCTCCGGACTTACCCTTTCAATAAAAGCGGGCGAGATGGTTCTTGTGCACGGCCCTTCCGGCTGCGGCAAATCAACGCTCTGCATGCTGCTTAACGGTATCATTCCCAATCTCATCCACGGGGAATTAACCGGGGAGATCCGGATTGGCGGAAGACCGATCCGCGGAAAAGAGACGCGGCAACTGGCAACTGAGGTGGGGATGGTCTTCCAGAACCCCGACAACCAGCTTTTTGCCATCACGGTTGAAGAGGATGTTGCATTCGGACCGGAAAACCTGGGCCTCAGCCGGTCCGAAATACACCGCCGTGTGGATGAGGCATTATGTTCCACAGGACTTAAATCCGTCAGCTCCCGTCAGATCCACCATTTATCCGGAGGTCAGAAACAGAGGACCGCGATTGCCGGTCTCTGTGCCATGAAACCCGGGATCCTCGTCCTGGATGAACCGACCGCCGATCTGGATCCCGGTGGGACACGGGATGTGATCCACCTGCTCGACCGGCTCCATCGCGAAGAGGGAAAGACCATCGTGATCGTCGAGCACAAGATCCGTGAGATCCTGCCGTTTGTCGACCGCGTCATTACCCTTGATAACGGGAGACTTGCCAGCGACCTTCCGCGGGAGACGACCGATCCTACGGCACTCTGGCCGGGATACCCCCCCCGGAGTTCCAGCAGATGTCCTTTGCCGGGGGTTATACTCGATCTGCACGATATCCATTATCGGTATCCTGACGGGACATTTGCCCTTGCTGGCATCTCCCTCGCGGTTCGTCGCGGGGAATGTATCGCCATTATTGGGGAGAATGGATCCGGTAAGACCACCCTGTCGCGGATTATCAAAGGTCTGCTTGAACCAACAAAGGGCAGCGTAACCCTGTATGATCCTGTAACGGGATTCATTATCCCGAAACGTTCCGGCAGGATTGGCTATCTTTTCCAGAACCCTGATCATCAGATCGTGAGCGACCGGGTCGACCGGGAAATTGCCATTGGCCTTGAGGGATTCCTCCCCGAAGATATTAAACGAAAAACCTGTGCCGCACTGACACACGTCGACCTCCTGAAATATAAGGATCGCGATCCCTGTTCGCTTAGCCGGGGCGAGCGCCAGCGCCTTGCGGTTGCTTCTGTCTTAGTAACGGAACCGGATGTTATCATCTGTGATGAACCGACCACCGGCCAGGACTACGATCACCTGCTTGCCCTCATGGAATATTTAGAGACGATCCGCTGTCAAGGAAAGACCATTATGATTATTACTCATGACCATGAGCTGGCCTACCATTATGCAGACCGGGTCATTACCCTGCACATGGGAATGTATATTAAGGAAGAAGTGTGCATGCAGTGCTCATAATCACATACGAGCCATCAGACCTCTGAAACGAGTGTGGTTCGCGTACCATCCGGCAGGGCAGGGTATATGTTGTCAACGGGGAACTGGTAAACAGCCCCCGGGGTGTTGCCGGTGTCCTGTATGTTGCAAAAAGCCTCTATCCTGACCGGTTCTCTGACGTCGATCCCGATGCCGTGCTGGGCGAGTATGCTGTCAGGTTCTATGCCGGAGCGGACAGGATCCCGAAAATAGCGCCGGGCCATGCGTGAAAGGAGACTACGCGCAAGGCACATGCCGGAATCCAGGTTTCGTCCGGGAGGCGGCTCAACGACACCGGGCCCCCGTTCCTTTGCGTCTCTCCACCCGATCCTGACGCCTGCTTACCGGTGCATAACCGATAACAAGCCCCAAAAATCCGACAACGAAAGGTACGAACACACTGGAAAAACCGGCCTCTGCGAGGCGTTCCCTGAACCATGAGATTGTCGACAGCTTTGACAAACGCCGTGTGCGTTGGGCCACCATACCAGCGATGACATCATCGCCGGCACCGGCTTCCCTCATGGCGCGCTTCCATGACTCCATGAGAAGGTCCTCTTCCCAATCGTGTTCTGCCCTGAAGATGTCCCCGCAGATAAAGAGGCCGCCCGGATTCAGCGCCCGTGCTGCCCGGTGCGCAACCCGGATCCGCTCCTTTCCAGAGAGGTGGTGAAGACAGAGGGAGGTGATGATTACATCGTATCCTGTATCCGGCCAGGATTTCCGGATATCGCGGGTAATGAACCTGACCCCCGCAAGACCCGGTTTTTTACCGGCCACATCAAGCATGTCCTCCGAAATGTCAAGACCGGTGATTCCGGCACCCGGGCATGCGATTAGTATTCTCTCCGTAAGAATTCCTGTGCCGCAGCCAAGTTCGAGAATGTTCTTTGCATTGCGGGGAAGAAAACCCAGGGCAACCCTGATCATTTCCTGCTGGTGCGGTACGATCATACCGATTGTCCGCTCGTAATTCCCTGTTTCCATAACCCCATGGATCTTCATCTGTCTTACTCGGTCTGGTTATTCTGTTACAAGTTTATCCGTGTTTTCAGATTAACAGGTTGGTATGAAAGTAGCATGATCTTATATATTCACACAAAATAGAAAATTATTATTACATGAATGCTTCACATTACATGGGGCAGGGGGAAAAGCCCCGCCAGACACCACACACAATTATCGCCATATAAATTAACAGTAATCGATGCACGTCCCATATAGTATACCGATCATTTTTTTTAACAACCGACCCGATCACTCATTATTAGCTTTACATATCTTTTCATACAAAATAGAAAGACTTTATTACCAGAGCAGCGTACCAGTGATTGGGGGGTGATGAGTCAGGAAAACCTCTCAGGTCTCTCCCAGTCGTTTTCCGGGTTTTCCACCTACCCACACGGAACCCGGAATAAAAGGAAGGAACAGCATGGTGACGCCGAAAAAGGATACAAAAGTACCGACCCACAAGAGCACGAGTGCACCAGTAAAAGCACCGGTAAAGCCAAAGGGGCAGGAACAAAAAAAGCCCGCTGCAAAACCGGCAGCCGGACTAAAGAAATAACTACTCTCATCAAACACATCATGTCCATCCATTGCGGGGCACGGCGAAAAACCGTGCCCCCAACAATCAGACCTGTTGTGAGCCTTCATTCAGTGGTATTCTGTTTACCGGACATTTTTACATGGCCGCTATGAGTTTTTTTGGCAGGTTAAACACGTAATTAAAACATTAAGGAATACAGACCTGTCAGGAAATGTGTCTCTTCCTATCGGAAGCCTGCTGACCGGGAGGATGCGTTCCGCGATTTTTTCTGGGATGGTTCTCATCGGGAGCCTCTTCCTTGCCGATGTCATTACGACGGATGCCGCCCTCAGGGCAGGCGGGTATGAGCTGAACGCATGTATGGTGCCGTTCGTTGCCTCTCCCTTTATTCACCTCCTCGTCAAATGGTCTGTCATGGTCTTCATCGTCATTGCCGCACAGTGGACAGATCTGAAAGCCAGCGGCTCGGGAACCCTGATCATGGCCACGGTGATCGGATGGTATGCTGTCGTTGTCTTCCACAACCTTTCGCTCCTGACCGCGATCGAAATTGTCCGGTGATGAGGATCGGTAACCTTTTTCTGATTCCAGATTTTATTTAGTAATACTCTCATGAGAATTCCTGCTATTATTCCCGCGATTCTTTTAGCCGGACTTATGATAGGGATTTGCTCAGCAGGACCCGTTGGGCAGGTCACGATAACGTCCATCCCTCCGGGAGCTTCTGTCTACCTTGACGGCAGCTACCGGTGCCAGACCCCCTGCACATTGGATACGGTACCTCCCGGGAGCCACGAAGTACTGATCCGCTTTTCCGGATATTCGGACTATTTCGCGACGGTAGTTGTTCCTGCCAATGGAACAGCATCGGTGAGTGCAAATCTGGCAGCAATTCAGAAGACAGGATCTTTACGGATCATTACGCAGCCTGCAGGAGGGGATCTCTTTGTGGACAATCTTTTCCGTGGTCAGACCCCGATACAGGTAGACGGCTTGTACAAAGGGCGGCACCAGCTGCTGATTAAAAAGGACGGATTCGAGGAGTTCCGCGATGTCGTGAGTGTTGCCGAGGGACAGGTTCTTGAATACCAGGAATACCTCTCTTCCCTCCCTGTGACCGGATGGCTGGGAATCCTGCCCGATCCGATCGATTCGGAGGTTTTCATCAACGATGAGAAGGTGGAGGGCCGTCCCGGTTTTCCACGGCAGGTGGCAGCAGGAAACCTGTCCGTTCGCGTCGCAAAGGAAGGGTATGCCGTATACCACCAGACCGTGCACCTGAAAGGGGGGGAGTCGTCGACCCTGCGGGTAACGCTGGACCCGCTCCCGGATAAAGCCATCCTTGTGCTTGACAGCATTCCGGAAGCCGCAGAGATCATTCTGGATGGAGCCGTAAAAGGAAGGACACCGTTGACCATCCGGGATCTGCCTGCGGGAATTTATAATCTTACATTCCGGAGGGAGGGGGGATACCTGCCATACCTGCGACAGGTCAACCTTTCCGGTGGTGAAACACGGGAATTATTCATATCGCTGGCCAACAGTTCCCTCCCCGGTTCAGGTCCCGGGGTCACCGAACATTCATACCTGCCGGATATAACCCTGCTCAGCGGCGGACCGGCAGAGGGAACCGGGCACTGCCAGATACGGACTTTCCAGTGGTACACCCGGGGACGCGATGCACGCATGACGATCTGCGTCCCGGATGACCTGTACCAGTACTACCGGTCGCTGGGACACAACCCCGCATCGGTCAGCGAGATTCCCACGTATGCGACGGAAGGGCGGGACCGTCAGTTCCTGAAAAGCGTGATCGGATGGATCAAGGATGCGGGCGGGAGCGTAAGCTACGACGCGCGGAACGATTACCGCACGGTAGTCGCATTCGTTCAGTCCATTCCATACGCGCTGGACAAGGACACGATGGGGCAGGAGGAGTATTTCCGTTACCCGGTGGAGACCCTGATGGATCAGACCGGTGACTGCGAGGATACGGCGATCCTCACAGCCGCACTTCTCCGGGAAATGGGTTATGATGCAGCCCTGATAATGCCGACGGGTCACATGGCAGCCGGCATCGCCTGCGATACCTGCAACGGGTACTATTACCCCTATGAAGGGAAGAAGTATTATTTTCTCGAAACGACCGGTGCCGGCTTCCGCGCCGGGCAGACCGATAAGTATACCAAAGAAGCGGCAGCGGTCTATCCCCTCCCTTCACCGGAACCTGTCGAAAATGGCCCGGATGATCCAGGCACTCCTGAAATCACAACCGGTGTTTCTTCCGGAACAAGCAGGGGTAACACAAGCGTACTGTCCATGACGGGCGAAGCGGGCAGGAATATGTATATTGCAACGATTATCGCCCCGGAAGGCGGCCATGTAATCACTGCCGAATACCTGCAGAAAAATACGGGCGGGATGGCTGACTGGCAATTCTCCCAGTACGGGAACACGAATATCCTGCCGGGCGACTGGCAGATGCCTTATGGCAGTGCGACACAGGATACGGTGGTTGAGATTCATAAGGTAACCAACCTTTCCGTAATCGGCGGTTCCGACCTGGTCTATGACGGCGAGACCGTAATGAAATATTACATCGGTCAGAACGGCAATGTGACCAGTGACTCCACGATAGCGTCAGAGGAATGCCTTTCCGGACTCCCTCAGGAGATTGCCGGAACGTATGTCCTCGCCAAGGCTTTTGCGCAGATGGGGATCATCGACTGCCAGTCAGATCCCCAGCAGCGGGAGCTTGTCCTGTCCGTCTACAACAATTACGATCCTGTCGCGGTTGCGAGCCTCGCAAACAGTACCGCGGATGGCTGGAAAGTGTTGGTCAGGCAGGATACTGCCTTTGAACAGGAGTTGCAGCAGGTAAAACGGTACGTGCATGCCCTCAAGACGGGACAAACGGAGCTGAAGATTGCGGCGTATGGCCCTGTCGTCGATTCCCGGAAAGGAGGGGCGGAAAAGATCTTCGAGATCTTCGTTACGGAATATACACCGGAGAACCGGCATCTCGACGGCTCTGATATCATGGGATGGAAGGCGCGGGTGCTGGAACTCTATGAACTGAAACACAAACCGGCTGGATCGTAATCTTCCCTTCCCTGCCGGTACCTGGATTTTTCGTTCATCGGATCTTCATGCCATACAGCATCCTGCGAAATACTTTTCTGTGCGAAGTTGTGAATCATTTAGTACAAAAATGCAAAAAAATAGCAACATTGCCATAATGGCATGTTTCATGATATTCCTTCTCTGTCTCGCAGCGGGAGCAGCCGGGTGCGTCAATAAAGCAATGCAGATGGCCGCAGGCGGCAGCGATAACTCGGCTCTTTCCGGGGAGCCAATGACGGATGCTCCCCAAACAGTGTCCGGTACACCCGATCTTGATCCGACAGTTCCGGTGCCACAGGCAGTCCCCGCAGCCGTCATCACCCCTCTCAAATCAGAGCTCGTCACCGAAGCGCTCCCGATTGTCACCCCAGATCCCTATCCGATCATACATGGGACGCGGATCAACCAGACACCGGAATACAACAGGCTTTACCGTGAACCTGAGTTTGAGAAAACCTATACGCTGCGGGGCAATGCAACTGCATTCGTCGTAAATGTTGTTGAAGGGCCGTTGTATATCCTCTTTGAAATCACGCCACAATACGACTGCCTTGCAAATCCCGCATCCTGCCGGGGCACCCTGAAAAAACCGGTCAACCGCCCTTACCTGACAATTACCGTCAGGGACAACCGGACCCATGAGATCGTGGCAGAGGACGGGTACGGGCGCGAGTTCAGTTCTGACACCGGCAATTACGAGTTCGTTATTACCGATGATGAGGGGACCTCCACCTCCACACCCGGCCCACGATTTATCCCCATATACAGGGAAGGGCAGTTCCATGTGACCATTACCGGGAATTACCTTGATGTAAAGATCTCAATCGTCACCGGAGAGTCGCCCAACATACTGGACGTACGCGAATCCGGCGGACGCGGGGCAGCGGCTCCGACACCGGTTCCAGAGGATGAATGGCTGTGACGGCAACAGGTAGTAATGATAAGGTTTCCCCATCGGGTATTCCGGTCAGGTCAATTGCTTTGTGCTGAATCCTGTCGTTCCGGTTTACATGACATACAAAACCCCGCTACGCAAAAATCTGACATTTCCAGTACTCATCCGCCTTTCCGGCATTGTTCGTGATACCGGGAACCCGGATCCCGGACGGCGGTTTTAATCTAGTCGCCAGTATGGTTCGCTGTAATCCATATGATTGATGAAGCGGAATGGGGTGGCACATTCCCCGAAATGCATCGTGCCGGAGGTCTGTCTTCGACTATTCCCGGAACATCCCTGAATCCCCTGCATGAAAATAAGCCCTCTAAGGGCTTCGTTTCCCCCTTCAGTGCCCGGGCACCTATCGGAAAATCCCGTAAAATCGCCCGTTTCCTTTCGTGCAGAAACAGGAAAGGAATCACACCCGGTATCCTGAAATAAAGCAGAATCGCCCATCGCCGGAGGATTGTTAACGGCCAGAGGATCGCGGCAGATCCGGCTATTTAGTTTCACCCGATCCATCAGGAGAAACGCGGTTTAAATCCCTGTTTTAAGGATCGGTTTTTTCTTGGCGAGTCCTGAAAGGACGAGCCGGGAGAAGAACCCGTCAGGGTTCTTCGAGTGGTTGGGTCCTGAAAGGACGAGCCGGGAGAAGAACGCAGTTCACAAGGGACCCGGATGTTCTTATCCATTAACCATGACCCGGACACCATAAGCAGATCAAACCCGGTCTATCGAAATCCTCCTGATATTTATACGATAACCATGGATATTCTGGCTATGAAGAGATCCATAGGCGCAAAACCGGTAGCGTATCCCCTCCCGGTCTTTGTTATCGGTACCTATAACCCGGACGGTGTTCCGGACGCCATGGTTGCTGCCTGGTGCGGCATCTGCGCATCGGAACCTCCCTGTATTGCGGTTACGATCAACCCGAACCACCAGACATTCCGGAATATCCGGAATACCAATGCGTTTACTGTCAGCATCCCATCCAGCGCATACCTTGCAGAAACGGATTACTGCGGCATGGTCTCAGGTAAAGACCATGCAAAATTTCCGGTCACCGGCCTTTCGGCAGTCAGGGCGGAACACGTGAATGCCCCGTACATCGGGGAATTTCCGGTTGTCCTTGAGTGCCGGGTTTTTGCATGGCATGAGATCGGAAGCGCCCGGCAGGTAATCGGCGAGATCCTCGATACAAAGATCGATGAAGCGGTTTTTGGCACGGATGGAAAACCGGACCTGCAGAAGATCGGCACCTTTGCATTCGATGTCATGAGGATGGAATACTATTCGCTGGGGAATACCATCGGCAGGGCATGGGATTCCGGAAAGAAATTCATAAAATAATCCGAGGCCTTTTTCGATATTCTCCTTTTTTCGTGAACCGGTGCTGCATCCGGTTGTGCCACGGCGTTGACGCACTTCGGCCGGGAATAGAATGAATACCATTGAAAATATATCACAGGAATCAGAAAAAACAGTTTAAATAGTATGTAACTTCTTTCTATGCGTATGAAAAAAATCTCCTGTTTCCCCGCTCTTTGTATACTGATTCTTGCAGCCTGCGTCGTGATCGCCGGCTGTACGAACCAGAGTGCCGGTACAGCTTCGCCGACAGCAAAATCTCCGGAGGTACCCGCAACAACCCTGACCGTGACGGATCTCATGAACAGGACCGTCACCGTCCCTGCCTCGCCGCAGAGGATAATCGGCGTCGGGGCCGGCGATGTCAGGATGCTCGTCTACCTCCAGTCAGCCGACAGGATCGTCGGCGTCGACCAGATGGAAAAAGGGCCCTTCAATGCAACAGCGCTCGGGATGGGACTGCCGTCAGGCAGGGACAACCCCTACAGCATCGCCCATCCTGAGCTGGGAGAGAAACCCTACATCGGTACCAACCGGATCGATAATCCGGAGCTGATCATTGCCCAGAGACCGGATATCATCTTTGCCACGTGGCGGACTGCAAAGGATGCCGATGCGCTGCAGGAGAAGACCGGTGTCCCGGTCGTTACGCTGGTCTCCGGCGATCTCGGGAAGAACAAGCCCCAGTTCTACCAGTCCCTGCGCCTGATGGGGAAGATCCTCGGAAAGGACGAGCGTGCAGAAGCCGTCATCAGCTCCATCGAGAGCAGCATCGCCGACCTGAACAGCAGGACGAAGGACGTTGCAAAGGACCAGTCCAAAAAAGTGTATATCGGCGGGGTCTCCTTCAATGGTGCCCACGGCCTCCTCTCGACTGAGCCGACCTACCCCTCGCTGAAGATGGTGAACGGGAACAATGTCGCCTCCGGTGCCGGGACCGGCGGGCAGGTCATGATCGACAAGGAGCAGCTGCTCGCGTGGGACCCGGACGTCATCTTCATTGACGAATCGAGCTATGCCCTCGTTGCAGCAGACTTAAAAGACCCGGTGTACCAGTCCCTCAGGGCAGTGAAGAACAACCAGATCTACGGCCTGATGCCGTACAACTGGTACGCCAACAACTACGACACGGTCCTTGCGAACGCCTACTACATGGGCAAGATCCTGTACCCGGACAAGTTCGCCGATGTCTCCGTCGAACAGAAGGCAGACGAGATCTATACGAACCTTGACGGGAAAGCCGTGTATTCCGACATGAAACAGCTCTTCGGGGGATACAAACCCCTGCAGTTCTCCGCCTCCCCATAATGGCAGGAGAAACGGGAATGCAGAATCCTCCCCGCGTATTACCGGATGGGTTTGCCGTGCCGGATGCCGGCACCGGCAGCCCGGCAGCGATCCTTGAGGAGACCCTAAACGGCCTCCGCCATTTCCGGCTGCTTGCGGCAGCGTGCAGCCTCAACCTCTTTGCGGCGTGCAGCGAGCCGGTGACTGCTGAAAAACTCAGCACCCGTCTTGGTCTGCACCCGCAGCTTGCCGGGTTGTTTTTAAGGGCGCTTGCCGCCCGGCAGCTCCTCGTGGAACATGACGGGACATATCAGAACAGCCCGTTTTCGGCAAGGTACCTGGACCCGTCATCCCCGTATTGCCTGCAGGACCAGGTAACCCTGCAGCTGCATCTCGCCGGGCTCTGGGACGACCTTTTAAAGATCCTCCGCGAGGGCCCGCGGATCTATGAGCCGGAGGCATGGTTCTCCGAACTGATCATCCCTGCGATGGCCGCAAATGCACGGTGCGGAATTCTCCAGAAGACCGTGAAAGCCGTGTCCGGCCTGCCGGAGTTCCGGGCTGCCCGGACGCTGCTGGATATGGGCGGGGGCCACGGCCTGTACACGATTGCGTTCTGCCAGGAAAACCCTGCCCTCAACGGCGTTGTCTTTGACCTTCCCGGCGTATTGCCTGCAACCCGCCGGTATATCGAATACTACCGTGCTGACAGGGTCAGCTGCATTCCCGGCAATTTCTTTACTGACCCGCTCGGTTCGGGATTTGACATCATCTTCTCCTCCTCAAACCCGGGCGGCAAGGCGCCGGCGCTCATCCCGAAGATCCGGGATGCACTCAGGCCCGGCGGGCTCTTCATCAACAAGCAGGGCAATGAAAATGTCCTTGATGTCCCTCTCATGAATCTTGAGTGGAACCTCTGGGCGATCTCCGGGGTGCAGAAGGAGCCCCGGCAATATTCCTTCAGCCACAGCGTCCCGTTCGAAGAATATAACCGGCTTCTCGGCGAGCAGGGATTTGTTGTACAGGATGTCATCGCGCTTGATGAACAGTCCATCATGACGATAGCCCGGAAAGAGCAGTAGTGCCGGGCAATCGCAGGTTAATCCAACCATGCATCTCGAAGGAATTTCCGGAACCGGCGTGGACGAATACACCCGTTATACCCGCAGGAAAGTCCTGTTCATCATACTGCTCTGCGGCATTACAATCATCCTTTTTATCCTCGGCATGATCATCGGCGGGATGACCCTAACGGTAGGGGAAGTGTTCTCATCCCTGCTCCATCCCCGGAACGACCAGGCAGCCCTCATCATCTGGAGCGTCCGGCTCCCCCGCGTGCTCGCGGCGCTCATTGCCGGCGCGGGATTTGCAGCTGCGGGCGTTGTGATGCAGTCCGTGCTCCGGAACCCCTTAAGTTCCCCGTACACCCTCGGGATCTCCCACGCGGCCGGCTTCGGCGCAGCATTCGCGATCACCGTGCTGGGTGCCGGGACGCTCTCCCACATGGTGTCCGACGCCGTGACGATCCGTGACCCGTACATCATCACCATCTGCGCATTTGCCGGTGCCATGACAGCAACAACCGTCCTGCTCCTCGTCGCGCGGTACAGGAGTTCGCGGCCCGAGATCATCATCCTTCTGGGCGTTGCACTCGCCGCACTGTTCACTGCCGGGACGACATTTTTGCAGTTCTTCTCCTCGTCCGATCAGATCGCTGCCATCGTTTTCTGGACGTTCGGGGATGTCGGCAGGGCGACCTGGAGCGATCTTTTCCTGATTGCAATCGTTGTGATCCCGGCAATCGGTTATTTCATCTGCTGCCGGTGGGACTACAATGCGGTCGACGCCGGGGACGATACGGCAAAAAGCCTCGGCGTGAATGTCGAACGCTCCCGGACTGTCGGGATGTTCCTCGGATCGCTGATTACCGCCGTGATCGTCTCTTTCATGGGCATCATCGGTTTCATCGGCCTCCTCGGCCCCCACATGGTGCGCTGCATCGTGGGAAACGACCACCGGTACCTTCTTCCCGCATCCTGCCTCATGGGCAGCGTTCTTCTCCTTGCCGCCGACCAGGTTGCGCGGCTCATCATCGCCCCCGCGGTGCTTCCGGTCGGCGTGCTCACCGCGTTTCTCGGGGCCCCGCTCTTCATCTGGCTGATCCTCGGAAGAACGAGGTCTTGAAAAAAAAAACGGGCTCCAGGTCTGGCAGCCCGGGATATCCCGGAAAAAAAGATCCTATTCCTTCTTCTCAGGATGCGTTCCCTCGGCGCACGGGATGCAGACGCGCTTCCCGTTCACCTGCCGTGTCTTTGCGTCGGCAACGGACTCCCCGCAGCATTCGCAGGTGACCGAGGCAAAGATGCGGGCCTTCTTCGGTGCATCCATCGTCACCTTCTCGATCTTCATGATCGAGTCCGCAGGTGCGTGGAGCACCTTTACGGTTGCCTTGTGCATCAGTTTATGGAATTCCTCTGTCTCCTCTGCGGTCGCTTTGCCGGAGAAGACCTTTGCCCGCAGGGCGGAAAAGTCACCGGTCTCGGTCTGCTCGTTGCGGTGGAACGTGATCCGGACGGCCTTACCGTCCTTGCGGTTGTAGAACGTGAACGCGTGCTTGCCGTAGTCGTGGATGATGAGGTTGCCTTTGCCGGCAGTTGTCCCGGCAATCACCTGGATCGCGTCGACGCCGCAGGCGTCGGTCTCGCAGATGGCGACGAGATCCTCGTCCTCAGGCCGTACGACACCGAGGGCCTCCATCGCAGCGGTTGCCGCACGGTAGCCAGAGGCGAGGCCCGGGCAGGAGTGGCCGTGGAAGCGGATGCAGTCGTCGAACGTTACGGCATGGGGGGTATTTTGGTGATGGTGATGTCCATGGTCGTGCTCGTGCTCGTGCATGGTTAATCCTCCTCAGGTTCCGTTACAGGACGCCGGGACGACGCAACGGACGCCGCCGAGTTCCCCGATCATGACCGGGAGGCCGTAGACCTCCTCGATGACCGGTGGCGTGACGATATCGCAGGCCCCGTGGATATGTACCGTCCCGTCCTTGATGAAGATGAACCTGTCGGCAAACCGCAGGGCCTGGTTGAGGTCGTGCATGGTCATGATGGCCGCGATGTTGTGGTCACGGACAATCTCGCGGATGGTGTTCAGGATCTCGACCTGGTTTTTGAGGTCAAGGTTGCTTGTCGGCTCATCGAGCAGGAGGACTTTCGGCTCCTGCACCAGCGCCCGTGCGATCGCGACTTTCTGGAGTTCCCCGCCGCTCATCTCATCGATGTACGAGAGCCGGAGGGGCTCCATACCAAGCTTGGTGAAGATGGCGTCAACGATGGCAAGGTCGCGGGAAGTGACGTCCCAGCCGATATGGGGGCGCCGGCCCAGGAGGACCGCATCGAACGCAGTAAGCCGCCCGGTCTCAACGCGCTGCGGCACGTAACCGACCCGGCGGGCAATGTCCATGGTGCCGAGCTCGAGCAGGTTCTCCTCATCGAGAAGCACGGACCCTTTCCGGGGTTTGAGGATCCGGTTTAAGCACTTGAGCAGCGTGGTCTTCCCGACCCCGTTCGGGCCGAGCACGGCGACCACCGTTCCCTGCTCGATCGAGAAGCCGATCTCGCGCAGCACGTCCTTGTTGCGGTACATGAATTTCAGTTCATTGACAGAAAGCATCGTTGTCATCGTTTATACCCCCTGAATAACAGGTAGATGAATACGGGCGCTCCCATGAACGCCGTCAGGACGGCGACCGGGAGGATATACGGTGCGACAATAACACGGGCCACGGTGTCCGAGGCAAGCAGCAGCACGGCCCCGGCGACGGCCGTGCCGGGGATGAGGTAGCGCTGGTCGTCCCCCACGATCCTCCGCATCATGTGCGGGCAGACAAGCCCCACAAAGCCGATCACCCCGAGGAGGGCGACGATCACCGCGGAGACCAGTGCCGCAACGGTCATCCCGGCAAGCCGGACCCGGGCGACACTGACGCCGAGCCCCTGCGCCGTCTCGTCCCCGGCATCGATCGCGTTGTAGTTCCAGCGGTTGAGGAGGAAGTAGAGCGTGGCCCCCGCGACCACGACCGCCATGAACGGCAGCGTCTCCCATGTCGACCTTCCTACGTCCCCGAACGTCCAGAAGACGACTGCGGCAAGCTGCGTGTCGCTGGAGAAGTACTGGAGGAACATGACTCCCGCCGAGAAGAGCGCCGACAGCGCCACGCCGGTCAGGATCATGACTTCGGGGGACGCTCCCCTGAGGTGGGAGATGAGGAGAATCACCGCGGTTGCCAGCATGCAGAAGAAGAACGCGATGATCGTCGTGAGATACGGGTTTGTTATGGTCACCGGGTTTGCCATCGTCGACTGGATCTTGCCGGCGCCGAGCACGATGATCGAGACCGCCGCCCCGAATGCCCCGGCACTCGAGATCCCGAGCGTGTAGGGCGAGGCCAGCGGGTTGCGGAGGATGGACTGCATCGCAACCCCGGCAACGGCAAGGCCTGTCCCCGCAACGATGGCCGCGAGGGCCTGCGGCAGCCGGATGTTCCAGATGATCCGGTCCCATTTCGCGGAGGTGCCGGCCCCAAAAAGGGTCTGGACGACGTCTGCGGGCGGTATCGATACGGCCCCGACCGAGATCGCAAGGATGAACAGGAGGACTACAAGGAACAGGGCCCCTGCTATCCAGAGCCCCTTTCTCCTTGTATACTCCAGGTAATCGGCCGGAACTGTGCCGTGCTCGGTATGCATACATTCGTGTCCTTATCGGATGGCGATCTTCGCAAAGCCGGTGTTGTTGTAATTGCTGTTCAGCCCGGCAAAGACCGGCTTGTTAACAAACTTCGTGTAGATCTCGTCTGCCTTTACTGTCGGATCGATGTCCCTGAACCGGTCGGGGTAGACGGTCTTGCCGATGAAGTAAGCGTCCGCGAGGACCGACTCGTAGTTGGTGGAATAAAAGTTGTAGGGCAGGACGCCGTACACGTTCCCGTTCTTTACTGCCCTGAGATCGGAGAATGCGTCGTTGGTCCGGAGCTCGGTGATCGCACCCCCGTCCGGGATCTGCAGGGTCCCGACATCGATGAAGATGAACTCCGGGTCGGCGCCCACGATCATCTCTTTCGAGACATCGGCATGCTGGGTGCCTGCGCTTCCGGCTATGTTCTTTATGTTCACGAGCGCGAACGGGGGGTAGGCCGGTTCGGTGGAGACGATCCCGTGGGGGCCGGCATACGATACCCCGCCGATGTACGCGGTCTTCTGTTCAGATGCCGGGATGTCTGCGGTCCGCTTCTTTAAGTCCGCCTTTGTCGCTTCGATATACCCGATGAGCTCTTCTGCCCTGGCGCCCGTGCCGGTGATGCTCCCCATGAGGCGCAGGGTGGCAAACGCGTCGGCGGTGCCCTTCTCCGTTGCAAGGTCGCCGTACGGCATCTCCACGACCGGGATCGCGGTCTTGTTCTGGAGGGTGTCGGCGGCGGCGATGGCTGCAGCAGCCTGTTCCGACAGCGATGCGGTCTTGAAGATGACCTGCGGGCCAATGCCGATGATCTTCTCGGGGTCGTCCTTGCCCCGGTATTCACCAATCAGCGGGAGGCCTGCAAACTGCGGGTTTGCTATGGCATAGGCCCGGCCCTCGACAGCCTGTTTCGTCTTCTCGATGCTGTCGACACCGACAATCTTTCCCTGCGCCCCCAGGTAGGAGACATACCGGAGGCAGCCGGAGCCGGAGCAGACGATCCTCTCCGGGTTTGCAGGGATGACAACCGTGCGGCCGTAGCCGTCCGTGATTGTCGTTGTGGAACCGGGATTCATCCCATCCGCGTTTTTCATACCGGAAGATGACGATGAGGATCCCATACAGCCGGTAAACATCACGCAGGAAACAATCATGAGTGCCAGAAGAATACTGGAAGTAATGAATTTGTTCATACGATTTCACTGATAATTAAAATCAGGTGCTATTAAAGTATAATGATCCGTATTTTGGATCACCATTTTTTTTTTAAAAATGATTAAAACTGCATGGAAATTTCCAGGATCGTAATACGATTCTATAAAATTAAGGCGCATCCGGCAACGTGAAGATCCACAATCGAAGCTTTTGCGAAAGAATCCGGAAAGGTAAAAAGGGAGCAGGGGTGTTTGGCCCCTGCCCGGGTTTGTTCTGCACCTCGATTTCTTTTATGTTTTTTCAGGCCAGCGCCGCTACGCCGTCAGCCCAGGTCTCGATGATGGTCCGGATCGCGTCGTCCTCGTAGGATGACAAGGTCACCTGCTGGCGCGAGATGTTGACCATGTAGAGCTCACCGTTGGGGGCATGGCACTTCAGCGTTGCCGTGAAGTTGTCGGCCTCCGGGTTCCGGACTGCCGTGCCGCCGTGCGCTGTCGCGTTTGCGGCATTGGCGAGCACTGCGGCGATCCCCGCGTTGTAGCCGGCGATCGTGTTGTAGTTCTCCGAGGAACTGCCGATCCGCTTTGCCTCGGCGTCCTGGTACACGAACTTGGCCGTGTAGGACTCCCTGGTCTTCTCGACGGGCGGGTGGTTGATGCCTCCGCTCATGTACGAGATGCACCCGAACGGGTTGTTCAGGATGACGTTCTGGACGATCCCGTTGAACGCGTCGATGTCCGCGATCGGGTTTGCGAGCTTGCGAACCGCCGACTTTACGTTTGTGTTTTGTACGAAGTCTGCCATTTGTTATCACCTCCTTTGACTTTTTCTTCGTTTTTCATTCTTCTCGGGGGCCCCTTTGAACTCGAAGGTCGGCTTACGCCTCCCTTCTCGTCCACGGGGTTCTGCAGAACCCTTTGGACATACTATCATTGGTTTTGAAAGGGTATACCCTCATGGGCTGGGGTCTGAACCGGGGCCTTTGCATTGCCGGTTGGGGCTACCGGGCAGGGAGCATCGCGCATTCGTCGGATTTCATTGTTTATCACAGCCGTTTGCGAAACAGGCTTTGCTGCCTGCGGCTTTCCTGTGCCATTCTGCATCATCCCGACGTTCCGGATCCCGCCGGCATATACTTTATACCGGAGCAGGCCCTTCTCCCGCGAGAAGACCCAGAACTGGATGTTGTCGCTGTCGCATCTCCAGTACGGCAGGATCGTGCGGATCTCCGCATCGTACGCCCGTACGACCTCGGCGGCGTTCGTGACGTCCTGCTTCGGCCGCACAACGATGAGCCGGATCGTATCCTCCCTGCTGTACCCGATCAGGTCGAACGGCGAATTCGGATCGATGACCTTGCCTGCAAGGTACCCTTCCGCGATCAGGATCTCCGCCGCCTCAACAATCCCCGGCCGGATGTGCTGGCCGGCGTTAGGACCGTTTGCCGCCCTCCCGCCGGGGTTCTTCTTCTTCTTCCTGCGTGTCTTCCTTCCCTTGACCGTGCGCCGGCGCGAGTAGTTCTTCTGTATGCCGGCACCTGGTCCAGTCTCTGCCCGGCCGGCGATTGCGTCACCGGCCGGGATTACATCTGTTTCATCTGGTTCTCCGTTCTGTGTGGTTTTGTCAACTGTCATGGCTTTTTCCTCCTTTGTCTGATGTCTGAGGTTTACCCTGCCTCGCAGGTGTCCTGAAATCAATCCCGGAACGGGAGCATCCGCTCCCTTTCGACGATGCAAAAACGCCTGATGGTGCGGTGAGTTGAGCCCGGGCTATCGTCCCGTACTCAGTCACAAACCGCCAGTCGGCAGGTAACCTACAGGACAACAACCATCAATGAGAACCCGGCACCGGAACCCGGCGTTACCTAACGATCACCAAAAAACGTAAAGAGCGTAAAGATCGGGGCGTGACCGCTCGTCAGCCTGTGCCGCTTCCCCGCGTTCATCACATTCCCATCGGATGCTACAACGATTGCTCTCGCACAGGCGATGGCAGGCGTGGCGGGCCTGACGATGCGGCGGGCTGCGGCGGCAAGCCTCTCGTTGATGGCGGCCGCTGCCTCCTTCGCATGCCTCACCCACGCCTTGAACCGTTCTATGAGCTCGCTGATCATTGTATTGCCCTTCGGTTATCCCGGATTGGATATATACTCTGTGGTGAGTGCGAAAAATTTGGGAGTTATCCGCCTTGTATGGGGGAATCTGGGCGTGTTACGGGCCCGGATTTGTCAGACAGGAAGCTGACGGGATAGAGGGCGCGGAAAATTTAAAAGAACCTATCCAGACTCTTTTGCGATTGCGTATCCCTGCTAAATGATTTTTCAAAGGCTTTCATCAATTTGGGATTAATAGATGATTTCGTGCCGAGATATCCGAGAAGAGACTCATTTTCTGCAATAAGGGTCTGGTGACGTGCTAGTTCCTCATTGATTTCGAATGTATTGACATAGTTTGCATAGAATTTCGGGTTGAGCCGAATCAATGCCTCGTTGACCCTGTATTTATTGAATAGTTCTCGACTTCGGGGGTACTCCGAATATTTCACATAGGTATAATCGTCCCGGTCAAGCAATCGTGCTCTGTGCCGGATGACTTCTTCAGCTGGGGGCGGGATGTAGGGCCGGCGAGTGCCCGGGTCCCCGCCCCCACGCTGGGGCTCGCGGTTGACACCGATGATATCGACACCGAGCGGTGCGGTCAGAAAATCGGATGCCGGGCACCGCGGATCCGGAAGGTGCGGATTGTTCTCGCGCCGAATGTTCGAGCCATAAAGAACGACTTCTTCCCCGAGGCCTTCAGTCTCGACACAATCATGGAACGAGCGGATATGGGGTGCCTTGGAGGTTGTGTTCGAGCCTTCAAAGTCCAGCCAAAAGTATCGGTATCCTTTCGCAAGATATCCGGAGAGAATGGACTGGAACCTGCGGACACCGTACTTGAGCGGAACCGGGACAAAGATCGGCTTCGAGTTCCTGAAGTTCAGGATCTCGTACGCCATGTCAACGTACTGTCTGAATTCGTCTTCCTGCACCTGAAACTCGGGGTGCATCCGTTCATCGTACCGTTTCACCTTCAGGTTCGGGATGAGGAGAAAATCGCTTCGCCCGTGATATATATGCAGGATGCTCCGGAGATATTCATCGGGCGTTGGGACATTGAATGGATTGAATGTGAGGGTGAGTGAATTGACTACCAGTTTGTTGCCGAGAATGCCCGGTCGCTTCAGGACATCGTAAGAATCGGCGAGGAACCGGGCATCAGTATGATCCGCTTCCCGCATGAACGTTTCCTGATGGACGAACCGGCTCCGCTCTGCGATCATAACCGTTCCGAGACGTACCTGATCAAGTGTCTGGAATGCGGAGACTGATGGAGAATTATTGAGATCGAGCAGTTTGCAGGGGGTGGTAAGCGAGAGGTTCCCAACCGAGAGTTCCTTTCCGGTGAAAAGCGTCTCCTCATCCTGTTCCGTGATACGTACGCGGATATCGGTCATTTCAGGAACACCTGCTCTTGATCCCGCCGATTACTGCGGTGATGATTGATGGATCTACCCGGAATTTTGTTTTACGCAGAACCGTTAGGAGATGTATTACCTCGTCCTTTTCAAGTACTTTCCGGCAGGCACAATCGCCGAGAAAACCAACCGTCCCTTTCATGTTGCCGGTGAGAGCAGGAAGTATCCGCCCAACAAGATCCCTAGCGAGACCGTCATCCAGAATAAAGAGGAAATCTATGTCACCGCTCTGGTATTGTAGAAATGAGCAGGTGATTACTGCATGCTCTCCTTTCCCAAGCAGAGGCCTTAGCAATTCTATTGGTGGATTTGGCTTACGGTACGATGTTGCAGGGTCCTTTTTTGTAAATCGCCCCGTAATTGTTTGGGGTAACCTTTGGAGTGGGGATTCCCCTTCAACTTCCGGGACAAGGATAACAGAAAAAGTTCCCGCTATAATTAACAAAGTCCTGATCCGTTCATCAAACGGTACGTACCCTTCAAGGTCGTTTATGAAGCAGATGAAAAAGGATGAATCAGGGATGATCCTCACGTTATCCCTTCAGAAGTTCTTGATATCGCTGGTGCGTGATAATCTTCTTTCTAAGTAGGCTGTCCGCAAGTTGTTTTCTTCTTTTTAAAAGGGCATCGAACCGATCGGATTTTTCCGTATACCCATAAGTCATGTAAACGAGGAACATAAATTCGTCATCGGACAGCTTATCATAAATCGACCGTATGAATTCAATAGATCTGATCAATTGTTCAAGGTTTTCTGGGCGCATCTCCTTTTGGACCGATGACTTAAAGCGCTCTCCCTCATCAGATAAGTAGATACCTCTATTGTCAGCAACGAATAATTCCGGGTTGCTTTCAATAACTTGCTCAGCGCTGTTTGAAAAGGGGCCGAGCCGGTGAGGCATAAAATCAAAGAGTGAATCAAACTGGGGCATTGATCGGATTAGCAGAAATAGCTCTTTCTGAAAGTTGACTTTTGAACGAATCGGTTTTTCCGCTCCGCTCAATAAAAGCGCAATCAGTTTCTTCCGGAAAGTATCCTCCTCATCGTAACTTAACGTGGATTTCTGCATGCCTTCACACAGTATTTGGTATAGATATCTAAGAATGTTATCTAAGAAAGTTATGCCGAGCGGGGAGTGAAACTGAAAAGAAAGGGCCAACAATCAGCGATCCCGTGATGGACTATCAAACTCATTGATGGGGCGTCTCCCCTCAGACCCCCCCTCCCTCTCGGCCCGGTGCCGGCCAGCCCACATTCAGGGGATTCACGACGGCAGCCCCCTCCGGGATCTCTTGTCAGACAGGGGTCTCGCATGAGAACTCGAAGATATTCTGATGAATATCTTCTCAAGGTCTCCCCCTTTGGTGGGAGACCACCCCCCACCTAGGCCACCCCCCTGCCCCCCTCCGGATTTTCTGAAGGGGGGGGGTCTCGTACGTGACCCCCCGCCCGATCCGGCCGGATGAGACCCCCCCATGGTGTCCGGGCGGCCTGTGCCGTTGCTTGGGTTTCAGGCGGTGGGGCTGGCTTCCGGTATGGCCGAAAAACAGGAGGGGGGGTCTCAGGTCAGACCTCCCCCTGCCAGTGCCGGAATGAGACCTCCCCCTACCCATGACACCCCCTCCCAACGGATTTTTTCGGAAGGGGGGTAGGGGTTACAGATCAGACCCCCATCTGGGGGAAACAGCCCCACACTCAATTTGAGGATGGTATTGCTATTTCGGATAAAACCTGTAAATTTTTCTGAAATTTTCAGGTTTTTTTGAATTCTCTCCCAACTACCAAACTCTGCTAATCTGTGCTAAATTAGTAATTGCTCCGAGAGCGATTTTATTGAAAACCGGTATATTTTCCAGATACTGGCAACTACTAATTTGTGTAAAATTAGTATTTAGTGGGCCGGATTCATGACGAAACTTTCAGATAAACCGCTGGATGCGGAGATCCGGCCATCCCCCAACAGATAACCCGGTAAAAACCCGGCGTAAAAAAAGTATCACTTTTTCTTCTTCTTCGGCTTCTCCTCTTCAGGTAACCCTGTTTATCGGCATCCTCGCCCTCCTCGCGTCCATTCCGTAATCGAGCACCTGGATCCCGCGAAGCCGGCAGAGGACCAGATCCCTGCGCTCCTGGATCGGTTCTGGACGCCGGAGCAGTTCGAGTCAACGACCCAGTCCGAGCAGGATAAGGTCTCGGCATACGATCTCATCCGGACCTATCTGGCATGGCAGGCAAAGAACCAGAATACCATTGTAGATGCCGAGAAGGAGTTCAGCTTCACGCTCGCCGGCCGCGAGATGCACGGGTACATCGACCGCATCGAGCGGACGCCCCGCGGCGGATACGAGGTGATCGATTTCAAGACCGGTTCATCGAAATCCTCCGGCATTACGAAGAAGAACCTGCCGGAGAACATCCAGCTCAACCTGTACGCCCTTGCAATCCGGGAGATGTACGGGAATCTGCCGGAGAAGGCAACGCTCCTGTACCTGAAAGACAACAATCCTGTCGTGTACGAACCGACCGAAGCGAGCGTGAGGGCGTTCACCGAATCGATGGAGCAGATGATCGGCCGGATCCTTGCCGGGGAGTTCCCGGCCCAGCCAGGGTACAGGCAGTGCGAGTGGTGCCCGTACGGGGATCTGTGCGGGGAGCGGGAAGCGGAGGGGGAATAGGTTTTACTGTTCTGGAGGCTCAAGTCCCAAAAGCAGAACAGATTTTCAGAAGAGTCGTAAATCTTGGGTTGCGCTTCCCGTTCCCGGTGAGGCTGATAGCGGTCCGGCCGGGGCCGGTGAGTTTTGCGAGTTTTTCCTGATATCTTTCCGGCGTTTCGTTCTTCCCAGAAAATTTCGCCGGAGATCTCTTTAATGTGCATTTCTCTCTGAATGCGACTATAGGAAAAGCGGGTTAAAGGGTTATCCCTGCCGGAGTACTTTTTAGCGGAGCGCCGGAGGGTCCGGGCAAACCGCCGTTTTGTCCGGGAATGGGGATCAGCCGGTTTCAGGGCCCCTGCCCTTACGGTTTCATCTCCAGCAGATCCTCCGGGAAACTCAGATAGGGCACCCCCCTCGCCCACCCGGCATTGCGGCGCCGTGCATACTCGAGCATGAACCTCTCCTTCAGCGCCGGGTCCGCAAGGAAACGCTCGTACGTCTTTTTTACAAACTCCGGAAAGATGATGAGACTCTCCTTCTTCTCCACGCCGGAAAGGATGATCTGTGCCGCTTCGCTGGCAGGGATCGCGTCCTTGGGGATCTCGGTACCGGTAAAGATCGCGGTTGCGACATTTGCAGGGCAGACGGTCGAAAACCTGATGCCCTCGTCGAAGAACTCGTACCGCAGCGCTTCGGTCATGCCCGTTACCGCATATTTGGTGGCGCAGTACACGGCCTGGGACGGGGGCGCGATGATGCCTGCAATCGAGGACGTGTTTACAATATGCCCGCTCTTCTGCGCCAGCATGACCGGCAGGGCAAAATGGACGCCATACACAACCCCCCAGAGGTTGAGATCAATGGCCTTCTTCCACATATCAAGCGTCAGGTGCCTGGTCGGGTACGTCATGCCGATGCCGGCGTTGTTGAAGAGGTAGTCGAGCCGGCCGTCCTTCTTCACGCAGGCGTCGATCATTCCCTTCACCTCATCGGCAACGGTCACGTCCACGGCCGCGAACCGCGCGTTCCGGTACGCCGCAAAGGCCGCCTTTGCTTTCTCAACGCTCTCCTTCCGGCTCCCGATAACCCAGACCGTTGCGCCGCGTTTTAACAACTCTTCTGCAACTGCATACCCGATGCCGGAGGTGCCCCCGGTCACGATCGCGATCTTGTCTGTAAATGCATCACTCATAATGTCACCTTCAGGTTCTGCGGGCATTCACCTTAGCACCCCGCATGTGCTTCTTTTTTCGTCACACTCACAATTCTTCCCGGATGCGCGAGGGACTCCCGGTACTCCGGCAACGCAAAGATTGCACGGCTCCCGATAACCCGGACCGTTGCGCCGCGTTTCAGCAACTCTTCTGCAACTGCATACCCGATGCCGGAGGTTCCCCCGGTCACGATTGCGATCTTTTGTGCAAAATCGCCGGCAATCATTTCACATCACGGGAGGGACCGTGCAAGGTCCATTCTCATTATGCTCGAACCCTTCCGGAACGAGCCGGGCAGGTACTCGTGAACGGGGAGGGACGCGAGCGCCGCGATGATGCTGTGCTGCGTCGGGTGCTGGTGCGGCTCCGGCACGGTCCACTGGATGCTCCCGCTGCATACCGATGCGGAGGTGTACGTGTTGTCCACCGGGTAGTAGGTCGCCTCGGAGAGAGCGGGGCCGGGCTGCGGCCCGATCTTTGGAATGTAGCGCCAGCCGAACTGTACCATCCTGCCGTTGTCTGCGTTGAGTGCCGCGAGTTCAGCGGCAGTGTACTCCCGCCCGATTGCAAGCTCCATTGCAAAGAACGTGCGCCCCTCGTGGCTGGCGTTCACCGAGAGGCGGTTTTCGTTCCGGCGGTATTCGGGCAGGTCACAGAATACCTTGGGCATGCCCGCCTCCTCGCGCCCCCCGAGGATTGGCTCGCACCTGTCCTCCCAGATGACGAGATGGTAGAACCCCTCAAGGGGCTCCGTTCCCGCCACGTAGCGGACGAGCACCGATACGGTGATGAGCGAATACTGCGAGCCGCCCATCCACCGGACACCTGAGCACTTCTCGTACATGATCATGACGAGCGGCTTTGCGATGGCAAACTCTTCGGGAATATACTTCCGGAGTTCCTGTTCATCCGTACGGTAACTGATCTCAAGGGTTGTGCAGTCATCGTAGGTGCTGACGCCCAGGCCGGATGGAGGCCACTGCCGGAAATGAGCCGGCATGCGCCGTGTCAGCCCGTCGTCCCTGTCACTGATTCGCATTCCTGGTATCACCTGTAAACCATGATATTTTCGTGGTTTGGAAATTACCCTATATGATGGTTTTCTTTTAATCTTTTTTCAGGAATATAATCACGGAGAAGAGTGGCGCAGGCGACTGCCCGTGCCGCAATGCACAACCGCCGGGTAACCCCGCCGGAAGGAGGGGGTGCATGCCCCCGTTTCCGCGGCCCCTCGTAATTTTCACCGCAGCGACCATCATTCCATGGGGGTACCAGGATCGATCCAAAACCAAGAAATAGGATTGTTGGGAGAATTCTCTTCCAGAACCCGGGCACCCGCCACCCGCCGGCCGGTGTTCCGGTGTGCCAGTTAACGGAGACTGCTCATCCATGACAACCGAAACCTCACCACCCCCGGCCGGGGAATTTGATTACACGCTCGAGTCCGTGATCCTTCTCGTCCTTGGCATCTTCATGGGTCTCTTCGGGCTGCTCCTCTTCTCCATCACCACCGGGGCACTCCCGTATGCCCCGGACAGCACGTACGGCCTCTTCCTCGTCATTGTTGCGCTGCAGGTCATCACGCTGGGAAAGACGCCGCTTGGCGAGGTCCGCAGGACATGGCTTGTCATCCTTACCGGGATTGCGGCCGGCATCGTTGGGATGGTCGCATGTTTCATCCCCGGGTTCCTGTCCGGAATCGTCCGTATTCTCGTCGGCGCCATCCTCACGCTGGGCGGCGCCGTCCTCCTTGCCCGGCTCTTCCTGCACAAGGACAGGGCGACCCTCTGGCTGAAGGTCCCGGGCGTGCTCCGGCAGCTCGCCGCATCCTGTATCCTCGTGTACCTGATGGCGTTCCTGCTCGGCGTTGTCACGCTCGTGCCTGCGCTCACGAACGACACGCTCACGGCAGCCCTCCTCATCGTCGACGCCGCCGCCCTCATCTGGCTCGCGTGGTGCATCGAGGCGGTGACCCGGCAGTACCCAAGAGGACCGGAACAACCTCCCGCCGGAAGCACAAGCCTGCTCTTCCGCGATGCCCCCCTGCCCCTCACGATCGCGCTCCTCATCTTCCTTGGCGTGCTGCTTGCACTGCTCGCCGTCCTGCTCGTGCCGGTGAGCCTCGGCCTGCTCCCCTTCTCTCCCGATGGCCAGCTCGGCCTCCTGCTCGTCATCATGGCGATCCAGATCCTTGCCATGGGCGAGACCCCGCTCGGCTCGTTCCGGCGCTCGTGGTTCCTGGTCACTATCGGCCTCGTCTTCGTTGCCATGGGCGTTTACTCCTGCATCGTGCCGGGAATCCTCACCGACCTGCTCCGGGTCATGCTCGGTCTTTTAAACCTGATCGGCAGCCTTGTCCTCCTTGCCGGCCGGGTCGTGCCCATGCTGATTTCGATGCGGGCAGGGACAACCGAGCCGGTCGTGCTGCCCGCGCCGGTCCGGAACCTGCTCATCACCCAGACCGTGCTCAACATCATCGGAATCCTCTTTGGCACGTCCATGCTGCTGCCGGGTCTCATCCCCGGTCTTGTCGTTGCCGTGATCCTCTTCTTCAACGGCCTGCTCCTCTTCCTCCTCGCCTCCATCCTCGGCACACTGCCTGCACAGGCGTGAGAGGGCCGTTCTTTTTATTTTGGAAACGTGCTAAAACCGATCGGATGTGTACCCGGATAGGGAAACGGGCATCAGCGGGAGATCCCGCGCCGGGGGTGAAAAGCACGAAACTGCGGGTGCATCCTGAAGGCTCCCCGCCACAGCGGCAGTCCCTCACGGGGCATGGCGGAGGGATTATACGTTTTTTTGTGCTCTGGTGAAAACCTGCAGGGGAGAGTACCGTATGGCGTGGGTGATGCGGGCACCGGGTCGTTCCGGCTCACCCCTCCGGCGGCACAAAAGGTGCTATGACCGCTCTTTTTATTGGGGGGTGGTCCCCGTCATCCTTTTTTTTTCCTGCACATGATTAATCAGGAATCCCGAGCAGATTCTCTTAGAACTCCCTGCCGGTCTCCGGATTGGCAGCCCGCCGGCTGCACCGGCATCCACGACGGCTTTCCGGTCGACAAAGAGGGCATAATCCCCCTCACCCGATCCGAAAGGGAACTCCCGGACAGCGATGCCAAGTGCCTGTGTGGGATCGTAATCTTTGAGATCCTGCACTCGCCAGCCGGCTTGTTCAAGCAGGTTATCTATTATCTCACGGGCTTTTTCTTCGGGTGTCTTTTTAGGCATGATTCGAGAAAAACGAATTGCTGTTTCTTCCCAATCCTGTTCGATTAAAATACGATTTGCTTATTAGCTGATTATGATATCGTCAGTATGTACTTTTTGAATAAGTCTCGAGTTCCTCTTGCATGGCATCGACATTATAAAAACGGAAATGGAACACCCAAGAGAATTCTAAAAAAGGGAATTGATTATAGTGAAGAAAATTTTGGGAAAAAAGGATTGAAAAGAATTTACCCCATCAAGTAATCGCTCTGGCTCTCCCCCTCGTTATCTTCAGTTCCCCCGGCAATCCAATGCAATCAGTCAGGCCCGCTCTGCCCTGCCATCATCGACCTGTGGAACCATAGGAATTCTGCCAGGATAAGGATCAGGAAAAGAAGGACGAACAACACGGGCATGTAGCGCGATCGGGAAAAGACCTCCGTCACTACAGAGAGGGAAATCCCAACAATGATGCCATAGAGAGCAGCAAGGACAATTCTCTCTGGCGTGAGCTCTTTCCTGACAGCCGGCCAGTCTGTCACACTGTCACATTCTTTCCGCCATTGGTTAAAATCCTGCTACCGCAGATGATCGGGATTGCCGGAGCAACCGGAAAATTTTTCAGGAATTTTCAGGTTTTTTTTTCAAATCCTCTCTCAACTACTACAATCTGCTAATCTGTGCTAAATTAGTAATTTCTCCGGGAGAGGCCTGTTCGTCCTTTAGAGAGAAAGCCCAAATACCAATAAATACTAATTTGTCCTAAATTAGTAGTTAGCAGGCCGGCTTTATGACGAAACTTCCAGAGAAACCGCCCTCCGACTTGACCCTCGATCTAACGGATGGGCAGACGGATTATTTTACAGATGATCAGTTCAAGGAAAACGTGACGGAATATAACCGCCGTTACCTCTCATGGGACGAATTGAAGTACCGTATTCCTGATCCCGGGAAGCGAAAGAAGGCATGGGCCGTCATGAAGCTGTACCGGGAGATGCGGCGGGAGCAGGTCCCGTATCCCCCGTTAAAACTTGTCTACACGATCGTCCCGGAGATCGTAAAAAGCCTCCATACCATTGACAGCTACCTGACCGGCCATATCCGCATCCACAACAAGACCATCCGGCTCGAACAGTCCTACATCATCAACTCGTTCATGGAGGAGGCGATCGCCTCAAGCATCCTCGAAGGCGCCGCGACGACCCGGCGTGTTGCAAAGGAGATGCTCCGGAAAGGCAGGAAGCCGAGGAACAGCTCCGAGCAGATGGTGCTCAACAATTACGAGGCGATGAAGTTCATCCTCGACCTCAAGGACGAGCCGCTCAATACGGCCCTCATCCTCGAGATCCACCGGCTGGTGACAAAGGGGACGATCGATACAGGCGCCATCGGGCAGTTCCGGACCAACAACGATACCGTGGTCGCCAGCCCGGTCACCGGTGTTGTGTACCATACGCCCCCCGATTACCGGGAGATAGAGCAGTACATAACGGAACTCTGCACGTTTGCCAACCGGGCCGAACCGGAAGCCGGCAGAGGGACTGAAGAGTACATCCATCCGGTCATTGCAGGGATCATCCTGCACTTCCTTATTGGCTACATCCACCCGTTCGAGGACGGGAACGGCAGGACGGCACGCAGCCTCTTCTACTGGTATGTCATCTCGCGGGGCTACTGGCTCTTTGAGTACATGCCCATCTCCCGGATCATCCTCCGGTCCAAGAAGAAGTACTCCCTTGCGTACCTCCATACAGAGTTCGATGAGATGGATCTCACCTATTTCATCCTCTACAACCTTTCCTGTATCGACGAGGCACGAAAAGACCTACTCAGGTACCTTGAGGAGAAGCAGACCGAACAGAACGCAACGAAAGCCATCATCAAAAAGATCAAGGACATCAATCCGAGAGAGGGAGATATCCTCCGCTCCATGATGGAGCATTCCGACGAATACTTCACCATCCGCGAGATCATGCAGAAGTACAACACGGTCTACGAGACCGCACGCACGGATCTCCTCCATCTTGCCGATCTGGGGTATCTCATCAAGGAAAAACGGGGCCGGGAGTTTATCTTCATCTTCAATGAGGACAGCGGGCTGTGGAAACAACATGCAAAGAAAAATACCGCCGGCAATCTTCATTCCAGTACGGAGGGATCATGATCCCGGCCGCTCGCTTTCCCGATGCAGCGGATGATGACGAGGAGTTAAGTAAAGAAGAAATCGCGGCGATCAAGGAGAGCGAGGAGGATATCCGGGCCGGGCGTGTCCGGAGTCTGAGCGAGATCATGAAGGATCTTGGCGATGACGAGGTGATCCGGATATTCCCTCATCGATAATCCCGATTAAAACCCAGGTCTAAAAAAAGGATCAGTGTTTCTTCTTCTGGTCTTCCGGCACCGGCTTTAAGTACACGACCTGCGCACTGACTTCCTTGGCGATCTGCTCGATCTCGAGCTTCCGGAAGTGCGGGGCCTCGATCTGGAGCTGGCCTCCTGTCACCGCGACGATGCGGAACCGGGGCTCTTCTACGTTCTCCCCGACCTTCTTGCGTTCACGGACAAAGATCTTCATGGGTGATTACCTCCACAGACAAGTACGCGGCCGTGCATATCTAGGTTCGCGCCTAGGTTCGCGCCGGCCCGCGTTTTCGTCTGATATACCAACTGGTTTACATCATATTATACCTTTGCCTCGTGATACAAGTCTTGGGAAAAGCCATGAAAGGACGGTTTGAACTGAGAAGCGGGCTGATGGGCGAGACACTCGTAAAGAAACACGGCCGCCACAGGGTTGCGCGGGGAGAACAGATCCGGATCACGCCGGATCTGAACGTGATCAAGATCGGCGGCCATGCGGCCATCGACTACGGGAAGAAGGTCATGCACCCGCTGCTCACCGAGATCGGGGAGCTTGCGAAAAAACACCAGATCCTGCTCGTCACCGGGGGCGGCGGGAGGGTCCGGCACATCATGGACGTGGGCATCGACCTCGGGATGCCGACCGGGGTGCTCGCCGAGCTCTCGGCCAAGATCTCCGAGCAGAACGCGATCATGGTCTCCATCCTGCTTTCGAAGTACAACGGCATCCGGATCCACACGGGAGACCTGCTGGAACTCCCGAGCCTGCTCAAGCTGAAGATGCTCCCGGTCATGCACGGCACGCCTCCCTACGGCCTGTACGAGCACCCGGCAAAGAGAGGCTCCATCCCCCCGCACCGCACCGACACCGGCGCGTTTTTAATCGCCGAGGTGATGGGGGCGAAGAACTGCATCATCGGCAAGAACGTCAACGGGCTGTACATGGAAGACCCGGTAAAAAATCCCGACGCCGAATTCATCAAAAAGATCTCAGCATCAGAGCTCCTGTCCCTCAACCTGAAGGACATGGTTATCGAGCCGATGGTGGTTGAGCTGATCCGGGACGCAGCCCATATCCGGGAAGTCAAGATCATCAACTGCCATGTAAGGGGCAATATCGGGAAAGCGATTCTCGGTAAGCCGGTCGGCACCATAATCACGGCAGGATAGGGCCGGGTCCGCGATGGCTGGGGATGCGGGGCTTCCGGAAATCCGGTTCACGCTCTCCGAGCTCGCCGGCTCGCTGGGTGATTTCGGCACCATCATCCCCTTAATCCTTGCCGTCGCTCTCGTCTCCGACGTCAGCCCCCACTATATCCTCCTCTTCTTCGGCATCTGGTTCATCGCAACCGGCCTGTACTACCGGCTCCCCATCCCGCTCGAGCCGATGAAGGCGATCGCGGTGATCGTCATCTCGGGGAGCATCGGCAGCGGCGAGATCGCGGCGGCAGGGATCATCCTCGGCGTTCTCTTCCTCGTTCTCGGGTACGGCCCCCTCTTTGCCGCAATCAAGCGGTACGTGCCGCAGAGCGTGGTGCGGGGCATCCAGCTCGGCCTTGCGCTCCTTCTCCTGAAGGCATCCGTGGACTTCGTGTTCAGGGACCCGGTCTTCTTCGCGCTCGGCATCGCGATCATCCTTACATTCCTCCTCCTCTGCCGCTGCCGGACGTTCCCCGACCTCTCGTCCCTTGTGGTCATCGGTGTCGGGGTGATCGGCGGGATCCTCGTCTCCGGCATACCACCGGTCAGTCTCATACCGGCCCCGCAGCTCATAGTCCCCCTCCCGTCAGACTGGGCCGCCGGGTTCTATACGCTCGTCCTCCCGCAGTCGGTCCTCACGATAGCAAATGCCATCCTCGCAACCTCCCTTCTGACAAAGGATCTCTTCAAAAACGACGTCCCGCCAAAACGTCTCTCCCTGACCATCGGCCTGATGAACCTGACCTCCGTCCCGTTCGGGGGATTCCCCATGTGCCACGGCGCGGGCGGCCTCGCCGGCCAGTACCGGTACGGTGCGAGGACCGGCGGCGCAAACATCTTCGCAGGAATTATCTTCATCACCCTCGCCCTCTTCTTCTCCTCACCGGAAGTACTCTCCATCGTTGCCGCCGGAGCGCTCGGTGCCCTCCTCGTCTTCGTTGCAATCGAGATGGGAAAGCACAGCATCCGGACCGACTCTCTTCCGGTAACCCTCCTCATCAGCATCCTCGCCCTCGTCGTCTCCATGACTGTTGCGTTCATCGCCGGGCTCATCGTCGCGTATGCCCTGCTCGCATGGGAGAAAAAACGGGGGATTGTAAAGGGCCGGGGGGCACCGGATCTCTCCATAGAAAATCCATAAAAAAACCCTGTTTTTCCGCCCTTCGCGCGCCACCCGATCATCGCAAAAAAGCGATGATCTGAGTTATGGTTCGATCATTAATTTGGAACATTGTTCAAAATTTATTGTTACAACACAGGATTGCCCGATCCGTTTTCTGCCCGTTCGTTCTCGGAAGAATTGAACAAGTTTAATTAACCTCATTAGAGAGTGTCAACTGTTCGAGGTATGTGAACATGGATATGAAGTACGTGCCAACAACGTGTCCGTACTGCGGTACCGGCTGCGGCTTCAACCTTGTCGTAAAAGACAACAAGGTTGTCGGCGTAGCCCCCTGGCACCGCAATCCCGTCAACGAGGGCAAGCTCTGCCCCAAGGGGAATTACGCACACGAGTTCATCAATGCACCGGACCGGCTTACAAAACCGCTCATCAAGAAGGACGGCAAGTTCGTCGAGGCGAGCTGGGACGAAGCCTACAAGCTGATCGCGTCGAAGTTCAAGTCGTACAAGGGCGACGAGATCGCCTGCCTGGCCTCTGCACGGGTCTCCAACGAGGAGAACTACTTAATGCAGAAGTTTGCGAGGGCTGTCTTAAAGACTCCGAACATCGACCACTGCGCCCGGCTCTGCCACGCGTCAACGGTCGTCGGCCTTGCCGGCGCATTCGGCTCCGGTGCGATGACCCAGTCGATCGCGGACATCGCCGAGTCCAAGTGCCTCTTAATCATCGGCAGCAACACGTTCGAGCAGCACCCGCTGATCGGCCGCCGTGTCATGCAGGCCAAGAAGAACGGCGCGAAGATCATCTACGCAGACCCGCGGCTCACGCCGACGGGGAAGCAGGCTGATCTCTATCTCCCGTTCTACTCGGGCTCCGACGTCGCCATCCTCAACTGCTTCATGCATCAGATCTTAAAGAACGGCTGGGAGAACAAGGAGTTCATCGCAAAGAGGACCAAGGACTTCGAGAAGGTCAAAGAGATCGTGATGAAGCCCGCGTACAGCCCGGCGAATGTCTCCAAGATCTCCGGGATTCCTGAAAAAGACCTCATCACGGCCGCAGAATGGTTCGGCAAATCCGGCCAGTCCGCGATCCTCTACTCGATGGGCATCACCCAGCACACGACCGGCGTCGACAACGTGAAATCGGTTGCAAACCTCCAGATGATGACCGGCAACCTCGGCAGGCCCGGCACCGGCATCTGCGCACTGCGCGGCCAGAACAACGTGCAGGGCGCCTGCGACATGGGAGCGCTCGCAAACGTCTACTCCGGCTACCAGTCCGTCATCGTCCCCGAGATGAAGAAGAAGATGGAGGACGCGTGGGGCTGCCAGATTGCCGAGGGCAAAGTGGGCTTAACCGTAACGAAGCTCATCAATGCGCTCGCCGACGAGCCCGGCAAGGTCAAGTGCGTGTACATCATGGGCGAGAACCCGATGCTCTCGGATCCCGACCTCCACCACGTGGAGAAGGGCATGAAGAACATCGAGTTCCTCGTCGTCCAGGATATCTTCTTAACCGAGACCGCCCAGTTCGCAAACGTCGTTCTCCCGGCAGCCTGCTTTGCCGAGAAGGACGGCACGCAGACCTCGACCGAGCGCCGGGTCCAGCGCTGGAGGAAGGCAGCGGACCCGCCAGGCCAGGCAAAGGCCGACTGGCAGATCTTCTGCGAGCTTGCAAAAGTCATGGGATACGAGAAGCAGTTCCCGTACAAGAGCGCGGAAGATGTCTTCAACGAGATCGCCAAGGTCACGCCATCCTACGGCGGTATGAGCTATGCACGGCTGGAGAGGCCCGAGGCGCTCCACTGGCCCTGCCCGGCAGCCGACCACCCCGGGACACCGATCCTGCACAAGGAGAAGTTCACCCACCCGGACGGTCTTGGCATCTTCACGCCGATCGAGTACAAGCCGCCGGCGGAGGTCCCTGACAAGGACTACCCGTTCATCTTAACAACCGGCCGCTGCATCTGGCAGTGGCACACCGGCACGATGACCCGCCGCTCCGAGGACCTCGAGCGCGAGGAGCCGACCGGCTGGGTCGAGATCAACCCGGAGGACGCAAAGGCCCTCGGCGTTGCGGACAAGGAGAAGGTCAAGGCGGTCACCCGGCGCGGATCCATCGAGATCGGCGCCCGCGTGACAAAGGACATCAAGAAGGGTGTCGTCTTCATGCCCTTCCACTACAAGGAATGCGCTGCAAACGTGCTGACCAACAACGCACTCGATCCTGTCGCAGCGATCCCGGAGTTCAAGGCCTGTGCTGTGAGAATTGAGAAGATAGCGGGGGCGAAGTAACATGGCACTATTCGGAGGTTCATCCGCATGCAAGAAGGGCGACATGCTCTACGCATGGACCAATGATGCGGAGATCAAGAAGAAGGCGGAGCTCGGCGGCGCTGTCACCGGGCTCTGGAAGCACGCGCTTGCGTCAAAGGCTGTCGATGCGGTCCTCGTCGTCACCAAGGGGGCAGACCTGTACGATGCAAGGCCTGTCCTGATAACGAATCCCGGCGACCTGGCAAAGACGGCAGGCTCCCTCCACTGCGGCACGCTGCTGCTGCCCAAGATGGTCAAGAAATTCCTTGACGGGGCAAAGGGCAAGAAGATCGGCGTCACGGTCAAGGGCTGCGACGTCATGGGGTTCTACGAGCTTGCCAAGCGCAAGGAGATCAACCTTGACAACGTCTTCATGATCGGCGTCAACTGCGGAGGTTCGGTAAGCCCGGTCTCTGCCCGGAAGATGATTGCCGACAAGTTCGGCGTCGACCCGGACAAGGTAACGAAGGAAGAGATTGACAAGGGCCAGTTCATCATTGAGTACGAGGGAGGCCACAAGGGCATCTCGATTGACGAGCTGGAAGATGCCGGCTACGGTCGCAGGTCCAACTGCCGCAGGTGCAAGTACAAGATCCCGCGCCAGGCCGACCTAGCGTGCGGCAACTGGGGCGTTATCGGAGACAAGGCCGGAAAGGCCACTTTCGTTGAGGTCTGCTCGGACAAGGGCGCAAAGCTGGTCGACGGTGCTGTCAAGGCCGGCGTGCTTGCAACCGAGGCCGCGAACCCCAAGGGCCTCGAGATCCGTGCAAAGGTCGAGGGCGCGATGTTCAAGCTCGGCGACAAGTGGCGGAAGAAGGACTTCTCGGCGCTTGGCGCAAACATGTGGGACAAGATCGCAAAGGAGACGTCCCGGTGTATCAAGTGCTATTCCTGCATCGAGAACTGCCCGGTCTGTTTCACGGCGGCTAAGGAGCTGACCAAGAACTCCCTCATGGTCAGGCCGGGGGAACTCCCGCCGAACCCGATGTTCCACATGAGGAGGTTTGCCCATATCTCGGATTCCTGCATCAACTGCGGACAGTGCGAGGAGCTCTGCCCGGCAGAGATCCCGCTTGCCCTCTTCTCGCATGCGATCCGAGCTGAAAGCGATACGGCTTTTGCTCCAAAACTGGGAGCTTCAGCCTACAAAAATTAATTTTTATCCAATGGAACAGCCGGATGAAGTGCCAGGTGTTCCCCGAAGCCTGGTAGGAAGCGGATTCTCCACCAGTTCGGCTGATGAAGGGAGACAGAACGGGGCGGGGGCAATCATCTCTGGAGAAAAATGGACCGAATCAGGACGGGTGTCAGGACATTGCTCGCCTCATGTCCTGACCATATAGACCCTGCCCAATCCCTTCTCCGGCTCAGCAGGTCTCGGTTCAATTCCGTAATCAGAATGCCATAATAATGAGCAGAATCCTGCCATGGGCTATAGGATTGTTCGTGCGCGATGCCCGGAAACCCGCAATCGCAGGCACCCGCCTGTTAACACAAAAATGTTAACAAGATTTTCAATTAAAATGATCTGATTACAATTCTTCAGGACGGTGCCCACATTTGATCATCGCTTTTCCTGAAAATTTGGTCATTTTTAAATAGCCATACCACAGACCCATTGTTGTTCGAGGTATGACTATGGAATTCAAGTACGTTCCTACAACGTGCCCGTACTGCGGTACCGGCTGCGGCTTCAACCTTGTTGTCAAGGACAAGAAGGTTGTCGGCGTCCAGCCCTGGCACCGCAACCCCGTCAACGAGGGCAAACTCTGCCCCAAGGGGAACTACGCGCACGAGTTCGTCAATGCCCCGGACCGGCTCACAAAGCCACTCATCAAGAAAGATGGCAAATTTGTGGAAGCGAGCTGGGACGAGGCTTACAAGCTGATCGCTGAGAACTTCAAGAAATACCAGGGCGAACAGAGCGCATGCCTTGCGTCCGCCCGCGTCTCCAACGAGGAGAACTACTTAATGCAGAAGTTCGCCCGTGCGGTCATGAAGACCCCCAACATCGACCACTGCGCCCGGCTCTGCCACGCGTCAACGGTCGTCGGCCTTGCCGGCGCATTCGGCTCCGGTGCGATGACTCAGTCGATCGCGGACATCGCCGAGTCCAAGTGCATCCTGATCATCGGCAGCAACACCTTCGAGCAGCACCCGCTGATCGGGCGCCGCGTGATGCAGGCCAAGGCAAAGGGCGCAAAGATCATCTACGCCGACCCGCGGCTCACGGCGACCGGGAAGCAGGCCGACCTGTACCTGCCCTTCTACTCCGGTACCGACGTCGCACTCCTGAACTGCTTCATGCAGCTGATCCTCAAGAACGGCTGGGAGAACAAGGAGTTCATCGCGAAGCGGACCAAGGACTTCGAGAAGGTAAAAGAGATCGTGATGAAGGACACCTATTCCCCGGCCAATGTCGCGAAGATCACCGGCGTCCCTGAAAAGGACATCATCACGGCCGCAGAATGGTTCGGCAAGTCCGGCCAGTCGGCAATCCTCTACTCGATGGGTATCACCCAGCACACGACCGGTGTCGACAATGTCAAGTCAATCGCAAACCTCCAGATGCTGACCGGCAACCTCGGGAGGCCCGGGACCGGCATCTGTGCACTCCGCGGCCAGAACAACGTTCAGGGCGCATGCGATATGGGTGCGCTTGCAAACGTCTACTCCGGTTACCAGTCGGTGATTGTCCCCGAGATGAAGAAGAAGATGGAGGACGCATGGGGCTGCCAGATCGCCGAGGGCAAGGTCGGGCTTACCGTAACGAAGCTCATCAACGCCCTCGCCGACGAACCCGGCAAGGTCAAGTGCGTGTACATCATGGGCGAGAACCCGATGCTATCCGACCCGGATCTCCACCACGTGGAGAAGGGCATGAAGAACATCGAGTTCCTCGTAGTTCAGGACATCTTCTTAACCGAGACCGCCCAGTTCGCAAACGTCGTTCTCCCGGCTGCCTGTTACGCCGAGAAGGACGGAACCCAGACAAGCACGGAACGCCGGGTCCAGCGCTGGAGGAAGGCCCAGGACCCGCCCGGCGAAGCGAAGCCGGACTGGCAGATCTTCTGCGAGCTCGCCAAGTACATGGGATTCGAGAAGCAGTTCCCGTACAAGAGCCCCGAGGATGTCTTCAACGAGATTGCAAAGGTCACGCCATCCTACGGCGGCATGAGCTATGCAAGGCTCGAAAAGCCCGAGGCCCTCCACTGGCCCTGCCCGACCGCCGACCACCCGGGGACACCGATCCTGCACAAGGAGAAGTTCGCCCACCCTGACGGGCTTGGCATCTTCACGCCCATCGAGTGGAAACCCCCGGCGGAAGTTCCCGACAAGGAGTACCCGCTCATCCTGACCACCGGCCGCTGCATCTGGCAGTGGCACACCGGCACGATGACCCGCAGATCCCCGGACCTCGAACGCGAGGAGCCGACCGGATGGGTCGAGATCAACCCGGAGGACGCAAAGGCCCTCGGTATCAAGGACAAGGAGAGGGTAAAAGCCATAACGCGCCGCGGATCCATCGAGATCGGCGCCCGCGTGACGGCCAACATCAGGAAAGGCGAGGTATTCATGCCCTTCCACTACGTCGAATGCGCTGCCAACATACTGACCAACAACGCGCTCGACCCGACTGCAGCCATCCCTGAGTTCAAGGCCTGTGCCATAAGACTGGAAAAGATTGCGGGGGCGAAGTAACATGGCAAAGAAAGGCGACATGCTCTACGCATGGACCAATGATGCGGAGATCAAGAAGAAGGCGGAGCTCGGCGGCGCTGTCACCGGGCTCTGGAAGCACGCGCTCGAGTCCAAGATGGTCGATGCGGTGCTTGTCATCACCAAGGGTTCCGACCTGTACGATGCAAAACCCGTCCTGATAACGGACCCCAAGGAGCTAGCAAAGACGGCTGGCTCGCTCCACTGCGGTACGTTGCTGATCCCGAAGATCGTCAAGAAGTACCTCGACGGTGCCGAGAACATGAAGCTGGGCGTCACCGTCAAGGGATGCGACGCGATGGCGTTCTACGAGCTCGCCAAACGCAAGCAGATCAACCTTGACAACGTCGTCATGATCGGCGTCAACTGCGGCGGGTCGGTCAGCCCGGTCCTCGCCCGGAAGATGATCGCCGACAAGTTCGGCGTCGACCCGGACAAGGTAACGAAGGAAGAGATTGACAAGGGCCAGTTCATCATTGAGTACGAGGGAGGGCACAAGGGCATCTCCGTCGATGAACTGGAAGAGGCCGGCTACGGGCGGCGCAGCAACTGCCGCCGGTGCAAGATGAAGGTCCCGCGGCAGGCCGACCTCGCGTGCGGCAACTGGGGCGTTATCGGAGATAAGGCCGGAAAAGCTACCTTTGTCGAGGTCTGCTCCGAGAAGGGCGCGAACCTCGTCAACGGTGCGGTCAAGGCAGGCATCCTTGCAACCGAGGCCGCGAACCCCAAGGGGCTCGAGATCCGTGCAAAGGTCGAGGGTGCGATGTTCAAGCTCGGCGATAAGTGGCGGAAGCACGACTTCGAGTCCCTTGGCGATGGCAAGGAGAGGCTTAAGAAGATCATGACCGAGACCTCCCGGTGCATCAAGTGCTACTCGTGCATCAGCGCGTGCCCCATCTGCTACTGCGTTGAATGCACGACCAAGAACCCGGCGTATGTCACCCCGGGACAACTCCCACCGAACTTCATGTTCCACTTAATCAGGTTCGCCCACATCGCGGACTCCTGCGTGAACTGCGGCCAGTGCCAGGAACTCTGCCCGGCAGAGATCCCCAACGCCCTCTTCATGCACGCCCAGCAGGTCGAGCTGGAGAAGATGTTCGGGTACACGCCTGGCGTGAACATGGAACTCCCGCTCCTCGCCCTCGTGGACGAGAAGGCCGAGCGCGCCCGGCTTTCCAACACCGGCAGCGACATGATCTACGAGAACGTCTTCCAATCGAGCCCGAACCGGTAAAAACAATTCACTTTTTTTTGGTGTATTTCAGATCCATTCGAACAGGAGGATCCGTCAGGTGACCTGTATCTGTCAAACCGATCCGGCGATCTCAGATCAGGCATAATCTGTCCGAAGGGAATGAACAAACAATTTTCTGACCTGTATTAAGGGTTTTCAAAAAATAGGCTCTGTAGAATTCCTCAATGACAATCCGAATAGAGAATATTATCATCGCTCTTGAGAGGTTATAGAGGATCACCTTGATTTTTACCTCCTTAACCTGGAGTCGGTATTTTCTTGCTTTCAGGGATTCCCCGAACTTTCTTTTCAAGACGGAGAACACGGTTTCGACCTTAATCCGTTGATAGTATAGTTCCGGATCGAACAACACCCTCATTCTTCGGCGGTAATAACCGGAGATCCGTTTCCTTTCTCTCTCCCGGATCGGGATGAGCGAACAAGAGTTCAGCGTATCCCGGAT
>MVRE01000008.1 GCA_002067895.1 Methanoregula sp. PtaU1.Bin051 | reverse complement strand
GTGATCCTCTATAACCTCTCAAGAATGATCTCTACTTTGTCATTTCTGGTTCTTGTTGAGGAATTCTACAGAGCCAAAATTTGATTGCTTTTAAACCGTTTTATGTTAACTCTCTGAACATCTTTAATGTTCCAACGAGACAAAAAAAATTTTACTTTTCCACTCCCATCGCCCGCTCAATTGTCAGCCGGGCCTCTGTCGCTCTTCCGGCAACACCGCGATCGACTTTTAAAAATTCCGGGTCAACGAAATCATCGATGATGGTCTCATGCGAGCCGTCGTCCGCGATGCTCGAGGCCACGATGAGCCGGTAGATCATCCGGTCCTTGCCGCCGTCCTTTTCTGTGAGGTTGAGCAGCCGGTTCCTCGCGTGGTCGGACATGTTGGTGAGGGGCCCGTCCCCGAGCCACGAGAAGACCAAAAGGTCTTCGAGTTGTCGAGGATTGAAAATCCGAGACTCGAGAAGCCATCGGGCTTCGAATTCATCACGGTCTGCCGGCAGAGTCCGGCAAGCCGCTTGTCGATATCATCCATCCAGTCGGGGACATCGTCCGTTCCGTATGGCGGCAGAAATTCCACGACAATGCCGGGATCCCCCTTGTAGCGGACGAAGTGGACGTGCACCTCGACTCCGCCCAGGATGACAGCATTTCCTTCGAGCGCCAGTTTCATGGCCATATCTTCCGTCACTGTTACGATCTTTGACATGACATTCCCTCCTGTTCGCGATCTGTTTCCATTATCCTCCCTTCCTGACATCCAACCAGACCCCAGGAAAAACGGGGGTTCCTTCCTTCCATACGATCTACAGCCCGCCCCAGCAGCCGATCGCCTGCTGGAAAGCGTCCATTAGCGATCATTTTGGAGCCCATTTCAGGCTTGTTCAGGCTAATCCGGCCCCGATAATCCCGTATTCCCAAATCAATGTACCGGAATTCGCCATTTTGTGCAACCTGATGCCCCTTCAGGCACCTGTTTTCAGGCTGGGAAGACATGTGTCTCCGACGCTGACTGTATCCCGGAGGATCATGCAGTACGTCAAGAGCCTCACCATTGATAGGGTGGCAGCCATCCCGGATCTTCCCGGCCGGAAGTGAGATCCCAGAAACCCTGTTTTTCCGTGTTTGGAGATCTATAGTATGACCCCGCAGCTGATCCTCCATCCAAAAGCGTCCATTAGCGATCATTTTTAAGCCCGTTTCACTCTGTATTTGGGCAATCTGACTGCAATTCTGGCAGATCTGCCAACCGATGTACCGGAATTCGGCCTTTTGTGCAACCTGATGGCCTCCCGGAAACCTGTTTTCAGGGTATATATACGACGGTCTTTGACGGAGAATGGCTGCCGGGGAGAGATGCCTCTCTCTAGGGAGGTTTAAGTAGTCAACCTCCCGGTCAGCTATGCCCCTAAAGTGATATCCCGGCATACTCACCCCTTCCCCTGTATCTGTTCAGGAACCGGATCTCTTCCAGCTCTTAAAAGTACAGGCGTTTGCGCCGGTGCCGAATCTTTTTCAACCGGAATTTCTTTTGTAAATTCTGCAGGAATTTTTTCTGCCGGAAGTTCCTTCGCCGGATCCGCAGCAGGAATTTTTCCGGCCGAAACTGCCGGCGTGTCTTTCGGTTTTGGAAATTCCAGCGGGTACTCGGTTCCGCTCATGACCGAGCCATCGGCCTGGAGCCCGAAGATCCGGTCCTTTCCGATCAGGAAGAAATGAAATGCACCACGCGGAGACCGTACCCAGAGCTCGCGGGCGTCAACAGAATTGAGCGGGACGCGGATGATGTGCTTGATATCGCGCTCATAGTTGTACAGGATTTCCGCCGGGTCGCTGACATCCGTGAGCATCCGTTTGACCTTGATGAAGATGACCCGGTCTTCCGTAAAGAGGATGAAATGGAAATGATCGCACCTCCCTTCGGAGACCGGCAGGACCTGCCCGCGCTTCATTGCGATTATCTGCGCTTCCTTCAGCGCAACGAGCGGCGGCCGTCCTCTCGTCATGCGATCCCTCCCTTCAAGTCATCATCGCCGAGCACCTGCGGAAAATCCGGTGCCGGCATTTTCTCCCGCGCCCTGAGTTCGCGGGGCAGCGAGCGCGTCCGTACGGAAATATTGTAGTGATGGAAATGCGTCCGCACGACACTGATGCGGTACACTTTTTCGCCACGGCTGCGGATCAGCCGGGTGATCTCCTGCGGGATGAGATAGAGCGGGATCTCGGCCGCGCCAACCGATTTGGCTTTCGTCATTCAAACCGCCCCCGGTCTTCGTTCTCCCACTCTTCCTTCCTCCGCTCCTCGAACTTCGTGAGCCTGCGGTCGAGCCGCGCAATCTTCTTGTTCAGCCGGTCTGCGATCCGCTCCTGCCGCTCATAGAGCGAGAAGATCAGGTCGCCGTACCCTTCCGGCGGATCGTCCGCTTCTTTCTTTCCGGCGCAGTGCGTTGTATCCGGGATTGTGCCGGCATTCATCGGTCCGTTATACAGTACTCCAAGGCCGATGACCTCCCGGTTCCGCACTGATCTCTGAGAGGAAACGTTTCTCGTCGATCCGTCGGAAATTTTTGTGTTCTTCCTGTTCTCCTGTCCGGTCCCGGCCGCACCGGACACGATCTGGTCCGTTTCGGCCACATCCTTGTGGTTTGTCGATTCAATCCCCATTTCCATCACCTTTTTCCTGAATTTTTTTGTCCGACCTTCGATCCAAATAATCAGGAGCTTTCGCTCGTGTGTCAAATCCTGATAAACCGGTCCGGCTGGAGCCTCCGCTCGTGCAGCGCCCCAGTGATCCGATCAGACTTTCAGCCGCGTAGCTATACGCGGACAACAGTCATCGGATTGTTAAAACGCCGGATCCGGCCGTCAGCGAGGAATGAAAAAGCTCCGCTTTTTCCTCCAGCGTGACTGCAAGGCTCCCGCCTTTCAATCCCGTTGTTTAAAGAACGTATAGAGCGAGAAGAGAGGGGCGTGCGCGTGGCCGCTCGTTGACCTTGTGCGCTTCCCCGCATTCGGTACAATTCTGTCTAATACGACAAGATCCGCAACGATCTGATGGCTGACCGTGAACAGGGTCATCAGTTTCCCGGCTGCAGCGGCTAGTCTGGCCTTAAAGGCTGCAAGGGAATCTTTTGCCCACGTTTTCAGTCGTTCGATTCGTTCGCGGATCATTGCAATAGATTCCGATTGGCCCGGCCCGTTTATATACTCTGTGGTAGATGTGAAAAATTTCGCAGTCATTCTGTGTCTGACAATGTAATCCGGGCGTTTTACGCGGCCGGATTGTTCCGGAATGTGGTGCACCCGGTCCATGAGCGCGTACGAGCTGGTGAAAAAACGATTTTACGGGGAGATTTTGCACGAGCCTTTCCTGATGCCGCAGGCGAAGGGAAGGTTAGAGAAGATTGCATCAGCAATCTTCGAATGCAATAGGAAATTGATGCGGCGCGGGCCAGCGACCGGCCCGCACCTTGGCATCGTTTCCTGATGCCTTTTTATCCCGATCGCGCCAATACTAAAGATACCTTTATGGCCGAAGCAGCGTCCCGGAGCGGCACAGAAGGTGCAGGTACGGCTGCCGCGTCCCGGCAGCGGACCGTTTTTGTAAGCCTGTGCTTCGATATCCTGATCTGGATCCCGGAGATCGTGGCAGTCGCCCTCACCGGTTCGGTCACCCTGTTTGCCGATGTCATCAAGTGCGGCAACGAGATCCTCGCAACAGTCTTTGCGCTCTTAATCCTCCTGAAGATGAGGAAGGGCGGGCAGTTCAGCTATGATTACGGGATGGGGAAGTTCGAGACCATGACAAGAGTCGCGACAGGGGCCGTAATGCTCGCCTCCCTCTTCATCATCCTCTACTTCACGTTCCAGAAGATTGTCGCCCCTGAACACCTCGAGATCGGCGGTGCGCTCTTCAGCGTCCCCCTGATGCTGGTGATTGCGGCCGTGGACACGTACCTCTGGCGGAAAAATTACCGGATTGCACAAAACGACCCGTCCCCGATCCTCGAATCCCAGTGGCGGCTCCGGCGTGCCAAGTCCTTTGCCGACATCTCCGTCCTGCTCGCGCTTGTCCTGTCCTTCAGCCTTTCGGGTTACGAATGGGCGGTCTACATCGACCCGGCCGCCTCGTTTATTATCATCGGGTTCCTGCTTCTCGCCGGGTACCGGGAGATCTCGTCATCGATACCCGATCTCTTTGACAGGACGCTGGAAGAAGAACTCCAGCTGGTCATCCTGCAGGAACTGGCCTCATCGTTCGACCAGTACCAGGAATTCTACGGTGTCCGCTCGCGACGGTCAGGAAGCTCCGTCTACATCGAGATCTTCGTAGGGTTCGATCCCGAGAAGAAGATGGGGGACGTGCAGCGGTTCAGCGACGGACTGAAACAGTCGCTTGAAGGGAAGATCCAGGGAAGCGTCGTCTGCATCGTGCCGACAAGCGGGAGATGTGCCGGCTGCACCCCGCCCTAACCTTTATCACTCACACCACAGAATAGAATAAGGGATCTACCCATGGGCAAGACAGGAACGACAATCTGGGCGCAGGTCAAGGGCGTCAAGGGACAGATCCGGCTCGTCCCAAAGAAAGAGGCAGAGCTGAAGACTCCCGGCCCGAACCAGCGGTTCAAGCAGGGCGCGAAAAATGTAAAGGCCGCAGAGGGCGAGGAGCAGCGCGGCGGGTTCCGGGGACGCAGCGGCGGCCGGGGCGGCGGACACGGAGGAGCACGTGGCGGCCGCCGCGGCAGCGACCGCGATACTGTCGAACGGACCGGAAACCCGCTCATCCGCAGGCGTATGCGCCGCGCGAAAGTCTCGGCCATGGGTACAAAAGCAAAGTCCAAGTAAGAAATCACCGGGGTTCCGGTCATTGCAGTACCGGAACACCCGGCTAACAACCCTGTTTTTTTACTATCCAGCTGATCAGCCGGTGGGCTGGAAAAAAGAGCAATTATCTTGTAGGCAGACAGTTTATGGTGAGTATGGATACACCGACCGCAGTCAAGAATTACCAGTTCGGGGAACGGGCCAAGTCCGGGCTGATCATCACATCGCAGCTTGCAATGGCTCTTTCGGATTTTCCCGAACAGGAACGGGCCGGCGGGCGCCGGATGCTCCTGATGCTGATGGAATCGGTGCGCTCCGAGATCCAGTTCGCGGCAAACAGTACCGGCCATACGAGCTTTGGTAAAGCGATAAGTTCGCTCAACGAGGCGATCTCGCTTGTCGAGAGCAACCAGCCGGAGCAGGCCACGCAGAAAATCGCCGCGGCTATCTCCGCATCGACCACGCCGGCACAGGAAGCCTGGCAGGTTCTCTCTGAACATGGACTCCTCTGAGTTCTTGGGATTCCTGACAAGCCGTTCCTCGGTGCGCGAGTACGGGAACGAGCCGGTTTCAGATGACGATATACGGTTCATCCTCGACTGCGCCAGCACCGCGCCGAGCGCCGGGAACCTCGAGTCATGGGATGTTGTGCTGGTGACGGATGAGGACGCAAGGCTCGGACTGCAGGAGGCCGCATTCGGGCAGGAGCATATCGGGCAGGCACCTCTTGTCGCCGTTGTCTGCGCCAACTATGTCCGCTCGATGTCGCAGTACGGGGAACGCGGGATCCTCTATGCAGTGCAGGACGCAACGATCGCATGTACGTATATGATGCTTGCCGCTCACGCACGGGGTCTTCACTCCTGCTGGACCGGCGCGTTTGCCGAGGAGGAGGTCAGGGCGATGGTCTCTCTGCCCCAGCATATCCGCCCTGTCGCACTGCTCGCGATCGGGAAAGGGCAGATGCCCGCATCCCTGACAGACCGCATGGCACCATCGGAACACCTGCATTACGGGCAATGGTAAACGGAGGATAGAACGATGCCGGACTATCTGGTGACACTCGAATCGGCGTGGGTTATAAAAGATGTGAAGTCACTCGACGATGCGATCGGGATCGCGGTGAGCGAAGCGGGAAAACGGCTCAACCCCTCTGCCAAGTATGTCGATGTCGAGGCCGGCATGCTCACCTGCCCGTACTGCGAGCAGGACCTGTCCAGCGCGATTGTTGTAGCCGACACCGCGCTCGTCGGGCTGGTCCTTGAGATGAAGGTCTTCCGTGCGGAATCGAAAGAGCACGCTGAACGGATTGCAAAATCGGTTATCGGAAAGGCGCTGCGGGACGTGCCATTAAAACTGCTGGACGTGGAGGAGCTGCAGCCATGATCCACGTCGTCGGACATACCGCTGTTGACCACATCTCCCATGTCCATCACCTCCCCGAAAAGAATGCCTCGACCCATATCACCGACCGGCAGATCTTCTTTGGCGGCGGGGCTGCCAACATCGCCGCGGGGATCGCGGCCCTGAATGAACCCGTGACCCTCGTCTCGTGCGTGGGCAGCGATTTTGCAGGAAGCGATTATGACCGCTGGCAGAAGGGCCTGAAGATTACGCAGCAGTTCTTTGTCGTGCCGGACGCCCATACGCCGACCGCGTTCATGTTCACGGACGATGCCGGTGATCAGGTCACCTACTTCGAATGGGGGGCAAGCCGTGCATTCGCAACATCGGAAGCCCCGGCGCTCCCGTTCGTCCACATGGCAACGGCGGATCCCGACTTCAATTGCAGGGTCGCGGAACGAGGCGGGTTTGTCTCGTTCGATCCCGGGCAGGACGTTTTCTGGTACACGAAGGAGCAGCTGGACGCGATTATCAGCAACACAGACATCCTGTTTGCCAATCACCACGAGGTCCAGGCGATGTGCCGGACTCTTGGCACAACAAGGGACGAACTGATCCGGCGCGTGAAGATGGCGGTCTTTACCATGAGTGCTGACGGGAGCTGCCTGTATGAAGGGGGCAGTCGCCATTTCGTGCCGGTCGTCCCTGTTACCTGTGCAGATCCGACAGGCGCCGGCGACGCCTACCGTGCCGGCTTCCTCTCGGCCTATGCGAGAGGCTACGCACCGATTACCTGCTGCCGGATCGGGACGGTGACCGCATCGTTCGTGGTCGAGCACCCCGGCTGCCAGACGCACCTTGCCGGATGGGATCAGATGGAGAGGAGGTACAGGGATTGTTTCGGTGCTCTCCCTGATCCCGGAGACCGGAGGTTCTGATGAGCTGGGCGGCCCTGACATCCGGGGGCAAGGACTCGATCCTCGCGTGCCAGAAGGCGATCGATACAAAAAGGGAGGTTGAGTTCCTCGTCACGGTCCGGCCGGAGAACCGGGACTCGTACATGTTCCACTCGGCAAACCTTGACGCGGTGCCGGTGATCGCCCGGCATGCAGGAATGAAGTACGTGGAGATCCAGACCCATGGCAGAAAAGAGGAGGAACTTGCAGATCTCGAACGGGGTCTTTCCTGCCTGCCGGTCGAGGGTATCGTTGTCGGTGCGATTGCATCAGAGTACCAGAACGACCGGGTCAGGGCAATTGCAGATAAACTCTCGATCGAGGTATTTACACCGCTCTGGAAACATGATCCGGAATCTGTCGTTTTTGAGGTCGCGGACCGTCTGGATGCCATCCTCGTCGTGACCGCTGCAGAAGGACTGGACGAATCGTTCCTCGGCGCCCGGATTGACCATGCGCTGATACAAAGACTGAAAAAAGTCTCGGAAAAGCACCGCATCAATATTGCGGGGGAGGGTGGCGAGTACGAGAGCCTCGCGCTCAACGCCCCGTTCTATGAAGGGGCTGTCACGTTTACGCACTCGGAGGTCCACAGGTCGGCCGGTCGGAGCGAACTCATACTGGGGGGGTTTGCATAACATGGCGCAGGGAAGCGATGTAAAGCTCGGGCAGCTGACCCGTTTCCTCTTCACCGCCCCGTCATGGAAGCGATCCCTTCTTCTCATTGCGCTACTCGGTATTCTCATTGACGGCGCAGGGTTCCGTGCATACGTCATCCTCCCGGTCTCCCCCCTCCCGTTCTCCGGCACGATCGCATTCACGCTGCCGGCGATTTTCGCGTTCCTTGTAACAAAACCGCTCATCGATTATGGCGGCAGGACGATGACCTGGAACCGGTCGGCGCTCCTCGCGCTCGCCTGCACGGTCTTTGCCGTGATAATCACGCTATCGGTACGGGTCACCGATACCGCGCTGCTGCCCCTCTTTTACGCAATTGCCCTTGGATTTATCTTCGCACTCCGGCTGTTCGTGCTTGTAGCAATCGCCGATTACCGCATTGCCCGGATGCTCACACCCGCATTCACCCAGAGCGGCGCCGGCATCTTTGCGGGCATGTACCTCTTCTCGCCGCTATTCGGCGTTCTTGCCCTTGTCCTCCACCTTGTTTTCGGGCTCGCGATCGTACTTCTCATCTGGCTGATAGAGCGCCCGCTTTATCGGGCATTCCGGATCCGGGGACTTGCGTTCATCAACGCGTTTATCGCCCACACAACAGACGGATCGAAAAGCATGGAAGACTTCTTCCGCGAGATCGGGGAGGAAATCTTCGTGCCTCAGGTCTCCCTCTTCTTCCGGCGGGATAAGGGAAAGGAGGTTCTTGTCACGGTTCCCAACCTGCACCCCGGGCCGATGGGAGAGATAGGCGGCGGCAACCTTCCGAGGATCGTACACGATTATTTTGCCGAGGAGACGCTCGTCCCCCATGGCTGCGCAACGCACGATTTCAACCTCGTCGCCGAGTCCGAGATCATGAAAGTGATTGATGCGATCCAGCGCGCAAAGAAAGACCTCTCCTTTGTCCCAACGGCGGGAAAGTCCGGAAGGGTCAAAGCCGGATCGGTCAGGATCCTGTACCAGAGGTTCGATGACACCCTGCTGATGGTCTCCACGCGCTCTCCGGAACGGACCGAGGACCTTGATTACGGGATCGGCATGACGATCATGGCGGAAGGCCACCGGTATTTCAAAAACATCGCGTTCGTCGACGCCCACAACTGCATGACCGACCTGTCCTCCCCCATCCATCTCGGGACCCTGACTGCGACCGAGTACCTGGATGCCGCGGGGAAAGCGTTTCATTGCGCCAAGGATACCGAAACGTTCCCCTTCAGTATCGGCGTATCCCACCGGCGGCTCCCGTTCTCCCGGGAGCAGGGTTTCGGTGACCTCGGCGTTCAGGTACTCGCAGTCGAAGTGGGGGGGCAGAAGACCGCATATGTCCTACTAGACGGGAACAACATGGCCCAAGGGGTCCGGGAGCAGCTGCTGGAACAGATCCTGAAGCATGTCGACAACGCAGAGGTGATGACGACCGACTCCCATGTTGTCAATACGATCACTGGTAAGAACCCGGTCGGGCTGAATGTGCCGGTCGAAGAGTTCGCCCCGTTCGTCCTTGACGCGGTCCGCGAAGCGATAGCCGATCTCTCCCCGGCAGAAGTGGCCGGATGCAGCCCGCAGTGCGAGCACGTGGTCGTCTTCGGCTCAACGCGGATCACCCAGCTTGCGAGCACGGTTAACACGATGCTCATCTTTATCGCACCGCTCTCGCTTGCCACCCTCCTTCTGGCCTTCCTCCTCTCGCTCGTCGCCTATATCGTCATCGGATAATCCCTGTTTTTGGTATATTCTTAAGGTCATTTTTTAATATCCCGCCTGCCGGAAGGCCGTTTGATAAAAGTATTTATGGAGCAGCGTGCGATTACTCATCAAAGCGGTCCGGAGGGAGATCCAACAGAGAGAAGGTTAATTCGAGCATCGTTTTGTACAGCAGTCAGCCATCATGATATGAGAGGTGGTACGAGTTCATTTATCCGACACCGTGACAGAACGCTGGATCGGCGTGGACCTGAACACAACGGGCCCCGTCGCGGTCGCTGCTGACCCTGCCAGCGGAAAGGTTATGAAACTGGGATCAAATACCCGTTATGTCCGCTCCCACTCTGTGAAAAACTGCACGAAACTCTACAAAACGCAGAAACTCTGGAAACTTAAAAAAATCAAAAGCAGGGAACGCACTCTTTTCAGGAACACGCTTCACGCGATTGGCCGGCAGATCGTCTCGTTTGCCGATGCGCTTGGGTCCGGGATCAAGTTCGAGAAGCTGTTCAACAGCCGCAGTTACATCCTGCAGGAATCGAGAAACTATGCGGAATTCTCCTTTGACAACGGCTCATTCTACTATCTGCAGAAGGTAGTGGAGAGAAAAGCGCGGAAACTCGGGATACCGGTTATCTATGTCAACCCGGCATTTACCTCAAAGCGGTGCAGCCGGTGCGGCAGGTTCGGGCGCCGGTACCGGAAACGGTTCGAGTGCCCGCATTGCGGTTACGTGGTGCATGCCGACGTGAATGCTGCGTTTAATATCGCGTCCGCGCAATGGCGGGCGGATATGCAGGAGGGGCTCCTTGCCGCGCTGCGTAACCAGACAACGCTTACCAAGAAGCAGATCAGGAGACTTCAGAGATCACAGGCTGGCATCCCGTCCCGCTCTGCAGGAAGAACGGGACAGGAGTGTCCTTCGGGCAACCTTCTTTATTGTCTGGAGTGCCACCAGTCAATGATGCAATGTACTCCGTCCTGATCTTTCTTTTAACGATCGGGCTCGTCTCGTTTGCCGTGATCCGATATAAGACGCCCCCGTTTCTCGTCCTATTCTCGGGCGCGATCTTCTTTGGAGTTGCTTCCGGAATGCCTCTTGGCGATCTTGTTCTTACCGCAACGACGGGGATGGGGCGGATCTTCGCTCTTCTCGGCCTCGTGATACTTTCCGGAGCCGTAATTGCGAAGCTGATGCAGGAGCAGCACCATATCGGGCAGATCGTTGCTGACCTCAGGTCCGTGGCCCGGAAGCCGTACCACCTGTCCGGTCTCGCCGGGTTCATCCTGGCCATTCCACTGATGTGCTGCATCACGGCGTTCGTGATCCTGCAGCCCATCATCGGCGGGCTTGCCGGTTCGGAGCAGGACAGGAAAGGGCTGCTCTATACGACTGCGCTCGGCAGCCTGATCTCGTTTGCCCTCATCTACCCGACCCCGGTCATCATCGCGCTCTTTGACGCGCTCCCGGATACAGCAGTCCCCCCGGTTGTATTCGACCTTTACATGATCCCGGTCTCGCTTATCCTCCTCGCACTGGCTGTTGTCCTGATGCAGCGCCGGTTCGGGAAGGGGGCGTCACGGCAGGATGAATCCGCAGGAGAACCTGATCTCCACGGGTACCCCCGCCTCCATGCCTGGGGGCCGTTTATCGTGATGGGGATCGCGATCCTCGCAGGAGGACTTATCCTCCGGCTCCCGCCTTCGGCATTAATTCAGCTCGTGATGCTTTCCGGGGTCATCGTGGCGCTCGCGCTTGCTCCGGCACAGGTTCGGATGAATGGATTCTCAGCTGGCGCAAAGCACGCGGGCGTGATTATCTTCGACCTCTGCGGGGCCGGGGCGCTCGGGGCCGTTATCGGCGCAAGTACCTTGGGAAACGAGGCGCACCAGCTTCTCTCGCCATACCTGCCGCTCCTCCTCATACCGTTCCTGCTCGCCGTGCTCGTCCAGACGGCGCAGGGCTCCCGGGTCGTAACAGCTGTCATCACCGGCGATATCGTCGCGGCAACAGGCATTGCTGCAGCCGTCCATCCCATCCCGCTCATCCTGTTGATCTCGGGAGGGGCCTGCATCGTTTCCTATGTCACCGACCCGTACTTCTGGCTCGTCCAGCGGGCGACCGGGGACGATGTCGCCGGGGTTGTAAGGAACTACACGATCCCGCTTGCAGCGTTCGGGATTGTCATGGCGGTTATTGGTATCGGAATGGAACTTCTCATTTTCTAATCCGTCGTTCTGGAGTTTATGCAATTACTTCACGTTATCCGGAAAAAAAAGCAGTCCCCTTTATTTCACGATCGGCGACGCATTTGCATCGAAAGGGTTTGTACGCATCGCGAGCGAGAAGAGATACGGGTAGTTCTCTTTCAGGTGCCTCATATAGTCCAGCCATTCCCGGATCAGGAGGCCGTAGACACGATTGATATCACCCGAGAGGTGAACATAGTCGGTATCCGGAAGATCCGTAAGCCGGCTGCGGACCCGCAGCTCCTCAGTCAGGTGGAAGAGCGCCTGCATCAGTTCCGTAAACGTCTCGTGCTCGATCAGGTGCGGGTTTTCAAGCATGGTCACCATCAGGGTCTTGTTTGCCGAGAGGAATGCATGGAGGGCGGGGAGGTCGAGGTTCCTGCTGTCCAGCCGGATGGTATGGCCGGCAAGCGCGGATTTCGCCTGTGAAAAGTCTTCCGCCGACCAGTTATTGGAGACCTTAAGTGCAGCCCGGATTGTTGCAATGTTGGGATCGACAGCCGAGAACTTACGCAAAAGGTCGGTTCCGCACTCCGAGAAGAAGACCCCCACGAGCATGTTCATCTTGCGGAGGCGCTCGATGCGCTCGCGTTCCGAGATATAATATTCGATGAGATCAGCTGCCAGTGCAATAAAACAACCGACACCGGTCAGGATGATTGCGAGGGTGATCACTTTGCCCTGTACCGTTTGGGGAGAGATGTCACCAAAACCGACAGTTGCCACCGTTACGATCACGAAATAGACTGCGTCGAACGGGTGCAGGTCTTCGGTAATCATCAGGCCGATCGATCCGCAGATAACGACTACAGTGAGTATTGCCAGATAGACCTTGAGACGGAACCTCACGCCTTCTCGCATGCACTTTTCTCATACCCGCTGCTATAAAAGTACTGCGAAAAAAGAACATACCCCCGACCAGATTCCTGACAAATAGTTAGAATCTTATTCAATCCGGGACCGTGACGCGCTCTTTTACAGTCTTCCGGACCACCCCGCCCCTACCCCTCCCCACCACGCCGAGGGGAGGGATCGCGCATTGTCAAGCCGGTCCGCGGAGCAGGTGCGAGTGCGCCGAAGGTGCACGAAGCGTGCGGAGCGGGGCGGCGATCCTCACTCAGCTGATCGGGAGATATGCAGACGCTCGGTCATGTTCACTCGTCCTCGCTGATGCTCCGGCTCGCTTCACATCACCTCGCTGCTTTTCTTCGGTTGATTGGGCAGACGAAGACGCACCCCCTTGCTCGCAGGCTCACGGCGGGGCTTGCTGT
>MVRE01000007.1 GCA_002067895.1 Methanoregula sp. PtaU1.Bin051 | reverse complement strand
GTGATCCTCTATAACCTCTCAAGAATGATCTCTACTTTGTCATTTCTGGTTCTTGTTGAGGAATTCTACAGAGCCGAAAAAATTATTACTCATACAATGAATGGGAAGTTGACGGAGATTCGGCGACAATATTCCAAAAATAGTCCGGGCTCTGCCAGAATAAAAAGTAAACAGGAACTATTGGTCCCCTAAGGTTTCACGCAGTATTTTTGGTGCCGATCCCATGTTCTCCAGTACGGCACGGATATGGTTTTGGATCCATTCCTCGCCTTCGTCCGATGTCAGCCATCCGATAATCTCTTCCCTGCAACCGGTAGTCTGACCCTTAAAAAACAGGATCAGGGCAGCAGTGATCACGTCATTTCTGGAGGCATATTCCCCGCTCTCAATTACGGAAGTAATTTTCTGAAAAAGATCATGGGGGCATTTATACGAGATTTGTTCTTTTGGTTTTCCCTTGATAGCCGGCATCCACATAAGAATGCAGGAGATAAATAAACTATTTTTGTGATTCTTATGAGGTTCTAGAAAACTTTTATACTATTACTCAATCATAACAACAAATGATCATTTTCATGCAGGTAAAACAGGCAGCGTTGTTATGCAGGGTTTATAACATCAAAGAATTTTTTTATGCCGCACTTATGACTTTTTGCCGGTATTGTACGCTGGCAACACCGGTACAAGCGCTGTCCCGGGTATGTTCGCGGGGCGCGGCCCCGCGCACGGGATCCGGGATCGCAGTCACAGACAGGATTTTCCGGGTTTTTTTCGATAAAAGATATGGTTTTTCCAGAGCCGGCTGAGGAGGATCCCATTCAGGCAGATTACGGCATTATCGACTGGAATGACGGGAAAAAACCTATGGAGATTCAGGCTGTGCAGGATGCGGCCCTGCCCGGGTACAGAAAATCAATATCCGTCTTATATGTCGATGATGATCCGGATCTCCTCGATATCTGCAAACTGTTCCTGGAAGAGTCCGGGGGGATTCTTGTTGATACGATTCCCCTTGCCCCGCAGGCGCTGGAGAGACTGGCATCTGCCCGTTACGATGCAATCGTCTCGGATTACCAGATGCCGGGGATGGACGGCATCGCTTTTTTAAAAGAGATCAGGGCCCGGTTCGGCACTGTCCCGTTCATCCTGTTTACCGGCAGGGGAAGGGAGGAGGTCGTGATCGAGGCCTACGAAAACGGTGCCGATCTGTATCTCCAGAAAGGCGGCGATCCGGGAGCCCAGTTTACAGAACTGGAGCGTAAGATCCGGCTGGTTGTCGATCAGCGGAGAATACGAACCGAGCTGGTCGAATCCCAGCAGAGAGTGGCCGACATCATCGACTTCCTGCCGGACGCGACCTTTGCCATAGACCTTGAGGGAAGAGTCATCGCATGGAACCGGGCCATAGAAAACCTGACCGGAATACCCAAAGAGGGAATCATGGGAGCCGGCAGTTTTTCCTATGCCCTCCCTTTCTATGGGGAACGACGCCCGATCCTGATCGATCTGGTTCTTCGCGAAAGCCGGGAGACCGAAGAAAAATACCAGAACCTCCGGAGAAAATGCGATAAGGTTATCGCAGATGCCTATGTCCGGAGTTGTAACGGCAAATCAGGCATCTGTCTCTGGGCCATTGCGTCGCCACTCCGTGATTCGAAAGGCAGGATTGTCGGTGCGATTGAATCGATCCGGGATGTGACGGATCAGAAACAGATCGAGGAGTCGCTCCGGCAGACCAATAAGAAGTTCAATCTCCTGAACAATATCACCTGCCACGACATCCTCAACCAGCTCACCGCGCTGCTCGGCTATCTCGATCTTACCGGAGAGAGACTCACCGATCCCGAAACACGCGGGTTTCTGGAGAACGTGATTCTTGCAGCGGATAAAATCCAGAGCCTGATCAGGTTCAGCCGGTATTACCATGATCTTGGTGCCGACGCACCGGAATGGCAGAACCTCCGCGAGGTGTGTATGAAAGCGATTCACGGTTGCGAGGGCGTAACCGTAGCCTATCCCCCCGGCGATCTCGACATTTATGCCGACCCTATGCTCGAAAAAGTGATTTACGTCCTGTTCGATAATGCCCTCTGCCACGGGAAGCATGTGACCGAAATTACCTTCTGTCTGAAAGAACCGGAACCGGGGAATGGTGTCACTATCGTGATGGAGGATAACGGGGCCGGGATCCCGGACGATGAGAAGGAAAAGATCTTCGGGCGCGGGTATGTGAGGGATTCCAGCCTTTGTCTCTTTCTGGTCAGGGAGATCCTGCTGATCACGGGGATTACGATCCGGGAGACCGGAACCTGGGGTAAAGGAGCACGCTTTGAGATCCGTGTTCCTCCGGGAGGTTTCCGGTTCATCTCATCGGTCTGATAGTACACTTGACCGGGGGAAAGTGGCAGGATCCACGTTCCAGCGTACAATGAAAGATGGATGATGGCATCGTCCTTGATCTTCACCGGGGGGTTTCCATTCAGCCGGAATTTTTTACACCCGATATTTATGGGGAAATTTTGATGATTCATTCTACGGGAATCTTTTAGCGCGGAAAGTTTCACAAGAAAAATTTTCCATGGGACGGTTTTCCGGCTGGTTTACCCGGAGACTATTGGATCAATTCTTTCCGGGATATTCTCGCAATCTTTTTCCCAATAACAATTTTAACAGTAATTGCCAGCAGTATATCAGAACGCAGAAAAAATATACGCTGATAAAATCCTGACATCTGATCGCTTTCATGCCAACAGGAATACCTGTCGCAGTCTCAGCCAGCCATGACAAACTCCGGTTATTCTTCAGCTTCTGTCACAGAGATCGTTTATAGCAGTCATCCGATTTCCTACCGGGTACAAAAGCCAGGATGAAAAAGAGATGCCAATCAAAAGTTTTCCTGAGAAAATTGTAATTCCGCTGGTCATTACAGGGTTGATGCTCATCATCGCCCCATGCACTGCCGGCATTCAGATTCAGGCAGGCACGAACATCGCCCTTGCCAGGGGCGATCCCCTGACAATCACCGGCACCGGTTTGATGAACGGCTCAGTAGCGATCTGGGGGATCGGTCCGTCCTTCTTCACATATCAGGCCATACCGGTTGCACCGGATGGGACTGTCAGCTGGGAACTGGGGAGAGACGTGACGAGATCTTTCAGGAGCGGCCCCCTCATGATCATTGTCCAGGATCCCGGGCATGACCGGCAGTACTCGCTTCGCGCTGGCATGTCAATGGAGAGAATCCGTATCGCATGGGAAAACGGCACGAGCATGTCCGAATGGGAACGTGGCCCTCTGGATATCCCTGCTGCGATGGATCTCGCAGACACGGTCCGGGACGGGATAGCCGGAAGCGGTACTGACGACTCGTGCACACTCGCCATGGTCATGGTGGAAGAACCCGCGATCCACTTCCGGCACGAGAACCCCGATGAATTCCCCACGGTCGTTGCCGGAGAGAGAGTCTGGTTCTCAGGAACGACGAATATCGCACCGGAAAACCGTATCACGGCGAGGATTGAAGATACTGCCGTGATTGGGAAGACCGGTTCGCGCATACCGGTCAGGAGCGGTGAAGTCACGATAGAACGGACCGGGGATCTGCAGAACCGGTGGGAATACACGCTCGACACAGAAGGACTCGCCTCTGGCGAATACCTGTTTGAGATCGGATGGGACCAGTCGGCAGTATCAGGGCAGTCTGCAACAATCTTCCGGATCATCCGGCAATCGGACGAATCTTCCGGGACACCACTCCGGGATTCTCACCTGACAGGAGGTGAGGCGCCCCGCGCACTCGCGTTCCGTCTTCCTGCTCCTTCAGCGCTCATGCTGCTATATGAAACAACTTCGTGAGGCCGGTTTCATGAGAGACAGAGAACTTGTTATTGCATCAGCTGCAGCAGCCGTTGTCCTCATCGCTGCCGGTATTTTCATCGTGTACCCTTTAATGGTAAGCCCATACTCCCGGTCAGAAACCGGTAACATTTCTGCAGGAACAACAGGAACTACTCCTGAAATAACCGTATCGGGCACGACGACCCCGTCGGACATACTGCCAAAAATCTCTCTAAAACAGGTGACTGCGCTGGTACGGGAGGATTACAGCGAATACCAGTATTCCATCGCCGGTATCAGCCTGACCGGCCAGTATGCGGGAAAACCGCTCTACGTAGTCGAGCTGATCCCGGTCGGGGACTCAGTTGCCGAACGAAACGAGACGATATTCATCGATGCAACAACCGGCGATTACTATAATCCCGCACAGGAGAATGCGGAGATCTCCATCGAACAGGCAAAAGATCTCGCCCGCGCCTCGTTCCCGCAATTGTCGCCCGACCGGGTGAAGATGAAATTTTCCGACGGATCACAGTATGCAAGGGGCTGGGAATTTTCCCTGATAAACGGCGATAACCAGCTCGTCCAGGGGGGCCTTAATGCGGACACGGGCGATCTGAGCTGGTACGCCTTTGGCATCGTACGCAAAGACCGCCCTGAAAACCCGTCGATCACCCTTGATGCCGCACAGCATATTGCTGAAAAGGAAATCCAAAAACACAATGGCGATCTGCCCATCACCATGACCGAGGCACGGCTGGATCCGCTCGGTATGCCCGGGGAAAAGATTGCGGGGAAGTACGTCTTTGTTTTTAAGAGGATCATCAGGGACATTCCCTGCGATAGTGACGGTCTCACCCTTACAGTCGATTCGGTCGCGGGAAGTGTTGTCGAATACCGCAAGTCATGGAGCCTTCCGGAGAACGCGGTGGCATCGTCAGCAAGTCCTGCCATAACAAAAGAGGTGGCGATTAAAACCGTGCAGCAGGAGGCGACAAGGATCTACCTGGCATCAGTCGCCGGCCTCCGGATCAGGTCAGCCAATCTGGTGTGGAAAGATTTCCACAACCCGGACAAGGTCACTCCGGCGCCCGGAAGCATCCCGCTTGCGTGGAAAGTACAGTTCGATGACGAGATCCTCCGGGCACAGCAATGGCCGGGCACGGCGACAGGATGGGTCGATGCACAGACCGGAAGCCTTGTGGAGATGTATTACCGGCACTGATCAGGGGATATTTTGTACCGGATGGAGGGAGGGATTATCTGAATGAGGAAGTCCGCTGCTCTTTTGATCTCAATCTTTTTTCCTGATCCTCCGGATAACCGCTCCGGTTCCCAGACTGACGATCGATAGCATTCCTGTGAACTCCGGGGATGATGTCGGCGTTGTTGCCGGAGGAAGGGATTTTTTCCCAGATAAAGAGGAAGAGGGGATTTCGTTCTCTGTAGAGGCCCCGGTTATGGCGGTATCTCCAACCGTGACAGGATGCGGGGGGAGAGTAAAAAGCACGACCTCCCGCGTCTCACGGGACCAGTCCTCGCCCGCGCCCCGCGTGTAAACGATCCGATCACCGGAAATCATCGGGAACGAGAGCCCTTTCCGGAACGGGGTGAGCTGGATCTTCTCACCGGTTCGCAGGTCCATGACCATGATCGCACTTTCTTCTTCACGGATGTCGAGAGGGTTTTTGGATACCTTCCACACGATCCTGTCACCGGAAAGAGGCGGGATTGCATCAGTCTGACCCGGCCATCCGGGCCCGGCAACCGAACGAATCCCGGTACTGACTGAATAGTGGACGATAGTATCGATCCCGTTGACATTTTCTTCCCAGATCACATGATCGCCCCGGATATACGGGATGCCCTTCATCGTCTTTGGGCCGGTAAGCCGCGTCTCGGTCCCGGTCATGAGATCGAAGAGATAGAGATCCGGATTATTCTCGCCTTCATGACGATAGTCCCTCCAGATAAGATGATTCCCCGAGATTCTCGGGTAGCTCTGGTTCCCCGGCATACCGGCGGGAACGTACTGTTCCCTGCCTGTTGTCAGGTTGAAGAGCACGATCGTTCCCCCTTTCATGTCAGAGTTCGTGCCTTCCTCGTGTTCTGTCCAGACAACACGATCCCCGTCGATCCATGGATTCTGGCTGAACCTGATCCCGGTAACCGGGAGAGTTGCATCATGGAGGTTCGTAAGCTGTACAGTCTGGCCGGTGGAAATATTGGTCAGCATCACCGGCTTTCCTTCAGGATATACGGCAAGGTTGCCGGAGATCACCGGTGTGCCAAAGGTCCACGTCCCTCTGACGGAGGGAGCCGGGATCTGGCGGATGCTCTTCCTTGTTTTCCCGGTGATATTGTAGCAATAAATCCCTCTCTCGGAATAATCCACGTATTTACTGTCCTGAAGCCAGAAGAGCCGGTCGCCATCAAGGATCAGGTTGGCTGGCTCTCCCTGAATGGAGAAGAGAACGGTCTCCGTTCCGGCCAGGCCTTCTGTCGCGGAACCCGCCGGAATGAGAAAGAGGCAGCCGAGGATGAGGGCCGGTAGGACTACCGCAATCTGTTTTTTCATACAAAAAAAGGGTCAGGGGAAGCTGAACACGCCGGTTTCATCGAAGTCTTCGGCATAGTACGGTGTCGGGATGTATCCCCATGCATGTACGTAATACCGGCCGTTGGCAGGATAATACTTATCCTTCGATGCCGTTACTGACCATATATTCTGTCCACTTGCCGAGGTGGAATCAGCAGTCTGTCCGGTGTCCCGGTTAATCAGGAATGCTTCTACATAGATGTACCATGGAGGACTCGATAATCCGTATGCAGTACACGTGCCTGAGAAGTGTATGGTTCGCCAATCGGCTGTATATCCGGTGGCAGAGACGGAGACGGTTGCCCGGTCAGTCTGCACCTCTCTGCCGGCACGTTCCTGACCGGGTGCCGGTTCTTTTCCCCACCAGTTCATTTTCTGGCCGGCCATGTCCTTTTTAATCGAATCCGGAATACCTGCAAGGTGTTCGGGATGAACCTTTTCCATATATTCGAGAACGGTGATATCCTTGCCATAGAGTTCGTTGATCAGTTTCAGCTGCTCTTCACTTGCGTCTGATCTCACGACACCCCGTTCCTCAGCCGCACTCACTGAAGCGACAAGTGCGGCTGCAAGAAGAAGGGTTATGAGAACGACCATTCCTGTCCTGAAGTGTGTGTTCATGGTTTTACTCCTCGTGGCCCGGATAGTTGACGCCGGATAGGTACGATCAGCCCCGGGCCCGGTGACCGGCAGCGCAAGACACTCGTGAGTGTGAGTATCTGCTGCCCTGGATAGGGGGCAGTTCTGTTGTGCACCCCTGATGTGGAACTGGAAGGGGTTACATAAACGATCTCTGTGCCGGAACCAGAAGAGTCGGATAACCGATCATCAACCGGCACAGAGAATTTATTAACGACCTTATGCGAAATTTGCATAATGGAACGCAGGGACCCGGAAAACAACGACGACGGATCATGCGGAGATCTCACCTCAAATCCGATCCGCTGTTACCTCGTTTCAGCAGCCTGGATCCTGTTCATCGCCTTCTGTCTCCTCGAACTCGTCATTATTCCCCTCTTCGGGGTCCATGCCAATGGCATACCGGTTCCCCGCTGGCAGATGAGGCCCGGTGATCTCTTCCTTCACCTGATCCACTCAGTGTCGCCGGCACTGGTGCGTCCGGCAGAGATCGTCTTCTTATGGGGTATCGGTTTCGGGGTATATTTCGGCTTCCGTACCATATCGAAAAAAACGGTTCTTGGCGAGCCGACACGGGCAAAGATCTTCAACACCATCAGGGAAGAGCCCGGCATCCACTTCAATGCCCTCCGACACCGGTGCGGCATTAACAGGGGAACGCTCCGCTACCACCTTGCAGTCCTCTCCCATACAAAGAAAATCCATTGTATCAGGGACGGGATTTTCTCCCGATACATCCCGAATGGATCCGAGATCTCTTCTCGCGACAAAATTGTGGCTTGCAGGTTCGCAAATGGACCGGATCGGGCAATCCTTTCCTATCTCCTTACACATCCTCATGTATCGCAGCATGAGATCGGAAGTGCCGTGGGTATGTCACCATCGGTTATGAGCTGGCGGTTACAACGACTCTGGCACGAAGGGATTGTTATAATCGATCGCGAGGGGAGAACCAACTACATCAGCATCACCGGTGAGACGCAGGATTCGATTCGGAAAATCCAAAGCGCTGCCGTGCCGGTATTATTAAACGGTATTGATTCTCAGGGAAGTGCCGGGCAAAAATCTGATACGGACATCCAGCCGGTATAGACAATCATTTTTTCTTAAAATTTTCCTTTGGAAACATTCCTGCAACCGGCTCCATAAGAATTTTTGATTACCCCTCAGCCCCGTCTCACGCTTTCCGGATCTCGTTATAGAGAGAGACGACCGAGAGACTGATCAGGTTCAGGGTTGTTGCCCCGTACCATAGATATGATTCTGCCGGAGTAAGCGTTGCTATCCACCCCGACCAGAGCATGAAGCAGATGATGGAGAAGGAAAGCAGCGTGTCCAGTGCAAGAAAGACCATCGGCATCCGCAGGAGTTGCCCCAGCTGCGCGATCATGCAGTACTCAAACGGGGCCTTTTTTGCGGCAATATCGAGGACCGCCCGCCCGGCATTCATGCTGAGATCCACTACCGCCCATGCAACTACCAGCCACCCTGCGGCAACGAGCAGGGAACTGTCCGGAGAGCCGATCCGGACAGCCGCAATCCCGCAGAGGAACTTGTACATGCAGAACGGGATGCCGATCGTGACCGAGAGGAAGAACGGCCGGATGAAGAACTGCCGGATCCGGTCGGACTCCTGTTCATATCGTGATGACCGTGTTTCATTGTCAGTAGCTGACATACGAGGTGGAGAGAGCCAGAGTAGTACAGAATCTTGATCAGGTAACCTGATGAATTTGCTGCAATCCGAAGGAGTTTTACAAACGCCAAGGATAAGCTTTGTATGATAATACCTCCTTGATACGGTACAGCATGGTTCCGGATACGGGAAAACGGGTCGACAGGATCGTTATCTATATCGCGCTTTTTATCATCATCATCCTCGGTATCCGGATGATGGCATATGTTGTCAACATCTTTCTCCTCTCGGTAATCTTAACTCTCATGCTGCTTCCGGCAATGGACTGGCTGAAGAAGAAGGGGCTTTCCGATCTTACTGCCGTAACGTTGATCACCATCGCGGCATGCCTCTGTGTCCTTGCACTTATCCTGATGGCGTTCTGGTCGCTTTCAGTCCTGATGCACGACCTCCCGCAGTACCAGGCGCAGCTTGACATGAGGATTGCGGAGATCTCTTCCTTTATCAGCAGGAGCGGGGGTCTGAATGCCGGGACAATAACGCTTCCCGCGCTTAACCTGACAAACATTTTCCAGATAATCCTCTCTTCGATCATGACGATCGGCGAGTCCGTCCTGTACCTGTTCTTCATCGGGGTTGCCACCTTCTTCCTTCTTCTCGAAGCCCCAAAAATTCCGGCACGGCTCGCAAAGGTCATGAGAGGCAGCCCGGAAAAGATGGTCCAGGTCTCACGGATGAGCCGGTATATCATCGACTTCATGATCGTGCGCACCGAGACCAACTTCGCCCATGGCATGCTCTTTGGCGGATCGCTCTGGCTCATGGGAGTCCATGCCGCACCGGTCTGGGGCCTCCTGACATTTCTGCTCTGCTATATCCCCTATATCGGGCTGATTCTCGCCGCCATACCGGCAATCCTCTTTGCCTATATCCAGTTCGGCATCTGGGGAGCGGTTGCGGTAATCGCGATTGTCTGCGTTCTTAACCTTGTCGTCGAGAACCCGGTCTTCTCCTGCCTCGCCTCCCGCAGGTTCGAAGTCCCTGCAATCATCGTGCTCTTATCGGTGATCTTATGGGGATGGCTCCTGGGTGTTCTCGGCATGTTCTTTTCCGTCCCGATCACGCTCCTTGTGATGATCGTGTTCCAGAGCAGCGACGACTTAAAGAAGATCAATGTCCTCCTTGGCGTCAGCCACCTCTTTGAAGAGGATGCCGGTCAGGCTGCCCCGGCAGAAAACATCTCTTTTGGCGGATAGATGTGCTATGAACTGCGGGGACGTGGCTTGTTTTAACCGGAAAATTATCCGGACGATGGAAGACCGGTGCTAAAAATGTCGGGCGAAATGGATCTCAGGCTGGAATCGTTGTCGAAATACATTGTCACGACCCCGTCATGGGTAAAGTCATTTGCGATCATCCTGCTCCTGTCCGGCTGTGTCGAGATCATGGTAATACTGGGTAAGGGCGGTGACGTCGAAGACGTCAGCCTCTTTCCCGTCCTTGCCTATCTCCTGCCGGCTGTCATCGCGCTTGCACTCACGCCGCGCCTGATGCGGGTCTTTAAGGGGAAGCTCACGTACGAATGGTCCGGGCTTACGGCATTACTCGGGCTTGTGATCTCGCTTTTTATCTCCCTCTCCCCGATCCTGCTCATCAGCTGGTCGTTCCCCCTCTTTTTTGCAATCTCCCTCGCTTTTGTCTTCGCGTTCCGGATGCTGCTCCTTGCCGCTGTCGTAGATTTCCGGCTATCACGGGTCATTGTGCCGGCACTCCTCCACTCCGGGATTGCCACGGCTGGTTCAGCCCCGTATCTGGGAGTTCATTTCCTGCTGCTCTGCTCCCTGCTCCATATCAGTTTTGCCGTTGGGGTACTGCTCTTCATCATTGTAATCGAGCGCCCGATGAAGGCCAATTTCCATGTAGGCCCCCTCGAGCTGGCAAATGCTTTTCTGGCGCATCTCTCGGAAGGCAGCAGGAAGCTGGACGATTACTTCCGGAGCATCGGCGAGCGGGTAGTCGTCCCGCAGGTCTCCCTGTTCTTCGAACGCAACGGAAAAGACGGGATCGTGGTTACCATCCCCAACGTCCACCCGGGCCCGCTGGGCGAGATCGGGGGGAGCAACATGCCGAAGATCCTCCATGGGCTGCTTGGCAGAAACTCGATGGTCTTCCACGGCAGCGCGACCCATGACTTCAACCCGGTCGATGAGGTAGAGGTGAAGAAACTTCACGGGGCTGTCATGCAGGGGCTGCCTGCTTCCGTTTCGAACGATACCTGCACCGGTCCCGGCAGGTACCGGTGCGGTTCCGTCGAAGTGCTTGCGCAGGCGTTCGGCGACACGATCCTCCTTGTCGCAACACGATCGCCGGAGGTTACAGAGGACCTCGATTTTTCCATCGGGCTTGCCATCATGAAATCGGGCCTGCGGTTTTATGACAACGTGGGGTTTGTCGATGCCCACAACTGCATGAGCAGCCTTGAGCCCGGCGTTAGCCCGGCAACGGACCTTGCGATGGAATATATCGGGGCAAGCGAGGTTGCGCTTGCGGCGACCGCAGAAAAGGAACAGCAAAGATTCAGCGCAGGGTATGCTGAGCGGCACCTCCCGTTCACCCGGCAGCAGGGATTCGGCGATCTCGGTGTCCAGGTGCTGGCAATTTGTTCAGCCGGACAGACAACAGCCTACGTCCTCTTTGACGGCAATAATATGCAGACCGGTGTCCGTGACGAGCTCCGGAAACGGCTGCTTGAACATGTCGGTGAATGCGAGATCCTGACAACTGATACGCACGTCGTTAATACTGTCTCGGGGAAAAACCAGGTGGGCCTCGCCGTCCCGCTCGATGAATTCTATCCGTATGTTAAGGAAACCGTCCTTGCGGCCCTTGCAGACGCCTCCCCCGCCCGGTCAGGCGGTGCTACTGCATGGTGCCGCGATATCGTAATCTTTGGTTCGCAGAGGATCTCCCAGATCGCGTCGACGGTAAACGGCATGATGGGGTTCATGCTTCCTGTCGCAGTCGTAATCCTGTTGTTTGCCTTCCTGACAACCGCGATGGCCTACATGGTGCTGACCTATTGAAGGAAATACCAGATCCGAATAATCGCGGCCCGGTTCCTTAAATTATGTAATAGACAAACGGAAAGATACGGCTGGCGGTACAGGAATCAGATACGCCAGCCTCTCCAGCGGGGCTGACCCAACCGTACGTCGTCAAAATTTTCTTCCGGGTACGCATACCAGCCCGTGAACGAAAGCCCGTTATCGGACAGGACGAACTCAAGACGGCCCGCAGACCTCCCCCCATCCTCATGCCATGTACCACTAAGCCTGTTGTCCTGGACGACTGCGGAAATCGTCCCGTCGCCATACCCGTATGTGCCGAACACCATGACACCCGACTGTACAAGATCCATGGGGGTCTCTGCATCCCCGCCCTTTACTTTTGTCATCCAGGATCCCGACCAGCTCTGGTTGGTCCTTTCACCGGCCTGCTGGTCTCCGGCAAAACCGGAGCATCCTGCCATCACCGTCATACAGACAATAAGAAGGACAGTGGCGGAAACCTTTGCCGTTTTCATGTTCTTCCCGTCTTTTGTGTTATTACGAGTCCGTTAATATCTGCCGGTAGCGGCTCTGTCTGGAAACGCCGTGGCGATAAAAAAAACCATAGCTGTACCGGCAACATGCAGGAAAAAGAAGGATTAGGCCGCAGCAGGGGTCTGCATTTTCTTTGCCATGAACGATGCGATAATCCCGGAAAGACCTGAAACGATGCAGAAACCGCCTGCAATATAGGGGAGGAGCGCCACGGTCAGCATCGGATGGACAAGGATGAGTATGCCGAAGATCAGGCTGATGACCCCGAGTACCCCGTTGCCCGCGTCCTTGTTCCTGAATGCGGTAAACAGGTGGGCGCAGCCGATGAAACAGGCAAAGAAGCCGATGAAGATGACGAAGAACGAGAGGATAAAGATCGTTGAGAAGAGCGGGTATATCATGATGATCGCACCGGCAATTATGTTGATGATTGCGAGGAAGATCTTCCAGCCCCTGTTCGTCTTGTCGACAAACAGGCTTGCCAGCGAGAACAGCCCTCCGACCAGCCAGAACGCTCCCATGAACGTTATCAGGAGTACGGTTGTGATCTCAGGAGTCGTTAAAAACATCACGCCAATAATCAGGGCAAGGATCCCCCACAGGAGGATGAGCCACCAGGGAAACAGCCCTGCACTGCACAGGAAGGTTGCTTCAGCATCTGCCATTTCGTCTGTCATAATCTGTACCTTAACGAATTGTTGTACGTGTTCTGGCTATTTTTAGTCTTCTGAACCCGTGGAGCCATAAAAACAGGTAATCAGGAGCGTCAACGGCGCGATTTCTTCGCGACAACCTGCCTGCTCCTGAGCAGGGTGTGGTAGGCGACCGCGAACCGGTGGGCCTCGTTCCGGATCTCCTGCAGGTACCGGAGCGCCGGCCCTTTCCTGTCAAGACGGCGCGGAAGGATCTCGCCGGGGAGATACACGTCCTCCTCTTTCTTGGCAAGAGCCAGAACGGGAATCTTGAGACCGAGGTCCCCGAGTACCTCTAGGGCAGAAGTAAGCTGGCCTTTTCCCCCGTCGATCACGATGAGATCCGGTAGATCCGATCCTTCATCGCACAGTCGCCTGTACCTGCGCCGGACAACCTCTTCTATCGCGGCGAGATCGTCGATCCCTTCGACAGTCCGGATCCGGAACCTCCGGTAATTTTTCTTGTCAGGTTTGCCGCCCCTGAACTGCACCATGGATCCGGTAACGGACGTCCCGGAGAGGTGCGAGATGTCGAAGCACTCGATAACTTCAGGAAGATCCGGAAGGCCGAGGGCTTTTTTAAGCTCGCTCGTCTTGATGTTGTCCTTGAGGAATACATAATCGATATTGGTGAGCGCAAGGTCGATCTGTTTCTTCTTGTCGCCGGCTCTTGGCACTGTGACGGTTACGGTCTTCCCTCTCTTTTTAGCTAGATACTCAGAAACAGCACCCCCAATGACGTCCTGCAGTATAATCTCTGCCGGCGGGACACGATCTGCATAGTACTGCACGAGGAATTCTTCCAAGAACTCTTCCCCGGCTTCGAATGAGTACTCCTGTTTGCCTACAAGGCGCCCCTTCTCAAACGAGAAGACCATCAGGAATACCATGCCACCGGAATGACGATAAGCGATTACGTCCTGGTCGATCGCCTTCACTTTTTCGACCTGCTGCCGCTCGGAGAGCTTCTCAATCGCGTTTATCTGGTTCCGGAGGGCAAGCGCCTGTTCGAACTCCTGTCTGGCAGATCGCTCTGCCATCTCCTCTTTTAAGGATGAGATCAGTTCATTTCCCTTCCCTTTCAGGAACAGCGCGGCATTGTCCGCCTGCCTCCTGTAATCCTCCTCGGAAATCGCCCCGACGCAGGGTCCGCTGCAGCTCTTCAGGTGGTACCGGAGGCACGCCCGCTTCGGCAGCTTCCTGCAGGAGCGCATCCGGAAGATCCGGCGGGCGACTTTAAGAACTGCATCGCGCTCCGCAGCAGAGGTAAACGGCCCGAAATATACCGCGTCGCCCGTTGTCCGCCTCGCGATGCCAATCCGGGGGTACTCTTCCTTGCTCATCTCGATATATGCGAAGCGCTTTGCATCCTTCAGGTCGATATTGTACCGGGGCTGGTGCTTCTTGATTAAGTTGTTCTCGAGGATGAGTGCTTCCTCTTCTGTTGTTGTTATGAGAAAATCGACCGATACGACGCGTTCGAGCAGCCTGATGGTCTTCACATCGTGATCGGCTTTGGTAAAATAGCTCGCAACCCGTTTTCTGAGATCCTTTGCTTTCCCGACATAGAGGATCGTGCCCTCTGCATCCAAGAACAGGTAACAGCCAGGTGAATGAGGGAGTGCAAAGTAATCAACCATCGCTGCACTACACTATGCATGCGAAACGAGATAAGTGGCGGGGATCGGGCAGAAATCCATGAAGGAGGGATGATGGAAGTTGGACAATACCAGAAATCCGGATATATTAACGCCGTCCTTATACGGATCCCGGACGCTTCTGACGGTTCTTGGTATCATCGCGCGATGGTTGTGGCGACAACCTGTTCTGGACGAGCCGGATGAGCGCAGCCGCTATCTCCTGCGAAGTATAATCATCTGCCATGATCTGCTCGATAAGTGCAGCCTCGCGTTCAAGGCCTCCCCTATCAACGGTCTGCTTGATCATGCCGGCAAGCCCTGTGGGCTCATTCTCTTTAACCGGTACTGAAGCAGGCTGCGGTAATGTTTCGGGAGCAAGCGGTGTAATCCTCCGGATGGCCCGGAGCCGGTAGATCTCATCAGGGCCGGCAAACGTGATCGCCCTCCCGCTCCTCCCGGCGCGTGCCGTGCGCCCGATCCGGTGGACATAGTATTCGACATCCTGCGGGACGTCGTAGTTGACAACAAGGTCGACATTCTGTACATCGATCCCGCGTGCGGCGACATCGGAGGCGACGAGCAGGTCGACTTCCCCGTTACGGAACCCTGCCATCACCCGGTCCCTTCGGCTCTGTTTCAGGTCGCCATGCAGGCCTTCCGCCCGGATGCCCCGTTCGCGCAGGCGTTTGACTACCTGATCCACCCTGCGTTTCGTATTACAGAAGACGAGAACCAGTTTCGGGTTATACTGATCGAGTAGCCTGCAGAGTACGTCTAACTTGTCCCGGGAGTGGACCTCGATATACAGCTGCTCGACCAGAGGCACGGTCAGCTCTTTCCTCGATACTGCGATGAATTCAGGGTTATTCTGGAACCTTTCTGAGATCGCAAGGATTGGCCCGGGCAGGGTTGCCGAGAAGAGCACCGTCTGACGGTTTTTCGGCGTCTTTTTCAGGATCGCCTCAATATCGGGCAGAAAGCCCATATCCAGCATCTGGTCCGCTTCATCGAGTACAACAAACCGCACTGCGGACAGGTCGAGAGTCCTTCGCCGGAGGTGATCGAGCAGACGCCCCGGCGTCCCTACGACGATCATAACACCGGCTGCAAGGGATCGGAGCTGGCGTTCGATAGGCTGGCCGCCATAGACGGGCAGCACGGTAACGCCGCTTAAGTGCCGGGCGAGCCGGGCGATCTCTTCGGCGGTCTGGATGGCAAGCTCACGGGTCGGTGAGACAACGAGAACCTGCGTCTTTTTCCGGTGGGGGTCAAGGCGTTCGAGCGCCGGTATACCGAACGCTGCGGTTTTGCCTGTACCGGTCTGGGCCTGGCCGGTGATATCTCTACCGGAAAGGATTGCCGGGATTGCGGCAAGCTGGATGGGCGTGGGCTCTTCAAATCCCATGTCTTTGATACCCCGTAATATCTTTGGTGAAATCCTGAACTGTCCGAATGAGAAAGAGGTGTTCATTGGATCACTATAGGGCAGGGGGCACGATGAAAGAATCGTCAGCTTCAAAAATCATCTGAAATGTATTGGAGAAGATATCAGAGATAATTGTTCTTCCGCAGCCAGTCAACCTGCGGGGGAAGATACCTGTGTATAATGTCACATTTCTCATCCTGAAAACTCCATGGGACGATGATGAGAATGTCTCCTTCGCGGATCCATGCCCTTTTCTTGATCTTGCCTTTTATCCGCCCCATCCGCTCCACGCCATCGTGGCACCGGACCTTGATGTGGTTTGCCCCCATCATCAGCTGGGCGCAGGCAAACTGTTCGCGGTTCTTCTTTTTGGGCAGCCGGACGCGGATTACCGGCGTACCATCCGGGTTGAATTCCGCTGGTTCGCTGGATCCATTCGCATTTCCTTTTGGATTAATCGCAACAACTCCGTTGGTATATATAAATGATTTCCTGCCTGATGAAGGTATGGATCAGGGGGAGGATTTCCGTAAGAATTCCAAAAAACATGGATGTTACCAAGCCGGATTAAACCCGATCGAGAATCCCCCTTAAAAATTCGCCGGTATAGCTTCGTTTCACACCAGTAACTTCCTCCGGTGTCCCCGTTGCCACGATCTCCCCCCCGGCATCCCCGCCATCGGGGCCGATATCGATGATATGGTCGGCCGATTTGATGACATCGAGGTTATGCTCGATCACGACGACCGTGTTACCCTTTGCGACAAGATCGTCAAGCACCTTGATCAGCTTTTTCACATCATCGAAGTGGAGCCCGGTCGTGGGTTCGTCAAGGAGGTAGAGGGTCTTACCGGTCGCCCGCTTGGCAAGTTCGCGGGTCAGCTTGATCCGCTGGGCCTCCCCGCCTGATAGAGTAGTCGCGCTCTGGCCGAGCTTGATGTAATCGAGGCCGACGCGGGAGAGCATTTCAAGTTTGCCACGGATCGAGGGGATGTTGGCAAACAGGGCAAGTGCCTCCTCGACACTCATGTCCAGTACATCGGCAATGGATTTTCCCTTGTATTTTACCTCGAGTGTTTCGCGGTTGTACCGTTTCCCCTTGCATTCCTCGCACTCTATAAAGACATCGGGGAGGAAGTTCATCTCGATCCGGATCAGGCCGTCGCCCTGGCACGCCTCGCACCGCCCGCCGCGGAGGTTGAAGGAGAAACGGCCCGGCGTGAAGCCGCGCAGCCTGGCCTCCTTCGTCTCAGCAAAGATCTTCCGGATATCGTCGAACAATTTAGTATATGTCGCCGGGTTGGACCGGGGAGTCCGCCCGATCGGGCTCTGGTCGATTACGATCACCTTGTCGATAAGTGACCCGTACTCGATGGCATCGTGCTTGCCCGCAGGTTCCCTGGACTCGTGGAGTTCCTGCATCATCCCTTTGTACAGGGTGTCGTATACAAGCGTGGACTTGCCGGAACCTGAGACGCCGGTGACAACGGTTAAGAGGCCGATGGGAAACTTCACGTCGATATTCTTGAGGTTGTTCTCCCTGCACCCCTTCAGTGTAAGGAACCGGCCGGGTTTTCGCCTGCTTTCCGGGACATCAATTTTCTTAGTACCTGACAGGTACTGGCCGGTGAGCGACTTTTTGCATTTCTCGATCTGCCGTGGCGTCCCTGCCGCGACAACCTCGCCGCCATGCATGCCGGCGCCGGGTCCCATGTCGATCACGTGATCCGCGTGCCGGATCATGTCCTCGTCATGCTCGACAACGATCAAGGTGTTCCCAAGGTCCCGGAGCGTCTGGAGCGTTTCGATCAGCTTCCGGTTGTCCCGCTGGTGAAGCCCGATCGACGGTTCGTCCAGCACGTACAGCACGCCCATGAGGTTGGAGCCAATCTGGGTGGCGAGCCGTATCCGCTGCGCCTCGCCACCTGAGAGCGTGCCGGATGAACGTGAGAGGGTCAGGTAGCCAAGGCCGACCTTTTCCAGGAAATCCAGCCGGGCCCGGATCTCCTTGATCACCTGCCGTGCAATCCCCTCCTCCTTTGCCGTCAGCGGGAGCTCTGCAAAGAACCGGATGCAGGCTGATACAGAGAGATCCGTCACATCGATGATCGATTTTCCGTTAACGCGGACGGCGAGCACTTTGTCCTTCAGCCTTTTTCCCCCGCAGGCAGGGCAGGGGAAGACCCGCATGAACTGTTCCAGTTCCCGCTTGCGCCATTCGGACTGCGTCTGCGCATAGAGCCGCGCCGTCTGGGGCAGGAGACCCTCCCATTCGCCGGTATGCGACCAGTGGGCATCCCCGTTCTTCATGCTCATTGAGAACTTCATCCGTTCCGGTGACCCGTACATCAGCGCGTCATACTGCTCCCTTGATAGGTCCTTGATCGGGGTTAATGCATCAAACCCGAAGTGTCGGGCAACAGTGGCAAGGTACTGGCCCCGGAACCCGTCCATCGGGTTCCGGTACGGCGCGATCGCGCCATCCGCTATGCACCGGGTCTTGTCCGGGATGATGAGATCGGCATCGAACTCCATCTTCACGCCAAGCCCGTGGCACTCCGTACATGCCCCGAACGGGCTGTTGAACGAGAACATCCGTGGCTGGAGCTCCTCGAATGCGAGCCCGCAGACCGGACAGGCCATAAGGGAGGAATACGTCGCCTCTTGTTCATCTGCATCCACAACGAGCACGAGCCCCTCGGACTTCTTAAGTGCACTCTCCACGGCCTCGGTGAGCCGGGACCGGTCGGCCGTCTCCACCCGGTCGATGACGACCTCAATATCCTGTTTTTTGTACCGTTCGAGGTTGATCTCCTCATCGGTACGGATGATCTTCTTGTTCACCCGGACCCTGGTGTATCCCTCCTTGTTCAGGTCGCGGAGGAGTTGCTGGTATGTGCCTTTCTTCTGCCGGACGATGGGTGAGAGGATCGTGACCATGCCGGGATGTTCGGCGGCAATCCTGTCGGCAATCCGGTCGGGAGTCTGGGAAGCAATAGGGATGTTGTGCTCGGGGCAGTATGGTATACCGATCCGGGCATAGAGAAGCCTCAGATAATCATAGATCTCTGTAGTTGTCCCGACGGTCGAACGCGGGTTCTTTGAGGTTGTCTTCTGCTCGATCGAGATCGCCGGTGAGAGCCCCTCGATTGCGTCCACGTCCGGCTTGTGCATCAGGCCAAGGAACTGGCGTGCATATGCCGAGAGGGACTCGACATACCGCCGCTGGCCCTCGGCATAGAGCGTATCGAACGCGAGTGTCGATTTGCCGGAGCCGGATACACCGGTTATCACGACAAGCTTGTCGCGGGGGATTGTAACGTTGATATTCTTCAGGTTATGCTGCCGCGCGCCGCGGATGATGACGGAGTCCATGAATCGTGGCTAAGAATTGCACCGGAAGCGTATAGTTCCTGCGCTGCGGGCAACGTGAAAGTGATACCTCCAAATAACCCAAACGCCTACCTTATCCTGCAAAGTGGTGTTTTTATGCCTGTTGTTATTCTCAAAATGAAGAGAGGCTGGTCGAAAGACCAGAAGCGCAGGATTGTAAAGGAGTTCACTGACACGCTTGTTTCCACGCTTGGAGTAGATCCGGAGATTGTCACGATCCTGATCGACGAGCACGATCTGGAAAATATCGGGAAGGCCGGAAAGCTTCGTTGCGATATGTGATGCTGCCCCTATTCCAGTAACAGAATAAAATAATTATCTATCTGCCTTCCCTCTCATCCAACCAAAATAGACAATCCCGCCAACAGCGACGATCCCGGCTCCCAGAACGTAGATGTTGCCCAGGGCAGTCTGGGCAACGTAAGCAAGGATTCCGATATCGGTCATAATCTGCCCCTTGGAAGGTTCGACACCTTTTTCAAGCTGGAGTTTTGCAGTAATCATCCCAAAGAGAGATGTCCCGTCCGGGGAATACGCTGAAAATTTCATGGCCCCTGAGGGATCCAATCCAAGGTAACTTGTATTGAGGATCTGCGTACTGTGATCCTTTTCGCTGATTCTCGCTATGTATACATTTTCCGATCCGCCGTGAGCGGATACCCATTGGGCCGGCACGGTAAACGTAAGGTTTGCAGTACCGGTTTGTGCAAGGTTAACCTTTGTGATATTGAATGTAAAAGCCGTACTGGTATAGGCCAGGTTCTGCGAGGTCGCCATATCCCGGAATTGTGATTCTTCACCGGCGGTAGCATTTGCATCGAACATTGTCCTGCAGTCAGCACGGCCCTCAAGGGCAAGCAGCTGGACCCGGATTGAACCAGTCACGTCCCCTTCGGTGATGTTGCTGGTCAGGGGGCTTGTAACAAAATCCGAGCGGGTTACTTTTCCGACAATTTTCCCGTCAGAATATTCAAACGCGTTGCCCCAGAATGTTATCAGGACTGCAGGGGAGCTGTGCTGGTATACCTCAATTCGATCCGGGAAACTGGTAACTTCCGCGTTAACGGTCTGTGCTGCCCCGAGATCGAGTTCCAGCATGTTCCGGTTATCGGCATTGAATGATAACCCATAGAACCCGACAGGGTATGTCGCTGCTGACTGACCGGGAAGAAGGGGCGGGGGTGGCGAAGCAGGTCTCAGTTCTGCATGGGCTGTGCCGGTCATGGTCGCCCCGACAGCACCGATGAGCTGGATGAGACAGATAAAAACAACGACAGAAATAAGATAACGATCCCGAAAATCTGGCTTTTTTCCTTTACGCATATCCATCACCGACGACAAGGATACTGAAAATCTGTTTCTGAAGTGCTTTCATCCCCTTATCACTGAGACATTTCGTTGTCCGGGGAAATCATAAAACTTATGATATTATTTTCAGGAAATACACCTGCGCACCAGTACTCTGAAACAGGAGATCGTGTAAGCCGTACCTGCCGCGATACTCCCAAAAGGCAAGATTCATTCCAGAAACGTGCGAACATGTGATCGGATTATGGAACGCACATATAACGGAAACGGCTCCGGGCTGCCTGAACCGGTGCCTGCCAACACCCTCTACCTTGCAAAGTGGAGCGCCCGGTTCTGGGCATGGCTCATCGATTTTATCCTCATCCTCCTCTTTTTGAATATCGTAATCGGGGCGCTCAACTGGGCCTGGCCGATAAGTCACCTCTGGGAACTCAATAAACTCGATCCCTTTGAACTGGGATTCCAGACATTCTTCTTCTACGTGTACTGGACGCTTGCCGAAGGCTATAAAGGGCAGTCGATCGGAAAGATGGTGATGAACTTAAAAGTCGTAAACCGCGACGGAAGCAGGCTGAAGTACGAGACGGCCGCGATAGAGAGTCTCGGCAAGGCATTCCTGCCGGTACTCGTGCTCGACTGCCTGATCGGGTGGCTTGCCATGCCGGGCACCAAACTCCGCCTCTTCAACCGGATCTCGAATACTATCGTGATCAAGACGGATTACAGGGAACCGGATGGCGTAGTCTACATCAAGGAGAAAGAATAATTGCTTACTCTTTTTCAACGTCGTCCAGAACGCGTTTTCCAGCCGGGATGAACGATGGAAGGAAATACCGGACATGAGAACCAGGACAGATCCAAAAAGGGAACTCTGTGTACACCGGAACGGATCGGTTTTCTGATCGGCCACAGCTCCTGAATGACGAAGAGAATGTCCGCTGGAAAGCGGCAGAATCCCTTAGGAAGGCTTGGAAGTCCCGGTGCCGTGGACGCCCTGATTGACACCCTCTGGGACGATGATGCCCGCGTAAGGCTGAAGGCCGCATGGGCGCCCGGCAGGATCGGTGACGTTCGGGGCGTTCCCCACTTCGGGCGGCTGTACCGGATTGAACGGGACGATGCACGGGACACAATAAGGGAAGCCTTTGAAAGTATCAGCCGGAAGCAGATACTCCATGAAAATACCAGCAATGCTGAATCCTAAGGAAATCTTCAGATCCGGTGAAGCTTCTTAAGGCTGTCAACCAGCCCGGCGGTCTCCGGCAGAGCGGGCGGGATGTCGGTGTCCGGCATGGTCCCGGACTGCAGCGCCCTGAAGATATGCCTGATCGCTGCACCATGCGATGGGCCATATCCCCCTTCAAGGATAAGGGCAAGAGGGACTTCTGCGGCCTGCAGCAGGATTGCCGTCAACACCTCGAAGTCAGCCGGTCTTACTGCCATCACCCCGAGCATGTCATCATACAGTATGTCCTGCCCCGCAGAAACGATCACGGCACCGGGATCGAAGCGTCGTATGGCAGGGGCAATAATTTCAGAAAAGACAAGCCGGTAGTCGGCAAGCGTAGATCCGGCCGACAGGGGTGCATTTATGGTGAACCCTTCCCCCGGGCCGGCACCTGTCTCCCCGGCAGAGCCAGTGAAGGGGAATGCATACCCGTGGTGCACCGAGCAGTACAGGACGCGCCCTGAGTCATAGAAGGCGTGCTGGGTACCGTTGCCATGGTGGTAATCCCAGTCTACGATTGCGATACGGCCAGCCGTGTTTATAGATACTGCTGCAGCGACAGCGACATTATTGAAGATGCAGAACCCGAGGGACCGGTTGTGCTCTGCATGATGGCCGGGGGGGCGGGCGAGCGCAAAAGAATGCTCTCCTTCAAGCGATCTTTCCACGGCTTCAATCGCACAGCCGGCGGCATTGGCTGCAATCCCGTACGATGCCGGTGTAATGTAAGTGTCAGGATCGAGGAAACTTACCGTCTGCGTCGTCCGGCACCGTTCGTAAACGTGACTGATATAAGCCCGGTCGTGAACCAGCGCGAGGTCATCGCCGGATGCGGGCCCTGCCGTCTTCACCGGCACTTCTGCCGGGATGCCGGAACAGGCAGCAAGCAGCCGTTCCTCGCACTCAGGATGGCCGGGACAGTCATGGGCGGCGGATGATGATGGAGCGGTAATAGCAAAACAGCGATACATTCAGGGACAATTACCGGTTACAGCATGTATCCCTTTTAATAATTTTCCCCTATCGGGGCGTTGCATGTTTTTTAAAACAAAGCATTGATGTAAAACCCGCATCCATACACCATCAATGCAGTTTCCATTATACCTGTTGTCCCACCTTCTGTCATGGCGCCATGTGCCGCAACACACGATCGATGCTCTGCGATTGAAAGGGGATCTCAGGAGCCTTGCGGGCCTGCTCGAAAACCGGCACCCCGATGTGCAGTGGAGAGCTGCAGAAGCGCTCGGGGCAGCCGGCCCTGCAGCGACTGGGACTCTGGTAAAGTGTCTCGATAATCATCATGTCGCGGTCAGGCTCGGCGCTCTTGAGGCACTTGCCGAGATCCGCGATCCGACCTGCGTTCCGGCCCTTATTGATGCTCTTGCACATGATCCCAATGCAGAAGTGCAATGGGCAGCCGCCATTGCACTCGGCCAGATCGGTGATCCAAGGGCAATCGGGCCACTGGTAGAAAGCCTGAAAAGCCCGGACAAGTTCATCCGGTTCGGCGCAGCCGGCTCACTGCATCAGCTGGATTGGGTACCTGAGAATACGGAGCAGGCAGCTGATCTCTCTTTTGCCTTTCAAAACTGGAAAGCGCTTAAAGGGATTGGCCCGCCAGCTGTCCCGCTCCTGATCCGTGCTCTTTCCGACAAAGATCGACAGGTACGAAACCGTGCTGTTGAGATCCTCGGTGAGATGAGGGGCGGGCCTGTTCAGCAGGCATGCAACAGAGCACTAAGTGATCCTGACGCAGGTATTCGCTGGAAAGCGGTTCTCGCTTCAACGAAATGCGGGATCCCCATTATCGACCTTCCTCTGTACGTGAGCTGCAGGCCGAGGATGCGGCCGAATCCTTATGCAGCAGCCGTGTTGAACCTGTTCTTCTTGGGACTGGGGTATAATTACCTCGGGAAATGGTGGGGTTTTCTGATCTTCATGTCGTATATGACCATGATGGTTATCCTGAGTATTGAGATAAATCTGGATCTTCCGCTGTTCAGCGTTTATCCCAATCTTTATTCGTATCCGGTTACGGCACTCTTTGCCTACCAGACCTACCGGATGGCAGGAAAGGTTCCCGATCTCTAAAGAGGCATATCATGGATTTTGCGTCACTCTTTCCCAGGAAAAAACCGGATATCGGGGAACTCCGGCAGAGAAAAGATCTCCAGGGCCTGATCGGGGCGCTCCGGTTCCCTGACGTGACGATCCAGAAAGAGGCTGCGTCAGCACTCTGCACCTTCGGGCCTGATGCGGCCGGGGCGCTTCTTACTGCCCTGAAAACCAGTGACCGTATCGGGAAGCTGGGGATTATCGAAGCGCTCGGGAAGATCCGGGAAACCCGGGCCGTTGAACCGCTGATCGCCTGCCTGACCGATGAGAGTAACGAGGTCCGGTGGGTTGCCGCAATCGCGCTGGGAGAGATCGAAGATTCCCGGGCGACTGAACCGTTGTCGCAGGCGCTGAAGGACCCAGACAAATACGTGAGATATGGCGCGGCATTTGCTCTCTCGCGCATCGGCTGGAAACCCCGTGACCAGACCGAACGCGCCTTCTATTTCCTCGGGTTTGAGGAGTGGAGGGTGTTAAAGGAGATTGGGGCGCCGTCGATTCCGGCCCTTGCCAACGCCATGAAGGACCGGGATGCCGGTGTACGGTTAAAAGTCCTTGACACGCTGGGGGAGTTGCGGTGCAGGGATGCCGAACCGATCGTTTTAAAAGCCCTCTCTGACGCTGACAGCGATGTCCGGTGGAAGGCCGTACTCACCTCCCAGAAGATCGGGATCCCCCCGGTACGTCTCCCGCGGTGGCTCGCGATCCGGCCGCGGAACCGGAAGAATCCGCTCGTTGCAGGCTTCCTTAATTTCATGCTGCCGGGTCTCGGGTACGGCTACCTGGGGCGGTGGTGGGGGATCATGGTCTTCCAGATCGATGTCACGGTCACGATCTGGATCTTCAAGTTCTGGGGAGAGTTGAACACGTACAGCATCCTGTTCCCGGTCTACCTTCTGATCGGTATCCATGCCTGGTACCTTGCCAGGAAGATGCCGGAGATGCCGGCATAGACCAGGTTCCGGCATCACCACGCTTCATGAAAAAATGGAGCCGGCGTGAAAAGCACAGAGTGGTGATATCATTCTTTCAACAATCCCGTCCAGCCGTCCTGCGTGCCATATTAATTGTTGCAGTACGATGCGGTGTCCAGGACCTTCCCTGTTTCCCGATTACCCGATGAGATATGGAACGTAATGGAATCATTCAATTGTATCAATCCAAATAAAAAAGAATAAATAGGTGGGTGTCATTAAAAAACTATAATCCAAAAAATTGAATAAAACCAATAGCATTGTGCAGGCAAAACGCCAGACACACAACCCGCACAGGAATTGGTTAATACGCGACCATCTCTGTGATTACTCATCCGCTCCGACAAAGTACTGTTCCATGAAGGTCCCAGCAATCCCGCGTTTGTAACCATTTCAGTTCTGCATGCAGTCCTGGGACGTGCAAAGCGATGGAAAGGTCAAAGAAAGCATCAGGCTGGATTCCGGTATTTTGCCTTTCCGTCTTAATCGCCGCTCCTCTTTTCATCTCAGTAGCTTCGGCTCTACCTCCCGTTGCCGATTTTACCGGCACGCCCACAACCGGCAGTCCCCCGCTCACTGTTGCCTTCACCGACACGTCAACGAATCTACCTGCCGGATGGGCATGGTTCTTTGGCGACGAGGATTACTCGGGTTTCTGGGCCCGGACAGCGGACAGTGTCGGGTGGTCAGGGAGAGAATACCTCACCAGCGTGGCACTCCCCGATGACAGCATTGTCATCATGGGAGGGGATGATCCCGCGGCAAAAAATGATGTCTGGAGATCCACCGACAGGGGCGTCTCATGGGAACGGCAGACTCCGGCTGCCGGGTGGGATGAGAGGGTAGGCCATTCGAGCGTTGTGCTCTCCGACGGGACAATCGTGCTGATGGGCGGGAGCCATGAGGGTATTCTGCTTGATGAGGTCTGGCAGTCCACGAATAATGGTGAGTTCTGGGGCCAGAATGGATTCGGCGGCGACTGGACACCGAGGACCGATCACAGCACCGTTGTCCTCCCCGATGACAGCATCCTCCTGATGGGCGGGTTTGATGCGACAGGCCCTACCCATGACGTCTGGAGATCTATCGATGGCGGCGCTACGTGGACGGAGATGACCGATCCTGTTTTGGGAGCAGACTGGGGTGAGAGGGGGGGTCAGAGCAGCGTTGTGCTCTCCGACGGAAGCATTGTCCTGATGGGCGGATTTGATTCGCTGGGTCCTACAAATGATGTCTGGATATCGACGGATAACGGGGCTACCTGGACGACGCAGATCGGGGCAGCCCCATGGAACCCAAGATATCATCACACCAGCGTTGTGAATTCCGCTGACCAGATCATTCTTTTCGGCGGTGATGACGGTGCCGGGACACGATACAACGATGTCTGGATGTCTTCTGACAAGGGTCAGTCCTGGGTGCGGAGAACCGCATCCGCGGAATGGGAGGGGAGGGAAGGCCATACGGGCGTCATTCTCTCAGACGACAGTATCCTGCTGATCGGCGGCGGCATGAATAACGATGTCTGGAGATCCACGAACAGCGGCATGAACTGGGTTGTGATGACAGAGAGCGCGGGGTGGAAGGAGAGACGCGATCATATAACCAGCCTGCTGCCGGATGGAAGCATTATCCTCATGGGCGGCTGGGACGTTTGGGGGAACGATTTCAATGACGTCTGGAGATCTGTCAATAACGGTGCAGTATGGACCCGGGTGAATAAAAGCGCAGGGTGGCCGCCAAGACACCGCCATGCCGGTGCGGTGATGCCAGACGGGAGCATCATACTCATGGGGGGGGATGCCGGCGGAACCCTGATGCATGATGTCTGGATATCCAGCAACAAAGGCTCTACCTGGACGGAACAGACAAGCGCTGCCGGATGGCCGGGAAGAGCGGGCCATGCGGGCGTTGCCCTTTCCGACGGGAGTCTCGTTCTTATGGGAGGAAGCGACGGGGGTTCACTGAACGACGTCTGGATCTCAACGACGAATGGCGCGACATGGACACAGCAGACGGCAGCACCGGGCTGGGATCCACGGGCATACCACGCGGCCGTGGCGTTGCATGACGACAGCATCGTGATCATGGGCGGATCTAACAATGGAATACGACTCAATGATGTCTGGATTTCATCAGACAGGGGTGCCGGCTGGACACGACAGACTGCAGCTGCGGGATGGTCGGCACGAAGTGTTTTTGCAGCCGTGGTAATGCCCGATGACAGCATCGTGCTCTTTGGCGGTGATGATGGCGCTTTGAAAACCGATGTCTGGAGATCCACTGACAGGGGCGTCACCTGGACGCAGGAAAGGGCGGACGCCGGGTGGCTGTCGGCGAGGGCGTATCATTCGGGTGTCGTAACAAGGAACGGAAACATTGTCATGACAGGGGGATATGACGGGGCAACGGCCTATAATGATGTCTGGCAGCTGGAGACTTTTGGATCGGAACTTAGGAATCCAACGCATATCTACAATACAATCGGTACATATAAGGTCTCGCTGCAGTCATACAATGCGGACGGATATGACAGCGAGAGAAAGACCGGCTATATCACTGTCACAGCCCCTGCCCCGCCGGCCCCGCCGGCTCCGGATCCCGGCACATCCGGTAGCGACTCCTCTTCCAGCGATGGGGCTGCTCCCGAGAATCCAGCTCCTGCTCCTGTCCAAGAACCTGAGCAACAGAGGCAACAGCTCGCTCCCCCCCAAGAGGAACCCGCCTCCTCGCAGGAAAGATCAGCCGCAGAAGATCCGGGTGAGGTGAGTGAATCGTATCCGATTGGTTTTAAGGGTCTCAGTTTTAATGCCGATAACCAGAACACCCTTTCCGTGGATCTCGCCGCTGCTTCCGATATTGGCGCTGTAGTGTCGCAGTACTTCAACCGGGTAGAGGTCTACCAGCACGGTTCTCCTGGCGTGCTGATCACGTTCTACGGGAGTAACTTTACCGTAAATGACCAGAAGATTATTGGCAAAGTGGACCGTGCGGAGTTCCGGACCGATCCTCTTACCGGCAATATTACGGAAGGCAACGTGACCGGGTCGGTGCGTGCCGACCTGTTCGCCCTGACGACCCGGGCGTTCATCAATGAGAGCATCCGGCAAAATGTTACGGCCGACGCTCAAACAGCGTTCCGTTCGGCAGCTGCCAGACGGGACCTTGATATACGGGAGGTCGCATTCACACTCGGTGTGATTAAAGCCGGTTCCCTGCAGACCGGATCGGCGAATATAACGATGACGATTCCCTCCTCATGGGTCGAACGGTACGGGGGTCGGGAGGCGATACGGATTGGACGGATACCATCCAATGAAACGGAGAGCGAGCTGATTGAGACCCGGTATCTCGGGACAGACCAGGCCGGCGCGATGGTATTCGAGGGATATTCGCCCAAAGGGACATCGCTGTTCGGCATGCTCGCGATCAAGGCCCAGCAAACGAAAGCAACGCCGGTACCGACAGGTGGTGAGCCGTCACCGGAGCAGAAGACAGCAGTTACCACGATCACGGGCATGTTCGGATGGATCGGGACACTGCTGACCGGAAATCTCCTTGTTGCCATTCCGGTCATCCTGCTCGTAACAGCATTCATCGTGTACACATGGCGGCAGAAACGGCAGTACTGATGAAGAAGAAACTGTTTTTTATCAGAAATGATCAGGCCCGGACAACCCATCGCATGGTTATCGCGTGGTGAGGGCAGAACTCGTTGCATTTGAAGCAGGAGCAGCAGAGGTGGCTCCTTTCTGGGTATGCCGTTTCCCCGTTCTTTGCGAATACCCCCATCGAACACAATTCAATACAACAACCACAGAACCTGCAGAGAGTGGGATCGACATACACCTCAGTAAGGATGGTTGTTGGTGCACTGACTTCCAAACCGATCACGCCCTTGTTCAGATCTGGTCGAGCCGGGATTAACCGGATTCATAGGCAGATTTGAATATTTTTTTGGTATATTTTAAAATTATAAAACGATGCCGATTTGAGATCGCCTGAATAAAAGCGGATATTGGATGGCCGGGATTTGTGCGAACAGTACCAAGGCCCTGTCGGGAGCCGATGAGATCATCCGAAGAGTTTTTCCCGGCATGCGCTGCAGAACATCTTCTTCTTCCCATCCAGTTCGGCAAGCGTATCAGGTTTATACATGATGCATTCAGGGTCTGTACAATGATCGAGCCCGAAAAGGTGTCCGGTTTCATGGGCTCCTTCTTTTGAGAGCCGGTCGATGAGATCGTCGTCACATGCCGGCCTGCCATAGTATTCGTTGCCAAGCCGGGCGGCCGAAACTACAGCTGCTCCTGCAGGGGCGCGGGCAAGCCCGAAGACGAAACTGTGTCTGGGGGTGAACAGGTCCTGCCCGATGACAAGGAGGACAGGATCGGTGATCTCGTGGCGCCTTTTATAAGAACTGATGCTGTCAAGCAGCGCTGCCGCATCCACCTGCCGTTTGGATCCCGTATAACCCGTCAGGCGGACATTGTTCTCGGAAACGGTAGCCTTAACCCCCGTCATCGCGGCGATATTCCGGGAGACCGGCATCTGGAGTCCTTCTGGGGCGAGAGCATCCCAAAAAATATGGATGTGCATTTCCATGATCTTTTGGATGGCCGGGTATAAACATATTGAGCGTTGTATAGGGGACTACATTGCTCGCCACTATGCAGAACCAGTCGAGATTGGGGTTGGGGGGAACATGGAATCTGCATGCATTATCCGTAATGCAGGCAGACGGATGCGGTGCACGGACATAAAAAATATTCTCCCGCCTGAAGGAGTCGAATTTTACCAGGATGACATTTTTAATCCGGTCCTATCCCGCTACGAAGGGGCGGATGTCCTGTATGCCATCCGCCCGGCCGAAGAGACGATCCCGCCGATGATTGCGCTCGCAGAACGGCTTTCCTGCGACCTGATCGTATATCACCTCGGTTTTGAATCCTTTGGTGACGGCGGGGAGATCATCGACTGCGGCGTGCTGCTCCACCGGTACCACCGTGCCTAGAACCCGTCAAAGAGGGTCGACTGGCTCTTTGCCGGAGGCTTTTTTTCGGAAGGATCGGTATCAGGTGCCTCTTTCGTTAATGCAATTTCATTTATATCCGGGAGATTGTCCTTCTTTTGCGGGGACTCGGCTGCTCTTCGGACCCGTGCTTTTTCAGCCTTTTCCTTCTTCTCAAAAGCCTCTTTCTCTTTCTCCCTCTCTTTTGCAGCTTTTGTCACCCTCTGGATAACTGACTGGGATTTTGAACGGTCTGACAGGAAAAAGTTAAGCTGGTCGGCGTCCAGCATCAGTTCTCCTGCAAAACCTGCAGGATCGCTTTCGACAAGGAGGGTAATGGTGGACAAGTATTCCCTGTGCAGCGTCGCTGAAGGGATGTGCATCATGCCTGCAACTCGGGCGAGGACAGAACTCCGGATCGCCTTCTGCCTCTTTGCCCCTGCCATCTTCTGCCACCGGGCAGGCGGCATAATCCTTGCATGGATTCCCCTGCCGCCGCTCTCATCAGCGACACCGAGCAGCATGAGTGCAGTCGCATAACGCCAGAGAGTATGGTACTGCCGGCGGTAGGTATACCCGAGATATTCGTCAGCCCGGGAGAGGTGGCGGTAAGCCCCTCTTATATTTTCGGGCGGCACGATGAGGGTGAGATTGCCCTCTATCCATTGTTCGATGGTCTCTGGAGTATCATCAAGCTCCCGTGAGAGGCGGAGAAGATCCTCATCGCCCTTCCGCACGGCAAGCGCAGAGATCAGGGTAAAGATGGAGATGCGTTCGTCTTTCCTCGCAGTCTGCACCTGCGAATCGCCGAGATGTTCCCTGCCAACAGATGAGGCAAAAAGCATATTGACTGCCGACCGCATGTCGCCCTCGGCGCTGTCCGCAATCTGGCGTATCGCGGTATCCTCGCATGCAATCTGCTCGCTTGCGCAGATGGATTTCAGGCGGGGGACTATCGAGTGTGCCGTAATTGCCCTGAACTGAAGCGGATCGCACCGTGCCCGGATCTCAGGCGGGATTCCGTACAGGTCGTTTGCGATCAGGATCATCGGCTGCCTGCTCTCTTTGATGCATTCGAGAATCGCCCTTGCGCCCCCACGGTCAGCAGTGCCCTGCAAATTATCGGCTTCATCAAGAATAATCAGTTTGCGGGACGCTCCAGTCAGGCTCGCGGTCGTGCTCCCCGCACCGGCAACACGCTCGATTACGGCAGCAGTCCGCTGGTCGCTTGCGTTAAGCTCGATTGCCTCCCAGCCCATATCCCGGGCGAGCGCATATGCGCTCGAGGTCTTGCCTATCCCGGGCTTTCCGTAGAGAAGCAGCGGCCGGCTCTGCCGAGTCCAGTCCTTTGCCCATGCTGCCATCTGCCGGATCACGGTAGTGTTGCCAACGATATCCTGCAGGTGCATGGGGCGGTACTTCTCGCCCCAGTCCATACCAACACGTTGGCGGTACATCAAATAAATTATCTCTGATGAGGAAAAATACCCTATACGCAATCCGGTATACAAGACTGAAAACACCGGTGATTTTCTACGGAGAAGAGCTGTTCAACGGAAGCGATCGCAAAGGTCGTGAGGGAATACGAGGGCGTAAAAAGGAAGAACGCTATCGGCAGGATGGTCAATGCCCTCAGGATAGAAGCCCCGCACGTCCTTGCGGCGTTTGGCGAGGATGCCGCCGTGATTGAGCATAACGGGGAGGCCCTCCTCCTCGCTGCTGACGGGATCTGGAGCAAGCTGATGGAAGCCGACCCGTACTGGGCGGGATACTGTTCGGTGCTCGTAAATATCCACGACATTGCTGCAATGGGCGGTCACCCGATCGCCATGGTGGATATCTTCTCGGCAACGGAGAACAGCCGAATCCAGGACCAGGTCGTGAAAGGGATGCATGACGCCTCGGCACAGTTCGGGGTCCCGATTGTCGGCGGCCACCTCCACCCCGATGCCCCCTACTCCGTGATTGATGTCTCGATCCTCGGTAGCGCAAAACTGGACTCAATCATTTACAGCCACACGGCATGCGAAGGCGATGCCATTGTCGCCGCAATCGATCTTAACGGAAGGGTTCATCCCTCCTGCATCCTGAACTGGGACTCCGTGACGATGAAATCCGCGGAAGCCGTCCGTGCCCAGATCCGGAACATGGAACAGATCGCACACGACCATCTCGTGACAGCCGGTAAAGACATCAGCAATCCCGGCCTCATCGGGACACTGGGCATGCTCCTTGAAGTGAGCGGAAAAGGTGGAACCATCGACCTCTCGCTCATCCCTCACCCAGATCTGGCAGTGCATAACATAACCTTCGACCTGTGGGTGCGGATGTATCCCGGCATGGGTTTCATACTGACGGCAAAGGACGCTGACGTTCCGGAACTTATCCGTCGGTTCGCATCGGTCGGTATGGAGGCCCGTAAGATTGGTACGGTCGATACGACGCAGCACCTCACTGTGCGCTACAAGGGAGACAATACCGAGGTCTTCGATTTTATCAACAACGGCATCATGCACATCCTGAAGGATGAGATCCCATGCCGGCTCCGGTAAGGACGATCGGGATCGGGATAGGCGGGGATGCTCAGAAGGTCATCAGGAGTGCAGAAGCCATTGCCGGAAGCGCAGAGGTTATCTGCTATTGCAGGCCGGATATACCGGGGATACATTCCGTCCGTGCCGGCGTCAGGATTACCGCTCATCCGGATCCGCACGAAGTGCTGGTCGCCGATCTGATGGCCGGGCGAATCGATGCAGCCGTCAGGGGCACGCTCCCCGCAAACGATACGCTGCGTGCGCTCAAGAGATCTGCGGGGGTCGATCACCTCGAACGGATTGCGCTTTTGGAGACCGCTGGCGGGAAGAAATTCTTCCTGGCTCCGGTCGGGGTTGACGAGGGCTGGACTGTTGCTGAGAAGCTGGAACTGATCCGCCGTGGGAAGGATATCGCTAAAAAAGTTGGCCTTTCAGAGAAGACCGGTGTCCTCTCCGGCGGAAGACTCGGGGACGTGGGCCGGCACCGGCAGGTTGATGCCAGCATGGCGGAGGCAGAGCTCATCGCAAAGCTTACGGGCTCGGAGCACTGCGAGATCTTAATCGAAGATGCGGTTGAGACCTGCGGGCTCGTGATAGCGCCGGACGGCATTTCCGGAAACCTGATCTTCCGTACACTCACGTTACTTGGAGCCGGGCACGGGCACGGGGCGCCGGTGCTGAATATCAGCAGAATCTTTGTGGATACCTCGCGCGCCTCACCGGATTACACCAATGCGCTCAAGCTCGCTGCTGCGCTCTTGGATTGATTAAAATCCCAATAAAACCGGTATTTTTTTTAATTGTTCACGTAAAACAAAATAAAAAATATTCTGCGAAATTTTGCCGCGCGTTTTCAAATAATCCGATGAAGTGCCTTCCGATAATCTTTTGGAGGGTAATTTGCGGTTCTTTCCCAGAAAGTATTTATATCTACCGATATACTTCTTTTTTGAGGTATTATACATGGCAGATTTACCCATTGCGGCAGTTGTTCGCATTGCCAAGAAAAATGGTGCGGAGCGTGTCGGCAGCGATGCAGCTGAAGCACTTGTAATCAAGGCAGAGAAGTACATAGCCCAGCTCACCAAGGAATCCAACAAGCTTGCCGAGCACGCGGGCAGAAAGACGATCAAGAAAGAAGACGTTGACCTGGCAGCAAAGTCTTAAATCAACTCTTTTTTCTCCCCCTTAACGATACTCAGCGTATTTTTCCGGCTACCGGATCTTCCGTTTACTCACGCGGATAATAACAAGAAGGAGGAAGACCGGTTACAGCCGTCCCTTCGTGCTGGGTACGCCCTTCCTGCCAGAGGGGGAGAGGGCACCGGCGAGAGCGATGCCGAACGCCTTGAAGGCCGCCTCGCACTGGTGGTGGTCGTTTCGCCCCGTAAACATGATGTGGGCGGTGATGCCTGCGTTCGTGCAGAGGGAATAAAAGAAATGTTCGAAGACATCGCTCTGGATACCGCCAACCGATGCGCCGTTGAACGTACCGTCGTACACAAGGTAGCCACGTCCCCCGCAGTCGAGCGCGACCTGTGCGAGTGCTTCATCCATCGGGATGATCGCATGGGCGAACCGCCGGATTCCCCTGCCTTCAGCGATAACCTGCCGGATCGCGTCACCGAGAACGATGCCGGTATCTTCGACCGTGTGGTGGCAGTCAACGCTGAGATCGCCCGTAACGGTGCACTTCATGTCGAAACCGCCGTGCTTAGCCATCGCGTGCAGCATGTGGTCAAAGAACGGGATGCCGGTCCTTACGGTCACTTTTCCCGAACCATCGATGTTCAGCGTAAGCCTGATGTCCGTCTCTTTTGTCTTCCGTTCCAGCTGAACCTTCCTCATCTGCAAGCTTCCTGCGCCTCCTTCAGCGTTATCTTTCCGGCATAGAGGGCGGAGCCGAGCACCGCACCGCATGCTCCTGCCTCCTTAAGCCCCGTTACGTCAGCGACACTGCTCACGCCACCGGCAACAACCACCGGTCGTCTCGCAGCATCAATAACCTTCCTGACCGGTCCGAACGCTACGCCCTGCTGCAACCCTTCCACATCCACGTTGGTGTAGAGGAACGATCCCGCGCCAAGCATTTCGAACCGCTTCACCCATGAAATCACATCACCGGCAGTCCTCTGCCAGCCGTCAACCGCGATCTGCCCGCCCTTTGCATCAATGCCGGCCATCACCCGCTTTTCCCCGAATTCGTCAGCAAGGGTACGTATGATCTCGGGGTTTGTTGTCGCTGCCGTCCCGAGGATGACCCGGGAGACACCGGTTTCCAGCCAGCCCGACGCATCCTTAACCGAACGGATCCCGCCGCCCAGCTGGATCTCGATGCCGGTCTTTGCAATGATGTCCTTGATCAGCCCTGCGTTCTTCTGTGAAGCCCCGAAAGCCCCGTCAAGGTTGATCACGTGGAGGGCGTCGGCCCCTTCGCGGATCCAGCGCTTTGCACAGGCAAGCGGCTCACCATAGGCCGTCGCGCTCTCGCGCTTCCCCTGCACGAGCTGCACGCACCGCCCGTCCAGAATGTCAACAGCTGGAAAAATTCTCATATGCTATTGTCAGCGGATCATCCGCTGGATCGCCATCACGAGGATATCCTTTGCCCCTGCCCGCTTGAGGGCGTTGATCAGCGCATAGACACGCTCTTCCGAGACAACTGCATGGACAGCAACGAGGTCTTCGCTCGAGGCTACGTCCATGACGGTTGGCCCGGAGAGGCCGGGGAGTACCTTCTTTACGGCACCAAGGCAGGACCGGGGAACGTTCATCATCAGGTAACACTGCCCCTTCGCCCGGACCACGCTCTCGAGGGCCAGCAGGATCTCGTCGATCTTCTCCTGTTTTTCTGTAAGCGATTCCCTGTTTGCGATGAGGAACGTGCTCGATGGAAGGATCTCCTCGACCACCCGGAGCCGGTGGGTCTTTAGCGTCGTGCCCGAGCTTGACAGGTCAACGATCGCGTCCGCGATCCCAAGGTGGGGGGTCGCCTCGCAGGCGCCACCGACCCGCACGATGCTGACGTCAACGTTTCTCGCGGTAAAGTATTGCTTCGTGATAGCAGGAAATTCCGTAGCAACCTTCGACCCGGAGAGCCCGTAAACGGATGCAACTGCTGAATCCTCGTGGACGGCTAATACCAGCGTTGCCCTGCCGATCTTCAGGTCGAGGAGTTCTGCTACATCCGATCCCCGTTCGACGACCATATCGTGACCGGTGATCCCGAGATCAGCCGCCCCCGTTGCCACGTACTCCGGTATGTCGACGGGCCTTGCAAAGAGGATCTCGACATGGGGGTCGAGTGTTTTCGTTATAAGCCGGCGATCACCTCCGCTCTCCGGGACATGGAGACCGCTCTTTTCAAGCAGGTCCATGACCGGCGCTGCGATCCTGCCCTTGTTGGGAACCGCAAGCCGGATCATGGACGAAGGACGGGGTCTGCCACCCGGTGCCGGTTTTTTTGCGCCTCTCTTTTTCTTCTCAGAAGGTCTTAAGCTGACCACGGATTACCTTCTCGGTGATGCTGGTCACGTTTGCGAGATGGTCGTCAACGATTACTTCGATATCGCCTTTCATCTTGGACAGTTTGTAACCGGGGCAGGGGAGCACCTGCACGCTTGCGACCAGCGGGCGGTCAATGGGCTGGCCGATCTGGGAGAGGAGGCGGATATACATCTCGTCGATACCCTCTACCTTCGCAACACAGTCGTTTGCGATCTGCGTGGAGAGCAGGTTGTAGATCTTCCCGATGTGGTTGATCGGGTTCTTTCCGCTGGTTGCCTCCATGCTCATCGGGCGGTTGGGGGTGATAAGGCCGTTGCACCGGTTCCCCCTGCCTACGGACCCGTCATCGCCCATCTCGGCAGAAGTCCCGGTAACCGTCAGGTACACGCTCTCGTTTTTGATATCATCTGCTGTGTTTAGATGGACAACAACCTTGCGCTTTGTCTTCTTTTGTGCGACTTTTGCTATCTCCTTCCTTAGGAGCTCCATATACTCGGTATACTGGTGGATGTCGGCACAGTACTTATCTACGACAGCGCAGGCGACAGTGAGGATGATTGTATTGCCGTCACGCAGGCCCATGATCTTGATGTCCTGCCCGATCGCCGGAAATTTTGGTCTCAGCTTGTCATCGATATAGTCGGACACGCCCATGATGATATTCTCGACATCTGAAAACGGAGCGTGACCGACACCGAATGATGTATCGTTCGCCCGGGGGATCCTCCCGTTTTGAGGCTTGAAGACGTCGCGGAGGTCCGTCGAGCCTGTACCGAGCCTGCAGTCCATGATGATATCACGGTCGAGGTTGAGCGTCCTGAAGTGCTTGCGGAAATATTCGCGTGTTGCTTCGACAGCTATCGCATCGGTCGCGATCGGGACACCGTTGAACATCTTCGTTGCCCTGCCATCGATCAGGACGAAGATTGGGCGCAGCACTTTTCCACCGCCGAATTTCGGCATGGACTCGCCGGCGACAATCTCGCCCTGGTCCGTGTTGTGGTGGAGTACTGCGCCAAAGTCCTCGAGGTATTCCCGGCAGAGCGCCCGGCTTATTGCTTCTGCGATACCATCTGCGATACTGTCGGGGTGGCCGAGGCATTTGCGTTCAACAAGTTCAATCTGCTGTTTTTCGAGTGGGATCTGGTCGAGGGCTTCGACCCTGATATTGCGTTTCATTGCGTTCCTCTAACGGTTACTCAGTCGTACTAATACAAGGGACTGGATGTCATATAACGGTTGTCTTACAAAAGACCGGTAAAGAGATTGTTTTTAAGACGGGAGAAACGGGGTGGGAGGATTCAGCGGCGCAGGAATTTGTGGAGGATCGTCAGTTCGCTTCCCTTCGGCGCCTTCTTTGCCGGCCGGTGCTCCGGCTTCTCCTGCGCCGGGGCCGGCTCCTCATGCTTATTAATGCTCTTTACATGGGGTTTTACCATGTGTTTTTTTTCATGGCTCGCCGATATTTTGGTGCCGCATCCGGGACAGAAGTTGGCGGATCCCGGTAGTTTCTTGCCGCAGTTCTGGCAGAAGAGCGGGGCTGCAGCCTCCTCACCGCCAGGCTCCCTGGCCGTGACCGGCTCTTCCTCAACAGGCGCTGCCTCCTCATCCTCGGGCTCGATGAAGACGGGTTTTCCTGACGGGACCGGCTGGGCCTTTGCCCTGTCAGCAGTCTGCCTTGCCGTTGTAACTGTCCCCTGCAACGCCCCTTTGACCGCCGAATGTACTTCGACCTTCCGCACCGGCTTTGCCGGTTCACGGCCGGGTGTTATCTCCCGGTAACCCGTCAGCTGCACGGGGGCTTTCCTGCCGGCTTCCTCCGTGGCGGGATATTTTACCTGCCGTCTGACCGGTCTCTCCTCTTCCGGCTCTTCCTCTGCAGGTCTGACATGGTCGACGGTGAGCAGCCGTTTTACAGGGGGCTGCTTCTCATGCCCTTTTACAGGCCGCCTCGCAGGGTGGATCTCCTGCCGGACCGGTTCCGGCTTCCGCAGCGGTGCACGGGGTTCTTCCTCTTCTTCTTCCATTACGGGTGCAGGTGCTTTTCTTGCAAGGGGTTTCCTCTGTTTTACCGGCTGCTCGGCCTGCTCGTTGAGGAGCTCGACCCACTCGTCGATCTCGCTGGACCGGTCCATGCCGTCACCTGCAAAGACCAGTTTCATGGCTCTGGTCTCTTCATCGGCGGCGGACTGGATGGAGAGGACGAGAACGGGGTCGGAGTTCTCTGAGAACTCGACAATGCTTCCCTTGATCGTGTCCAGCGGGATATCCTTTGACGTGGCCTTGAGCTTCTTTTCCGCGGTATCGATTAAGAAGATCCGCTTGTTGGTGAGGTAAGCGTTGAAGTAGAGTTTCTTGACCATGACATTTAACGATCCGATCAGGATCTGTTCGCCGGACTCGAGAAAATAGGATGGGCCGCGCTCCTCCTCTTCCTCGTCCTCCTCATCCGAGGAAACGCCAGCCCGTTTTGAAGCGGGAGCCTTGGCGCGGGAACCGACGGCATCGGTATCCTTTCCTGTCGGGAGATGTGCTGTGCCCTTGCGCTGTTGGATCTTCCCGCCGCAGTACATGCAGACCGTCGTCGTATCCCTGATCTCGATTCCGCAATGCGGGCACTTTATCATTCTACCTCACCTGAGATACCTTGAATTGGTATCTATTATGTCCGCTTGGGATATGAAAAACTCTCTGATCAGGGGAAGTGAGGGTATGGAAGAAGTGGCTGGGAAAAGAGTTATTTTTTGGGGCGGGCACGCAGTGATGAGTGAAAATTTCCGGAAATTTTTTTCTTGGACATAAATTCGACCATGATGATGAATTCATGACCCCCGATAACTTCCTGAAGATTTGTCCTATTGGGGGCACTACTCCCAAATAACCCCTGTACGGCCTCCGTTTGCCAATCCGGGCAAGGCCGGTTCCGGCGGTGCGGCCGGGGTGTCAACATCTCAGGAAAATATTGATTAAAATGCGTATTTCCTCAAAATACCCGTTTAAAACAGAAACAGACCTGCAAAAATAGCGGGCCTGCAGCAGCCACGAATTTTGCCATGACCTGCAGTATGTGGTAAACGCCTGCTGGCCCGCTATTGCCGTTCGAGTGGAAATGACGGCCGAAAGGGGGCGGTGCGTATGGAATGGCTTCTTCCGTCGGCGGGATATGGATGAACCGCCTTATTTCAGGAGAGAAACCCCGGTTCGTGATCTCGTGCGGATATTGGTTCCCCTTGGGCGGGCAGCGGGACAGGGAAGAACATCCATCGCATTCAGGACATCGTCTCTTCATTGTCATCCGGAATGCCAGCACATCGCGATAAACGATTGTGCACACTGGCGATCTCGGCAGGGATCGACCATGCATTTTTTTAACGGGAAAAACCATCATTGTGTATCGGGATCATGATATCGGGCGAGAAAATCCGGGCGGTTCTCAGGGAATGCCTGCCGGAGATTAAGGAAAAATACGGCGTTACATCGATCGGGATATTCGGCTCCCACGCGAGAGGCAACGCGGGCCCCGAGAGCGACATCGACATCATCGTTGAGTTCGGGCGCCCTATCGGGTGGGAACTGGTCGATCTTTCCGATTATCTTGAATCCCGCCTCCACCACAAGGTCGATCTTGTGATCAAACGATCACTCCACCCCCTCATCCGCGATACGATCCTCTCCGAGGTCCAGTACGCATGACCGACCGATCCCCGGTTCTGTATCTTTCTGAAATTGTCGCCTCCATGGATAAGATCGAACGGTATGTTGCCGGGGTCTCCTACGATGAGTTCGTCCGGCAGGAACAGCTCGTTGACGCTGTCGAACGCAACATCGAGAAGATCGGTGAAGCTGCAGCGGCGATCCCGGAACAGATCCGGAAGGATCACCCGGAAGTTCCCTGGAAAACAATCGTCGGGCTGAGGAACAAGGTTATTCACCATTATTTTGCGGTGGATCGCGAAGTGATCTACCAGATTGCGGTAAAGAACATTCCGGAAACGAAGGCAAAGATCGAAAAGATACTCAGGGATTATTCCCGGTAACACCGGAAAACGTCGTTGTCACAGGACACGTGTTCGGGTACGGAGAGTCATAGTCAGGGACCCCCCCCAAACAACCTCTGTACGGCCTCCGTTTGCCTATCCGGGCAAGGCCGGTTCCGGCGGTGCGGATGAGGTGTCAACATCTCAGGAAAATATTGATTAAAACGCGTATTTCCTTAAAATACCCGTTTAAAACAGAAACAGACCTGCAAAAATAGCGGGCCTGCAGCAGCCACGAATTTTGCCATGACCTGCAATATGTGGTAAACGCCTGCTGGCCCGCTATTGCCGTTCGAGTGGAAATAAAGCCGGAAGAGGTGTTTCGGGTGGAATGGTTGCCTACCGACGGAGACCCTGTCGGACCGTTAGATCCCCCCATAAACCGGAAAACATCTGACCGCTGGAAAATTTTTTTCTGAATTTTTTTTTTTTTTTTGGAGAACCGGAAAAATCTTAGAAAAATTTCCGGAAAATTTTTCACATTCCCCAGACTTTTTTTTAAAAATTTTTTGGAATTCTAAAAAAAAATTTTCGATTTGCAAATTTTCTTACAATTTTTTTTCGTGTTGGAAAAATTTCCTGAAATTTTTTTTGTAAAAATTTTTTCCGGCCGCGGGAATGCAAAATCAATTTCCCCATTATAGGCTCCGATTCTTAAAAAACCAGTATTTCAGGGATTTCGTTTTCTGACCGCCCGGGTCCAATCATCTCATGTCCCGGAATTTTGTAAATTTTTTTTTTTTGGCTGCCGGATTTTTTCAAAATTATTTTTGGCTTTAAAGAAATTTTCTAAAAAATTTTTTTCGCATCGGAAAATTTTTCAAAATTTTTTCTTATTTAAGAAATATTTCAAAAAAAGTTTTGTAAAAACCAGCCATGGAGGTTCGGAAAAAATCAGGCCGACTGCCCGGCACCTCCGTATACGTCCGTCCCCGGCAATCCGTACGCCTCTTCCACTTCCGCAAGGATCCTGCGGATTTCCCCCTCCTCCCCAACCGCATAGACATACAGCCCCCCGCCACCCTTCCGGTTCCCGCACATGAGCGCGTTGATCCGGCACAGCTCAGAATCGCCGTCACGGTAGCAGGTGGCCGGGGATATGTTCCCGAGATCGTCATTGATCGTCTCCCGGAACGGCCGGAGGCTCATCCCCGCTGCCTGCACGGCACCCTCTTTTACGACAACGAAGACGCCGCTTTCTTCCGCGGTTCCGGAGGCGGTCGTCCGGAAAGTGCAGAACGTCATATCGCCATGAGGGTTCAGGAATTTCTGGTAACCCGTGTTGCGCCGGTCTTTCAGCCCGAGCAGGAAGGGACCCGCCGGCAGATCGAGGTAGTGGCGGTACTGCTCCGCCGCCTCGCCTGCGATCCCTGCATACGCGGGATGCCGGAGGATCTGCCGGAGAGTCTCGCGCCGTTTCGCGAAGAGATCCCGGATGCTCCCCCGCGAGAACTGCACGGGCAGCGCCGTAAAGTACAGCGTTGAACCACCGGCTTCGACCGCGAACCGCCCTTCGCCTGCCGGAACCGTGCCATATTTTTCCTGTCCCTTCCGTCTGCTTTCCGGTTTCCGGGTTTTATGGAGATCCGCGTCGGAGTGGCCGTGGAGCGCGATCTCCTGCCATTCATCGCCGGAGAGATTCCGGTTCAGGAGCCGTTCCCACAGGGGATCCCGCTTCCGGGCGATCGCAACGAGCCGGAATTTCCCAGAATCCGGCACGAACCGTGCGCCGCAGGAGTTGCAGATGAAATACTCCGTCTCGTGCACGCCGAAAAGCCGCCCGGCGGATCCCGGCCCGAGTCTTCCGGCCCGGCAGACCGGGCAGAGGCTTGTCCATGCAGGAGCCTTCCCGTCCGTCCGGCCAAGAACAGGAAGAGAGGGGGCGGCACGTTCTGATGCTACCGTCCACGTCCATGCCGTTGACAGCCGGACCGCCCGGATAAACCGGTGCGAGCGCCTGTCGGCAACCGATGCTCTCTCCGCAATACCGGCCTCAGTCAGGATGCCGGCGATCACCTCCGCGATATCGGGGCTGCCAGACCCCCGAACGGCAAGGCGCCGGTCGAGCCCGTCGACAACAACCCTGCCGTCCCTGCCGGTCCGCTGCCGGATCGCTAGTGTCCGGCTTGCTTCCGCGTTGAGCTCCTCCATCGCCGCTCCAACAAGAGCGGAATTCACCTCAAAACCGCGCCGCACGAACGGCAGCCGGCGTACCTTCCGGTCAACGAGGTCGCAGGCCCGGCTGATGATCTCCGGAGGAACGGGAAGCGTGTGCGGCGTTGTCATGCGGATCCTGGAACTGCCGTAAAGCTTTGGACGCTTTGGAGGATAAACGCCGTGATTACGGCCGGCCACCGCCCTTTTTATGATCGGCAGCCCAACCGTCGTGCATGGAAGCGGCGGGCTGGGACGGTTGCCTGAAGGAGATCCTAGACATATCCGCAGGAACCGGATGGAGGATCGATACACCCCACGTCCGGCAGGACGTGACGGCCTACCTCGTCCCGTCATTTGGAAACGACGCCCTCCTCTTCTCCGTCCCGGTCCTTTTCACCCGCAGCCTGGCTGACGAGATCCCGCTCGGCCCGGAAGGATCCGACGGCGCAGTCCACGCATTAATCGAGAGGATCAAACAGCGGGCACACGATGTTTCGGCCTTGGGCCCTCTCGCTGGTACCGGCACGAAATTCCCGCACCGGTACGACGCGAATGTCGAACCCTACACCGTCGTCCACTCGCAGGAAGCGATCGCATCCCACCTCTGGCACCCGGACGACAGGAACTTCTGCGACAGAGAAGGCATCCACCTGCTCATCCATGGCGCGCTGCCATGCCCGCCGGCACAATCCCCGCAGGAGACCCGCCGCATCACGGAGACCATGCAGGCACTCTTTGATTCCATTTCTTCGGAAGCTGAAGCGATGCCTGTACGGGTACTCACGAACGCATGGGAAAATTCACTCGACCAGAAACTTCTCCGAAATCAACTCCCGGAACTCGGCCTCGTCGCGTTTGCCGGCGATGGTTCCCGGCCTGCTCGCTCCTTCTCCCGCCACCGCTCCTCCTTCAGGACAGCAGGGAAAAAAGAGGGGGTGAACATCCCGTTTGCCTGCCCGCAGGAGCTCTCGCCGGTCGAGATCGATCTTCCCGCAACCGGCGAACGGATCACCGGTCTCGGGATAAAGAGACGCGAGGTCTTTTCAGTCACCGGCTCGAATGCGCAGGGGAAGACCACGTTCCTGAATGGTATCATCGCCGGCATGGACGACCATGCGGCAGGCGACGGGCGCGAACGTATCGTGACCGTGCGAGGAGCGACGAACGCAGAAGCGATGAACTGCGAACTTCCCGGTGTCGATGTTAGCATGTTTTTTAAAAAACTCCCGCCCGGTATCGGAGGAACACCGAAGGCCGCCTATGGTGCGGGCAGCGGCTCGATGACCATGGCAGCCATGGTCCAGAAGGCGATTGCGGGATCCGCGCCGCTCCTCCTCATCGACGAGGACCGGGCCGCCCCCAACCTTCTTGTGAAAAGCTGCCTCCAGAAAGAGGACGTCACCCCGCTTGCAGAAATCCTCGCCCATGACCGTTCGAAGATGGATAACACCACGCTCCTCTTTGCCGCCTGCGCCATGGACACGCTGATCGTACAGGCCGACCGGATCATGGTGCTCGACCAGCACGTCGCCGGGGCGATCGACCGGAATGCGTTCCGGGCGATGCTGAAAGAGTCGCTTTTAAAGACTGCAGAACGGCTGGGTTGATCGGGCGGAACCGAAAATCTATTGTCTCTTCCGCAACCTCAATAACCCCCCTGTGCCGACATCAGCGTTTATATCCGAATGAGCCGTCATGAACATGCAGGTCGTAAAATGGTACGCGGATCTCCTGGCGGGGCGCCTATGATGAAGGCCGGCACCAGGACCGCTGCTATCACAAGGAGGATGGTGATGATGAGATTACGGTTCATTTTCTATCGACCAGGATGTGCTTCAGAGGATATCATCAGTTATTCCGTATCGGCAGGAGGGCTGTCTTTATACAGTAAAGCCTATATCCCCCCACCCTGAGCCGTACTCCATGCAAGACAAGATCCCGCCACCAGCAGGCACCGGCAGGGAGTTTACGGAAAAGACGAAGTACCGGTACCTCCCCCGGTCCGACCAGGAAAGGGGACTGCCCCAGCCGCCGCTCGAGATTTCTCCGTCCCCGGATAAACCGGTCATCGACCTCCCAGAACCGGATGCCATCGAAGTACCGCCGCTCGACCTTCGGGCCGCGATAGAAAAACGCCGGAGTATCCGGGCATATGCACGGGAACCGCTCTCGATCGCCGAGCTCGCGTTCCTTCTCTGGTGCACCCAGGGAGTCCAGCGGACCTCCGGCACGTACGCAACCTTCCGCACCGTACCGTCGGCAGGGGCCCGGCATGCGCTCGAGACGTACCTGCTGGTTAACAACGTCGCCGGCCTCGAGCCGGGGCTCTACCGGTACCTTGCGCTCTCCCACCGGCTCCAGCAGCTCGACACCGACCCGGCTCTTGCAGTCCGGATCACGGAGGCCTGCCTCGACCAGCAGTTCATCCTGAGATCCGGCGTGACGTTTCTCTGGGTCGCCGTCCCGTACCGCATGACGTGGCGCTACAGCGAGCGCGGGTACCGGGAACTGCACAAGGATGCCGGTCACGCCTGCCAGAACCTGTATCTCGCAGCGGAAGCGGTCGGATGCGGCGTCTGTGCGGTTGCCGCATACGATGACGATGCGATGGCGGGGATCCTCGGCATTGACGGTGTGGAGCAGTTCCTGATCTACCTCGCAACGGTGGGGAAGCGGGAGGGTGGGAGGGGATCGTAAAGAGAACCACATACGGCAATTCCGCCGGGTCTGCGAGAATGTTATTAAAGGTAGGTATACAATTTTTTTTACAGGACTGGATTGCCAGGATTCCCGATAAGAGAGGATTCACCGGACATGGGCACGCTGTTAAATACCCTGAGGACAAAAGGAGCCGCTCTCCTCCTGCTGGTTATCATCCTGATCCCATCTGCTGTCACGGCATACAACAATTCCTCTCTTGCGCTTACCGTAAAGGACGCCGCCACGGGCGAGAGCCTTCACGGGGCGATGGTTTATCTCGATGGCAGATTCAGGGGGGTTGAGGAAAGCGAGGTCCTCGTACTGAATGATATTCCCGACGGTTCCCATACCCTGCGGATCACGAAGACCGGGTACCGGGATGCTATAAAAAAGGTCGTAGTTCCCGGTGCCGGCACTGCTGAGATACGGATGGAGAAAGGATCTCTTTTCGACCTGTCCGGGGGGAATCCTGCACCCCGCGGGATCAACATCGTGTTTATTCCCTCCGGAACCTCGTATGACTGTTCAGCAAGGACGAAGATTCCCTCTACCACCTATACAACCGACGAGACCCGGTTCAGGGAAGACGTCCTGAACGTAATCAACAGGACCTTTCTCAACCTGGAGCCGATGACCTCGCCTGCCGTCCCGTTGCCGGCAGATTACGAGGACCGGTTCAATTTCTATTACTATTATAACGCCAGCGAGCCTGCTGACGCATTCTCGGGCTGTGCCGGCAGGGTACCGGACAGCTACTGGAGCGAGGTCACCTTTGCAGATCTCACCGTGATCCTCTACCCGTCATACGTGGGACAGTATAATGCGTCATGCCAGCCGGCGGGATGCTACCTGTCGTCCGGTTCGGGCAGACGCGTGATGAAAGTACCGGCTGATAAGCCATCGCTGATCAGCCATGAGGCAGGCCATGGGCTGTACGGGCTCGTCGATACTTATTGCGGCGATACGTATTATTACGAGAACGCACCGAACGCGAATGTCTGGTCATCGCTGGGTTCATGTACCACAGATGCGGCAAGAAATAACCGCAATGCCACGGACTGCAGGCTGATTGAACAGCAATATCCATCATCCTGTACGACGCAGTTCTACAGGTGGGACCCCGACCCCGACATCATGAGGGACGCGCAGTCCGGGAAATTCGGGGTCGCGGCAACGCAGCGCATAGGCTACGTGCTGGAGCAGACAGGAGGCGGCCGTTCATGAGAGGTACAATTATTGTTCTGCTGATCGCATCCCTCCTCCTGCTGTCATGCACTGCGTATGCACAGGAACAAGGATCCCCGGATTATGAGAAAATTCACGTAATCCAGCTGAAGTACGAGGATGGTACCTACGCGGAAACAGGACAGCATGTACAATACGGAAAAGCCCCGAACCCGGCCCTGATGTCGGGGAATCTCAGGGCAGTCATAACGGATCCAAAAGGCAGGGAGATCTCAACATTCTTCCTCATGGAACCGGGCATTGCAATCGGAGACAGTATTGATAACGCGGAAACGGAGAGACCCATCCTCCGGGGATACCTGGAACGCTCCACGGCCGCTGATATGGTCATCACCCTCCCCTTTATGCCAGGTATGCATACGTTCAGCCTGTACTCGGTACAGACCGGCACTCATCTCGTCTCCGTCGATCTTTCCCCCTCAACTGCCGCATTTTGTCTGGATTTTCCCGGAGATCCTGATTGCCTCCCTGTCACATCGCAGGGAAACACCGCGGCACAGGAACAGACGTCAGGGGCAGCTGCAGGATTTCCCGGTATCTACATACAGGCAGCAGCACTAGCCCTTCTCATTGTCGCGATCCTGTCGTCCTATATTCTTATGCGATCGCGGGCAAAGACCGTCGCACCAGCCCGCCAGAAGGTCCTTGTTGTCGATGACGAACCCTTAATTGTGGATCTCGTTACTGTGGTGCTCCAGGAACAGAATTATTCCGTGCAGTCTGCGACCGGCGGCAGGGAATGCCTCGAGATGATCCGGAAGATGAGGGATCTGCCGGACGTGATCCTGCTCGACATCATGATGCAGCCCATGGACGGCTGGCAGACACTCCGGCAGCTCAAGGCTGATGCGCGGACGAAGAACATACCGGTCCTCATGCTTACCGGGAAGCAGCTCACGGCCGCCGAAGCGAAGGAATTCAACATCTGTATCGAAGACTATCTGATGAAACCTTTCGGGAAGAACAAGCTCGATACCGCGATTAAGAGCATCCTGCACCGGAGAAAGAATATGCAGTCGACCCTTGCCCTTGCCAGGAAAGCCGGTGTTTCCCGGGACATGTACTGCGAGTTTGCAAAACTCTCGCGGCATGTCGACGTGAACAGGAAGATGATCGGCCTCCTGCAGCAGACCTACGGTGTGCCGGATCCGGACCGTGCCGAGATGACGGAAGCGGATACCGTAATCTGGCAGCTTTCCACAAATACCCGTGAGAAGGAGGACCGGCTCGAACAGCTCAGAAGGGAGATCTCGTCAGCATTCCTGGCAAAGGGGTACCCTGTGCCCAGCCTGTATGACTGACGCAGCAGAAAAAGAGTGCAGATCCTAAAAAAGAAAGTTAACACCTGCACAAGAACAGGTCCTTAACCATCGCCGGGATCTCGGATACACGGGAGGCTACCGGAACGCCGTTCTTCTTCAGCCGGGAGATCTTGGACCGGGCGTCGCCTTCCCCGCCTTCCACGATCGCCCCGGCGTGCCCCATCCGCTTGTCCGGGGGGGCCGACACGCCGGCGATATAGGCGACGATCGGCATATCGGTCGAATCCGCCCCTTCCTCTTCGAGGTTCCCGCCGACCTCGCCGATGAGCACGACCGCCTTCGTCTCCGGATCCTTCTCGAAACGTTCCAGCACGTCAACAAAGGTCTGCCCGATCACCGGATCTCCTCCGATACCGACAACTGTGCTCTGTCCGATGCCGGCCCGCGTCAGCTCGTCGACAACCTCGTACGTGAGCGTTCCGGACCGGGAGATCACCCCCACATTGCCCCGGCTGAAGAGCTGGGCCGGCATGATCCCCATCTTCACCTCGCCGGGCGAGAGGAGCCCGGGGCAGTTGGGGCCGATAACGACGCTTCCCTGCACCTTTGCGTACGCGACCGCCTTCATCGTGTCGTGGACCGGGATATGCTCGGTGATGCAGACGATGGTTGGAATACCGGCATTTGCCTCCTCCATGATCGAATCGGCAGCAGCTCCCGCAGGGACGAAGATGACCGCCGCCCCGATATCATGGTCGCGCATGGCCTCCCTGACGGTGTTGTAGACCGGAACTCCGTGCACCTGCTGCCCGCCTTTTCCCGGAGTTACGCCGGCGACAACACCCCTGCCGCCGACCTGTTTTGCATAGGCGTTCATCAGCCCGATGTGGAACTCGCCCTGCTTTCCCGTTGCCCCCTGCACGAGGACACCCGTCGTTTTATCGCCGTAGATCATGCTGCAACCTCCACGGCTTTCTTCACAACAAGGTCCATCGTGTCCAGCATCTCGTAGCCTTTCTCGGAGAGAAGCCTCCTGCCCTCGGCCTCGTTGGTGCCGGCGAGCCGCACGATCACCCTCTGGGAGATTCCTGCAGCGATGATCCCTTTTGCCACCTCGTCACATTTCGTGATCCCGCCAAGGAGGTTCACGACGATGACTTTGACAGAGGGCACGCCTGCAACAAGCCGCACCGCGTTCATCACGCGATCGCTCTCCGCACCGCCGCCGACATCGAGGAAGTTTGCCGCCTTCCCGCCGTAGTACTCGATCAGGTCGAGCGTGGACATCGTGAGGCCGGCGCCGTTGCCGATCACCCCGATTGTGCCGTCCAGTTCCACGTAGGAGAAACCGTGCTTCTCCGCCTCGCGCTCGCGTTCCGAGAGGTCCCGGTTGACCGTGATCCCCTGCCGGGCAAGCGCGTTGTCGTCGATGATGATCTTCGCGTCTGCCGCAAAGACCCCGTCCGGGGTTACCACCAGCGGGTTGATCTCGGCAAGCAGGGCGTCTTTTTCGAGGAAGAGCCGGTACAGTTTATTGATGACCGGCATCACTTCCTTCGGCGCTTTTCCTGCAAGTTCCCGGAGCATGAACGGCGGGAGATCCCGCATCAGGGGAAGCGCAACCGCTTTCCGTATCGCGCCGGGGTTCTCCTTTGCCGTCGTCTCGATCTCGACCCCGCCGGCATCGGAGAAGAGGACGAGAGGCTGCTTTGCCGACCGGTCGACCGTGATCGAGAGGTAGTACTCCTTCTGGATCGCAAGCTTCTGCTCGGCAAGGATTTCCTTTACCGGAAGTCCCCTGATCTGTTTTGAGAAGAGCTCGCGGGCTTTGGCAAGCGCCGTCACCCTGTCAGCCATCAGGATCCCGCCGGCCTTTCCCCTGCCGCCGACATCCACCTGTGCTTTCAGCACGATTGCGTCGCCCAGCGCGTCAAGGTGGGAACTGAGTTCTTCTGCCTGACGGATCAGTACCCCGGACGGGACTGGAATCCCGGCCTCCCTCAATACCTTCTTTGCCTCGTATTCGCGTAACTTCATGCTCTCTGCCCCGCAGCTTTTATCGCAGCTTCCGCAAGCTCGATACCCTTCTTCATTGCTTTGGTGTTCAGGGCCTCCGTGCCCTTCGGGACGGAGTCGAGGATTGCCTTTTCGAGTGCTGCCTCGTTCACGATGCCGGTTGTCTTTACAAGCGCCCCCAGCATCACGATGTTTGCGACAATGTCCCTGCCCAGCGTCTGCTTCGCCTCTCTCGTTGCAGGGATCTCGTAACACCGGCACTTCGGGCGGGAGTGGACGAGGGACGAGTCCAGCACCATAACGGCCTCCGCCGGAGCGTCCGCACCATACTTTTCGAATCCCTCCTGCGACATGATCACATAGATGTCAGGGTGCGTCACCTTGGGGAAGAGGATCTGCTCGTCGTCGATGATAAGCGCACTCATGGATGCCCCGCCCCGTGCCTCCGGGCCGTATACCTGTGTCTGCACTGCAAACTTGTCATCATACATCACTGCGGCACGGCCGAGGATCACGGCAGAGAGGATGATCCCCTGCCCGCCGAACCCGGAGAACCTGACTTCGTGCCTCATGGAGACACCCCCATTGCCGGCCGGCTCCTCCGGACAAGCTCCCCGACAACGAACATATCGGCAGGCACCTCCTTGTTCTCGAGCAGCAGCCGGTCGCGTTTCACTTTTAATAACGAGTGTTTTTTCAGGAATTCAACCTGGTCGGCAACCTGCCTGAACTTGTTCCGGCGCCCGAAGTTCGTCGGGCACTGGGTCATCGCCTCGATGAACGAGAGCCCTGGCGTCTGGAGGCCGGCAAGGACCGCTTTTTCCAGCTCCTTCACATGGTAGGAAGTCCAGCGGGCTACGTAGTTGGCGCCGGCGGCAATCGCCAGATCGCAGAGATCGAACGCAGGTTCCGCGCTCCCGTACGGGGTCGTCGTGGAGAGATACCCCCTCGGCGTCGTCGGGCTGCCCTGCCCCCCGGTCATCCCGTAGATCTGGTTGTTCATGCAGACAACCGTCATGTCGATGTTCCTGCGGCAGGCGTGGATGAAATGGTTCCCGCCGATAGCCGCGAGGTCGCCATCGCCGGTGAATACGACGACGTTCAGTTTCCTGTTCGCCATCTTGACACCCGTGGCAAACGCAAGTGCCCGGCCATGGGTCGTATGCAGGGAATCGGTCATGATATAGCCCGGCGCCCGCGAGGAGCACCCTATCCCGGACACAAAGACCGTCTCTTCCTTCTTCCAGTCCATCTGGTCGACCGCTGCAAGCGTGCAGTTGATGATCGTCCCGTTCCCGCAGCCGGCACAGAAGATATGGGGCAGCCTGTCCTTCCGGAACCAGTCCTCGAATGTCATAAACGCGCCTCCAGTGCTGCCATGAGCTCCCCGGGCAGGTGGAGATCCCCGCCCAGCTTGGGAATGGAGACGACCGGTACCCGCACGTGCCGCTCGATCTCCCGGGCGATCTGCCCGAAATTCATTTCCGGTACAAGGAACCGTCGTGCGTTTTTGAACTGGCCCAGCGCGAAGTCCGGGAACGGCCAGACCGTCCGGATCCGGAGGAAACCGATCTTACGGCCCGGGTTATCGTGAAGCACCTGCTGCACCGTGCGGACCGGCGCCCCGTACGCGATGAAGACATCCCCGGCATCCGGGTTGATGATATCGAAGTCCGCCACATCGCGCCGGGCATTCTCCACCTTGTCGACAAGGCGCTTGACCAGGTTGTGGTGGATCTTCACGTTTGTCGTGCAGGGGTAACCGCGCTCATCATGCGTAAGGCCGGTTACGTGTACCCCGTATCCCTTCCCGAACGTGGCAAAACCGGGCACGAGGTCGTCTCCCGCCGCAAACGGGAGCGTGCCCCTGATCAGTTCCCTTCTTGCCACCCGCTCGACCGAATCCGGGACCGTGATCTTCTCCCGCATGTGGCCGACGATCTCGTCTGCCATCAGAAAGACCGGCACACGGTACCGGTCGGCAAGGTTGAATGCCTTTGCCGTGAGCTCGAACATCTCCTGCACGCTTGCAGGGCACAGGGCGATTACGGAATAATCGCCATGGGAACCGAACCGGCACTGCATCATATCGCCCTGCGCACCCATCGTCGGCTGGCCGGTTGAGGGGCCGCCCCGCTGGACGTTGACGATCACGCAGGGCGTCTCCGTCATCGCCGCAAACCCGATGTTCTCCATCATCAGCGAGAAACCGGGGCCGCTCGTTGCCGTCATCGCCCGGGCACCGGTCCATGACGCCCCGATGATTGCCGCCATGCTTGCGAGCTCGTCCTCCATCTGGATGAATACGCCGTTCTTCTTCGGAAGCCTGAGCGCCATGTGCTCGGCGACCTCGGTCGACGGCGTGATGGGGTACCCCCCGAAAAAGTTGCAGCCGGCTGCGAGCGCTCCCTCGGCGCACGCGGTGTTTCCCTGCCAGAATTCAGTCCGCGTCAATATTCGATCGCCACCTTGTGCGGTTCGTACGGCTCTTCCTCGACCCAGTGGATGGCCTGGTCGGGGCAGGTCAGCTCGCAGATCCCGCAGAGCCTCCGCCCGTACAGTTTCTGCAGCCGGCAGTTCGCGCAGCGCTCGGGCCGGTCGAGTTCCGGTACCACGATCCCGCGCCGGTTGGGCTTCTTTCCTTCACGGAAGATCTTATAAGGGCATACCTTGGTACACAGGTTGCACCCCTTGCACCGGGTCTCGTCGATGGCGAGCTTCATGGAATAAATATCCTATCGTATAATGTGCAAGCCCGGATGAAAAAAACCTATTTATTATGAGTGGTCGGTTCAGGCCAGTCCTTTCCTGTACCGTTCGTATTCTTTTTGAGCCTTGGCCCGGGCGTTCTCGAAGATATCGCCGCCATGCGCATCGATCCCGACAACGAGCGGGAGCCGGTCAAGATCGATGATCCAGACCGCCTCGGCCATACCGAGGTCTTCAAAAAGGACCCCTTTTAACGTCATGTGGGACGCGGCAAGCGCGGCGGCACCTCCGGTGAAAGCGAGGTACACCCCTCTTCCCTTCAGCTGATCCCGGACCGTCTTGTCCATGCCCCCCTTGCCGATCAGGGCACGGATGCCGGCATCGATGAGGAAGCCGGAGAGCCTGTTCATCCGTGCCGACGTGGTCGGGCCTGCCGCGATCACGCGACTACCTTCGATTACCGGCCCGCAGTGATAGACTGCCGCACCTTTCGGGTCGAACGGGATCCCGTCCTTCATCATCCGGAGGTGGGCTTCGTCCCGTGCGGTGTAGACCGTTCCCGAAAGTTCGACATGGTCGCCCGCCTTAAGAGCGAGGACTTCATCGCCCAGCGGAGTATTGAGCCGGACCGGCCGCTTCATGTCCTTTTCACCTCAACGGTTGCATGCCTGTTCGCCCAGCACTGGACGTTGACCGCCACCGGAAGCGAGGCCGTGTGGCATGCGGCCGTCTTGACCTTGACGGCAAGCGCAGTCGTATCCCCTCCCATCCCCATCGGGCCGATCCCGAGCCGGTTCACAGCGTCACAGAGCCGCTGCTCGTATTCCGTCATCTCATCAATCGGGAGGAGGAGCGCCTCCTTGGCAAGCGCTGCGCAGCTGTCAAACGTCCCGCCGATCCCGACACCGAGCACGACCGGCGGGCAGGGTTTCCCTTCCGCAAGCAGCATCGTTTCGACCACGAACTTTTCAACCTCTTCCCTACGGGATGGCAGCATCATCGTAATCCGGGAGACATTCTCCGCACCTGCACCCTTGGGAAGCACGGTCACCGTGAGCCGGTCACCGGGCTTTACATGGATCGCCGGCATCCCTTCACCGGTATTGTCTCCGGTATTGTGGCGTGACAGCGGATCGACAACATTGGGGCGGAGCGGTATGGATCCTGTCGCCTTCCTGATACCTTCGGCCACGGCATCGTAGAGAGCCGGTGTCAGCGGGAGATCCGGCGGGATCGTAAGATAGACAACCGGCACACCCGTGTCCTGGCATAGCGGGACTCCCGATTCTTCGGCGACGGCGATATTCTTCAGGATATTCTCAAATTCGCCCCGGGCAACAGGATTCGTCTCACGTGCCGCCGCAATCCCGAGTGCCCGCTTCACGTCAGGCGGCAGGAAGATAACCGCTTCCCGTGCCGCCGCCTCCGTTGCCGCAGCAATCCGGTCGTACAGGGACAATGCGGTGCCTTTCTTCATCGTACAAGGGTAAGGGAAGTGCAGTGATAAGGATTGTGCAGCGCCCCTTATCCTTCGACCGGTTCCCCGCGGTAACCGTGTGATGCCAGGATCTTCAATACAGAACCGGACCACGCGCTATCGTCCGATCGCGGGAGCTTCGAGATCTCTTCGTCCCAGATCTCCTTAAGGACAGCGTCTTTTGTCCGCAAATCGTTAGCACCGATTACTTTTCCCCGCAGTTCCCCGCTTGCATCAAGGTAAATGAGCATCCTGTAGCAAAGGAAGTCGCGGCAGACTGACGGGCGCGAAGGATAGACGGCACAGGAATATCCCCTGCCTTTACGATTCTCCCGAAGGAATATGCATGCCCTGCCGGAAGCGTCCTGCCCCGCCCCTGTCAGCTCATCGAAAGCATCCGCTATCTCCCCGGCATATTCCGGCTGGACGTTGACGAGGAAGATCTCGCCCGTTATCCCGTAACGGCAGTAATAGTCCCTCTCACCGAGCTGGCGCTCGGGAGTAATGAAGGCCCCGAAACTCCGGCAGCACTTCCCGCACCTGTCGCATATGAATGTCGCCATCCTGAATGATCCTCTAAGCAACCAAGTTCTGATAAACCCTCTGGTAAGAGGTAATCCCACGGGGAAAAGGCAGGAACAGGCAGTTTAAAAATTGCATCGATGAGACAACAAGGTTATGACACTTCTATGCATTACATGGCGGGACCGGCAGGGCCGATATTCCGCTGCTCGTGCCTGATGAGGGATGCATAGATCCCGAGAAGACACAGAACGGTGAATATGATGAATGCGTAATGGATACTGGCATTGAACTCCGGGTACAGCTCCGGGGTTATCTCGACACGCCCGATAACGATGGCAAAAGTCATGGTCGCTATCCCCATCGAGAGCATCTGGCCTAAAAGGCGCATAGTGCTCACGATCCCAGACGCAACACCATAGTACTTCTTTTTTACCGAACTCATGATTGCATTGGTGTTAGGGGAGGAGAAAAGACCGAAGCCTGCCCCAAGCACCACCAGCGCGATGACGATGTACCACAACGGTGTTGTGCCCGAGAGGAACACCAGCATGAAGACACCGAAAGTAGAGATACCCATTCCTGCGGAGGCGATAATCCCCGGCTCGATCCGGTCCGAGAGCCGTCCCGCAAAGGGAGCTATCGCAGCCTGCACAAGCGGGGCTGCAACCAGAATAATACCGGTATCCTCCGGAGAGAAGCCCTTGGTATACTGGAGGTAGAGGGAGAGAAGGAAAGAAACGGCAAATGTTGCGCTGTAGTTTATAAGTGCAGCGAGGCTCGAGAATGTAAAGACCCGGCTCTCAGAAAAGAGGCGCAGGCTGAGAACCGGGTACTGCTGCCGCTGCTCGAACAGGACAAATGCGACAGCGAGAATGATACCAGCGAGAATCAGGATACCTCCATACGCAGAGGGGAGTTCGGAAAAACCGTACATGACCGCGACAAGTGCAAGGCCGTAAAGGACAGAGCCGGCAAGGTCGAATTTCTCGCCCTCGCATTCGAGCCATTCGCCTTCAAGTCTTGCTATAACGATGGCGACCGTGGCAACTGCGATCGGGATATTGATATAAAAGATACTCCGCCAGCCAAAAGCATCGGTCATGATCCCCCCAAGGAACGGGCCGACGGTCAGGCCGAGATAGACTGCGGTGGTATAGATGCCCAGCGCCTTGCCCCGCTCACCCGGCGGGAAGACCGAGGTCACGATGGCAACCGATGTCCCGTAGATCATGGACGCACCAAATCCCTGGATGATCCGGACCGCAATAAGCATTGCCGCCGAGGGGACGAGGGTCATAAGGAACGATGCCGCCCCGAAGATTGTTATCCCGATCAGGAAAATTTTCTTCCGGCCGTAGATATCTGCAATCTTCCCGAACGGAACCAGGAAGAGGACTGCAGAGAGGAGGTATGCCGTCGCCACCCACGAGAGGGCGACTGCATCCATGTGAAACGCTGTGCCGATTGCCGGGAGGGCGACATTGACAGCTGAACCGTCGAAAGGGGTCAGGAAACCTGCGAGAACCGCAATGAAGAGGATGATCAATTTGCCGGTCTTAGTAACCGGTCGATCTGGGACATGGCAGATCGCTGGCGACTCTGTATTTTTATCAGGACTTGCTGCCCCCATGGTCTCCTGCTTCCAGACCAGTGTAGGAATTCATCGGATATGTGCTCTTTGATGAGTCATCGGGATAGTATGCGGCGGGCGGGTTGCATCGTTCCCGAAAAAATTGAATGCCGGTGGTAAAACAACCCGATCCTGGCGTGAAAAAAATATTGACAAAAAAGGAAGGGCCGGTTGAATTATTTCTTGCCTTTGCCACCCTTTGCAGGCTCGGCACCCTTCTTTTCTTCCGCCTTGGCCGGGGGGGCTGCACCCTTGCCGGCTGCTTCCTTGCCCTTGGCTGCTTCCTTGCCCTTGGCTGCAGCTTCTGCTTCCTTTGGTGCTTCTGCAGCAGTCTCGGCCGGTGCTTCTGCTGCGGCAGCCGCTGCGGCAGCTGCGGCGATCTTGGCCGCCTTGTCTTCGGCAAACTTCGGCGCGACGATCTTACCGCTCACTTTCAGCGTGGAGACCTTCATGTGTGAAGGCGAAGGAAGCTTGTGACCGCCGTGACGGAGCGCGTCTTTCACCTTTTCAAGGTACTGGGGGTACGAGAAGACGGTAAAGACCATCTGGCCCGGCATGACGCGGGCCGCAGTCCCGACCGCCTTGCCGAATGCGAGGCGCATGCCTTCCGAGACACGGTCGGCACCGGCGCCGGTCGCCTGCTTGTTCTCCCGGAGGACATGGTGCGGGAAGACGCGGACCTTGAACCGGAAGTTCGCTCTCCCCACATCCTTCATCAGCCGGCGGTTGACGCTGACTCGGGCTGCCTCGAGCGACGAGTGGCGGATCTGGCACGCCTCCTCTACGAGAAGATCAACCTGGGTCGGGAACTCCTGCACAAGGTTTCCCATCTCGAACTGTACTATCTTGCTCCCGGGAACCCCTCCCATGTATTCGCGGCGGGTGTATGCCCTCTTGGAGATGTTCCTGTACATCTTTGCCGGTTTTCGAACCATCGCGTTGTACTCCTTGAACAGATATCTGTACCTGCACAAAGATCCAAAAACCGGATACCGGTGCGGTACACTAGCAAACTGCTTTTATAAAATGGAGACTGAGGCTATTAAACCTTACTGGAGTGTGATTCCGGCTGGTTGATCAAATCAAGTACATACCGCCGGAATTTGGCAAATTCAACACTGGTCCGGTCCCGGGGCCGGGGAAGTTCGAGGGATATGGTCTCGCAGACCTTACCGGGCCGTGGGGTAAGCACGATGATCCGGTCGGCAAGGAAGACCGCTTCGTCGACGCTGTGCGTAATGAAGACTATCGTCTTCTTTGTCTTTTCCCAGATGCCGAGGAGCTCATGCTGGAGCATGTTCCGGGTCTGGGCGTCGAGCGCCCCGAAAGGTTCGTCCATCAAGAGCACGACCGGGTCGAGGGCGAGCGCCCGGGCAACGGCAACACGCTGCCGCATCCCGCCCGAAAGTTCAGAAGGATAACTCTTTGCAAACTGGGTCAGGCCGACAAGTTCGAGATACTGCTCAGCGATCCGGTACCGTTCTTCCCGGCCTGCTCCCTGCATCTCCAGCCCGAAAGCCACATTGTCAAGGACTGTACGCCACGGGAAGAGGGAGTATTCCTGGAACACCATTCCCACCTTGGCGTTCGTGCCCTTCATCTCCTCACCGTCAAGAAGGATAGCCCCCGACTCCGCGGTATCCAAGCCCGCGATGAGACGCAGGAGCGTGGTCTTGCCGCACCCGGAAGAACCGAGGATGCAGACAAACTCCTTGTCCTGCACGACAAGGTTCAGGTTTTCCAGTACCTGGAGCCGGCTCCCGTCGTCTCGCGGGAACGACTGGCTCAGGTTCACGATCTCGAGCCTGCCCATGTTCAGGCCACCTCACCGGTCCGCCACTTCAGGAAGTGCCGGTCAATGTAGTACCGGAAAACCATATCGATCGCAAGGCCGATCAGGCCGAGGAGGAGCATGTACACAACCACGGCGTCCATCTGGTGGAGGTTGTAGTAGAACCAGAGGTCTTTTCCAAGGCCGTTGTTGGAGACACCGAAGAGTTCCGCGGCAACGAGGCACATCCACCCAACGCCGGTCGCGATCCGGATCCCGGAGACTACGGACGGCAGGGCTGCCGGGAACGCGATGTACCGTATCTGGTCACGCGTCCGTGTACATCCGAGCATCCTGCCTGCCTCGACAAAGATCCGTGGGACGCCCCGGAAGCCTGTGTAGGTGTTGATCAGGATCGGAAAGACTGCGCCAACGAAAATAACGAACCCGGCCGAGACCGGCGTGAAGCCGAACCAGATGATCGCAAACGGGATCCACGCGAGCGGGGGGATCGGCCGGAGGATCTCGATGACGGGGTTGAGGAACTGGTCAGCCCGGCTGTTCCAGCCCATGGCAATGCCGATCGGGATGCCGATGAGGAGGGCACCGGAAAGACCGATGGCAAAATGCAGCAGACTGACTTCAAAATCGGCAAGGAGGATCCCCTTTTCAAGGAGGCTGATGAAGGCGGAAAAGACGTCTGTCGGACCCGGCAGCAGGAAACTGTTCCTCACGACAAGCGAGGCATAACATTCCCAGACAACAAGAGCGAGTACGAGGGCGAGAGCGCCGAGCCAGTGTTCCCTGATCCTGTGTGCCGTGTCTCTGATAATGTTCATCTCCCTGCCGTGCAACTACAGGCCACCGGGGATCTGTAGGTCATCATTATTGTAACGTACTCAACTGCAAAAAAAGGTTGGGACATGCCCCTAGTTCTTCTGGTAGAAACTCAGGTCGAAGATGTCCTCTTTGGTTAAGGACTTCTTGATGTACCCGAGATCGTACTGGATCTTTGCATAGTCAAGGACAGGTTCCACGATGACATTCGGGTCCGAAGCCCAGCTGCCGTCCCATTCCTGCAATGAAGACTTCACATCTGCCAGATTCGCACCGGTCTTTTTCGCGTAGATTGCCGCTGCTTCGTCAATGTTCTGGAGGTTGAATGCAACTGCCCGGTCATTTGTCTTGATTATCTGCCGGACGATTTCCGGGTGTTCGCGGATAAGCTTGCCGGAAACAACAAGGACACAGCAGGTATGGTTGGGATACATCTCGCCTGAGTGAACGACGATCCTGCCCTTACCCTGGTTCACGACCGTGCTCGGCGAGGGAGTCGGCAGGAATATGGCATCGACCTTACCGGCTGTAATTGCCGTGACGGCATCGCCGGGAGTCATGCCCTTGATGAAGACATCCTTGTCAGGGGTGAGGTTGTTCTTTATGAGCCAGTTCCTGAGGACTGTGTCCTGTATACTTCCTGGCGGGAACGTAGCGATGGTCTTTCCGGCAAGGCTCCGGGGGCCCTTGTAATCGAGGTCGTTGCTGACGACGAGGTCGGAGCCCTGCGAGTTGACCCCTGCGACGATTTTGGCGTCAAGCCCGGTGGAGAGCGCGGAGAGGACGGGTGCTGCACCGACATAGGCAACATCGAGTTCGCCGGCAAGCATGGCCTGCATCTCGGGCGGGCCGGACGGGAAGACCTTGTCGGAGACATTCACGACACCGTATGGGGCAAGGTCTTCCTTCCACCAGCCCTTTTCCATGGCAGTGATCTCGGCCATCTGGTGCGTGCTGGGCTGGTACCCGATCCTCAGCTCGGTTATCTTCGGGGCAGCTGCCTGCTGCGTGCAGCCGGCAGTGAAAAGTACAAGCGCAAGTGCAAGCATGGCAAATGCGGTTAGTTTCAGGACATTCATGCCTGAAATGTAGTATCGGGCATATTAATAATTAGCCTATATGACCTTTTTTTATCTCCTTTTGTGTGGTTTTGAATAATAAAGTTGCACAAATAGATAGATTATTTTTATTTATTGTCCACAAACAGTATACATGCACGGCCGGTTATGACCCAATTGTAAACAAAGTATGTATACATGTGGCCTAATTGTACCTGTATATGGTACAATCCGACCCGGTTGAGAGGCTGATGCGCGCTGCACTCATCTCGGATGAGGAGTTCGTCAGTACTTTAAACACCATCCTGAAGCACGATCTTCGGATCAGTGTACGGGAACTCTCAGAAAAAAGCGGGATATCTGTCAGCTCGCTCTACAAGATCCTGCATGGGCGGCGTTCACCTAACCTGAGCACGCTGCGGGAGATTATCCGTGCACTCCGTCAGTTCTACCATGTAGGGGACGAAGAGTTCATCGGGCTGATTGCCGCAAGGCCGGTGCTGGACATTGTCGAGGAGCGGGTAGCGGAGATCGGGGGCCACCGGATGCGGGTGCGCGAATATCCCGTGCATACGATGGAGGACGCCATTGTTGCAGCGGTCCGGGCCGAGAAGGAAGGCGCGATCGCGATCGTCTGCGCCCCCATCGTCTCTTCTGTTATTGAAAACCTCGTCCATGTACCGGTCGCAACCATCATCCCGCGGGGATCAGTGCAGCGGGCGATCGAGCTTGCGGCGCGGAAAAGCAGGGGTTTAATCGCATGACCGACATACGGATACACAAAGGCTGTTTGCGGGGGATCTGATGAGGAAAGACGTGGTGAGGCACGGGAGGCTCTCGGGGGAACGATCGGGGGCGATGATGAAGTATCTCTCTTCCATGCCGGCGGACCGGTACATCGCCGATGCCGACATCCTGGTCGATATCGCGCACGTGCTGATGCTTTCAGAACAGAAGATCATCGACCGGGCGATCGCGCAGCAGCTGATGTCGGCTCTTCTTGAGATGCACGACGAAGGGATCCCGGATGAGGTCTTTGATGACCGATTCGAGGACGTGCATGCCGGGATCGAGTCCCTCCTTGTCGAGGCCTGCGGGGCTGATTGCGGCGGCCGGCTCCATATCGGCCGGTCGCGGAACGACGAGGTCGCAACCTGCATCCGGATCAGGCTCCGTGAGGATATACTCCACCAGATGGGCGGGCTTCTGAGGCTCCGCGAAGTCCTCGCTGGCATAGCAGCGCAGCATACGGAGACCGCAATGCCGGGCTTCACCCACCTCCAGCACGCCCAGCCGACCACGCCTGCACACCACATGCTTGCCTATGAGCAGGCATTCTCCCGGGACTTCGACCGGCTCCGGGACGCGTATGTCCGGGTCAACCTCTGCCCGCTCGGTGCCGCTGCATTCGCCTCCACCGGTTACCCGATCGACCGGAAGTTCACCGCGGACCTGCTCGGGTTCGACGGCCTCATGACCAATACCATGGACGCGGCGGCGACACGGGACTTCGCGCTCGAAGTGCTCGCCGATTGTACGATCTCGATGACCAATATCTCCCGGCTCTGCGAGGAGCTTGTCCTCTGGAGCTCCTCGTTTGTCCGGTTCGTGCATCTTGACGATGCCTTCTGCTCGACATCCTCCATCATGCCCCAGAAGAAGAACCCGGATGTGGCGGAGATCATGCGGGCGAAGACCGGGTCCGTCCTCGGTTCGCTCGCCGCTGCAATGACAATAGTCAAGGGGCTCCCCATGAGTTATAACCGGGACCTGCAGGAGCTCACCCCCCATCTCTGGCGCGGCATGGGGGACGCAAAGGAGAGCGTTGACCTGCTCACCACGATGCTCGCATCCGCAACCTTTGATACGGAGCGGATGGCAGAGGAGGCGGGGAAAGGATTTTCCACGGCAACCGACCTTGCCGACGCCCTTGTCCGGGCGTACGATATCCCGTTCCGTACCGCCCATTCGATTGTCGGGAGGGCTGTACAGAAGGGGTCGCTTACTGTTGCGGCGCTGGATGCCGCGGCAGAGGAGGTCGGGGCCGGTTTTTCCCTGCGCGGCAAAGGGCTGACGCAGGCGCAGGTTGACAAGGCGCTCTCGGTTGCCGGTTCCCTCTCGCTCCGGAAAGCTCCCGGTGGTCCGGCCCCGGTCGCGACCAGGAAGGCGCTTGCCGGTCGGAAGAAACAGCTCGATGCCGATTCCGCTCTTCTCGATGCCTGGTGCGCAAAGGTCGCAAAGGCAGAGAAGAGGCTGATCGGTGCCGCACGGAGGCTGGTATCATAGCGGACTTCGAGAGCGGGGACGTCGTGGAATGCCGGGTTGCCGGGGGCGTGCGCAGAGGGACATACATCACGGACCGGGACGGTATGGCGGTTGTCAAGCTTTCAAGCGGCTACAACATCGGCCTTCCCCCTGCTGCGTGCACACGTCTTTCCCGGTCAGTCCCGGCACCTGCAGCAAAACGGGCGCCGGTCACGCAGGACGCAAACCTTCCGGAACTTGCGATTATCTCAACCGGCGGCACGATCGCAAGCAGGATCGATTACCGGACCGGGGCCGTCACCAGCCAGTTCGATGCCGACGACATCCTCACGGCGATTCCGGATCTTGCGAAGGTTGCGCGGTACCGGACGAAGCAGCTCTACACGATCCTCTCGGAGAACATGACCCCCGCCATCTGGCAGGAGCTCGCCCGCGCCGTGCATGAGGAGATCCTGCGGGGGGTCGCCGGCGTCATTGTCACCCACGGGACCGATACGATGGCATACTCTGCCTCGGCACTCGCGTTTATGCTGAAGACACCGGTGCCGGTCGTCTTCGTCGGGTCCCAGCGCTCCGCAGACCGGCCCTCCAGCGACAACGCGATGAACGCGGCCTGTGCCGCGGCGGCGGCGACCTCGGAGCTCGGCGAGGTCGCGGTCGTGATGCACGAGACCACGAGCGACGACCGTTGCGCCATCCACCGGGGGACCCGGGTGCGCAAGATGCATACCTCGCGCCGCGATGCTTTTGCGAGTGTGGGGATCCCTCCGATCGGGCATGTGGAGTACCCGTCACGCTCCGTTATGCTCTCGCCGGATGCCGTGCGGCGCGGCACGAACAGGCCGGAACTCCATGACCGGCTCGAGAAGCATTGCGGGCTCGTCCAGTTCTACCCGGGGATGGACGAAAAGGTCATCCGTTCGTTTGCCGGCTACAAGGGGCTCGTGCTGGCCGGGACCGGCCTCGGCCATACGAGCACGCACCTGATTACGGCGATCCGTGAACTGGTCGATGGCGGGACGATGATAACGATGACCTCGCAGTGCCTGAACGGCCGGGTCTGCGACCGGGTCTACGACACCGGCCGCGATCTCTTGAAAGCCGGCGTAATTGAGGGCGGCGACATGCTCCCGGAAACTGCTCTTGTCAAGCTGATGTGGGTGCTTGCAAATGCCAGGAACTCAGAGCAGGCTGCAGCGATGATGCAGGAAAATCTTGCCGGGGAGTGCAACCGGAGGAGCGGGCATGGACTATAAGGCGCTTGGGCTCACCGCAGGGATCGAGATCCACCAGCAGCTGGACACGGGCGAGAAACTGTTCTGCCGGTGCCCGACCACGCTGCGGGAGACCTCCGATCACTCCGGCGAGTTCTTCCGGTACCTCCGGGCAACCGAGAGCGAACTCGGCGAGATCGACCGTGCGGCGCAGGAGGAGATGAAGCGGGACCGGAAGTTCGTGTACTATACCTACGACACGACCTGCCTCGTGGAGAACGACGAGGAGCCCCCGGCGCCGCTCAACGCCGAGGCGCTGGACCTCTGCCTGACGATTGCCAAGATGTTCTCCATGACTCCTGTCCCGCAGCTGCACACCATGCGGAAGCTCGTGATCGACGGGTCGAACACGAGCGGGTTCCAGCGCACCGCGCTCGTCGCGCTCAACGGTACGATCCCGCAGAGCATTGTCCCTGGCGGCGGGGAGATCGAGACGATCTGCCTTGAGGAGGAGGCGGCACAAAGGGTGAAGGATGACATCTTCTCGCTCGACCGGCTGGGCATCCCGCTCGTCGAGATCACCACATCGCCCTGCATGCATACGCCGGAGGAGGTGCAGAAGGCCGCCGAGTACATCGGCATGGTGCTCCGGTCCACCGGGAAGGTCAAGCGCGGGATCGGGACGATCCGGCAGGACGTGAACATCTCGATTGCCGGCGGCGCGCGGGTGGAGATCAAGGGAGTGCAGGAGCTCGACCTGCTCGCTGAAGTCGTCCGGCGCGAGGCTGTGCGGCAGACGAACCTGCTCGCTCTCCGCGATGGGCTCGTGAGTCGGGGGGCCGTGGTGGACGAGGGCAGGATTACGGATGTCACCGGGTTGTTCAAAGACACGAAGTCCGCGATCCTGAAAAAGGCGAAGAAGATTGAGGCGGTAACCCTCCCCGGTTTTGCCGGGCTTGTCGGGCGCGAGATCCAGCCGGGCCGCCGGCTCGGTTCCGAGATCTCCGATTACGCGAAGAAGTGCGGGGTCGGCGGGATCTTCCATACAGACGAGCTGCCCGCGTACGGGATCACGGATTCGGAGGTCGCCCGGCTCAGGGCGCACTGCAAGGCCGGTGAGGCTGACTGCGTGATCCTCGCTGCCGGCGCGAGCGCGAAGCAGGCTGCCTGCGCGATGCAGCAGGTGATCGTCCGGGCACGGATGGCTCTCTCCGGGGTTCCGGAGGAGACCCGGAAGATGCTGGAGGGAGGAAGCACCGCGTACATGCGCCCGCTGCCCGGCGCGGCCCGGATGTACCCGGAGACGGACGTGCTGCCGGTGCTCATCGATGAGAAGCGGTGGAACGCGGTTGCGGTTCCCGAGCTGCTGACGGAGAAGGTAAAAAGGGTCTCGGCACGGTTTGTCGCTGACTACAGGTTCAATCCCGCGTTCGCAACGCAGGTCGCATCGTCGGAGTACCTGCCACGGATCGAGCGGGCGATTCACGAAGGGATCAACCCGGACCTTGCCGCGTCGACGATTGTCCGGGTCGCAACCGAGCTCCGGCGCGAGGGGACCGATATCGAAAACCTGTTTGCCGTTGATACCGACCTGAAGATCCTCCACGCGGTGAAAGACGGAAAGATGGCAAAAGAGGCCATCAAGGACGTGTTCCTCTCGGTCGCCTCGGGCACGACGCTTGATGATGCAATCGCTAAGCTCGCCCCCGCCGTGTCCCGCGAGGAACTCGAAAGGATTGTCCGGAAGATCCTCGCAGAGCGTGCCGACTTTGTGCAGCAGAAACAGAAGGCGGCGCTCGGGCCGCTGATGGGCGTTGTCATGGCCGAGGTCCGGGGGTCGGTGGACGGGAAGGTTGTCTCGGAGATTCTCCGGAAGGAACTGGATAAGGTGCTGGCGAAAGGAAACTAGTGGTTACCATTTTTTTGATCATAAAGTTTTTAAAAAATGGGCTGTGTTGAAATCCTCCATTCAATATTCTTTTCTACGGTAACTTTTTCCACTGGTATCACATCTTGGGGGATGCCCCAGCGGCGGGGGCGAAGGCATCAGCCGAAGCCCCCAAGAGCGTCTTGAGATGAGATTGATTAGCATTTCAACGGAGCCAAAAAATGAGAACGCGGAGGATTTCTCCCCCGCCAATGGCTTGCTCTTCACGCGAATGTGAACAATCCACTCTTTCCGTTTTTAGTACCCTCCCATGTAGTCGAGCACCCGGTCCCAGATCACGAGTAATCCGGGGATGATCACGTAGGCGAGGAGCCCGATGCCGATGATTACGGGCGCTGGTGGCAGGGTGTTATGCAAACCGGAAAGGGAAGGGAAACCTAATGTTTTTTTAAGGCCAATACTGTCTGGAATAAGGAGGTATTGTCCTGAAAATCCGTCAGGTCATAAAAATGATTGAGGATGACGGATGGTATCTTGTTGTAATGAAAGGGAGTCACCGGCAGTACAAGCATCCGGTAAAGCCCGGCCGGGTTACAATTGCCGGTAACCTTGCCGACGATCTTGCACCCGGTACGATGAACAGTATTTTTAAGCAGGCACAATTAAAAAAGGAGTAAGAGATCCATGCACAGGTTTCTCATTGTCGTAGAGAAGGCAGGGAAGAACTATTCGGCCTATTCCCCGGATCTTCCCGGCTGCGTTGCAACGGGAAAGACGCGGGAAGAGACGGAGCACCGGATGCATGAGGCCATCGCGCTCCATGTGAAGGGCTTGATCGAGGACGGCCTCCCTATCCCGCAATCCCATGCTTCCGCAGCGTTTGTCGCGGTGCAGTAATTCACCGTTTTTCGGTCTCGTTTTTCAATAAAATGATTCTCTGAAAGGTGAGCAGGGGGGAGGTGATCCCCTGCCTATGGCCTGATCTTCACGCGAATGTGAACAACCCGTTCGTTTTTCTTAGTACCCGGCCATGTAGTCCAGCACCCGGTCCCAGATGACCAGCAGGCCCGGGATGATCACGTAGGCGAGCAGCCCGGTGCCTACGAAGATCGCGGTAATGAGAACTTCGTTCTCCATGGTCATCCCCTCCGGGTCTGACCAGCCGCGATCTTCTCTACCTCGCATCTGGAGATGCTCGGTCCGAGGAACGCTGCGGTGATGAGGATCTCATTGTCCATGTTTGTTTCCTCCTTTAGTCGAAGAATTTCATTCTTCTCCAGTCTTCACCACTTTGTGGTTCGACTCACGCGAGGGCTGCGACCGTGTCCGCCCAGGTCTCGACCTTTGTAAGGACCGCGTCGTCCGAGTACGACTGGACCGAGACCCGGTCGCGGCTGAACGTCACGTTGTACAGCTCGCCGTTCGGATCGTGGCACTTCAGCGTGGCCGAGAACGAGTCGTTCTCTGCGTCGTGGAGCGGCGTCCCGTCATGGGCCGAGCTCAGCGCCGTTGCGCCGTTCAGTGCCGTGATCCCGGCATTGTAGCCGGCGATTGTTGTGAACGAGTGGGCGCCGTTCCCCTTGTTCTCGGCACTCGTGCCCTGGTAGATGAACCGGACCGTGTACTTCTCCCGGGTCTTCTCAACCCCCGGGTGGTTTTCTCCTGCGGTCATGTATGATACGCACCCGAACGGGTTGGTGGTGATGACCGACTGTACGATACCATCGAACGTTGTCACGTCCGATATCGGGGCCGCGAGCTTACGGACCGCGTTCTTTGTTTCGCTGCTTTGTACGAAATCTGCCATGTCTTATCACTCTCCTTTTGTTTTTTTCTGGCGTCTGTTCGTCGAAGGTTCGGCTTTCGCCTCCCTTCTCCTTCTTGAGGTTTTGATAAACCTCTTCGAACCCCGAAGAGGAGAAGATTCGCGCAGCGAATCTTCGACCTCTCTGGCTGGTTTTCGCTGAGAAGTTCGCATGGATCCGGCAATCTCATCGGATGACTCCGCCATCCTGATGGACCGCGTTTGGATCCGCCTGAACTTCTTTTGTTTTTGGTCTGTGTCATCGGGGCCCCTTTGACATATACATATAAGCGCTATTGGGTATTGGGCGTGGCTGAATAAATTTTGAAAAGGGAAAATGGCGGGTGTTACGCTGTTTGTTTAATGATTCGGGCCTGATAATCGCAACGATGATTTAGGCAAAATGGGACGAGATGAGAGGAATCTGATTGGATACAAAAAAACCGGATAGAGAGCCACGCGACAAGAAAGGATTCATGCCATTTTTTCAAAACAGTAGGTGGAAGCCGGATATGTGGAAATTTAAAATCGTGGAGCTGTACTGTGGCATTTACTGGGAGTATCACCAGCATTGCGACAAGCACCATTTCAGATTCAGGCCGGGCGGGGATTTTCTTAACGATATGGAAGAAGTCGATAATCCTGATTACGATCCGGCGTTTCCCAAACCCGATCCTCCCGCGTTCTGCAAACGGATGGTCGGCGTCGACTGCCTGAAAAATAATTGTGCGTACGTTGCGTATTGCGACGGGGCACCGGATCCCGGCGAATCCGGGAGCCGGCTGGACCCGCCTCATCCATCTGCGTGATACTTATCTGCGAGCTCTTTTTCCAGATCTTCGATGGCCGGCAGGTTGTCCTGCAATTCTTTGGGGAGCGACGCCACGAGCCGGGTGCGCCATTCGGATACCCCGATAGGCTTTCCCATATCGCGAAGGGCGTACTCGACGGTCAGACGTTTTTTGGTTTTGCACAGCACCAGACCGATCGATGGCTGATCCCCGGGCTGGCGCAGCAGGTCATCCACGGCCGAGAGGTAAAAATTCATCTTACCGGCATGTTCCGGGGAGAACTCCTCCATCTTGAGATCGATCACCACAAAACAGCGGAGCCTGAGGTGGTAGAAGAGGAGATCGATGTAGTATTCGCATCCGTCAACTTCAAGCAGGTATTGCCGCCCGATGAAGGAGAATCCCACTCCCAGTTCAAGGAGAAATTTCTGGATATGATCGATCAGCCCCTGCTCCAGATCCCCTTCCCGTGCCGATTGCGTCAGGGCCAGAAAACTGAAGATGTAGGGATCCTTGAACGTCTGCAGGGCGAGATCCGACTGGGGCGCGGGGAGCGCATCCTGAAAATTCGTGACGGCTTTTCCCTGCCGGGCATAGAGATCCGATCCGATCTGGTGATCGAGAACGGCACGGGACCAGCCATATTCGATTGCCTGCCGGGCATACCAGACCCGTCGCTCAGGATCTTTGACTTTCTCGATGAGGATCACGTTGTGGCCCCACGGGATATGCGTGAGGACTTCGGGCATCGGGCAGTCAGTTTGTCCCACAGCCTGTGGGACGATTGCGGAGGTACCGGCATACGCAGAATAGAACGCCCGCATCCGGTAGAGGTTGGTCCTTGAGAAACCCTCGGTTCCGGGAAATTCCGACCGGAGATCACGGGCGAGCCGGTCGACGACCTTCGCCCCCCAGCCTTCGGCATCCAGCCTTCCCGCAAGCTCCCGCCCGATCTGCCAGTAGAGGCAGATCAGTTCGCGGTTGACGGAAAGGGCCGCCTTCACCTGGGCGGACCGGATTCTCTCTTTCAGCGACGCGATGAATTCCGTATACCCCGCAGGAAGCCTTGCATCTCCGGGCACGATTTCGGCCTTGCGTTTCATGGATGGTATCCCCGTTGTCGCAGGGAAGTGTCAGGGGCCCAGGGTTAAGAAGCGACGGCGTGCGTGAGGTGAAAGTGAACGGAAACCAGTCGGTGTCGCAGGAAGCGCAGTACCTCTACGACCAGCAGATCGCAGGAAAACGCCGGGCTCTCTCCCGGGCCCTCGTGCTCGTCGAGGACGGATCGAAGCCGTCAAGTCTGTTCCGGGGCCTCGTGAAATCCTGTCACCCGCGATGGAACGAGGCGCCGTTTGCGACTGAAGCGGATCTTTGTACGGCCGCTCGGCAGTTCTGCTGGAATGTTGTGGGGGAGGGGGCGGGATCACAGGATGAAAAATCAGTCTAAAAATTTCAACATATCTTTTCCTTCCTGCGTTATATAGATCTTACCACGCCGCGTCTGTGGTTCGATTTTAATGAAGTTCCATTTTTTTAATGGCTCGATACATTTCCGTTGGAGCGCTAGATAGTACGCGACCTTCTCGTTCCTTGTTGTTCGTTCCTCATCTTCGGACACGGTCAGAAGATTCCGCTCTCTTAGTTCTCTAATCAATTCACGTTTTGTTACATTCTCGGATTCATTCCTGCAGCATTCATTTATCACTGTCAACATCTTGATTAGGTCTTCGGAAGGTCGTTCGATCCGATAATTCGGTAAGGGATGAATTACCCTGCATCCTGTTGACATCTGAGTGCCTTCTTCAGGGAGAGGCAAATAAGTTTCAGGTTTTGCATAATAGGGGGTCAGAGATCCTGCATGATCCTTGAAAATCATACACGCCATCATGCCGGCTATAGCATGGATTTTTGTTCCGGTTGACACATTGACAAAAATATGATTCTCTCTTTCCTCATCGATAATTTCCCGAAATGCCCTTAGGACATCATAGAGATCACGACTGTTAAAATCGCATCTCTTTATCTGGATCTCGCAGTGCTCATTTTGACGACGTATTTCAGATTCGACTCGTTCAAGATAAGGGCCACCTTGATCCCTCGCCGGATCTCTTTCCGCCATCAGCCAGACTTTATCAGCTCTCATATCGATTACAGGCATCACAACACGGTCGATCTCAAATCCGACTGGGGCAATGTGAACTCTTCTTGGAAAATGAACCATCGATGGCATATCAAAGAAGTCTTAGGATCGAATTATTTTCTATATTTACATAATTTTCGTTAATAATGATATATCGATCCTGATCTCATATATTGTCATAAGAACGGAGTTTAACACTGCAAAGACGGTGAGACGATGAGGTGATACCCTGAGTAACGAGATAAATACGGAATTTTTTTCCGATACCAATACAATAGCGAAAGAAAAATCGGTTTTCCAAGAAAGCCAATACAATCCCCCGATATACCGGCCTGTTAAACGCCAGCTTATCCCGGTCATTAAATTAAGTGAACAAAAAACATTCCGGCCATGGGAAAAAGTGGACTGTTTCGGTGTCGTAATAAAAGCCCAGCAGATCTTATCCACTGACGGTAAACGCACCAATAAAATCTACGACAAAATTAAAGCAGCCGGAGGCATTCATCCCTTCCTCGGATATGAGGGGATCATCATCTTATCGTCAATTATGCCGGATAAAGCGATCTATGGCTTTTCTGCAGAAGCGTATGCCGAAATGATTGATGCCATTAGGCCGGACTTTTATCTCACTCCTGATGGGGAGACCTATCTTGGAGAGATTGAAATCTCAGCTCTCGAAATCAGCCGTGTAGTTAGTGATTCAAAATATCTTATCGCATCCTGCCTACACAGTCATCCGATTGGTCTCATCAAAGGATGCAACCTGCAGCAGATTGACAATCATACGGTACAGTTATTGGAACTTGGACTATCCCGGTTTGTATTCCATGCCGGAGAATATCTCTGTCGCGGCACTTTGTGTGCAACAGATATGGGGATCGCATTTGCCTCTGCAATCCGAAAGAGAGTGCCTTGGCTTGGCATCTATGGGATCGGGGCTATGAAATCACTGAGAAGTTATTCCTTCGCCGATGGTTATATCACGCAAAGTCATTTTGTCAATCCGTTCTATGGCCGCTTCAGGGATCCCGAGCGAATGAATAACAGTAGTCAAGAAATTTCGAGGGACGATATCATGAACGAGTTATCCCACATCAATCAGGACATTTCAGCAATCGAGTTACAATCAACGCTCTCGCGTTGGTTATTATCTGACGTATCCGAACAGCATGTTGAACCGAGACGAGTATTTATTGATCCAACGAATAGCGTGACTTCACGGGAGGGGATGTAGATGGGCGGCGGACCTAGAGGCAACAGGGAACGGTATGCAGAGCGGCGATATTTCTCGGTCTCACAACCACGAAAAACACTTGATGATTATGACAACCCAACAAAACCCCGGGTTTTCATCAGTTTCCATGTTGATGATGAAGTTCAGGTGAACCTCCTGAGACATCAGGCTAAGACATCCGATCAACTGGAGTTTATCGATTACTCAGTTAAAGAACCGTTTGATGAGAAATGGAAAACCCAGTGTACGGAGAGAATACGACAATCTACTATCGTTGTTGTTGCCATCGGCGAAAAAACGCATGAGCGTGAAGCGGTCGATTGGGAGATCCGGAAGGCCCACGAACTCGGGAAGCCAGTTATCGGGATGCGGATTTCTGGTGATGAAAACCATAAGATCCCTAAGGCGATGGTTGAGCATAGAGATCGGATTGTCCCTTGGAAACTCGAAATGATTCAGTCGGAACTTGACAGGGCCCGGAAGGAGAGTTAGATGGATCCGCAACAGGAGATGATATTCCGTCAATATGAGTTAATGGTAAACTCGTCACTCCAGTTGACAAACTGGAGGCAGGGAGCCAATAATTTCTTTCTTGCAGTAAATGCCGCTCTCCTGACAATTGCTACGTACCTTTATTCGCTCTCTCCATTAACTGGCATCGTGATAGGAGTGATAGGTATTGCAATCGCTGTGCTATGGCACTCCACAATCATATATTTCAAGGCGCTGAACAAGGCCAAGTTCAATGTTATCGAAGAAATGGAGAAGCAATTACCTATACCGATGTTCCATCTGGAATATTCCCATTTCAAGAAAGAGAATACGAAAATCGCAACTGAGATTGAATGCGGAATCCCCTGGCTCTTTGGCATCGCTTATGTATTAGTTGGTGCCTTGAACATCCTAAAGTTTATAAAAATAATCTGATTCTTTTAATTTTGGGGGGGGTCAATCCTTGATAAAGTCTCGAAGCATCATCAAAAAAGAAGTTGCATCAACTTGTTTTTTCAGATCTTCGGTTGTCTCGCCTTATAGAAAAGCAGTTATTCGAATTACTGATGTCTGCAACGCTCATTGTGTTCATTGTTTTATATCCGCTGAAAATCATGGTGAGTCAATGAGTTTTGAGAATTTTCGGGATTTTGTGTTGCCTCGAATAAAACAATGCCGTGTTTCAAATGTTACACTCACGGGTGGCGAGCCATTTCTTCATCCAGATATCCTTGATATTGTTCAGTTACTAACAAGAGAAAATATCCGAACGGGTATCTGTACTAATGCCAATATTATCACTGACGATCAAATCCAAACACTTTCCACAAATAAAAACGTCCATATTAATGCAAGTCTTCATGGATTCTCTCCAGATTCACATGATAGATTCATGGCTAAAAAAGGAGCCTTCAAGAAATGCATTAGTACCATCAGACAACTGAGTAAATATAACCTGATTCAGGGAATACTGGTTACACCCAATAATTTTGCTGATGTGAGGGAATATGAAAAATTATGCGAATTCGCAATTCAGGTTAATGCAAAATATGTCCTTATGAATCCATTGTCCTCAATGGGTCGCGGTGTTGATAATGTATCCAGATTTGCTGTCTCCAGAGAGACATTAGAGTTAATCAGAAAAATAACTCAGAAATATTCTGATAGAATCCAACTGGCCTATATTCGGTTTCCCAATGATAGTCTGCCCTTGGGAGATTGTGAAGCAGGAAATATTTTTTATGTTTTTGTTAATGGGGATGTAACAATCTGCGCATATTTGGATTTCGCAGCTCATACCCCTGTAAGTCAATATAATCCTAAAGAATTCATGGTTGGGAATATCTTTCAGGATGCGGATATCCCTCGAAGACTGGACTCATTTAAATTCCAGGAAAGATACAAATTTGGAATTAACGGTCTTTGTAAAAATTGTAATAAGAATAGCATTTGCGGTAAAGGATGTCCAAGTGCTGTGATCTATGCAGGAAAAAAGATTGGGGATATTGACTCAGAAGTCTGCTCTAAGATAATACATGAGGAACCCACATGAGTCCTCAAAATGGATTGTTCATAACTTTTGATGGTCCCAATGGTGTTGGTAAAACTACAATACTGGAAAATGTTTTTTCAAACCTCAAATCAAAAAAATTAGACGTTTATATCACAAGAGAACCCACTGACTCTGATTTGGGGGAAATATTAAAAAAATATGATGAGGCATATCGGGGGTATTCACTGGCCTGCATTGCCGCCGCTGATCGCTATTACCATATTGAGAAAGTAATCACCCCCAAATTAAAAGATAAAAAAATCGTATTATCCGATAGATATGTTGAATCATCCCTTGTGTTACAGCGAATCGATAATGTTGATTTGGATTTTATTTGGGCAATAAACAAAAGTGTGCTTATTCCGGATTTAAGTATCATTTTAACAGCTTCACCTTATATGCTCAAGCAACGATTGAAATCGCGAGATACCCTAAGCGTTTTTGAACAAGATGATAGTACAAGACAAAAAGAATTGGATTATTATCACCACGCGGCGGAATTCCTTCGCAAACAAGGATTCAACGTATTCATAATTGACAATGAATTATCGTCGATTGAAGAGAATACTGAGAAAATTACAAAACGCATTCTCGAATTGATAAGTCATCAAGATGGTAATTAATATGAAAAAAATCGCGACAAATTTAACATTAGATTCGTTCTCTTCGAATGAAGATATACCTGAAAGTATTGGAGAAGAAAATAATAAGATTCAGACGATACTATCATCAATCTGTTGGAATATCGGAAATCCATCTATTGATCGTGCTAAAAAACAGGCTTTATGGTTGAAAGCTCAAAACTTTGACTTATTATTCCTTACAGAATGCAAAAAAAGTGAAGGCTGCATTTTTTTAGAGAGATATTTTCAAAATTTTGGATATCATGTGATATTTCCTAAGCCAGATAACAATGAATATGGAGTCATGATTATCAGCAAAATAAAACCAGAACCGAGTAATTTTTCTAAATTGATGACAGAACTTGGTGATCGACTTATTTCTATTAAAGTTCCATTAGCAGAAAAATTCATTGAAATAATTGTTACTTATGTTCCATCCCGAAATGCAACTGAGGACAGAAAGGCACGAAAAAAACATTTTTTAGAAAATTTATTACTCTGTTTTAAACAAGATCCAATTTCTCATAATCGGATATTCTGTGGAGATTTTAATATTTTAGAGCCAGATCACGATCCCCATTATTCATTCTTTGAAAATTGGGAATATAATTTTTATTCAGATCTTTTGAAGTTTAATATGCTAGATATTTATCGATATTTTAGTCCAACAACGAAAGAATACAGCTGGATAGGACGAACGAATGATGGATATCGATACGACCATTTTTTTGCCTCAATTGATCTCCTTCCACAGATTATAGAATGCAAGTATCTTCATGAACCACGAGAAATGAAATTAAGTGACCATTCGGCCTTGGTTTGTAAAATTAATAAAATTTGGGCTCTGTAGAAAAGCTACGTTCTCAGAAGTAAAACCGTGACCAAAAGATCTAAGGTACAGTGCCTCCTTACTCT
>MVRE01000006.1 GCA_002067895.1 Methanoregula sp. PtaU1.Bin051 | reverse complement strand
AGAGTAAGGAGGCACTGTACCTTAGATCTTTTGGTCACGGTTTTACTTCTGAGAACGTAGCTTTTCTACAGAGCCAAAAAGATCTTTCTTGATTGGATCAAATTTATTTGAAAAATAGTAATTTTCTATAAATGATGATGTTACTGACGGAGCTTCATCGACATCTTTATCTTTTTTCTTTTTATCAGAATTGTCGATTGTTGACATTATAACCACGTTCATACAATTTTTCAGCAATGATTTGTTTATTAACTGGCTGATTTCGTTGGGATAGTTCTTTCAGAATTTCTAAAATTACTACGATGCTAACTCCGAATAAAAATGCCAACGCAAGAGCAGTTAAAAAATCCTCCGCATCGCTCATAAAATACCCAATGTCAACTAATCTCTTATTAATCTAATTAATTGTTTTAATGAATCTAAACTATTATATCGTTTCTCGATGCTAGTCCGGAAATTCCTTTTTGTAATTGTCTCAGTCAAGATCTAACTTGACAACAATTATCAATCCATAATCCCCTCCCTTTATATACCCCTCCCACCAACATTATTGACCATGCAGGACGAGTGCAACAGCATTCATGAGGGTCTTTTCGCCCGTGAATGTCTTTATCTCTGATAGGAAGAGCTTCGTCCTTCGCATGATGGAACGCAATTCTGAAACGCCACGCACAGACGGGACGGGAGCGTCCGCGGGCCTTATTGGACAGGCTGTTTGTAAACGGGTTGTTTGTAAGCAGCCTGTTCCTGCACACACACCACCTGCGGCCTCCTCCCTCCGTTCCATGGCCTCTGCGTTCTTCGGCTTTTATTATCACTTTTATTTCTGGTATTGATTGAGCCCCTTTTTCATAAACCTTAAACGGTTTGAATGAAAGAGGGGAGGTTGTGTTGTTACCATGAGAGGAAAGGAAATCCGCCTGGAAAGGATCATGAACCGCAATACGAAGAAGACCGTAATCGTGCCGATGGACCACGGGGTGACAAACGGGCCGATTGACGGGTTAATCGACCTGTCGCAGGCCGTGAACCTGGTCGCCGAGGGCGGCGCGAACGCGGTGATCGGCCACATGGGGCTCGCGCTCTACGGCCATCGCAAAGGGGGACGGGACGTGGGACTCATCCTGCACCTGTCCGCGAGCACCTCGGTCGGGCCGGACCCGAACGACAAGGTGCTCGTCAATACGGTTCAGAACGCGCTGAAGATGGGCGCGGATGCCGTCTCGATGCATGTCAACATCGGCGCGGAGTCGGAGGCAAAGATGCTCTCCGACTTGGGCGCCGTCGCGGTCGAGTGCATGGAGTGGGGCATGCCGCTCCTTGCGATGATGTACCCGCGGGGAAAGAAGATTGCGAAGGAGAACGACGTGGAGCACGTCAAGCTCGCGGCAAGGGTTGCGGCCGAGCTCGGCGCCGACATCGTAAAGACCGTCTATACCGGGGACCCGGACTCCTTCCGCGAGGTGACCCGGGGATGTCCGGTGCCGGTCGTGGTTGCCGGAGGTTCAAAGACCGATGACCGCACAACCCTTGAACTGATCGAAGGGGCGATGGACGGCGGCGCTGCCGGCATCTCGATCGGGAGAAACGCCTTCCAGCACAGGACCCCCGATAAGTTCGTCAGGGCTGCGGCATGTATCGTGCACCACGGCAAAAGCGTGGATGAGGCATTGAAGATTTTAAAGGTGTGAACATGATTGGAAAGGAAATCAGGATCGAACGGATCATGAACAGGAACACCGGGCGGTCGGTCATCGTGCCGATGGACCACGGTTTTTCCATGGGACAGATTGAGGGACTTCTCGACATGACCAAGGTCATCTCGGATGTGAGCGAGGGCGGCGCAAACGCAATCGTGCTCCACAAGGGGCTTGTCAAGCGCGGCCACCGGAAGCACGGCCGCGACATCGGGCTCATCATCCACCTCTCGGGCTCCACGTCATTAAACCCCGACCCGAACGACAAGGTGCAGGTCTGCACGGTGGAGGAGGCAATAACGCTCGGCGCGGATGCCGTCTCCATCCACATCAACCTCGGTTCGCCCAACGAGTCCAAGATGCTGGAGATCGGCGCGAAGGTCGCAAAGGACTGCGCCCGCTGGGGGTTGCCGCTCCTGACCATGATCTACCCGAGGGGCAAGGGCATCGACTCCTACTCGGCCCAGAACGTCGGCCATGCCGTCCGCGTAGCCGAAGAGCTCGGCTCGGACATGATCAAGACCAACTACCCCAACGACCCCGAAGCGTTCCGGAAGATCGTCAAGGCCTGCTCGGTGCCGGTCTTCATCGCAGGAGGCGAGAAGGTCGGCGATCTCGATTCGCTCAAGATCATCCGCGATTCCGTGAAAGTCGGCGGCGCCGGTGTCTGCGTGGGCAGGAACTCCTTCCAGCGCGAGGACACGACGGCGTTTGTAAAAGCCCTCTGCGCGGTCGTCCATGACAACGCCGACCCGGAGAAGGCGCTGGGGAAGAAGAGATGACTGGTGGAATGATGCACGGCATCAGTACAACCATGAAGACGAAAAGATGGGTCTGTAGAAAACCCAGTAGAACGATGATGGGAGTTGATACCTCCATACCCCCGTTTGCGATGGACGCCGCCGCCCCCGACGGGGCGCCTCCGCGGCGGATCAGGACGGTCAGGAATAATTTTCTCCTGCGATTGGGATCGAACCGCACTGCCCCGCCGTGCCTCGGAGAGGCCCTGAGGCGGGGAACCCTCACCGGACATCGGAGTAATAACCGGTGTTCATCATTACGAAGTGAACAGGGCAGGTTCCTTAGTGATCCTGGAAGGACAGAGCTGAAACAACAGGTGCGGGGGATGGCATGAAGCAGTTCTGGGTCGACGTCCGCCCGTGGAAGAAGGAGATTGCTACGACCGCAATCGAGAGCGGCGCGGACGCGCTCGTCGTCGACAAGGCAGAGGACGTAAAGAGGCTGGGAAGGATTACCACGATCGCCCCGGACGGCGACATGCAGATCGGCACCGATATCGCCGAAGTCGAGATCACGGACAAGAAAAGCGAGAACGCGGCGGCCAAGATCAAGGACAGGAAGTTCGTCATTGTCTCCACGACCGACTGGACCGTCATCCCGCTCGAGAACCTCGTCGCCCAGTCCGACCGGATCATAGCAAAGGTAAAAAACGAGAAGGAGGCAGACCTCGCGCTTGCCGTGCTGGAGCGCGGCACAGCCGGTATCCTGTTGTCAACAAAAGAACCGGCAGTCGTGAAAGCTGTTGCAAAGAAGATCAAGGCAGAGGCCGGGCAGGTAAACCTCGTCCCGTTCACGGTCACAAAGATCACGCCGGTCGGCATGGGCGACCGGGTCTGCGTCGACACCTGCACGATGCTTGAGGACGGGCAGGGCATGCTGATGGGCAACACCTCATCCTCCATGCTCCTCGTCCACGCCGAAACTCTCGAGAACCCCTACGTCGCGCCCCGGCCCTTCCGGGTCAACGCGGGAGCCGTCCACGCCTACATCATGCTGCCGGACGGCAAAACCGCGTACCTCTCCGACCTTGCGATCGGCGGCACCGTGCTTGTTACCGACGCAAAGGGGAAAGCCCATTCGGCGATTATCGGCCGCACAAAGATCGAGCGCCGTCCCCTCCTGCTCGTGGAAGCTGAATCCGGAAAAACAAAGACCAGCTTAATTCTCCAGAACGCAGAGACCATCCGGCTTGTCGCGGAGGACGGGAGCGCCATCTCCGTCGTACACTTAAAAAAAGGCGACCGGATCATGGGCTGCGTTCTTACAGGCGGCAGGCATTTCGGGATCGCAGTCAAGGAAACAATTATCGAGAAGTGATCGCGTGAAGGCGGGAATCATCGGCGGCACCGGGAAGATGGGCCGGCTCTTTGCCGGCGTCTTCACCCGGTCAGGATACGACGTCATCGTATCGGGAAGATCCACAAGGATCACGGCACAGGACATCGCAAGGGAGTGCGACCTCGTCATCGTCTCCGTCCCCATCCGGGATACAGTGAAGGTCATTAACACCATTACGCCCCTGCTCACAAAAGACCAGCTCCTCTGCGACCTCACATCCTTAAAAGTCGCCCCGGTTGCGGCCATGCTGAAATCGAAGGCAGAGGTAATCGGGCTCCACCCCATGTTCGGGCCGACGGTAAAATCATTAAAGCGCCAGACCATTATTGCCTGCCCCGCGCGTGCGTCACAGAAGACCACGGACTCGCTCCTCAGTATATTCCGTAAAGAAGGTGCCATCTGCACCGTCACGACGCCGGAGGAGCACGACCGGATGATGGCGGTCGTGCAGGGGCTCACCCACTACGTCACGCTCACGACCGCCGACGCCATCCGGCGCCTCGGTGTCGATCCCGGAAAGACAAAAGCGTTCACGAGCCCGGTCTATGCAATCGAACTCGCGCTTGTCGGCCGGCTCCTCTCGCAGGACCCGGACCTGTACGGCAGCATCCTGCAGGAGAACCCGTTCGTGCCCGAAGTGCTGGCAGCGTGCCGGGATTCAGCGGACGAGCTGCAGAAAGTCATCAGTAAGAAAGACCCGGGGGCTTTTACAGCGTACTTTAAAAAGAACGCACGCCATTTCGGGGACTGTTGCGCAGAAGGCATGGCGGTAACCGACGCGGTCATCGAAGGGATGGTGGGGCAATGACGACCTTCGTACTCGGCCCCGAGGGCACGTTCTCCCACGAGCTCGCGCTCCGGCTCGGGATCCCCGATATCCGGCTCGTCCCGACAATCCACCGGATCTTCGAAGCAGTCTCAAAGGGCGAAGGCGACGGGATCGTCCCGATCGAGAACTCCGAGGCAGGCGGCGTCGGCGCGACCCTCGACGGGCTTGTTAAGGAACCGGTCTGTATCACGGCCGAGATGTACATGCCGATCGCCCACCACCTCGCCGCGTACGGCCCGATTGAGAAGATAAAGAAGATCTACGTCCACCCCCAGACCCACGAGCAGTGCAGCGAACGGATCGAGCAATGGGGGATCCCGGTGATTCACACGGAGAGCAATGCCCAGAGCGCGGTCCGGATGAAGGGAGACGTGGAGGCAGGGGCGATCGTCTCCTCGTTCGCGGTGGTCTGCTACCGCCTCCCCGTGATCGCGGCGGACGTGCAGAACAACCCGGACAACATCACCCGGTTCGTGCGGATCGCAAAGGAGCCCTGCAGCGACGAACATGCGGAGAAGTGCAGCATCATCATCGACCCGAGCGGCGACCGGACCGGGCTCCTGCACGACCTGCTCGCGGTCTTTGCGGTCAAGAAGATCAACTTAACGAGGATCGAGAGCCGCCCCTCCAAGCGGGGGATGGGGAACTACGTCTTCTTCCTCGACTACGCGATGTCGCCGGGATACCGGGACGCGATCACGTACTTAAAAACCATGACCGGGGTAAAAGAGCTCGGGTGCTACCGGCGGCTGGAGGTCCCGGAGTGAACAAAATACCGAAGAAGCACCGGAACGTCCGCTGCCGGTTTGCCGCCCCGCCCTCCAAGAGTTACACCCACCGGGCTCTGGTGATTGCCGCGCTCGCGTCCGGTACGAGTATTATCAGGAACCCGCTAATCTCGGAAGACACGCTCCTTACGGCCCGGGCTCTGGAAGCGCTCGGTGTCCCGGTGCGGACCGCACTGGATACCGTGACGGTCGAAGGGAGGGACGGCCTCTTCTCGCCCGGCGGGAACGTCACACTCGACCTGAACAACTCGGGTACAAGCCTGCGCCTGCTCGCCTCGCTCGCCCTCCTCTCCGACAGTACGGTAACACTCACCGGCAATGCCCGGATGCAGGAGCGGCCGGTCGGCCCCCTTGGCGACGCCATCACAGCAGCAGGCGGGCAGGTCAGCTACCTGAAGAAGGCAGGGTACCCGCCATTACGGGTGGGGGGTCGCCTGCGGGGCGGCAGGGTCATAATCGACGGCTCGGCCTCCAGCCAGTTCATCTCGTCCCTGATGATTGCGGCACCATACGCGGAGCAGGGAATGGAAATCCTCCTCCCGGCCGATCCCGCCTCGCGCTCGTACCTCGACATAACGCTACAGGTCATGCAGGACTTCGGAGCGGAGGTCAGGCGCGATGGCTACCGTGTATTCCGGATCGGGAACCGGCACCGGTATGCCGGACGGGATTATGCCGTTGAAGGCGACTACTCCTCGGCCTCGTACTTCTTCGCAATCGCGGCTGCCTGCGGGGGCACCGTTACGGTTTCGAACCTGAACCCGGCATCCGTGCAGGGCGACCGGAGATTTGTTACCGCGCTCGCCGCGATGGGCTGCTCCGTCACGTACGGCAGCGACAGCGTGACTGTCTCCCGGACCGGGCCGCTCAACGGCCTCACCATCGACATGTCGTCCTCGCCGGACACTGTCCAGACCCTCGCCATCGTTGCAGCGCTTGCTAACTCCCCCACCACGATCACCGGCATCGGCCATTTAAAGTTCAAGGAGAGCGACCGTACCAGCATGACTGCTGCACTGCTCCGGAGCCTTGGCGGAAAGGTTGAGACAAATGGCAGTTCCATGACCATCCGCCCCGCACTTCTCCACGGCGGTACAATTGATCCGGCGGGCGACCACCGCACGGCGATGTCCTTTGCCGTCCTCGGCCTGGCAATCGGCAGGATTACGATTACAGACGCAGAGTGCGTGAACAAATCGTTCCCGGGCTTCTGGGATGCGCTGGAAGGTGCCGGCCTGTGAGACGGATCGTCTTTGCCGGGTTCCGGGGAACCGGCAAAACCGAGGTCGGGAAGATCGTCGCCAGACGCCTGAACTTCCCCTTCATCGACACCGATGCACTGATCGAGGAGAAGACCGGCCGTTCCATCCCCGACATCTTCCACGAGGACGGCGAGGAACGGTTCCGTACCGTCGAACGGCAGGTGATCGCCGCCCTCCCGGAAAAGGATGTCGTGATCGGCACCGGCGGCGGAGTAGTGACCGACCCGTGCAACATGCAGCACCTGCGGAAGGAGAGCGTGCTTGTCCTCCTGTTCGCGGATATCGATACCATAGAAAAAAGGCTCTCAAGAAAACCCCGCCCGCCGCTCACGAACCTTCCCTTACGGGAGGAGATTGCCGAGATGATGGAGCGGCGCCGGCAGCACTACCGGGCAGCAGCGGACCTCTGCATCGACACGAGCGAAACAACACCGGCAGCGGCAGCCGATTGCGTGATCCAGTCGCTTGCTTCCGGCTACGGCACGGAAGAGAGCCGAAAGACTGCGCTCGCGTTCTTCAGCACCGGCCGGATCAACCCGCAGGCATTCAGGACGCTTACGAACCTGCTTACCGGGAAAGACCGTGACCCGCTTACCCGGATCATGGGCGTTGCCGGCTACCCGGCCGCCCACAGCAGGAGCCCGACGCTCTTTAACGCCCTCTTTGAAAAGTACGGGATCAACTGCCATTATACCGTCTTTGAGGATCCGGAGCTCGACGAGATCGTTCGTGTCGCCCGCAGCATCGACGCACGAGGTCTCTCGGTCACCATCCCGTTCAAGCAGGACGTGATGGAGTATCTCGACGAGGTCGACGAACATGCCGCGGAACAGATCGGGGCGGTCAACACGGTTGTCTTCGCCTGCGGCTCCGCGATCGGGTACAATACCGACTGGCTGGGGGTGAGAAAGCCTCTCGCATCCCAGAAAGGCGCGGAAGCTGTCCTGCTGGGCGCCGGGGGTGCGGCGGCAGGGGCAGCCTATGCCCTCACCGACCTGGACATGAAGGTGACCATCCTGAACAGGACACCGGAGAACGCCCGGAACCTCGCGGAACGGTTCGGGTGCGCCTATGGCGGGCTCGGGGAGATGGACCGGCTTAAACCGGATATTATCGTGAACGCGACACCGCTCGGCATGAACGCCAATGACAAGAGCCCGCTCTCCGATGACCAGCTCAGGGCAGGCATGACGGTTTTCGACCTTGTCTACACTCCGCCTGAGACCCCCCTGATCAAACAGGCGCAGCGCCTCGGCTGCAAAACGATCACCGGCACCGAGATGTTTATCGAGCAGGCAAAGGAGCAGTTCTACCTTTTCTTCGGGATTGACGTCCCCTCGGACACCATACGGGAGATCCTCGCATGAACACGTTTGGCAGAAACTTCAGGATAACAACATTTGGCGAGAGCCATGGCAGCGCGCTGGGGGTCGTCATCGACGGCTGCCCGGCAGGAATGGAACTGTCGGCAGGGGACATCCAGCCGGCCCTCGACCGGCGCCGGCCGGGTACAAGCTTCCTTACGTCCGGCCGCGCCGAGAAGGACGTAATCGGGATCCTCTCCGGTGTTTTCGAGGGAAGGACAACCGGGGCACCGGTTGCCATGATCATTAATAACGAGGATGTCCGGTCGGAGGATTACGAGGCACTCCGCGACGTCTACCGGCCCGGGCACGCGGACTTCACGTACCACGCGAAGTACGGGATCCGGGACCACCGGGGCGGCGGGCGGAGCTCCGGCCGGGAGACGGTTGCCCGGGTAGCGGCAGGCGCGGTCGCCATGAAGATCCTGCAGGGAAGGGGCATCGCGATCAGGGGGCGGATCCTCGAAGTGCACGGGAAAACCACTCAGGAGGAGATCGAAAAAGAGATTCTTACCGCAAAGGAAGCCGGCGACTCTGTCGGCGGGATCGCCGAGATCGTTGCAACCGGCTGTCCTGCCGGTCTCGGGGACCCGGTCTTCGGGAAGCTGGATGCTGCGATAGCCGGCGCCATGATGGGGATCGGGGCGGTAAAAGGCGTTGAGATCGGCGACGGGTTTTTTGCAGCAAAAAAATTCGGCAGCGAGAACAACGACCAGATGACAAAAGACGGGTTTCTCAGCAACCATGCCGGCGGCATCCTCGGAGGTGTCTCGACCGGCCAGGACATTGTCGTGCGCATAGCGGTCAAGCCGACGCCATCGATTGCAAAGGCCCAGAAGACGCGGGATGTCCATGGGAATGTTGTAGATATCTCAGTTAAGGGCCGCCACGACCCCTGCATCGTCCCGCGGATCGTCCCGGTTGCTGAGGCGATGCTGGCGCTGGTTCTTGCGGACAGCCTTTTCGAGCAGGAAAAGTACCGTTAAATGAGACGGGTTACCGGGGACTCTTCCCGGTGACCACGGGGTTTTCCGGGTGTGAGATCCATTCGGTGAACGAACCCTCGAAGATGACGACCTTCGGGTACCCGAGGAGCCACCGGAACGTGAGGAACTCGTTCGTCGCCTCCCGGCCCGTCCCGCAGGAGCAGATCACCAGCTTGTCCGGCGTCGCCCCTGCAGCCTCCGCCAGTTTCCGGATCTGCTCTTCCGGTTTCAGGAGCTTTTTGTTCTTGTCCTCCATCAGGCTCTTCCACGGCAGGTTGACAGCCCCGGGGATATGGCCGGGTTTTGCCCACGGCCCCTGCCCTTCATACCATACCGGCGGTCGCGCATCGAGCAGGACGACACCGGCCTGGTCCTTGATGCGGAGGAACTCCTCGTACCCGATGATGAACTCATTGCGCACCCTAGCCGTAAACGACGACGGGCGGGCAACACCATACTCCCGGGTCGTGGGCCGCCCGTCCTCCTTCCACTTCTCAAATCCCCCGTCCAGCACGTACACATTGCGGTGCCCGTACCGGACAAGCGTGTAGGCAACCATCGTCTGCTCGAGCCCGTCCCCGATGAAGGATGCGCACGTGGTTAACGGTCCGCTGCTCGAGTATACTACGACCGGCCGAGCCGGGTCAAGCCCGAGCGTGGAGAAAAGGATCCCGGCGGCTTCCGGAGGGATCCAGCGGGTCGGGACCTTTCCCTCGTGGATCCGGAACAGTCCCTCGTGCCAGTACACGGCATCTGGTATGTGTTCCTGCACATATTCATGGATGTTGGGCTGGCAGTCGAGGACCAGAAGGCCCGGATCCTTCAGGTGCCCGGAAAGCCACCCTGTCGAGACCCAGCGTACGGTCCCGTCCCCTTTTCCAAATGGATTCATCTTCGCACCCTTGTGTTCCGGTAATCCCACCGGCACGATGAGTAATATCGCATTCTGCTATATCATGGTATAGGTGGAGGAAAAAACAGGATTGCAGGGTTATTACGAACCGGCCGGAAACCAGCGTTCAGGGCGCCAGCATCTTCTGCAGGGCCTTAAACTCAGCGACCGCATACTGCCCTTCCGCTGTCGGCGTCCCGACACTGCAGTATACCAGTTCCGAGCCGAAGAGCGGAAGGATGGCCCGGGCGTACCGGAACTCCGAACCCATGACACCGGTGCAGACGGGCTTTGTCGCTGCGGAGGTGAATGCGATCAGTTCGACAACATCGTCCTGTGTCGCCGGCGTAACGATAATCTTGGGGATATCGCCGAAAGCCCGGAGTTCGCGCTCCATCGCGAAAAGCGCGGAGAGCGGGACCATCCGGCCCGCGTGGTGCGACGCGATGATCTTCTTTCCCGCTGCCCGCACCAGTACCGCGTGCCGGGCGAACCGCTGCTCCACGTCAACATAATCCACGAGGGGGATGACCGGGGCAATCGCGGCAGCCCATTCGTCGGCACTCCCGGAGAACCGGCCTCCTTCGTCAACAGAACGGAGTGTCGCAATGATCGGAAGGGAACAGTTCTTTCTGCACTGTTCCACCTGCCGGACGAAGTCCCCGCCGGTAAGATCCAGCCGGAGCTCGGCCATGTCTGCTCCCTGTTCCTCGCCAAGGGCAGCATCCGCCGGGTCCGTGAGCGCTGCAACAACATGCATAAGGTATGAAAAACTTGTCGCTCCGGCATGAAAAATGTGAGCACTCCGGGGGCATACCGGTTTATGGGCATATGTATCCAACATGTACCAGACAGCCATGGCAAAAGAGACTGTCCTTCATTATACCGGTCATGTCGCATGGGCGATCGCAAAGCTTCTCCTGCTCGTATTCGTCCTCCCCCTGCTGCCCGCAGTCGCATCCGGCATGCCGGTGCCGGCAGTCCTCGCCCTGATTATAAGCACGCTCGTCATCGAGTACGGTGCAGCGCCGGTCGGCCTCGGTTTCGGCCTGCACCCGGTCTACGTCCTCCTTGCCCTGACCAGCATCGGGCTTGGCGTCACGCTCTTCCTCTTCGATATTCTCGACACGATCGGAGAGCACTCGGAGCGGGTAAAAAGGTTCCTCACACGTTCTGCCGAACGTGGGCGCAGCTCCCCTCTCTTTGCAAAGTACGGGGTCTGCGGTCTCGTCCCCTGTGTCATGACGCTCGGGTTCTATGTCTGCCCGCCGGTCGCCTGCGTTTTTGGCTGGAAACGGGACCACTCCATCCTGATGATCATGGCAGGGTATGTTGGCATCTCGATCGCAACCATCCTTTTAACAATGGGGATCTTCGATCTCCTTCTCGGATAGAGAATCCATGAGCCGTCCTTTACGCATGACCCGGAACGGAACGATCCCTGTCCCGGAACTGCTTGCACCGGCGGGTTCGCCGGAAGCGTTCCGCGCTGCGGTCGCTGCCGGGGCGGATGCGGTATACCTTGGCGGGAAACGGTTCGGGGCCAGGGCGTTCGCTGCAAATTTTACTGACAGCGGGATCGAAGAGGCCACAGCCTATGCCCATGCCCGCAACGTGAAGGTCTACGTCACGGTCAACACCCTGATCCACGACCGGGAGCTCCGCGATGCCGGAGAATACCTCATCCGCCTTTACTCGGCGGGGGTGGACGCCGTTCTTGTGCAGGACATGGGTCTTGCTTCCCTTGCACGCGATGTCGTCCCCGGTCTCCCCCTCCATGCTTCGACCCAGATGACGATTCACAATGCAGAGGGAGTCCGGGCTGCTGCGGAGATGGGTTTTTCCCGGGTCGTGCTCGCCCGCGAGCTCACGCTTGACGAGATCTTCCTTATCGCAAAGGAGACTGCAGAAACCGGTGTCGGGCTCGAGGTCTTCGCCCACGGGGCGCTCTGCTTCTCATATTCCGGCCAGTGCCTGCTCTCATCCCTGATTGGCGGCAGGAGCGGGAACCGGGGGATGTGCGCCCAGCCCTGCCGGAAACCGTACACGCTGGTTGCCGGAACAACTGACGACTACGGCCGGCCGGTGAACCTGCGGGATGTCCGGCAGGACGGAGATTACCTCATCTCCACAAAAGACCTCTGCACCTATCCCCGCCTCGACAGGCTTGTACACTCCCCCATCGTTTCCCTCAAGATTGAGGGGCGGATGAAATCTCCCGAGTACGTTGCTGTCGTAACGGCCGCGTACCGCCGGGCGCTCGATGCCATCGCCGGAGGCGGACACCCTTCCGACGAAAGCGCGCCCGACCGGCTCGCGCTGGCGTTCAACCGGGGGTTCACGGAGGGGTACCTCTTCAACAGGCGGCACTCTGCCGTCATGGGAAGGGAGCAGCCGGACAACCGGGGACTTTTCATCGGCACCGTTGAGAGATACCGGCCAAAAAGCGGCGACATGCTCGTCAGGACAACGGGAACGATCGTGCCGGTCCCCGGCGACGGCCTGTATATTACGCATCCGGACCGGAAGGCACAAGGTCTGGGGTTCTCCTTAAACACCACCCCCGGGCGGGAAGGCGACCGGATCGTGCTCCCCGTCCCGGGCAGGGTCCGGCCGGGGTCCTGCGTGTTTATGACCTTTTCCACATCCCTTGCAGCCGAAACCCGCCGGATTATCGCCGGCGAATACCCTGACCTCAGGCGCCCGGTGCCGGTCGACTGCGAGGTCCGGGTAGACGGGAGCGGTTTTGTCACCATCGATGGCAATGCCGGAGGATTGAATGGCCGGCTTGTTCCGGTCCATTACCGGTCGGACATCCCGCTGGATCCCGCCCGCACCCGGCCGCTGACCGCAGAAAAGTTCAGCGAGCATCTCAAAAAGACCGGCGGAACGCCATTTGCAATCCGGAGCATGGACATGGAATATGACGGTACCCTTTTTGCACCGGCCTCCACCCTGAACCGGATGCGGCGGGAATTTCTTGCCGGGGCGGAGGCAGCGCTTATCGCATCCTGCCGGCCGGAAACGCCGGTAGTGACGGGAGCTAAGGAGCGTCTTGCCGCTGCTCTCCCGGAACCGGGACCGGTACGCAGTGAGAGTGAGCCGGTACTACCGGAACTCGTTGTCTGGACCGGTTCTTCTGAAGGGGTGCAGGCAGCCGCAGGAGAAGGGTGTGACCGGATCTGCTTCCAGCCTGATATCCAGAGCCCGGACAACAGGTGTGGAACTGCGCAACAGGATACGGAAGTACAGGTCAGGTCTGCCCTTGTCACCTGCCGGCAGGCAGGAATCCCGCTTGTCTGGGCCCTGCCCCGTATAACGCGGCAGGCGGAGCTGGGATGGATCCTCGCCGTCCTGCCCGTTCTCCATAAGGAAGGGCTTACCGGCTGCATGGCCGACGGCCCGGGCGCGATCCTCGCGGTCAGGTCCGGCTGCCCGGGGATAGCAATCCATGGATCTTCCGGGCTGAACGTCTTCAATTACCGCTCGGCGCAGGCATTCTCTTCTTCCTGTTCGTCCCTGATCCTCTCGCCCGAGCTTGCCGGACCGGAAATTGCGGAGCTGATCCGGCGCACCCGCGCCACCGGGTGCGGCGTTGAATTCGGGCTGGTTGTTGAGGGAACTGTTACAGCAATGGTTGCGGAGAACTGCCTCCTCGAACCGGTCCTGCTCTGCCGTAACAGCACAGATGAGGCCGGAAACGCAGGATTCTACGGCCTCCGGGACAGCACCGGCAGGATCTTTACGGTCACTGCTGACGGCAGTTGCAGGACCCATATCGGCAATGCCGATGAGACCTGTCTTATCGACCACCTGCCGGAGATCCTTGCAGCAGGTGTTCGAACTATTATTGTCGATGCCCGGGGAAGACCGGCACCGTACGTGCACGGGATTGTGCGGATCTACAGGGAGGCTCTGCGTATCGTATCGGGGGAAAACCGCGATGCAGCTGCCGCTCTTTTAAGACTCAAGCAGAAGGTCAAGGGTCTTGCACGGGGTGGTATCACGGCTGGTCACTTCATCAAGGGACTTAAGGAAACATAAAATCCGCAACTGTTTTCCAAACCTTCATCACATTTAAGGTCGGAATACTCGTTATACCGGAGAAGGTTTCATGTCGTTACCGCTGATCCTCATCAACCTCAAGACATACAAGGAAGGCATGGGCCCCCGCGCCCACGCGATCGCAACCGCGGCCCAGCAGGTTGCCCAGGAGAGCGGGGCGACGATCGGGGTCGCCCCGAACTACATCGACCTCCACCCGCTCTCAAAGCATTTCATGATCCCGGTCTATGCACAGCATGTCGACGGTTCTGCACCGGGAGCCCACACCGGCCAGGTCACAGCCGAAGCAATCAGGATGGCAGGGGCAACCGGTTCGCTTATCAACCACTCGGAACGCCGCCTGACACTTGCCGATATTGAAACGTCGGTCCGGGCCCTGCAGGCCCAGAAACTTGTATCCGTCATCTGCTCGAACAACGAGATCACGAGCGCTGCCGCTGCGGCCCTCGCCCCGGACTACGTCGCCATCGAACCCCCGGAACTGATCGGGAGCGGCGTTTCGGTCTCGAAGGCCAACCCGGAGATCATCAGAAGGTCGGTTGCCGCGGTACATGACGTCAGCCCGAACGTAAAGGTTCTCACGGGGGCTGGAATCCAGTCCGGGGAATGCGTCAGGATCGCCGTCGATCTCGGCACCGATGGCGTGCTGCTGGCGTCCAGCGTCGTAAAAGCGGATGATCCGAAGGCCGTGCTGCGGGACCTCGTATCAAAGATTTGATCTGGAACAGACTGGCGTAAAAAACAGGAAAAAGGACTTCCTCATCTGAGGAACAAGTACCAGATCCCAACAATCACGATAAACAGTACCACGCCTATCCCCATAACAGTCATACCGCTGATGCCTTCAGATTCTGCCATTCAACACCCGATGTGGTTTACCCACGATAGTAGAGCGTTTCTCTGAGAAAATATATATTTTCCGGTGAAAAACCGGCAATAAGAATCCGGTACTGGAAAAATGGCAATTTAATGGCATTTCGCGCTTTTTTTCAGAAGAGACCGGTCCTGTAACTGCGACGGTTTCAGACGATCAGCGAGATCAGGTCGTGCTTGGTGATCACGCCCTTAACCACCCCGCCTTCGACTACGAGCACCGCATGGTGCTGCTGGAGGATGCTGATTACGGTCTCGACGTCCATATCCGGGGGGACGGAGGGGAAACCCGGTTCGGTGAAGTCCCGGACAAAGAACGGCTGCGCCCGGTGCAGCCGCTGCTGCTCGATGGCCTTTACGATCACCGACTCGGAGATACAGCCGACAGGAATCCCGTTCTCGATGACCGGCAGCTGGGAGATATTGTTCTTTTCGAGGATCTCGAACGCACGGGAAATCGGGTCGGAAGGGTTCACCGCGATCACCGGGCTGTGCATGACCCGGCCTGCTGTGATCTTCCTCTCTCCTGCACTGTTTAATACTGCGATGATCTTGTTAAGCGTACTCATACGGGGATCCACGCTCCCCGCCTCGATCCGGGCCACCATCGACTGGCTGATGCCTGCCCTTTTTGCAAGCTCGGTCTGCCTCATTCCCAGCGACTCGCGCCGCTGCCGCAGTTCATCCGGCGTCGGTATATGCATAAGCATATTACTGTTAGTCATAAAAGGTAATGAACCTGATGCATGATGCCGCGCCGGGTCCTGAAAAGATGCCGAATCCGCCGCGAATCACTGTTTTGAGGGCTCTGCATCAAAAGTGCTTTAAACAGATTCGCATCCATATTAGCTGTAACATTTTAGTCCACAATCGTGTGGATCAGTGTTCATTCATGGATACAGATTGCAGTTCCGACGATGACAGTGATGAGTCCCCTCATCGGGCATCCTTCTTTTTTGATTACTACGCAGCCGCTTGCATCTTGGAGAGAGATCCTGACAGGACACAAAAAGGGAGCACGCTGATCTCCGGATGAACGAGAACCTCTTAAAGGAAACACCGAAAAAGGCCGGGAGGGCGCGGCTTCCTGCACCCGCAGCCGGAGATACCGGCCGGCTGCCTGCGGGGACAACTGACATTCCTGACAATCTTCCTGCACCCTCCTCCGCTCATCCCCGGAAGAGGAACGGGGTAAAAGTACCGGACAGAAATGCCCCGTTATTATCAAGGGACGGGCTGTATATCATCAGGCGCAACGGAGAGTACCACGTCGTTGCGGAGAGTTATTTCTATAAGACCGAGCCGTACTATGCCATCCTTTCGCTCGAGTATGAAGGAAAACCGGTACGGCCGTCCAGCAGTGCGGTGCTGGACGCGTACGTCATCCCCATCTGCCTCGAACAGGCAAAGGCGGCAGGGATCCCGGTGTGCGAATGGGGCATCTCGCAGGCATACGTCCCGCTGCCGGCTGTACTCTACGGGCTGAACTATTTTGCCAGCAATGCGGAGTACGAAATCGTTACGGACAATGAATCCGCAAAAGAGACCATCCGTCACATTACCAACAACGGCAAGTACCCGTTTTGTTTCCAGAAATTCCCTGAAAATTCGGAGATCTGTTCCTGCACGGCAGTGTTCGGAACCGCAGTCGGTGCATGCAGCAGGGTTGCATCGTATGCAGAAGCCCTCTATAAGATCTTCAGCATCCCCCTGATGCGGATGGTCTTTGTCAGGACCGGCGATTCCTATGCCCTCTCCTCCCTTTCCCCGGTCCGGTACTCCGAGCTTACGGAAGAAGAGCGGGGGCTGCTCTCCGCAAACCTCGCCCCGCAGGAGTCCCCATGAGCCGACTCGGTATCTTTGTCGATCGCAGGACGCTTGCGAACGCCGAACAGCTCACCGCCCTGATCCGGTGCCGGGATACTGCGGAAGAGATGGGACATGCCGTCGACTTCATCTTCCCGGTCGATATCCAGAAGATCAGGAAGACTGATGCACTCTTCATCCGGGCACGGACGGACCCGATGAACGTAACGTATGTTGCGGCAAAGATGGCGCAGTTCAACGGCATACCGGTCATCGACGATCCCATGTCAATCCAGGTCTGTGGCGACAAGGTGAATATGTACTCCCGGCTGCTCCGGAAGGGGATAGCACTTCCAAAGACCGCGTTCCTCTCAAAGAATGACCTGACCGTCGAACATGTCGCCACCCTCTTCGACCGGATGGGATCTCCTCTCGTGCTCAAGGAACCCTCGACATCGTTCTCCCTGAGGGTGGAGAGGGTGCAGAGCGTCGCCGAGTTCTTCAGGGTCGCCCGGCGGTTTATCCGGTTGTCGGACTGGATCATCGTCCAGCAGTTTGTCGAGAGCCGGTACGACTGGCGGATCGGGGTGCTGGACGGGCAGTTCCTTTATGCCTGCAAGTACACGATCCCCACCGTGACCTTCAAGATACAGGCCTCTGTCAATGGTCATATCGTCTATTGCGGTGTAGATAGCATCCCACGTGCCGAGGTTCCCCCGCACGTGGTCCGGCTGGGGATCAAAGCCGCGAATGCAATCGGGCACGGCCTGTACGGTGTCGATATCAAGAACAACAACGGGGATGCCTGCGTCATAGAGGTCAACGACAATCCCTCGCTCGAGAGCGGGGAAGACCAGTGCTATCCCGATGTGTACCGGAAGATCATCAACCACCTTTTTACGAAGTGATCCTGCATGAATACAGACTGGCTTAAAGACGCCGAGGAAATCTGCACGCGCTGCGGAGGACGCTGCTGCGACTTTGCACAACCCCCGATCTCCCGGTCTTGCTATGAGCGTCTTGTTGCTGCCGGGATTTCCCCGGATTCATTCGAGTACCGCGGTTACCGTCGCCTGCAAGTTAAGAATAATGGCGAATGCGTCCTGTCAAAGGATGGGAAATGCAGCATCCACTCAATCAAGCCGGAGACCTGCCGGGCAGGGCCATTTACGTTCGACCTGAAAGGAGATATGATCGAGATTTACCTGAAATTCGAGAGCCTCTGCCCGATCGTACGGCTCCTGAAAGAGGAGCCGGAGGCCTATGCCCGTCAGTACGAAGTGGCGGTTCACAACATCGCCCGGCTCGTGCAGAACCTTACTGATGATGAACTTGCGACGATCTGCAGGATCGAGGAGCCGGAAACCGAGCTTGTCGCACTGATTCCCCGGTACGGGCACGGATCCCATGACGATCGGCACTGAACACGAGTTCTCGATCAACAGCCGGAACTTCACGCCTCTCCCGGTTTCAGACGAGATCATCCGATCCATCTGCGGGTCCTATGCCGGTGAGATCCTGTTTGGGGATGTAAACATAGGAAAGGAACTCCAGAAGACCGTGCTGGAGTTCGTCCCGAAGACCCCGTCGGATACCGTCGCGGGGCTCGAACGGCAGCTCGTGCAGGGTATCGCCAAGTTCCACCATATCTTCCATGAACGCTATACCCTCCTCGGCCTCGGGATGCACCCGACGCTCACCCTCGACCAGACCTCGCTCTGGGACCACGGGGAAAAGGAATACTACGAGACCTACGACCGCATCTTCAACATCCGGCAGCATGGCTGGCTGAACGTCCAGGCGCTCCAGATCAACCTCAGCTATGCCTCGGAAAAGGACCTCGTAACCCAGTACAACCGCATCCGGGCCCTCCTTCCCTACCTTGTTGCCGTGACCGCTGCGTCTCCGGTTGTTGAAGGGGCGTTGGGACCGGCCTGCGACAACCGGCTCCGGTTTTACCGGGCAAACCAGGAAAAGATCCCCGTGATCTGCAACGGGATAATCCCTAAAGCTATTGACAGGATTGCCGATTACCGCCGCCTTGAAGGGGAAATTTTTACAGAACTGAAAAAGTACGGGGGGGAAATCCTCTGCGAGGAATGGGTGAACTCAGCCGGCCTGATCGTCCGGTCCTCCCGCAGGTGCCTTGAGATCCGGGCACTCGACGAGCAGGAATGCATCCGTTCCGACATGGCGGTATGTGCATTCGTACGGGCGTTGCTTCGCTGCCGGAGGCTGGACCTTCCTGATGACCGCAAGACCCTTCTTGCTCTCCTTGAAGTGGCTGTCCGGAACGGTACCGCAGCGATCCGGCCGGAACTGGATCGGCTCTATACCGCGGCGTGGGACCATGCGACTGCTGACGAACGACAATATCTCCCGGTAATCCGGGAGCGGATAACGCATGGATCACTTGCAGAACTGATCCGGAAACGGCTGGAGGCCGGCTCCCCCCTCAACTCTTTGCTCCTGGAACTGTCATCCTGCCTGTACGAGAACCGGCCTTTTTTACAGGATTGATTCCCGTCTTCACTCCCGGATCGTTTTTTAACCACGAACCAATACAACATATTCATACGTTTCGAGGGGTCACATGGCAGACAGGCTGGCATCGGAAGCAGAAGGGTACCGTCTGATGACGAAGTACGGCATCCCCGTGCCGAAGTACGCGATCGCCCGCACCATGGAGGAAGCGGAAGCGGCCGCAGATACAATTGGGTATCCTGTCGTCATGAAGGTCATCTCTGCCCAGATTGTTCACAAGAGCGATGCAGGCGGCGTTGTCCTCTCCATAACTGATAAAACCGGGGCAAGGAAAGCCTTTGCCGCAATCATGACAGCTGCAAAGAACCACAGCCCGGCAGCAACAGTCGACGGTGTGATCGTCGAACAGCAGATGGGAAAAGGGCTCGAGCTGATCATCGGGGGCAGGACGGATCCCGCGTTCGGGAAGGTAATAACTGTAGGGCTGGGCGGGACGCTCGTCGAGCTCCTCCGGGATGTGGGGACGCGGGTCCTTCCGGCCGATACAGATGAGATCCGGTATATGATCCATGAACTCCGGGGATACCCCCTCATCCGGGGGTTCCGGAACGAGCCCGCCCGGGACGAGGAGGAGGTCGTACGGATCGTGGCCGCGGCAGCCCGCATGTTTGTTGAAGAAGTTACGGTCACCGAGTTCGACATCAACCCCCTCATCGTCTACGGGAAGGGTTGTTGCGCTGTCGATGCGCGGTTCTATGTCGGGGATACCCGAAAACCTGCCCGCCGTCGGGAGAGGACGGAGATGGATGAGAAACTCCTCGCCATCCGCTCGATCGCCGTCGTAGGGGCCTCCCCGGATCCCGGCAAGGTCGGCTATGCAGTCGTCCGCAACCTGCTCGGCTTTCCCGGAAACCTCTACCCGGTCAACCCGAAACATGGGATGATACTCGGGCGGAAGGCCTACCCTTCCCTGGCAGCGCTTCCGGAAAGCGTCGATGCTGCGGTGATTGCGGTTCCGGCAAGGTCAGTAGCCCGGATCGTTGCGGAAGCGGGGGAAAGGAAGATCCCGCTTGTCATTATCCTTTCTTCCGGATTCAGGGAAGCCGGAGATGAGGGCAGGAAAATGGAAGAGGAACTGGTCGCCATTGCAAGGCAGACCGGTACGCGGATCATGGGGCCGAACTGTCTCGGGCTGATGATACCGGAAAAGGGCATCAACACAACGTTCGACCCAGTCTCGGCACGCACGGGCACGATCGCGTTCATCTCGCAGAGTGGCGCGATCATCACCACGATTGTCGACTGGAGCCTGCCCGAGGGGATTGGTTTCTCCTCCGTCATAAGTGTCGGCAACCAGGCCGACATGACAATCGAGGACTTCGCCCGGTACGCAGGCTCGGATCCGTCGACAAGGGCGATCATCCTCTATATAGAACAGATCCTTGACGGCAGGAGATTTCTCGATATCATGCGGGAGGTGACTGTAAAAAAACCGGTCGTTGCGGTAAAGGCCGGCTCATCGGCAAAAGGGCAGAAGGCGGCAGCCACCCACACCGGTTCGCTGGCCGGCAGCCATGAGGTATACATGGCCGCGTTCCGGCAGGCAGGGGTAATAGCTGTCGACTCGATCCGGGACGCATTCCAGACCGCTGAACTGCTTGCGTCCGAGAATTACCCGAAAGGGATCCGGGCGGTTGTGATCAGCAATGCCGGCGGGTTTGCTGTCCTCTCGTCAGACTACGCGGAACGGTACTGCATTGACCTCATCGAGTTTTCACCGGCACTGCTTGCAGAGCTGGACGCGGTCATGCCGGCAAACTGGAGCCGGGCAAACCCGATTGACATGGTTGGCGACTCCGGCCCGGACCGGTACGCCCGGACTTTCGACGTGATGATCCGGAACCAGAACCTCTGGGACATCGCGTTTGTCATCGCCGTTCCCTCCGCGATCTCCGACCCGATCCGGGTCGCAAACGAACTGGTCCGGTTCTCCAAGAACACACGCAAGATGATCGTCGGGTGCCTGATCGGGGGGGATTCCATGAAGACCCCGATGCGGATCCTGCGCGACGCATCAATCCCGAACTTCCCTGAGCTGGAGGACGCGTTTCGGGCAGTCGGCGCCATCTGTCGCCACCGGTGCGGGCCGGATATCCACGAGTGCTTCGGCACATCCGGGAAATAAGGGGAAAAATGATCCCAAAGACTTTTTTGACCGGATAATTGCGGGTTCTGTTAACGGATGATCACCGGGAATCCCGCAGGATCAAAGTGATATCTTCTTGAGGATCTGCCCGTTCTTGAAGATCGTAATCCCGCCGCCGCTCTGCGAGACCACGATCCCCACCGAATCGGTCACGGATGTTATCGCGGCGACCGAGTTGTGCCGGGTACCCATCCCCTTGGGAAGCGTCACACAGCTCGTATCGACCGTGATATACCGTCCCGATGCCTCGATAAACCCGTCACCGGTAATGACGAACGCCCCGTCGAGCTGTGCGAACTCCTTGATGTTCTCCTTAAGGTCGGGATTTGTGACCATGCGCAACTCAGGCTTGTGACCTTCGAAGGCATTCAGCATGATCTGGCGGGACTTGTCAAGGACGTTTTTTGCATCCCCGATAAGGAACGTGGTGCCCACTGCCTTTCCTTCCCTCCCCTCGATCGAGATCTCGGTGCAGATATGGAAAACCGTGTCGAACACGTCCTCCCGGATATCAGTATCCGATACGACCTGGTCCTTCCATGTGTCGGTGCTGATCCGGATCTCGCCGCTCCCCCTGCGTCGGTCAGTGATGTCGTGTCCGATACAGAGCACTTCGACAATGTGCCCCTGTTCGTTCCGGATCGCCTTGTTGATCCACGCAATCCAGACCCGGTCGCCGTTCCGCCGGATATTCTCGCTGACATTGATAGCATATCCCTCGGCATTGAACCCGAGATCATTTGCCATCGTGGAGAGGTCGTGGCCGGCCCTGCCCTTTTCCGCGACGATCGTACCGACAACGTTTTTGCCGATCACCTCTTCCTCGGTGTAGTCAAAGAACGAGAGGGCATAGGTATTGAAGAACGTGATTGTACCCTGCAGGTCCATCCGCATGATGATGCTCTGGGTGTTTGCAAGTACGTCGCGGTACCGTGCCTCACTCTGCTTGAGGGCATCGGATAGCTTCTTCTTTTCAGTAATATCGGTGACGACGAAGGTCCCGCCTTTGGCGATATCATAGGGATCGGCTGCCTGGACCTGGAGCCGGCACGCTATCGTCCCGCCATCATTCTTCTTCAGCCTGCAGTCGGCAGCCCCCTGCCCGCCGGGCGTGTGTTTCAGGGAGAGGTCCCTCATGAGCTGCTCGTACTCCTCTTCGCTGTTGACAAGAGATCTGGCAGTCCTGCCAACCAGCTGGCTCTCCTCGTACCCCAGCATATCCGCACAGGTGCGGTTGACCCAGGTTATAGTACTGTTATGGACCTGAAAGATCCCGAGCGGTGTCGCGGACAAAATCGATGCCAGTTGTTCGTTCTGCGCCTTAAGTTCCCTCTCGGCTTTCTTCCGGAGCATTGTCTGCTTGATTAAAAGGACGAGGTCGGCAAGCTGGGTCTTCTGGTCTCCGCCCCGGGAGAATGCGACCTCGCTGCCGTAGGTCACCTCTTCCATAATCGCCTTTCCTGGAGGACGCCGTGCCAGCAGGATGACCGGAGTCGTATTCCCCTGCCCCTTAAGGTAACGGATAAAATCGATCCCGGTCATGTCGGCAACGAACTCCACACCATTGACATCCGGGACCTGTTCGTAGCAGACGATCACGTCATAGGCCCGGTTCCGGATCCGTTCAAGGGCCTGCTTGGCGGAATGGGAGACATCGATCCGGATCTCGCCGGATTTTTCCAGCACCGACCGGGCAGCACCCATCAGGTCGGAATGATCATCCACCAGAAGAACCGCGATCACAGCCATCCCCCAAATACCGTTGCCGGCAATATTGCATATTATCTGGCAGCTGCCGATAAATACTTGTTGCGCGCTTCCTTTTGTAAAAAAATGCAGAATTTCCTGTTCAATTCCGATTCAATCCCCATTCAGGCAATTTTTTTATGCCGGCGATCGGGCATCCCCTTCATTGAGACGGTACGTCCAGTACCCGATGATGAGGAGGACGGGAATCCCTATCGGGATGGAGAAACCTCCCGGGCCGTAGAGGGAGACGCCGTACTGCAGCATGCAGCTGATAATGAACAGGATACCGGCCAAAACGGTGAATGTCGGGGGTATCGCATGGTAGTGGCCTTTTTCCCAAAAAGCCGTCCAGATGACCAGCAGAAGTGCAATTAAAAGCATGATTGCACCTGTACACCATACAGAAACAGACAGACCGCTGATCCCGGCCATCGTACCGGAGAGCACATACCAGATATCCCGCGTAAGAGGGATGAAACTGTTCCCGAGATATGTCTGCTGATACCGCAGGAACGCCCATTGCAGTCCGGTACCCAGCCAGTCCCCGATCATGTAGATGTTGAGTGGCAGGATCAGGGGGAGAAACTGCAACAGGATCCGGATCTTTACCTTATCCATACTTTACTGCCTTATCAGTGATGTTCAACAAAATGCAGGAGAATTGTTGATTGTCCGGCATTCTGATGAGGAAAACAATGATACAGCCGGATTATTTCTCAGTATGCTGCACGATGGCAAGCTGGTACATCCAGTCCATCAGGGGATGGCATTCCTCGACAATGCATTCGAGGTCGCAGCTGATACATGGGATCAGCTCGTCTCCGGCAAGCAGGCAGGAGGGGTCGACAGGCATGGTGCTTGTCTTTGCCTTGAGAAGATAGGTCTTGGTGCTCCCCTTTTTTGACTCGATGCGATCGATAAGCCCGTCCTCTTCCAGCTTTTTCACGATCCGCGAGCACTTCCGGCTGTCGACGCCGAGCTCCTTCCAGAGCTTGCTCTGGAGGATGCCTTCAGGCCTTGACTTGATCAGATCAAGCGCTTCGGCTTCAGGGTCGGCCATGAGAGAGACCTCAGATTACGGGAGCGATTGTAAGAATATTGTTGCCGCGGATCACGACGGTTCCAAGGCTCCTGCCCCTCTGGTTGTTGACGAATTCGATGGTTTCGTCCATGTGGATGTTGAGGTATTCGTCGACAGCGATCAGGCGGCCCTGAAGGGCGCGCTTCTCGTCCTTAATCTCGACGGATACCTTGGAATCGACGAGGGCAAAGACTTTTTTTATCGGCAGAACTATTCCGTTAACCATCTGCCCTTATTTGGGGTGTTTGATAAATTAAGGTTTGCTTGTATTTTCCAGCTGATGTCCGGTCTATGGCCCCCATAATACCGGCCAAGAAGGGAGGATCTGCCCTCATGCCGGCAGCTAATGCCCAAGAATCATGAAAAGAGTTATTCGGGAATCGGCTCCCAGCGCTTCTTCAGCTCCTTCTCGACGGCCGGCAGCGTCGTGTATTCCATCTCCGAGAGCGAGAGCCGGTGCGGCTCGAACGGCCCCTGCGCCCGGATCACGTCGGCAAGCTCGTTGCACCGGGCCCTCACCCGGTCGAAACCGGGGTCGTCGAACATATCGGCCGGCCCGATCAGCTTCCCGTTGCAGATCTGGAACCCGAAGCAGAGAACACGCGGGGGACCGTCAAACCGGGTGCAGTTCGCTTCGGGAAGCCCGACGGGCATGAACGGCCCGTGGTGCGATCCCCTCATCCATCCGGCAACAAAGACCGGGGTTGCAAACGGCTCGATAACCTCGCCGACAGCAGGGAGGCCGCTCTGGGAACGTACGATCATGACCGGGTCATCCTTCCCGACATATTTACCGGCGATCAGGCTTAAACGCTGGGTGCTTGTCGATGCGGCGATCGTACCGTCCTTCTTGAAAACATGCTTGATAACATATCGTGACGGCGCGCCGATATAGGCGAGCATGCTGTAGATCTCCTCGGGACACCTGAACATGATCCTGCGTTTCTCGATCAGGTCATGCACCTCGAAGACGAATCCTGCATGCATGGATGGATCGATGACGAGCCCGGCGGTGTTGAATGGATCGGCAAAGATCTTGTAAAGGTAAAAGTTCCATGCACCCGGCTCGGTCTTGTCTGCCATGAAGACGAGCAGGGGATCGGATCCCCTCTCCTCAAACTCCATCTCGGCAACACCGGGGCCCATACCCTTGACGTTGCCGGAGAAGGCGTCCGAGAGCATATCCTGCCCGGCACCATAGAGCTTGAGGCTCTTTGCGATCTTCGTGCACTCAAGGAAGACATCCCACGCAAGTTTGTGGATCTCCTTGTTGTCCACGCCTTTCGTGTGCGTCATGATCAGTTCGAGGTCGTCGCCGCAGTGGGTGACGAAGGAATCGGTCAGCAGTTTTCCCTGCTGCTCTTTAAGCATCTTTGCGGCTTTCTCAAGGAGTGCAGGGTGGACGCGGGAGTGTCCCGGAAAACTCCCGACATCCGCTTTGATGACAGATACGGTGGTCTTGGGCATGAAAACTCACAGTAAGAAATCTCCCCCGAATAAAAAAAGATTGCGGTGTTATTTATAGCAGCTTTTTCTTTACAAGGGACGCGGTTTTAGCCGAGCTGAATGCCCTGAAAAAGACAAGGCTCTCGGCATATGCCATCGCCCGGATCGCCTTATCAGTCTGCTCCTCGACAGAATAGATCTCCTTAAAGAACTCCTTAATGGCGAACTTGCAGTTGCCACTGAAGATCTGCCGGTCCTTCTTCCCGGGATTAGCCGGCCTGTACTTCTCAAGCGTCCATTCCTGTATATTCCTGTACAGGGCAGGCTCGTATACTTTGAGCGTGTTGAAAACAACGTCCTGCCAGAATGTGGCGACATTCCCCTTTACGATATCCCCCTTGGGGAAGTGCAGGTTGATCAGTTCCCGGGGAGTACCGGTAATCCCGTGCTGGGCGATCCCGACCTGCAGGTTGTTTTCACGGAGAGCCTGTGCAATCTCTTTAGTGCGGGCAATGTCGATTGAGAGCTGCTCGATGACATTCCCGTCGGCATCGTACGTATGCCCGTGGGTGCTCCCGTTGGCGATCGCGATAACATGCGGGTAAACCCCGTTCTCGTTGAGGGCTTTTACGAACCCGACAGCCTCCTGCGGCTTTGTCAGGATAAGCCCTTCGGCATCCTTCCTCCCGATCTCTCCCACCTCGACTTCGAGGCCGAACTCCTTTCCCTTCATCCTGTTCTTTATGTAGAGGGCGAGTTCGGATGTAACCCTGATATTGTCCTCAAGTTCTTCCCTGACCGTTTTCCCGTTAAAATTGAAAAGGTGCGAGGCATCGATGGCAAACGATGTGTAGCCGGCAGCAATCTGTGCATCGATCAGCTGCTTTGTCGATTCGATCTCTGCCGCATCCCCCTTTTTGATCGTTATGTGGTCGGCGTGCAGCGCCCAACAGTCGAACTGCACCTTTTCTGCCGCCTCGTTCATTTTTTCCGAAAACAAAGAGGGAGTCATTCCCGTGTAACCCCCTTTTAAGTCGCACTCGGATCGGGCGAGTTCCATGATGAGTGCAGAATCCGTATCCTTTGCGGCCCTGAAAATTCCCTCGGCGACAGAGGCGATTCGGGGGTTCGCAGCCATGATAATAGATTTTCTGCCGGAAATTCCGGAAAAAATCGCTGATCCGGGCACCGGCCCATACATTTTCCCTGTCATAACAAACACTTCCGGGTACTCACGGTTCGCACATAAACGTTTCAATCTGCGTAATCTCTTTCTTTCCACCGATATAGATGGGGGTTCTGTCGTTGATGGCCTGAGGAGTAATGCCGAGAATATCGGCCTTCCCGTTGCTGATCATCCCGCCGGCTTCGTGTATGATCTTTCCCATGGGATTCGCTTCAAAGAGGAGACGTAGTTTCCCCTTTTCCTTTCCTTTAAACCCGGGATACGTGAAGACACCCCCCTTGTGGAGGATCTGGTGCACGTCAGCAACGAAACTCCCGCTGAACCGGAGTTTATAGCCGGCTGCTTCGAGGCTTTCGATCCAGCGGGCATGGGCCGGGAGGTAGTCTTTCCGAAGCGCCCCGGGGGCGTAGATCTTCCCTTCAGGGATTTTTATGTTCTCCTGCCGGAGGACGAACTCTCCATTCCCGTCCATGACGAATTCATGCACTCCCTTTCCCGTCGTGAGTGTCAGGGTTGTCAGGGGACCGTACAGGATGTAGAGGGCGGCAATCATATTCCTGCCCGCGTCAAGCACATGGCCCGGGTAGATACCAATAATGGTTCCTACGCAGAGGTTTACATCGATGAGCGAGGAGCCGTCAAGAGGGTCGATGACAATCCCGAAATTGTTTTTCGGGTTATTAATTTCGATAATCCGGTCCTGTTCCTCGGTTGCGATGAAGCGGACCAGCCGGGCTTTCTTCAGGCCGGAGATGAATACACCGTCAGAATACTTGTCGAGGGCCATCTGCTCCTCGCCGTAGATATTCCGGGTCTTCTCACCGGCATTGCCTGTCTTTACCGTTGCCAGGAATCCTTTTTTTACTTCCCGTGCCTGTTCCCCCAGAAAGAGTATCAGTTCGGCAAGTTTCTTCTCCGTTCCTTTTGCAATCAAAAAGTCCTTAAGCAACATGGTGCACCGTTATCATGAAAGGGAAAGAGTCCACGGAATATCCGGACGGATCTTCCAGTTTACCTTAATTGTTTGATGCCAGGAATTATCAGGGTTATTATTCTGATCACATCCGTCAGTGAAGAGTCCTGACGGTGAGGGATATGGATAAAACAGGTCTAAATAAAAAGTCCGGAGATTACTTCTCCGGCAGTTCATCATTTTCCGGTTGCTCCGGTAATGCCGTAAATGTCACTTCGAGCACCCCGTTTCTGAGGGATTTTTTCATCGATGCAGGATCGACCGGTGGAAGCGCTGCAGACGTATGGTAGTGCCGGTCTGCATCACCCGCATCGATGACAAGTCTGCCTTCCGAAACGTTCAGCCGCAGAGCCTCATCGGTCACACCAGGAAGTTCGGTAACCACCTTCACCTCGTCCCCGATCCGGTGGACTTCGGCAGCTGGCTCTCCCGGATCACGGGACCGGCTTTCCTCCGGCCCTCCGATGCCGGGCGGGAGTTCCCCGCCATGGATAATAATGCGGTACCCTCCAGCACCCGGCATCATACCGGCAGGGAACCCGGACTCCATCTCACGCATGAGCTGCGCCATCATCGCGTCCATCTGCCGGAATATATCCGTCATATCTTCATGTATCATCCAGTTCACCCTGATTCCTTATTATTTGTTCAACAGGTTCTCCAGTTCTTCGGTCTTCTGTGCAATTGCAGCAAAGTCCTTCCTGTGCATGAAGGTCAGCCGCCGCAGGTCAATGGTAACGGACGGATCGATCTTCTTACCCGTCAGCCCGGCGCGCTTGAGGGCGGCAGTTGCTCTCTCGAGCACGGTGCGCTGCTCCTGGTTGTAGAGCATCTCCCATGCCTGCCGTTCGGACTTCTCGATTGCGTCGTCGTCGAGGGATGCTTTCACTTTGCCCATCGCCTCGGTTAAGTGCGCCTTTGTAATCATCACGTTCTTGATGGCATCGGATCTTTCCTGCTCGGTCTTGCCCGCCATTGCACGGATAAACTCGCGCATCGCACCCATCTTGGCCTCGCGGACGAGCGCCTCGATATCGGCGCCCACATATCCCTCAGTCTGCTTCACGAGATCGTCCACATCTACGTCCTTTGCGAGGAACCCGCGTGCTTCGCCGAGATAGACATCGAAGATCTTCCTGCGGCTCTCAGCATCCGGTGCCGGGACATAGATATGACGCTCGATCCGCCCGGGCCTGAGAAGGGCATCGTCCAGCATGTCCGGGCGGTTGGTCGCTGCAAGGACGGTAACGTTCTTTAACTCCTCCATGCCGTCCAGCTCGGTGAGGATCTGGGAGACGACGCTCTCTGTCACGTGGGACGACCCCATGTAGGTGCCCCGCTTGGGCACGAGGGCATCGACCTCGTCGAAGAAGATGATCGACGGCGAGGCCTGCCGTGCCTTCCGGAAGATCTCGCGGACGCCCTTTTCGGACTCCCCCACCCACTTGGAGAGGAGCTCGGGGCCCTTGACCGCGATGAAATTGCATTCGCTCTCGTTTGCAACAGCCTTAGCTAGCAGCGTCTTGCCTGTCCCGGGCGGCCCGAAGAGCAGGATGCCCTTTGGCGGCTTGGTTTCGAGTTTCTCAAAGACATCGGGGTACTTGATCGGCCACTCGACAGCTTCTTTCAGCTCCTGTTTCGTATCCTCAAGGCCACCGACCTGTTTCCAGGTTACGTCCGGTACTTCGACCAGCACCTCCCTCATCGCAGAGGGCTCGACATGCTTTTTTGCTTCCGCAAAGTCGTCATCGGTCACCCGGAGCGCGTCAAGCACCTCTGTCGGGATCTCCTCGTCAATCTTGATCTGCGGGATCACCTTCCTAAGGGCGTGCATCGCAGCTTCCTTGACAAGGAGGGCGATGTCGGCGCCGACGAAGCCGTGCGTCGTGTTGGCATACTCCTCGATCTTCACGTTCTCCGCGAGCGGAACGCCGCGGGTATGGACCTGGAAGATCTCCATCCTGCCTTTCTTGTCTGGAATGCCGATCTCAATCTCCCGGTCGAACCGGCCGCCGCGCCTGAGTGCCGGGTCGATTGAATCCGGAAGGTTTGTCGCCGCGATCACGATGACCTGCCCGCGGTCCTTGAGACCATCCATGAGCGCAAGGAGCTGGGCGACCACGCGCCGCTCCACCTCGCCCTGCACCTCGGCACGCTTCGGTGCGATCGCATCGATCTCGTCGATGAAGATGATTGCAGGGGCGTTCTGCTCCGCCTCCTCGAATTTCTCCCGAAGCCCCTTCTCCGATTCGCCATAGTACTTGCTCATGATCTCGGGGCCAGAGAGCGTGATGAAGTGGGCGTCAACCTCGTTTGCGACCGCCTTTGCGATCAGGGTCTTTCCTGTCCCCGGCGGGCCGTACAGCAGCACACCCTTGGGAGGCGAGATCCCGAGCCGCTCGAAGATCTCGGGGTGGCGGAGCGGGAGCTCGATCATCTCCCGGACGAGCTGGAGCTCGCGTCCGAGGCCGCCGATGTCTTCATAGTGAACATCGGAAACCTCTTTCCTGCCCTCCTCGGGCTTGTACGGCTCTTCTTTCAGTTCGATCTCTGTCTCATCGGTTACGATCGCGATCCCCTTGGGCACGACCTTGGCAATAACAAGCGTGATGGAATTGCCGATTACGTCCACCCTGACGCTCTGGCCTTCGATGACCGACCTCCCGCGCAGGAGACGGGACATGTACTGTTCACCGCCGACAAGCCTAATCGGCTGCGTCGGCTGGATTACCACTTTTTTGGCATACGCCGCCTCTGACTTCCGTATCCTGACCTTCTCGTCGATACCTGTGCCTACGTTGCCGCGGATATTCCCGTCAATCCGGAGGATTGCCGCCCCGGTGTCCTGCGCAAACCCCGGCCAGACGATAGCTGCAGCTTTGCGCTTGCCAGCAATCTCGATTACGTCACCGGAGACCAGCCCGAGCTTCTTCATCACCTCGATGCTCACCCGTGCAATACCCCTGCCGGCATCGTCGTGGGCTGCTTCCTTTACCGTCACTTCAGTATATTCCTTTTCTGTCATCGCAAAATTCTCCTTTATCGTTAAAGGTTTACCATAAGTTAGCGTGTCATCGTATTTAAGCATTGCTCAGAATGGGGCATTACCGCATTCCCCATGGGCTATGGCACTGGTTTTAATTTGTAATCCGGCCAAATGCGCTTTCTTTTTCCATAACACAATTTTACTTGTTTTCTAAACAACCAAAATTTAGTCCAGAATCGGGAAAACAAGCCTTTATCTTGTCTTTCCAGAAAACAAGTAGGGTATGAGTATTGTTGCCGATGCCAAGCGCGGCATCATAACAGATGAGATGAAGACTGTCGCGAAGCAGGAAGGGGTCACCGAAGACTTCGTCAGGCGGAGCGTGGCCGAAGGTCATATCGTAATCCCGGTCTCCCCATACCGTAAAGTGAAGATCTGCGGAATCGGGGAAGGCCTGCGCACAAAGGTGAACGCCTCGATCGGGACATCCACAGATATCGTCAATATACCGCAGGAGATCGAGAAAGCCCGGCAGGCTGAACTTGCAGGGGCCGACACACTGATGGAACTCTCCACTGGCGGGGACTTTGCCGAGATCCGCCGGCAGGTTATCAGAAATACCACGCTCTCGGTAGGCAGCGTCCCGCTCTACCAGGCGTTCATCGAGGCGGTGGAGAAGGACGGCGCCGTCGTCCACATGAAAGAGGACGACCTCTTCCGGATCACGGCAGAGCAGGCGAAGCTGGGCACCAACTTCATGGCCATCCATACCGGTATCAACTGGGAGACCGTAAAACGCCTCCGGAACCAGGGGCGCCACGCCGGGCTGGTCTCGCGGGGCGGTGCCTTCATGACCGCATGGATGCTGCATAACGAGAAGGAGAACCCGCTCTATTCCGAGTTCGATTACCTGCTCGAGATCATGAAGGAGCACGAGGTCACGCTCTCGATGGGCAACGGCATGAGGGCGGGGGCCGTTCATGACGCCACCGACCGTGCCGGTATCCAGGAACTCTTAATAAACGCGGAGCTTGCTGACAAGGCACAAAAGGAGAACGTGCAGGTCATCGTTGAAGGCCCCGGCCATGTACCGATTGACGAGATTGCAGCCAACGTGACCATCATGAAGAGAGTGACTAACAACAAACCGTTCTACATGCTCGGCCCTATTGTAACCGATATAGCCCCCGGTTATGACGACAGGGTCGCTGCCATAGGCGCAGCTATCTCCTCCTCGCTCGGTGCGGACTTTATCTGCTATGTCACACCCGCCGAACACCTCGCATTACCTACTCCCGAAGAAGTATACGAAGGGGTCATCAGCTCAAGGATTGCAGCGCATGTCGGTGACATGATCAAGCTGAAAAAGACCCGTGCGGCCGACATGGAGATGGGGCATGCCCGGCGCGAACTGGACTGGGAGCGGCAGTTCGCCGTAGCGATGAACCCGGAGCGGGCAAAAGCCATCCGTGCTGAGCGGATGCCGGCCGATACCGATGCCTGCACGATGTGCGGGGACTACTGTGCGCTCAAGATTGTAAACCGGTATTTCAAGTTCTGAACAAGAACCAGCCTGTTTTTTTTTGTAAACAAAAAACGATATTTCGCTCCTGCAACCCAGATATACTAAAGCACATTTCAGGCAAAACAAATTATACCACGGTGGTTTTTATCAGGGTGAACTTCGGCGGTTTTATTCCGCTCTCAACAGTCGACTGGCGGGGCCGTTCAGTCTGCACGGTATTTCTGCGCGGCTGCCCCCTCCAGTGTTCTTACTGCCAGAATGAAGCCATACAGGCAGGCGAGGATTTCCGGACAACCGATGAGATAATTGATCTGATTAAGGACTCGGCGAAATTTATCTCCGGGGTCGTCTTTTCCGGCGGAGAACCGACACTCCAGAAAGATGCACTCCTCGAACTGTCCGGCCGGGTCAGGAAAATGAACCTCGCCGTGGGGATCCATACAAACGGGTTTTACCCGGAGACCTTAAAGACACTTATCGGCGACAGACTTGTTGACAAGGTCGCCATCGATTACAAGACCCGCTGGGAAGGCTTCTCCAACCGATGGGAGGGGTTTTCAACGGTCCGGAAAAGCAGCTATGTAGCGAACGTGCGCAAATCAATCAGCCTATGCCGGAGGGCATTTGTTGACAGGATCCTGCCGGAGCTCGAAGTCGTTGTGACGGTGTTTCCCGGCAACGAACAGGATGCAAAGGCCATATCCGATGAGATTGGTAATCTTCCTCTTGTACTCCAGCAGGGCGAACACAAGATCGGAAACCTTTCGGGAGCAGCAATCCAGATAACTCATGGCCAATATATGAATAAGAAGAGTGTGCTAAAGGAAACCCATCCCCCCCTGACCATCGTTGAACTGAAGGAACTTGCGGACACGCTTAAGCGGCCGGTAAGAATACGAACCCGCTCACTGGGAGAACTGGAATATGAAGGTAATCGGAGTCGTCGGACTTCCCGCAAGCGGTAAGGGCGAATTTGCAAAGATTGCAGCAGCGCAGGGCTTGCCTGTTGTCGTCATGGGCGACGTGATCCGGAATATGGTGCAAAAAGAGGATCTTCCCCCGACAGATACCAGCATGGGCCGGGTAGCCAACCGGCTCCGGGCCGAACGCGGCATGGATGCCATAGCCCAGCTCTGTATCCCGATAATCCGGCAGCAGACGGCCCCGTTGGTACTTATCGACGGCATCCGGGGAGATTCCGAGGTTATGCTTTTCAGGAAACACTTCCCGGATTTTACCCTCATCGCAATCGACACATCATTCGAAAAACGGCTGAGCCGCCTGGCAAACCGTGGCCGGTCCGATGATACTACGACTGCTGCTACGCTTCGTGCCCGGGATGAGCGGGAACTCGGGTGGGGGCTTGGCGCAGCGCTTGCCATGGCAGATCACCGGCTTAACAATGACAGCGATCTCGCCACATTCACAGCATCGGTTATCAGCCTCCTGCACAAACTGGAGGCGGATGCATGAACATCCGGCCCTATTTCTCCTCCTCGGCAAAGGTCTGGGATTCAATCGAATGGGTGTACGCAGTTGAGGATGCAGGCTATTCCGGATGGGAGATTGTATCGGACGGGAACTACCGGCTCGATGACAGGGATTCGTATGAAAAGATCTCCGAAGTTATACAGGGAACGAACCTCGGCATCTCCGTTCATGCCCCTTACGGCGACCTTAACCTCGCCACCCTGAACGATCCGATCTACCGGGAATCGATCCGTCAGGTCTGTATCTGCATCGAGCGGGCTTCTGATCTCACTGACAGGGTCACCTTCCATCCCGGTTACCTCTCACCGGTCGGCAAACTTGTGCCCCAGAAGATATGGGAACTCCAGAAATCAGCACTCCGGCAGATCGGGAAGGTTGCTGCCGAAAACGGGATTCTTGCCTGCGTCGAGAACATGATCAGCGTCAAAGAGTTCCTCTGCCGGGATGCCGGCGAACTGATCGGGATGACCAGCGGGATTGAAGGTATCGGCATGACATTCGATTTCGGACATGCCAATACCGTGGGGAAGGTTGATGAGTTTCTCCCGCTTGTATCGAGAGCGGACCATATCCATATCCATGACAACCATGGCGGGCGCGATGAGCACCTTGCACTTGGCGATGGCACGATAAACTGGGAAACGGTCGGCAGAGAGATCGCCAGGAACTACAAGGGGATCGTTGTCATCGAAGGCCGGTCGGTTGAAGAGGCAAAGAGAAGCCTGCAGGTTTACAGGAACTACTTCAAATGAGGGGTCACATGTACAGATACATGCTGGGGATATACCGGTGATCTTACCATGAGCGGCGAAACCCTTCACATCCATTTTCTCGGCACTGCCGGAGCTCTGCCCACCCCGCAGAGGAATCCTTCCTGCATCATGATCCGCCGGGGTTCTGACACTCTCCTCTTTGATTGCGGGGAAGGGGCCCAGCAGCAGATGATGCGTGCGCGTACAGGATTTACCATCGATGCCATCTTTGTCACCCACTGGCATGCAGACCACTTCCTCGGGATCTTCGGCCTGATCCAGACACTCTCGTTCAACGGCCGCACTAAGCCTTTGACAATCTATGGGCCGCAATGGGTCCATGATTTTGTCCGCACTATAAAGCACGTTGGAAGGTTCAACCTGAATTTCCCGGTAACATCCGAGGAACTTTCTGATGGATCATGGGTCCGGTTCGACGGGTATACAGTTACAGCGTTCTCGGTCAGCCACGGCCTTCCTGCGCTCGGCTACGTGCTTGAAGAGGACCGGCGTCCGGGGCGCTTTGATCGGGAGAGGGCAATCGCACTTGGTGTACCGCCAGGCCCGCTTTTCGGCAGGCTCCAGAGAGGAGAGACAATCACGGTCGGAAAGAACGGGGACGGTTCAGAAGTGAAACCTGCGGATGTCATGGGGCCTCCAAGACCGGGGCGCAAGATCGTTTATACCGGCGATACGCGCCCGATCACGGAGAGACTTGCCGAGATTGCAAAGGACGCTGACGTACTGATCCATGATGCGACCTACGATGAGACTGAAGCAAATAAGGCATCCGAGTTCTATCATGCAACGGCCGGACAGGCGGGGAAGGCCGCAGCCGCAGCTTCAGCAGGAATGCTTGTCCTTGTACATATCAGCTCCCGCTATACCGGTACCGAGAGCCATATCGCCGATGCAGCGAAGAATTTTCCCGGGACAATCCTTGCACCCGAAGATCTTACGATGATTAATGTCCCGGTCAGACAGTGACAAGGGCCGCTGCCACGTATCCGCTCCGTATGATCCAACGGTATCGTAAAATCCGGGTAAATAGGACTTGCACATCCTCAGGTGCACGGGTGATCCGGAACAGCTGCCTGATGCAGGACAGCCGGGATACAGCCAGCTGATTTCCGGATAACAATATTGTTAATCTTACCGGCCCATTCCTATGCACGCAGTGTTGCTTGTGATTCACCGGTTGCACCGGTGCTAACGGATAAGTGACCCGCATATAATCACGCTACGCAGTGTGTGGTGAGAAGAAATGCAACAGAACGATGATATTCCAGTATACCGGCTGGGCGCGACCTGTGACCTGTCCGACGTTTCCGAAGGGAAGATCTACCAGGGAAAAGTGCAGGGATTTGCCAACTTCGGCATGTTCGTCCAGCTCAATGACCGTATCAAAGGCCTCGTGCACAAGAGCAACATGAAATCCGAACATAAGGAAAAGGATCCCGTGCTCGTCCGGGTCCGGGGGATCCGGCCGAATGGAAATATCGATCTCGAGGAGATGACAATCCAGGTCTATCAGGTGCAGAATATTGAAAGAAAATCAACAATTGTCCGGATATCGGATCTATCCGGGCGGATCGGAAAGACTGTCGCTATCGAAGGGGAGGTCGCGCAAATCAAACAGACCAGCGGACCGACCATTTTTACGATTATCGATGAATCCGGGACCCAGAATGTCGCAGCATTTGTCGAAGCGGGTGTCCGCGCCTATCCCGAGATCGAGCTGAATGACATCGTCCGCGTGATCGGAGAGGTCATGGTTCGGAACAACCAGCTCCAGATCGAGGCAGACATGATTACAGCACTCACAGGTGATGATGCCGTTGTCGTGGAAGTCAGGATTGAGGAGGCGTTGAATGCCCGCGCCGAACCTGCAGATATTCCCCTCCTCATCAAATCCGATGCTATGGAGAGACTCCGCCCTGAAATGAAAAAGATCGCACGAATTATCCGCAAGGCCGTCTTCGTCTCCCAGCCAATCATCCTGCGCCACCACGCGGATGCGGATGGCATCTGCTCGGCAGTCGCCATTGAGCAGGCCGTTGTTGCCCTGATCCGGGAGAGCGGTGCGGACTTCGATGCCGAGAACTACCTGTTCAAGCGGGCTCCCTCCAAGGCCCCCTTCTACGAAATAGAAGATATAACCCGGGACCTCGATTTTTCATTAAAGGACCACATCCGGTTCGGCCAGAAGATGCCCCTCATCCTCCTTACCGACAACGGGTCGACCGAAGAAGACGAACCGTCCTATAAAATTGCCAGCGTATATGATATCCCGTTCGTCGTTATTGACCACCACCATCCCGATGCCACCATTGACAAGTACCTGGTCGCCCATGTCAACCCGTACCACGTCGGCGGGGACTTCGGCATCACGGCGGGTATGCTCGGCACCGAAGTCGCCCGGCTCATCAATCCCAAGGTGGAACCGGCTATCCGGCATATCCCAGCCATCGCCGGCGTAGGAGACCGGAGCGAAGCTCCCGAGCGTCAGAGGTATCTTGAACTGGTAAAGGACCAGTATCCCGAAGCAGTCTGCAAGGACATCGCACTCGCGCTGGACTATGAGCAGTTCTGGCTCCGGTTCAATGATGGTCGCGAGATCATCAAGGATATCCTCAACATTACAGGTAATACCGACCGGCACAAGAAACTCGTTGCCCTTCTCGTGGATGGCGCAAATTCCATGATCGATGACCAGATGAGCGCCTGCATGCCCCATGTAGTATACCGCGAGCTGCCAAGCGGGGCTAAGGTCTTTTTGATCGATGTCGAGATCCATGCCCATAAGTTTACTTTCCCCCCGCCGGGCAAGACCAGCGGGGAGGTTCACGACCGCCTCTGCAAGTCAAACGAGGGGTCTCCGGTGGTCACGATAGGGATCGGCCCGGACTTTGCAGTGCTCAGGTCCCGGGGCGTCCTCATGAACATTCCCCGGATGGTCCGGGAGCTCCGCGTGGAGATCCCAGGCGGCGGAATCAGCGGCGGCGGCCACCTTGTTGTGGGTAGTATCAAGTTCGTGGAGGGAATGCGCTCTGTGGTGCTCGAAGCGCTGATCAAGAAGATTGGTGAGGCGCAGGTACAAAAATAACGGCAATACGAAAAAATCATTTTTCAAAATCCCAGAATTGGGTTTAAAAATATCCGATCTCGCAGGATTTATAAGATCTAAAAGACAAATCGAACCGGTGGCCAATAAATGCTTTCTGGTCAAAAATTTAGTGTGCAAACTCAAAAAGAAAGCCAGATTTTGCCACATGAGTCAGATATTTATATATACAAGTGGATCTATATGAATTCTTAATGCTGAGGAGAAGCATGGTAACGACCAAGAAATTACGCGAGTCGTATAACGAGACCCAGCACAAGATTGTCGGCTACCTCAACTCAGGGATAACCAAGGGCAAGCACTACTTCAAATCAAAGTACATTGCAAAGGACCTCGGGTTGTCCCCAAAGGAAGTAGGGACAAATATGGCAATCCTTGCGGATATCTGCAAGGAACTGACCATTATCAGGTGGAGCTATTCGAACAGCACGACGTGGATGGTCACGCCCCGTGCGATATAATTAACAATCCGCAACACCTTTTTTTATGGAACAAATTCTCAGTTTTGAGGCTACGATCGATTTTGTTGCCGACATTAACGAGCACAAGGACTGCTTAATGAGCCAGGATCCGACCCAGGATACCCCTGATGCGCTCTGGTTCAACATCGACATCCCGAAAGGCCACTCTGCAAGGGCCGGTGACAGGGTCCGGGTCACGATCGAAAAGATCTGATCCACAAAAACCCGATCATGAGTTTTCGGCAACCTCGTTGTAGTAGGTCCGCGGAGTCTCAAACGAAATTCGGAACCGGTCTACATTCTGTGTAGAGATAATGAGATACATGTCTGTATTCGAGACCTGAATGTTCCGGAATGCAGAGCCTGGGAAACGGATCTCCATTCCATCGATTATCCGCCCGTCCTTTGCATAACAGAGCACGACATCGAACCGGGCATACTGCGGCTTCGTCCTTGATTCCACAGAAATATTCATCCTCCAGAGACCGTATGGGACGTTGAATACCTGCGACAAGCCGCCGCGGGGTTCCTCTATATACGCAAAAGTCACAACGTCCGGATTTTTCCATGGAAGCTCGCCTGCACCAAAAGCGCCCATGTTTTCCGGCAGCTTAAAAACCGGATAGGAGAACGGCTTATCCGTATAGAAAATCCGGTACGGCACCGGGTCGGCAGGGGCAGGAATCTGAGTGGGGGATGTTGTCGCGGGCAGGGTTGTTGCCGGTTGTACGACTGCAACAGTTGTCTCCGTTGCAGATGTTGTTACCTGTGTCGTCAGGGAAGGCACCTCGGTTACTGAGGAAGATCCCTGCCTGACTGCCGGCAGGACACCACTGTATTTGGCGGCAATTGCTATTGCGATGACGATGATGATGCCGGCAATAATTGTAAGGATATCCCCGCGTTCCACAGCATATTGTTGGAAGCCTTCCTGTAATAACCCTGATCATCAGGCCCGCTGGGACTGAATGCCTGGAAATATCCTGCCATTTGGGCGTTTTTCTCCATAAAACGCCATTCACAGAATCGTTTATTTACGATACTGCGTAATACTGCATGGAATATGGAACTCCCGCCGCTTCACATGTGGATCATCTTTTACCTGATCTCTTTTGTCATGCTGCTCTGGGCGGCGTTCCTGACTGCACAGGGAGTGATGTTATGGGTGAGCTTTTTTCTTGTGATCGTAGTCATAGGCGTCAACTTCTGGGTTGTCTATAACGAGATCAAGAAACACGCTGCCAGAAAGGAACTCCAGCGGTTTTATACCAGTGGTGTAACAAGCGATAAAAAAGATACGATTGACAGGGTCCTGAAATAAAAAAACTACTGTTTCTTGATGAAAATCTTCTGGATATTGTTGTACGCGCTGAAAAGGGGTTCGACCTCCCTTCCAAGATACTCTGTCTTACCCATGACATAGAAACCGCCGGGTACAAGTGCAGAATGGAACATCCGTGCAAGACTGTCTTTCTGTTTCTCATTAAAGTAGATCGTCACGTTCCGGCAGGTGATCAAATCGACATGCCGTACCGGGGGAACACCACTCATAAGGTCATGGGGCCGGAACCGGATCAGATCCTTTAAGTGCTGTTTTGCCTCGAAGCTGCCGTCTGCCATCTTGTTGAAATGCCGCCGGATCTGCGCCTCGTTCAGCTTCTGCATCGCTTTTTCTGAGAAGATGCCCGCCTTTGCCTTAGCAAGGATGACCTCGTCAAGATCGGTCGCGACGATCTGGGCGGAGATCTCCTTGTTGGTCATCATCATGTCCGAAAGGATCATAGCAAGCGAGTATGGCTCCTCGCCGCTCGAACAACCGGCGCTCCAGATCAGGATCCGCTTTCGCTGCCTGAAAAGTTCTGGAAGCAGAGCAGTACGGATTAGGTTATAGACCTCGGTATCGCGGAAGAATTCGGTTACATTGATCGTCAGCGCGTTTCTGAGCGGATCGAGTTCGACCGGGTGCCCTTTCAGGTAATAAAGATAATCTGAGTACGTCGCCTGGTTGGTCGAACGCATCCGTGAAAGCAGCCGCCGCTTGATATAATCTTCCTTGTAGTTCGAACACTGGATCTTCAGTGTCTGTTCGATATACCGCTTCAGCAAGTTGAAGTCATCCTTCGTATCCGGTGCCTTGGTTTCCGGCATTGGACATCTCCCGTTTCGTTCCTGTCTGCTTATCGCTAACGGCCAGTGCAGAGGGCCGGAAGCATTTATTGATTATTGTTTCGTGACCTCTGCAAGTACTTTTTCAAGATCAAGCCAGAGAACAAGCCTCTTTCCTCCGCCGGTACCATCTCCCGTATCGATCTTGATGATCCCCTTGATATACTGGGAGTCTCCGCCGGCAATTGCACTGTTGCTCCTTTCAACCTGGTCTTCTAAGACCGGTGTAACGCTCATGACGCTGTCCACGATAACCCCGACATTGTTGCCCCCGGCGGCCTCGGGCATGAAAACAATGATCTTCTGGGTCTTTTCCGCCTCCTTTGAGCGAAGGCCTAAAATGGTATGCAGGTTCATGATATTCGTGATCTCGCCACGGAGGTTGATTACGCCGGTGATGTGGGCGGGAGCACGGGGGATGGGCGTTATCGGCATCATCTCGACAATCTCGCGGACGAGATGGATGTCCAGTGCATAGCGTTCGCTGCCAAGGTCAAATTCCACAACATCAACTATTCCGGCCATCGCTGTTCACTCCGTTCAATGCACTTGTTGTACTTTTCATATGGTAACACCGTACGTTAGATCTGCTTTGGTCTTCGTCCTTTAATAGTCTGGTGGGAATCGCCCTGCTGTCTGGCGTACCTGCATTGCGGATGGATTGGTTATGGAGGACCGGCCCCCCAGCAAGTCAATGCTCGTACGACTGTTGCACAACCTCTCCTGACCACATATTTTTTATTCTATAAACTTTACTGTTGCATTATGACCAGCTGCAGGTTCCTGTGCTGTATGCTCTGCATCGCATTCCTCATCACTGCCGGTTGTACGTCGCTGGCAATCGGGGAGGTGACATCCTCGCAGGATCACCTGACCGTTCATATCGTCAACAGCGGGAACCCGGTTACCGCCGGTCTCCAGGTACGGACATACGAGATACGGAACATGGAACAGCGGGAACTGACCAATACCGTTGTCACTGCCATGCTGGAAAAAGGCGAGAACAGTGTTGCAGTTCCACTACACCTAGAGCCCGGGACTTACAAGCTCTACATCTACCTTACTATTAACAACGAGAGGAAGACCGCAAGCATCAAGGATGTTGTAGTCTGATCCTTTATTCGATGCATCCCGACACTTCCCGCCTGATCCAGGCCGCACGCGGGGCCGTGCCCGCTGATACCGTTTTTACCAATGCCGAGATCTTCAATCCATTCACCCTCACCTGGGTGCATGGCGATCTTGCCGTCAGGGACGGGATTATTCTCGGGATGGGGGATTATACCGGGATTACGGAACATGACCTGCAGGGGGGATATCTAGTGCCCGGCCTGATTGATGCACACGTACATATCGAGAGTTCTCTGCTGACACCCGGTGAGTATGCCTATTTGGTGGCGCAGCACGGAACCGCTGCCGTGATCGCCGACCCTCATGAGATCGCAAATGTTGCAGGTGCCGATGGAATCGCGTTCATGCTCTCGGAACGGGCCGGGCTTCCGGTCGACATCAGGTACATGTTACCGTCCTGCGTACCTGCAACGCCCCGGGATATCGGTGGTGCAGTTCTTTCTGCTCAGGATCTTGCAAAGTTCAAAGGGTATGAGGGAGTCTTGGGACTGGGGGAGATGATGAACTATCCCGGCGTCCTTGCCGGTGACAGCGAAGTACTTGAGAAAATCGGCCTCTTTTCCATCCGTGACGGACATGCCCCGCTCCTCTCGGGCAGGGGTCTTAATGCCTATGTCCTTGCAGGGCTCCAGAGCGACCATGAGTGTACAAGGCTCGATGAGGCGTACGAGAAACTGGAAGCCGGGATGTATATCTATATCCGGGAGGGCTCAACAGAGCGGAATATCGAAGAACTCGCCCCGTTGCTGACCGAAAAGACCGCGGCCCGGTGCTGTTTCGCAACAGACGACTGCCATGCAGACCTTCTCCTTGAAGAAGGGCACATCGACCGCTGCATCAGGAAAGCCGTCGCATGCGGAGTTGCCCCGGAGCTGGCAATCAGGGTGGCAACGCTCTCGGCGGCTGAGCGTTTCGGGCTTGCCGACAGGGGGGCCCTCTCCCCCGGGCGGCGTGCAGACTTCTGCGTGGTTGACGATCCGGACCGTTTTGTCATCAAGGAAGTGTTCGTTGCCGGCAGGGAGCCCGATTCCATAAAAAGGACTTCAGGTTCTGCACTCCCGCCATCGTTCCGCTGCAGCCTGCCAACCCGGGAAGTGATCAGGATCCGGGGGAAAGGTACCGCCCGTGTGATCGGGCTCGTGCCGCACCAGATTGTCACGGAGCCGCTTATGATCGAATGCGATGGCGAGACCGTGCCGGATACGGCACGTGATATCCTGAAAGTTGTCGTCTGTAACCGGTATGGCACCGGGGCAAGCGCTGTCGGGCTTGTGCGGGGATTTAACTTTCTGAAGGGGGCAATAGCATCGAGCATCGCCCATGACGCCCATAACGTGATTGCTGTGGGAACGAGCGATTCCGACATCCTGTCCGCGATTGCGGAAATAATTCGGATGCAGGGCGGGATGGCGGCTGTCATCGGGCATGAGAAGGCCGGCCTTCAGCTGGACTGCGGTGGCCTGATGTCTACCCTGCCGTATGAGGAGGTCGTCGGACAGATCCGATCCCTCCATGCTATGACCGGATTAATGGGAGGGATCGAAGATCCGTTCATGTACCTCTCATTCCTGTCGCTGACGGTAATCCCGTCACTGCGGATAACAGACCGCGGCGTTTTTGACGTGGAACGTTTCTCTGACGTGCCTCTTTTTTCGTGAATCCGGTCCAACAGTTACCCTGACAGGATAATAAGGATGGCCCCGGCAACCATGAAACCGGCGCCGGCCAGCCTTCGGATCACTTCCCCTTCGTGTGCAATAATGGTGCCATAGAATACCATCAGTATGATACTCATCCGCTTGATCGCGATGACGTACGGTACGATCTGCAGGGTGAATGCGTAGTTGATCGTTATCATTTCAATGGTGAGCATAATCCCGATGCCGGTAAATGCAGGTGCGCCTGCGATATACGGACCCATTATCCCCTTCCGTTTTGCCTGCGCAGCCAACCTTTGATGAACCGTATCAGTAAATCCCGCCTGTCCCGTGTCCCGATGCATGACCGAGACCTGTCTGATGATGAAAAATGATAGGCCGAGGACAAGACAGACAAGAGCCGAACCGAAGACCGGGTCTGAGTTCAGGACGACCATCTTGTCAAAGTTCAGCGAGATTGAATAGATGAAAGCGACTGCAAGCATGGATATGGATCCGCGGTTGCGTAGTATTGCCCGGAACGGGTCAGCAAGACTCGTATGCGTCTGGGAAAGGTTCAGGAGATAGGAGCCTGTGACGATAACGCAGATTCCGGCAATCCCCAAAAGGGTCGGGATCTCTCCCAGGATGAGAAATGACGACACAATCAGGAAGACAGGAGTGAACGAGATCATCGGGACCGCAAGCGAGATATCTGTTGCTGGAAGTGCCCGGTAGACAAGAGTTGTTGCTATGATATTGAGAACGGAGGTCCCGATAACCGCTATAACAAGTTCATTTCCCAGCGGGGGGATCCCGCGGACCAGCGCCAGCAGGAGAAGAAAAATACCGGTTATGAAGAAGCTGCCTGCCGCAAGAACGTTCCGGTCGGTTGTGGCAAGAAGTCTTTTTACAGCGATGAAATATCCGGCATTCGCCGCAGAGCCCAGTGCAGAGAATAGGATCCAGAGCATTATAATAAAAAATATAGACTGTGTGGCAGGATTAAAGAGACGTACCGACATCCTCCTGCAGCGGTATCCGGAAACCCGGAAGGGGTTGATCGCATACCGGTTCTTGGCCGTCTGAAGGTCTTGTCACCAGTAAACACGGGCACCGGTCAGAACCTGCATGATGAGCAGGATTGCCGGCTGGTGGACAAGGTAGATCAGAAGGGAATGTCTTCCAAGGAATGATAAAGGTATGAAAAACCGCATGACGTTATCCGGCAAAGTAAACGCCCGTTTTTCGTTCTTATAGATATAACTGCCAAGCCCCATCCCGATGAGCACGAGCCCGGACCACGGGAAGACCGGTTCGTAGTCAACGGACCAGAAATCCGCAGGATGGATACCTACCGGGACCAGCCAGAGGGGACCATCGATGGACGCAAAAGAAAAAACCATTCCGATCACGATGAGCACCGCCCCGATCAGGATGTTTTTTTCATTAAACCGGAAGAAGAGCGGGGAGAGCATGATCGAAACTCCGATTACCTGCAGGATTCCAAAGATAACAAATCCTTCATGGAGATACAGGTATGTTGCCAGCGTCACCAGCAGGCCGAGTACGAAGATGAAGGCTCCCCTCTTCAGGTACTTGATTACGATGCCTGCCCGTGTTTGTATCGAGTGCAGGGCCCTCGCATGACTTAGCGAGAGTGAAATGCCAGCGATAAGAAGGAAGAGCGATGCTGTTGCAAATGCAAAATATCTCCAGAAACCGGATGCGACATTGACCGGGTACAACTGGAAAAATGAGAGGTCAAACAGCGTATGGAACAGGATCATCATCAGGATTGCAACCCCGCGGGCGGCATCCAGTTCAATGTACCGTACTGTTCCTGCCACACGGAGCTATCGTTTGCGATCCGCAATAATCCTGTAGGATACGGAGTCCGGAAGCATGCAGATAGGGGCAGCGTTATGAAGATCCCGCGACCATGAATAAAAGAAAAGGAGCTGGTGCGATGGGATCCGGAGACGGCGAACATATCATCGAGGCAATCGGAAAATGCAGGATCGTAATACGGGACGGCGAGGTCGTCGAGGTCGGGGATCCGGTCATCAAGGACTGCCCGCTTGCAAAGCGGTTTGCATACCCGATATCCGCGATCACGAAAGAGGCGGTCAGGGAGAACATCACCCACAGGATAAAGGCCTTCGGCATGTGCACGGACCGGCGGGAGGTGGTCGACCGGAGGGAATTTGTCGGGTTCGGGGCATCGGAGCTGCTCAGTTTTGCGATCCACGAGAAACTACTCGATGCCGTTGTCATCGCATCTGACGGGGCAGGGACCGTGATCGCCACCACCCCGGAACTTGTTCAGGGAATCGGGGGTCGGATGTCGGGGCTTGTTGCGACCTGCCCGATTCCTGCAGTAATCGAACGGATCGAACAGAACGGGGGGATTGTCATTGACAAAAAGAGCGCATGTCTCGATCAGGTGGTCGGCGTGGAACGTGCCGTGGCACAGGGGTTCAGAAAGATCGCGGTTACCGTTGCCGACCCGGCATCCGCCGAACAGATAAGGTCCCGTTATCCGGAGACCCTGATAGTGGCGGTGCACGTAACCGGCCTTTCCCAAAGCGAGGCGGAGCGCCTTGTTGCCGCCTCAGATCTCCTGACATCATGCGCGTCGAAAGCGATCCGGGAGATAGCAGGAAAACGGGCACTCGTACAGGCGGGAACAGCAATACCGGTCTTTGCCGTATCGGAGAAGGGGAAGATAATTATCGTGCAGAAGATGGCCCGCTCGAAAGAGCCGTTCGTTATTAAGACGACAAAACTCCCGGTCGCCGGGGACGCCCAACCTGATCCGCTTGTCTGAACGGTATGGAAGGTTTTTAAAATCATAGTTTGATCCGGATCCTGAGGATCCGGCCGTTCCGGCGCCCAATCGCCGGATCGCGGGATAACGGATTAAGGAAAAACGGGCACCGGTATCTTCATGGCGAGGATCACTTATTACCACATCCTTGGCGTCTCATCCGATGCGACGGCTGATGAGATAGTATCCGCATTCCGGCGGAAGGTTAAGGAGTGGCACCCGGATATTTCCCGCCATCCGGACGCCGAAGAGCGGATGAGAGAGATCAACGAAGCGGCCGAAGTACTCTGCGATCCTGAACGCAGGGCGAGGTACGACCGGGCGCTCGCCGGTAAGGTCCCGTTCGACGCAGATACCGCTCCCTGGCAGGAGAGAAGCAGGGATACGGGCAGTCGCTGGAGCAGGTTGTACCGGGCCGTAAAACGCGTGGGGTCAAGGATACAGTTCAGCTCCAAAACTGCAAGGTTCACTGCCACGGGCTGTGCCGGGCTGTGTATCCTTTGCCTTATTGCCTTCGTAGCTTTTCTGATCCTTCCGGATGTCGCCGGAACCTACAGTCCGCATGACTCCGGTGCAGAGGCAATACCCATCTTCCCGGCAGCTGTATCCCGGGATACAATGCAGGCACAGGAAGATGCGGGGGATGAATGCTACGCTTCGGGAGACTATGAAGGAGCGCTCCGTGCATACAACGCGGTGATCGCACAGGATCCGGTGGGTGCCGGGCGCGACCTGTGGTACAACCGGGGACTGGCTTTGAACGCCCTCGGCCTGCACGAGGAGGCGGCAGAATCTTTTGACCGTGCACTTGAGATCACCCCCGGTGACTCCTTCGCTCTTGCCCAGAAAGGGGCAGCGCTTCTCGGGCTCGGCCGGTATGAGGAGTCCCTTGTCTATACTGATAAAGCCCTTACCCGCAACCCGGATGTCGCGTGGATCTGGAACAACAGGGCCTTTGCACTCGAGGGTCTTGGGCAAGAGAAAGAGGCACGGATCGCGTTTGAAAATGCCGGTGTATCCCTGTCACGCAACAGCAACGCACTGTACCGGGATATTGTCATCAGACCGGTGTTTTCACCCTCTTTCTGAGTTATTTTTACTGTAAACAGATTAAAACCGGTTGGGAGGGCAACCAACCAAGAAAAAAAGCCGGTACTGCCAAATTCCAGATTATTGAGTCGGTACGTACTATAAGGATTTTATACTTCGCTTCCCGATAACTCCTTGACTACAATTCCGAATGGAGGGATCGGGTGCGTAAAGAGATCAGTGATCAGGAGGATGCTTACAAGTGGTTCAACCGGGGGATCGCGCTTATCAAGCTTGGCAGGCATGAAGAGGCAATTGCTGAATTCGACCGCGTGCTTACCGTACTGCCACGTAATGCCGATGCATGGTACAACAAGGGAAACGCCCTGAACAGGCTCGGCCGGTACGAGGAGGCAAACGATGCGTACGACAAGGCGCTCGGACTGAATCCCGACAATGCAGTCGCATGGAACAACAAGGGATCGGCGCTCAACAAGCTGGAACGGTACGAGGAGGCCCTTGTCTCACTCAACCGTGCGCTCGCCATCGACAGCGGACAGGCTATAATCTGGTTCAACCGGGGAACCGCTCTCGACAACCTCGGCCAGCTCGACAGGGCCGTAGAGGCATTTAAAAAGGCGATCGACCTTCGGCCCAATGATGCCGACGCATGGAACAACATCGGCAGTGTCCTTATCAAGCTTGGAAAATATCAGGACGCAATTGCCGTCATCGACCGCGCAATCGGCATCTTCCCGAAATCGGCCTCCGCATGGTATAACAAGGGAAACGCCCTGGAAAAGATTGATCGTCGGGATGATGCACTCGAAGCCTATGACACCGCTCTCGCTTTCGATCCGAAACATGCTGACGCATGGTATTCAAAGGGAACCCTGCTCCACCGGATGGGAAGGAACACCGATGCCCTCAATGCGCTCGACCATGCGACAGCTGCACGCCAGCATTTTGCGGCCGCATGGTTTGCAAAGGGCGAGGTTCTTAAGGACCTGAACCATGCAGAACGCGCCGCAACCGCATTCGAGACCGCTGCAGCCATCGATCCCGCTTATGGATCCACAGCTCCCGTCGGAGAAGATCTGGAACTAAAGAAAATACCATTGCCGGAGGAGCCTGCCGGCGCTGCTGCGACATCCAGGATCCCCGTGTTTCAGAACGAGGTTACCGTGGCCGCACAAACGGAACTGCCTGACCAGCCTGTTACTGGTTCAGGTAAAGAAGCGGAAGAATCACCTGCCCTCCCCCCTGAGATTACTGCAGCAGAGGAAGCCGGAGATATACCAAATATTGAACAGGCTGAAAAAATTGAACAGGCTGACAAAGCAGGCGTTGCGGAACCTGTCGGCATACAGGAGCCTGAAGAAGAGCCCGGACCGGAATCGGTGCAGGAGCCGGAAACATCTGCGGTACCGGAACCGGGCGCGGAAAGTCGCGGTGAACCTGCCGAAGCCCGGATCCTCCCCGCTGAAAACCCTGAACAGGTGGCGGCCGAAGAGAACACTGCGGCTGCATGGCATGCCAGAGGACTGTCCTTGCTCCCTGCAGGAAAGTATGAAGAGGCAATAGCCGCTTACGACCGGGCCATCGCCTTGGATCCGTACGATCCGGCGATCTGGAATAACAAAGGTACAGCGCTCGACCGTCTCGGGCGGCATGAGGAGGCTGTTGAAGCTTATGACAATGCGATCGCCATCGATCCTGCAGACGCCATCATCTGGTGCAACCGGGGCGGGGCATTAAAGGAACTCGGGAGGATTGCCGACGCCGTTGCATCCTATGAAAAGGCCATTGCTGCTGATCCTCACGACAATACAGCATGGCTGAATAAAGCCCTGCTCCTTTCATCGCTCGGCCAGACGGAAGATGCCCTTGCAGCTGTCACGACCGCCCTTACCCTTGAACCCAAAGACTCCCGTGCATGGGTTGTCAGGGGGGATCTTCTCGACCGCCTTGGCCGGGAGCAGGATGCAGTAGAATCCTTCGATAACGCCGCCCGTATCAACGCTCAGGACCCGGAGGTCTGGAGAGGGCGGGGCATGGTTATGCTCCGGCTTGGGCAGTATATCGAAGCGGTCGAGTCGCTGGACCGGGCGATCGAGATGGGAGCGAAGGATGCTTCTGTCTGGGACGCGAAAGGAACGGCGCTCCGCGAGCTCGGGCACTACGAGGATGCTATCAGGACCTACCAGCAGGCACTCGATATCGAACCGAAGGACGCCGCAATCTGGAATAACAAGGGACTCGCCCTCCTCAATTTCGGCATGCACCGCGAGGCAATCGCCGCTTTCGAGCAGGCGACCGCGATACGCCCGGACTATGCGGCCGCATGGATGAACAAGGGGAACGCGCTTGCCGAGATCGGGAGGTACGATGTTGCGATCCGTGCATATGACCGGGCACTGCATATCATTGGCGACGATGCCGTTCTCTGGTATAGCAAAGGCGCAGCGCTTTTAAAGATACGGAAGTATGACGAGGCAATCGTCGCATTCGACAGGTCGCTAGCAATCGACCCCGAATCCGGCCAGGCGTGGGCGGGCAGGGGAACGGCACTTGCCGGCATCACGAAGAACGAGGAGGCACTTGCATCTCTCGATCGTGCCCTTGCGCTGGAACCCGACCAGGCGATTGTCTGGAACCGGAAGGGATCTGTTCTTAAAACACTGCACAGGGACAGCGAGGCAGCGGAGGCATTTTCCAAGGCTGCCGCGCTGGATCAGGACAACCCGGCAATCTGGAAAAACCTTGGGGGGGCCCTGGTCGCCGTAAACAGGCTTGCAGAAGCCCTTGAGATATACAACCATGTTCTCACGCTCGAGCCACATGGCACTGAGACGTGGCTTTCTAAGGCTGAGATCCTCCGGCAGCTGGGCAGGGTCGATGAAGCAGTTGCGGCATTCGATATCGTCCTCAACCTTGATGCCGGTTCTGCACCTGCGTGGGCCGGGAAGGGCATCGCGCTCCTGTCACAAGGCCGCATTACAGAAGCGCTAGGTGCTTTTGACAACGCGCTTGTTATTGACGGATCACTGGGGGCTATCTGGGAGAAGAAAGGATCCGCCCTCATCCAGCTCAAAAAGTATGGAGATGCGATTGTCGCCTTCGACCGTGCGATAGCGCTGGATCCCCACAATACTGCAGCATGGGCCGGTAAGGGAATTACTTTGTGCAACCTCGGAAGGTACGATGAGGCGGTAAATGCGCTCGACTCGGCCCTCTCATCCTGGCCTGATGATGCAGATCTCCTGATCCGGAAAGGAATGGTACTTTCAGTGCTCGGGCGCAACGAGGAGTCTGCAGAGTTCTTTGACAAGGCTCTTGCATTAAAACCGGATGATGCTTCCGCATGGGCCGGTAAGGGGCGGGCACTTGCTGCAACCGGCAGGTATGATGAGGCAACAGCCGCCTTCGACCGTGCCCTTGTCATCAATCCCGACCTCACAGCTGTCTGGTCGGCAAAAGGTTCCGCGATGACCGTACTGGGGTATCTTGAGGAGGCCATCGTTGCGTTCGATCGGGCGATAGCGCTGGATCCTGAAAACACGGCTGCATGGGCAGGGCGCGGAACAGCCCTTGCCGGCACCGGGCAATATGAGAGCGCGGTCTCTGCATTTGACCAGGTGCTTGCAAAGACCCCTGACAACGCCAGTGCATGGACAGAACGAGGGGTTATTTTAATCAGGCTCAGCAGGAATGCAGAAGCGATCGATTCGCTGGATCATGCCCTTGCCCTGCAGCCGGACGATGCCCGTGCCCGTTTCGCACGGGGCAGGGCATTGGAGGGTAAAGGCGACCAGGCCGGTGCTCTGGAAGAGTACGAGAAAGCCCTGAGTCTCGACCCGGCATACGCAGAAGCCTGGGCGGCAAAAGGGAACATGCTGAGCGGTACCGGGCGCTATGAGGAAGCCGTCCGTGCGTATACCAGTGCCCTGACACTCCATCCCTCTGATCCTGTCACGTGGAACAACAAGGGGTCGACACTCAACGAGCTAGGAAGGTACGCAGAAGCTCTTGACTCTTTCGACAAGGCGCTCGCGCTCGATGCCAATGACGCCATTGTCTGGAACAATAAAGGATCGGCCCTCATCAACATGAATGAGAATGAACGCGCAGTTGCCGCGCTCGATACGGCCATCGATCTTAACCCGTCCTATGCACAGGCGTGGTTCAATAAAGGGCACGCGCTCTCCGGCCTGAACAGGTACGAGGAGGCGATCGCGGCATATGAAACCGCGATAACGATCCTGCCGCAGAATGCCGAGGCATGGTATCATAAGGGGGCGGCCCTGGAAGCGCTTGGAAAAAGGCCGGATGCCATAGCCGCATACAGAAGAGCAATTGAGATCCAACCAGAGTACAATGAGGCGTGGCAGAGCCTTGGATCGGTGCTTCTTGACGACAACCAGTACGAGAACGCAATCGCATCCTTTGACCGTTGTCTCGCTGAAGATCCGGCAAACGGACATTTATGGCGCCTCAGGGGAAGAGCGCTCGCCGGGCTCGGCAGGAACACCGAGGCGCTGGAATCATTTGACAAGGCAACAGCGGCAGGCACGGTAAGTGCCGGGCTGTGGCGGGAAAAAGCATCAGTGCTCGAAACGCTCGGCAGGGTACAGGAAGCATCGGACGCTTACGACAAGGCTGCCAGCCTCGACCCTTCAGACGCATCGGCGTGGTTCCAGAAAGGTTCGCTCCTCTGCACTCTCGGGCGGTACCGGGAGGCGGTCTCAGCGCTGGACCGCGGTTTTGCCATCCGGCCGGATGACATCCCTGCACGGCTCGCCAAGGGGAAGGCACTTGAGAGCATCGGCAGGACCGAAGACGCAATAGTTGAATATGACCGGGCGCTCGCTACGGATCCGAAGATGGCAGGGATCTGGATCCAGCGGGGCGTGGCGCTTACCGGGATACGGCAGTATGAGGCTGCACTCGATTCCTTCAACCGAGCGATCGCGATAAATCCGGAAGATGCGGCTGCTTGGAGCAGCATCGGTATAACGCTGATGACCCTCAACCGGTTTCCGGAGGCAATCGATGCATATGATAAGGGGCTCGCTATCAGGCCTGACGATCCGTCCATGTGGCATAACCGGGGAATCTGCCTGGAAAAAATCGGCCGGATAGACGATGCTGCCCAGGCGTACGACAAGGCGGTTTCCTATGCACCGTACGATGCAATGGCATGGACCCGGCGGGGCCATGTACTCATGCAGATGAACCGATATGCCGATGCAATCGCCGCTTTTGAAAAATCTGCGGAATTAAAACCTGATGATGCATCCGTCTGGTCTGCCAAAGGTACGGCGCTGTTCCGGCTCGAACGCCCGCAAGAAGCCATTGTTGCTTATGAACAGGCGATTGCCCTAGGCGACAATACCCGCGATACCTGGTTTAATATGGGGACCCTCCTGTACGATCTCAGGCAGTATGACAAGGCGCTCGTGGCCCTCGACGGCACACTCACCATCGACCCTGATCACGCAGTGGCATGGTGCCGCAAAGGCCAGGCACTCTGCCGGCTTGATCTTTCAGAAGAGGCTGTCGCTGCATTCAGTCGCGCAATTACTGCTGACCCTTCATTAATCCGCGCCTGGCTGGGTAAAGGGGCCGCATTGATCAGGTTGCAAAGGTATGAAGATGCGATCGCGGCGTATGACGGTGTGCTTGCCATTGATGGGAAATCCACGGCAGCTTGGTTCGGGAAAGCTGACGCTCTTGTCAAAGTAAAGCGCCTGAATGAAGCTGTCGCTGCCTATGAGAGCGGGCTTGCCATCGACACCCGTCATGCCGGTGCATGGTACAGGAAGGGCAATGCCCTCTCGGATCTCGGGCAATACCGTGAGGCCATCGCGGCTTATGACAGGGCTTTGTTCATAGAACCGTCATGGGCTGCGGCATGGAATGCAAAAGGTGCTGCCCTGATCAGCCTCGGTAAACCCGATGATGCCATTGCTGCCCTTGACAAGGCACTCCTTGCCGACCCATCCGATCCGATTGTGCTCGCAAACAAAGGAGCCGCTCTCGAACAGCTGGAGCATTTCCACGATGCTGTTGCAGCATACGACAAGGCTCTTGAGAAGCTCCCGCAGGACGCTGATATCTGGTTCGGTCTGGGGGTCATCCTCATGCGGCTTGCGGAATACCCGGAAGCGGTCACGGCATTTGAAAGGGTTCTTGCGATCCGGCGGGACGATGCTACCGCATACCACAACAAGGGGCTGGCACTGATCCGGCAGGGAAAGCCGGAAGAGGCAATCACTGCACTCGACCAGGCGGTGCTCCTTGACCCCCGTGACTCAACCGGGTGGACCAGCCGCGGCACTGCACTCAGCATGACCGGTCGCCACGAGGAAGCTATCGCATCTTTTGACAAAGCGCTTGCCATTGATGACAAAAACAACGATGCCTGGTTCAACAGGGGCAACGCACTGACCGATCTCGGGAGATATGATGAGGCTGTCGTTACATATGATAATGGCCTCATCGTAAAACCGGATGACTGGCAGGCATGGCAGAACAAGGCCCTTGCCCTCATCGCCCTGAACCGGCCGGCCGATGCGATCCCGGCACTCGACCGTGTCATTGCCCTTCGCCCGGATGATGCCGATGCATGGAACAACATGGGATCTGTTCTGGACAGGTTGGGGAGGCACGAGGAAGCGGTTACTGCATACGAGAAAGCACTCGGTCTCAACCCGTTACTTACGGCCAGCTGGAAGAACAAGGGTCTTGCCCTGAGCCAACTGGGAAGGTTCGAAGAAGCTGTCGAAGCCTACGACCATGCACTCTCACTGGATCCCAATCAGGCCGCTGACTGGAACAACAAGGGCAATGCCCTCCACTGGCTGGGGAGGCACGAGGAGGCAGTCGCAGCATACAACCATGCCCTCGCACTCCAGCCGAATCACCCGGTCGGCTGGCGGAACAAGGGGTTTGCGCTCCACAAGTTGGGACGGTATGATGAAGCAATCGCAGCATATGACAGGGCACTTGTGTTCAAACCGGACGATGCGGAACTCCTGTACAACAAGGGCAATGCGCTCAATCGCCTCGGTCGCTCCGAGGAAGCGCTCGCTACCCTTGACCGGGCACTTTCCATCGAACGGGCCAATGCCGAAGCATGGAACAACAAGGGGTCTGCACTGAGCCGGCTCGGCAGGCATACCGAGGCTGTCGCAGCGTTCGACGAAGCGCTTGCGATTAACCCGGACGATACGGATGCCCTTTTCAACAAGGGTAATGCGCTGATGCGGCTGGGCCAATTCGAAGAAGCGATCTCCGTCTTTGACCATGCACTTGCCCTTAACCCAATTGATGCCGCAGCGTGGAACAACAAAGGGTCTGCACTGAGCCATATGGGAATGCATATGGAGGCGGTCGAGGCATACGACAGGGCCCTTGCCATCGATCCTGAAAACGCGGCAGGCTGGATCAACCGGGGCTCTGCGCTGAAGAACACCGGCATGTTCGAGGAGGCCGTAAATTCCTACGAGCGCGGCCTTGCCATCGACCCGTCCATTGCCAAGGGATGGTTCTTTTTAGGGTGCGTTCTTGGGGAACTGCAGCGGCATGCCGATGCCCTCGCCGCATTCGATCGGTCGCTTGCACTCGAAAAGAGCGATCCAGTCGCGTGGTTCAACAAGAGCACCGCCCTCCAGATGCTGGGGCGGCACCGCGAGGCCCTTGCCGCACTCAACCGCGTTCTTGCCCTGCGGCCCCATGACGAGAAAGTGCAGCGGATGAAGAACGATCTCATCAGGCTCCTGCGCCAGAAGTGAACGGATCCTCCTTTTTCTTCATGACTGCAGATTTTCCCGGAGAGGCAGCTTGTTACCGGATCCCTGAGGGAAGCCAAGATATTTAGGTAACGAGAACAACCAATCTCCTGTCATCGGACGTAAGGGACGTCCACATTCTGGTGATACCGGTATGGCATCTAAAGATCTGAACCAGGCTGAAAAGTTAGTTGGGGAAGGGGTCAGGGACCTGACAAAAGGTGCCCGCGGCTTCCAGGAGGAGTTCATGGAATTCCTCAGGAAGTACCAGGTGATCGGGCTTGCGGTGGCTTTTGTGATCGGCGCAGCTGCAACCAAGCTGGTGACAGCGGTTGTCAGCGACGTCATCATGCCGGTCATCGCCGTTATCATGCCGCAGGGCGACTGGAGGACTGCAACGCTCGACATTGGGCCGGTCAAGTTCCTGGCCGGGGATATGTTGGGGAATATCATCGACTTCGTTATCATTGCGCTTGCAGTGTTCCTTATCGTGAAATATATCATGAAAGGAGACACTTCGAAGAAGATTTAACAATCTTCTTCTCGAACGCTTCGCATCCTTCCAAGAAAATCTGATGATTTTCTTCTCGAACGCTTCGCATCCTTCAAAAAAGATTTATATTTTTTACCGAGCACTCCGTCTTAATCGAAAGGATCGGTTTTCTATTCGTTTGTCCCGGGCAGTTCAGCGGATAACTGACGTTTTTTGCTTCCCCCGTTTTCAAGACCGCCGATTATGACAAGGATCGCCGGCATCACGATGATTGCACCGATGAGGGCAAAGAATACCGAGATAACTGTTACTGTCCCGAAGTTGCTGATGATGCCGAACGCGGAGATCGTGAGGGCGGCAAATCCGAAGACCGTGGTCATACCGGAGACCGTGATTGCTGTTCCGATCTGCTGGATACTGTAACGGACCGCGTCCATAAGGGGGAGCCCGTTAGCCCGTTCCTCGTAGTACCGTTCCATGATCAGGATAGTATACTCGGAAGCCACCCCGACCGACATCGAACCGAGTGTCGCTGTCAGTGGCGTGTAATCGATCCCCAGAACATACATAATAAGCCCGTTCCACCCGACAATCATGATGATGGGCACGAGCGGGGTTGCCGCCTTGACAAATTTCCGGTAGATCAGATAGAGGAAGGCAAGGATCATCCCGAACCCCAGCAGGGTCATCTGCGTCTTGCCGTTCCGGATCTCCCTGATCAGGTTGGCAAACATCTCTCCACGGCCGGTGAATGAGGCCGAGACACCCGGGGGCGGGACTTTCCATGAAAGGTCCTTATCCATATTCGAGATCATCGACATCGCGATGTCGTTGGGCATGTCGACCGTGGAGAATTCGATTACCGCAACGATCTTTCCGTCAACATACCGATCCCTCGTTTCTTTTGGTATCTTTAACAGAACAGACTGGATATCCGGGATACTTGCCGGCAGGATGCCGTTGTTGTATTGTTTCAGGTATGATGCAATGCTAACCGACCCGGTAACCTTGCTGTTGTGCGTCTCCTCGTATTGCTGGAGCTCGTCCATCCAGCGGATGGCATCCGGAGAGAGGACATCGTCTCCCCGCACGAGAAGGGGTGTTGTTGACGTTTCGCCCATAGTGCGCTTGACCTTGTCAAGGTTCACTTTGGCCGGCATATTGGCAGGGACAAACGTCTTCTCGTCTGTGTTGACAATGATCTGGTTGTCCATCTGGAACCCGATGAACGTAATCAGGACACAGAGGATCAGGACCGGTACCGGGTTTCTCGAAACGAATCCGACAAACCGCCCGACCATGCTATTATATCTCTCCATCCCCGACATCTTCCCCTTTTTTGGCACAGCGTCATCAACTACCGGCCGGTATTGCGCAAGCAGCCCGATAGTCGGGACGATTACAATGGCCGCGATATAACAGCAGGATATACCGATCACACAGACCAGACCGAAACTCCGGATCATCGGCAGTGGGGATATTGTCAGCGCGATAAAGCCCATTGCCGTTGCAAGCATGGCATAGAGTACTGATGGGCCGGCTTTGGTGATCGTGATCCTGACCGCTTCGGCAAGCGGTACCCTGCGTGCTTCCTCGTCAAACCGCTGGTGGAACTGGATCGCATAATCGATCCCGATCCCGATCATGACGGGAAACGCACCAATCGTGACCATGGTTATCGGCATACCGGCGATCCCGATGAACCCGAACGTGAGGACGAGACCAGTCCCGACAATAAATACAGCGAGGAGCCGGTACCGTACATGGCTGAAGAGAAGCCCGACGGCGATCACCATCAGTACCATCGCAGCCATGATCAGCGTGCCCATGGATTTGCTCATCTCTGCCGACATCTCCTTGGAAAAGGCAGAGTCGCCGGTCACAACAATTGTGACACCGGGAGGCCGGTCCGACATTCCGATCCGCTTCTCAAGACGGGAAAGCAGGCTGAATTTCTGGGAGTCCTCAAGCCCTGTTTCAAGGGACACTACGCCGATCAGCATGGTGTTTGAAGGCAGGTACCGTTCCAGCATCCCCGCTGGCAATTCTTCCTTGATCCGCCATACCTCCGCGCTGTTGGCCGGCAGCACGCCCCCGTTCCTGTCCTTGATTAAGTCCACGATACTGCTGGTTCCCGTCACATACCGCTCCCGCGATAAATCGTCTTCAAGCGCTTCGACATAGGCTAGGACGTCGGGATCGAGCACATTATCTGCTTCGACAAGGATCATGACACTGTCTGCCTGGAAGGTTTTTGTATAGAGATCCAGCAGCATCCAGCGTTCCGTGTTCTTGTCAAGGTACGTCTCTGTACCGGTCTCCATCGTGATTAGCGTCGTACCGTACAGCGCAAGAGCTATGAAGAGAATGAATACTGCCGCAACGACTTTCGGGTGCGACTGGATAAGTGACGAGAGCCATTCAAACGGGGAACGCATGGGTTATCCTAATGGAGGATAAGATTGGTATGAACACCTGATAAAACATTTGTAGCGAAAACAACAACAGAGGGAGCCGAATAGCTTCGGAAACGGTGGCCTCCGTGGCGTGCCGATGGAGCGGCATGGATCAATTCCTGTCGGATAACAGGCCCTGCGCCGTGTCAGGCGTCAACCGAAAGCATCCTTGTAATAGCACGCCGGGCCCGTGCTGCCGTCTCCTCCGGCACGGTAATCCTCGGGCGGAGTGTTGTGAGGGCGTCGCACACCATGGCAAGATCTGTCTTCTTCATATTTGTGCATACCATCGATTCTGAGAGCGGGTGGCAGGTTTTTTTCGGGCAGTCCTTATTCAGCCGGTGCAGGATGCCGATCTCCGTGCCGATGATGAACTCCTTGTCCGAAGAACTGCAGACATACCGGATAATACCCGATGTGCTCGCTACATGGTCGGCAGCATCGATAACATCCGGGCGGCATTCCGGGTGGACAAGCACGGTTGCAGAAGGGTGGCGCTTCCGTGCTTCCTGCACATGTCCTGCAGTGATACGGTCATGGACGATGCAGAACCCATCCCATGGCAGGATCTCCTTGTCCGTGAACCGGGCCGCATACAGGGCCAGGTTCCGGTCAGGGACGAAGATCACCCGGTCTTCCGTGAGCGACTGCACGACGGCAACCGCATTCGATGAGGTGCAGCAGATATCGCTCTCGGCCTTGACCTCTGCGGTCGAGTTTACGTAGCATACAACGGCGGCATCCGGGTTCTTCGACTTCGCCAGCCTGAGTTCGTCCGCGGTGATCATCCCCGCCATCGGGCAGCAGGCGTCTGCGGCAGGCAGCACGACAATCTTCTCCGGCGAGAGGATCGCTGCGGTCTCTGCCATGAAATCCACCCCGCAGAAGACAATCACGTCCCCCTCCATTCGCGCAGCGGCACGGGCAAGCTCGAGGGAGTCCCCCGTAATGTCGGCAATGTCCTGTATCGGCCCGATTTGGTAATTATGGGCGAGGATGATCGCGTCCCTCTCCTCTTTCAACCGGAGGATCTCTGATGAGAGGACCTTGTTATCCGGCGCTGCTGCCATACCTGTATCCTATTCTTTTCATCCCGCAGGCAAAAAGGCAGCGCTAAGAAAAGACCAAAGGGTGAAAGAACGAAACCGTACTTGAGAATATGATTGTTATCCTGCCGGATTCCAGCTCGTACGACATCTGTGGAGACAGGTGCACGGTCGGGTCGATCCTCGAACGGTTCGGGATCAATCCGCTGGAAGTTATCGTCTCGGTTGGGGGCAATGTCGTACCGGAGGAATGGGTTGTAGGCGGCAGCGACACGATCCGGATCATCAGGATCGCACACGGGGGCTGAAATGGCGACTTCTGATCCGGGAAATGACGGCAGGATCCGGTGTGCTCTCTGCAACGAGCTTTCCGTAATCCGGCTGAGAGATCGCAATCGCCAGCTCTGTGCGGAGCACTTTGCAGCCGACTTGTCAGAAAGGGTCAGGGAGACGATCACTTCCCATGCCATGATCGCCCCCGGCGACCGGATCGCGGTTGCCTTTTCCGGAGGGAAAGACAGCACCGCGCTCCTACTCCTGCTCAGGGATCTGGTAACGGCAAGTGACGATATCACGCTCGTTGCAATAACGGTCGATGAAGGGATTGCCGGTTACCGCAGCGACACGATCCGGTCGGCAGAGAGCCTTGCAGAGGAACTGGGAATCGAACAGGTAATCGTCTCATTTTCCGGCCTTTTCGGGAAAGATCTTGATGCGATCCTGGAGAGTCAGAAAGAGCGGGCCTGCAGCATCTGCGGAATCCTGCGGAGGAAAGCGCTCTTATCCGCTGCACAAGCTGCCGGGGCAACAAAAATTGCGACCGGCCATAACCTCGATGACGAAGCGCAATCGGTTCTGATGAATGCCCTGCGGGGAGACCTTGCGCGGCTCGTACGCGACAGCAGTTCGCGTTCCGGCGACTGTTTTATCCCGCGGATAAAACCACTCAAAGACATATCGGAGAAGGAGATCGCGGTCTTCCTCATGGCCAGGGGCCGTTTCCCGGAACTCCCCGAGTGCCCGTACACCCGCTATGCGCTGCGGGCTGAGATCCGGTCCCGCTTAAGCTCGCTGGAGTACCGGCACCCGGGCACCATGAAAAGACTTGTTTCCGGAAAAGAGCGCCTGACATCCGTACTTGACGGCATCCCGCTTGGCGGGGCTATCAACCGGTGCAGGGAATGCGGGGAGCCATGCTCGGGCACGGTCTGCCAGACATGCCAGCTGATTGCATCCCTGCTGTGATAGCTCCGGAAATCAGGGCACCCGGGCGTCTTCGATGCGTTCCGGGTTCGTATAAACCATCATCTTCATGCTGCGGGCAAAGGCGACGACGGTTAAGCCGGTCCTTTTTGCGATATCGATGGCAAGCGTTGTTGTCGCACCCCGTGAGATCATGATCGGGATATTGGCGGTCAGGCACTTGCGGGCCATTTCGGAGGAGATCCTGCCGGAACAGATAACGAAGGTCTTTGAAAAGTCGGTGCCGTTCCCCAACCCGTAACCGATCACCCGGTCCATTGCATTATGCCTCCCGATGTCTTCGGCGCATGTAATAATGCCCTCCTTGTCAGCCAGAACGACAACATGGATGCCCCCGGTCTTGACATGCAGGTCGGATTCGAGCCCTTCCTTTGTCCTGTCCCGGATCATCTGTGCCGTAATCGTCAGGTCCGAGCGTATTTTCGGTAATTTTTCCGTATCGATATAGGACGTGCTGCCCCCGCAGCCCGAGAGGATGGTCTTCTTGGGCCCGACAACCTTGAACAGGTTTTTTGTGATCACGCTGATCCGGTTCTTCTCGATCCTAATCGACTCGATCTCCTCCGGCTTTTTTATGATCTGTTCCGTAAAGAGGTAACCGGTGACAAAATCTTCGAGCCGGACCGGGCTCATCATCGCCGTCATGGCATGACGGCCGTTGATGAAGAGCGCATACGGGATCTCCTCGATAACCTCGTGAGTCACCCTTGACGCATGGTCGCCGGAGATCTGGATGGCGGGGATACCCCTGTACATCCGGCGATCCTCTCCAATACCGGCCATGGCTTCCGGATCGTTGCCGGGTTCTTTTTTCTTCATCGCATACCACCTGTCCAGTCAGATCGTTTCGTCCATGCTCCCTCTGCGGTAGCCGGCAAGGTCGAGGGTTACAGAGGAAAACCCGATCTCTTCGAATACTTTTACCACTTCACCTTTATTGGCAAAAATTGTTGCCATTCCCTCATCGTCAGCCTCAATCCGCGCCATTTTTCCATGCAGCCTGACTCTCAGCTGCCGGATCCCCAGCCGGTGGAGGTACCCTTCCGCTTTCTCGATCATCAGAAGCTTCTTTTCCGTGATCTCTTCCCCGTATGGGATCCGGGAAGAAAGACAGGCTGCTGAAGGCTTGTCCCAGAACGGGAGCCGGTTTTCCCGTGCAATGGCCCTGATCTCCTCCTTTGTTATTCCGGCTTCGATAAACGGGTGGAGGATGCCCTCTTCATCGCTCGCACGGATTCCGGGCCGGTATTCTCCGGTGTCCGTTACATTGAGGCCGTCGGCAACGCAGGACAGGGCCAGTTCTTCTGCCCTCTTCTTTAAAATCCCCGACAGTATCTTTTTGCAGTGGTAGCACCGTTCTTTCAGGTTACCCCTGAAGTGCGCGGATTCCATGAGCGGGGCGGGAATGATCTCAAGGGCAAGCCCGAGGTTCTTTGCAATCTCCTCCGCCTGACGGATCTCATCGCGGGGCATAACCGGGCTGTCAAGGAGAACGCACCGGCATTTTTCTTTTAACAGGTTCCGGGCCAGATATGCGAGGAGCCCGGAATCGACACCGCCAGAGAATGCGACCAGCATCGACCCTTTATCCGCAATAATTTTTTTAAGCAGGGCCTTCCTGTCAGACAATTCCATATGAGACAAGACCCCGTTACCGATTGGATCTCCGCCGCTTGGAACCCGTCGCGGGAGGGGGGCTGCACCGGCTCTGGTCCTTCCCGCACCGGTCCTTTTCATCGCGCAACTGGCGGCAGATATCGCAGATCCTCTGAACGAGGTTATTCCTGACCCGTCCCTCCCTGAGATCCTGCGCCAGCTGCCCGATGGACTTCTTCACGTCGTCATCGAACTCGATGCGGTACCCGCGCTTGCCGGACAGGTACTGGGATACTGCCGACGGGGCGATCTCCAGCATCTTTGCCGCCCGTGTCTGTGAGACACCGCGTCTGACAAGCTCTACTGCTATCACCGCACGGATTGCCGGCAGTACATCCCAGACAATCTTCTGGCACGGGGCCTCCATCACATCACAACCTTAAGTTATCGCGTTTCCGGCCTAAAGTACATTTGTGTGGCGGAAGAATGCCGGCAATCTTCAATAAATAATTACATCATCAAGGGTGAACAAAAAGAACCTGCAGACAAACAAAAAATCGGATCCGGAACGGTCACACATCTGTAGATTATGGCAGGATGAACAATGATATCACGGCGCGAACTTGAACGGTATCAACGGCAGATCCTGCTCTTTTTGGAAGAAGGGCAGGAGAGACTGAAACAATCCGAAATCTTCATCGCAGGGGCAGGGGGTCTTGGCTGCCCGGTCGCGATATACCTTGCCGTTGCCGGCATCGGCAAGATTACAATCGTTGACCGTGACATTGTCGAACAAAGCAACCTCAACCGGCAGATCCTGCACTACGACCGTGACATCGGAAGGGAGAAGAGCTCATCCATTGCGGAGAAGCTTACGGAGATCAATCCGGATACCGAAGTGAATGCCATAACTGCCGCAATCGGTGAAAAGAACGTTTCGAAGCTTGTCGGAAATGCAGACGGCATTGTCGACGCGCTGGACAATTTCCCCGCCCGGTATATCCTGAACAGGGCCGCTCTTGAAAAGAAAATCCCGTTATTCCATGGGGCCATCCAGGGATTTTTCGGGCAGGCAACGACGATCATTCCGGATAAAACCCCCTGCCTTGCCTGCATCTTTCCAAAAGCCCCGCCGGAAGAGGTCTCCCCCGTAGTCGGTACGACCCCGGGGGTTATCGGTGCGATCCAGGCAACGGAGGTCATCAAGTATCTTGTTAAAGACGGGGACCTCCTAGCAAACCGGCTCTTCATCTGGGACGGCAAAGCGTCGCGCGCCGAGGAGATGGCGGTTGAACGGAACCCGGCATGCCCGGTATGCAGCACTTCAAAGAATACAACGATGCACAAGAGGGTACGATGACGGTAAGGATCCGTTTTTTTGCCAGGTTCCGGGAACTGCTCGGGGCCGAGAGTATGGCGGGATTTAAAGACGGGACAAACATCGCAGATCTTGTCCGGTCGGTTACAGAAAAGAACAGGGAAGGCTATAATGCCATTTTCGATGAAAGCGGGAATTTCCGCGAGTTCGTGATCCTGATGCAGAACGGGAAACGGGTCGACGTTTCGGATGCCGGAAGGACCGGTATCTCCGATGGCGACGAGATTGCCGTCTTTCCACCGGTTGCAGGCGGGTGACAGGGAACGTGGTCCGATGATTGCTATCCAGAAAGAAGACGTAAATATCGCTCAACTGGTTACGGAAGCGAGGAAACCCGGTACCGGGGCGATCGTTGTCTTTGACGGGATCGTACGCGACGACGACATCCGGGAGATCGAACTGGAGGCATACACCGAAGTCGCGCTGCCGGAACTTGAAAAGATTGCAAAGGAGGCAACGGCGAAGTTTTCGCTCCTCCATGTCGACATCGTCCACCGGATCGGGCGGCTTGCCATTGGCGAGAACATCCTCGCAATCGTGGTATCCGCGGGGCACCGGCAGGAGGCGTATGCGGGATCCCGGTTCATCATCGAGGAGATCAAGGTAAAAGTCCCCATCTGGAAGAAGGAACTCACGAGGGATGGCGGCCGCTGGGTGCCCGGCGAGCACTCCCACGGGTCGGGAAAAACAGTATAATAGCCGGGAAAGACTGATGCAACTACCTTTTTACCAGTTTAAATACCGGCTCATTTGCACTCCGCGCGCAGCACCAGTTTAAACTTTTAAAGGGAACACTTCCCCATGGAAGAAATAGATGTTGTCACGTATTTGCGGGCTCTGCTGCCTCGACTGCCACGGGCATACCGGGAAGATTGCGGATCTTGCCCGAGATCTCCGAAAGGAACTACGGGCAGTAAAGTACGGGAAATTCACAGAGGCGGTATCGAAATACCCCTTTGCCGCAGCATTCAGGCAGTACCCCGAATGCTACGAACTGCTCGGGCAGATGGCGAAGTTCAGGTCCAAAAAAGGGTGCAGGATCGGCGGCGGGCCGCCTTTCTGTAAGATCAGGAAGTGCTGCAGGAGCAGGGAGATCGAAGGCTGCCGGGAGTGCGCCGATGCGGACTCCTGTGTCAAGCTCGACTTCCTTAACGAATTCCATGGGGATGCACACAGGAAGAATCTCGCTGTATTGAGAAAGAAGGGCATTGCCGGGTTTATAAAAGGGAAACGTCACTGGTAAGGATGCCGGGGGACTGTTGGTCACACTATCCTTTACTTCCGAGCCCTCAAAGCGGTCATCAACCGGTCGCGGATTTGTGAAGGGGCTATGGGTATATTCGGAACGTCCGCGTTCCCCGGCAGGATCCGGGTGTGGATGAACGAGGGTCCGTTTCCTGCAGATGCCCGGATCGCCTCCGCGAGTTCTCCCGGTTCGTGTACGGCCCTGCTGACGGCGAACCCCGCACCCAGCGCCATGAGAGCGAGGTCCGCGGTTTTTGTCCCCGGCCGTGGCTGGTTTCCGGTGCTGCCGAAGACGCCATTGTCCAGCCCGACAATCGTGAGGTTTTTTGGCGCGGAAGCGGCGATCACAGTAAGGACTGAAGAGCCCAGCAGGCTGCCGTCGCCGTCAAGTACGATTACACGTCTTTTCGGCAGGGCGACCGCAATGCCAAGCCCGATCGCAGATGCCTGTGTGTAGCTCCCGAGCATGTAGAAGTTCTCCGGCCGATCGCGTGCAGCAAAAAGCTCCTTTGACGGGACGCCGATGTTTGAGACCAATATTTCATCATTCACAAGCGATGCAATCTGCCGTATTGCGTCGTACCTTCGCATAACCGGAATCCGCCATTTCCTCTCATAGCAGATAGAGAGAGTGCGGAGGGCCGGGGCGGGCGGCAGGGCAGTTGCGGGGCATCCGGATTCTTCAAGGCATTCCGGCGGTACAAGGACGACGTGCGGCTGCCGGCTCCTGTAAGATGCAGTGATTGCGTCCCCGATCTCATCCGGCTTATCCGGACCGGATACGATTGTACAGGGTATCCCGGCCGCCGACAGGATCCGTGGCAGCGAGCGGTTGAACGGTACCTGTGCCAATATCGATTCTTTTTCGCCTCCCCGCCAGCTCGCGAGGATCGGGAGCGGGATGCCAAACGTCACCGTAAGGGAGAGGATAGCATTCAGCATGTTCCCAAGCCCCGAGCTCTGGAGGGCAACAAGCGGGCGGGCGCCGGCAAGGTATGCACCGGCCGAGATCCCCACTCCGTCCTCCTCGCGGGTAAGCCCGATATGACGGAACTCTTCCGGCAGGGAAAAGAACAGCCCTTTTGCCTTATCGCAGGGGATGGAACACACGAGGTCGATCCCCTGCGATTTCATCTGGCTGATGATCTGTTTCTCATCCATAGCGTTTAGTCCACTCCCTGAGCGTGACAAACAGTTCGTCCCCGCGTTCGTCCGGCCGCACGGTAAGTACAGGTTCTACGGGAAAGAGCGTGAAGTCTTCCCGGATCCGCTCATATCCCCCGCCGGTCAAATTCAGGAGGATGGTATCCGACGGTTTCGCGGTACCGGCCTCAATGGCCCGGATCAGAGCTGCCGTCGCAATCGCTGCGGCAGGATCGAGGTCGATTCCCACGACATCATGGATCATCTTCATCGCACTCCTGCCTTCCGCGTTGGTGACGCTGTACATCAGACCATTGGTATCCTTCAGCGCATCAAACAGTCCCCCGGCGATGCCATACGGGGGGTTGCGGTTGGTGAGCACATCGGCCATCACGTTTCGGACTTTGTTGACGGGATCCGGCATGTCAGTATCCGGAATAATCGTGCGGCGGTGGACGTGCCATGCCGAGACTATCGGTGTAAACGGTTCGTTCTGTGCGCAGTGCAGCTTCGGGAGAATTATCCCGTACCGCCCGTCGGCCCGTAACCGCAGCGCCGCCTCCCATGCGGCGATGGCGCCGGTGCCGCTGCCGACCGCCTGGAAATAGTGATCCGGCATCCTGTCAGTCTTCACTGCGGCATCGAGCATCACCGTGCCCATACCGTCCCGGCGCGCGATGTTCTTCGCACCGCCCTCCGGCACACAGCCGGGGACATCCGCAAGCATGCTGGAAAGAGCGATCGCATCGGTATAATCCCCCCTAACTGCAACAAGGAAGACATCCCGTGACGGCTCAACCGTCCAGAGGCGGGAGAGCGCCTGTTCCGGTACGACGATAACCACCGGCTTCTTACACCGTGCGGATATTCCTGCAAAGGCACGGCCGGTATTTCCTGCCGAGGCGATCACCGGGATTTTTCCCCCGAGTTCCTCCAGCCGCTGCATGGTCGGGGAGGCTTCCAGTTCCTTGAACGAGCCGGTAACAAGGTTCGCCCCGTATTCTGGAAAATAGCCGGAGAAAGAGATGGAAAGGCGGGAAAGGCCGAGCTCCTTAGATAGCCCTTCATGGGTAAAAGTCACCGGGCCGCCTGCGGGGAGCATAGGACGCTCTACCGGAAGCCACGCGAGGTACCGGTACATCCCGGAAAACGGCGCGAGCCGGAGCCTCCGCTCACGGTACTCGGTCCTGAGCAGGGAATCATGACCGTCAGGGCAGGAGAGTCGCGTGATATCCGTAACGAGCTCGTTCCCGCCAACACACCGGATCCGGTACTTAGGGATCATGGATGCCTACAGGAGGCGGATGTCCTCGAGCCTGACATGAATCCCCCCCTTCTTTTTCAGAACCATGTTTATGACGGCCGTATGGGAAAGGTCCATCATGCAGTATCCCGGCAGGAACCGCTGCCGTGCTCCCAGTACCGGCGGATTTCTGATAACCTCGGCAATACCTTCGAAAGCATGGACATGGTATGCCTGGACGTCGTGCACCTTCCCTTTCCGGGCTTCAAGCGGGCCGACCGTGTGGCATTCAAGAACGCCGGTGACCGGGTTTACAGAGATCACGCGCAGCGCATGATAGATTGGGCACCCGGCTCCGGCCGGGCGGCCGGTGACGATCTCCCCCGGGCCGATATCCCAGCGCTCAACAAGATCTGCACGGAAGGGCACGATAAATTTTCGTGCCGATATTTCACCCTCAAACGCGGCCAGTACAAAATCGTACTGGTGTCCCAGTATGTCAGTACCCGAGTAAGATGCTTTTGTCGCGCACCACCCCAGTTCCGTTGAAAAATACGGGCAGTCAGAGAAATTTCTTTTACCGGATTCTGCAAGGATCCGGAATTCCCCGCAGCTTGCTAAGCCGCAGGCCCCGCAGTCTTTGCCCGGCGGGATCCAGACCATTGTCAGTCGCCCCGGTAAATGGTATCGGCCCCGTCAAGCGGCCGGATTACGCCGAAATGGCGCTGCCATCCAATCTCTTTCTTTCCGACGCAGATGGTGCAGACTCCGAGGGGCGGCGTGCCCCGGAGGGTGATCGTACCGGGATCCGTAATGTCCGGGTACGCCGCAATCGCCTGCATCAGGTACCGCATGCCGGTACCCTGGATCGCGTTCGTCTCGATGATATCGATTGCGGGGGTGACCATCCTGATGCATTCCCGGAACACCTCCTTTTCCGCCTGAGAGACGAGGTCCGTCTTTGTCACCACCGCCACATCCGCGAGTGCGATCATGGGCGCCATCTTGAGCGGGGAATTGTTGCCTGAAACAGCCGAGAGCACGGCTATACCGAATGCCTGCGTCGTGTAGGGCGTGCAGCGGAGGCAGAGGCCGGCGCTCTCGATGATGAGGAGACCTGCATTGAGGCCCTGCGCCCAGGAAATTGCATCCCGCATGATCATGATGCCCATGTGATCCGGGCAGAGATCGCCGGAATATACCTTCCTTGCAGGAATGCCGAACTCTTCCCTGAGTTCATCATCCTCGAACGCCCGGACGACATCGATCTTCAAAAAGGCCGGGTTGCCCGATTTTGAAAATTCACGTATGATCTGCCGGATCACCGCAGTTTTTCCCGCACTGGGCGGACCGGCAACGATGATCAGCTTCATGCCGTGACACGGGGCATTCTGCACATCGGCATATCGCCCGTGATCAGGTCCCCGGCCCGGATCCTCTCCCGGAGCTCCACGAGGAACGCATCGATGCGGGAAACATGCGAGATCATCTCCCGCTCCTCGTCCTTCGGTTCAAGGACATCCACGACCGCACCGTGCTTCATGACGATCCGGCGGTCGGTGATCAGGGAGAGGAGGGGGTCGTGGGTGACAAAAATGACGGCTTTCTCATAATGCTTTAAACAGCGGATGACCTTCTCTTTGAAGATTCCTGCATTTTCCACTTCGTCGAGGAGCAGGATTGGGGTCTGCCCGATCATGATGGCATCGGCGATGAGGAGCGACCGGGTCTGGCCGCCGGAAAGCGAGGTCATCCGCGTGGACCCGGCAATTTTTTCCCCGGTGAATTCATTTGCAAGCGCAACAGTCCTTGTAATCAGTTCCCCGGCATCGGTGTCCCGTGCCTTTGTGTGAAGGGCGAGGAACCGGCTGACGGTCAGATCTGCGATGACCCGGGTGTTTTGCGTTATGAGCGCGATCGGTTTTTTTGCCGGATCGCGGACCATGTCGTCAGATGGCGGGGCGCCATTGATCAGGATCGAACGGCCTGTGACTGTATCTTTCTGGGCAAGTACCTCGATGTCATTGATGAATGCCGATTTTCCAGACCCGGTAGATCCCACGATCGATACTGTATCACCGGGACGCAGGGTGATCCGGTCAAAACCCTCTCTTTCCCCGCAGCGGTCTGTGCCGGGAAGCACAGTAAGCTCCATGAACTGATCTCTTTCCATAATCAGGATCAGGAGATGGAGGCAAATATAATTTTCCAATTACGTAAAATAATTTTCCTTTTAGCAATAATTATATCATAGAAAATTGCACTTAAAGGATAATATGCTATCAAAAAGAATTTTCGAGACCGATTTCAAGACAGCGCTTAACGAGGAGCTGGAAAAGAAGGACCTGACGGTTAAGGAACTCGCCGACCAGACCGGCATTCCCGTTTCCACGCTCTACAAAGTAACGATGGGGGAGCGCGACCCGCGCCTCTCGACCGTGAAAAAGATTGTGTCCGTGCTTGAGCAGGAACGCAACCGGTTCATCGCGGTGATCGGGGCGAAGTTCATCCTCGACTCGCTCGAGTTCCGGGAACTCCCGTTCAACGGGAAAACCTATGTTATCCGGGGATATTCTGCCAACTCCCTTGAGGAATGCATCATCGCTGCCGCACGGGCGGAAAAAGACGGTGCTGCCGGTATTGTCTGTGCTCCGATCCTTGCATCCATCATCGAAAAGATTGTCGATGTTCCGGTCTCCATGCTCCGCCCGGACCAGTCCTGCGTCCGCGATGCGATCGGCGTTGTCGGGCGAAAGATCGGGTAGGCAGATTATCGGGCAGAACGAAGGTTCGTGGGGATCGGATCAATGTCATCGGGGAACAAAACACTCAGGATCGGGCACCTTTCCACTATCTATCACACCGCATTCATCCTGAAAGGAACGGATCTGCTGGAAAAACAGGATGTAACTACGCAATGGACGCTCTTTCCCTCTGGCCCGGATATCATTTCCGCCATGCAGGAACAGAAGATCGATCTCGCATATATCGGTCTTCCCCCGGTCATCATCGGTATCGACAGAGGGCTATCCCTCGCCTGCATCGCCGGAGGCCATATCGAGGGCACGGTCATGATCGCCGGTACCGGCGTCCGTTCGCTTGCAGAGTGCAGGAACATGCCGGATTTCCTCTCACAGTTCTCCGGAAAAGCGATTGGCACACCGCCTAAAGGTTCCATCCACGATGTAATCATAAACGAACTGTTGCAGGAGCATGGTATCAGGGACGTTTCCATAACGAATTATCCGTGGGCTGATTTCCTTCCTGACGCACTCCAGAACAACGAGATTACCGCTGCTGCCGGTACACCAGCGCTCGCGGTGACAGCCGCGAGATACGGCAGCGCACGGCTGGTCGTGCCTGCCAGTCAGCTCTGGCCGTTTAATCCAAGTTATGGCATAGTCGTCATGCGCCGGATGCTCAAAAACACGGAACCACTCAGGAAATTTTTGGAGGTTCACGAAGCGGCGTGTGAGATGATACGTCATGATCCCCGTTCTGCAGCCCGCATTGTTGCGGAAACGACCGGTATGGTCAATGAGGAATTCGTCCTTGCGGCCTATTGCATCTCTCCAAATTATTGTGCAGCACTTCCTTCCGAATATGTCGTGTCTACTATGAAATTTGCAAAGACCCTGCAGGCACTCGGGTATGTGTCACAGGTGATCAGAGAAGAGGATATCTTTGACCGGACCCTGATCGATATGGTACATCCAGGAACGCACCACTATCGTTCGGGCCTGAACGCTTAAGCCGGGCCGGATACCATGAGGCGTTGGGTTCATTCCCTTATCTTTACCCGTTACCGGAATAATCCTTTAAAACCCGGATCCTACAGGTTAATGAACCTGTTCTGATGACATTACTGTAGCGATACGTAAGGAGAGTACGGGGCGATGACGCTGGAGATTACCGGGGACAACGAGATGGCTGTTGTCATGATGCCGAAACGTATGGATGCTGAGAATGCACCGGTCCTTGAGGAAGACTTAAAAGCGCTGATGCGCTGGAATTCCCCGATTGTTATCATGGATTTTTCTGCAACAGATTACATCGCGAGCGCGGGGCTTCGCGTCCTCCTCGTGACAACCCGGAACCTGATGAAAGGGGGCACGAAAACAGCGCTCATCTCCTTAAGCCCCCAGGTCCTCCGGGTCTTCGATATGGCAGGTTTCACCCAGATCTTCTCTATCCATGCAACAAAGGAAGAGGCGTTAAAAAAGTTACAGTCGTCGGGCTGATACTGCCGGGTAAGGCTCGGGTCTGTTGTATCCGGCGGATCCTAAAAAAAAATTACGCCTTTTTCTCCCCGCCTACCTTTCCGGTTTCGCCCTTGTAATAATCGACCCATGCCTGCCGGGTCTCTTTTGCGGTCATGCTGTCTTTCAGGTACTTGAAAAGGGCGAATATGACCAGCAGGTAGGCAAGCGTCCGGACCAGGATGAGGGGGATCGTTAAGGGAACCTTGAAGCCGGCCAGAGTTGCCGCATGGGAGATGCCGAAAAGACCGAACGCTGCTGCGATATAAAGGGGTAGCCGCTCACCGGCCCTGACCGAGCAGAGGTATCCTAGGGCTACGATGATGATGCACAGGACGAGGTTGATAAACAGGATCGGATCCCATTCAATGGCCATGATTTTCCTCCATTTTCATAGCAGGTCGTTTGGTGTCTTGCCTTCATTAACGTGTTGATTTTGCAATACCATGCTCAGAGATTGCAGAACCTGTACAGGTCGTAGTTAAACGAGGGTGCTCCAAGCTGGTTCCATGTCGTCCGCATCCGGTCGCAGCAGCGCCGCTCGAACTTCCAGTCGGAAAACTCGGTCAGGTCATAGTTCGCCCCTTCCTTCAGGATATATTCCTGGTACCCTTCGGAATGGCATGCCTCGTGGACAAGGACCCCGGCAAGCCAGAGGGGATCGGCATCCCAGAGCGGCCCGTCGATATATACTGTCGGGGGATCTGCAAGCGAAGCGATACAGACGGTGTAAACCGGTGCCTCCCCCTGGCGGAGCATCGATGCATAACACATGTCGGAGAACGAGCAGTTGATTGCGCCGACATACTTCCGGAAATACTCGTAGTCTCCCGAAGCCCTGTACTTCAGGTTGGTCACCGCTTTTTCCGCGGTCTGCCTGCACAGCATATCGCCTGTGATGCTGACCGTGTAAGGCCCGGGGGAAGGGAGCGAGGGTTTATAGGTACATGAACGCAGCACTGCGGGCTGACCTGCTGTCGAACCGGTAGTATTCAGGTCGGTGCATGAACGATCCTGGAACCCTGACCTGTTGCAGGCCGACCAGTCAGAGCAGGACCAGTTCGGGATCCTGTATACTGGCACCGGTGTCGTTACCGTACCGGCTGGTGCACTGACCGCAGCAACAACAAACTCCGTGCCACGTGTTGCCGTACCTGTGTCCGGAGTTATTACGGTTTCAACAGGAACCGCGTTCTTTCCTGTCCCATACGCCGACTCTCCCGCCTTGTTACCCGGCATCATACTGCATCCTCCCAGCAGTACGATCATGAAGAGAAGGAGGACGCCTGCGACCATGCACCCCCGGACCATAGGCTATGCCCGGATCTCCGTTGTTTCACCGGGTTTTAAGATCCGGACCTTCATATCCGTCGTCCGCTCGATGGCTGTCTTAAACGGCTCGGGATCCTGCACGATCTTTTCCCATGTGTTGTAGTGGATGGGGATAACCGTCTTTGCGCCGATGAACTGGGCGGCCATCATCGCCTCGTCCGGCCCCATCGTGAACCGTCCCCCGATTGGAAGGAGCGCAACATCCGGGTGGTTCAGCTCCCCGATCAGTTTCATGTCTGAAAAGAGGGCTGTATCACCGGCATGGTAGACCGCGACCCCGTCCATGCGGATGACAAAGCCTGCCGCGGCACCGCCCCCGGCTGCGATCCCGGCCTCTTCGATCCAGCCGGAATGGACCGCAGGGGTCATGGTGAACGAGATCCCGTCAACAACAATGGTCCCGCCGATGTTCATCCCCTCGGCCGGGATCCCCTTTGATTTCAGGTATTTCGCAATCTCGGTGATCGCAACCGTCTTTTTCCGGAGCCCAACCGCCTCTCCCATGTGGTCGGCATGCCCATGGGTGATTGCAATGATATCGGGATTAACGGATGCCACGCTCCCCCCCTCAATGAAAGGGTCGATCAGGATCTTCCGGGAACCGGTGAGGAGCACGCAGGAATGGCCGAGAAATGTGATCTGCATATATCCAGATAGGACTTCTGGCGTATGAACATTATGCGATAAAACCCGGTCGTCTCTTTCCTGCTCCGACCAGCAGGCTCTTATGCAGGCAACCGAAACAGCGAGAAGGCGTTACAGACCATGGTTGACCGGTGCCCGGGGGCGACCACTATCAGGACCCCTACTCTTTCGATAAAGAAATGCCCCCAGTGCGGCGAGGAGATCGAGATATTCTCCGATGACGTCCCGGTAAATGCAGCAGGTGCAGGTTTGTGGTGTTCAATGATCTTACGTCCTGCATCCAGTGGTGCAGGTATGCAAGGGAATGCGCGGGATCCGAGACCTACGAACGGTTCATGAAGCAGCAGAAATAACCGTGAAACCTGCCCGTATGAGCAGGTCAGGACTAAAAAAGGGGAGGGGATATTTTACGGTTTGGTTCTGTCTGTTCAGGTGACGTCGATCATTTCCGCTTCCGTGATGTCGATTGATTCGCCGAAACCGTCGGTCGTGACGCTCCGGGTCATCTGTTCCGAGAGATCCCGGTCTTCCATGACATCCCGGATCCGGTTGATGTACGGGTCGATGGTCGGGTCTTCCTGTTCCTCGATAACGTGCCGGTACTCCCGGAGCGTGGACGGGGAGATCCCCAGTTCCTCGGAGACCTCTTTCATGGTCTTGCCGGAATTTATGAGATCCTCCATGTGCTGCCGGTCAAAGGGCATCTTGAAATCGAGTTCGCGGAAGAGCTTGAGCCGCACCCTCGCGCGGGCAACCGTCTTGGAGAGTTTCTCGTCCCCGAGTTCGCGGGCGATCTCGGTGTCGTTCTTGTCCGCATAGAACATGGTGACGAGTTTGGCGAGCTGGATCGGCTTTAGAGAAGTCTTGAAGATCCCCTGTTCGGTGATCTCGCGCATGACGAGAGCTACCTCCCGTTCGATGGCGTCGCTGTCCCGCAGCGTACCGTGGATATTCTTCATAGGCTCGACAATCTTGGTCTTGCCCGACATCGAGCTGAACAGTTTTAACAGCTGTGCCTTTCGTTTATCTTCTGCCATTTCGTAACCCCGTTACTGGGATTAGGATATACAATATCGGGCGGACTATTTAATTCTGTCGTAATCGGCGCTTTGACCAAAAACTCTTTAAATTGGCGTGCGATAAGATCTGTTACCGGCATATTTCTGCAGAAAGAAAACCGTTTTTCCCGGATCTCTTCAGGGTACGTTACCTCCTCATTGTGCAGGGTTCGGCCGGCCCACCATTCGGTATCCTTTTTGTTGTAGTCGTCGTACTATATGGCAGAAGGCCTAAAACAACAGGAACTACCATGAGCGATGTCTTTGAGAAGGTCATGGAACTGGCAAAACGCCGGGGGTTCATCTGGCCAACCTCCGAATGTTACGGCGCGGTTGCCGGTTTCATTGATTACGGGCCGCTGGGCGCCATGATGAAGCGCCGGGTGGAGAATATCTGGCGGGATTTTTACGTCATCCAGGAAGGCTACTACGAGATCGAGTGCCCCACAATCGGGCAGGAAGCGATCTTTGTCGCCTCCGGCCACGTGGCCGGGTTTGCGGACAAGATGTTCCAGTGCCCGCACTGCAGCGAATATTTCCGTGCTGATCATGTCGCGGAGGAGTACTGCTTTGTAAACGCCGGAACCATGAGTGCCGACGAGCTCGAGGCCCGGCTCGCTCATGAGAAGTGCCCGTCCTGCGGGGAGGTGCTTGGCAAGGTTGAGGTCTTCAACTTCAACCTGATGTTTAAGACCACCATCGGGCCGGGTTCCCAGCGCACAGGCTACCTCCGCCCGGAAACAGCACAGGGGATGTTTACCGATTTCCCCCGGCTCCTCCGGTTCTACCGTGACAAGCTCCCGTTCGGCGCCGTCCAGATTGGCAAATCATACCGGAACGAGATCTCCCCGCGGCAGGGGATGATCCGGCTCCGCGAGTTCACACAGGCGGAGGCCGAGATCTTCGTACATCCCAACGAGAAGAACCACCCGAAGTTTTCCCGGTACGCCGGTTATACCATGCCGCTCTATACCTCGGATGCGCAGGAGAAGAAAGGCGAGGCGGTTGCCGTCTCCATGAAGGATGCGGTGCAGAAAGGGCTGATAGCAAACGAGTACGTTGCGTATTACCTCGCGCTCACGCACCAGATGCTTGTCGCAATCGGCATCAGGCCGGACCGGCTCCGGTTCCGGCAGCACATGTGCAACGAGCGGGCCCACTATGCCTCGGACTGCTGGGACGCCGAGGTCTTCTCCGAACGGTTCGGCTGGGTCGAGACGGTCGGGATCGCCGACCGCACGGACTATGACTTAAAAGCCCACGCGGAGCATTCTGGGACGGACATGAGCGTCTTTATCCAGTACGGTGAGCCGAAGAAGGTGCAGCGCCGGCGGATCGTCCCCAACATGAGCGTTCTCGGGAAACAGTACCGGCAGAAAGCAAAGGCGATCTTTGCCGCGCTGGAGAAAGCGGAGCCGACACCCAACGGCACCGATGTTACCGTTGATGGCGAGACCATCCATATCCCGGCCGACCTTTTCGAAGTACGGGACGAGGTCGTGGAGGTGCGGGGCGAGGATGTCGTGCCGCACGTGATCGAGCCGTCCTACGGGATCGACCGGATGTGCTACGCGGTCCTCGAGCAGGCGTATGACGAGGACACCGCGGACGGCGAGACAAGGGTCGTGCTCCGGCTCAGCCCGGCCGTTGCGCCGGTGCAGGTGGCGATCTTCCCGCTGATGGCGCGTGACGGTCTCGACACGATTGCGGAGGAGATTACGCACTCGCTGCATGCCCGCGGCATCCTTGCCGAGTACGACGATTCCGGCGCGATCGGCCGGCGGTACCGCAGGCAGGACGAGATCGGGACCCCCTTTGCGATCACGGTCGACTACGATTCGAAGGAAGACAGGACTGTCACGATCCGCGACCGGGACAGCATGAAGCAGGCGCGGATCTCGATTGCGGATGTGCCGGAGATCGTTTGTGCGCTTGTTGCCGGCAGCCGGACGTTTGCATCGCTGTGTAAGTAAAAATAATAAGCGCATTTTTCTTTTTTACATTGCGATACCTGCCACCGCTTCGAAGAACCTGATGATTCTTCTCGCCATCTCATTCCAGCGGAATTCGATGCCCCAACTGGGCGCCCCCGCGGCGGCCTCACTTACCTTTTCATGTCCCATACAGGTAATCTGCCCAGCGAGGCCCCGACAGGAATTGACCGTCGCATCAGCGAGGGCCGATTGGAGAATGTCGATGGTCATAAGACCCAAGACATGAGAAGACCGCAGGTCTTCGAAGACGTGAGTCTTCGAGTCGGCCGAGCGACCCCCGATGGGGGTGGGAGAACTCGTGATTAATTAATTACTTAAAAAATCATTATCTGTTGGAACTATAAGAGAGCACCTTCCCATGACCTTCATCACCCACCCTCTCATAAAACCGGATGCCATCGAGTCGCGGGAGTACCAGCTCTCGATCGCGATGAAGGCACTGGATGCAAACACGATGGTGATCCTGCCCACCGGCCTCGGGAAGACCGCTGTCGCGCTCCTTGCAGCCGCCTCCCGGCTCTACAACGAGGGCGGGAAGGTGCTGATGCTGGCCCCGACAAAGCCGCTTGTCGAGCAGCACCTGCGGTTCTTCGAGCGATACCTGCTCGCAAAGAGTCCTGCCGGGCCGGGTGTGTCGCCGTTTGCCATGTTCACGGGCGAGGCACCGCCCGACGAGCGCACCGCGGAATGGAACCGGGCGATGGCAATCTTTGCAACCCCGCAGGTGGTGAAGAACGACGTGATTGCCGGGCGGTATACGCTCTCCGACGTCACGCTGCTGATCGTGGACGAGTGCCACCGGGCGGTAGGGAACTATGCATATGTTTTCCTCGCGCAGAGGTACCTTGCAACAGCGGCAAAGCCGCTCCTGCTCGCCATGACTGCATCACCGGGCGGGCAGCAGGAGAAGATTGCGGAAGTCTGCGGCAACCTCGGGATCGTCCACGTCGAGACCCGGACGGAGATCGATCCCGATGTCGCGCCGTACGTGCATCAGAGGGACTTCGAGATACTAGAGATCGACCTGCCGCCAGAACTGAAGGCAGCGATTGCGACCATCAATGCGCTGATCGAGGACCGGCTCGCGCTCCTTTCCTCTATTCACTTCACAGTTCCGAAACGCGAGCGGCTCACGATGAAGGCGCTGAGTGCGCTCAATGCCCAGATCCAGCAGCGGATACGGGACCGTGACCCGCAGGGCTACTCCGCCGCGTCAGTCTACGCGGAGCTGATGAAACTGAAGCACGCGGTGACCCTTGCCGAGTCGCAGGGGAGCGAGGTCTTCAAGGGGTACATCGCTAAACTTATCGCGGAAGGGACGGGGCCCGGTGGCAGCAAGGCGAGCCAGCGGCTCGCGAAGGATCCATCGTTCCGCAGCCTTTTCGAGCGGACGCTTGGCTGGACTGAGGAGATGCACCCCAAGCCGGCGATTGCGCTCACCCTCGTCCGCGAACAACTGGCAGCGCACCCTGACAGCCGGATCATCCTCTTTGCCACGTTCCGGGACACCGTGCAGCTCCTCGTCGACTACCTGTCAAAGAACGGGATTGCCTGCGAGCGGTTTGTCGGGCAGGCAACAAAGGATGCCGAACGCGGGCTTTCCCAGAAGAAGCAGATCGCGGCGCTCTCGCGCTTCCGGGAGGGGGAGTTCCGGGTGCTGGTTGCAACATCGGTCGGCGAGGAGGGACTTGATGTCCCCTCGACAGACATGGTGATCTTCTACGAGGCCGTGCCGTCCGAGATCCGGTCGATCCAGCGGAAGGGCAGGACAGGCAGGTCCGGGGCCGGCCGGGTGGTCCTGCTCGTAACAAAGGGAACATCAGACGAAGTATACCGGTACGTGAGCTCGGCCAAGGAGAAGATGATGCACAAGAGCATGAGAAGTATGGCGGCCGGTCCGGTGCACCAGAGGCCTGTTACCGAAGACGTGCAGGCCGGCATCGAAGCCTTCACCCCACAGGGGCCGAAGATCATAATCGACGACCGCGAGACATCCTCGAAAGTCGTGGAAGTCCTCTCATCGCTCGGCGCCGCGATCCGGCTCGAGCGCCTGCCGGTTGGCGATTACGCGATCGGCGACCGGATCCTCGTCGAGCGCAAGACTGCCGCCGATTTCGTAGATACGCTCATCAACCGGGACCTGTTCGGGCAGGTCAAGGTACTTGCCGATGCGGTGCCGCGGCCGGTGCTGATTATCGAGGGTGGGGATATCACGACGGAGCGGAATGTCAGCAAGAACGCGATACGCGGCGTGCTTGCGGCAATCACGGTAGACTTAGGAGTGATTCTCCTCTTCACGAAAGACCCGCAGGACACCGCTCAGATGCTTTTCGTACTCGCTAAACGCGAGGAGAGTGAGCGGGGGGAGCGGAAAGTCCATCCCCACAAGACCCATCGCTCGCTCCGCGAGGACCAGGAATACGTCGTCTCCGCGTTCCCGGAGATCGGTATGAAGAGCGCCCGCCTGCTGCTCGCGCATTTCGGGTCGGTGCAGGCGATCGCAAACGCAGAACTCAAGGATCTCGTTGCCATAAAAGGGATTGGCGAGAAGACGGCGCAGAGGATTTACGACCTCTGCCGGCGACAGTATTCCTGAAATATTTCAAACAATTTCACAGCCAGAAACCAAAAGATCATAAAATTAAAACCTTTCTGCCCGCCGTGAGGAACGAAGAATTCAGCTATCGCGCAAGCGATAGCTGATTTGAGAAGGTCGAAAACCTTCGAGGCGCCGAACTGGCGGGGGATCTCGTAGTTTTTAATAGGATATACCGGATTGACGAGCATCCCCCGAGCGTTCGCCGTCCTACGGAGGCTCACGTCGGGGCAACTGAAAAAATGAGAATATGAAATAAATATCTGTTTTACATCTGCCTCATTATCTGAAGTGCCTCGGTCCCTGTCCGGACCGCATCCATGAGCACGAGGCAGCGGTCCGGGTCCTCTTCTTCCTGGATGCGCCGGCAGAGGTCGAGGATCGTTGCGGCAAGCACTGGGGCGATATCATTGGACGCAGTGCCGGCCGTTCCGGATGCAGGCGGAGGTGCCGCTCCCTTTCTTGCCCCGCCGGCTTTCTGCCCTGCTGCCGGTTGCGGGGCTGTACCTTTCTTCTCCTGCTCGCGCTCGGCACAGACCACGCAGAAGGTCTTTCCCTTGAACTCGAACTGCGGGCAGCCGCACTGCCGGCAGGTCTTTTCCAGCATCTTTCCCCCTTTAAGGAGATACTCGGCCATGATCTCGTCCTCTTTTCTCTGCGCCATGGATCACCGTCGCATCAATATTTAACCTATATATGGGGGTTCTGCATATTAACTACAGGTACGAGGTGTGGCACCATGCCCAATCCACAGAAAACCATCGAGAACTGTATCCTGATGCTGCAGCACATCATGGAGGACAGTACCATCCCCCGGAACATCCGGCGCGTGGCAGACGAGACCCGGCAGCTGCTCTTAAACAACAACAAGGAGATCGGCCTGCGTGCCGCAGAGGCCATATCCAAGATCGACGAGATCAGCAACGATCCCAACATGCCGGTCCATGCCCGGACCCGGATCTGGGAGCTGGTCTCGCAGCTCGAGACCATCCCGTTGGACTAAAATAAAATTTATTCTTTATTTTTTGGAATCGTAAAACAGCGCTGTTACTGGATTTTGCATGTGTTCAGTAATCCTTATGGAGGTACCCTGCAAATATCACAGTGGCTACTAAAACCGGTGAACTGCGATGGGAACAATCCTCATTGTTGACGACGATATCGATATTGTTAACCTTTTCAAGATTTTCCTGTCAAGGGAGGGGCATATTGCAGTCACGGCATCCGATGGCAAATCATGCCTCGAGAAGATCAGACAGGTGCGGCCGGACCTGGTCCTTCTCGATGTCATGATGGCCCCGATGGACGGTTGGGAGACACTTGCCGCCATCAAGGAGAACCCGGAGACGAGCACGATCCCGGTCGTCATGATCACAGGAAAGCCCATTATGGAGGACGATCGGAACAAATACGGCGAACTCTTTCACACCTATCTCTTAAAACCCGTACGCCGCCCCCAGCTCTGCGATGTTGTCAGGACAGCTCTTTCCTGTTCCCGCTGAGAATTATACTGGCCCGGCAGGCCCTTTTTTGTGATGCTGCCGTTTGAGGACAAAGGGGCAGGAAAAGGGGGTTGTCGGAATTACCGCTCGATCAGGCGGATGTGCTCGTCGGTTTTTTTCGCAAGTTCCTGCCGTCCCTTGAGCCGGGAGATATCCGAGAGCGCTTCGAGAACGTGCACTGTGTCCTCGAGGAAAGAGAGAATGTCGGCCGGGAAGATCTCGATCCCGTACTCGTCAAGCAGGAACGATGCGATCTGGCGGTGGTCGAGCCCGTTCTCGCGCAGTTCGAGGATCTTCTGTGCGAACTTCCTTTCCGGGCACCCGCACAGGGGAGAATCCCTGCAGTTGCACCTCAGGAAATCGTTGAAAAAGGATAGGAGCTGTTCGCGGACGGCAAAATCGAATGCATCGTAGTTGATGCCTGATGTGAGAGCGGTGAGCATCGTTCCGGAAAAAGCGCGGTCCGGCAGGCGGTAGCCGGCGAGCCGCTCGATCCTCCGTGCAATCCGGAACCGCGCCCTGTCCGCTATCAATCCTCGTCCCCGACAGTCTCGTCAAAGTTCTTTAAAGAAGCGATCGCGTCGCTCATCCGCTCGCACTCGATCAGCCACTCGTCAAAGAGCGTGGGGTTTTCAAGATCATCCTTTACGTACTTGCTGCAGCAGGATGCCCCGCCGAGCACGGCCGCGCCGACCTGCGCTGCACAGTCGAGCGCTCCCTCCATGTCCGTATCAAGGAGGTCCTTGCCCTTCTTGACGAGCACTTTTATGTCCTTGTCATAGGCTCCTTCGATATATTTCCGGCACGAGGCGAACAGGACAAGTTTCTGGAGCTGGAGGATCTCGACAATCTCCTTCAAGTCACCTTCAGGCGGCGCGGACATGATGATCAGTTCGACCTTGCCGAGCCGGTCAAGCGCCTCTTCCTTTGAAAAACGCCTGTTCTGGAAGAGCTTGATGATCTTTAAGACCTCGATGGTTATATCGACCGAGAAACTGTCAAGGATCCGGAAACCCTCGGGCATTTCATCGGCCTTGGGATCGACCTCGAAGCTCGCGTCCTTCATGGAATTAAGCCAGTTGTCCCACCGTTCCTGATTGTAGAATATATAGAACAACTTCAGCGGTTGTTCTTCCGCCGCCTTTTTTGCTGCTTTCTTCGCCATTTTAGTACACATTCCTTCTGTCATGATTAAATCATTTTCCTTTTTTCCGGCGTAAAGGGGGATTTTTTTCCATCCCGCTTCCCGCGAAACGTTATGAGAGCGGAAGGCCAATGACTCTTGGACGATGCCGGCACCTGCAACCGTTTTTCACGGTTGCCGGGCTGGGCGGATAATAAGAGGCTTTTGAAAATGGAGACCTGCGTGCTCGTGCGGTATGGCGAACTTTTCTTAAAAAGCGAGCCGGTCAAGCGTCATTTCATCGGGCTTCTTTCACGTAACATAAAAAAGGCTCTCGATTCGGAGGGGCTCTCCCACACGTTCGACCTGAACCGGGGGCGGATGCTGGTGCTTGGCGAGGAGCCGGAGAGGATCGCGTCGGTCGTGTCCCGCATTTTCGGGGTTGTGGACGTGGGTGTGGCGGCACGGACCGGCAATCGTCTGGATGATCTGAGTAAAGCTGCGGTCATGATGGCGGGAGAGAAGCTTCAACCCGGCATGAGTTTTGCCGTCCGTGCGAAGAGGCAGGGGGTCTCCGGGTTTACAAGCCAGCAGATGGGGGAGGTGATAGGCAGAGCCGTATATGACAGTATCAGCGGTGTCCGCGTCGACCTTGACCACCCGGACTACGAGATCTTTATTGAGGCCCGCGACTTCGGAGGGTTCGTGTACGATCGCAGGATCCCGGCGCCCGGCGGCCTGCCGCTCGGCACGCAGGGGCGGGCATGCGTGCTCCTGTCCTCCGGCATCGATTCGCCGGTCGCCTCATGGCTGATGATGAAGCGCGGGAGCGAGGTGACCCACATCCACATGGACGCCGGGAGATGGGCTGGGCCAGACGTCCGGGCGGCCGCGATCGAAAACCACAAGAAGCTATCGCTCTGGTGTCGCGGTTTTGTGCTCCCCCTGCTCGTTATCAACAGCGAGCCGCTCTACGATGCGATGGAGGAGACAAGGGTTCTGCCGAGGGACCGGTGCGTGATCTGCAAGCGGTTCATGATGATGGCGGGAAGCGATCTTGTGCGGCAGCAGCACGCCCTCGCGCTTGTCACCGGCGAGAGCCTCGGTCAGGTCGCGTCCCAGACGCTTGCAAACCTCGCCGTGATCGACCCGGCCGCCGACGTCCCCGTGCTCCGCCCGCTCATCACCTATGACAAGCAGGAGACAATCGACATCGCCCGATATATCGGGACGTTCGATGCGCACCCCGGCGATCTTGCCTGCCGGGCCGTGCCGAAGATGCCGGCGACTGCGGCTGACCTTTCGGAGATTACTGAGTTCGAGGAGAAGATTAAGATCCGGGAGATTGTTGACGGGGCCGTTGAAAATACTGAGATCGTAAAGGCGAAAGACGGTGCGATCTTAGAGTAATTATTCAGAGCATTAGCAAAAAGACAGATGCAATCATTTTTCTTAGATGTTTTTTACTCTCTTGGGGGTTCCGCCTTCGGTTCGAAGAACTCTGATGAGTTCTTCTCATCCTCGTGGTTCTGATGAACCACTCGGACTCCACCCCCTCCGCGTGGGCATCCCCCGCGATGCGATATCTGTGGAAATCCGTTTTAACATGAACTCCCTTGTCCGCCCCGCCGTGCCTCAGAGAGGCCCTGAGGCGGGGAGCTTTCGTAAGTCTATCTTCGTATGTTGAAAAAAATACGAACAGAAAAATCCCAAACAACCTTCATGCCCTCCGGCGCTCTATCCTCACTCACCCATACCATGATCCAGAAAATGACCTATCCGTCCTATCGCGCCCTTCTTGCAAGCGGGGAACTTGAACGGAGAGCGGATGCTGCCGCAGAGCTCCTTTCGGAGTGCACGGTCTGCCCACGGCAGTGCCGGGTTGACAGGACACGCGATGAGAAAGGGTTCTGCCGGACCGGCGCCCGGGCGCAGGTCGCGAGCACCGGCCCGCACTACGGCGAGGAGCCGGAGCTGGTCGGGTGTGGCGGGTCGGGCACGATCTTTTTTTCGCACTGCAACATGGCGTGCATCTTCTGCCAGAACGCCGACATCAGCCAGTGCGGCGACGGGCAGGAGGTGGCCGCGGACGAGCTTGCGGGAATGATGCTCTCGCTGGAGCGCCGGGGCTGCCACAACATCAACTTCGTAACGCCATCGCACGTCGTCCCCCAGATCCTCGCTGCGCTCGTGATCGCAGCGGAGAAGGGGCTCTCCGTCCCGCTCGTCTACAACACCGGCGGCTACGACTCGGTCGACACCCTGAAACTCCTTGACGGCATCTTCGACATCTACATGCCCGATGCCAAGTACGGCAGCAATGCGATTGCGTTCGATCTCTCCCACGCGCCGGACTACGTGGACATTAACCGGGCGGCGCTCAAGGAGATGCACCGGCAGGTGGGCGACCTTCTCGTGATTGACGGCATCGCAGCCCGCGGCCTGATCATCCGGCACCTCGTGCTGCCTGGAGGACTTGCGGGCACCCGCGAGGTCATGCAGTTCATCGCTTCGGAGCTTTCATCGGACTCTTACGTTAATGTCATGGCCCAGTACCGGCCTATGTGGCACGCGATGGAAATCTCTTCCAAGAATCCTGCGTACCGGGAACTGCGGCGGAGGATTACATCAGGCGAGTACCGGCAGGCTGTTGACTGGGCGCGAGAAGCGGGGTTGTACCGGGGGTTTGGGACGGAATGAGGCGGATCAGCCGATGGAAAAGGGTTTGGAAATTATTGCAGGGCTGTCAATTTCCCGTATCGGTTTTTTGCCGGCCTTATGATTCAGGGACCGACATACACGGCGTCACGGATTTTTCGGAAATGCGGATCACCGGTCACAACCTTGTGATCCCCGCTGCGTGCCGTGGCAAGGATGATTGCGTCGGCGATGCCGGCAACCTCCCTTTTTTTCAGGCGTCCTGCAGCGACCGCGATCTCCTCGTCCAGCGGAATGACGGAGCTTTTTGCGCGGATGTCATCAAGACATATCCGGATGGTTGCCTCGTCCTGCCCTCCTGCAATAAAAAACCGTACAACTTCCGTAAGCGTGATCGCTGAGGTAACGAGCGGGGATTTGTTCTCGACCCACTGTTTCATCGCTTCATTTCCCCGCCAGTATTCCACCCAGACCCACGTGTCAATGACGTATCCGATAGGAATCCCCCTCCTCGTCCCGCACAAATGACGGCGTGCCGGCAAGGAGCCCGAAGGTTTTGGGGCGGTGCTTCTTGCGTTCCTCAAGTAAGAACCGGATCGCCTCCTCGTACGTTTCCGTGCGTGCCTCGGTCTTTACCCGGTCAAGATCCAGTTTGGTCATCCCCGAGACCTGGATCGAGGTCTTGTGCCGGCCGCGCTCCTTCCCGGATCCCCGGCCCGATCCCGCCCCGGCCGGGAGATTAATACCGGTTTTCTTTACCTGAATCCGGCGGCTCTTTCCGTGCTTTGTTGCGTTCTGCTGCATACCTGCTATAACTTATAGCGCTATAGATTATAAATAAGATCCGGGCGCGAGGATCTCTGTTCGCAGCCTGATGCGGGCCGAGGGGTGTACGGCAATCCTGATGCAATGCCTGATGATGCGGCACGTGTACGGTAATATACAGATTCTTACCAGAAAGAACGGAGTGAAACGGTTGCCAAAGAAACCATTTGAGGAAGTAACTGAGATAAAATACCGGCCGGAGATTACGGAGCGGACCGAGGAAGAGGCGCGGCGGGGGATCCTGGAAGGGGAGGCGTTTTTGGTCCTTGAGATCCAGGTGATCGGGATGGTCGAAAATTTTCAGGGAAAGGATTCGCTTACGATCGATTATCTCGCAGCATGCAACGAGAAAGCGCTTTCATCCCGCTGGATGGAGGAGAAGATCTGCCTGCTGACAAAAGTCTGCGAGGACACCGTCATGGCTATACCTGACCGGACGACCGCCCGGCTCTTCATCCGGATTAAAAAACGTAAGGATTCTGAGCTGTGCCTGTACAGGTTGTCCGCATGGTTGTCGATGGGCGATGACGGTTCAGAGCGCTGGAGTATCCGGGACAAGATCGATCCGTTGTTTGAGCAGGAGGATCAGTCTGTGGGGAAGCGGGCTGCCGAGGCGAGGAGGCTTGCGGCGATCGTGATGGAACGGAAGGCGGGCTGAAACGGGCGTTCCTCCTTCCCCTTCCTTCGCATGCGGGTGACTGGCACCGAGAGCGTTACGGCGTTTTGAAAAAAAGGCAGCCTGATGATCCGACACCTCGTCCTGCCCGGCAACCTCGCCGGCATCCGTAAGGATACTCGAACATGACCGGGCGTATGAGTCTTCACGTGCAGTTCATGAGAAAGCTCGCATCACATTTATCAATAATACGATTGTGCGCCCCGGCAGGAAATATCAGGATTTCTGTTTTGGCGGTTTCATCAGGACGAATGCGATGAAAAAACCGATGACAGCGAGGGCGAGCACGTACGGGAACACCCCGAGATAATTCCCGGTCGTTGTCCGAATGAACCCGGCGAGCTGCGGGCCGGCGATCGCTCCCGCACCGAAGGCAAGGAAGACCAGGCCGTAGCACCGCGGGTAATCGCACGTCCCGAAATAATGTGCCGTGGCTGTCGGCGCGATGGCAAGCCAACCCCCAAGGCAGCCCCAGAGCACGGCAAAAGCGATGATGTAGACCGGGACTGCCGGCACCTGCCACATCAGGAGGGCGGCAAGGGCTATCAGGACGAATGATATCATCGCGGTGTTTTTTGGGTTGAGCCGGTCGGTGAGGACACCGAAGCCCGGCCGGCCGCTCCCGTTGAAGACTGCAAAGAACCCGACGAGCACGGTCGCAAGGCCGGTGCCGACATGCACAACCTCGGTCCCGACCGGCTGGGAGATGGAGACCGCCATCAGCCCCGCGGTGCACCCGATGAAGTAACAGGCCCAGAGGCCGTAGAACGCCGGGGACTTTACCATCTCTCTCCGGTTGCACTCGCACATCGCGTGCCCGCCTTCTCCCGGCACGGGAGGGTTCCAGCCGGCAGGCCTCCATCCCGCCGGCGGGAACGCGAGCGGGAGCGCAAGGGGGACGGTTACGATGATGATCCCGAGGCCGAAGATCCGGAACGTATTCATGACGCCGTACGCGGCGATGAGGTACCCGGCAAGGTTTGCGGTGGCAACGGCCGAGAACCCGACGCCGAACACCGTCAGCCCGACCGCGAGCCCCCGCCGGTCCGGGAACCAGCGGGCCGCAACCGCGACCGTGGCCCCGTACGCGATCCCGATCCCGATGCCCCCGACAACGCCGTACATGAGGGACAGCATCGCAGCCGACGAGGCCAGCGACGCGAGCAGCCAGCCGAGTCCGGTCAGCACGCAGCCGGCGACTGTGACATTCCGGGGGCCATGGGTCTCGACAAACGTCCCGGTCAGCGCCATCGTCACCGCAAAGACCGCGAGGATCACCGAGTACGGCATCAGCATGTCGTTCACGGTCACGGCCTGGCCGAGACTTCCGGTAAAATAACCGGTGAGCGGCTGCACGAACACGCTCCACGAGTACACGGCCCCGAGGCAGAGGTTGATGATCAGGCCTGCGACAACGAGCGCCCACCTCCCCTTCTCCGGGGGCATCCCCAAAAGTTTCTCCGGCCGGCGGTCCTGCATGATGTTTTCAAAGAAAGAATCGTTCCCGGTGATGAAGAAGGTGTATGATTGGCGAGCTGTGGCAAAGGATCACTTCCAGCGAGTACCAGCAGGCCGTTGACTGGGCGCGAGAAGCGGGGTTGTACCGGGGATTCGGGCCATCATAACTGTATGGCCCAATCTTCCCGTTATTTCGCAGAAAAAATCTTCGGATAAGCCCGCCGCACTACCTCATCTTCCGGGAACCATTCCGGGTGGGCAAAGATGATACCGATATTATCTATCCCGATGATCTTTGCCAGTTCGCCATTCTGGTACTCGTTTTCCCGGTATACGAAATCCTTCGTCTGTTCAAGTTCCACTCCGACCTGGAATGGCATGAACACCAGACGCCCGTTGTCAAACCCGTCAATTCGGATCTGCCCCAGATTCCACTGGCTCATCAGGTTGCTGAACCGCTTGAGGATCTGATCATTGTTCTCATGGTTGACAACGACCAGCTCGTCTTGGGCAGTAAAACCGGTCTCTGCCCCGGGTGTTAATCCGACCGCAACTTTTATTGTATAGTTGGAGGCGAGATCGATCCTGTTTTTGATCAACGACTCGACCTTTGCATTCTCAATGCCCATTGTCCCGATAAATTTTGCCATGGAATTAATTTCCGATATCCTGATTCCACCGGGATCTTCCAGAGTGAGTCGTGTCACCTTGTCTTCGGGAACGCCAAGCCTTATGACCCTGCCAATCCCGCTGTCGATTAAGTGGTTTCCGAGCAGTTCAAGCCTGGCCTCTCTTTTACGGATATGGCCTGCAATATTTCCGGCTCCAAAGTCCTGGATGCCGGCGACATCAACAAGTTTCTTGCCAAGGCTTGTGTCAATGTATTTTTTCAATGCACGTATCTTGATGAACCGGTCATACTGGATTTCGAGTTCCCGGAGCTTTTTACTGTTCTTCTCATTCTGGTCCGACCGCTTTTTCCGTTCAAAGATTCTCGGCGTTTGGAACGGGCTGTCGATGAACTTCTGGTTATCTTCAATCCGGTTTTTGACGACCCTTACAATCTGCCGGTATTTGTCTTCAATATTCTGGTTATCGAAATTCTGCATGCCGGCCGCTGCCCAGTCAAGGCGTTTTAATGACTCCCCCAGACGCAGGATATTATCACTGAACTGGATTTCGACTCTTGTCAGCTCCTTGTCAAACTCATGCTGCACCTGGCCGACAAAATATTTGAGGCAGCGCAGCCGTTCGCTCTGCGCGATGGAGAGACAGTCCTCTTCAATTCTGGATTCGTTCAGATCATCGGTCGGACTTTTTGCCAGTGTCTCTGCAACGGAGTCCAGCCTCTTCTTTTTCTCAGGATCCGGAGCTTTTCCAAGAGTGTCGTTTTCCTGTGCGTATTTCCGCATATCTTCGAGAGGGATCGTCAGCTCGCTCTCACCGAAAATCGTAAACGGCCGGTCCTTCTGGTTATGCCACATGTTTTCAAGGCCGCCGGGATAGTGCGGCAGGTACAGCATCGTGTACGCGATCGTTTTGTTAACCCCGTCAAGATACTCTTCGACCTCGTCAGCCCTATCATCCTTATCATCCTTCATCCTTGCAAGCAGGTCTTCGTTGATGCCAAAGAGGAAATACCGGTCGAACGGCCGGCTTTTTACCGGTATCTCTTTTTTTGGCCTGCGTGCCGGGTTGAACGGGACAATGGTGAGATCTTTTGCTGTATGGAGCTTTTTTATTTCCCGGAGTGCGGCGTAGGAGTTTGCGGTGTACTTCTTGTCGAATTTTGCTGTGCTGATGTCATTGATGTTTGTTGCCGACGGAAGGATTCCAATACAAAAGATGAACGGCTTCATGCCGCTTTCTTTCAATATCCCGTCAGATAACTGGCGGACCTTTGCAATAAGGGTCGGGAACGACCCGCTCCCCGTCCCTCCGCCAAGCGTATGGACGACCCATATCAATGCTTCTTTGGTCTTGCTCCCTTTCGTCTGCTGCCATACGGTCAGCATTTTTGCCATCGCGTCCGTTATGGCACCGTCGACCTTATCCATATTCAGGTCGAGCAGGAACCGGGCATAGACACGATCACGGATTGCCCCAACACCTTTGGGTTCGATACCGTCATACAGGTACTGGCACTGGGGTATCAGGTTCGGGACAGCATACCCTTCTTCGCTGATATTGACCGCATTGATGGAATATCCCCGCTTGATGATAGCATCGAGATCCTTGGTGCTCGAATCAATCGCAATGAACTGATAGTAATCCTTGATCTTAAGTTCATTCACCATCTCGGCATAGGTCTGGACAATACTGATTCCGCCTCTGCCGGTTCCTATTACCAGTGTCGGAATTTCCATATTTTTTACCTCCTCATTCAAATCCCGAGTCCTTGTCATCCTTGTACGTGGATTTTGTAACGGTTTCGCCTGTTTTGGCAGTCACTGCATGTGTGTCCGGCCCTAGTTCGGTCCGGAGTCTCTTTTTCAGCGACTCCAGCTCTGCCTTGTTGTTCTCGGCCAGCTCCACTTTCCGCAGGATTTCGTGCATCAGCTGGTTCTTGCTCTCCTTGAGTGCCGCACATTCCCTGACATATGAGCCCCGTTTTATCAGAACATATGCAATTATAACGATAGCCACGATAACCAAGACGAATCCTATTGACAGGGCGAATTGGGCATTCCTGGTTTCTGTTTCTGCATTCTGTTTGACGATTGAGGTCTCTTTGTTGGCGGACTGGAGCTGGAACCACGAAGATCCCGACATATCTGCATAAACCGGTTCATACGGCTGGTCGATCCGGTCCCCCATCTGGGTATAACTGAACCCGACATCCGCAACATGCAGTTTCTGTTGCTGGAGCGTTTTCGGATAGGCGATGAAGTCAATCGTTATCGTCTGCCCCTGCTGGAGCTGATCGATCATGAATGACAATCCCGACTGGGTAATGTTGATCGATGCACCTGCCGGTGAAATTTTCTTCGTGATAAAACTGGGATTCGAATCGTCTATGAACGCATCTGCTTCCCGAAGCGTAATTACTAAATTCTTTATCGCATTTTCTCCGGGAGCGATGACCAGTGTGACGGGGATCTCTTCCCCGAATCCCGGCAATGTGCCGCTGGCATCGTACCTGACATCCGCTGTATACTGGATCTTTGCAGAGACCGGTACAGACAGGACGGCAACGACAACCAGTACCGTAAGGAGTATGCGCCACGCGTATCTCATACGCCGTACATAAGTAATTCCCAACGATAAATATATTGAAACAGTTTCCTTTCGTGAATTCATAATCCCTCCAACATGATATTCAATCATCATACTGTTTTCATCAGATCTTCCGATAGTCATCATCCGTTTCATGTTCCAGATATTCAATGGGATTTGTTCATTGAAGTATCAAAAAATCAATTAAAAGTGGGGTCTGAATAATTCTGACATTATTCTCATCAAGTCCTGAATTTGTACTTTTTTAAGGGGTTCGAGTTCTTCCTTAAAATCAGAGATAATGAACCTTGCATGTAATCACCTTTTCATCGTAGGTGATGGCACTGTTGTGGTGATACAACAGAAGAGCCCGGGTCCAAAGAACAGCATCCGTGGTTTTAAACACATCAGCATTAAACACGAAAAATGTATATTGTGTCAAACAAAAAAGGAGCAGTGAAGGGTTGTATCCTTCGGACTGGTGTTTGCAAATAAGGGACATCCTTAACACAAAAATACAATGGCTATCATTCTTATCCCGATAGTCACATTATCCATCAGTGAATGAATAATTTGGCGTTCCTAGACAGATTGATGGCATGTATTTAAGAATGGATTATAATGAGTCTTGAGAGAAGTCGTTTATCATCGTCGTCGCATAGAGCCCATAAAAAGATCGTTCTCGGTGGCCCGTCACACTCAGGTAAAAGTGTATTACGGGAGGGATTAAAAAAAGCCATCATAAGAAAACAAAAAGACACGTATCCGTTTTTTATCACCGCTGCACCAGATGGAGAAGGATGCTGGTTTCAAGTTTCTTATAAAAAAAATCCTTCTCGGGCTCAACAGCTGAAGAAGAATTATAAGAAGTCCTTTACTCCAGAATTTGTGAATAGAATCAGCAATCATGTGGAAAAGTGTCGTCTTCCTTTAACAATTGTTGACATCGGCGGTATACCGTCTGAGGAAAATAAAAAAATTTGCAAAAATGCTACTCATATTGTAATTCTTTCCAGAGATAGCGAAAAATTTGAAGAATGGCGAAAATTTGCTCAAGAACTTGATTTAAATATCGTTGCAGAAATCGTTTCCGACTATGATGGTAGTGATGATACGATTCTGCCTCTGATCAATGATAATATCCTTCGCGGGTCAATCCATCATCTTGAACGAGGCTTGGATGTTTCAGGGCGTCCGATGGTCCAAGCTCTTGCGGAACACATTTTATATTTATAAGAATGTCAATCAGATATCTGAATATGAAAGAAGGACCGCACTATGGATTCATATGTGATTTACCGGGACAAGGATGTCATTCATGTGAAATTTAACAAGGATGACGCACAGAATGACGAGATAGTCAAAGATGCTTGTTCCCGACTGGATCAAATGGCGAGAGAAGGAGAACTTTCTGGAGGAGGGCTGATTAAAATTAACGGCCCTGCGTCTCTGCCAGTTGCTGCTGCCATCAGTTACAGGTTAGCACAATATTTTTCTGCCATCAGCATTTTCGATCCCAAAATGGATCGCTATGTTATTGTAATTAGTAATGATCCTCAATTTACCGTTGGCGATTTGATCGAAATTTCGGAATGACTTATTACTCTAATCCAAGATTGCAATGGTCCGTTTTTTAAGAGAACGATCATGGAAGAAGTGAACGATAATACCTAATCCATTCCTCATCGTTTGATTTGCCAATCAGTTCAAAATATTCTTTCCGTGAATGGTAAACTGCAGGATTGATGTCGTGACGCAATAATACAAATGCGGCAAGGAGCATGGAAGTCCTGCCGCACCCGTCACTGAATGGATGGATTTCCCCATTCAGTCGCTTTTCCACGATTGCTGCTGTCGCAGCCGGATCATGTGAATCCATTGTTGACAGAAACCATTTACAGAATTCATGATATTGCTCTGAAATTTCTGATGGGTGTGTTTGACCGTACTGGGTATCCCATGTCCGATACAGGGACTGCCCCTGCTGAAGCAGTCCGTCACTTATAATCATGGCTAGAGAATCAATGAAATCCTGAACTTCCAAAGAAGTGATAAACGAAATTGAACGATTGACCCAAAGATATTCTATCGCCTGCAAAAGATTGCGAGAAGTGCGATCAATAAGTTGTTTCCCCTCTTTCACGGTAAGTTTTGGTTTTTCTGTCGCACTTGACGTATCGGAAATTCCGTGTATTGTCCTTGAAAAGCTGCTCACTGTTTTAAGGACCCTTTCAGACCATTGTTCTTTGGTTATCATATTCTGCCCTCCCAAATAAATTTCGGCTAAAGATGATGAAGACTCCTTATTCCTTCATATCCACCGGCGCAATCTCGATCCGTTTCACTTCGACCAGCCGTGCGCCGGCCGCGTCCATCTCTGTTGGCGTCATCTCCTGATCCCGCTGGGCCGGCGTGACCTCCGGCAGCATGAGCAGGTAGAACCGGCTGCCTGCATCAAGGATTAGCTTGATCATCGGAACGGGCAGCACGCCGATGTAAATGTTCCCGGGCCGGATCTGATCCCCCGTGAGATGGGGCACCACCTCGCCACCGAATCCTTTCGCACGGAGCCAGGCGACAGCTCCGGCATGCCGGGTCACGATGTAAATCATTGAAATTACCTCCTTATTTTAATCATATAAAAGTCGTCATTTGACTTTATATCCTCTTGAAAAGTGATCTGTCATAGTTCCTGGATCATCAAAAAATTTCAGCCTTGAATTTTTTTGTTGTGCACGGTCTCAAATCCCCCGCCACGTACTTCAGGGAAATGCCAATCTCCTGAACCTAGACGGCCCATGAGTCCTGATGCATTTGATCCATCCTGACCGGTTTTGGAAGTATCTCATCAAGACTCTCTTCACTGATATTGTCATCACCAAGTACTGCACGTAATTTTCCGCATACGATCTGACGGAGTTTTTCCATCAGTGCGGACTCTTCCCGCAGGGACTGACGGAGCGAAAATTTCTGTTCCGCCAGCGGTGAACCATCAGGTTCGCGGTCGAATAGTTCCGCGATTGCAAGAAGACTGTGGAGGGCGAGTTTTATCGACTCCGGCTGTATCCGGCTTTCGCACATCGTTTCAGCATCATCCAGGATTTGTTCAAACGGAAGATCAACCGGCGGATCCTGAACCAGCCATGCAATAATGTGTTTAAGATCGGCCGGAGGCGGGAATTTCAGGGACGGGCTGCCGGTTGCCAGCAACAGGCGGTAGTTCTCAGGTGTATGGATTTCGTTGATATCATAATCAGGTAACAGTTCTTCCTGCTGGTAGTTCCCGTTCCGTGATATTACGTTGACTTGGCTATTGATTCGGCGGATTACCGCAAATGGTGTTCCCGTACATGCGCATCGCAAATAATCGATAAATTTTACAAAACCGAAGTTTACCGGCTGGAAATCGGGGATAACGACGCCGAGGCCTTCCCGGACGACCGATAACGGGATGCCTGTTTTCAGTATCTCATTCTTACTCAGGGGATTCTTCGAGTACCAGTCCAGTAGTTCGCGGGTCTTTGCAATCACGGTATCCCTTGACTGCATCGTGACTTTCTGGATCTTCGTATCCACCATGCTGTTCCGTGGATCCTGTGTGCCCGACGGGATACCGTCATGGGCCTGTTTTCCCAGGTGGATCTCATCGTCGGGATCGATAATCCAGACGAAGTGATCGCATACGGCAAGGAACGTCTTGCTTGCAGAGTGCCTGTAGGCACATCCGATCACGGTTCTGCCGTATTCATGCAGCTTCTTTGCCAGCGCAGCAAAACCGCCGTCACCGGATATGATGACGAAAACGTCAATTGCCGGGCGGGTATGGATCAGGTCGATGGCATCGATAGCCAGCTGGATATCGGCTGCGTTCTTTTTCTGGTCATACGAAAACCCGAACACCTGGATGGGATCAATGCCCAGCTCATTAATCTGGCTGCGCATCTGTCCCAGCCGGGGATCGCTCCAGTTGGCGTATGCACGCTGAATTGCAATCTCCCCGATGCGATCGCTCTGCCGGATTTCTTCCAGAATCCGTTTCAATGACAAACGAGAGACAAAACCATGGGTATAGTCATACCCTTTCAGGAGATTTTCCAGATCGTAAAAGACTGCTGTGTTGAATACCATATCAATCCTCACTTTTTTCAAACCAATTGAATCAACGGAACTTCGAATCTGCGTTTCATCGGCCTTCTTTTGTGGCCGATAGAAATTATCCCACTATCAATAAGGCCACCCTGCTCTTTTGATCGCACGCGATTGTTCAACAAATCCAGACAATATAGTAAGCAAGGTGATGGAGTTCCAGTTACCTACCCTTCTAATTCCGGGTATCATGGCAATTGAAAAGCTAATCGGGTTTGGTAACAGCTGGATCTTCCGTTTTCATACCCTTCTGATCGCGGGTGATAGTGCAACATCGGCGCATCAGAAGCCTTGTTTCGGAAAAGGGTATCGTTTTCATACCCTTCTAATCGCGGGTCTCGTTGCAACTACAGACGATGCCGGTTCCGGCCCCAACCCCAACTCTGTTTTCATACCCTTCTAATCGCGGGTCTCGTTGCAACTGAAAAACAGTATATCAGGTTCCACGTGCCGGATGTTTTCATACCCTTCTAATCGCGGGTCTCGTTGCAACGCCGGAGAACTCGAGGGAGGCGGGATCATTAAGTTTTCATACCCTTCTAATCGCGGGTCTCGTTGCAACGCTCCCGCCCCGGGTCGTAGCACAGCGCGTTGATGTTTTCATACCCTTCTAATCGCGGGTCTCGTTGCAACGTTAATTTGACGCAGCACCCCGCCACCGCCGAACGTTTTCATACCCTTCTAATCGCGGGTCTCGTTGCAACGTGGTCGGTGGGATCATTTCGATCCTGTATGAGGTCATGTTTTCATACCCTTCTAATCGCGGGTCTCGTTGCAACAAATCGACCCAAAGATTTACCGAGAGAATTTCTTTTGGGGTTTTCATACCCTTCTAATCGCGGGTCTCGTTGCAACGTTATCCGTACGAAACCAGCATCACCAGCCTTGAGTTTTCATACCCTTCTAATCGCGGGTCTCGTTGCAACCTTATGAATGGAACAGATAAAAAATACCGCAAGGGATTCTGTTTTCATACCCTTCTAATCGCGGGTCTCGTTGCAACTTCCAATCTGAGAGAGCTTCTCAAGGAACAGATTGAAAGTGTTTTCATACCCTTCTAATCGCGGGTCTCGTTGCAACAAAATTGAGGATATCCCCCTCGACGCTGAGGCAGAGTTTTCATACCCTTCTAATCGCGGGTCTCGTTGCAACTAATAGGTGCTAATGAAATACGTGGAGAGCCAGAAGTTTTCATACCCTTCTAATCGCGGGTCTCGTTGCAACCGAGATACAAGCCAAGCGCGAATATCGTCGCAAACTCGGAGTTTTCATACCCTTCTAATCGCGGGTCTCGTTGCAACCACTTTCGTCTGCCGCGTTCGCCGCGCAGTTCAATTTTCATACCCTTCTAATCGCGGGTCTCGTTGCAACGTAGAATTATTACTTATGGTAATAATTGGATCGCAGTTTTCATACCCTTCTAATCGCGGGTCTCGTTGCAACAGACACACGGAAAATTACGCGCCCGATCCTTCAAGTTTTCATACCCTTCTAATCGCGGGTCTCGTTGCAACCCGGAGGGCGCGGCACGGGTTGTTATCACGCTCAAAGACGTTTTCATACCCTTCTAATCGCGGGTCTCGTTGCAACCTGTGGATGGATGCACGGATTCTTGGGAGGACACGTAACTGTTTTCATACCCTTCTAATCGCGGGTCTCGTTGCAACTCTCCTCTAGATTTTTCCGTTGCGACGGTGTGAGTGCGTTTTCATACCCTTCTAATCGCGGGTCTCGTTGCAACAGTGCGCTTTTTTGGCCTAAAAACCTTTTGCTTTGCAATTTATGCCCGGATTTTCAGGGTCGTTGCGCTGGTCTCCTCAGACCCCCAGGATATATAAAGACCAGCGCACTTCCGTCGTGAAATTTTTTGAACCAGTATATAACGCTTATCAAACGACAATGAATGTCTGCGGCTTTTTTGGAAAAGTGCTATGAACCTGTACCAGACGTGAAACGCATTTTTTGCATTTTTTTCTTGGGACAATTTTTGTATTGCATAATGATCACCGGAGCCCGGGATTTTTTTAAGAACCATTCTCCCAAAACTCCGCCTGTCACTGGGTTCCAAGGGACTTTTTCGAGGCTCTCTTTGCTGTTAGCAAGCCTGCCGGACAGCAACGTGCGGGAAATTCCACTGGACCGTGGAGTCAGAACGAATATGACGGCCGGTACGATCCGCCCTGCGTGCTTCCCGACAACGCGGACAAGAGACTCGGATCAATCAGGATCAGGACCGCAAAGGCGATGATGAACCCGACGATGAGGGCAAGGGCAAAGGCAAGAACCGCCCGGCCGGTCGGCAGCTGCTGGAGTTCCCGGATTCCAAGCACGACGAGGACGAGGTACCAGACAAAACCGGCGACCAGCCCTACCGGGATGAGCCAGCCAATGAGCAGGTATGGCGTCATGGCATACGCCACAACCTTCAGCGTCGTTACGATCCCCTGCCGGCCGCCCACGACATAAACCCAGAGGTGGAACCATCCTGTCGATACGAACAGCGAAACAATCATCTGGCCCAGCATGACGATGATTGTCGTCATGAACTGCGCATTATACAGCATATACCTGTTAAGACCCGACAGGGCGAATGAGAACAGGATGCCGAAGACGGCAAGCAGGATCAGGTAGTAGACGACAGTAAACGAGATCGTATCGTTTGCAGCCAGCCGGAAATTCCCGACAGGATTCAGTATCATTCCTTTTGCTCTTTCAAAGACCAATTCCAACATATACGATAACCTCCTTTTGTTTTCGCTTTTTTTCAAATCCGATATGGCATGAACATTCAGCAGATGGCGGCGTTACCGCCGGATGGTACCCTACCGGATCCGGCATGCCTTGAACAGTCCGGCAGGAAAAGCCCGCTGGTACGCGGGTCTGCCATGGTTAAAAATCTCTCTTCCCTCCAAAGCCCGGATGGCAGGAGGCTGCGGTTACGTCACTCTCCGCAGTCACCTGAACCCTTTACCGGGCTCCCGAAACCGACCGGACGGAGAGCATCCAGACGACGAGCCAGAGCATTGTTGCGATCAAAAATCCTGCAATGCAGATGGCACCTGTAATAAGCAGGATCTTCCTGCCACATTTCCAGACATTCATTATCCGGCCTCTCACGACTCTGCAGGGGATTGTACCGACAACATCGGGGGTTCAGAATCCCCCGGTGATCAGCCACGCATCCTGCCGCTAGTACATCCGCACCAGCGCAAACCCGTCGCAGAAAAGCCGGCCTGACGAATCCGTCCGGAGCGGGCTGCCCGACGAGAACTCGTAAGTATCGCTGTCCCTTTTGGTCACCAGCTGGTTGCTGCCCTTCAGCCGCCCCCACTTCCCGGTCGTCACGCTGCTCCGTTCCGTATACCTGAACGTGTATGTTCCGTCGGTTTTGAACACGTACTCGAACGCGGGCTTGCCGGTCCACTGGTACGAGATTGCGTCCACCCATCGGCCGGCAATGTCAAGATCGCTTCCCTTGGGTGGGATGATGGTCATATCGTCCTTCAGCTTTGCCTCATACGCCGCATGCTTTGCCTGTTCGATCGATCGCTGCACCATCGGCATCCCGATGAAATACACGACTGTGCCGACGAGGACGGCGGCAATGATGAAGACGCCGATGATGAGCAAAGTTTTTTCACTCTTGTTCCAGCCTTCCATAACAATCTCCTTTTCATGTTTTCCTTCAGCTGCTGAAGTGGTCGCACCGGCATTCCGGTTGACATGCATGAAAAGGATCCTTAATGCATGAAACCGTCTCCGGTGTATCATTCTTACATCTGAGCTGACTCAATCCACGATTATTCCCGGCTCATTTTCTGCCGGTTATTGATGGTCAGGGTGTCTGAGGAGGCATCGTACTTAAGGGGCTTGTCTGCGGTGAAGGATCCCTCGCCTTCACGGAACACGAGCTCGCCGGTTCCCTTGACCCTCCCCCATGCTCCAGTACGCCCTGAGTCGGTTCCGAAGACCGAGTCCCCGTAATACCACAGGGCATCACCATTGGCATCGAACTTGTAGATGACCAGTGCATGTGTCGCACCGGTACGGTACGACCACGAACCGACAACCTTCAGGTCTGAACCGGATGGGGCAAGGAGCGTGTTTGCATCTTTCTCCGCTGCCACCCGCATCTCATTCTGGGCTTTTGTAATCGACCGCTCAATTGGCGGCCAGACAAACAGCCACAGCGTAATCCCGACCAGTATCAATGCAATACAGAGTACTCCTGCAATGAGCAGGGTTTTCTCGCTCTTGTTCCAGCCTTCCACAACAATCTCCTTTTCCTGTTTTCCTTCAGCTGCTGAAGTGCTCTCATATACGATGCGCAATCCCCGGTCGTGGCCTGTACTGTTCCATCGCAGAATCTTCCATCATGGAAATGCCAAAGAATCCAACCGGCCGGATCGTTTTAAAAGAGGAGAGAAACACCCCCCTCGCAATTCATCGATCCCAAAGTGTGGGATCTCCGAAGTTCTGTTTCAATACAGTACGTTTACCATCTGGAGCGTTGCAGGAACGGTCCGTTCAACCCTGAGCTCCGAGCCGTCCGGCATCCGGAACGTCAGAGTAAATTTCGAATTGGGCGTTGTGGTCGCAGGCAGCCCGGCAACAATTGTATACTCGGCGCCCTGCGACAGGATCGTGCTGCCGGACGGACTTCCGGAAATTTTCGAGATCCCCCACCGGGCCGACCGGGCGACACTGGTGCCGGCAACCGAACTGCCGGGCACATAGGCATAGGCCGGCCACTCAGTCCTGCCGTCCGAATACGAGACCGCGATCTTCGAGAGATCGACGGGGTTCCCGCCGGGTGTTGCCCCGAGCGTGAACTGGATGTAGTCGAGATATGCCGGGCTGGACGAGGCAGAAAGCCCGAATACGCCGCCCAACAGTTGCATACTGCTCATGGTATATGCAGGAGTTGCGGCAACTCCGGTCTTTTCGGGAGTCGGTGTCGGCTTTGGGATCCTTTCCGCCCGGAACATGGAGATCTTTCTCCCGCTCTGGTAGTAATAGATAGAATTCTCGCCGATTGCGAGGTCCAGGCACTCCTCCACATCCTTTCCACAGAGAGTGAGCTGCCCCTCGCTCGGCTGCGTCCACCGGGCCACTTCCTCCGGGCTCCCGTCAATCGTGGAATATACAGCTCCACCGGGCCGGAATTCGAGGTAGGCCTGCGGGTTGTCTTCGGAAACGTAGATCCCGGAGAATCCCGGGGCAGTTGTACAGCCGGCTGTAATGGCCAGGATCAGGATGCCGATGCCGAACAGGGCTGGTGAAACGTGTAAAATTCCGGGCATGAAATAGCACCCCTCCTGCAGTCATTTCTCTTTGATGTACCGTTTGCTGACCCGTCCGCTATCGGTGAATTCATAGAGCGTATCACCTTGTTTCTCCAGCTCCATGGTTAAGCCCATCATCTCGATATGGAGCCGGAGCTTGTTCGCTTTCAGCTCCCACTTCCCGTGGTATCCGGAAGAAGCGCTCTTCTTGAGGTAAAAGGTCCCATCGGAATTGAGCTCGATGAACAACTTGTGGTCGTCTTCGTCAACATATTTCCCGACAGCCGTGGGGTTCTCCACGGCCGGGGCTGAACACCCGGCATTGATTGCTCCCGCCATGAGCATGGCAAGGAGGCATGCCGCAATAACAATTCTTTTCTGGTTCATTTCCATCACACAATCGTGTCATGACGCAGGTCCCGCTGATCCCGCCGGTCATGAATGGCGGGCAGGATAATCATCGGCGATACAGGACGCCGGATCTCAGGATATCCCGAAGGGATCTTTCCGGCAACAGATCCGGTGTACATTCAGGAAAACTCCCGGTTGATCCCATAGGCCGGCCGTACCCGTCATTCAGTTATCCTGCCCCGCAGGATGATACCGGTTCACGGAATGGCGGGCCGGTCCACTGCCGGATCACCATAAAAACATCAGATTTCAATCCTTGTTTTACGGATCATCTCCTCAATATCGTCGAGATATTCATTATACGCGCTCTCGTGGGCCCTGAACCGGAAAATATACACGTTCTTCCCTACGGGCGTGAAGAACTGCACCCCGAACAGGGATTTCTCATGGGTAATTGCCGGGACTATGAAATCGAGACGGTAGGATCGGATCCCCGAGACCTTGAGCTGGTAGTTGTGTTTGGTGATGTCCCAGCCGGCCCCGTAGTATTTCTGGTGGGCGAGAACAGCTGCGTTGAAGTAATCCTGGATTTCCTTTGCCCACAGCACATCGGCATCCACGCTGATGGCGGCATCGGGATCGTCCGACGGGGGGCGGAAGGTGACGAAACACGTTGTCATGCGCCCGTAGTCCCGGAGTGCAACCTCGTCCATCTCCTGCACCTGCCAGTCCGCAGGGTACGGAATCGTCAGGCCATGCGCAGAACTGGTATAGGTAGCATAAGTGATCGACGGGGCGGTCGTTTCAGGAAGCGTGGCGGCAGGTACCGGGAGCGGCGTTTCGGTAGCAACGGCCGGAACGACCGGCTCCGGAGTTTCGTTCCCATGCTGCCCCGGTGCCGTGCAGCCTGCGAAAAGTCCTGCCAGCAGGAGACACACGATGGTACAATAATAAAGTGCCAGATGATGATTCGGTAATTTCATTTATTCAACTCCAGAAATGCAAAAACAATCGATAATCGAAAAACATCAGAAAAATGACTGAGCGCGGGGTCATCGTAATCCCGGTGCTGCGGCGTGTTGCCTGGCCGCGAGGTCCGGGATTACTCGCCCGTTTGCAGGACGGATGCCGGCATGAATCGGAAAATCAGAAGAGATCCAACAGCTTGTTTTCTGTCGGTTATCCGGACACTCTACCGGCATCCAGACATTCCATCAGCACCCGGGCATCCGGCCGGAGCCAAGGCTAGCCGTGCAGCTATGCCACAAACAAGCAACAGATGAAAAGGCCGCGCTTCTGACCTGCCCCCGTTTCCGGTTTTACTCGGGAACGGTTCGCAGGATAGCAGATGATCCGGCCGGCACGCCGGCACCGTGAAAAGGTCGGCACAAAGGATCGTTGATACCGGCGGCGAGAGAGCTGCAAGGACAGGAATTCAGAAAGAGATTATCAATAGCTGCAGCTCAATGCCAAACGATTTGGCAATTAATCTGTGTGCAGGTTGGATATAAATATTTTTCTGCGTTTTTCCAGAGGCTTCCCAGTCTGACAGGATGAGATATTAACTGGGAATATTTCTGCGGGATTCATGAGAGGTTGTGATTTTTTTTACGCAGGGCGATACACGGAGCCTTCAGTTTTTCAGAGATCTTCACCAGTACTCCGGCACGCCGTACTTCCGGCCCTCTTCCCTGCTTTTTATCCGTTCCCGATATACTGCCCGATCGAGGGGATCGCCCTGCTCTTCACGGTGCATGAGACGGTCCCGGTCAAGGAAGGCATTCAGGTTCGGTTCCAAACCTTGATGCATCCGCAACGGTGTTTCTGTGAGGAGATACAGGGACTGCGTAGTTGTATTAAACACCGGGAGACCTCCTTCACCGCATGAAAAGAACCGGCCTTCCAGCGATTCCCGGCTTTCGTTGGGGAACCAGCAGGAGAGCAGGGCAAGAATCTTCTCCCGGATGCATTCATCCAGCGACCGGAAGAGTTCCCCTGCCTCAACATCCCGGTGATAAAACGCGTACCCGCGCAGGAGAGGATTGAACTGCTGGATCAGCTCGTCGGGGTTCGAAAACGGCCTGCTGCCGAACAATTCCTTCAGGATCTGCCGCATATGGTGCACCGACCCGTCGGAGGGTCTCACCGGTATGTCCGATCCCTCTTTCCGGAACCGCCAGTGAAGGAAAGTGAAACCATGACGGACTGAAACGATCCTTGTCTTTTCATCCGACAAGGTGAGCCCGCGTGGTTTTAAAAATGCATTAATCTCGTCCCATGCTTCCTCGAGAACACCCCGGGCCGAGGAAAGTACGACGAAATCATCAGCATATCGTACATACCGGAGACCGGCCCCCGCTGCCTGCCGGTCATCGGTCGTGTCGACCGGCCGGCTGAATGCCTTCATGAGCCGGGGCTCAAGCCCGTCCAGCGTCATGTTCGCAAGGACCGGCGAGATGATTCCTCCCTGCGGTATGCCCCGGCTCGTCCGGAAATACCGGCTTTCATGGATATAGCCGGATTTGAGCACCTGCCGGAGGTAGTCCCGTGATACCGGGATGTGCTTGAGGAGCCAGTCGTGCCGGATATTGTCGAAGCAGCCGGTGATGTCGGCGTCGAGCACCCAGATATCATCGCCTTGTTCCCCGGCAAGAAAGGACCGGATCGCGGCACATGCGTCTTTCGCGGAGCGGAAGAGCCGGTACCCGAAGGAATGGGGATCACCCCATGTCTCGGCGACCGGCTGGAGCGCGAAGTTGTACAGCATCTGCATGGCCCGGTCATGCATCGTCGGGATCCCGATCGGCCGCAGCTTGCCAGATTCCTTGGGAATGAAGAACCTGAGGAGCGGCAGCGATTCATAACCCTCATTGTTCAGGTGGAGAGCGGCCGACATCCGCTGGGCCGGCGTCTCCCAGACAACGCCGTCAACACCGGGCGTGGCCCTGCTTTTCCGGTGCACAACTTCCCAGACGGCGAGAGCCTTTGCGTCGTCCGAATTCACGAGCTCGTCCTGCAGCCGTGAGATTCCGGCGCCGTCCCCCTCAAGAGCAGCCCGTGCGATATCACACTGCTGCCGGAAGACTGACTCCCGGACATCCGCCCAGTCGATTGCGTTCCACATCGATTCGAGGTCATCTTTCGAGAAGACCTGGTCGGCAATAATCTGTTTTGGAAACCATGTTCGTTGATCCATAGTGCAAGCTCCGGAATTTTAAAAAGAGGACTAGCCGCGTGCAGGTTTCAATCGCGGAACAATCCGTAGACGGCCTGCACGGTGATTCAGATAAACGGGTTTTTTGGCTTTATTGAAATCCTCACTTCAATATTCTTTCCTGTGTCACCTTTTTCGACTGATATCGCATCTTGGGGGAAATCTGCTATCCATCAGGATGGCAGGTTCGAAAAGACTATCATCAGGCAGTCTTCGCTGTGCCACAGCGGCGGGGGCGAAGTCCGAATGGTTCATCAGAAATACGAGGATGAGAAGAACTCATCAGGGTTCTTCGAGGCGGAAGCCGTAGCCCCCAAGAGCGTTTTGACATGAGATTGCTTAGCATTTCAACAGAGCCGGTTGTTTAAGGAAGCGTTTGGATTCAGGAATAAACGAGAAATTTCCTTTTTCTGCAGTACGGCAATATGCCGGTATACCCTTCTCATCGCGGATGTCATTGCATTGCCTAGCTGAATCCTTCCGGTGCCTGAAAATAATTTCATACCCTTTCCAATCGCAGGCTCCGGTTTCAGACTTTTAACCTTTGAAAACAGCGAAAAAAGATATCAAATAAGATGGACTGACTTATCTGAAGTGCCCGTACTTTTTATGGGCCTGCTCGATGGTCATGACGTCGAGGATTTTTACACAGCCATCGTCATCATAGACCCGGTAAAAGGCAGTCCATGATCTTCCGATGTGCAACCGGTAGAGGATGAAACCGTCCCTAAGGCAGAATTTTTCCTTGTCTCCCCGTTTACCGGGATAGGGATTATCCCTGAGTTCAGAAAGCTTTGCCCGGACAATCCGCCTGCTTTTCTCATCGAAGCTGTTGATCCTTTGAGCCAGATCCTCTTCGATGAGGACGGTAAACGTCAATCCCTGATCTCCGAAAGGGGCACAAATGTCCCTTCGTCCTCGATGCGCTTCATATCCCGTGCGAGGCGCAGCTTCTTACGCTCCTCGATCATATCGGAGAGGAGCTCGGTATAGGTCTGTCCGGCCGAGCGCATCTCGGCCAGGTCTTTCCAGACGCGCTCTGCCACAGGGATCCGCTTGGCTGCTGGCATGATCATACTGTAAGCATGGCAAACATGAAAAATATGATCAAAGGGATTCCCCCCGCCTTCCCCGTGGAGGGATGACCTGAATTTTTTATCGGGCACCGTGAAATGTTACCTCACTTCTCATCGCGGGTGATAGTGCAACCCGATGTGGCGCTCCCTTGAAGAACCCCGGGGGCACTGTTTTCATACCCTTCTAATCGCGGGTCTCGTTGCAACACACCTTCGGCAAGCCGTTGGTAGTCAACCGGCCTGTTTTCATACCCTTCTAATCGCGGGTCTCGTTGCAACTGGAACGGGGATTCAGACACCAACATCTCCAAACACGTTTTCATACCCTTCTAATCGCGGGTCTCGTTGCAACTTCGGCAATGCACGGGTCTCCGACGATGCATGGGTCTCGTTTTCATACCCTTCTAATCGCGGGTCTCGTTGCAACGGCGATGCACGGGTCTTCGGCGATGCACAGGTCTGTTTTCATACCCTTCTAATCGCGGGTCTCGTTGCAACTGGATACTCGTCGGACATGATCAGATCCCCACGTGTTTTCATACCCTTCTAATCGCGGGTCTCGTTGCAACTTCTCATGAAAATGCAACGGCACAGACGATGAACTGTTTTCATACCCTTCTAATCGCGGGTCTCGTTGCAACCCGGTTATCATGAATTGAATGCATGGAAGCAGTTCTGTTTTCATACCCTTCTAATCGCGGGTCTCGTTGCAACATGGAACCGGCAGAGGACCATATCCACCTGTTGAGTTTTCATACCCTTCTAATCGCGGGTCTCGTTGCAACTCAGAGCAAGAATGTAGTAATCAAACCACCCAATTTGTTTTCATACCCTTCTAATCGCGGGTCTCGTTGCAACAGTGCGCTTTTTTGGCCTAAAAACCTTTTGCTTTACAATTTATGCCCGGATTCTCAGGGTCTTTGCGCTGGTCTCCTAAGCTGCCCGTGGTATATAAAGACCAGCGCACTTCCGTCGAAAACTTTTTTGAACAGGTATTTAATGTTTGTTAAACAACAATGAAAGTCCGTGGTTTTTTTTGCAATGATCCGTGGACCTGTACCAGGCGTGAAACGCATTTTTTGCACAACGGAATGATCAGGATTTTGTCCGTCTCTTTCGGAAATTCCTGCGGGATCTCGCGGATCATCAGCGCAATCCTGCTGAGGGGAACGTTCCCGTAAAAGACGCTGTACTGAACCCGCGACAGTCCATAGGAAAATAACCGGAGGACAAGCCGGTTCCTGACCTTTGTATCCGGGATATCATAGCATACCATCACAAAACCTGTTGCCATAACATTCCCTCATCCTTACCGGTACGCGAACGGCCGGTAGGCTTTCTGCTTCAGCAGGGCTGCGGCCAGATGCCGGGCCTGCACATCGATCACGGAAGAGAACGGCTGGCGCTGCCCTGCGTATTCATACCTCGCATCGAGCCGGCTGAGGACAGCTTCGGCATACGACCTCTTGAGAGATGTGGCAATGCGACAGCCTGCCGGAGTTATTTCAAATTCAGAGGGATCCACTTGTTTGTGGTTGATCAGCGTCAGCACCGTCCGGTCCACAATCGGCTGCCGGAACTCCTCGATGAAATCGTACACCAATGGCTCCTGCTTCCGGTAATCCGCGTGCAGCACGCCGTAGAACGGGCTGAGCTTTGCTTTTAACAGCGCCATCCGGATGACCCCGTACAGGATCCCGTACCCGTAGCTCATCAGCGAGTTCACCGGGTCCCGGGGCGGGTGCCGGGTCCGGCCGTGGAATCCAAACGGTTTCGGGACGATTTCGGTAAGGGCCCGGTAGTACATCCGGGTCGCCATTCCCTCGATGCCGAGCAGATCGGAGAGAAACTCCGTCTTCTTTGCCCGTTCGGCAAAACGTGAAAGCTCCGCACAGGCGCGACACTCCCCTTTCCCGGCATTCTTCCACACGCTCGCAAGCAGGCTCATCTTGTTCCGGACGGCCTGCCCAACCATCGCACGGGCAATGATCAGCCGTTTCTTCTCCGGTAAGGTTGACTGCCATGCCATATTCTCGATCATCGTACATTTTGCGCAGGGAAAGAGGAAGCCGGACGGCATGCCGCGGTCGTCCAAAAGAACCATCTCGATTCCCCGGTTCAGCAGGATCCGGATTGCGCTCGTCGAGATCCCGTGATCGCCGTTGATGAGGACAAGCGACAGGCCATCCGGGTTCACGATCGCTTTTTCCGCTTTGCCGTTCTCCTGCACGGGCGGATCGATGATGATCAGCCCTTTCTCGTTCCGTATGCGTTTACCATAGCCGGTAATACAACAGATTGACATACCACCATCCTCGGACAAAACAGATGTACCTGATTATGAACTTCCAGAACCGCACTGAATGGATCGGACCCGGAAAACCAATCAGGAGTACCGGGGGCATCGTAATCCTGATACAGGGATCAAAAAAACGGGCGGAGTGGATATTAAGACGCACCGGGCCGGCTTTTCAGCCCGAAGACCGCTGCGACCTTTGCATGCAGCGAAGGATCGTTTGCAAGGTACAGCGATGCAAGGTGCTTCAGGGTGCCCCCGTGGATGATCGAACACTGGTACAGGTTCGCCCGGTTCTTCAGCGCTTCTCTCGTGTCCTTCGTTCCGGGGTCAATGACGTTCGGCGACGTCGTCGCAAGGAACGCTCTCACCCGGATCGCGCCGAGCCCGGCTTTGATCGCCTCCATCTTGTACAGCACGGCATCGCCTTTCACGTCCTGCTTCTGCGATCCGGTCTTGCACTCGACGATGCAGAGCGACTGGTTCGCCATGAACGAGACATCGAACTCGTTACTCTCCCCGGGGCCGGGCTGTCCTGCGGCAAGCCCGATCTGGAGGCTGGTGAGCGATTCGGGGACAAACGGAACAAGCAGCCCGTAGATGAAGTACTCCAGCCACCGTCCCGTCAGGAACTCGGCTGCATGGCGTTCCAGCCGGCCGGCAAGGGCTCCGTCTTCCCCGCGCAGCCGGAATTCCCGGCAGATCCGTGCGCGGATTGGGTCGTTACCGATCCACAGCCCCTCTTCGCCGCTCAGGATGAGCCCCTCCTTCTCCCACTTCCGTCTTGATTCCCGCTTCTTTGCCTCCTTGAGCCTCTGGAGAGATGCGAGGAACGCGCGGATCTCCGGATCCTCGTGCTGTTCCGTCAGCATCGCCCCGAGCCCCTGCAGTTCCCATGCCTGCCGGTTCTGCCGGTCGAGATCCTTTCCATTCCGTATATCGTACCCGTACCCGGCAAGGAACTCTGCTGTCGATACGATGTGGTCAAGGGCAACGGGCCCGCCCCCGGATAGATCAATTGCCTTATTCTGGTCGCTCTCGACAATGTAAAGCGCCTTAAGCCCGTTCTCCTTCGCAAACGCGTACGCCCCGATGCTCATCGGTTTTGTCCCGCCGGTAACGTTTATGATCCATTCGTCACCGGGCCGTTTCCTGTAAGCCTCGTTCAGGGAGGTCAGGACCTCATCAACAGAGTTCTCCCGTTCGACCCCGATGATCTCGTGGTTTTGGGAATAGTCCCTCCCTCCGGCTGCGAGCGCATTGAGGAACCACGGGACATTCTTTTTCATCCCTTCCGTGACCACGAGAACGAGATTGCCGGGATTGACTGCCCTGACAGTAAGCAGGTTCGGGACATGCTGTGTGCTGACGAGGCATACTATGGTCTTCATCGTCCTCACCTCCATTCCTTTTGCGTATACCTCAGTTTGAAGGATCACACTCGATCAGGTAAGTATCGGTTCTGAATATCGTGACATCCTTGGGATCCAGTGTAAATTCAACGAGATTATGGGTCGGCTTGAACCTTCTGGCCCTTCTATCGATGCCGGCGCTTTTCGAGCCTGTAATTACTACGGGTTCTTTAATAAGGTTCAGGATCTTATCGATATCGCTGCCCTGCATGTTATCAAAAACCATCCACATCTGAAGTATTGTGTTGATGGGAATCTCATCGTTTGCAGTAACCTTTTTCATGGAAAATGCATCCGACACAAGGATACGGCTCCGGTGGTTCCGCGTGTCTCCGAAAATTTCATCGGTCCGTGATGGGCGCGGCGGGGAATGGGGCATGCCCTTTCCTCCGGAAAACTGCTGGGCACCGGCATTCTTGTCTTCGTATTCGGCTGCAAACCGGTGCCGCAGGAATCCCTTGATTGTTGAACCGGGAATATACGGTTCATGATAGTTCGTTACGGTAGATTCATCAAAACCTGCCATTTTGAAAGGTAACCTTGTTATAACCGTAAATCTGGCAACAGTATGTCCGTTTTTCTGACCTGTACCGGGTGATATCCTCTCATGGGCAAAGGCATACACGGAGAAATCATTTAGACCGCTGTCCTTTTTCGCATCAATATTCGTGAGATACTCCTTCGCTTTTTGTTTGAGGTTTTTTACATTAGCGGTCATCGAGGAGATTTTTCCAGACTCCCCCACTGAGGCCTTCTCGACTTTAAGATCAATGACATCAATGAAACCAAGCCCCCTGCTCACAGCACCACCAATCTGGAGCCGCTTCTCATTGAACTCCTGCAAGGCGAGAAGGATAAGTCCAGCCTCTGTCTTTGTGGCATTATCAAGGCGGATCCGAAACTCAAACCGGGTACCCGCAGCTACGGTTTCTTCTGAACGGAGGAGGCCTTCCCGTCTTCCACGCTGCGCAGGACCGGAAGATGATGATGCATAATGTGGCTGTTCGTGAACCGTTGCCGGATCATATACAGTTTTTATGTCACCAGCAGGAATCTGTGCATCGTCAACACAGATCTTCGATCCCCGTTTCATGGATCCGAACAACCCGCACGTTACGCAATTCCCACAGAGTCGTTTTACATCGCGGTCACTGGTCAGGGCCACGCAACTCTCCTCAATTTTAAACGAGCGAACCAGTCGTTCGACTCCTGTCCTGAGAACGCCCTTCAGGCTGCTCCCAAGAATAACCGGCAGATACATATTCTTCTCGGCATTGTATGACTGGATAACCGGAGAGGCGGAGAGCGAATACGCAGCCGCATTCTGTCCGCCACCGATCCTGAATGCAGATGCCAGGCGGATAATACCGGTAATTGTCCACTGGTTTTCGAATGACGAAAAAATATCCATCGGGCATCAACTCTGAGCCGGTGCCTTGGGAAGCGCATTCAGGAATTCGCGCCAGCTCTTCTGGGATTCGAGATCCAGCTGGGCAAATCCGTCAGTTTTTACCTTGTAGGAGGTTCCTTCAAACTGTCCTTTCAGATAATCCTCCGGAGTGAGTATACTTATGACATCTATCAGCAGAGATACCCGGCCAAAACCACGGGATGTTGCATGCCCGAGCCGACCGGATGTTGCATTGAAAAACTCGATCAGTGAGAGCAGCCCTCCCAGCTTGGCGAGCTGGTAACTGTCGATATTGAGATTCTCGACTGTTATTGTCCCTTCAAACGTGCCGCCTTTTGGGACAACCTCAATATCGTACTTTGCCCCGTCCTTCACCTTACGGGTCATCCGATCAATCCCCACCCCGTCGCGAATCATCGTTTTACTGCTGTTGGCAAATGCATCGGCAATCCTGACTGAGCCGGCAACATCCATTCCGCCAAAGAGCAGACAGACTGGACAGGGAGTTGTAACCTTTCGTTTTTTACTCCCGCATACATCAGGTGCCATACAAGCATCGTAATGACAGCCTCGGAGCAATCGTTCGAATTCAGTTCTTAATACCCCCTTAAGGCTGCTACCGGGTACAAATGGTATACCGTCATTTGTCTTGATCACCGGATTGTCAACATCACCAGGTGCAGTGCTACCATGAGATCCGATATGCAGATCTGACATCGTTACAAGACGATACCGGATAATTGCGCGATTTTTAAGATCTTTAAACATTTTGTCACCCCTTATGCTCCATCTGGCCGAATGCCCATCCCTTAATAGCTTGAACCATCTTCTCAACTTCTGAATCAGCACCAACGATTCTGAATTCTGCAAAAAGCATAGCCTTCAGGCGACGTTCAAACTCGCGTTGATCATTATGAGAGACATTCTTGAGGACACAGATACTGTCTGATCCCCAATTGAGATACCCGATAAGGTACACGAGTTTCTGCCTGATATGTTCAGGAGAATCTGTTCTTTTCGAATACTTTGAGACTGTGTCAAGGAGTTTCGAAAGCAATTCATTGAACGTCTTGTCCGTTCCTGATCCCCGTTCAGCCCTAGGAAGGAAATATGCTGTATTTTTAACAAAATGGGTTATCGAAGCAGACGGGTCTTGGAATTCCCTGAGCGCTTCCGGAAGGGTTCTGAGTTTGCTGCGGGATTTGATTTCCCATTCCTTTCTTTTATTCAGCTGTAATGAGGGTAATGTTAAGATAAGGTTGTACGAATCCAGTATGATCTCCTTCAATTCTTCCCGTTGAAATTCTGTCATGACCTCGACCTCCTTCTATCATAACCTGTCTTGAATTCTTGGCCGGATCCACGTCCCTCGCGGGTATCGTAGCTTGCCAGTGATTCCAGTTTTTTTATCAGCTCATTTGAATTTTCAATTTTTTCTACATCGAATAATTTTTTAAAAAATGGAATAGGCTCTCTATAGATCCTGAATCCCTGTTCGATGATTTTTGTATCCCATAGCAGATATTGTACGAATTTCATCCGACTTTCTGTATCCATTCTTGTCAGCGCATCTTTGATTTTCTCGCCAATAACCGCATTTTTCTTTTTCTGTTTTTCCAGATACCGTGGATCCGGATTTGGATCATTTCGGGTCGCAGCCTTTGTTGGCTGAGGAGTATACAAGCGTATCGATTCATCGATTGCTCGGGTAATTTCTGTATTGCTCATCTGGGATAAGGACAGAAACTTACGGATCTGGGTAGAAGAATAAGCGGCAACATCCCGGCCTTTCCGCATCATTGCAAGCACAGCTATCTCCCATGCCATGAAGTTCATGTCAGAAAATTCCATATCACACCACCCCTGGAAGAACATAGATCTCCCCATATCCATAGTTGATCTTTTCACCGATTCCAAAGACATCGAGTGTTGCCAATGCCCGTGGTGTTGCAGTTATATTCGCGGAACTTCCCATCCCGATGCAGGGGATAAGTTCACTAAGTGAATTCCCATACTTCAGGGACCAGCCGCGGGCAATCGTCGTAGTAACATGCGGATCGGGATCTTCAGACAATGCAATTGTATCCTGAATGCCGGCAACCTGCAGAACTTCATTTGCCCGTTGAATGAATAAATCATCGAATCCGATTCTAGAAATATTCCCATTCTTAAGGATCATCGGGGCTGTTGCTACAAGAGTTGCCTTATCGGATTTTGGTATCCGGGATTCCTTTTCGCGGATTACATCGTTCAGGAACGCGCTCCTGAGATTTCCAAAGGTAATAATACCATATCCGCGGGATCTAAAACCACCGATCCCTCCGATAACTGCCGCTTCGTTTAACGATTCGATGATCTCTCTCTCAAGACCGTCCTCGACCAGCATCCGGAAAGAGAATTTTGCCCCGGCGTCGATTGATTCGATATGATACGGACTGAGATCGAATCCCTGTTCTTTTCCACCGGGGCTCGAATGACGATCGCGGGTGATTGGACATTTGGTCTCAATCGACCGGCTCGGCATATCCGGACGTTCGAGTATATGGCTTGAAAATGAATTTACTGAGATAAGTCCTGAGTACTTTTTCCCTTCATGCAGGCACAATCTGCCATTCTTGTCTCGGACATCGCATTCTGAATGATCATGGGGCATCTGGTGTCCACATTTCTTGCACCATCTGACCGATAGCGGAGCGGCAACCGTCCTCGATCCGTCCTTGCTGACAGGATACGCATTCCTGAAAATAACCTTCATCTTCCCAAGGTTATCCTCTTCACCGATTCCGCTTTTCGTAAACAGATCATTTTTGTACTTGAACAGGTAATACCCGACCATTCCGCGCAAGGTTCTGCCAGGGATATACTGGAGCGTAGGCATGAATGTTCCGCGAGATTGCCCGTCGCCAAGATGGAGAGGGGATGCTGCAGTGATGATCCCTTCGATCAGTTTCATGGTTACATTCCCCCGTAACTGGCTGATAAATTGTCCTTCCACGCAACTGAACATTTCATCCGGCCCAGACCCCGTGAACGTTCGCTTCCAAGCCCATAGTCTGCCATAGCGTGAATACATGCGAGAAGGAGCGGCGTTTCCTCATTTTCATCCAAGGGCTCCCGTATGATGATATCTCCGGAAAAAACCGTCCCGGAAGAGACGGTATTCACTGTATACAATGCACCGGTAAGAGAGCGTCCCTTATTCCGGTCAATTGATACATGCGTCCGTAATCCGGAATTCACTCTGTCGGGAGTTTCTAAGGTAAAATTCATCACCCTGATCTTTCCCTCCCGACATCCTTCTCCACCTTTGATATTCGGCGATCCGAATAACTTGCAGATGCAACATTGGTATTTTCCTTCTTTTTCAAGTTCCGGGCAAAGGTGTATCCCGTGATCTTTATCACCTGCCATACCGGTGATGGCACAGGGAATACACTGGGTCGAACGGAGGATTCGTTCTGCTTCGCAACGCATTATTCCCTTCACATGTGTCGCAGGGATGTAGGGTTCCCCTTTCCTGAGTTTCAGGTAGTCAAGGATGGATCCCTGATTCTGTCCGCCGAGATGTAAATCGCTCGTGCAGGTAAGTTTGACATGGAGCGTTTTCATGATGCTTCCTCCGAAACGTGCCACACAAAAGGTATCAGCATCTGGCTGGCCTGCAGGATCCTTGGTTCTGTCAGTACGGTTGCCAGCAGTTCGCAGGTATTCAGCCAGTTTTCGGGAGTCCCGTCCTGTTTTCGCATCGTAGCAGCATAGTGAAATTTCAGGACATTCAGGCGCTCTTCCTCGGATTTCCCGCAGGTAATAACCGTTGAAACCATGCGTTTTTCCATATCGGTGCCTGTGAGACTCAGGTCCAGCATTTGGATGATCTGATCCAGTGCTTCTGCATCTTCGTCATGGAATTGGCCTTTTTTCGGAAGGACGAACGTGTTTGTCTCATCCCCCGGCATTGCCCCCGTTACCGCAGTGAATGCGATAGAACCGTTCGGTATGTTGATCAGATTATACTCGTTGGTGGCGGATCTTTTCCGAAATTCCTCTTTCGCTGCACTTTCCATCTTTCGCGCAGCCTCTAACAGGAAATAGATGGGGAATTTCATGTCAGCGACAGCAATACCGCAGGATACGGTAACCGTTGGATTCCCGATGGTATTCCCCGCTTTAAGGGTATGTTCGAACCGGAACTCTTTTGCGATATTCTCAACCAGGTTTCGACAGAAGAGGACAGCTCCCCGTGCATTCATGATCAGGAGGAGATCATCTCCCCCGATATAGACAGGATTTATTCCCAGATATTTCGTTATACCCCCACTCGGGTCCTTTACCTGATGGATAACCAAGGATGTCTTCAGAGTGTTTCGTTTAAGATCCTCCTCAACGAATTCCCGTATCGTTCCATTCAGGACTTTCTTGAATCTTCTGTCGAACGTTTCGCTTTTGTAGGTATAATCTGCAGGAGTGAGGGTGTTCTGGAATATCCGGCCCATCATATTTCCATCGACTGCGAGGACAGCTATTGCCTCCCCGATGTGCTGGAGCTCGGTCGGCATGTTCAGACCGTGTTCTTTCATGATATCCGCAGGCAGGAACGAATTTACACGTTCGGATCGTCCATGCTCGCGTTTTCTCGCACAGGGTACACAAAGTGTTTCAGGCCCCGATTCTGTCTTTAGCTGACCATTTACAGGTCGTTTTTTACACGCAGGACAAAGGTCTGAATGTTCAACAACCCGGATAACCGGTGCATCCTTGGGCTTCTGTTTTTCCTTTTCCAGGTATTCCTGGATCTCTTTCATCACTTCGCTGAAATTCCCCGCAAGGGAATTGAGAGAAACCTTACCTGTAATAATTGCAGCTTTAAGAACCCCCACAGATTCATTTTCGACGATTCGCTCAATTGAGTCCCTCATACTTATCTGTACTTCCGGAGTAACCGGTATAAATGAGAGGAGATTTCCCCCTCCTGAGAAAAGGATTGCTTCCTTACAGAGATCGGCTCCGATTTTTTTCTTTGCATTATCAAGGATATCATCAACAATCCGGCTCCCCCCGCGGAGCATCGGCAGCTTATCGGCTTCGGTAACATATCCCTGAATCTGCATGATATCGAGCGCGAGATATCCGATCTCGCCTGAGACAGAATCCGGCGTTCTCATAGTCTTTTCAGGACTGCATTTGCTGACACGATCATAGAATAGAGTTGACAGGTTTTTTTCAGCTGGTTGGTTTATCCTGTGCGTGACTTTAGCATGATTACCGATCAATGAAATATCCGGCACTTCCCTGCCAAGATTATCCGTACCAGTCCAGTCAATCTCATGGACAAAGAGTGAATCATCTGATTGTACAGTGATCGATTCACCTATTACGGCCCATGTGACTTCATATCGTTGTTCAGATGATGATGAGATGAGAACTGCTTTGTGCAAAATCTGCTCAAATCGGGCACTGGTTTTTTCGTTCATTAAGTTATGATAAAGGGGCGGGAGAATTTTTTTCAGGCAATACTTTTCTACGAGGGCATTATCCCTGGATTCTGCGAGAATTTCGAGAACAATGTTATTAGTTTCCTTCAGGTATTCTGAAGATCCTGATCCTGAAATCTCAACACTACGGATCTTGCCGATATCGCTAAGAAGGGCAGCTATGCGAACTAGGCCGATGAAATCCGCCTTACTGTCATAAGACCTCAATTCGTCGGCGTTCAAGCCATATATTTCCAGACTTTTCCGAACGAAGTCGCGATCAGAATGGAGTTGGTCGTTAGCAAGACAAACCGCGATAGCTGAAGTACTTCTTGAATGATTAAAGATTGAACAGACCGGGAACCGGCGATTAGAACACACGTCTTTATAGAAGTCAGACTTATCGAGAACCACATAGACATTATCCGCAACCATTGCGAGGTTTTTTCCGAAAAAAGCTCTTTTCAAGGAATCGATGAGAAACCCTAATTCTCTGTTACTATCTTCAGGGTAGTTGATTGTTTTTCTGGTTTTTGTAAACCAGTCCACAACCCCTATATTCATACTCATGAACATCCTCCCTGTTTTACGACGATCCCGCCGAATCCGTACGTGCTGTGCTTCCCGATCTGGAGGAATTCCCCCATCTTCAGGACGTTGCCTGTGTCCGGATGGGCTCCCGATGTGTCGTACGTGATCGAGCCGACAATCCCTTCGAGCGGGATCCTGCGGTCGAACATGTTCTCATGGACGTACTTCACGGTCCGGATATCGTAGTCGACGATCTCCGCTTCGGCCTCGAACATCTCGTCCGGCACCCGGCAGGGGTAGTGTTTCCTGTCGTAAAGTTTCGTGATCCGGTTGTATGCGCGCACCGAGGATTTCAGCAGGGTCGGAAGCGAGGGGAGCAGCTCCTGGTAATCGTCCTCGCGGATGTGCGTGGGACTGACGAAAACAACTTCCGTCGTCCCGTTCAGCTGCATGGCCGGCATCTCGATGGTTTTGGCCCCGATGCTCTCGATCCTGTACCCCAATCCGCCGAAGTGACGGCTGTGGGCATGTTCTTTGACGAGCGAGAGTATGTGCGGGACGTATTTCTTCCGGTCCCCGTAAATCCTGATGAAATTCCGAAAACCTCCCTTGTAGGGTACTGAGAGCAGGGAATAGGGCTTGATGTCCGCTTTTTCCCTGAAGACCATGTAATACGGACAGTTCATGCGGTGGGCGCAGTCGTCCGTGCATTCAGATGTCATGTCACACCGGAGCGTATGGCCAAGCCAGCCCCGGAACACCGATCCCGAGAACTCCTGGCTCACACCGGGCGGCGTTACCATATCAATGGTGATTAACGAGCATTTCATGCCGAATTCATCTCCTGTCGGTAGATAAACGTGCGAGTATAATCCAGTCCCGCTTAAAAAAATTCCTATTTTCATTTCCCATGCGGCGAATGCCGGAAAAAGAGTACAGTTTCACCCAACACGCTGGTACTGTCAGGGCATCCCGGTCATTCGGGCAGGATGATTAAGAACTCAGGAACATCGATTGCATCAAGCGGTACAAATAGATATACCGCTGATACCGGATACAATCACGGGTATAAGATAGATCTTTCTCGAAAAAAGGATGCCGGACGAAAGATACCCTGAATGAGATCAAAAGGAGAAACGCAAGAGCTCAGGCTCCTGACAATTTCTGCATTTGCTGATTGGAAGCATAAATGTTTCCCCAATCCATCCGTACCATGAACAGCCGGCCAACCGTATCGCTTAATTATTCCGGTGCCGAACATTCTCTTCTCCGGTGAATGGAATGAAGAACGTTCAAAAGACCGCCCTCGTTGCCCCGCTCGGTTTAAGTCCCCCCATTGTTACCGCAGGCACCGACTCTGCCGGTTCCGGGATATCGGATCTGACCATCATCGCAACGAACCATCCCGGCGTGCTTGCCGGGCTGGATTTCATCCGGGTCGCAATGAGCATCCGGAAACCACGTATGAAGATCCATCCGGAGTATCTCTCATACAAGGATATTACGACCACAGAAGATAACCTCGCTTTCATGAAGTGTGCCATCAGGGTTATCCGCGAAGCACGGGACAAGCAGGGTTGCGACCGCGTCGTCCTGAACGTTGCAGGCGCACGGAAGAACATGTCGATCACGCTTGCGCTGATCGGCCAGCTGATGAACGTTGACGGGATCTTCCATATCGGGAACCGGGGCATCGAACTGTTCAACTATAACCTCGAGCATATCAGGAGCGATATCGATCGCATCCACCAGGCGAAAACATTCAGGGAGAAACAGAAGATCTACCGGGAAAAGAAAGATCTCTTCAACCACGTCCTCTTCCCGCCCAAATCCGAGTACGATCTTGTGCGGGTGCCGACGTTCCCGGTCGATCAGTCGTACGTAAAAGACCTAATCGTCAGGATCAAGGAAGACCCTGACGCGCTCCCCTTAAGCGAGAAGATCATCCTGGAGCGGCACATGATCCTCGAAAAAGGCCGGACCCACTACTACCTCTCCGATTACGGGGCCGGTTTCCTCGATGCATTCATCTGAACAGGGTTGTGAGAGTTTCAATTCAGAGGTGATACGGTTTGGTTCTGACAAGTTGGCAGTAGATGGCCCAATTCACAACTCGTTTTATGTAAATTAAACAACAACGTATCTGAACCGTCTCTGGCATTATTGCTGATGAATCCGTTTGCCCGGAAAATTTTTCCTTTTTTTTTTCAGACCGAATTTTTTAGATTCGATACATCGACCAGAAACCGACACCCCAAATCCCCCCTTCACTTTCACCCCATCCCCGCCCCACCTTAATCCCGATCGCCCGGCCACGTTCCCGGGCCTATGGAGATCGAATTCATACCGGGCCTGCCGTTCGAGCAGGGCCGGCTGAATGTGATTGTTGCGCCGGCCCGCACGTTCATCGATTTTTTTAACGAGACGCTGAACTTCCAGCGGTTCATGACGCTGTACGTCTGCGGGAACTATTCGCTGGTGCTGAACTGGATCGACAAGTCGATGACGCAGTTCGATGTGCAGCGGGCGTTCAACTCCTACCAGCTGTTAACGATCCTCCGGGAATGCTCGTTCTCCATCGTGATCGTGGAGCACGACCCCACGCTGTACGAAGGCGGGGATGAGGGGGACATGATCCGGTTCGTCTCGGAGTCCATGCAGGACCTGGCGCACTCAAGCCTCGTGATCCTGTTCGCGCCGAAGATGGACGACGTGCTGTCCCGGCTGCTGGGGCATGCGAAAAGATACGTTTTCTGCGGGGACGAGAAGATGTTCGTCCCGCAGCCCCGCCCGCTGGGCCCGCCGGTAAAAAAGAGGCTGATCGGGGAGAAGTGGTGCGGGCAGCAGACGCTGAACGTCACGTACTCGGAAGGATGAGGCCTCGGGTACTGGCATGAAAAGTATCTCCGGGTCTCATGCCTGCTTCAGGTTGCAGAATATTCTTTTTGGTGATTGCTTAATTTGAACCAGTGATATATTTTCGATAACCGTGATTTCCTGAATTGCATGTATTTTTTCGCATCTATAACCTCCGTCACGAGAATCCCCGCCCAGCGCGGCGCCAGCGAAGGCTGATGCCTTCTCGAATCAGCCCTTCTGATGAACGGCCGATACTCTCGTGCCGCGCGGCGGGCAGGTAGTTACAACTCCTTACTAAAAATCTCCACCTTGATGGCTCTTATTGAGCAAGCGCTTTCATTTTAAGTCGCACCAGCTCATACAGGTACGAGTGGAAAACCCGGTCACGTGACTTAAGGAGGTAAACGCATGAGTTCCAAGACATTGCACCAGATCCAGCAGGAAGGGCTCGAAGTACTGGTAGACAAGCTTGGCCCTGCCGATGCCATCCGGTTCCTCCAGATCTATGAGACCGGAACCGGTGACTGGACAACTGACCGGAAAAAAGTTCTTGAAAAAGATCCGGAAAAAATAATCAAAAAGATCATGGCGCGAAGGAAAAAGATCCCGGCGCCGTGAAAACCCACCGGTTTTTTTGGGCTGCCCATAACAATCGTACTGTTGTCAGGCCTTATCGTCTGACATTTACCGGGCGCGAGCCCCGGATTTCACGTCGGTTCCCGACGGTGGAAAAATGCAATTTCGGGGCTATAGACGCGTTTTATGCCAAGTGAGGATCCATCAGGATCCCGAACTTCCAGGAAAAACAGGGGTTTTTCCGCGTTTCAGCGTCCCGCAGTACGTTCCGGAAAAGATCGTGGTCTGTAATTGCGCCAATTAGTGATATTTTCAAGCGCGATACGTAGGGATTTTAGCCAATCTGAGGCCATTTCGGGCGTTTCGAAAAACAATATTGTCGGTTTTTACGGAAATAGTGTCGTCAGGAGGGGCCTCTGACCCTTTGATTGTTCTCCCTTTCCGTGATTCTCCGTCGGGGGGCCATGTCTACCGGGACGTAAGAAGAGCTGATCTTTTCTTATCTCCCTATAGGTGACCTCACCCGGAATGCCAGCCTTCTGACTGACAGTCACCCCCCAAATTTCACGTCGGTGTCCGACGGTGAAAAAATGCAGTTTCGGGATTATAGACGCGTTTTAAGCCTTTCCAGCGATCTGCATCCCATCCGGGAAAAGATCGTGGCCTGGAATAGTGCTAATTGATGATATTTTAGAGCACAATAAGAGGGGATTTCAGCCAAACGGAGGTCATTTCAGGCGTTTTGAAAAACAATAGTGTCGGTTTTTGCCGAAATAGTGTCGGTCTTATGGTCCGGACGCTTCAGTATCGTTCCCCATTTCAGGGAGCCACCGTCGGAGGGGCATGTCCACCGGATCCTCAGAGGATGCCATGGCTCTCCGGCACCCTTTTCAGTTCCACAGGAAACCAAGGTAGAGACAATCCCTGCCGCTGGAGCCATTTGGCCGGACTGCTCGTGAGTTTTTTACGAGAAAAATTTTCCTTCGCAGGATTTTTTTTTTCAAAATTTTTTTGCGATCCCGGAAAATCTTGGAAAAATTTCTCGGAAATTTTTCACGTTTCCAACACTTTTTTCAATAGTTTTCAAAACTTAAAAAAAATTTTTCAAAATTTTTTCTTTCTTCAACCTTTTTTTCAAAAGTTTTCAAAAATTCAAAAAAATTTTTTCGCATTGAAAAAATTTTATGAAAAATTTTTTGCAAAAACTTTTTTCCGGCGCGGGGATGAAAATGCAAAGACACCGGATATGGCTTTGTTTCGGGAAATACGGCATGGTTGGGATTTTTGGTTTTCACACTTTTACGGCCGGAAATCCGTGTTAAAAAAAATCGTAAAATTTATTTTGCAATCAGGAAATTTTTTTAAAAAATTTTTCTGAGTTGTAAAATTTTCCTGAAAAATTTTTCCGGGTCCGGAAATTTTTTAATTCCTTTTTTCGTCCGGAAAAAATCCAAAAAATATTACCGCTCCTTCCTGCCAAGGAACGATGCAAGCAGCGCGAGTGATGCAAGCGCCCCGAACGCTGCCGCTGCGGTGAACCCCGGTACCCTCTTCCCGCCGGAGAACTCGACACTGACCACCTTATCAGACCCCCCGGTGATATCGACAGTCTGCGAAACGTCGCCATAGTTCTGCTGGGTCAGGAGCAGGTTGTGGGTGCCCGCCTTCACGTTCTGGACCGTAAGCGGAGTAGTCCCCACCTTGGCGCCATCGAGGTAGACATTCGCGCCGGACGGGTTCGAGCTGATGATGAGCGTGCCCGTGCCGGAGGACGATGACGGGACGAGGTTTGCGGTAACCGGGATCGTCCGGCCGGCCTCGACCGTAACGGTCTTGGTATACTCATCGTAACCGGCAAGGGTTAAGGTGATCATATGCGTGCCCGCTTTTACCTGCTGGATTGTTGTCGGGGTCTTGCCTTTGTCCCAGCCGTCGAGGTTCACGCTCGCCCCGGACGGCGATGACACGACAGCGATCTCCCCGGTTGTTCCCGGGTACGCTGTAGTCACAGCCGTGGTCGGCTCCGTCTTTGGCGTCAGCGTAGGATTCACCTGCGTTGTCTGCCCCTCCGTTATCACAACTGTCTGAATATTGTCATTGTATCCGTCCAGCGAAAGGCGGACCGTGTAGCTGCCGGGCGACAATTCCTTTGTCTGGATCGAACCCGTCTTTCCGATAAATGCCTCGTTCAGGTACGCGCTTGCCCCATAAGGCGACGAGGATATCGTGAGATAGCCGTTGGCGCCGGTTACGGTAATAAAGCCGGTCCTTGTCTTCGTATCCTGGTCCTGGCACGCACCCGTGACGGTCAGCGTTACCGTGTATAGTCCCGACTGCGTATACGTGTGCGACGGGTTTTGCTGTGAAGACACTCCCTGGTCTCCGAAATTCCATGACCACGATACCGCACCGGTTGACATGTCAGCAAACTGGACATTCAGCGGTGCCTTGCCATTTGTCGGGACTCCGCCAAAATCAGCTGTCGGTGAGATGGCTGCGCATCCTCCACCGGGAGGGGATGATGCAGCGGTCACGGTTATGAAACCCGGAACCGTCCTGACCTGTTGTTGTGGAGGATTACAGGTATTTGTCGCCATCAGCGTCACATCGTAACTGCCGGCTGCCGTGTACGTGTGCGATATTGGACCATAATTCGAATTCTGGCCGGGGGTCCCGTCACCAAAATTCCATGAACACACGACCGGCGTACCGTACGTGCTTTCCACAACAGGCGTGAACTGGATTGTCAGGGGCGCTTCGCCTGACCTGTGGTCGACATTAAAACCTACGTAGGTAATCGTGTCGGGGCATAAAGCTGATACCGGCGCAACAACAAGTGCCAGCAGCAGGATCAGGCCGGCGGGAAACAGACAGGCCTCCCTGGTTTTCATACAGACACCCCCCCGGAATACCGGATTTCAACAGCGATTCCTTCCATCTGAAGACTCGGGCATATCATAACCGCAATCATGCAATCGACCACACACATTCCCCGCAGAGCCCGGCATTTGCGGGCACTCCCGTATCCGCAACCGGTCCGGGTTTCCTCCGGAGCATCAGTTGTCCTCCTGTTCCGCTTCCGGTTCACGTTTTCCCGGACCGTTCCACGGCACCCTGCGTACATGACAGGACCGACGGCACCTGTTCTTCCGGCCGTCTTTCACGTTACTGGCATGGATCGCCGGGCAATGACATTCCCGTCACAGGGACAACCTGTACCCCATATTATTCATAGGCATATATAAATGAAGCGATTTGAAGTGATGCATATAGAGTTCCCTCAATATCCCATGCACCGGCCGGATTCGCAGCAGTTACCGCTTGAACCGGTATGCTCCTTTTGGCACCAGTATTTCGAACCGGGCGCCTTTGCCGGAAACGCCGGTCTCCGCGATCGTGATCCCGGTAATCGCGAGGATCTCACGCGAGAGGAACATACCGTGACTTGTATTTTTTCCCCGTATCGGGTCAAAAATCTTCTCCTTGACCGGACCCGGAATGCCGATGCCGTCATCCGTATACACGATAATAAGCCCGGTTGGGGTTTCGCTGCACGAAACATTAATCGCCGTCACCTTCCTCCCGTGGCGGACGGAGTTGTCGATCAGGTTATAAAAGACCTTTTCCAGCATCGGGTCGGCAAACACCATAACACCGGAAACGTCTCCTGAAAACGTGATCCATCCGGGAACAAAGGAGCGGGGAAGCACCCCGTCAAGGTCCTGCCATTCCGGTTTGTTGATGCCGATAGTCTCGTAATTCGCCGTAAACTCGACCTGTTCCTCAATGATACCCGCCGCTCTCTCCCCTCTCTCGATGTGCTGGATTGCTACCGGGTTACCGGCATCCATTTTGGCCAGTTCGAGAAAACCGCATAGTGCGCTGAGCTGGTTCCTGATATCGTGCCGGGTGATGCTGTTTAAAAGGGTGAGTCTGGCATTAATCTTTTTGAGCGCCTCCTGTGCCGAGATCCTGTCCGTGATATCCATCAGCGAGGCAACCGAGCGTTTTGTTCCCGGGATTACGTCGATGGTTAAAAAGATATTCCGGATCTCACCGGCTCTCGTGACAAACCGGAACTCGTACTGGCGCTCAGCTGCTTCATGCCGCTCTCTCCTGATGCGGTGCTGGGCAAGCATCCGGTCAAGGTCTTCCTTTACGACAAATTCCGTCCAGCTTTTCTTTCCCTCGATCTCTTCCCGCGAGTAGCCGGACAGCCGTACAAATTCTGCGTTGGCAAGGGAGATTACAGTATCTTCCTCGATAAGGACCGTTGCCGTGCCGGTGTTCTCGAAGATTGTACGGTACGAGACCTTGGAGCTTTTAAGCGCCCTCTCTGCCTGCTTGAGTTCTGTAACGTCGATAAAAATCCCGACGAGCCCTTGGACATTTCCCTGAGGATCGGAAAATGTCGCTTTGTTGAAGATCACTTCATGGTTTGAACCGTCGGCATACTGCACCTGCGCTTCGTACGTCTGGGTGCCGGGGCGGGCGAGAAGTTCCCGGTCCATCTCGGAATAGATGTCTGCAAGTTCCTTTGGGGCAGTCTGGTACACCGTCTTTCCAATGATCTCGTCCCGCGGCAGCCCGACATATTCCTCAAAGGCGCGGTTGCAGCCGGTGTATACGCCTTCCATATCCCTGAAAAACACCGGGCTCGGGATCGTTTCGATGAGCTGCTGCAGGAAATATAACTGCATGCTGAGGTGCTCTTCCGCGATCTTTTTGTCGGTAATGTCCCGCAGGATGCCGGAGATCCCGATCACTGATCCGTTTCTGTCAAAAAGCGCCGCCCCGTTGTCCTCCAGCCAGCGAATCCTACCGGATTTGTCCCGTGCACGGAAGACCGTGGTCGTAGGTTCTCCGGTAGAGACGGTCTTTTCAAAGTCCGTAAGCACTGTTTTTAAGTCTTCCTCAACGACAAACGAACAGAGGTCTTTTCCGATGATCTCGTCGGGCAGGTACCCGTACCGGCTGATCTGGGGGCTGATGTGCGTAACCCTGCCGTTCGCGTCCAGTGAGTAGATGATGTCATTGGTCTTTTCCGTAAGGAGACGGTACTTCTCCTCACTTGCAAGGAGGGCTTCTTCTGATCGCTTCTTATCGGTAATGTCCTCGCAGATCCCGTCAATCCACTTGATCGCCCCCTTCGCATCCTTTTTTGTCTGCGCAGTTATGGAAGCCCAGAAAGGCTTCCCGTCACTTCCCTTCAGCTGCACGACATAATCCCTGACAAAACCCTGCGTCCGGATCGAGTTTAAGAGCGCATTCCGTTTTTCCGGCTCGACATACATGTCGGTGACCGGCTGCGCTTCCAGTTCCTTCAACGTCTTATATCCGAACATCCGGACAAATGCCGGGTTCGCCCAGAGCAGCCTGCCCGGCAGTTCCGCGGTGATCCGGTAGACACCCACATTGAGGTTGTCGACAAGGGACCGGTATTTCTCCTCGCTCTGCCGGAGCGCCTCCTCCTTCCGGATCCGCTCCGTGATATCCTCGAGTGTTTCAACCGCCCCGGTTATCGTGCCTTTGGAATCCCTGATCGCGGAGGCCGTGAAATACAACCAGACACCGCTCTTTCCCATCCGGGGGAAGAAATCGGTCGCCTCGTATGCACCGTCGACATATTTTGACCGGTCATACTTACCGGCATACCATTCAGGAATTTTTTCGATGGCCTGGTCGACCAGCAGGTCTGCAAGCACCGGCCGTTTTTGTTCATAGAACGCTTTCCACGCATCCGCCGTCCCGACAACCTCTTCCGCCTTTATCCCGCTGTACTCCTCGAGCGCCCGGTTCCAGCTGATGACCCGGTGATCCTTATCGATAACAAACTGCGGAATGGGCGAACCGTGCACGATCTCTTCAAGCCTTCTCTGGTTCTCCCTGACAGCGTCTTCGGCTTTTTTGCGATCGGTGAGGTTCCGGAGGATTGCCTGGAGCCTGACTACGCTCCCGTTTTTCATAATCGGGGACGCCCTGATCTCGTAAGGGATAATTGTCCCGTCCTTTGTTATGCCGTCTATTTCAAAGAGGGGAGGTTTCTTCCCGAGGAGCAGCTGGCCCATGGCCAGCGAGACCTTTGCGGCAGACGGCATGGTAACGATCCCTGCTGTCAGCACATTTTTGCCGAGCATCTCATCAATGCGGTGACCGCTCTCCTCCTCAAACCTCCTGTTTGCGTTAAGAAACGATCCCTGCGTGTCCAGGATGACGATGATATCCGCTGCCTCGTTGAACAGGGTACGGTATTTCTCCTCGCTCTCCCGCAGCGAGTCCTCCCGTCTCTTCAGTTCATCGTACTGCTCGCGCAGCTCCTCCTCCGAAGCCGCGATCTGCCCGTACGCCGCCCTCAGTTCGTCTTCAGCCCTTTTCCTGTCGGTGATGTCCCGGACGGACTCGATGGCACCGGTGATGTTGCCTTCGATATCGTAGAGAGGGGAAGCGGTGAACCAGAGATGCGCACCCCTTCCCTTAAACAGGATCGGGATATAGATCTCCGAGACCAGCGTTTTTCCAATCCTGTTAATCCACGGGTATTTTTTCTCTGTTGCGGGATCGTCCCTGAGGACGAGGTCGAGGAGAATCGGCCTGCGTTCACCGTAAAACGGGATTGCGTAGGAATAGTTACCGGTCCCTACGATCTCTTCTTTTTTTACGCCGGTCATCTCTTCCATCGCGCGGTTCCACGCGATTACCGTCCCGTTCATGTCTATTGCCAGCGTCGCATCCGGCAGGTGGTTGATGATGTCGTTCATGCGCTGGCGTGACTGCCGTAGCTCGTCTGCGGTCCGTCTCCGTTCGATGGCGAGCCGGATCTTGTGCTCCAGCTCCACGAACTGGGGGATCGGGTCCCCTCCTTTCTGGAGGTAGAAATCGGCACCGTTGTTGAGGGCCTCGATCACAACCTCTTCCCTGCCCCTACCGGTAAAAAGGATATAGGGCAGGGAACCGTAATTCGTCCGGACGTATTTCAAAAAGGCAATCCCGTCCATGCCCGGCATCTGGTAATCGGCGACAATGCCGTCAACGGGTTTTGTCCTGAGTATGTCGATTGCCTTCTCTGCCGAAGGAACTGTCTCAACCCTGAGCATCCCCGAGGACTCGAGAAACATTTTTCCAACTTCGAGGAGGGCGGGTTCATCATCGACATACAGGACCGATAGCATAAATGATGCATCATACGATGGAAATGTATTAATACTTGATTATATGCAAGATAAAGCCGCTTTTTCTCTCTTGTTTATATCGGTACGGGTTGTGCAGCTGGGAAAGTACCCGCTATTGCCGGCCCTTCTCGTTTTCTCATCAGCCGTGCAGGCTGTCATCCGCCGGTAACCTATATGTTAATGTAGTCCTGGATACTCATTCTCAACAAGGTACGACTGCATGAATGACCGGTGCTTGCAGCCGGGGGTACGAGGCGGGCAGGAACGATGAAAATTGTACGCGGGGCTCTCTGGATGGTGGCGGGAATACTCATAGTCGTTGCAGTCTTCAGCGGTTGTCTTGATGGGATGGACGGGAGCTATTCCGGAAGTTCTGGAAATACTGGCGGGGCCGCTTTTAGTTCCTGCAGCCCCGGTTATGCAAAATATACGACGAGCGGAGGGCATTGCTGCAAGGAAGGGTACCCGTTCTATTACGACGGCACGTGCCATGTGTGCTCCGAGGGCTATAATATGTTCACGACAAGCAAAGGCCATTGCTGTCCCGAGGGTTATACGCATTACTATGACGGAAAATGCCACCAGTGCGCCCTCGGGTATTATGTCTACGATACGAGCGCCGGCCACTGCTGCAGGGAGGGATACCCGTACTACGCTGACGGGAAATGCTATACGAATTACCCGGGTTACTCATCGCCCGGTACTGTGATCATATCTGATGGTCAGGTGGACAGCCGCACCGGCTGCCCGGCGCAGAGCAACCTGCAGTGCTCGGGATGGATAACCGCAGGCAGCTGCCAGATACAGTCCTGCACATGTTACTACAGCGGCCTCCACGGCGATACGACGGCTGCATTCTACCATACCTCGGATGGCGCGTATTTCCGGTGCAGCGGCGCCGGCCAGACCATAAGTTGCGTGGCAGCCGCACAGGCAGCTGCACAGCACTGCACGTGAGATCCGATACATCGAAAGTCCCCGCTTCCGCGGGAATGCAAATGATGAATCTCCATATACTGTTGCCGAGCCCACACGGGGCCAGTGAAACGATTGAACAGAAGGAGAATGATTTAATGACGGAAAATTATCTGGTTACCTTACAAATTTCATACACGATCAAACCGGGGTATTTCAAGCGGAATGAATAGCCTTTTGGATTTTTCTCTTTGAATTCAGGACTTGGATCCGGTTCATAAATCCGCAGCACTGCCAGTCCGTTTTCACTGGTAGCCTTCGTCATCTCATCAAGAGTAAACCAGTGATGAACATCTGTTTTTAATTTATACTCAATTTTATAATGAGGCGACCGTACGCAAAAAAATTCTCCGGTTTCAGATGGAACTTCGCGAAGAACCCGACCAAAAAATGGATGGCTTTCTATGATAAAAAATTTCCCGTCGTCCTTCAAGAGCCTCTGTATACTACTAAATGTTCTGCTGACTTTATCATGATCAGGACGTTATGATCCCGCAGCGAGCGCTGCAGCGCTCCAAGCTTCACCTGCAGCAGCTCGATCTCCTTCTCAAAAGTCCGATCATCCACCCTCTTCTCCTGCTCGTACTTCTCGAATATGCCAGATCCCGCTGACAATGATTCTGTGCCGTAAGCATCGATGCTCTTTCGGTTTGAAATGAGGGTCAAAAACTTTGGGGATCAAAAAAGATCAGGTTACGGGAAGATTGTTCTCACGTGCGATATCAACGAAGGCCTGCGCAAGGTACTTCGCCTGCGCTTCCGTCGTCCCGTACGTGTTGAACTTCCAGACCCGGCTCGCGCCGGGGATGATCCCGACGATTCCTTTTTCCTCGAGTGCCGAGGAGAAGAAGAACCCTTTCTTTTTGTGAACCTGCGCAACCTTGTCGAACGATTGTGTCGTGTCGACCCGTGTCAGCGTGTGCTTCCGCGGCATCTCCGACAGCACGCGGGTGCCCGTGACCGAGAGGAGGGCGTCAAGGACGATCTTGTTGTTCGCAAGTTCACGGTCGAAATGTTTCACGCGCTCCTTCACGCGGGGGAACGATGCCATCAGGCCGATGAGCGTTGCGCCCATCAGCGTGCAGCCCATCATCGCCGGCTCCTTGATCCCGAACTTCCGTCCCGTCACGTCGCCGAAGATCGAGGTCGTCCGGAACACCTCCTTCTCCCGCTCGGCAGTCGCGGCAAGCACGCCGGACGGCGCGGGTGCCGCCATGCTCTTGTGCCCCGAGCCTGCCACGAAATCTACGCCGAGCGCCTTCCCGTCGACCGGCAGGATGCCCACGGTATACGCACCGTTATACAGCACCGGGATGTCGTACTGGTGCAGCACCTTTGCAATCGCTTTTACGTCGTGCATGTTGCCGTACTGGTAATCTACATGGTCGATGATCGCAAGGACCGGCGCCCTGCCGCAATCACGCTTCACCTCCTCGGCCTTCGCTGCCGCGGCATCGGGTGTGACAATATTTTCCGGGTTTGCCGGTATCTCGCGGACAATTCCACCGGCCTCCTCGACCGCGAGGAACTCCGTGTAATGCGAGAGCGAGGTCAAAAGGACGGGGTCGCCCTTCGTAACATAGGTCTGCGCGACCGCCTGGAAGGCCCGCCGGGCGCCCGGCACTGTCCGGACCGCATCCATGTTCAGCCACGCGGCGAGATCCTTATGGAACCCGGCGATCGGGGGCTTTGCGATGTAATCGAGCCGGTTCGGCTTCCGGCAGTTGTCGCAGACCGAGTACCCGTCCCCGTACGCGATCACCGCCTTCATCGCGTCGGCGGTCAGGCGCCCGCCGGCCTGGATCGGGTCAACGTTGATGGCAAGCTCGTTGACCTGCCGCGCCTCGATCGCCGCGGCACACCTCATTTCAGCATCTCCTGCCGGAGCGACGCGACCTGCTTTTCAAGGTTATCCAGCAGCCGCTGCGCCTGCTCCCGCCGGGCCGGGTCCAGATCGTGGGACGGCGCCGTCTCCCGGAGGATCATGCGCAGGTCGGTCAAGGCATAGGTCGCTGAAAAGACAAGGTCAACTGCCCGTTTGGACATAAAGTCACCATAGTACTGTCGATTATGATGAATTAAGTAACCTGTGGCTATGAACCATCTAGTCCCCCGACTGCAGGGCAGGGCTCCTGCCGGCAGGGTACCTCCATGCCGCAGGAGGGATCCGGATCTCGAACCGGGCGCCGCGGCCGTGCGTCCCGGTCTCGGCAATCGTGATGCCGGTAACCGACAGGACCTCGCGGGAGAGCGTGAGTCCAAGGCCGGTGTGCTTCCCGTACCCGCGGCGGAAGATCTGCTCCTTCTCCTCATCCCTGATACCAACGCCATTGTCCTCGACGACGACAAGGAGCGATCCGTCTACCTGCCCGGCCGACGAGATCCGGATCTGCGAGACAGAGCCCCCGTGGTGGAGCGCGTTCTCGAAGAGGTTGTAGATCACCTTGTAGGAGAGGGGGTCGGCATGAATCTCCACCGGGGCGACGCGGGAGGTTATCTCCACCCCTTCGTGCGCGAGGTTGCCCACGGCAAGGTCGACCATTTCTGTCAAGGACTGCCAGGCAGGCTCGTGCACGCCGATCTGCTGGTACTCGCGGGAGAACCGGAGGTGCCGGGTTATCTTCTCGACAAGGTCCTGGCACAAGGCGATGTACTGGCTGCGGGTCTTACCATCGACGGTCTCCTCGCGGAGTAGGGAGAGGTAGTTGCCGAGCGCGGTTACAAGGTTGCTGATATCGTGACGGGTTAGCTTGCTTAAGAGCGAGATCTTCTCGTTGGCGATGCTGAGGGCTTTTTCCTGCGCCTTGCGGGCGGTGATGTCACGGGCGATCAGGACAAATCCCGCCGGACCGCCATCGGGATCCTTTACGAGCGATGCGGCGATGCTCACGACCGCGTGACCATTAATGTCCAGCACGGCCTCCATGTCCGAGACCGCCCCTTGTGCCAGGACCGACGACCGTAGGGATGTGTAAGCCGGTTCAGGGATAACAGCACCTGCAACCTTCCCGCAAAGATCCGTCTCACCTGTCCCGAATATCGCCGCTGCCGCTGCATTAGCGGAGACGATCCGGTCTTCCTTGTCGATGAGCACGAGCCCGTCCGGCATCGTCCGGAGGATGTCCGATACGGCCTTCTGCGGGCTCAGCGTGAAGAGGTCGTGCCTTATGATTGCGTACGTGATGATATAGGAGAAGATGATAATCCCGACAAAGACGAAGTTAGGCAGGAATATCCCGCACGCCGGAAGGATTAAGCCGGAAAGGGAGCCGAATCCGACCAGCACGAGGATTCCGGCCGTGACAAGGCCGTTCTGGAGACGGAGTTTCTCCTCTTTTGCACGCGTGTATGAGACGACGCCGACATGGATCGAGACCAGCATCAGCGCAACGATGAACGCAGCCATCGCAAGGTACGCCGGGCTGTCCTTGACCGGCAGGTATGTAAACGCGCCCCCGCTGGGGGATACGACCACATATATCGAATCGCTAATGATTTCGGCAAGAGCGATTGCTGCACATGGGAGGTATACGAGGAGGATGAGATACGGAAGGTTCTTCTTCCGTGCGAAGGGGTGATCCGTGAACGCGAGCACGAAGTGGAAGCTGAAGGCAACCGCAAGCGGCCAGAACGCGCTTGCCTTCAGCCAGAACCTGACCCATTCCTCGGTACCCGTTTGCCAGATCATGAATTCGCCGAACGCCCAGTAGGCGCCGGCAATCATCGTTGCAAAGAACAGGAGGTTGACCGGTGATCTCGGGTTCCGGGAAAAGACGTACACCCCGAGGCTGTATGTGATGATTGCAGAGACCAGGCAGAGCACTACAAGAACGGTAATAGCGATCATGCACTTATCCTCTCCGGCCGGGCGGGACGCGTCGTTTTGGGATGCCATAACCGGCTATCCGGTGCGGGCATACTGGATTTTCCGGTAACCGTGAAACTCTGTCCTTGGATATGAAAACGTTTTGCATTTCGGTGCGCGATGTGCATGAACATTTACCCTTCCGTCCCGGCACAGTGCTGCAAGAGACCTGCATGGTCCGTGATTTCCGGCATGTACGGTACCGGACAACTGATGACAACATTGAACAGGAAACCGTGCAAAAAAATATACGGTTATGGAGAGGTTTTTGTGCAGTTCAATAACAAGGTCTTAATCATCGGCTATGGCGCCGTGTCCAAGTGCACGCTCCCCATACTCGTCAACCACGTGGACATCCCGTACGAGAACATCACGATCATCGATTTCGAGGAGAAGGCGCGGGAGCTCCGGGCATGGACGAGCCAGGGACTCAGGTTTTTCAAGCGGAAGGTTACGCCGGAGAACCTCGACTCAATCCTCTCAGAATACCTCTCGCCCGGCGGGCTTTTAATCGACCTTGCATGGAATATCGACTGCTGCGCCATAGTAAAGTGGTGCCATGACCATAACGTGCTGTACGTTAACACGTCCGTCGAGGTCTGGGACTCCTACAGCGAACGGTTCACTGCAAGCCCGTACGAGAAATCGCTGTACTTCCGGCAGATGAAACTGGCCGATCTCACGAAAGACTGGAAGGGCGCAACGACCTGCGTTGTCGACCACGGCGCGAACCCGGGGCTCATCTCGCACTTCGCCCGGCAGGGGCTTTTGGATATCGCGAACAAGATGATCGAGGACGGGCTTGTTAAGGATCCGGAGCGGATGAAGGCGCTGATCAAGGGGCAGAAGTTCGGCGAGATAGCAATGGAGACCGGCGTAAAGGTCATCCACTGCTCGGAGCGCGACACCCAGATCTCGCGCGTGCCCAAGCAGGTCGATGAGTTCGTCGGCACATGGTCCATCGAAGGGCTGCGCGAGGAGGGGACGGCGCCCGCCGAGCTCGGCTGGGGGACGCACGAGAAGGAACTACCCTATAACGCGCACATCCCTCCGGTCGGGAACAAGAACCAGATCATCCTCGCGCAGATGGGGATCAACACATGGGTCAGGTCCTATGTCCCGCCCTACGAGATCGTGGGAATGGTCATCCGGCACGGCGAGGCGTTCGGCATCTCCGACCGCTGGACGGTCTGGAAGGAGGGGAAAGCCGTCTACCGCCCGACCGTCCACTACGCGTACATGCCCTGCGACGCTACGATCGCGTCGCTCCACGAGCTCCGGGGCAGGAACTACGAGCTGCAGCCGAAAGTCCGGATCATGAACGACCGTGAGATCATCGCTGGGACCGACATGTTAGGAGCGCTGCTGATGGGCCACCCCTACAAGTCATGGTGGACGGGGAGCATCCTCTCGATCGAGGACGCAAGCAAGTTTGTACCGGGCCAGAACGCAACGACCATCCAGGTCGCGCTCGGGGTCGTTACAGCTGTCATGTGGATGATAAAGAACCCGAAGAAAGGCTTCTGCCTCCCTGACGATATCCCCCACGAGTTCGTGCTGGATATCGCAAAGCCGTACCTCGGCGAGTTCGTGTCCGCCCCCTGCGACTGGACACCCCTGCAGAACCGGGCCATCTATTTCAAGGAGAGCCCGGAGAACGACTGCGACCGGGAAGATGTCTGGCAGTTCAAAAACTTCCTCTTCGTACAGTAGTTTTACAAAAATTCTTATTTCTGTAACGAATCTTCATGTAATGGCAAAGCCGGAAGAGGAGATGCAGAAGAGCGGGCATGATTCCGAGCACACAGGCCTGAGCAGGGCCAGAAAGGATCTGCTCGAAAGACTCGCAAAAGAGCACGGGACTCCCATCTTTGTTGTCGACCACGAGAAGATCCGGGAGAACTACCGGACATTCTGCGGGCTGATGCCCTCGGTCCAGGTCTATTACGCGGTAAAGGCAAACTCCATCCCCGAAATTGTAAAGACCCTGTACGCGATGGGCAGCAGCTTCGATGTCGCCTCCATGCCCGAGTTCATGATCGTATGGGAAAATATCAGGGACATGCCCGAGAAGGAGCGACAGGACTGGATCTGGGACAAGATCATTTATGCAAACACCATTAAACCCGTCGAGACCTTGGAAGCACTCGACAAGTACAAGCCGCTCGTTACTTTCGACAACAGCTACGAACTCGCAAAGATTAAGGAGCACGCTCCGCACGCAGGACTCGTGCTCCGCCTTCGGGTGCCCAATACGGGATCCGTCGTCGAGCTCTCCTCCAAGTTCGGGGCTCACCCCGGCGAAGCGGTCGACTTAATCATCAGCGCATTTGAGAAGGGGCTCGTCGTGGAAGGCTTAAGTTTCCATGTCGGGAGCCAGTGCACGAACTTCGAGAACTACATGCAGGCGCTTGAGATCTCGGCAAATATCATAAAGGAGGCCGAGTCCCGGACCGGGCAGCGGATCAAGATCCTCGATATCGGCGGCGGTTTTCCCGTCAGGTACCACACCGGTGTCAAGTCAATCCGGACCCTTGCACGGAAACTGAACGCCGAGATCAAGCGCCTGTTCCCGCCGGACACCCAGATCCTCGCGGAGCCGGGAAGGTTCCTTGTCGCCAACAGCTGCACGCTTGTTGCAAAGGTGATCGGAAAGGCGTTCCGGGACGGGAAGCCCTGCTATTACATTAACGACGGGGTCTACCACACGTATTCCGGGCAGGTCTTCGACCATGTCAACTACCCGGTGCACGCGTTCAAAGAGGGTGAGAAGAAGATCTCGGCCGTCTTCGGTCCGACCTGCGATGCATTTGACACGGTCACCCTCTCGGCGGAACTCCCTGATCTGGAGATTGGCGATCTTACCTATTCCGAGAACATGGGGGCATACACGATCGCCTCGTCCACATTCTTCAACGGCTTTCCCCCGGCTAAAGTCGTGCATATTAACAAATGATTTTTTTACCGGCTGGTTGCTACCCGCTTCTTTTTGGTCTTATTGACCTCCTGATTCTTATCCTTATTTCATGGACAATCGTAAAAAGGTGCAGGACAAAAACGCGCGCCTGCTGAAATGATGGACCGGTCAGCAAAACAGGTTATGCAGCGACAACCGGTACTGCCCCAGCTTCCCGTTAAAGTTCGAGGCTCCGATATAGAGCGCCTTACCGGTCCCTGCCGCGGCAACGATGCCCGCCTTCATCGCAGCTTTCACTGCCTTCTCATCGATCCCGTTGATCACGACTTCATAGATCGAACCGACGCCATCAGGGACCTCCGAATCGGGGATTTTTCCCCGAAGCGTCGGGCAGAACGGATGGTTCGTGCTCGCCGGCATCGGGAACCGGTAATTTTTGGATCCCACTTTTGATCCGGAGGCGACAACCCCGCCCGGGAAACTTGTGATCACGCCCTCCCTTCCCGCGATTGCAGCGGCGCCGGCTGTAGCAGCTGAAAGCGCCGACGGCTGGTCCTTTCCCATGACAAGGAAGTTCCCCCCGGCTACCCCTTTGACTGTCCCGAACCGCTCCTCGCCGGCATACTCCCCCTGCATCACCGGGATCTTCCAGCACCGGCGACCACCAACAATGCACTTTTCCTCATACCCGTCGCCGAAATAGTGCATCCGGATATAGAACCGGTCTTTTGCATCCGGAAGGCCGTCAAATGCCGAGACGGTGGGCACGGGCAGCACGCACTGGGAGATCCGGGCCGCGATATGCTGCTTCATCTGCTTCTTCTCGCCGCAGATAAGAATGGAATAACCGGCACGGCCGTCCGGCGTCTCTCTCTGCGCAAGCTCCCGCTCGATCCCTGCCTCGCAGGGGCAGCCGATGCGAGAGGTTGCAAACCCGGTAGCCGAAACCGCCGCCCGGTACGCCCACTCCCGCTCGCCGGTGACGATGACCCGCGATATCCAGACCGGGAACGCTTCCGCAAATGTGTCAAGGATTACCGTACCTTCTGTTTCCATGGCCTTTCAGCACGTCCCGTCAGAGTAGACGATCCCCTCCTCGGTGATGATGCAGTTCATGTGGATGTCGTTCTCATCGACCGGAACCCTCTCCGCTTCCTGGCATGCAAACGCGATCCCGATCTTCCGGATCTGCGGATTTCTTGCAAGGAACCGGTCATAGTAGCCGGCACCGTACCCGAGCCTCCCGCCCTTCCGGTCGAACCCGAGCATCGGGAGGATGATGGTGCGGATGTCTTTCGGATCGGCCGGGATCTCGTTTCCTATCGGCTCCGGGACGTTGAACGTGCTCGGGACAAGGACAGAGAGGTCCCGTATGTACGAGAGCCGGAGGCTGACATCTGCCTTCACGATGATCGGGACGACGACCGGGTTCCCCTTTGCAAGAAGGGACGTCATGATAGGGGTGGTATTGGCCTCCAGCTCCTTTGCGGAGTAGACGAGCACGGTCTCGCCGTTTCTGATTATGTTCATGACATGCCGGCAGATCTTTCTGCTCTTCTCCAGCCGCTCCCCCGGGGACAAGGCCTCACGGTTATTCCGCATCTGCTGCCGGACCCGGTTCTTCTCTTCCCTCATGGGCAGTAATCTGACCCGGGCATATTTATGGTTTGATATTGTTGCTTTTAGATTCGGTAATTATCATTTTTCATAACGTTCTAGGGGGTGACTGCCATTCATCAGAATGGCAGGCTTGAGAAGGTGTCCATAAGGACATCTTCGGGTTTTTCGCCCCCGCCACTGTGGCAACCCCCAGCTGCGATACCAGTGGAAATCCGTGCTAAAAAATTTCAATAGATCATGGGATACGTGATTTCTGCACAGCCATATTTTAAGATTCACAGCCCGATCAGCTTTGTGATTACTCGGTATTCAGCAACGCGAAAATTACACATATGCTGCCGCCCTCACGTTACTTTCAGGAGCATCCATGAGAAAAACAACGCTACTTAGAAAGATGATCCTCGATCCGGAGATCCTTGTAATCCCGGTTGTCCACGACCCGCTCTGCGCGAAGATAGCAGAACAGGCCGGGATAAAAGCGATCTTTTCCGCCGGGTACGCAAATTCGGCTGCGTACCTTGGAAAACCCGACGTCTCCCTGCTGACGCTTACCGAGATGGCTGACTGCACGGCCCGGATCGCAGACGCGGTTTCTATCCCGGTCTTTGCCGACGGGGACACCGGCCACGGGAACATAACCAACGTGATACGGACCATTGAACTGCTCGAGAAGGCCGGGGCGGCAGGCATCTTCATCGAGGACCAGGTCTTTCCCAAGCGCTGCGGGCACATGGAGGGAAAACAGGTGATTGCGGCAGAAGAGATGGTCGCAAAGATCCGGGCCGCCGTGGATGCAAAAAAGGATCCCGATCTTGTCATCATGGCCCGCACCGATGCGATTGCCGTCAATGGCATCGACGATGCTTTGTACCGCGCCGGCCTGTACCGCGATGCAGGGGCCGACCTCCTCTTTGTCGAGGCCCCCGAATCGGTTACGCAGATGAAGCGGATCTGCACCGAGGTGAAATGCCCCATGTTTGCAAACATGCTGCCTGGCGGGAAGACCCCGCACCTCTCCGCAAAGGAACTCGAAGAGATCGGGTATTCCGTCGTTGCCGATGCCACCTCGTGCACGTATGTGATCGCCAAAGCGGTCCAGGAACTTTTTAACGAGCTGCATAGGAATGGATCGTCTGCTGCACTCGCCGACCGCATGATCCTCTTTGACGAGTTCAACAGGCTGGTGGGACTTCCCGAAATCCGCAGGAACGAGGAGATGTACTCTTCATCCTGCAGGGGCGGCCCGTCCTGAAATACGATATTTCACCGCTGCGGACACGTATGTCCCCGCATCCGGGCACGGATGGAAGTTCCGCCATTATCCACCCCGCACCATGCTGATGCATACCGGTGCTATTCAGCGATTTTATCATCACCAACGACGAAAACCGGCATGTCATGCATTATGCGCACCTGTTTGGCCCGGTACGATCCCGCAGGCTTAAGCGCTCGCTGGGCATCGACCTTGTCCCGTCCGGTATCTGCACCTTTAACTGCGTGTACTGCGAGTGCGGGACGACGGCGGATATAACGGCCGGCCGCAGGGATTTTTTCCCGGTGCAGGAAGTCCTTTCCGAACTCGAAGACTACCTGTCCCGGTCGCCCCCCGTTGACTTTGTCACCTTCTCGGGTTCCGGGGAGCCAACACTCTCCCTCTCGATTGGAACTGTCATTCGTTTCTTAAAGGACCGGTTCCCGGCATACCGTGTCGCGGTGCTGACAAACGGGAGCCTGCTGGACAATCCTGGCGTGCGCAGGGACCTGCTCTCCGCAGATGTCGTGCTCCCTACAGTGTCTTCCATTAATGAGGAGACGTTCCGGAAGATCCACCGCCCCGCCCCCGGCATATCCTTACACAACATCCTTGAGGGCCTCGTCCGGTTCCGGAAGGAATATACCGGCGAGATCTGGCTCGAGGTCTTCATCGTCCCCGGCCTCAACACGTCTGATGCGGAACTCTCCGGCCTCCGGAAGATCATTTTTGAGATCCGCCCTGACCGCGTCCAGCTGAACACGCTCGACCGGCCGGGCACGGAGGACTGGGTGCGTCCGGCCAGTGCTGCTGAACTTGACCGGGTAAAGGAACTGCTGGACTTCCCCGCTGCCGAGAACCTTGCATCCCAGGACTTTACCGCCCGCGTGTCCCTGTGCAGGAAAGATCCTGAAGAATGATTACGGGGAACAAGTCCGGCGCCGTCCTTCTGCCGTTGCTGTTTTCAGATATTCTCCGTCTTAAGGGCCGGCTGCATCCATTTGGAATGATTCAATACGAATCACGTCCTGTATGGAGACAGGATAATGCCGTTCCCTGATATCAGTTCCGTTACAGGCCTTTCTGAACAGGAGGCAGAAGAGCGGCTCCGGCGCGACGGGTTTAACGAACTGCCCGTCGCAAAAAGAAGGGGACTTTTGCATATTGTCATAGAAGTAATCCACGAGCCGATGTTCATCCTGCTCGTTGCAGGAGTGCTTCTTTATTTCCTCCTTGGCGATATCACCGAAGGGATGATGCTGTTAAGCTTCGTCATTGTCATCATCGGGATTACAGTTTACCAGGAACGCAGGACTGAGCGGGCGCTCGAAGCGCTCAAAAACCTCGCCAGTCCCCGGGCGCTCGTCATCCGGAGCGGCCTGCAGAAGCGGATCCCCGGCCGGGAGATCGTATCCGGCGATTCGGTCATCCTCTCCGAAGGCGACCGGGTGCCGGCCGACGGGACGCTGCTTATTACAAACAACATCTCGGTCGATGAATCGCTGCTCACCGGCGAATCCGTCCCGGTTCGGAAAACGGCGGGAAGGGCAGGCATTCCTGCAGGGCGGCCGGGCGGGGACGACCTTCCCTTCGTGTATTCGGGAACGCTTGTTACGCAGGGCCAGGGCCTTGCGCTGATCACGGCAACCGGTGCAGTAACCGAGATGGGGAAGATAGGGAAAGTCCTGCGGGCGGTCGAACGCGGAGAGACGCGGCTGAAGCAGGACATCGACCGGATCGTCCGGACGGTTGCGCTGGCAGGCATCTCGTTGTGCGCCGTCATTGTCATCGTATACGGGATGACCCGGCTTGATTGGATCGAGGGATTCCTCGCCGGCATCACGCTCGCAATGGCAATCCTGCCGGAGGAGTTCCCGGTCGTGCTCACTGTTTTTCTGGCCCTTGGCGCATGGCGGATCTCCCGGCAGAACGTACTCACCCGCCAGATCCCGGCGATCGAGACGCTCGGCTCCGCAACCGTGCTCTGCGTTGACAAGACAGGAACATTGACCGAGAACCGGATGTCTGTTGCGATGCTGATGGCAAAAGGGCTGGCCTGCCGCCATGACATGGGATCGGCAAATACCGTCCCCGACAGTTGCCACGAGGTCGCGGAATATGCCATCCTTGCCTGCAAGAAGGACCCGTTCGACCCGATGGAGAAAGCCCTCCTCCGGCTCAGGGACGGGGATTTCGGGAAGACCGAGCACATCCATGCGAACTGGAGCCTCGTGCAGGAGTACCCCCTCTCCCCCCAGCTCCTCGCCATGTCCAATGTCTGGCGTTCCCCGGACGGCGACCGGTACGTGATTGCGGCAAAGGGAGCGCCGGAAGCGATCGCGGATCTCTGTCACCTCGATGCTGCCGCCCTTGAGGATTTGTCAGAATCCGTCGACCTCATCGCTGCAGAAGGCCTCCGGGTGCTCGGCGTTGCAAAGGCTTCGTTCCGGATCACCGGCCTACCCGAGGAACAGCACGATTTCGCATTCGAATTCTCTGGCCTAGTCGGGTTTGCCGACCCGGTCCGGCCACAGGTCGGCAATGCTATCCATGAATGCCGTACTGCGGGCATCCGGGTCATCATGATCACCGGGGACTACCCGCTCACTGCGGGAAAGATTGCCAGGGAGATCGGCCTTCCGGACGGCAACCGGTGCATCACCGGTCCCGAGCTCGATGCCATGGACGATGCAGCTCTCCGGCAGAAGATACATTCCGTAACCGTATTTGCACGAGTCGTTCCCGAGCAGAAACTCCGGATCGTGCAGGCCCTCCAGGAGAACGGCGAGGTCGTTGCGATGACGGGTGACGGGGTGAACGATGCCCCCGCGCTGAAGGCCGCGGATATCGGTATTGCCATGGGTGGACGGGGGACCGACGTCGCCCGCGAGGCCTCGTCGCTTGTCCTCCTCGATGACAATTTCACGTCGATAGTTTCCGCAGTACGGCTGGGCAGGCGGATCTTCGACAACTTAAAAAAGGCGATGGCGTATATCTTCTCCGTCCACGTCCCGATAGCCGGCATATCCTTAGTCCCGGTCCTGTTCAACATGCCCCTTGTGCTCCTCCCGGTCCATGTCGTTTTCCTGGAACTGATCATCGATCCCGCCTGCTCAATCGTCTTCGAGGCAGAGAAGGAGGAGCAGGGCATCATGGACCGCCCGCCACGGAAGAAAGACGAGGGGCTCTTTACCAGAAGGACTCTCCTCTTAAGCCTCCTGCAGGGATTTGTCGTGCTTGCGGTCGTGCTCGCCATCTACTTTATCGCCTGCGCCCGTAATTTTGCGGATGACAAGGTGAGGGCGCTTACCTTCACGACGATTGTCATTGCCAACCTCTGCCTGATCCTGACAAACCGTTCATGGTCGGAGACGATCGTAACGACTATCCGCTCGTACAACCGGGCGCTGCACTGGGTCTTTGCCGGTTCGCTCGTCTGTCTCTTCCTTATCCTGTATATCCCGGCGCTCCGGGAACTGTTCCGCTTTGGCCCCCTCACCCTGCCCGACCTTCTGCTCTGCATCTGGGCCGGAGCGGCAAGCATCCTCTGGTTCGAGCTGTACAAGGCCGGAAGGAAGACCATGCGACACGCCGTATCGTGGTGACGGTTCAAGGGTTTATGTATCTGCCCGCCGCGCGGCCCGACGAGTATCGGCCGTTCATCAGAAAGGCTGATTCGAGAATGCATCAGCCTTCGAAGGTTGACTTGTCATCAGACCACGAATCCGAGAAACTCATTAGAGTTTCAAAGGCGCCGCGCTGGGCGGGGATTCTCATCACGGAGGTATGGATGCGATGGAAGATAGATGCCATTCAAGAGATCACGGTTATCGTAAATGTATCAAAAAATCAGATATGTAATCACCTTTTTCAAAAAAGAGCCGGGTCTTTCCCATTAAACGGTGAGGGAAATACCGGCATGTCAGTTTTACATTTATCCTCCACCGTCGTGGCTTGAATTGAATAATTGCCTGAAATGGGTAGTCACGGCGCAGTGTCCCGGCACGCCGGGCAGTACAACGCATAGTCGCGGATCTTCTCGTTCCACGGCGTGAAACTTACGCAGACCGCCGGCTTTGCGCCATGGATCCTGCAATACGCTTTTCCGTCATCAGCCCTGAAAAAGAACGGACAGTGCCGTAACTTCTTTCCTTCCGGTGAGACCCAGTAGTCTATGCGGGCGATCCGGGGGAGGTCATCCATGGAAAGGTCGCGCCCGGTTGCCCTCGTACCGTCCGTAAACCGGATCCCCACGTGCCGGAGGATGTCTTTCCGGCCTTCGAGGATCCATGGGACTATATCTTCGATCACCCCTTTCTGGTCCCATCCCCATTTCTCGCAGCACTTCCCGCACTGGAGGCAGTCCTGAGCTACGGGCAAACGTCCTACACCTGCTGATTATTTGGCTGTCCTCCTTTTTGCCGTTTTTTGATCCATGCCGGTATCCGGCTCTGCCATACCTGTTCTTCCTTCCGTAATCGACCTGCCTGAATATTACGATGGCAGGATTGCAGTTGATAATGACTTATTACCCATTGACGCTCATCGGAACAATAAATAGGACTGGCGGGATATACAAAAAAATCGTTCCATTATCCCTCAGGAAAGGACCAGAAAAATGATCGACCGGGCAGGAGACAGGACCGTGGAAACATCCGGGCGGGCAGGAACCGGGTCTCCTGCCGGACTGTCGGATCCGCAGGTCGGGGAACTGCGCAAAAAGTTCGGGTTCAATGAAATCGAGGAAAAAAAGAAGCACCCCTTCCTGAAATTCCTGTCATATTTCTGGGGACCGATCCCATGGATGATCGAGATAGCTGCCGTCCTGTCGGCTGTCATCAATCACTGGGAGGATTTTTCCGTCATCCTTCTCCTCTTGATAATCAATGCGGTCGTCGGTTTTTACCAGGAGCGGAAAGCCGAGAATTCCATCGAACTTTTAAAACGGCACCTTGCCCCCAATGCCCGCGTGCTGAGGAACGGGTCATGGCAGGTCCTCCCTGCACGCGAACTTGTCCCGACCGACACCATCCATGTAAGACTCGGGGACATCGTGCCAGCCGACATTGAACTGACGAAAGGAAGCTATCTCCTCCTCGACGAATCGGCCCTGACCGGCGAATCGCTCCCTGTCGAAAAGAAAACGGGGGATAAGGCGTTTTCGGGATCCATCATCCGGCAGGGGGAGATGGACGCGACGGTGACTGCGACGGGACCGGCCACGTTCTTTGGCAAAACCACCCGCCTGCTGCAGCAGAAACCTTCCCGCAGCCATTTCCAGCAGGCGGTAATCAGGATTGGCAACTACTTAATCATCCTCGCCGTCGTGCTCGTAAGCCTCGTATATGCCGTCTCTTTCCTGCGCTCCGACCCGCTCATCGAGACTCTCCAGTTCGCGCTCGTGCTCGTTGTCGCTGCAATTCCGGCTGCACTCCCTGCCGTCCTCACCGTTACGCTTGCCGTAGGTGCAATTGCGCTCTCAAAGAAAGAGGCGATCGTAAGCCGGCTCACCTCAATCGAGGAGATGGCCGGGATGGATATTCTCTGTTCGGACAAGACCGGAACGATTACACAGAATGCAATAAGCATAGGGGATATCCGTGCTTTTGACGGTTTTTCTGATGATGATGTCATAACGGCGGGTGCACTTGCCTCCCGCATCGAGAGCAACGACCCGATCGACTCGGCAATCCTTGTACGGTATGACGTACTCCGGAAGGCACTGCAGGCCCCCTCATTTGAAACTCTCGATTTCGTCCCGTTCGACCCGGTCTCGAAATACTCAAAAGCTGTCGTGAAGGACAGTTCCGGACGATCGTTTGAGGTCGCAAAAGGAGCGCCGCAGGCAATAGCGCAGATTGTAAAAACCGACGATGCCCGTCTTCGGACACTGAGAAGGTGGGGGGATGAGTTCGCGGGGAAGGGTTACCGCGCTCTTGGTGTCGCAAGGACGGATTGTACCGGCATGTGGCAGTACCTTGGCATCATAGGTCTCTTCGACCCTCCCAGAGAGGATTCGGCAGCAACGGTTGCCGAGGCCGGGCGCCTTGGCGTAAATGTCAAGATGGTTACCGGAGACCACATCGCCATTGCAAAAGAGATCGCTTCCAAGGTGGGCCTCGGGACGAAAATAATAACCCGGTCGGAGTTTGCTGCACATGACGGGAAAGATGCACTGCAGCAGCTGGAACGGTCAGACGGTTTTGCGCAGGTCTTTCCGGAGAACAAGTTCCATATCGTCAGGGTGCTGCAGGACGGAGATCACATAGTCGGCATGACAGGGGATGGCGTGAATGACGCGCCGGCGCTCCGCGAGGCGGATTCGGGGATCGCCGTTGCGGGCGCGACCGACGCGGCAAAGTCTGCCGCAGACATCGTGCTCACAAAACCGGGTTTGTCGGTCATCATCGATGCCATACAGCAGAGCAGGGCGATCTTCCGCCGGATGGAGAATTACGCGGTCTACCGTATCGCCGAAACGGTCCGGGTGCTGATCTTTCTGACCCTCTGTATTGTCCTTCTGAACTTCTACCCTGTGACAGCGCTCATGATCGTGGTCCTTGCGATACTCAACGACCTCCCGATCATGATGATAGCCTACGACAATGCCCCGGTGGCGGCAAAGCCGGTGAGATGGCAGATGGACCGGATCCTGACCATCGCAAGCATCCTTGGCACACTGGGCGTTGTCTCAAGTTTCATCCTGCTCTGGATAGCACGGGAATACTACCACCTCGACCCCGGTATCATCCAGACCCTTATCTTCCTCAAGCTGGCCGTCGCCGGCCACATGACACTCTACCTCGCCCGCACCGGCCAGCAGCACTTCTGGGAACGGCCGCTTCCCTCGCTGGCCCTCTTTGGCATGACCGAGATTACGCAGGTCGGCGCAACTCTGATCGCTGTCTACGGGCTCTTCATGACGCCCCTCGGCTGGACCCTCGCCCTGGTCGTCTGGGGGTATGCGCTCCTGTTCTTCGTGATTAACGATGCGATAAAAGTCCACCTGTTCCGGTTCATCCGCCCGTATTCATAAGAGGTGCAGCGGGCCAGGATCTTTGCTGTATTCTGCAGGATGAGACAACAGTGTTATGCATACCAGTTCTATAGGCACGCTGACGGAAGATTTCATAAAAGCCGGCCCCGATGATCCCGTACGAGACAATGAGCGACGATGTATCGGCCACCCAGATTCGAAGGCAGAGGACGATTAAAAAGACGATTGAGAGTACGGAAACGGCTTTATTCGCAGTGTACCTGGTCTTTAAGTCCGCGATACGCCGGACAAGAAACGTCCCGATCATGACCGGGAAAATAACGTACGTGGCTGTAAGTATAAGCGACGTATAGAAAACGCTTGTAACGTATTGATCGCCTGTGAAATGTACGGCCGCGCCAAGGCCGGCTGACAGGAGGACAAGTCCGGACAAGATAAGCAGTTGTCGTTTCATGAGCCGGTACCAGCAGATACTTCCCCATCTCTTTTACGTTTATAAAAAGAATATGGCAGATTCCAAACATCAATTGTCACTTATTTGACCTTTTAAAAGCATCATGCTGGTCCAAAAGTCCTGCGCTGTCGAACCAAGGACATGCGGTAACGCACGGTTGCAACTGATGGTTGCATGCCGGGCGATCCATGATGCAAGAGGGGCCAGAATCTGCTGCAGCTGCCGGCGACGCAGCAGCCACAGTACTGCCGGTACAAGTGGGGGCGGTATCACATGACGGATGTTTTTACACCTGAACATGTTGACTCCTTCAAATCCGATCGCGCCTTCCGGGCATTCCTGAACACACCGCCCGCAGGTTCTGCATAAATCCGCAGTAAGCGGGGTGCCATATGTACCGGTATCCTTTTTTGTCACCACACCGCTGAGCGCAAGCCGCGTCCCGTACCGCGGCGAGATTAAGAGGGTGTTTTTGCCTATCGTCCCAAGGCCGCCCCATGCAGCGATCTGTTTCAGGCGGATAATTCCCTGCACCCGGTCTTCCACAATACGGAGGGGCAGGAAGAGGGGGACCGGTTCGGAACGGAAATTTTCTGCATTCAGGCAGTTTGCTAATGTTCTGGCTGTACGATCAAGCGATTCTGCGATCCGGATCATATGCCGGGTCCTTTCCTTTTGAGGGAGGGTGTAGATTTCTGCCGGGATCTCTTTTCCGAATACAATGATAGCGAACGCATCCGGCACAAGTTGCAGCGCATCTGCCCGGTCAGCCTCCGGCAGATCCGCTGTCCTGACTGCAGCGTAAACGTCGATTCCCTCATCTCTGAAAAACTTTTCAAGATCCATAATGTGGGATATTCCCTGCCGGTCCTGCCATGCCCTCTTTTGATACTATACTCAGAAAGGTTGCACGTGAAAAAAAAGGTACGTGACGATTACGATCCGGGCCTGATGTGCAATACCGCGGGAATCTGTCCTGAACCGATCCAATAAAAAACAGGGGGAGCGGCATGGGGGACGAGAGGTATGCAATGGACACAATCTTTATCTTCCTGTATCCGGTATTAGTCTCATGTCAGGAGGTTGCTGACGATGGAGACCGTGGTTGGAAGAGTGGCCCATTACTACCCGAAAGTCAGTGTCGCCGTTGTCGTCCTTGATGGGCACCTCGCGTATGGGGATTTGATCCATATCAAGGGGCCGCACGACGACTTTCACCAGACCGTGAGTTCGATGGAGATTGAGCATCAGCGAATCATGGAGGCCGAGCGGGGGCAGGACATCGGCATCAGGGTGAACCAGCGGGTACATGAGGGAGACATCGTGTACCGCGAGACCTGAGAAACGAAGCGTATCTGTAAAAAACATAAAGAGGGCTTAATCCCTCTCTTTTCCGTGCCGGGCCGAATAGCCCGGCACGTCAGGTGACCACGTTCGTTCATCTTATAATAATGAAACAATAAGATTAATTGACACCTTGCAGTATTGTTTTATTCTGGTACTCTATGCAAAATCCTGCGGCAGGACCGGGCAGTGCCCCCCCTCCTGGAAATGATGATCTGCTCCACCGACCGGTCTGGCGGGGGGTACGAGTACATCACATCCTGCTTGCATCGACGTTCTTTCTCCTGATCGCGCTGGGGATCTTTTTCATTGTCGGCCAGAACCAGGCTATAACGAAGACCGCGATCTCTTCGTACCAGCAGACGGAACTCGAGATCGTCCGCGAAGCGGCCGTCAGCATACGCGAATATGTCTGTGTCCAGACCGTTGTGCTGGGAAGAACGGATATTGGGAATATCGAGCAGGAAGTATTCAAAAAATTCATAGAGCCGATCCACCTCCTCAAAAACGGTGACGCCTGGATCTACGCCCCGGACCATGTCGTCTTTGACTTAAGTTCGGATTTCCCGGACGAATACCGCGGGAAGAGCATGGCCCAGATCTTTGCCATCCAGAAGGCAGCCGGGGCGAGCCACTACGAGGAGATGACGGAGGACGTAACATACGGCCGGGAAGGGGTGGGGTATTACATCTGGCTCCCGGAGAAAGGGGAGGAGATTGCAGCATGGACACCGGTCCGGGTGAATAACTACACATGGACGATCGGCCTCTCCACGCCGCTTCCGGAGATTCTCGAAGCGACCGGTGCTGCAACCCATCTTACGATCTCGCTCTATGTCTTTTTCATCAGCGTCGCCATCGCTCTCACCCTGTTCTTTGCCTGGCTGTATGCGGATATCCGCCGGGGGAGGTCCGAGGAGGCGCTCCGGAAGATCAACAAAAAACTGCACCTGCTCTCAAGCATCACCCGGCACGATATCGTCAACCAGCTCATCGTTCTCCGGGGTTACTTGGATCTCGCTGCGAGGAAGACGGACGATCCCGTCATAAAAGAGTTCATCAGGAAAGAGGACAGTGTCGCCGACACGATCCACCGGCAGATCATATTCACCCGGGATTACCAGGACCTTGGCGTCAAGGCACCGGTATGGCACGATGTCTGGGCCGTCATCCAGAGAGTTAAGGTATCCCTCCCGGCCCAACGCATCCGGTTTGAAACGGACCGGACAGATATCGAGGTGTTTGCAGACCCCCTCTTTGAGAAGGTATTTTATAACCTTGTTGACAACGCGCTGCGGTATGGCGGCGAATCGCTGACAACGATCCGGCTCTCTTCGCAGGTGACAAAAAAAGGGCTGAAGATCGTCTTTGAGGACGACGGGGCAGGGATCTCCCCTCAGGACAAGACACGCCTGTTCGAGAAAGGTTTCGGGAAGAACACAGGGTTCGGGCTCTTCCTGTCGCGTGAGATCCTTGCGATAACCGGTATTACGATCGCGGAGACCGGTGAACCAGGGAAAGGCGCCCGGTTCGAGATCACCGTACCCAAAGGAGAGTACCGGTTTACTCTCTGAACAAAGGTTTCCGGCTTATCCCCAAAATCCTCCGGTGCCGATCCCTTCCGCCAGAGCTGTATATTCAACGGGATCGCCGTGTGCCTTTCCGCTCTTCATACGAGATCTCGCTGCTCCTCTTTGGCCGGCGCTCTTTATTTCCTGAACTCTGCTTTTCTGCATCGCCTTCCGGTATGAAATCGATCTCTATGTCCTCGGCCTTTATCCTGCCACCGGCAGGCGTTTCATGCCGTTTTCCGGCAAACGCGAACCGGCTACGGCCCATGAGCGGCTCACCGCCCCTGCGGGCGTTCTCGGGGATAGCGGGCACGATAATTTCGGATTCGCCGGCGCCACGCTCGGTAAAGATCAGAAACTGCAGGAATGCCTCGGGCTTTGCAAATATCCCCGCATCGATCCGATCGAAGAGAAGTGTCCGTTCCGGAGGGCCGTACCACCCGCCGGCCCGGAATGTCACGCTGTCCCCGTCCGGGGAGAAGATATAGACCCGCTCGATCTCGCCGTGCCTGCCCCACGCCGTCTCGGAGATCCCCTCCGGCTCGAACGTAAATGTCTTTCCCACCGCACCGTACTGCCCGCCTTCCCGGACCACGATTTGCTGCCCGCCTCCCTCGTAACGGAACGAACGCGGCCGCATCCCGAACGAGAAGGTCTCTTCAAGCATCCCGTACCGGTCGAAGAGGAAACGGCGCAGCACCGTCTCCCTCTTTACCGGGTCGCGCTCGGTGATCATATCCGACGAGGGATCGAAGACATAAAGCCTCCGGACGTTCTTCCTGCCATCCAGCACTAAGACCCCGTCCCGTCCGTACTGGTAATACCGGATAACCTGCCCTTCGCGGGTCCCGGTATGCTCCGTTATGATGCCTTCTGCCATTCAACACCACCGCGGCAACCGCACTTGCTGATATCAGCGTTCTTCCTTCCACTCTTAAAAGGTTCTTCCTTCCGGGCCGGAAGCTGCGTTCCCGGACAGGAGAGGCGGGATGCTGCGGCCCGGCTGCCTCATGTGCGCAGGAGCAGGACGATAGCGACAGCGATCCCGATACAGACAACCGTCCAGCGGAGCGCTTGTGGGCCGACGCGCCCTGCAAACCTCCCCCCGGCTGTCCCGCCGGCAAGGGATGCGGCTGCCATCACGGCAGCGACCGGCCAGACGACGAGGCCCGAGAAGAGGAAAAAGACCGCTGCCGCGAGGTTGGAACTGAAAGCGAGGCACTGCTTGAGGGCGTTGAGCCGGGTTATCGAATCGGAGATGACGAGCCCCAGCACGGAGAGGAGGATCACGCTTAAGCCGGCGCCGAAGTACCCGCCGTACACCGCGGCGAGGCCAAGGGGGATGACTGCACGTCTGGTCCCGTCGTCCCCGGTCCCTGCGCCGGCCAGCCGCCCCTGGATCCAGTCGCGGACCCGGTCCTGGACCGCGAGCAGGAGCGCAGCAAGCAGGATCAAAAACGGCACGATTGCGCGAAACGTCCCGGCGCTTACGAAGATGAGGAGCGCCCCGCCGGCAATGCCCCCGGCAATACCGGCCGGGAAGAGGACGAGGATGCGCCGCTGCTGCCCCTTAAGGTCCTCTCTCTGGGCAAGCGTGCCACCAAGGAAGCCCGGACAGAGCGATACGGTGTTTGTCACGTTTGCCGCAACCGGGGGGATGCCGGTCGCAAGAAGGGTCGGGAACGTGATCAGGGTGCCCCCGCCGGCAAGCGCGTTGACGGCGCCTGCGGCAAACGCGGCGAGCCCGGCAAGGACAAGCCCCTGTGCCGCGATCTCCGTTCCTGTAAGCATGCTTTCGCCCCGCTCCCCGTTTTGCCGCTTCAGATCACCGAGATCAGGTCCTGTGCGTTCATGACCCGCACGCCGATGTTTTTCATGTCGGCAACGTTGGCGTTATGGATGTCATCGTTCTTTGCCCCGACGGCGTCCGCGACGAGGATCACCTGGTAGTTGTACGCGATCGCGTCGAAGACCGTGGTCCGGACACAGTTCGGCGTCTGGATGCCGGTCACGACGAGGTCGGTGATACTAAGGGTGCGGAGCATGAGGTCGAGGTTGGTTGCAAAGAACGCACTCATCCTTGTCTTTTCAATGATATACTCGCCGTCAAGCGGCTGCAGCTCATCGATTACAGCCGCCCCTTTTGTCCCAGCGACCGCAAACGGGTTCTTCCTGAAAAGATCCTGCCGGATGACCTCGATGTCCGAACCGTCCCTGCGGTGTACCCGCAGGATGTGGAAGACCGGCAGCTTCCGTTCCCGGAATGCATCAAGAACCATGCGGACCTTCGGAATAACGGTCTTTGCCTGAGCCACCTGAAGCGGCGCACCGTCCAGGACAAAATCGTTCTGCATGTCGATGATAAGCAGCGCATAGCGTTCCATACAATACGTTCCCCGGTGAATGATCTGTTACAGGAGATAGTAATGGATGCGGCCAGTACAGGAATGCCGAATTTTTTTTTTGCATACCACCCATATAAAAAAAAGCCCGTGTTATATAGCCGGCGCAATGGTACCGTGAAATGCTTACCCGTTGAAGTTATGGAAGTCGTAGCAGTTCTTGATGAACTCCTGTTTCCGGTTCTCGCTTGCGTTGACCGGCGGTCTGAGGTAACCGATTTCCGGCGTCTGGAGGGCCGGGCAGAACGGGCAGAGGGCGGATTCCACGTCGTTCGCCTTCGTCCTGACCGGGCAGTAATATACCCCGTCGATGACCTGGACCTTATCCCCACCGGGGAAAGACATGCCGACCGGGTGGCCGGGGATCTCCTGCACGAACATGCAGAACGCAGAGAGCAGGAACTTTAAAAACCTGAGCCGGTCTTCCCCCGCATCCCTGGTAGTGCATTGCACTGCGACCATCTTCCAGTACGCAGGTGAGGTATCCGCAACCGGTCCCCGCATGGAGGAGAACGTCCCCTGCTGGTCCATGAGCCGCACGTCCTGGTAGGTTCCGTGCAGAAAACCGGTGATCGTCTCCTCGAGCTGTTTCCGGTAAACGGGGCTGATGTTACGGATCTTTTCCGAAAAATTCCACCGCATCTGCTGCAGGTCCTTTACCGAGTACGTCAGTACGATTGATGCGATCGCCTGCCCAAGATCCCCGCGGTTTTTTACGGACGCAAGCCGGTCGCACATCCACCGGATCCCTGCTCCGCCGGCCGGCTGTTCCCGTGCGCCCATTGGCTTATGTTCTGGCATGGCTTATGAAAATGTTCCGGGGGGAGGTTTCGCATTCTCTCCCGGCAGGATACTCATCTCTCCCTGATCCTATTATTCTTCCCCTCCTTATTTAGAGCAGGCGCTTCAGGGGGTCTCCGGTGAGGGTCCATTATCAACAACCCATATCAACCTTTAAACAGGATATATCATTTGGAGAACGTATGGCATCCTGTACCGATGAATACAACCGGAAGAGAACAAGCGCGAAGAATGCAGTTTCGCTGATTAAGGACGGCAACACTGTCGTATACGGGATGAGCATAACGCAGCCACCGGCACTCCTTACGGCGCTTGCGGAAGAGGCCCGGGCCGGTGTCTGTAAAAATATCCGGGTCTATACGTTCCTTCCACGGGAACATGCCGCCCGTTCAGTGCTTTCACCCGATCTCACCGACTGTATCGAACATTACTCGTGGTTCATCGGCGCCGCTGACAGGGACTTAACGAGGGTCGGCCTGAACTACCATGTCCCAAGTTACCTCCACCAGATCCCCAAGATCACTGCCGACTATATGGACATAGACGTGGTCATGACAACCGTCTCCCCCATGGACAAGGCCGGGTTCTTCAGTTTCGGCACAGGAAACGATTATATCTCGACTGCCGCCCGGCACTGCAAAAAACTGATCGTGGAGGTGAACCGGAACATGCCCCGCGTGTTTGGCGACTCCCTGCTCCACATCTCGGAGGTCGATGCTGTTGTCGAAAACGACACCGCGCTTCTCGAGCTCCGCATCGCCGATCCCAAGCCTGAAGACGACATTATCGGGCCGGCGATCGCCGCAATGGTCCCGGACGGCGCAACCCTGCAGCTCGGCATCGGGAACCTGCCCAACGCGGTCGCACGGTACGTGAACGACCGTTCTGACCTCGGGATCCATACGGAGCTGTTCACGGAGGGGATGGTCGACCTCATCGAAGCGGGCGTGGTTAACGGCAGGAAGAAGACCCTTCACCCTTACAAGCACGTGTTTACAACTGCAGCCGGAACAAAGCGCATGTACGAGTTCATGAACGACAACCCAAGCATCGAGAGCTACCCCGCTTCCTATGTCTGCGACCCGGGTGTGATAGCAAGGAACGATACCATGATCTCGATCAACTCTGTGCTCGAGGTGGACCTGCTCGGGCAGGCGAATGCCGAGTTCCTCGAAGGAACAACGTTCTCCGGGACCGGCGGGCAGCTGGACTTCGTGCGGGGGGCGTTTGCTTCTAAGGGCGGTAAATCGATCCTCGCGTTCTACTCGACGGCAAAGGGAGGTACGATCTCCCGGGTCGTGCCGCGCCTCCCGACGGGATCGGTCGTCACGACACCAAGGGCAGATACCGATTTTCTTGCAACGGAGTACGGGATTGTCAACCTGAAAGGCAAGTCCACGAAAAAGAGGGCGCTCTCGATCATCTCGATCGCCCACCCGAAGTTCCGGGACCAGCTGATGCAGGAAGCCGAGAACATGTATCTCATCTGACGGAGCCGCCGGCTGTTGGATTGCGAATTTTATACGCTCACTCCGCCTTCAGCACCATAATCGTGATATCGTCGGACTGCGGCTCTATGCCGCAGAACGAGCCGACTGCCTGGCGGATCGCCCCGACAATCCCGCAGGCAGGAAGCGTATAATTCTTATGGATCACCGCGAGCAGCCGTTCTTCCGTAAACATCTCCTTATTCCCGTTCATCGCTTCCGAAACACCATCGGTATACATGACCAGCACATCGCCCTGCTCCAGCGTGATTGTCCGTTCACCGTATCCCGGCTCGTCCATGATCCCAATCACCGGGCCGGTGGGGGAAAGTTCCTCCACCGTCCCGTCGGCATGGCGGAGCAATGGCGGGTTGTGGCCCGCGTTGACATAGGTGAGCGTGCGGCGCTTCTCGTCGAGAAGCGCGTAGAACAGGGTGACGAAACTTGTGCTGCCGGCATCCCTGATAAATGTCGTATTCGAGCTGGTAATCGCGTGCCGTGCCGTCTTCTCCCAGCGGGAGACGATCCGGACCACCGTCCTTGAAAGCGCCATGAAGAGGGATGCAGGCACCCCCTTGCCGGCGACATCCGCGATCACGAGCGCGTAACGCCCGTCTCCTTCTGAAAATACATCGTAGAAATCCCCGCCGACCTCCCGTGCCGGATGGCTTTCTGCAGCAAGGTCGAAACCGGCCGGGTGCGGGATCTCCTTTGGCAGGAAAGCATTCTGGATATCCGAAGCTACTTTCAGTTCGGCCTTCTTGCGCTCAAGCTCCTCGGAGTACTCAAGGATTTTCCGGATCATCACGTTGATGCTCTCCTCAAGGTGGGCAAACTCCGAGGTATTCACCCCCCGTATGATATGGGAGAGGTCCCCGCCTGCAATCTGCTCGACGTCCGCAACGATCGCCCGGATGCCACCGGTCAGTTTCCGGAATGCAGCATAGGCAAGCGCGATGCCGATTGCGATCGCACAGATCCCAATCAGCAGGTAGCTGGTGATGAGGTCTGCAAGGGCTGCGTCCAGCCGCGACATGCTGTATACCAGCTCGACAACGACACTTGTATCGGATACGGCTGCCGGATCGCGGAGGTCGACGTAGACATACCGGCTCAAGGTACCGGAACCTGAGTCGGGGACGGAAAAGCCGGACCGGTTCTCGCGTGCCATGTCCGCGTACTGCCGGCCGCCGGCACCGATAATGCCTGCCTGCGCTGCGACATTTCCATTGGGGTCATAGACGCGTATCCCGGCAAGGTCCGGGTTTATGGCAAGCAGGCGCACGGCCATCTCCTGGTACGAGTACCGGGACCGCACATCGGCAAATTCCGGCGACTCCACACCGATTTCAAGGACATACAGGTGGTCCGGGCTCGGGAGGTAGGCAAACTTACGGAGCGTGCCTATTACGTTGAAATCCGAAGCATTCTCTATCGACCGGACAACAGGGTCCGCGGCAAAATCCGATCCCAGCCTTACCTTCGTCAGCGATTGGTAAAAATCCGGATAAAGGCTGAAATCGATCCCGAGCGCATCCGGAAGGGTTGAGTATACGATCACCCCGTTTTCATCGATGACGTACAGGTTAACGCTGTTTTTCGGGTATTCCGGTGCGATTCCCGACCGGATCGAGGAGAGGTTCATGGCAGAAGGGTCATTGCCGCTCTCCTGGTACGCTTCGCTGAATTTTTCGAGCGACCGTTTCAGGATCGGGTTATACTGCTCGTCAAGAAGCCCGAGGCCCTCGTTGACGAGCCGGACTGATTCGGCAGCGTTGCTGTCGGTATTGTTCTGCAGGACTGCATAGTCGTATTCGATCTCCTCCTTTGCCTTGATGTATGAGATCGTTAAGGATGAGACGACAACGATGCCGATGATGAGCGCGATAAAGCCGATGAGGTACCAGATGAGCGAGAGCGGCCGGCGTTTTGTCGTGTCATCGCCCTTCATAGCACCACGGCCGCCACGGAACCATTCCCCACGTTAATTTTGTGGAGTTGGTGGGAATTTAGGGCTTTCGATACCCGGTCCTGCCTGCGGAGTCGTTTACCCGTGTTCCTGCCATTCACTCCCGACCTGTCAAGGACCGTCCTCCGGTCTGCCAGCCGCCACCCTGAGCGCTAATCCCTTAAGTGCCGGTACCGGCCTGTTCGTTCCTGCACTGGTTCGCCAGCCGGTCCGCCTGCCGGATCGGCTCGGTCAGCCGGTGCCGGCTGGCCGTTCTCAGCGCGAGGTCGACTGCCTGCGCAAGGTCTGCCCTGTGCCCCACTGAAACAAAGACCGGCTTTGACCCCGTAACGGTCCGGACCGCCATACCGATGATCTCGTTCTCATCGATTATCGGTGTGGCTGACCCCTTGTCCGGGCAGGGCATTTCAGCAGTTCCGGTCAGGAGATGCTGTGCCACACCGACCGAAGGTATGTCAAGGACCACACCGAGATGACTCGCGATCCCGAACCTCTTCGGGTGGGCATACCCATGCCCGTTGACGAAAAGGACATCCGGAAGCGTCTTGAGCCGGCTCCATGCATCAACAATCGCCGGTCCTTCCCGGAAGGAGAGCAGCCCGGGGATGTAGGGGAACGGGATCTCCTGCATACTGCACGCTGTCTCCACAGGCTTAAGTCCGGGGAAGGTCAGCACGACAACGGCAGCGAAGATCTTATCACCAGAATATGCGGCGTCGGCGCCGGCAATGTGCCGTATCTCACCGGTATCGATCGTCCTTTTTATACTGCAGCGGTGGCGGAGGAGATCCTGGATCCTGTACGCTTCGGGAACACTTTCCGCCCGGATCGGTCCGGGTGCCGGAGGTTCAGGGTATTTTCCCCTGTTCTGCATTGCCATATCAGACAGAATGTCCGTTAATTACCCTTGCATACCGGACCTAAGGTGCCGGCATCACATCCTGGCCTTTCCAACCGGCATAAGGTAGAGCGGCACTTCGTTCTGCGGCAGGCCGAGCACGGATTGCACGCTTCTGTCATCGAATGCCCCGATTGCAACCGTCCCGATTCCGAGAGCGTACGCCTGCAGGTAGACGTTCTCGGACGCGTGGCCTGCTTCCATGTGGACATACCGGGCCCCCCGCTCGCCATACTTCCGTATGGTGCGGTTGTAGTCTGCGGCAATCAAGATTACTGCGGGAGCATCACGGATGGCCGGTTGTCGTAAAGCGCTCCGGTAAAGGTCGTCCCGCACGTCATGATCGATACTCTTTTCCAGCGCATGGGACTGCGGAAGGTAATGGTAGACACCGGGTGAGAGGCCGCTTACGTTCCCGCAGGCCACATAGACCTCCAGCGGGTAGAGGGCGCCTGCCGATGGTGCAGTGCGGAGGCCGGCGGGATCGGTGATGCCCTGGGCAGCCCAGAGCAGCTGGGAGAGGCCGGAGAGCGGAAGCGGTGCTTTTGCATATTCCCGGACAGAGCGGCGGGCGGCGAGGGCTTCCTCGACCGATACGGATCCCGCGATTCGTGGTGCCGGCAGTGCGACGGAGTTGTCCAATGAGGGCGTACCGGCATTACCGGAACCGGCAGGCTGTTGCGATGTGAGCATGCAACCGGCAGCAATGATGCATGCAGTGGCGATGAGGAGCAACGCTCCTGTGCTCAGCGCGAATTGCATAACCGCAAACCTCCGGGCAGGGCATCAATTGTCATCGTCCCTCACCACCGTATCGCAAAGCCGGAGAACTCCCCGGTCGGGTCGTGCTTCTTAACATCCAGCGTGTCGACCCGGATGAACGGATCGTTCTCCGCCTTTACTTTTTTGACAAAAAACGTGATCTCTTCATCGCCGCCCTCGGCAACGATAAGGACCGACCCGTCAGGCTCGTTCCTGACAAAACCGGAAACCCCGGCCTCCCGTGCGCAGTCCGTGACGAAGTACCGGTACCCCACGCCCTGGACCCTGCCTCTTGCGCTTACAACAACCCGCATCATTGTCATGAGGATTGCAGATCCGGACATTAAAGCTTGCCCTGCCCTTAAGGAGACTGATTCTTATTTACCAAACGACGCGCTTATCTTTCCGCCACGCAGTATGATCCATAATCAGGGTTGACGATGACAGGGAGTGGCCCGGTTGTTCATGCAGCAAGGATCCCGCGGGGGACCTGCAAGCTCTTCGGTGCGATCAAGGCGTTATCAACGATCAAGAAGAGCGTCGTCCTCGTCCACGGGCCCAAGGGCTGCGTGTACCATATCAACTACATTCTCGGGATGAGGGGGGACCGCCCATCGGAGATCTACACGACCGGCCTTGACGAGCACGATGTGATCTTCGGCGCCGAGCAGAAACTGAAGGATGCAATTGAAGAACTGGACAGAACCCTGCAGCCGGAACTCATCTTCGTGCTCTCCTGCTGCACCTCAAGCATCATCGGCGAGGACGTGGGAAGTGCCGTCCGGGACACGGCAACGAAATCCCGCGCAATCGCCATCTCCGCCGGGGGGTTCGAGGGGGATTTCCATACCGGCTATTCCGAGACCCTGTGCCAGATCGCGGGCCAGCTCGTGCGGAAAGAGGAGAGAATGATCCCCCGTTCCGTCAATTTAATCGGCATGCTCCGGGCCGGCCCCGACCTTGCGGAACTGAAGCGCGTGCTCGCGCTTGCCGGGGTAACAGTGAATGCCGTCCTCACCGCGGATGCGACACGGGACGAACTGGAGCGGCTGGGGGCGGCAGCACTCAACATCGTGGTCTGCGAGCCTTCGGGGAAGGAGGCGGCTCAACTCCTCCGGAAACTCTGCGGCACCCCGTACATCATCGGGGAGATCCCAATCGGGCATCAGTCCACAATCCGGTTCCTTGAACGGGTGACGGAAAACCTCGGCATACCGGCACCCGCTTCTCTCCCCTGCGCTCCGGATACTGCACCGGACGCTGCCTCGCTCAAAGACCGGCGGATCGCGATCGTGAGCGATCCCACCCGGGCCGTATCCGTGACCCGGTTCCTTACAGAATACGGCGTCGTTCCCCGGCTGGTCATGGTCGATTTCGACAGTTCTGTTAAGGAAAAGATCGGGGATCTCGTCCGGCCGCCCTGCGAGATCCTGATCGAACCGGAACAGGAACTGATCGTGCAGAAGTTAAAGGAGCACAAAATCGACCTGCTCCTCGGAGGGATGCTGGAGCACCCGGTGGCAAAGGCCTTGTCAATCGAGCACATCGATATCATGCACGGGAGCGAAAGGACCGCCGGGTTTGCCGGTGCGGAGAACATGGTACGGCTCTGCTGCAGGAAGGAGCAGCGCAGGGCGGGGCCGGGACACGAATAACCTATATGGCATTGAAACAATCACAGTCCATTGGTACATGAATGAACCTGACCCCTGCCGCGCTGACGCTTCTTGAAGACCGGTACCTACTCCCCGGCGAAACCCCCGATGCCCTCTTTTCCCGGGTGGCAGGGGCGGTCGATACCCCGCTCTCGGGAGAGTTCCTCCGCATGATGAAGGACCTGCAGTTCATCCCCAACTCCCCCACCCTGATGAATGCCGGGACAACGATCGGGCAGCTCTCCGCCTGCTTCGTGCTGCCGGTCGAGGATTCGCTGCAGGGGATCTTCTCCACACTTTCCGCCATGGCGCTGATCCACCAGAGCGGGGGGGGCACCGGTTTCTCGTTCAGCAGGCTGCGCCCGTCCGGCGACCCCGTCTCCTCGACCTGCGGTGCGGCGAGCGGGCCGCTCCCGTTCATCCGGGTCTTTGACGAGGCGACGAATGCCGTGAAGCAGGGCGGGAAACGGAGAGGGGCGAACATGGCGGTGCTGTCAAGTTCGCACCCCGATATCATCGACTTCATCAATGCAAAGAACGAGGGAGGGCTTGACAATTTCAACCTCTCCGTCGGTTTCGATGCGCAGTTCTTCAACTGCCTCGACCGCAACGCACCGTACGATCTCATCAACCCCCGCGACGGTTCCGTGAAAGGGAGCATCGGGGCTTTTGAACTCTGGCACGTGCTCGGATCCGCTGCATGGCGGTCCGGGGACCCCGGCGTGCTCTTCCTCGATACCGTGAACGGGAAGAACACTGTGCCAGGCCTCGGCGAAATCGAGGCGACGAACCCCTGCGGCGAGCAGCCGCTCCTGCCGTTCGAGAGCTGCAACCTCGGGAGCATCAACCTCTCCCGCTGCATGAAGCAAGGGGAACTTGACGAGGAGCTCGTGCAGACGATCGCGGACCGCGGGATCCGGTTCCTCGATGCGGTTATCGATGTCAACCGGTTCCCGCTCCCAGAGATCCGTGAGAAGACCCTGCTGACACGGAAGGTCGGCCTTGGCATCATGGGCCTTGCCGATGCCCTCATCCTCTCGGGGATCCCGTACGAATCGGAGGAGGCCCTCCGCTTTGCCGGAAGAACGATGGCGCTCATCTCCCGCGTGGCGCACGAGACGTCGCGGGAACTCGGCGAGGAGAAAGGCTCGTTCCCGGCAATCGACAGGAGCATCTATACCGGTGCGATGCGCAACGCGACAACAACGACGATCGCCCCCACGGGATCGCTCCACTTAATCGCCGGCGTAAGCAGCGGGATCGAGCCGGTCTTCTCGCTTGCCAGCACACGGCGGATCGGGAACAGGTCCGTAACACTCGTCCACCCGCTCTTCGAACAGTACCTCAAAACGACCAGTACCGGAGGAAGAGACCTCCTTGCCCATGTCCGCCGGACAGGGACGCTCTCGTCGGCTCCGGTCCCCGATGAGATCAAAGACCTCTACAGGACAGCGACCGAGATCTCCCCGGACCACCATATCCGCATGCAGGCCGCGGTCCAGGAGCATGTCGACAACGCGGTCTCGAAGACCGTGAACCTGCCCGAAGATGCCAGCGTTGACGAGATCCTCCGGATCTTCATGCTCGCCCGCTCGCTCGGATGCAAGGGGGTCACCGTATACCGGTACAACAGCAAGAAAGAGCAGGTGCTCTCCCGGGGCTGCGAGATGTGCCGGGTCGACACGTGACGGCAGTACAGGATGTCAGGTTCCCAGGAATCCTTCCGGTGCCAGACTGGTCGCCAGCATCACCATATTGATCTCCCGGTGTCCGGTCCAGGTACCAGACTTCCGGTTTCTCTCATCCAGCCAGAACTGTTCTATCATTTCTCTTAAGGGCAGGTAGTCCCGGAGAGCCAGTACCTGATTGTGAAGGACGTCCGGCTTCCTGAATAGTTCCGGGCTCTGCCTGATCCATTCCGGTATTGTGTCAATGCCTGCAAGGCCGATCGAGAGACCAAACTCGCGGAACGCAAGCCGGTGGCTGGCAGGGAGCCCGAGGTAACCGGAACTGGAGAAGGATTCAAGACCGGCAAGCGCAGAACGGATGATGTCCTCCAGCAGGCCGGGATAAAACGAATCCCCCTGCCGCATCAGCCGGACTATCCGCGAGGCATCGAATAGGAGACCACCGATCCCGAGCGGGTCGCCGGTAGGAAGCGGCATCGTACGGCTGATGCCATCCATATCCGTGATCTCGCGGAGAAGGACGGGCTGAACCTGCTTTGGATCCCGCGCTGCCGCATTCTGCAGCTCGTGGTATGTAATCAGACCGTCAAGAGGGTCATGCTGGCCCATGGAGGCGACAAGCGGGCGCGTCAGATCGATGCTCATCTTCCAGTACATCCTCTTCCGGTCACCGGAAGGAGGCATGTACGTGAACCGGGCATGGGCTGTGCATGCAAGCTCGATCGCCCATGTAATATAAGCGGGACGTCTGGTGACGCTGGCGGCACGACAGAGCGCATGCATCCATTTTGTCAGGTAATGGTAATACTGCCCGTCTCGGTCCCACTCCTTCGGTTCGTCATAGGGCTCGTGGATCCCGCGTTCGGGAAGCGCCTTACCAATCCGGAGTCCTCCGGCTGTCGGGTGCAGCTCCCCCTCATGTGGGGAAAGGCCGCTGATCCAGCCGGTCCGCGGGTCGTCTTTCCGGTGCCGGCCAAGGGTATGGTGTACCTGATCGATGAGGCGCAGGGCCAGTTCCCTGAACATTGCATCTCCCGTCTGTTCGAAAAGGCCGAGGTAATTGCAGACGGCAAACGCATCTGTCCAGAGGTAGCGGCGGGGACTGGCAGCGGCCGGATCAAGACCTGTCACCACCGCATACTCCCGCATGAACTGGCAGATGAGCTCCGTCTCTGAAACCCGGTTCATTATTTTTGTAAATCCCGGGCAGAAGGGAAAAAAGTTGTCCTGCTATCCGGGCGAACTACAGAATTCAGATGAGTTCCCGGAGTGCCGGTCTGGAAGCAGGTCCCGGAATCGTCCGGAAGATTTTCAGGGTAAAAGAAAAATTACCGGCCGGCTCGCTGCCTGCAGTTCAGACGTTCTGCACGGAAACGACACTGTTACCGGCATGCAGGGCAACGGGCCGGGGCGGGAGATCGAGTGCGAGGGCCTCCTTCAGCACCTCCTCGATGGTCTCCACGGGAACGAATGCAAGTTCGCTGCGGACATCTTCGGGCACGTCCGCAAGGTCGCGGGAATTTTCCTTCGGCAGGATCACCTTGGTAATCCCCGCCCGGTGCGCTGCAAGGACTTTTTCCTTGATCCCGCCGACCGGGAGCACGGCGCCGGAGAGCGTGATCTCGCCGGTCATGGCAAGTTTGGGATCGACGGTCCTTCCGGTGATCAGCGAGGCGAGGGCGGTGATGATGGTCACGCCGGCCGACGGGCCGTCCTTGGGTGTCGCGCCGGACGGCACGTGGATGTGGACGTCGCTTGTTAAGAAGTCGAAGCTGTTTGCCGTATGGGCGAGGCGCGAGCGGGCGAGGCTTAAGGAGATGCTTGCCGATTCCTTCATCACGTCACCGAGCTGGCCGGTGAGCGTGAGCTTGCCGGTACCGGGCATAAACGTGCCCTCGACAAAGAGGATGTCCCCGCCGACCGGCGTCCATGCAAGGCCGGTGACCACGCCCGGCACGGGATCTTTCCGTGCCTTTTCCTGCCGGGATACCTCTTTCCCGAGGATTGCGGGGAGCATGTCCGGCGTGACAACATACGGTGCGGCGGGATTCCCCGAGACGATCTTCTCGGAGACGTACCGGGCGATCGTTGCCAGCTGCTTCCGGAGCCACCGCACTCCCGCCTCCCGGGTGTACTGGTCGATGATGACTTTCAGCGCCTCGTCATCGATGGAAAGCCGCGCTGCATCCAGCCCGTGTTCCTCGAGAACCCGCGGGATGAGATGGTCCTTTGCGATCGCAAACTTCTCGTGCTTCGTATAACCCGAGATCTCGATCAGCTCCATCCTGTCGAGGAGCGGCGCGGGGATCGTTGCAAGCGTGTTCGCCGTTGCGATGAAGAAGACGTCGGAGAGGTCGTAGGGGACCTCGAGGTAATGGTCCGAGAATGTGTTGTTCTGCTCGGGGTCGAGGACTTCTAAAAGCGCGCTTGCCGGGTCACCCGCGTACGATACGGCAAGCTTATCGATTTCGTCGAGGATGAAGACCGGGTTTTTCACGCCTGCCCGTTTTATTCCCTGGATGATCCGGCCGGGTAGCGCCCCGACATAGGTCCTGCGGTGCCCCCGGATCTCCGCCTCGTCCCGGACCCCGCCGAGGCTGATCCTTACGTACTTCCGGCCCAGCGCGTCCGCGATGCTCTTTCCAAGACTCGTCTTGCCGGTCCCCGGCGGCCCGACGAGCAGCAGGATGGATCCCTGCTTCTCGTGCTTGAGCTTCATGACCGCGAGGTGCTGGACGATGCGCTCTTTTACCTTTTCAAGGCCGTTGTGGTTCCGGTCGAGCACGGAGCGTGCCTCCGCGATGTCGATCTCCCTCTTCTCCTCCGTCGCCCACGGAAGCTCGAGCAGGAGGTCGAGGTAGTTCCGGATGACCGGGGCCTCGTGGCTCTGGCTTCCGGCCGTCTCGAGCTTTTTTGCTTCGGAAAGTGCCTTCTTCTTCACCTCATCGGGCATCTTCGATTGTTCAATCTTACCGCGGTACCCGCCGTCGCCGGGCTCTTTGCCCTCAAGTTCGCCCAGCTCCTCCTGGATGATCTTCATCTGCTCCCGGAGCATCGCCTCGCGGTTGGACCTGTTGACCTTCTCGGTCACTTTCCGCGCGATCCCGATCCGGAAATCGATGTTCTCCATCAGTTTTGTAAGGATTTCGAGAAAGGCCGAATACCGGTCGCGGACGGAGACAATCTCGAGGAGGCGCTGCTTGTCTGCGACAGGGACTGGCATGAACGGTGTTACAAATCCCATGATCTGGTCGATCGATTCCATCCGGTCGACCGGTACGGTGAAGTGCTCGGAGCCGGCAAACCGGCTGCTGATCCCGTGGATGGTCTTTCGTACCTCCGCCATCAGCTCCGCATGCTCGGATTCGGACAGGTCCTTAACATCCGGATCGAACCGGTACGTTGAATAGAGCCGGCCGTCCTTCCCGGTAAACGGGGCGGCCTTCACCCGCTGTACAGCCTGCGCCCCTATGACAAAGCCCTCGTCTGCAGGCTGCACGAACGAGATCTTCAGCAGGTTCCCTGTCAGGTACAGAGAGTCTTCCGATACTTCAGAGGGATCGGTCCCGTCCCTTACGGTCAGGCCGATGACATACGCGGCATCATCCTTCTTCATCTCCGCTTCGCAAATCCCGCCGAATTGTTTGTCGACCTGGATCTTTGTCCGGGTTTTCGGGTAGAGCACAACACCAAAGAGCGGGAGCACGGGAATTACGCTTTTACCGCCATGCAGCTGCGGATCGGTATCATTCGCTTCGGTCATGTTGTTCGGTTTCACCCTGGATATTCGTATGCGGCATACCGGCAGTTTTATCCCCGGCACCGCTAATACTTACCTTTAGTTAGTGTTTGCCTGATAATAAATATGAGTGTGTTGTCATGTCGGAAAACAGCAGGGGAGGAATCAGGCAGCCGGATAACCGCAGCCGGTAAAATGGGAACGAATTTCCTGCTGGTTTACCCTTTCACAATTACAGAAGCCGATTCGTCGAACGGGTTTGTCCGCATTGCAAGGCTGAACAGGTAGGGATAATGGTTTTTCAGATACTCCATATACTTGAGCCATTCTGGGACGAGGCGTTCGTAAACCCGCGCGAGGTCCCCGTTCAGGTGGGCGATATCCAATGGCGGGAGTTGTACGAGATCGGATCGGGCCTTCAGCTCCTCCATAAGGTGGCTTATTGCAAGGAGGAGATCGGTGAACGTTTCGTGCTCGAAGACCATCGGGTTCTCCACAAGCCGGATGATGAACTCCTCGCGGGCGAGCAGGAATGCCTTCAGCGCCTCAGGATCCATCCTGTCGATGGCGACGCCGCAGGCATGGGAACTGAGGCAGGCCTGCACCTCGCGGAACCTGCTGGCATCCCACCCGGCCCCGACAACGAGGTTCTTCCGGACCGTGCCGATGCCGGGATCGGTGCGGGAGAGCATTGAAAGAAGCGGGGTGCCGAGGGTCGAGAAGAACGTGCCGATAACCATGTTCAGCTTCTCCATCCGGTTCTTCTTCTCGCGGGACTCCAGCATCTGGTCGATGATTAAGGTCACGATCAGGATCTCAACGGGAACGAACGCAAGGTCGCCGACAAAGAAGATGAAGATGTGGTGCTCGTCATGGAAGAGAGCGTAATGAACCGAGTACAGGATGATGGAGAGGGTGACAAGGCCAAACGCCGCGATCAGTTTCCACCGGGTTTCTTCCTTCATGCGTCTGTGTTTGGCGGGAAGCGGCATATACACGACCGTTCCTGCATTCCCGTCACAGATGCATACCGTCCTCAGGTCGGATCATTCCCATTCTCCGGGAACCGGTAATCACCTTCCGGCACGAAGATCTCGAACCGTGCGCCTTTCCCCGGTTCTCCGGTCTCTTTCAGGGAGATTCCGGTGATGGAGAGGATCTCCCGGGCGAGGAACAACCCGGAGCCGGTTTTCTCAGCGTATCCCCGTTCGAAGATCTTCTCCTTGTCCGCTGCCGGAATGCCGGGACCGTTGTCCTCGATCAGGATTGTGATGCCGTCCGGGTTTTGCCGGTACTGCAGCGTGACCCTGTCTGCCCCGGCACCGTGCCTGATGACATTTTCCAGGATGTTGACAAAGACTTTCTCCAGCATGGGATCGGCATAGATCTCAAGATTGTCGAGATCCATAATCCGCGAGATGTGTGAAAAATCCATATGGGAAAGCGCGGTAATGACAACATAATTGATGTCATGCCACTTTGGCGGGTTACTCCCCATATCCTGGTAATTTTTTACAAATCGCAGAGTGTTGTCGACAGAACGCAGGATTTCCCCCCCCTTGGCAAGGTACGTCCTGGCAGTCTCGTCGCACCCGCCTTCCTTTGCTAGTTCGATATAACCGGAGAGGGAGAACAACCCGTTCTGGATCTCCTGTCCGGTGAGCATGTTTAAGAGATTAAGTTTTTTTCTTGCCTGCCGGAGAGCCTGCTCCTTCCGGGAAAGTTCCTGGTAGTTCTCCCGCAGTTCCTCTTCCGTGGCCGTGAGCTGTTCGTACGCAGCGTAGAGTTCTTCATTTTTCCGGACCAGTTCTTTTTCCACCCGCGTACGACGGGCGACCTCGGACTGGAGCGCTGCGTTCTGCCTGGAGAGTTCGGCCGTCTTTTTCTTAACCTCGCGCCTGAGTAAAAAACTCATGGTTACGAAGAGTACGGCAAGACCGGCAATGACCCCAAGACCCCACCAGATATACGAGGGGATCACCCCGCTCTCGCCCTTCATGCCAAACCATTTCTGCATCGTCTGACTGTACGCGGACGAGGGGTTGCCCTTTCCTTCCGCAAGGTAACGGTCGATGGCTGTAAGAAGGTCCTGGTTCTTCCCTTCCGGCACCGCAAAAAAAAGTGATGAGGGATTGAACATGACGGTAGTCTCGGAAAGGCCGTACTTGTTTGCGGACTGCTCCCCGGCAAGGCTGAACGTCACCACAGCATCAGCCTTCCCTGCCGCTGTCGCCGAAAAGACCCCGTCAAGGGAATCCATCTCGATATACGTTACATTGATGTCGAACTTCTTTGCGTAATTGCGGAACTCGATCCCGTTGACATCCCCTTTGAGCAGAGCGACCCGTTTCCCGTCAAGGTCCAGGATTGTATTGATGCCTGACCCGCCTGGTGCGTAGACCTGCGACCATGCAGAAAGTGCCGGTTCATGGCTGAAATCATAGAGCTTTTGCCGTTCCGGCGTGTCGGCAACTCCCATGATAAGATCGATATCGCCGGAAGCCAGGCGATCCCAGCTCTCTGAAAGCGATCCACGGACCCAGATGATATTCCAGCCCTCCTTTACAGCAATATCTTCGAGTATGTCGACAAACATCCCCGCAGGGTTCCCCTGCTCATCGGTGAAGACCATCGGCCTGAGCTCGGGAACGGCTATCTTTACGTCGCGGGCGGCGGCAGATGCCGGCTGGCAGAGCGCAAGGATAAAGAGCAGGGCTATTGCTATAAGAAAAAACCTGCATGTACGATCGGACATGACATGTCCCTGCCCGCGGTAAATATTCATAGAGTGTCAACCTTCCTGATCAGACATTTCCGGCAAACCTGAGCGTTCTGCTGCGCTCACTCGGGTATTGATAGAAGTTTATGTTTATTTCACTTTGGGAATGCCGTGCCAATCCGGTACTATCGGAAAAGGATGATTTCAAGGATATTGACAAATTCCGCTGCTTTCCTACAATCACGTCACAGAAGTGCCGGCAACAAGGGATTTGTGATCTGATTCGGGCAGAAGGGTATTATTCTGCCTCGCGCTATCCCTTCTTGGTGAAGACCGTCATGGTACATGTGGATGATACGGAGGAAAACAGTGCAATCTGCAGGAAGTACTGTATGTCCTGCCCGACGTTCCGGGTCAACAGGCTTGCAGATCTCCCGCCAAATGAGCTCTTCTGCGCACGGGGGATATCGTCGTCACCGTCACCGGTGAAGACTGCCGGCTGCTACTGCCCGGCATGCGAGGTCTTTATGAAATACCACCTCAAGATCGGGTACTTCTGCGCCAAGAGATAACATCCCTCACCGGAACCCGGGGGGATACCCGGATACCGCCGGAGGGTACCCCCAATGATGATGGTACCATATGGGTTCCTGCCGGTTCCCGTCATTTAATTAATAAGGAGGAGAACTATTTTCCATGGCACCGAGACGTCGTTCCACACCCCCACCGGATAAACCTCGGCCCCGCGGAGGAGCCGCAACCAGCAGGGACAAGGCCCGGCGGAGCGAAGACCTGCGCCACCACCCGGAGGGCCGCACGCGGCCGCGGCCGGCGCACCGGATCCGGAAAAAGCCGACGGGACTTACCAAGCATCACCCCCACACGACACCGGAAGAGTATACGCTCGACATCGACCACGGCACCCATGAGGACCGGCCCCGGCCGGGAAAGCTTGCGAAGAAGGGCAGGCACAAAGGTGCATGAATCGTACATACCGGACAGAATCAGTCCGAAATGAAGAATTGCACAATCCCGCTACAATAATTCAGGCGATTAAAAACCGGGAAATAACCGTAAACCGGAACTGTTGAGGAAAAGGATCACTCCGCCTTCCAGCTGAATACAACCCGGCTTACGCCACGCAATCCGCAGTTATAATACATAATATGGAATATTAATGAAAATATTCTTATTAAATGAATGAGTATTATCTTGTGCACGATACGGTACCCTGCCGCAAAGCGCACGCCGCAATGTAATGATTGCCGGCGCAATCCCCGGCATTTTTGGTACCTGCTCAGTCATCCCGCTGTATTACCGGCGGGTTTCGTTCGTGAAAGTAAAAAAAATCGGAGGAGAGTCTATGGACAATATCTGGAAGGACAATAAAGTCTCGTTGAAAAAACGAGACGATACTCCGCCCCAGCTTCATGGGCTTACCGGCAGGAGAGTCGTGTAATTATGCCGATGCCATTTGCCGGGAAGGAGTTTTCCTTCACGCAGCCGGACGGTAAAAAGATCAAGGTCCGGGGCTGGGGGAACCAGCACTACGCAGTATTCGAGGATCTCAAAGGGTTCTCCATTGTAAAGGATCCCAAAACGGGATTTTACCAGTACGCAAAACTGTCAAAGGACGGGAAACGACTCGAGCCGTCCGGTGCAGTTGTCGGTGTTGCGGATCCAAAAAAGCTGAGTATGGACATGCACCTGCGCATCCCGAAGCAGGAGGCTAAACGGCAGGCACGTGCTGCTCCGTTCCTGCAGGAAAAAAAGAAGACCCGGTGGCAGGAGCGCCGTGAAGAAGCCCGGGCTAAAAAGCTCGCCGCTCCCAAAAAAAGAGGAGTGACGCGAGCCCCTCCAGGCGAGCAGAGGACAGGTAATTATACCGGCCTCTGCCTGCTCATCCAGTTCCCCGATGTTGCCGGTACAATCACGCAGGCAGAGGTCGATGACTTCTGCAACCTGCAGGGATACAACCAGAACGGGAACAATGGCTCCGTCTATGGCTATTTCAATGATGTATCGGGGGGGAAATTCCTGTACAACAATATCGTCACAGCGTATTATACCGCGCAGCACCCGCGAGCGTATTATACCGACACGACAATACAGTACGGGACCCGTGCCCGGGAACTCATCACCGAGGCGTTGAACGATCTGATAGCAAACGGCTTCAATTTCGCCCAGCTGAGCGCGGACAACACCAACCACATCTATGCGGTCAACGCGTTTTATGCCGGGCCCTGCGTGAACAACTGGAGTGAGGGGCTCTGGCCACATTCGTGGTACCTTGAACCGCAGGTAAACTGCGGCAACAACAGGATCGCCATGGACTACCAGATCACCGACATGGGGAACGTGCTCACCTTAGCGACGTTCTGCCATGAGAACGGCCATATGGTCTGCGATTTTCCTGACCTGTATGATTACGGGTACGAGTCCTTCGGCGCCGGGGATTATTGCCTTATGGCATCGGGGGGACCCGTCGCCGGGAACCCGACACAGGTAGGTGCGTACCTGAAGTACAAGGCCGGGTGGGCCGACAAGGTCACGGCGCTTGTTGCCGGGAACTACCTAGTCGATGGTACTATCAACGATTTCCTGACCTATAGCAAGAGCCCGACCGAGTACTTCATTATCGAGAACCGGATCCAGGGCGGCCGGGACGCCGCCCTGCCCGATGCGGGGCTTGCCATCTGGCATGTCGATGAGAACGGCAGCAATGACAACGAACAGATGACGGCTGCCAGCCACTACGAGTGTGCGCTCGAACAGGCCGACGGCTTCTTCAACCTCGAGCACGACTCCCTGCATAACGGCAATCCCGGCGATGCAACCGACCTGTACGGCGCGCCCTCGGACACGGCTTTCGGCGCTGCAACGATGCCCGGCAGCAACTGGTGGGACGGCACGGCATCCGCCCTCGAGATAACCAACATCAGCGTCCCGGGCCAGACGATGACCCTGACCGTCGGCGGCGGGGGTGCGGGATGTGACCTGTACCTGCGCGACAACCTCCAGGATGACGGGACGGAACCACTGGCCAGCGGGGGGATCTCCTGCAGCCCCGATATCATTGTCTATAACCAGCAGCTTGCCGATCCTGTCGGGGACCTTGGCAGCGCTGCGGCGATGCAGAACAATGCCCTCGGACAACCTGTCGAAGCCGGCCAGGACAACTATATTTACCTGAGAGTGACGAACCGCGGGGCCCAGCCCGGCGGGGGAACGGCCCGGGTGTTCTGGTCCGAGGTGTCCGCGCTCCCGACGCCGGCTTCATGGCACGAGATAACGGATCCGCAAAACCCGGCTGTAATCCCGGTCATCGGCGTGCCGGGCGTGGGGATTGTCGGCCCGATCACCTGGGATTCTGCATCGATTCCCGGGATCGGGCACTACTGCTTCATCGGCCTGATCGACGCCCCCGGTGATCCGGCCCCGGATCCATCGGCCATCCACACACTGGATAATTACTATTCATTTATACGGGAGAGCAACAACGCGACATGGAAGAACTTCAATGTCACCGATGCACTGCCGGATTCCGTGCAGGACATGGAATTCAAGATGCAGGGGTGGCCGAGAACCCGGCTCTATGCCGACCTGATGATCGATCTCACCCAGCTTCCGCCCGGCATGGCCGTTATGCTGCGGATCCTGAAACGCGTCAGCGAAGACGCATCGCTGAAAAACGCGAAGATTATCAGGGAAACCGATCTCTACCGGTATTTTAAGGTGACCGAAGGAAAGCAGGCATTCCTGCGCAACCTGAAGATCAAGCCTTCCGACAAGTTCGGAGCCATGCTCCAGGTCACTATCCCGAAAGGTGCACCGGACGGGAACTACCAGATTGCGGTCGCCGAGATCATCGACGGAAGGGAGATGGGGCGCGTCACCCAGATGTATGCCGTTAAACAATTCCCCTATATCGGGAACCGGAAGACGCGGGAGATCCATGAGAATACGTGCAACTATGCTGCAAAGATCGGTAAGAAGAACCGGGCGGCAATTTCAGACCTCCAGCAGGCGCTGCGCCACGGGTACGACGGATGCCGCTTCTGTCTCGCGGAGTACAACAAGGGCTGACGGGGCAAAGGAGAGCGGACAGGAACACGGGCGGGGCAGACGAACAATCCCGCGAACTATCATTTTTTCGCGGCGTTGAGCATCAGTCTGTTAAACTCGTCCGGCATATCGGCCATCGGCACATGGGACGAGGGCAGTTCGAAATAATCCCATCCTTTTTTTATGCGGGCGATTTTTTCCTTTGCAATCCGGGTGACAGCGGAAAACTCGCTCTTTGTGCAGAGGATGTAGGTCTTCAAAATGGGCTGCAGCCGTGCCGGATCGAACTGCAGTTGTTCGACATACGGCGGGTCCGGTTCCGGAAGGACCGCCCGCATCCCAGGAGCAAAAGACAGTCCCTGCCTGAGGATGTCATAGAGAGACTGCCCCGGTTCCGGGAGTGCCGCATCGAGGTACACCATGCGCCGGATCCGGTCCGGCATCCTGTCAGCGACACCGGTGATCACCATCCCTCCGTAGCTGTGCCCGGTAAGGATGATGTCCCGCAGGTAATTGTCCTTAATCAGCGTGCAGACCTCCCCGATATGCCCGGTTAGCGTTCCGGTCCGCTCGTCATGGAGCGTCGGGGCAAAGGCACGGTGGCCCGCTGCTTTCAGAACCACAACAGTCCCGTCCCATATCATGCCGCCCATGCGGCCATCCTCCGAGTGCACGGGTTTTCCTACCGTAAGCCTGTTCCACGTCTCCGTGGACATGTTGCCGCCGTGGACGAGGACATAGTCGGTCATACCTGAAATCCCTGATCCTGTAATTACGGTGTTTCTATGCTCCCTGAACGGATAAGATAGTAATGCAGAAACTGACATCCACCCCGTCTGCGGTAATCATTCAGGCTGACTGTCCGGGCCACTCTGCAGCCATTGAAAGCCCACCGGCCCGGTATACCAGTAAAAAGCCTATTATTCATGATCGCACTATCCCTTCATTGAGAATACCGGTATGGATGGAGTACAGGATACCCCGGTCAACGCGGAAATCTGCGGCAAATACTGCGGGGCCTGCCCGACCTACAAGCGCAACTTTCTCGCACGGTACGGGCCGGGCACGCTCTTCTGCGCACGGGGGACATCGTTGGCCACATCGAAGGTGAAGACGATGGGGTGCTTCTGCCCGGCCTGCGAGCTCTTCACCGAGCACAGCCTCGTCATCGGCTACTTCTGCGCAAAGAAGTGACGAGATTTTTCCAGCTGTATTCCGTAAACGGTGCAGATTGTAAAAGAGCGGTACTGGTGTCATTGTTTTATCCTGAACCTTGTGACAAATGACCGTTCAAAACCGGTATTATTACCAGTCTTTGCGGGCAGGTCCCGTTGGTACGAACGGACAAACCGGCCCAGCGGTGTCCTGTTGGTAAATTTAATTACAGAGATGCCCAAAAGTTCCAGTATATCCATGACACCAAAGGATGGATCTTCAACTGATCGTCCTGCTGCCGGCAATTCCCGGAAAAGAAAAACGCGTTTAGGTAAACGGGCAAAACCAAAAACATCCCGCAGGAAAACCTGGCCGCATGCGCCGGTCGCCGGACCGCTCTGCCGGATCATCGCAGGCGAGGGCTCCTGCCCGGAGTGGGAGGACATTCTGTTGCAGTATCCCATGATCGATTCGGTACAGCGCGAGGATTTCCCGGAGCATGGAGCAAGTTTCGTCCATCTCGCCCATTTCTACCGGACAGATGATACTGCAAAAGAAAGCTTTAGTGCGCAGGAGCAGTTCGAGGCGTTTTTCCGGGAAGTAGGGTACGAATACGATTACTCGGGAAATTTCAAGTCCCGGTGGTTCGAGGGCATCGGCGTACATATCGGATAATACAAGGGTGAGGTGCCCCGGCCGGATCTGCCGGTGGATTTATGCCAGGAAAAATCCGCCGCGAACGATAACTATATTACAACCCCGCAGGTAAGGATTCCCGCATGCCAGTCTATATCATGTTCGGGAACCTGACGCACGCCGCGTTCGCTAAGCTGGACAGCATCGAGGAGCGGGACAAGAAGGCAAAGGAGATAATCGAATCTCTCGGGGGAAGGCTTCTCTCCCTGTATTACACCTTGGGCCAGTACGATTTCGTCGCGATCTTCGAGATGCCGGATAAGGAGATGCTTATCAAGTTCATCGCGATCGTCTCGAAGTTCGGTACAGTCCGGACCGAGACAATGGAGACCATCCCTGCATCCATGCTCTATAAAATCGCAAAAGAGATCTGATCAGGGAACGCAGATACCTGAGCGGGCCGGATTTTTTTGGTATAATGGAAAAACCAATCTCCCGCTTATGGTTCGCGGCCTGATCAGAACTGCGGGGCGCGTACCGGTGATCCCCTTATGCACAATGCGGGTGAGACAGGGGACAGGCTCTTACCCCTTTTCCGGTTCCCTCTTCATCGGCAGTACGTTTGAGCCTTCCATCTCGCCCTGCGCCCACGCGTACCGTTCCCGGATGGTGGGCGGGAGCTCCTTCTCGTCAATCGGGACAAAACCGTAGTTCCCGTAGAACCTGTCGAGGTTCCGGACAGAGTGCATGTAGAGGACATCGCACCCGCACGCCTCGACAAGCCCCCATACGGCAGCGTTGGCGTACCCGTGGCCGCGGCGATCGACCGGCGTGAAGACCCCGTCGACCTCGTGCCCGTCCGCATGCCGCCTGCACCGGGCGACCGAGACCGCCTGCCCGTCAAGGAAAGCTGCGAAGATCCGGTCCGTGCGGGGGTCCCCGGTCGTCTTGTGGTAGTCGATCCAGAGCGCGTCCGCCAGAGGGAATTCCGCAGAGAGGAGCTCCTTCACCGTCACCCCGGTGGCGTGCCGGACGGTATACCGGCCCGGCGCTGGGGGAACGGGTAATTGCGGGGCGTCGTCTCCCGTCCCTTCGATCCGGTACCGCTCGGGAGGAACATGGATGATAAAACGCGCCCCCCTCCCCGGTGCCCCGGTCTCCCGGATCGTCATGCCGGTCACCTCGACGATCTGCCGGCAGATGAAGAGGCCAAGACCTGCCTGCCCCCCGGAATCGTACTCGAAGATCCGTTCCTTCTTTTCTATTGGGATCCCGGTGCCGTCGTCCGTGAGCATGATGTCGAGCCCGTCTCCTGTCTCGTGATACGTTACAACGATATTCTTCACCGTGCCGCCATGGCGCAGGGAATTTTCCAGCAGGTGGACAAGGACATCGGAGAACAGCGGGTCGGCGTAGACCTCCAGACGCTCCGCCCAGATCCTGACGGATACCGCACCGGCATCCGGAACGGGCCGGGCGGAGGCAAACGCCCGCTGCACACCTATCCAGACCGGCGGGGACGTGCCGAGGTTCTTGTAGGACTCGGAAAGGAAGAGCCGGCGGGCAATCGTCCACGCGAGTGTCCTGATACGGTCGATATGCCCCCGTATTCCGGCGTCCTGATACTGCGCATCTGCTGCATCGGCGACGTCCAGGATCTGGTCGACCGAGTAATGGATGTGGTCTGCCGAGATGCGGGAGAGGAGGTTTAACTTGTCGTTTGCGATCTTCAACGCCTCTTCCGCACGGACGCGGTCCGTGATATCGACGAAGGTGAGGATCGCCCTTTTACCGGGGAGGGCGGCAGCGGAAAGGAGGACGGTAAACGACTTTTCATCCGGCAGCGTAAACGTTGTCTCTGCCGCGTAGACCGCCCCATCGCGGGAGAGCCGGCCGAAAAATTCCTCCTCTTTCACCCTATCCCAGATTCCAGTGAGGGGTGCGCCGTTCAGCTCCCCGTTTTTCCGGTGGAGGAGTTCTGCCGCCCTCCAGTTTGCGGCCTCGATTGTCCACCCGGTCCCGGTGTTCCTAACGAGGAGGCTGCCCGATTCCGAGTGCTCGAAAAGACCCCGGTACAGGCTCTCCTGCTCACGGAGCCGGAAGGAGAGCCAGCCGACGAGCGTCCCGATTACGACAAGGACGCATGCGCGCACGAATGCCTCCCCAACGAGGGCCGCCACGCTTCCCCCGACAATGACAATCATCAGCAGGTAGGCAGCCCCGATACCGACGGCGATGACCCCCCCGTACCGCGGGTACCGGTACGCGGCAATCACGACCGGGATGTAAAGGAGGTGGGGGATGACGATTGCAATCCCGTTGAGAAGGCCGAATAAATTTACCAGGAGAACTGCTGCTGCCGTGGCGATGATCAATGCGTCCCAGAGAACATCACGCGTCCGGATGACTGACGACAGATCCATTGAGTCCTCCCGGCGCCGCTCACAGCCCTTCGGTGTAGATGCCGGACCCGACGAACCAGTCGCTGCCCGCCGGTTCCACGTAGCAGAGTTTCAGTTCGGCTTTTCCAGTATCCGGGTTGAGGTAGTCAACGTAAACGAACCCACCACCGCGCTTTGCCTCGGCAATCTCCCACGTTAAAATTTTCACCCCGTAGCTGTCGGAATAATCCAGCCGGTTCGTGCCGATAAGCTCCGGCTGGAGCGGGAGCGCGAGCGTTGTCCCGTTATATCCATATGCAAAGATGTACCGGCTCCCGTCCGCAAACGTACTGTTTTTGTCATTGAAGCTGGCGATTGCTTTTTCTGCGCCATACTGTTTCGCGTAGGCGCGTGCCTCCCTCACCCTCGCAACAAGTTCCCCGCGTGAGGTCGCGTTGAACCCGGCCGGCACTTCGGGCAGGTAGATCCCCGAGCCAACGAACCAGTCCTTGTCCACCGGCATGACATGGGATAGCTTGAACTCCTGCCGGAAGTTGTCTTCGGGGTTCACATAGATGTAATAGACCGAGCCGCCGCCGTCCCGGGCAGCGTCGATCAGAGCCTGGATGAATTCAACCCCGTTGGGATCCGCGAGCCCGGCCCGGTTCGTGCCGATAAGTTCCGGCTGGTATGGCAGGGCGAGCGTGTTTCCGTCCATGTCGTACGCGAAGACGTAGAGCTCGCCTTCAATGAACGACCCGTTTACTTTATTGAACTCGGCAAGTGCAGCCGCCTTCCCGCGCTCCTTTGCATACGCGGCGGCTCTGTCTACAAACCAGGAGAGGTTTATGTAACGGGCATCGGTCGCCCCCGCACCGGTATAACCGGGGCCCGTGGTGGCGGGCAGGGCGGTCTGTCCCGGGACAGTTTCCCTGCCGGCGGTTGTTCCTTTTGTTTCCGTGGATATGCATCCCGCAAGCACCATGGCTGCCCCAAGGATTACATGAACCAGCATAACGGGAAAAGCCTTCATCGTTTTCCTGTTGCAGGTCTTTGCGTATGAAGATTATCAATTGGTGCAGGTCACAATCGCAGGTCGTGACGGATTCTTTCCCGGCCCCGGTTGGTAACGTTGATGCCATGATCGGACAAAACCGGTAGTATTTACGATGGACCGAACCGCCAACCCGTTAATCCGCGACGAACTGTTTAACGCCGGTGAATGTAATGGCACGTATGAACCGATGACCATCCATGGAATAACTGACAAGACACTCTTTCTCCTTCTCATTGCCATGGTGTCCGCTGTACTGGCATGGAAGTACCCCCCTGCCGACGCAGTTCCTGTAATCCTCGGGTCCGTTGTCGGGGCATTTGCCATCGGGTTCGTAACCTCCTTCAACATAACCTGGTCGCCTTTCACCGCGCCCGTCTTTGCAATCTTTGAGCGAATATTTCTCGGAGCATTCTCAGGGTGGATGAACGCCCTGTATCCAAGGATCGTCGCACAGGCCGTTGCACTGACATTTGCCGTCTTCTTCCTGCTCCTGCTCATCTTCAGGGCCCGGCTCATCAGGGTTACCGAAAAATTAAGACTCGTCGTGATCGGTGCGACGGGAGCGATCGCACTATTCTATCTGGCACATATCGTCCTCTCCCTCTTTGGCATGCCGCTTGGGTTCGTCAACGAGGGCGGCTGGACAGGTATCGCCTTCTCGCTCGTCGTGGTCATCGTTGCCTCGCTCAGCCTGATCCTTGACTTCGACTATGTCGAGCAGAGCGTGGAAAACCGCCTGCCAAAACGTCATGAATGGTATGCCGCGTTCACCCTGCTCGTTACGCTGGTCTGGCTGTACCTGGAGATCATCAGGCTCCTTATGAAAATACGGATGCTCGTAAAAAAACCGGGCCGGTAAGAAACGGCAACACCGGCCGCTGCGGCTTCACCGGACATTGTCGTTATGAAAAATTTCGCATTCAGCCCGGCTACGATCACGGTTAAGCCGGAAACGACGGTAACGTGGACCAACGAGGACTCTGCGATTCACACGATAGTTGCGGACTCCGGCGCATTTGCTTCAGATATCCTTGGGACCGGCCCTTCCTTCCGGTTCACGTTCAGTACCGCAGGCACCTACACCTATCACTGCTCGATCCACCCCTCGATGAAGGGCACGGTCATCGTCCAGCCCTGAATGTTCAGCCAGATGCCGTAACTTTCAGTATGGATTATAGAGCGCGGATGCCGACCGGACCATTGCGCCGGACAGGCATAGGGCGTTCCGCTTTTTTTTTACCTCAACGAATTCCGGCGCCGGGTTTTGGAATCGCTCCGTCTGATTGTGTGGAATTTTACATGACCTAAAACGGCAGTGAAGGAATTTTCAACAAAATTGTTTTATATTGATTATTATTATACTATATCATTCCCATCTGCTGTACTGGTCATGGTTCCATACAGTTCGGACCGGTACAGGAAGGGAGAGGAGGCAGAGGTGAAACATCATGGCAGTTCAGATTCCGGATATTCATGTATCAACTTTGAGCAGGGCGAAAGGCGATGCGATTGTCGCCATTGCCAGCCGGAAGGATGCGGTCCATTCCGGTGAGTTCAGGATTAAAGTGAATATGACATTTGATCCGGCAGCGGACGATTACCCGGTCGGGAACCTTGAGATCTCGATCGATCTCTCCGATTCCGCGCGGGGGAAGATCTGGACGGATACGATCGAGCAGGTGAATTCCCATGGCAAGCACAACCCAACACTCTTCATCACCGGGCGGTGCAAGCACGAGTTTGAAGAGGGGAAAAAAATCCACGGGTGCCGGTACTGGGTGATGCTGGTGAACAACCGGCCGCCGAAATCGAAGGTAACGGAGACTCCCGATATCGTCGGGTTTGTCGTCTTCGACCGGAACGGGAGCCGCGTCGCGTACGGCACCGGGCCCGTTGCCAAGGGCGATATTAACGTCGGACCGCCCGCAAATTAGTGGTAAACGCACAGGGTTGCAGAATCGCCGGGGAGGTTTGCCACGGCATCCGAAGCGGATCACGGGATGTTCAGAAGGTCCCCTGACCCGCTCATCTCATTTTTTTCCTTACATTTCATACGTCAGGGATTTAGTTCAGGAAAGTTATCCGGCGGCTCATAGTGTCTCAGGGTTTTTTCTGAGATAACAGAGCAGCCGGTCGCATGCCAGGATGCAGGGCAGCAGCATGGTGAAGCACCCGACAATCGTCAGGCCCGGCAGTTCCGTAGACCCGTACTCGATGAAACGGGAGAGATGCATGATCAGCGGCACGCACGCGACAGCCAGAAGGGGCGTCCCGATCTCCCGGGCATGGAGCCTGACCTCCAGGAACTTGAAGACGAAGAGGATGACGGTATAGATGAGGATATACACGAAATAATTGCCGTACGGCATCCCGAAATACGGCGAACCGCCCGTCCAGTGCCACTGCTGGAACGCATTCACCTGCACCGGGTCGGCCATCATGTCGATCCCCATGACGACAGCGCTGGATATGAACGAGACGAAGAGTGCCCGCTTCCACCAGCTCTCCTGCGATGAGAGGATAACGCCGTCTGTAAGAAGGTTCGCGATGAAATAGGATATGAAGAGGTAATAGGCATAATGTTCGAGACCAAGGAAGACCGGCGTCCCGCCGATCGGGGGGCCCGGGAAGGCAGGGGTATAGGAATACGTCCCGCCGAACAGGCCGAGGTGGCCGCTTAAAAAACCCGAGAAGCCAGAGGACTGCGCTGATCCCGATGAGCCCAATGAGGGCATTTCTGCAGGCCCCGGAAGTACCAGAAGCAGGTAAAAGCTGCAAGGGTCGCCGACCCGATCTTCATGTACGCCATGAAGGGCAGGAGAGGGAGGTGCACGCCCAGCAACGGGAGGAGATCGGCGCTTACCATGATATAGACAAAGATCGAAATGGAGATGACGCAGACCGAAATTATTGTCCTGTTCCGGACCGGCATGTTTTGCGGGAAGAGTTCCGTTGTATGCACGCTCATGAAACGCGTCTTTTCGGATTGTTAAAATAATTTACCCGGCACCCGGTCAATCCGGCAGGGCATCTTCCCATCACATGAAAATCTCCGGTAAACAATCTGTCAGGCCTTCTTCTCAAACATGGCAAGCGCCGGGCACCCGGTCTCCTTTTGCTTACAGTACCTGCAGGCAAGCCGCCCCCGCACGAGCGCGTTACCGGCAAAACCGAGTACAAGCAGGATGATTACGAGAGCGAGGATGACGACGCTGAACGTGCCCGGCAGGATTACGATGCCGGCGATGACCGGTATGAGGAAAACGAGGAAATCCGGCAGGATGTCCTTCCACGTAACCTTCATACTGCAGAACCGTTCCGGGGATCCTTTCGGAAAGATCTTACCGGAGAGTTTTCCCTTGCCGAACGCACATGTTTTCCCGTAATAGTAGCAGTCCACGCAGTGCTTCGAGAGGAGCCGGTATTCAAGAAGGAGGATAAAGAGGAGATACGGGATGACGAGAACCTGCCAGAGCTGGTACACGAGGTATACGCCGATGACATACATCAGGAGCGAGAGGAGGTTTGATGCGATCACGATACTGACGGGATAATTTTCATAGCATACCGGTTCCTGCATGATGAAACCTGCAATTTTTGATTCGATAAAAATTTTCACACGGGGATGTTGTTTTACAGGATCACGCCTTTACCTCAAGGTCTATCTCGATCCCGCCCGAGGCGCCGAGAACGATGTTGTAGATAACGGCCACGATTGCACCGCTGATGAACCCGAGGACTCCTCCGGCGATGATTACGATGACGAATGTCATGATCCCTGCACCGATCCCGACGCCGGGAGCGCCCATTACCGATGTCATCGCACCTACGCCGACAGCAAGAAGGATCCCTGCAAAGAAACCCCCGACCAACCCGAAGACCGCGAAGAATTTTCCGACACTGACAATACCGAACTGCCTGATGGTGTATGTTGAGACTGTCATGGACGGATCTTTTTCCTGACCGGGTATGAAAATCTTGTTATTTTTTGCCTGCAACATTACCACGGTGAAAACATGGAGAAGGTAGCAGTCGGCCCGATGCCGTACATGAGTGTCATGCCAACCGTGCTTGTTGGTGCAAACGTGAACGGAAAGCCGAACTACATGACCGCCGCGTGGGCCACGGTCGCCTGCCTTGTGCCGCCGATGGTCTGCGTTGCGATCAACAAGGAACGATACACCGCGAAAGGGATCCTTGAGAACAAAACGTTCAGCCTGAACGTGCCTTCGGTAAAACAGGTTGTTAAGACCGATTTCTGCGGGATTGTCTCCGGTTCGCGGGAGGACAAGTCAAAGGTCTTTGCCTCGTTCTACGGGAAGCTGAAGACCGCCCCGCTTGCGGAGGAGTGCCCGGTAGGCATCGAGTGCCGGCTGTTTACGTCCGTTGACTGCGGGAGCCACCAGCTGCACATCGGCGAGGTCGTCGAGATTCATGCTGATAAGGCGTGTGTCGTCAACGGGAAACCGGATATTTCAAAGGTCGACCCGATCATGTACTACAATTCTGCCTATTTCGGCGTGGGGAAAGAAGTGGAGAAGGCGTTCTCTGCAGGGAAGAAGTACCGGAAAAAATGAGTGCTTTCTTCTAACGCAGAAAGGACGGGCTTAAAAAAAAAGGTGCGGTTGTATTTAACCTGATCTTCCGTCAGCTACCCGGCGCGGATACATGGCGAGGACCTGCACGATGACCCCGTTGAGCACAGCGGTCAGGACAATGATGGGAATGTATACCCCCATGAAATCCCCGAAATTTTTAAACGTGGCAAGGATTGTTCCGAAAACAAAGACAGTTGCGACCAGAACGAAGGTGAAACCGGAAACAAGCGTTGCTACAAATGTCGCAATCATCGGGGATAAGTCCGTGTTGTCCCTGAAGAGTTCGTAAAAATAGTAACACCCGTATGCTCCTGCCGGTCCGCTGACAAGGTTTGCCGGGGCAAGGATGGAGCCCGGGATCAGCATCGAGAGGAATCCGCCGGCAATGCCGATACCGAACGCCTCGTTTATCGCTGGCCTGAAGCGGATGACTGCAAGGCAGTAAAATGCCGTGATCACGTCCGGTATGAGCAGGGTATGCAGCATCGAGAGGAAGTACTGCAGGACCGTGCCTGCGGCAAGCAGGACTGCGATGAGTGCGATCTCTTTTTTCTCCATCTCCATCACATTTTTCCTTCAGGGGGGTTTTCTCCCGGGTTGCCCGCACCTACCCGCTGCAGGAAGTACCGGCATTCAATCTTCCGGCAGGAGGATTGCTTCTGTATTATACAAAGATTTGGATATGAGATGGTAGGTATCACGATACAAAAAACTTTGCATAACCGGCTGAATTCAGGGCTGGATGACGGACATCGGTTGAAAGATCAATGGACTTATTATCCCCTCGGGTGATCACTCAATCATGAAAAGACTGGCTATTGGTACGATTCTTACGTTCCTTGTTGCAGCAATGATCACTGCAGCAGGGTGCACCGCTCCCGGCCCTTCAGCAACAACTACCGCCCCGGCATCACCGGCCGCTACTACCGAGACCGCACTCCTGTTCGGCGAGACCTATGTAAAAACGCTGGACGGTATAAACGAGGTGCTGGAGTATGTTGCCTCGGGGCAGGAGGCCGAGAAGACGGAAGCGCTCGAGAACTTTGTCGAGTCGGGTATCGCTGCCGACAAATTCTGGTACAAGTTCGGGCCGGCGCAGCCGGTCCAGCAGGTCCGCTACGATTACGGCAGGCTCGATGAAACGAGGACAGCGGCGACCGTCTCCGCCCTTGCGATCATCCGCGAGTATGACGCAAAGAAAACGGTAAAACCTGAAAACATCCAGAAGTTCGAGGATGATTTCGAGGCGATGCGGGCTGCTTACACAAAGTATGCGGATACATATTACGCCTCGCTGCCCGCAAAAACCCTCGACCCTTCCACAGCGACCGGCGCAGCGATCAGCCTCCGGAAGATGCAGGCGGACCTGCTGATATCCGTCAGCGAGTTGCTCGAGCATGTTGTCATTAATGAACCCGAGGAAATGGCGGAATTCGATGCGGCGATGGCCCGGTTCAACACCCAGGCAGAGGCGTTCAAGACTTCGCCGTATCTGAGCGCCAGAAAGAACGAGGTTATTTCACAGCAGTACCAGGAGATGATGACCGCATCTGTCGCATTCCAGGTGGCGGGCGACAAGCTCTTGTCCGAATACGGGAAAAACAAGGAGATCTCCCCTCAGATGTTCACCGCGTTCGAGGCCGCAACCGACATGCTCAGGGGATCATACGACAAGCTGATGGCTTCGGTGCTTGCAAAGGTATAATCGGATTTATTTTTTCCGGCATTCTTGGCAGTTGTGCTTTACAGACAGACGCCTGTTCTCAGGCCCGTCCCTGCTCACCATAAACGGTAAAACCCTGTGTTTCCTGAAGGTCCGGACGAAAGAAAATATCAAGAAAAAAGATTACGAGCGTTTTTTCGTATTGATCTTTCTTGTGATGTAGCCGGCGATCCGGTTCCGGACACCCTTGCTCGGGATCTTTGCCGATAATGACAGCTGCTGCTTGTTCTCGTCGAAGTTTTTCGTAAAGTTCTCCGGCTGGGTTTTTAAAAGTTCGTTACCGATGGTTTTTATGTATGAAGGCTTGATTCCCATGAATAATTCCTCAAAGTGCTGTGTTTTAAAGGCGGTGAGAACACATAAGGGTATGTATTGGTCGTAAGCGATGGCCGGCCCGTCAGGAGACTTTGAGCTCTTTTTCGTACATGACAACGTCCAGCACTTTCCCGAACTTCTCGCCGACGTTTTTTAAGTGAGCGCATTTTGTGAAATTTGCCTTCTCTAAAAGCCGGATGCTCTCGCGGTTGTCGGCCGACAGGGTCGCGATCAGCACACGGATGCCGGCTTTTCGTGCGGCATCCTCGAGGAACTTCATGGCGATTGTCCCGGTGCCCCTGCCGGTGTGGGCGGGTTTTAAGTAGATACTCAGCTCCGCCGTCCGGTCATAGGCCTGCCTTTTTTTGTACCGGGTCAGGAAACAGTACCCGATCGTTTCGCCGTTCTTACGGATGAGGAACGAAGGGTACTTCGGGTTGTCGATGAACAGGAACTCCTTCAGTTCGTCTGTCGTGATCTTCCCGTCATGGAAGGTTGCGGTCGAGTTGAGGATGTAGTGGTCGTAGATGTCCTTGATCGTCCCGAGATCCTGTTCCTCAACCGGGGAGAACTCAATCATCTGGATAAGGATCTGTTCTGCCCTGTATCAATTGTTTGCAGGACCGCGGGGGGGCATTTTTCAGACTGCGGGGGGATCCGGCGATCACGGGCGCCGGACCTCTATTCCCACCTCGTTCCTGCGGAGAAACCCGGGCGTCCACGGCGCATCGTAACGCATCAGGAATGCGCTTCCTGCTGTCTTGATTCCGGCCTGCTCCAGTCCCTGAATAAGCCGTGCCGTTGCGGCATCGGCTTCCTGCTTCTGCGCATACCCTGCAAAACGGATGACCGCAACGTCCCGCTCCGGGATCGTCTCGATCCGCACACGGGGATCGAGCGGGTCGGGCGTTTCCTCCCGCGACATGCCGGCCGGCAACACGAATGCCATCATGTTCGCATCGGAGATGACCGGTGCGGTCATCGGTATTTTCTGTGATGTTATGACGGGAGCGGTCATCGGGATTTTGCTGCGGACCGCATTGTTGCCGGAGATGTAGGATAAGAGCATGTTGAACCCGGATTCGTCCGAATCGCTGTCGACTGTGGCGATAACGAGCGCCGGGTAGTGCCGGATCTCTATCTCCCCGGCATTCATCCGGACCGTGTAGGGAACGGATTCTGCAGAGGAGAGGACGAGGAGCAGGACAAGAATGAGGAGGACTGCAATGGCCGTAATCAGGAGAAGAACGGGGCGCATACCCGTATCTTCTGTTGCGCAGTTGATAAAAGATGGGTTATTTACAATCGTTGCCTGCAACGACCGGAGAGATGGTCCTTGCTCTCAGACCGGTATCCTGCCGCTCTATGCAAAAGAGAAGAGAAGTCACCCGTTTTTAAGGGCAACAATATCCTTCACCGCGGTAAGCTTCCAGACCAGAGAGCGATCTTCCCGTGCGATTGCCTCCGGGGGATCCTGCTGCGGGTGGCCGAGTGCGGTGAGAACATGTCCCGAGAGGAGGTTCTTTGCGATCATCCGGACGAACTGCTCCCGGATCTTCTTCTTCTCCTGCGGCCCGGTGACTTCCTCAAGCGATCCCTGCAGGCTTACGAACATGAAGGAGGAGAGGTCGGGCACGTACTCCTCGACCTCGACGCAGACCTTCGGGTCCGACCTGAAATATTCGATCTTCCTGCCGTAGTTCGTTGAGAGGAAATACATGTGCTTACCGTCAAAGACGTAGAGGAATGGTGCGATGTAGGGCTCGCCGCCACCAATAAAGGCGATGCGGGAGACGTACTGGCGCTTAATCAGGGAGTCGTACTCTGCCTTTTTCATCTTCGGGATTTTAAACGGGTCCATGCTGTCATGCGCTCCTTTACACCCCTTTCTTGCACTGCTGGCAAAAAAACCTTGAGAACGTGGCAGGTGCCGTTGTTGCCGGTACCGGTCTGATGGTCTTTTTTTTAATCCCGCAAAAAAAGGATGGGGATCAGGCAGGGATTACGATATCCGCGATGAGGTCATTGCCTGCCATCCGCAAGAACGTGAGTTACAGCCTGACTGCTTGGTCTGCCTGAAGGTCGGCAAAGAAACAGGATAGTTACTTGGCGCCGGGAAACGACTGGCCCGCGGCCTGTCCGCCGTACGGCATGGAGAAGTGGAGCTGCTCAATTAACCACCGGCTGCCGGTGTTTCTGAGCACCATCGTCGACCTGCCGTGAAGCGTCTGCTTCGTTTTTCCCCCGTCAACCGTGAACGCAATCTCGGTCTTTGACGTCGCCCACGCGACCCGGCCCTCGCCGAAGATTTTCCGTTCCGTAAATTCTACGGCAAAAATGTCCGCCTGGCTCATGTCGCGCCTTGTCTGCCGGAGGAAGTCGGCATGGTTGCCGATGATCTCGTCGGGCCCGCTGCCGTACCCGGTGATGTCGGAAGAGAAGATCTCCGATAATGTCCTGATATCCTTTTTCCGGTATGCCGTGGCATACGCGTCCATCGTGCTGATGACTTCTTTTTTCCGGGATTCTGTCAGTGACATGGCAGAAGGTTGACGGTAGCGGGATAATAGTATTTGGTATCGGCTGGCCGGGCGAAATGAAGGGGGCCTGCAGGGAATGCATTCCCTGGTAAAAAAAGGGATTACGAGTGTTTCTTGGTATTGACTTTTCTCGTGATGAAGCCGGCGATCCGGTTCCGGACGCGCTTGCTTCCGATCTTTGCCGAGAGTCCCGGCTGCTGCTTGTTCTCCTCGAAATTTTTCGAGAAGTTCTCCGGCTGCGTTTTCAAGAGTTCGGTGCCGATGGTCTTTATATAGGACGGTTTGATTCCCATGGTAGCTCCGGCGATTCTACGGTTTACATGCTGTCCGGAGGGATAAGGCTATGGTTGCCGGACGGCCGGATGGGCCGGAGTCCGGAGCGCCATTTTTTATAGCTTGCGACCGTATGATGGTGCACAGTTTTCAAAATTGAGACTGTTTGAGTAACACCCTATGTTTGGATCAAATAATTTTGGTGGCAGCAGGGGACCACGGAATTTTGGCCCCCGTGAGATGACGAAAGTGACCTGTTCGGACTGTGGAAAGGAATGCGAAGTCCCATTCAAGCCCACAGAAGGCAGACCGGTATATTGCCGGGACTGCCTGCCGAAACACCGGAAACCCCGGTTCTGAACTTTTTTTATCCGGGCGCTGTACCCGGCACGTATTTTTTGATCGGCCCCGCTGTGTTGTCCCGCCGGCGGAGAGGGCGCGTCCCGCGCCGGCCGTGCGGCGGTCTTGCGTACCCGGTGCCACGGGTTCACCGTTCCCGGCACAGCCTACAGGCCGGTGCATGGTTACATCATGTCAGCCGTCCAACAGGATACTGGTGATCCTCCAGGGCGTGGATCCGGTTCCCGCCCTTTTTGCGTTTTGAACAACACCCATCACCAGGACCATCTATGGATACTATGGAAAAAATCCGCTTTGAACCCCCCGAAGTCTTTGAACCTACCGAGATCCAGATCGATATCCTCCGCGCTGTTGCCGGCCTGAGGAGCTGTCATATCCGCGATGTCGTGCAGATGCTGCAGGGCACCCGCAGCGAGAGCAGTGTCCGGTCCGGTGTCCATACCCTGCTCGCAAAGGGCTGCCTCGATGCCGGAAAAGCCACCAGTGAAATTGTCCTCCGGCTCACGTCCCGCGGCAGGATCCTGCTCCAGCCTCCAAAAGCCAGCTGATCCGGCGTGCAATCCCGGCCCGCGATGCGGGTACGTAAAAGTTCATCCCGATAAAAAAAGATGATTAAAGCCGGCCGTACTTTTTATGGGCCTGCCCGATGGTGAGAATATCGTGGACCTTTAGATCATGATCCTGCCACGCACTGCGATCGGAATCATCGTGTTCTGGTATCCATCGTTTCGAGAAGCGCTGAGATCTTCGGCTCGATCTCCGGAAGATCCTCCTTGATGACGTTCCAAACGACCGAGTAATCGATCCTGAAGTACCCGTGGATGATCCGGTCGCGGAGTGCTGCCATCTCCCGCCATGGAATGTCCGGGCTTTTCTTCTTGACCGGATCCGGCACATTTTTACTCGCTTCGCCAATGACTTCGATCGCGCTTCTCACAGCGTGGCCGAAATAGTCGTCATCGATAAGATCCTAGAGAGTCCGGCCCTCTGAGATTCTTCGTAAAAACCTTCTCTCATCAAGGATATGCAGAAGGTAGACCCGGTCATCCTTCAACCCAGATCACCTCGGCCTCGACCCGTGGCCGGATGTACTTGTCGATCCCTTCGACGGTTATGAGATCGACGTTACGTTTGAAGAGCGCTTCGAGCGGGTCGGCAAGCCTGACGAAATTTTTCAGCGTCGCGTACCCTTCCCTGAAATCCACGATCACGTCCACGTCGCTCTTTTTTGTCTGTTCGCCCCGTGCGAACGAACCGTAGATGCCGATCCGCGCAACACCAAACTGCGAGCGGATGGCCGGGGCTGCTGCTTCCAGCTTCTTTACAACGGCACTCTTCTTCCGCTGTGCGGCGGCCTGTCCCGGCATGTTCGTCCGTTTCCTCCTGTATGGTGGTAGGCGATGGCGGGAAATAAGCATATGGTCAGGTATGGGGGCCTTGCTTCAGTTCAATTCTGGATAAAAGAGAATTCGGAGTCGATGATCAGAGCCGGCTGAGCTTTTGCAGTGCCGGCCGGTACTCCATCTTGGTCTTTTCAAGGTTTTCCCGCTGCAGCTTCGTGAGTGGCTCGGCCGGCTTCTTCACGTATCCCTGCTTTTCTGCGCTTTTTACCATTACTATTCATTCAAGCTGTGAGGCAATAGTGTTTTCCATGATGCACACCTGGCCCGAAAATATTTTTCAGAAGAAAATATCCCGACCGGAAAATCCGATGGAAAAAATTTTGCACGTAAAAAAACCGGAAATTTTTTTTAAGAATCATCCGGCCATTGCCTGATTACCGGGATGGGAATATATCTGTGGTTTACGTTCCATGAACAAAATGTTTACAGATCGTGAACACGGAACGGCCCCGGAAGGGGTCGCCGGTTGCCACCGGCGGGAGCCCGGCCAGGAGAGAGCTTGTAAGCCCTGAAAAAATCCGGGCCTGTATTACGCCCCGTTGTACCTCTTTTCCCTCATCCCCTCAGATGGCAGAGGCAACAACTCGTGAAAACGCGGAATAACTCATCCGCAATTGTCGGTTTTCACGCCGGAGAAGATGAGGTAACATTTAGCAACGTTTAGACGGGCGATCCCAAGCCCGGACGGGGTGCAGATCGTTGAAAGTGCCTGTAAACATACTATTGCCCGAACTTCACACTTTTCCACCGTCGGGCACCGACGTGAAAACGAGGGCCGGTAAAGTCAGATACCTAGTGTTCGGCATCGTCCATCAGCCCAAAAGGTGAGATGAGATCTTTCGGAGTTTCTTCTCCGACGGTGGAACTGGTCCCGATCTCCTGTTTTTCCCATCCAACCGGCCAGGTTTTCGCAAAATGCAGCCATGTTTCAGCGTTTTTGGGCCATTTTGCCGTCGAAGAATGACCAGCCAGATTTGGCCACGTTTGGATGGGCGATCTCAGACTGGATCATACCGTGGATGATAGAAATAAATGGCCCCCACTTTTTGGGCCTCCCAATCTTAGCTTTTTTTCGATAACTGCCGATGTGAATTTCGGCTTATCTCCGACGGTATCTTTCACCAAAAAGTCCTGGTGGAACGACCCAAACAGGGGGTTGTCGGAGGCCAGACGGAGCCCGTATTGAGCCCCGTTTGGAATCGGAGGCCGTATCGGGCCCGGATTCGGGGGGTTCTGACGTCCGGGAAGAGGGGGGTTTTGGGGGTGATCCGGTGGGATTCGGGGCTGTTGGGGGAGTGGCGTGAGGCCGGAAATTTTTTGCCAGAAAATTTTTCCGGAAAATGTTTTTTGCGAGAATTTTTTTTTGCAGAGATTTTTTGCGGGAAAATTTTCCGGAGAAATTTTTCCCCGCTTTGTTACAGAGCCTGAGCCTGCCATCAGATAGACAAGGTACTTCGACGGAAGGTTGCAGGAGGCTTAAAAAGTGTTATATCGGAAAAACAATTGCCTTCTGGCCTCGTAAATCAGGGGGAACCTGACCTACTTTCCAACCTCCTGAAGTCGTTTCAAGATAAAAGTATTTTTTACCATTATATGTATACGATACCCCCTGACAACCATTGCATGTTACACCTATCGCCATATGTTTTGGAAGACGGAGAAGAACAACATCGTAATTCATCTCTTTTAATAATGCTGCAGTCAGGATAGCGGTATCTTCGCAATCCCCGCCGTTATTGACAAGTGTTTCGATCGGATATCTTGGATATTCATCGTATCCGGTTGATAATTTGTCAGTAAAATAGGGAAGCGACTGGACAAATGCTATAACATTATACGCACTGTCATGGGGAGAATTTACACGAGTATTTTTTTCAAATGTTGATGCGATATGGCCTAATGCATTCCTGTCTATTTCAGAGATTGCATATTTCCGATAATTCCTATCATGAGGTTGTTTTTTGAAATATTCATAAAGCGGTTCTGGAATGCTTATGCTATACGTGTATCGGACTTTTTCATATGTCCACTGATAATTGCGTTTGATGTATTCAACAGGTGTTGGAACAGTTGTCGGAAGCTTCGTGACAGAAGTCATTGTATCAGGAATTTGAGGATCAATTCTGGAATCGCCATTGCCGCTGAAATATCCTATTGCCAGCGGCGCTCCAAAATAAACAATCATTCCAATGATCGCTCCGATTATCAACAAGTTGAAGATCAAAGAAGAAGAGGAGGGGACTTCCGGCTGATCGCTATAAGACTGAGGATAGTTCGCATCGTATTGTTTTTCATTATGCCTGTCAACAGGAAACAACTGATCATCGATGAAAACGTACTCCTGACCATCTTTAATAACGTGTAATGTATTCTCAACGACAAACTCTTCATTACCGATAAAAAACGTCTCTTCCCCTTCGACAATGAAGGAATCATCAAATTCATCTTCTTGTAGATGATTGATCCGGTTCCTTCGTGCCATTAATTTTTATTTTTCTTTATTTATCGATTTAAGTAATTATCCCCGGATCACAATCTTGGAAAATCCAGTCTTTTTCCTGTCACGATATCCACAAATTTCTTCACGGCTTCGTCTGACAAGATTGGATCCTGTCTCGTGATGTAATCACACAACCGGCCCGGGTTCACAATATCGATATATTTATCCGGTTTCATTTCTGATGACGATCCTTGAATTGATACGATCACGTTCCGGATTGTCGGGCTTTTTTTCCAAGCATAATGACCTTTGATGTGATGCCATAAAGCATGATTTGCGCGTTTTACCTGATAGACCAAATCGTCGGATTTTTGTATGATATCCACAAGTTTCCAGTTCTTCGTCTCCAGCAGAAAAATCCCGGTCGGGCCTGCGACAATATGATCGATCTGGCTGGTTATGATGTATTCGTTCATTTTCTTCCAGTAAATCGGAGGATGAAACTTAAAATTTACGTCATTAATGACATTGTAATCATCGGGCAACCATGAGAGAGCGTTGATTACGTCCTCTTCCCCATTCGCCCTGATAAGAAAAGTCTCGTTCGATTTCAGGAACTTATACGACTGGGCGACATTGTTTCGCTCCCATTGTATGACATCTTGTTTCTTCCTGATACGTTGTGCCTTCTCGTGCTGTACATTTTTCAGGTCTATAGAGATGTTCCTGAACTGGCCGTGAATATGATGGTTCCTTAAGGCTACCGCAACCCAGTAACGAACCCGGCAACCGGTCTTTGCGAAAAAACCATCGGCAGTTGTAATTTTCTGGTTCAGATTGTCGATCTCTGTATCCACTTCAATCGTGCGCCAGGCAATCCGATCCTGTAATTCTTTGGCCAGCCGTGATTCCTCGTTACCCAGAGCGAGGATTTTTCCTTCATGCTGTCGGGCAACGATGGATTCGGTCTCGGCAAGGATCTCCTCATAATGGGAATACAAATGCTGGATCTCTTCAAGGCTCGCGAGCTTCTTCCCGTTTATCGGCCTGATTCCGTTCAGCAGGTATTTCGTGCTGCCGGATTTGCCGTGGATATGGGCCATAGGATTTTCATAGAGGTGTGATGTTTGTTTTTCGAGAAGCTGCCTCTTCATAATTCATAATTTTATCAAGCAGAATATTTACACAATTAAAAGCGAAGAGATGATAGTAATCTATAAAATTTTCAGGTTCAACACTTTGATCTGGAAAATCTATATTTACTCTTGTTAGAGATGACAGTATTTCATCTGAAAAGACTATCGTTGATAATATTAATTTTCTAATTTCTGAGATTTCAGGTTCGTTACTTTTTTCTTTAAATTGAGCGATTTTCTCTTCAAAATAACGTTTATAAAGATTATTTAATTGATTTTTGTTGATCCTTTGTGGGAATGCAACAGAATATGCATCAAGATATTGAAACATCGATAGAGAATTGGTATATCCTTGCGAAGGTAAGCTATAAACAGTTATATGAGAATCTCTAAATCCAGGATATTTCAACAATCCGTCAACTACCCTATCAGTATTGAAAATTCTATTTGCTATTTCATCGACAAATGCCCGCTCATTAATTCGAATTAAAAATTCTAAAAAATCATCCATCGAGATTTCTTGAACAATTTTTAATTGATATTTAGTAATTGAAGAAATCAAATCCTTTGTTTGTTCTCGATAAATTGTTGTATAAAATTGGAAAAAACCCGATAAAATACCGATTAATCCAATTGCTGTACCAAAAGATGTAAAATTAAAATCATTTGGTATTGAGATCAAATTTAAAAAAAATATCAGAAAGAATAAAGACGACCAAAATATTGTTAGAATAAAAACGTCATTCAAAACATTAAAAAAAAGGTTCCTACTTGCCATCAATATGACTTTACGAAAGTCCCACTTCGGTAATTTTGATTTCTTTTTCACTAGATTGTCAATATGAGAGAATAATAATCTGAAAAAATTAATCAAATCAAAAGATAATCCTTTCAATCTCAACATGAAGTTTGTTTTAATTACCAACAACGACAAAAAAAGCCCAATTATGTAATAAATCCAAAATGTTAACCAAGAGGGTAGAATGAATACAGAAATTCTATTTAGTTCTAAAAAATGATCAAATACAGTTAGTATAAAATAATTTGCGATTAGGAAACTAAAGAGAGGAAGATATTCTATAAAATAAACCATTGAAGGATTCTTAATAAAATCGATGAATTTCGAATGTTCAATTTGTTCCTCATGTTTTCTTTTACCCTTAGATATTTCTTGGGATCTCAATGCGACTCCTTCTTTAATCAATCATATATAATAACGTATATTCAAGCTATCGAACAACGAATCTATTCTCAATTTAAGACCTATAATCACAATTCAAACAACCAGTCTTTTTTACCCGCACGCACCAACAGGATAGCATGCATGAGCTGGCAGAGGTGCTAACCGACCGGAAGGGGCTGGCCTGGATCGCGGTGACGGCGTTCTTCTATGTGCTGGTGCTTGTCCCGTTCAACCAGTACCACCTCGAGGTCTTCGGCATCGCGGTGCGCCCGGCAGCGGTCGTGCCGATATCGTTCGGGATCCTCTGGGGGCCTGCAGCGGCATGGAGCCTTGGGATCGGCAACATCCCGGGCGATTATTTCGGCGGCTCGTGGTCCCTCAGGGCATCTTTAGGTACGACTGCATCTGTTCCTTTGCGCACCCGGCCCCGGGCGTCACTAGCAACGTAACGGGGAAGATCGCGGGGACCGGCGGATCGCTCTGCCGGGCGGATGAGAAAGGGAACTGATGCGAAAGGATTGTGGCAAAAGCGGGCCAGTGCCTGGCCTTCAGAGTGGTAGGGACCGATCTCCGGATAACCTGTCAGCCCGGAATTACAGTATCCGGAACAGAACACTAATAATCTCCCGTACCGTACAGTTAACTGCAGAAAATCCAGGTCATGCGATGAAGAAGGAAAAAGCCGGTCCGGAGAAAAAGGCGCCCGCAGGAACGGAGAAGGGCCTCGACCAGACAGAGCGGGGTCTTCTCCGGAAATCAACCGAGCGCCATGACAAGGCACTCCGGATTCTCAGCAAGCTCTAATTTTCCATTGTTTTTACGTGATCCTTCAGCCACTCTTCAATGTCGTCGGGTTCGCATTTGTATGATGCTACAGCCAGCATGAACTCAACGATGACGTCCTCATCAGCAGCAATGTAATATCCCCGGTGGCCTAAGACATTTTCCGCAACGACAAGTGCAGTCCGTTTGTTGCCATCCACGAACGGGTGTTGGGAACCAATCGCGTGAAGGACAAATGCAGCCCTTTTGAAAATATCCCTGATCCTGTTGACACGGAAGACCATGAAATGGAGCGTTGACTCTGACAGTATACCGTGAGCCCCGTCAAATCTGCGGATGATCTCATCGTGAATCTCAATGATCTTTTCAACGGTGAGATCGGACATGGTATCCTGATCTGTGCACCGGTTCCATGCAAAGCTTCCGCTTTGTGATACTACGAACAACGTGACGGGGATGATCGCGGGGACCGGGGAGTCGCTCCACTGACGGGGGAATGGGGGAGAGCCCGCCTCTGCCGTTGCCAGCCCGGGGACCGGCGTTGCCTTACGGGCTGCCCGGCCCGGTAGTACAGCACATGGGCCGGTGCGGGACTCTGCCCCCGGAAGGATTGCGGGAGGGTACCCAAACCCATCGTAATCGAAAAGAGGGATTCTTACGGACATTTATGTACGGGGGATTGCTGTCAACCCCTCTGCTCGTTTCCTTCCCGGCTAACGATTGTCCGGAACGGGGATACCGGCCGGCCTCTATGGTGCAATCACCGAGAGGCGATCGACCCGGGAAAAATCGCGGTCATTCGTGATGAGGTGATCCAGAGCGTAATGCGTGCAGCTGGCTGCATGGAGAGCATCGGAAAAGAGAAGACCGTACTTCTGTGAGAATGCGAGGGTTTCATCAAGGAGAGGCGCGGTATCAAGGACGATGATCCCGTAATCATGGAGCACTTCCCGGGTTGCGTCGAACGGCAGGGAAAAATCCGCAACCCGTTCGGGATTCTGTTTCAAAAATCCAATCGCATCGGATGGCTGCAACCCTTTTTCTGCATAGACCTGCATGAGCAGGACTTTGTGGAAGAACTCATCGATGACCGTGCTGTTGACATGGCCCTTCACTACACCATTCCGTACTTTTTCAAGCAGCGCTTCACAGGCAGGAGTCAGCCGGGTCGTGGTAAATGCGTAAATAAGGATGTTGGTGTCGAGAAATACCGAACAGTCCTTAAGGCCGGAGATGTCCATTACGAGATCTCTTCAAGATCGGTTTCTGCGATCTTCATGACAAATTGTTCCGGGACAGCAATCTTGGTCCGGCCGGTCTTCTTTTTCAGCCGGACAAGGACTTCGTTCTGACCGTTTTCCAGCGGATGATCGAGTACGATCGTGCGCCCGTCAACCATTTTTCCTGCGACAGTAAACGGCATGGTTGCTCCTGTTATATTCCATTTAGTACTGCTTGATTATATCTGCTTCTCTCCTGTCGGATACAGGAGCGGTTCACGGAGTGCAACCCGACGTCCGAAACCATATTTTCCCGCCCGGCACGGTCGCATGCATGGCGTTTCTCCGGACCGTCTGGTTTTTGAAGAATCAGGTAAAGGGGAAATTTTGGGAGAGGAGGAACTCTTTAGAGTTCTCCGGGTTCCGAAAAATTGAGCGAAGCGAGATTCGAGGACGAGAAGAACTCATTAGAGTTCTGTGATTTCCGAAAAATTGAGCGAAGCGAAATGTGAGGACGCGAGCAGATCATCACCACGCCCCCGGCCACATCCCCCGGTTTTTTCACCTGCACGCACCAAAACGATACCATGCATGAGCTGGCAGAGGTGCTGACCGACCGGAAGGGACTGGCCTGGATCGCGGCAACAGCGTTCCTCTATGTGCTGGTGCTGGTCCCGTTCAACCAGTACCACCTCGAGGTCTTCGGCATCGCGGTGCGCCCGGCAGCGGTCGTGCCCGTCGTGTTCGGGATCCTGTGGGGGCCTGCAGCGGCATGGGGGCTTGGGATCGGCAATATCGCCGGCGATTATTTCGGCGGCTCGTGGTCGTTAATGAGCATCTTCGGGTTTTTCGTAAACTTCCTGTACCCGTACCTCGCGTACCGGCTCTGGCACCGGATGATGAGAGGCCGGGCGATGCGCTTCGATCTCTATGGCCTTGGCTGTTTCTGGGCCGTGACATTTGCGGCAACCCTCATCTGCATGCTGCTCCTCGCTGCATCCGGGACGATCTTCTTTGCCCGCCCGTTTACAAGCAAGTTCATCAGCTATTTCGGCAACAACATCTTCTGGGCGATGATCGTCGGGCCGGTCCTGCTCGCGCTGATCTTTGCGCCGGCCGTGAAAGGCAGGTTTGTGTACGGCCGGGAATGGGACCGCTGGTTCGCGACGGCGGCGAAGTGACGGGGAAATAAAAGACCGGTTGTACCCGGAAGATCCGGGTTTCCCACCCCCTGCGTTGGCAGGCTTTTTTTTCGCTCCGCACCGGCCTGATGCTGCTTCCGAAACACCGGGATCATGACAACGATCAGGCGGCCAACCATCCCGGTTACCGGTTCGTCCTTTCCGTGTGCCATGAGGATATTAAACAAACAGGCTGCACCGGTACCTAATGACGCTTGAGCGGAGGATCGCGGGATTTTTCGCGCTGGACGACAGGGCGTGGCTGCGCCATGCCAACCCGTGGAGCGTGCTCCTCCGGAACACCGTACTGCCGTTCCTCGTCCTCGCACTCTGGAGCCGGATCTTTCTGGGGTGGTACGCCCTCGTCCCGGCAGCCCTCGCCCTCCTCTGGGCATACGTAAACCCGCGGATCTTTCCGGCCCCGGCATCCCTCGACCACTGGGCATCGAAGGCGGTGCTGGGCGAACGCGTCTGGCTGAACCGCGACGCCGTGCCCGTGCCGGCCCGCCACCGGACCGCGCCGAACATCCTCTCGGCGCTCGCCGGGGCCGGGATGTTACTCACGCTCTGGGGCGTTCTCGTCCTCGATCCCTGGCCGGCCATTCTCGGCATGGCATTCGTGTACTGCGGTAAGCTCTGGTTCCTCGACCGGATGGTCTGGCTCTGGGAGGATATGAAGGACGCTACACCGGAATACCGGAGCTGGCAGGCCCGGGCGGCTGCCTGACCATCATCCCCGGGATACGAAAGAGCGGACTGCCGGAACAGGAACACCATCGAATTCCCCGGCATCTGGGAGCGGCTCAACAACCCGGATTTTAATCCCTTCGAAATCTGAGAGGACATCAGACCCCGGCAGAAGAGAGGGATTAATCAAAACCCTTCGAATGCAGAGAGGCTCATCAGAGCCTCGATAACGAGAAGAATTCATCAGAGTTCTTCGAATTCGAGGGGTTTAGAAAACAGGCGGGGCATCACAGATCCCGGCAATGCATTAATTACAAGACCCTGCCAACCACACATATACGTGAAGAGTATGGACGCCCTCGCCATCCTCCGGCAGCACGAACCGGTGCTGAAGCAGCGGTTCGGCGTATCGAAGATCGGTATCTTCGGCTCGTTCGCACGCGGAGAGGAGCGGCCGGACAGCGACATCGACATCCTTGTTGCGTTCCAGAAAGGCAAAAAAACGTTCGATAACTTCATGGGAACGAAATTTTACCTCGAAGATCTCTTCGGGCGTAAAGTCGATCTCGTCACGGATGCTGCCTTAAAGCCGCTTCTCCGCAAACCCATTCTGAAGGACGTTGTCTATGCCTAGATCCCAGCTGCTGTATCTCAATGATATTGCAGAAGCAGCCGGAAATATCCGTTCCTATGTCGGCAGCCGTACATACGAGGAGTTTAAGAATGACAGGATGCGGGTCGATGCAGTTGTACGGAATTTCGAGATCATCGGCGAAGCGGTGAAAAACCTGAGCGATGATCTAAAGACCCGTTTTTCATCGACTGACTGGAAAGCCGTAGCCGGATTCCGCGACACCCTGATCCACGGCTATTTCGGGATTGATATGGAAATCCTCTGGGATATCGTAATCCACAAGATCCCACCGCTGGAAAAAGAGATAGCAGTAATCATCGCGTACGAGAAAGAGAAGAACGCGTAAAGGAATTCCCGGCCTTTTTCCCGGGATCGTATCTCGGTTTTAATCCGTCGAATTCGAGGGGTTTAGAAAACAGGCTAATACTATCTCTTATTCTGAGCCCTTCCCCGCCTCCTCAATCTGCCCGATATATTCCTGCAGCTTAGCATAATATGCATCTGCGACGATTACAGCCCTGGTGTGCGCATCGCAGGAACAGTTGAAGAGCCCGATCATCCGGATCTCTTCGGGCCGGAAGTCGCCTACCCCGTAGATCCGGTCGACTGCCGCATAGGTCCTCGAGCACCAGCCGACAAAGTCGTAATAGTCCAGACCGGCCGGGGTTCTCTTAATCGTCCCGATAGCTTCGATCCGTTCGTTCAGGAGACGGATCGCCTCATCCGGAGGTACGTTGAGGTTTACCATCGCTGTGTCCGGAATAGTGTTGCAGGGATGGGCGGTAAAAAGGTTGGGATTTTCCACCGGGATCCTGCCTTGTTGAGCACGTCTTTTCGTGCCCGTCCGGTGTTGAGAGAAATCGCAAAAAATGGTGACGGGCCGGTAGTGCTTCCCGCCTCTCACTTCGCCGCGCCGGCACCGGCCCGCTGTTCTTTAATGAAAAACGAGATCGCCGCCGTGATCAGGCACGCAGCCATCCCTACCAGAAACGCCGCACGGAACCCCGGGACGAGCAGGGGCGGCGCCGCATCCACGACATACTGCCCCCCCACCGTCGCGAGGATGACTGTCACTGCGACCGTGCCGAGGATCGCGACGCCAAGGACCGCCCCCACGTTCCGGATCGTCATCATCACGCTCGAGGCAACGCCCCCCTCCTCGTGCCGGCCGGACCCGAGGATGAGGCTCATGTTGGGCGGCATGAAAAGCCCGATGGCAAAACCCGCGACCGCCAGCGCCAGGACGAGGAACGGCGTGCCGGTCGTTGCATCGAAGAGAGAATACAGGTACATCGTTGCCCCGGCAACGAGCGCAGCGCCGATCATCAGCCCCCGCGAACCGAATTTATCCGTGATCCTGCCCGCGACCGGGCCGGAGAGCATCAGGGTTACGGCGGGGATCGCAAGGAAGATCCCCGTGATCTCGGTTGAGTAGCCGCGGACCAGCTCGAAGTAGAACGGCAGGAGGAACTCGGTGCCGGCAAACGAAAGGAGGATGAACATGCCGGCGAGATTGCCCCACAGGTAGTTCCCCGATAAAAACAGGCGCATGTCGATTAAGGGGGCAGCGCACCGGCGCTCGTGGACAATAAAGAGCCCCCAGAACAGCAGCGACGCGACGAACGAGCCGACGATTACCGGCGACGTCCAGCCGAGGTCCAGCCCCTGGTTGAGCGGGTAGATCAGCGTTGCGAGCGCGACGAGGATCAGCGCCGCACCGAGGCCGTCGAACCGGCCGGCAGACTTCGGCACAATATCGGCCGGCAGGTACCGGATCGCAAGGATGACCGCAACGATCCCGATCGGGACGTTGATGAAGAAGATCCAGTGCCAGCTGACAAACTCCGTGATGTACCCGCCGAGCACCGGGCCGGCCGCGATAGCAAGCGAGACGATCGTCATCATGATCCCGAGCGCCCAGCCCCGCTTCTCCGCGGGGAGGTAGAGAGCGATCATGGCCGGCGCAATCGCCTCGATCGCGGCGGCGCCGATCCCCTGCACCACGCGGAAGGCGACGAGAAGGCCGATGCTCGCCGCAAGCCCGCAGAGCAGCGAGCCGAGGGTAAACACGGCGAACCCGGCGATGAAGACCCTGCGGAACCCGGCAAGGTCCCCCAGTTTCCCGCAGGCGAGCATGAGGCCGGCAAGCACGAGGAGGTACGCAAGGACGACCCACGAGACAAGCCCCATGTCGACATGAAAAGAATCGGCGATCGTGGGGAGCGAGATGTTGACGATCGACGTATCGAGCGTCGCCATGAACGCGGCAAGCGAGATTAAGGCAAGGATGATCTTCTGGCTGGTCGGGTTGTGGAGAGCCTGCATAACCGGTTATCTGCGTGGATCAGGGAGTTATACCTTGCCAAGTACGGCCGGTCCTGCAGAAGGCAGGTGCCGGCAGCAAGGGAACGGCCAGGGACGTTCCGGCTGCCAGCCTCACGGCCGTGCCGGTTCAGGCTGCAGCCTGCAGGTATTTCACGACCAGCATGAGCGCGACGCCGACCGCAGTAAGCACCGTCCCGAACAGGAGCACCGCCGGTTCCTGCGCAGCGAGGAGGAGGGTACAGAAGAAGATCCCCATAACCGGAAACACCGGCAGCCGGCCCACGGAGCCGGGGACCCGGAACGCCCGGGCTGCACGGGGGGAATGGTACCGCAGGACGATGACCGCCGCGTTGATCATGATGAAGGTTATAAAGAGGGTAAAATTGGTCACGTTCGCAACAAACGCGATATCGCCGACAAACAGCAGGACGACTGCCAGCACCCCGCAGACAAAGATCGCGTTCCACGGGGTCTGCCGGCCTGCATGGACCTTGGCGAGACCGGCCGTGAGGAACGATGACCCGGCCATCCCGTACAGGAGGCGGGACGAGGCGTAGAGAGACATCAGCACCGTGTTTGCGGTTGCAAAGAGGGCGATGACGACAATGACCGCAACGCCGTCCGGGCCCATTGTACCGGACACGATGTCGGCAAACGGTGCACCGGAGGCCGCGAGCTGCTGCCAGCCTGTAACAGAAACAGCGGAGATAGCGACAAGGATATACAGGACCGTACTGATGCCAAGCGCGAGGATGAGCGCCCTGGGAATCGTGGACGCAGGGGCCCTCGTCTCCTCCGAGAACTTGACCATGGACTCGAAACCCTGGTAAGCAAAAAAGATCAGGGCCGCTGCCGCAAAGAGGCCGGAAACCCCCTGCGGCAGCTCCCAGTAGCTCACGCTACCCAGCCGGGGCAGGCCGATTACAATGATAATGACAAGCCCCGCCGCCTCGATGATCGCCGAGACCACCGCGACCCGGACAGTCTCGCGGATGCCCCATGCAAGGACGATCGTAAGAGCAAATAGGAGGAGGGCAGCGGAGACAAGCACCGGTACACCGGTCAGGGCGCGGAAGTAGCCGCCGAAACCGAGCGCGACCGTGGCCGCTGCAAGAATGCCGGAAAGAAAGACCAGCCAGCCGATAACAAACGCCGCATGGGCGTTGAACGCGTTCTTCACGTAGTCGTATTCCGCACCGGCCCGGGGGAACAGGGAAGAGAGCTCTGCGTAGCTGAGCCCGGTTAAGAGCGCCATGACCGCCGAGACGGCAAACGCGAGCCAGACCGCGTTGCCGCACAGCCCCGCCGCCTGCCCGATAAGGACATAGATGCCGGCACCGAGGATGATGCCGACGCCCGATACGGTGACCTCGAACAGGCCCAGAACCCTTCTTAATGGAACGTCCGGAACGTGCTGCGTCATCGTTTCTGCTCTACGTTCTCCCCCGCACCCTAAAAAGGGTGGCGATCGTCCCGGGCCCTGACGTAACGCTGCGTGCAGATCCGTCCCGGTCAGGAATAAATAACATGGCCATCTGTTTTTTTTACCATGGCAGATGACGGCAGTACAGGAACGAAACGTCGCCCGCGGCTCCTCGATATCGACAAACTCCGGATCCTGGTAATAAGCCTCGTCATCGTATCGCACTGCTCGATCACCTGCGGGGGTCCCGGCGGCTGGTACTTCATCGACCCGTCAAATGCCCCCGGCACACCGTTTGTCCTTGCTGTGATCGATACGATAAACCAGTCGTTCTTTTTGGGCTTTTTCACCCTCATCTCAGCATATTTCGTCCTGCCCCCGCTCCTCCGGAAGGGCCGCAAAAAGTTTACGCACGACCGGCTCATCCGGCTCGGCATCCCGCTCCTGTTCCATGTCCTCGTCATCAACCCCTTTCTCTTCTTCCTCCTCCAGGCAGCAGGCGCACCGCTTCCCCTGCCCGTAGCAACCATCCTGAACCCGGTCACCGGTCCCGCGTTCGGGCCGATGTGGTTTGTCTGGTTCCTCCTCCTTGCAACCGGTGCCTATTTGGTATGGACCGCATACCGCCCGCCCGCAGAGCCCGGAAGCATGCAGCCGCAGCCGTTCCGGGTCTTGCCGCCATCGCGGGGTTCGGGTTCCTGCTCGGGATTATAACCGGGCTCGTCCGCATCTTCACGCAAATCGGGTCGACGTGGCTGTTCAATTTCCAGCTCCCGTTCCTCCCGCAGTATATCGCGCTCTTCATCGCCGGCATCTACGCGGCGCAGAACCGGTGGTTCGACGCCATCCCCGACCGTGTGGGGAAAGCCTGCACGCTTGCAGCCCTCGCTCTCATCGTAATCGAGCCGTTCTTTATCCACGCCGTCCTGAACTCTCCGGAAGGGATCTCGCTGATCACGGGAGGATTCCACTGGCAGTCTCTGCTCTATGCACTCTGGGAGCAGATGGCGTGCGTCATGATCATCACCGCACTTGCCCGGGTCTTTTCCCGCCGGCTCAATGCGCAGGGGCCGGTTACCTGCGCCATGGCCGCTGACTCATACACGGTCGACGTGTTCCACCCGGTCGTTCTCATACCCCCCACTCTTGTGTTCGCAGGCATTGCCCTCCCGCAGCTTACAAAATTCGCAATCGTCCTCCCGCTCGCAATCGCGATCTCGTTCATCCTCGCCCACCTGATCCGTGCGGTGCCGGGCGTGGACCGGGTGATTTAGAAACGGCATTTCAATACCGCCGCAACCATTCCCTTCAATACCGATCCGGTAATAATTCCACAGTGTGAAGTTCGATAAAAGATACTGGACCTTCATTGCGGCAGCGGTCTCCTGTTCTACGGTCGCATCAGCGTGCACGCTCTACCTGTCGTACCTGCAGAGGGAACAGTTCATGGAGTGCAACTCCACGTCCGCCGCCTGCTTCTCCGTGCTCGGGATGGTGCCATGCATGGTGCTGGGGATTCTCTCGCTCATCCCGGTCATGGTCGCAATCCCGTACCTCTTCCGCAGGAACGAGCAGCTGCACATCGCACCGGTGATCGTTCTCTCCCTCATCGTTGCCTACACGGCCCTTGACGCGATCAACAATGTCGCGGCCGTGCTTGGGTACTACCACATCTACCTCTTCGCCCACTCGGCCCTGAGCACGACGAATAATATCACGGGGACAATCGCGGGCACTGGCAAATCGCTCTGCTGAGCGAGTACAGGAGGGGTCTGGCCGGGCGGATGACGAGCTGCCCTGACATCGTATCGTAATAACCGGAACACTCGCAGGAAAAGATCTATTACCCATCGCCGCTTAAAATTCTGAACATGCTGAGTCCGAACAAGGATATTGTCGAGGATACGGAAGAGAACCGGCAGATCTGCAGGAAGTATTGCCCCAACTGCCAGAACTACAAGCGCCATGCCCTTGACAATTTCCAGCCCACGGAACTCTTCTGTGCACGCGGGAAGTCCACAGCCACGAACATGAAGATCATCGGCTGCTTCTGCCCGGCCTGCGAGCTTTTCACGAAAAGCCACCTCCGCGGCGGGTTCTTCTGCGTCCGGCGGTAGATCGGTATCCTGTCAGAAACCGGCCGGGAAGTGTTTTGTTGGCGTGATACCATGATCTTCCCGGTCGTGCAGACTCCATGAGGATATCTGCCTCTCTGTTTTTCCTGTTGTCAAATAAAATTTCTCTTACCCGGTACCTTTCGTAACGGTTAAAAAAAAGCGGAAGGTACTCGGTGATAAAAGGTATTTCCGCTTGTACCGAAGGGTCTCCTGTGATACCATGAAGGTTCACTGGATTGCACTATTGATCGTGATCGGTGCGGCACTCATCGTACCGGCAGTATCGGCAAAGGTTATCGAAGAAAAAGACGGGTACGTCATTACTACGACTAATGATTACCTCTTCCTGTCGGACATATCCCTGTTAAGTTCATCCACCATCATCCAGGGACAGACCGATATTTACACCACGTACGTCCCTTCGGGAAAGACTGCATTCTTTCCCTACCTCTATTGGGGATCACTCCCGAACTCCCTGTCGCTTACGATTAGGGCTCCGGATTCCCAACTGGGCCCATACTATGATTCCTCTGACGGGATCGTGGACGGTCGTATCAGCCTGAGGATCACAAGATCGAGCGGTCTTGCCCAAGGTACATGGAAATCATATGTGTACGGGTACCAGGTAACCGGATCCCAGAGTTATTCCTATTCGGCTACTGCAAGTTAGTATAAAAAAACAAAAATTTAAAAACTCCAAGAAAAAATGAGGATTAATGATAACGTGCAGGAGTTACCATCTCACGCTTCTCCTTGCGCTTTGTTGTTTTTCCCTGACGATCTGCCCGGGCGGAGCCAATATGGGGGGCTACGATGTGGAACCCGCTCCCCCCGGTACGGATACAGGCACTCCGCTTGAGACGGTGAAAGTGCCGGTCTGGGAATATTCTCCCCAAGATGTGGCCGTGATCCTTGCAATCTCGGCCTCACCATTCCTGTTGTGTCCGTTAGAATTGTTATTCATCCTCAAACTCCTGGCCGCTCTGGGTTTCCGGAGAATCAGGAAGACTAATGTTCTCGATAATCTCTCAAGGAGCAGGATTTTTCATTATATCCAGAATTCTCCGGGGACAGATTTCACCGAAATCTCCAGGGAAACCGGGGTATCCCCTAATTCTCTCCGGTACCATCTTGCAGTCCTGAAACAGATGAACAAAGTGTCCATGCTCGAGACTTCCCGAAATACCCGGTATTATGAAAACTCAGGCAGTTACCCGCCGATAGAACAGAAAGTCCTCAGATATCTCCACAGCAAACCAACGAGGACACTTCTTAAACTGATAAAGGAGAATCCCAATCTCTCCCGCCTTCAACTCGAAATCGCCCTCGGAGTATCCGGAGCAGGAATTAACTGGCACATGCACCGGTTGTCCGATGACGGGATTCTCGCCATCAGAAAGGAAGGCAGGAACGCACGGTATGAAATAAATAATGAAGCAATGCCCTACCTGGAAAAATACCTGCCACGATTTGATTCACTTCCGGAAACGGAAGGTACTCGGTGATAACAGGTTTATTATTAAATTACGGATTGCCTCTTGTGGACAACTGTAGGTTGTCCCGAAAAGAAAGGACGGGTCCACCTCAGGTCGAATTGCGGTTGAACCCGGTCCCGCCCGTAGGCATGAAACAATCAGCTTGTCAAGTCAAGAAGTTTTGGATCGTGCCTCCGAGCATAGTGAAGAAAGGAGGAATGAAACAAATGAAAACACTGAAACTTGGCGTCATCCTGCTGACACTGCTACTGGCAGGGATGGCGATGGTGCCATGCGTGAGCGCGGCAAGTGACACGGAAAAAGTAAAAATACTTGATGTAGATCATGTAACCCTGCCGCAACTACAGTTTGATGCATCGCAGCAGGAAATAATCCTCAATGATGAGTTAATACTCATGGACCCGATCGAGACTTCACAGATAAAACAATCCTTCATATCTGCAAAAGATGGAAAATCCGTAAAAATCCCCGCGGGTGCGATTATTCACCATTCAGACAAGAGTGTGACAACGGTATTCGATTCCGAAGGGAAACAGTTGTTCGCAGCAAACGATGCTGACGCGGGAATAGTATTTACGCCCAGGGGATACAAACCCGCGACATTTGTCTGTGAAATCCCCAGCGGATCGTTCGTGGATGCCAAGGAGAGCACCATATATATATCTTACAATGGAAAACTCATACTGACCATTATCGACAATAACAAAAACAAGAGCACAACGACAAAGTCCGGCACCCTTGCCTATAACCCGACCTGGCGGGAAGAATACATCGAAGGCGCACAGAGCGCTGCATTGAGCAATATCGGCCAGTTTACCGCGAACTGGAATGTCCCGGCAAGCCCGAGATACCTGTATGTCGATCCATCAAATCCAACCAGACGGTCCCAGCTTGCGATCTGGAATGGTATTACTACAAATGATGAATCCTATCTTATCCAGCCTGTTCTCGAATGGGCATGGAAAGACAGGGCAAGCAGTCCGGAACCCGGACAGGTCTGGACCGGAGCTTCCTGGTTTGCATATCCCGGGTCATCATCAACACTTCACTCAACCCGGATTAGCGGGATATACCCGGGAGATAACATCGAAGGAGATATGCTGTTCAATCACTTCAATAACTACTGGACGATTACATTCAGGGACACGACCCGGAACATCCAGACTACCTATATGACGAGCCAGAATGCTATGCCAAACACAAATGTAAAAATCCAGATCTATCTTGAAACGGTAAGCCGCGCCTCGATCCCGAACAATAATTACATGTGCGGTGATTCCACGTTCACGAACTTCTATCTGGTGAACACCAACGGACAGAATGTGATGCCCGGCACAATCGGGAGCGGAGTGAATTCGGTATGGACTGATCTCCCAGGACTGAGTGTCGGCAACTCATGGCCAAGCCGGATCATCCTGGATACCGCCAATTGATGGAAACCCTATGTCCTTTTTTTTCCCAATAAAGAACCGGTTTGGTTTCTTTGCAGTCACGGGTCTTATCTGTCTGTCCCTTTTCATTCCTGCTGTTGCACTGGCAGCAAATACCCTGCCGGATACTCCGTACGATGAAGACCTGTCTGACAGGGCGATCACGCTTAATCATGTGGGGAATCACACTGCGGGAGATGTTTTTCTGATCCACGGGACTACATCACTTCCTGCCGGGCGAAAACTTGCGGTTCATATGCACCTGGGGGGCTGCAGGGTGGGTTACTGTATCAGGTCTGAACATTATGGCTACACAGTCGTAGTTAACGGGAGCCCGGGTATGAATACTTGGAGTTATCAATTGAATACCACCGGTTTCTGGACAATTGATTACGACGGAGACCGTTGGGCATATGATATTAGTGTCTGGGATGATCAATTTGTTACGGTTGGCGATCATGAGACTATTTACCTGTTCAACCAATCCGAATCTGTTCCTACCCTGGAAGATACAGGCTTGAATACCCCCGGTGCTTCGGGCTTGCCGCAGTCATCATCTCTAACAACCGGCCCAACGGGTGCCCATGCAGGAAAATCCGCACCGGTACCTGTTATTGTTCCGGTTGCAGCCCTAGGAATTACGGGAATGCTATTGCTCGGGAAAAGAGACGGTTAACACTGTCATCGCAAGGATACCCGCAGATCCGGGAGGATCGTGGAATCACAAACGCTCTCCAGAGTTTGATTTTTTTTATCAGTTGATGATTTTGACAGAAATCATATATGAAGGCGAACGCACGGTATGAGATTAATAATGAAGTAATATCCTATTTAGAAAAATACCTGCCCGGGTTTGATTCACTTCCGGAAACGGAAGGTACTCGGTGATAACAGGTTTATTATTAAATTACGGATTGCCTCTTGTGGACGACCGTAGGTTGTCCCGAAAAGAAAGGACGGGTTCACCTCAGATCGTATTGCGGTTGAACCCGGTCCCGCCCGCAGGCATGTAACAATCAGCTTCTCAAGTCAAGAAGTTTTGGATCATGCCTCCGCGTAAAGTGATGAAAGGAGGAATGAAACATGAAAACACTGAGAATTGGTATCGTCCTGCTGGCACTGCTATTGGCTGGGATGGCGATGGTACCGTGCGTGAGCGCGGCGGAAAATGTAGCTATTGGAGTTCAGAAAGATTCGAGTGCCCCAACTAATACCTTCATCTCAAAAGATGATATTATAACTAATTATATTCCAATTGAAAAAGCACGAGAATATGCAATTGATGCTTTTACAGAATGCATTTTTATAAAAACATTGGGCGATTCAGTTGATTGGTCTGAAGCTAATTTAAATCCTGATCCAATCGTTATCTACGATTTAAACGGTGAACAACTCTTCTACCAATTCTGGGTCGAGAAAGATGGAATTCGAATTGGAAAAATCAGAATTGCTGCGAGTAAGGTATTAGGTTCACCGATTAAACTGATTGGAACCGCATCACCAGAAGAATTTGATCAACGCAATTTAGATGCGAAAGTAAATAAGATATTGGCGGCCGATTTTAAGGGTTATGAAATAGCCTCTGTGAAAACTGTATGCTATGATAATCCTTCTATCGGTTTACTTGCAGAACTGCATAATTCACAGACACATGATGTAAAGCGTATTATTGTCGATGCAGGTTTTAACGATTATCTGACTGTGCCCCAAAATGAGAGACAATTGAGTGAGAGCGCAGTAATGGGATCATATTATAATAGTATCCCCCGATCACAAATTCAACAAAATATCGCTATCTGGGAGAAAGAGAATGCACGCATTCAAAAGATTTTAGATCAGGCCAACTCTCTTGGAATCACTGAAAAAACCAGCTCTCAACATATACAAGTGGATAATGCGAGGACACAAAAAACAGATGACGTGCTTAAATCTGTTATTCTCTCAGGATTAAGATTTCCTGCAGGAGTCAAGATATTGAGTCCCTTCAGCAGCACTTTTCAAGGATATAGAGATTGGTGCGCGGTCGGGGCAGCATGGGCGATCACAGATTATTATAGAATGCAAGGACAGATCCAATCCTCGAGATCACTAGATCAAATTGCTACGAAAATGAATGTCTATGGAACAACACACGGCCCAACATCTGATGACGAATATCATTATTACATAGATTCTTGGAACCAAGGCGGTCTCGGGATGTCATGGGGACGGCAACAGAGAGATCCCTATTTCTATGAGATAATGAATTCAATTAATGCGAATAATCCTATGAAAACAGTTACCGCTTCAGGACATGTCAATCCAAATCTCCCCAATGGTCATGCAAGAGCTGCTTATGGTTATGATGACCGGTATACAACAAAAAGAGTATATTACTCTGATTCAATGAACCCTCCTGTAGGAGATATGTATGTTGAAGACTATCAGCCATCTTTAAGTTTCATTTATCGATATTAAACCAATTTTTTAATCATGTTAATAACAAAAAAGTGACAATATCATGAACCAAATGAAAAAAATACCCGTCATAGTATTGATTTTATTCGTCGTAGTATTACCGGTATCGGGTATAAATGAAACCACGACTGGATCTGACACTATATCGGATTCCAGAATTTCACCGACACCGGTCTGGTCAGATCTGATCGGGACTGAAAACGTCCTAGTTTCCTGTTCACACGATGGCCAGTATGTTGTCGCGGGATCGAATAACGGTTTTTTCCGGATGTATAAACGGACGGGGGAAATACTCTGGACGTATAGAAATTCAAGTACATCCGTCACATCGGTTTCAATTGCCGGTACAGGTGAATATGCTGCTGCTGTATTCTACCACCCGTATCCAGATATTGGAGAAACAGTCTATTTCAACCGGAATGGAACAGCATTCTGGAAACTCTCCCAGATTTCACAATTACGAAACAATATTGCGATGTCAGATGATGGATCAATTGTCGCAGTATCCATCGATAAAACGCTCAACCGGCTTAATTCAAGCAGGGGAATAATATCCAGTACTGCGATGCCAGAAGATATCTGCCGGATTGCGATTTCAGATGATGGAACTGCCAGTGCAGTTGCATCTCATTCCTGCTGTCCCTGGCGGGGCGCATCAGGGACTATTTCGGTTGTGGATTCAAATGGAAAGGTTTCGTTCATTTATCCTATAGATTTGTCATTTATTGATATCGGGATGTCGGGTAACGGTGAAACTATTGCCGGAATTGATGAGAACAAGCTTTATGTGTTTGATAAAAACGGCACATTGTTGTGGAATTATTCCAGCAGTCCGTGGTTCAGATCGGTCGCAATTTCATCGGATGGAGAATACATCTCTGCAGGCTCTCAATATTATGTCCGGTTTTTTAACAGGACTGGGGCACTTCTCTGGGATTACTATGACGATAAAGGCTGGGTAAATGCGATCTCTATCTCCGGAGATGGTAACTTTGTGTTAGCAGGCTCTTCGAATAAATTATTACTGTTCAAAAAAACAGGAGAACTTCTCTGGCAATATCCCACTCCATCCGATGTAATGAGCGTTATATCTTCGAGAGATGGGAATTATTTCGCAGCAGGGACGAAAGATCATGTGTATTTCTTCAACCGATGGGGAAATACAACGATTATTGAAGAACCGAAAAATGCTGATGCCGAAGTTTCCAGAACCGAACCCACAAGGAATCAACGGGATACAACCCCTGCGACCCAACTCGCATCGCTCCCGGCTGTAATTCCAATCCTGACGATTGGATGCCTCTGTATCTTCAGGCAAGTAAGGCAATGGAAAAAATAAATGTTGTTGCGTTTGTCAAAACCCGGACATGTAAACATCCGTCCGACAAACCGTTTATAAGCCGGTGGCAAATGGATTGTTGTTGACAACGTAGTTCCGCAGAGGAATGACAAGAGAAGACCAAAATGAGATATTATTCCATCCTGACTATGCTTTTACTTTCAGGACTGCTGCTGGTACCAACGTGCCACGCAAACGGGAATCAAGATGCAATTTCGGAAATGGGCAACAATACCCCGTTCACGATATCGATCGAACCACCACAGGACCCTGTTGCTGGTGAATTTTTTACTATTCGCGGCGCAACTAATCTTCCATTAGGCGATACTATCCAGATTGAGATATACTCAATTGCTTTCCGCCACGCCAACCCGGGTGGCCCGGAGTTGATAGAGTCCACTCCTTATGAAGGAAGAACCAGGATTATTACTGATGCAAACGGCGATCATGTCTGGTCGTTCGATATCAATACAACCGCCCTCAAACCTGACGAATACCTGATAAGAGTATATTCTTTACGATACGGGGATGGAATTCATAGCGTTACTGATACTGCTTTATTTAATCTCATACCCGGAGGGGTTCGGAACCCGTCATCTGAACGAGAAAATGAAACACCTTCTCAGGACGTAACAGATTCAACTCCGCCTCCTGTAAAAACGATTCCGGAAACTCATCCTGCTCCGTTGACAATTGGAATCCCGATTACAGCTGTAGCGATGATGATTTTAATAGAAATCTATCGAAGATCAACCGTTAACTTATAAGAACTGCCAACCATAAACAAAAAAATCTTGTCAATTACCCCGAGTGGAGAGTTAATGAAATCACAAAAAAGACACGATTATCCTATTAAAAAAATCATGTTGCTTCTCGTAACGGCAGTTTTTTTAATTCTGGTTCTTCAACCTGCCACTGCTGTTAAAAATAACCCCGCCGCAGAAGAGATTTCCATTGAACCTATGGACGATCATTTTGTGAATGAACCATTCATCATTACAGGAACAACGAATATCTCGCCGGGTAGCGAGCTCCTCATTGAAATATATCCGTTGAATCGTACACGGAGTATCAAGGGTGTTATATCCAGCGGGTCAGCAGCAAGGATTAATATCAACGGGGGATCTGATGGGAAAAATACCTGGTCTTACCCGGTCGATCCTTCGGATTTTCATCCGGGTGAATACAGGGTTGTTGTTTCATCGTATCAGTCCGATGCAGGGGATGAGACAATATTCACCATTTATGAAAAACCTGCATGTGCAGAAATTTCAACGAAGGATAGTTCAACGATCCCATCTTCGGCCAATCCTTACCGGGGCTACTGGATCACGGTCGATAATCTACCTATCGGCACTTATTATACCGGCGATTCATTCACTGTTTCTGGAGAGACAGATCTTCCCGTTGGGGAGGAACTCGAGTACGCAGCGTATATATCCACGTTCATGACGCTTCGTCCAAACCTCGCGCCTCCTTTGTATACCGGATCAACTCTCGTCACGACAGGAAAGGGAGTAAACCATACGTGGTCATTTGTACTGAATACGACTCAATGGTATAAACGGCTGGAAAATAATACGGTAATACGACAGGATGCAGTAGCCGGGGATTACAGTCTCTCCATAGTCCGGTCTGATGATGATCGGTATCCATATCTCTATTCGTTCACGCTCGTAAACAGACCCACGGATACTAATGAGAGTCCGACCGGGACAGTTCCATCTTCGCCAATCGGTCAGGTTTCCCAACAACCCACGACTGTCCCCGCAGTGCTTCCGTTAATCCTCCCTGTCACAGCATTGGGCATCGGGTTGGTATTCGCAGCATTTCGCCGGAGATGAAAGCGATCTCTCTGCCCATATATGACAAGCCAGAATGCTATGACAAACGTAAATGTAAAATTTTGATCTATCTTGAAACAGTAAGCCGCGCCCCTATCCCGAATAATAATTACATGTGCGGTGATTCGTGCCCCGGCTCCGGGCTCTGCGTGTCAACCTGCCCGGAGCAGGCAACGGTGATGCAGGAGCGACAGGCTTAGTATGGGCCGGATAATTTCCGGACTGAAAAATTCCGGAAAATTTTTTGCCGGACTTTTTTCGAATTTTTTTGCAAAGCAAAAAATCCAGCCGGAAATTTTCCAGAAAAAACCCGTTTTCTTCAGGACGACCTCTCCGGAAGGGTTCCTCCGGCAACCGAATGGCTGACCACGGTTTCACATGGAGTGGCAGAAAACCCGTGAGACGGGGCAGTGTCTCCGGCACCCGAAATCTCAGTTCTCCGACGGTGGCCGTTGTCCACCGGCCGGAAAAAGGAGCCATTTTTCCCCTTCAGGTTGCACAAAACCATGAATTCCGGTACACCGCCAATTGAAAACGCTCAATACGCTGTCCGATTGCCGTATTTCGGATGAAATCTGCCTTTTCAAAAAACGTCTTTAAACGCTTTTGGAGCCACAATCTCAGGCTGGATCATACTGTGATAGGTGAAAAGGAAAAGAACCCCTGTTTTGGGGGGGGAGAGATTTGACATCCGTCATACCAAGGATCCCGGATTTTTTTCGATAAATGCAGACGTGAATTTCGGCTCATTTCCGACGGTGTTTTCACGGAAAACTGTTGTTTTCCTAAAAGTTCGGGATCCTGATGGACCCTCACTTGAGTAAAAACTCCTGGTGGAACGACCCAAACAGGGGGTTGTCGGATGTCAAACGGAGCCCGTATTGAGCCCCGTTTGGAAACGGAGGCCGTATCGGGCCCGGATTCGGGGGGTTGTGAGGTCAGGGAAAAGGAGGGTTTTTGAGGAGGGGATTAGAGAGATTTCGGGGTTAGCGGGTGGGATTTGAGATTGGATTTTTTGCCGGAAATTTTTTTCCGAAAAAATTTTGAAAAATTTTCTGCAGGAAGTTTTCAGCGCGAAAAATATTTTCGACTTCACCTCCGCCTCTCCCGTAGAAATTTTATTGTCCGCCGGCTTCTGGAACACCGCCGGCTTCATCCGCAAGAACAATCGTCCGCCACGACACCCGGCCTTCCTCCACCCCCTTCTTGATCAGTGACTCCTCCCTTGTTAACTTCCCCTTCCCCTTCTTTACTTCAACGAGCACGATACCGATCGACTCGCCCATCTCGTCCTTTGCCTTCGTATAACCATCGAAGACCACGAAGTCGATCGGGCTTCCTATGAACCGGGCATCGGACGGGGCGAACGGGAACTCCGGGAGGTACGGGGCCATCTGTTCGGAGATCTTTCCCTTCAGCGTTGAGCGCGAGCGGCTGACGGAATCCTTCCGGATCGCGTCCGTGCATTCGAGCTTCCAGCGTTCGAGATCGTTTCGCGCCCGCTCTTCGTATACGCTGACCCGTGCGCGGAAGATGAGGTAGGCGACGACGAGGCCAAGGAGGAAGGCGAGGGCAAGGAGGATGACATCGATTGGCATGACCGAATTTTGGATTGTTTGGGTATAGAAGGGAGTTGTGTGCGGGGTGAAAATATGTGTTATACACTTTCACCACGCATACCGGTAATTATACAAAACCCAGCATCCAATTAGAGCTTTGAAGATGTCTATCATCCACATCGCCGTTGGAGAGGTTTCTCAAAACCTCGACAATGAGAAGAACTCGCAAGAGTTCTTCGAAGGAGGCAATTAATGAAGATAGTTCATATTGCCGACACCCATCTCGGGCTTACCGCCTTCAACCGTCTCGACCCCGAGAGCGGGATGAACCTGCGGGAAAAACAGATCTACGATAACTTCCTGTCAGCGATCGATGAGATTATCCGGCAGAAACCAGATGTCCTCGTCCACGCGGGCGACCTCTTCGAACAGGTCAAGCCCAAGACGAAGGCATACACGACCGTGCTCGAAGCGCTGGACCGGCTCCATGCGGCCGGCATCCCGTTTGTGATTATCGCGGGCAACCATTCCATGATCAAGACCCGGTACACAACCTCGCCGTACGAGGTCCTGACTTACCACCCGTCCCGCATCACAGCGGCCTACAGGTTCCGGTACGAGAAGGCGGAGATCGGCGACACGGTCTTCCATTTAATCCCCAACATGCTCCGGCCGGAGGATTACCGTACGGCCTTTGACGAGATTGAACTAGCGAAGGATCGCAACAACGTGCTCGTGACCCACGGGCTTGCCACAGCGATTAGGGATAAGCGGCTCGCAACAGTTGCGGAGCACGAGCTGGACAACACGATCCTTTCCGACCGGTTCGACTATATCGCGCTCGGCCACTACCACAGGCAGGTGCAGATCACGGACAACGCGTGGTACTCGGGCTCGCTCGAGTATCTCACGTACGGCGAGATTGCGGATGAAAAGGGCGGGCTGCTGGTTGATCCGGAAAGGCACACGGTTACGCACCTTGACCTCCCGAAGACCCCGATGATCGACCTCGGCACGATCGACTGCGCCGGGATGCCGCACGGTGCCATCACCGGCGAGATCGTCGCGCGGGTCGGGGCGCAGGACCTCCCTGAAGGAAGCATGGCGCAGGTTACGCTCGAGGGCCTCTCGCACGAGGAGAGGAGACGGATCGACACAAAAGCCCTCTCAGGCATCCGCGAGCAGCTCCTCGATCTCAAGATCCGGGTGCGGGCCATCGAGGAGGAACGCCCCGTCCCCCTCCAGCAGGACCTCAGGATGATCGACTACCTGCAGGAGTTCTCCTCGTTCATTAAAAAGCAGCAGCTTGCACCAGAACAGAAGAAGTTTGTCGGGCGGTGCGGGCTTGAGGTCTTGAAAACCGTGATGGAGCAGCACAGGGAGGAGACGTAGATGATCATTGACCGGCTGGTACTGAAGAACTTCAAGCGGTTCAGAAACGAGGAGATCCGGTTCAAAGACGGTATCACCGGGATCCTCGGCAACAACGGTACCGGCAAGTCGAGTCTCGTCCAGGCGATCTTCTTTGCCCTGTACGGAGTCCAGGCAACCGGCATTGCCCCGGACTACATCGTCTCCTCGTTCGCATCGCCAAGGGAGAAGTGCGAGATACGGCTCGATTTCAGGATCGGCGGAGACCATTACTCCGTCCACAGGACTTTTAAAAAGGGAAAGACGGTACAGCACGACGCGAGCTTCTACAAGGACGGGAAGGAGAGGGCAAACGGCGTCAGCGCCGTAGAGGAGGAGGTGAGGCGGACGCTCGGCATGGGGCCGGTCGATTTCCGGAACACAATCTACGCGGTCCAGAAGGACCTGTTGACCCTGCTCGAGAACACGCCGGGAAAGAGGAAGGAGTGGTTCCTAAAAGCGCTTGGAATCGACTACCTTAATACCGAGAGCCAGAGGATCTTAAAAGAGCGGGCAGACAAGAAGACGGCCGACCTCCAGCTGATGAACGGCAGGCTCGATGCCCTGACCGGCCAGCTGGACCCGGAGGAACTGGAAACGCTCCACAAGTCGGTTGATGCATACAGGGCCGCGATCCGGGAGCACTCGGAGAAGAGAGACCTTCTTAAAAAAGAGCGATCGGACCTCGAGCGGCAGCAGAAGGTCCTTGCCGAAAAGAAAGCCGCGTATGCTGCCCTCCTGCAGAAGCAGGATGCGGTCAGGCAGGAACTCTCTGAAGATATCACACTGGAACAGAAACTGAAAACAGACCTTAAGCTCATGGCGGACGAGGAGGCCGAATATCACAGGATCGAAAAGACCGCAACGACCTACGCGGAAGTCCGGGCCAGGCTGGATGACCTCCAGAAGCAAATGGCGGAACATGCACGCCTCACCAGGGAACTGGGATTTGTACAGAGAGAAATCAATGATCTTGCGGCCCGGATAAAAAAACAGGAGTCCCTTATCGCCGGTCTCGACGGGGACGCAGCGGAGATGAGCCGGCTTGTTGCCGGCATCCGTGCCGGAATCGGTGCAGGGCCTGAGATAACAGACGACCGGCTCGAAGGGGCGGTCAGTTACCGGCTCGCTGAGGTCATAAAGAGGGCCGGAACCCTTACCGCACAGCTGGAGCGGTACAAGGAGGAGCGTGAGAAACTCTCGGCCGACAGGGAAACGATAGAAAAAGCCGGGCCGGAAGGGGTCTGCCCGCTCTGCCGCCAGAAGCTCGGTGCCCACTTCCAGAGCCTCGATGCGGAATTCTCCGCAAGGCTGGAAGATCTTGCAGAAAAAGCGGTTGCGGATCTTGAAAGACAGGAGCAGCTCGGGAGAGAGAGGTCGCGGATCGAGTCCTTAAGGCCTGCGCTCGATTCCGTCCGTACCATTGCCGGAAGGCTGAAGATGCGGGGGCAATACGACACGGATCTATCAGATCTCAGAAAAGCGTATGGCATAAAAATGCAGGAACAGGAGGAGATTGGCAAAAAGATATCGGATCTCGCATATGACGAAGCGGTGTATATCGCCGCCGAACAGGAGGCTGCAACCGTGCAGAAGGTGCAGGCCAGGTTCACAGAGCTAGGGAAGAAGATCGGGCAGGCCGCTGGCATGAAACAGCAGCTTGCTGATCTCGCCTCGCGTATTACCAGAAGGAACGGCGAGATTACCCAGCTCGGGCAGGAGATTGCGAAAGCTGCGATCGACCCGCAGGAAATTACAAAGGTCGAATCCGCCATTGCAGGGAACGATGCTGCCCTCCGCACCGAGGAGATCCTGATCGCAAACGCTCAAAAAGACATGGCGTTTGCGGAGGAAAAGATCGCCGGGTACAAGCGGACGGAAGAGCAGATCGGCGATCTGAAGAAACAGGCCGGAAATCTTAAGGAGGAGATCGAACTTGTGAACAAGACGAGGAAGATCATCGCAGAGTTCGTCAACTATATTATGCAGGTCGTGCGGAGCCGGCTCGAAGGAGAGGTCGGGCGGATTATCGGCGAGATCACAGGCGGGCGGTATGAGCAGGTGCTGCTCGATAAAGACTTCAACCTCGCGATCCGGGACGTGGACGCGGACTACCCGGTCGAGCGGTTCAGCGGCGGCGAGCAGGACGACATCGCAGTGGCCTTAAGGATCGCCCTCTCGCGCTACCTTGCCGAGCTCCACAACGTTCAGGAGAGCACGGTCTTGATCTTCGATGAGATCTTCGGGAGCCAGGACGAGGAACGGAGGAATAACCTGATGACCGCGCTCCGGACACAGGAGTCCCGGTTCCCGCAGATCCTCTTAATCACCCACATCGCGGAAGTTCAGGGGGAATTTGCACACACGCTTCTTGTCGAGATGGGCCCGGACATGGCGAGCAGGGTGAACGAGGTGGAGTGATGGCCCGCGATTCCGGTTATGATGGCGCGGTGAATGAAGCCGCCGGCCGTATCCGGGCTACTGTTCCGGAAAACCTCGTCGAAAAATTTGCAGGACGCAGCGGGATTAAAAAAGAGAATTTTATCCCATGCAACATTACGCGCTGCGGGGAGATCTGCGCGGTCGACGGGAGCAATGTCATCCTTCTCGAATCCGGAAGCATGGCACTTGCGCTTCTTAGGGCAGCACAGACGACATTTATTGAGATGGAACGGAGCAGGAGGTCGGTAACCCCGTTGGAATTTGCTCTGATCGGGCCGGAAGACAACAACCTGGACTTCCCTGTCCTGTACACAAACTGTTTCGGCCAGCCACCGGGAACGACCCTCTCAAATGAGGATCGCTCAAAAGCTGCCGGCGTGCTCAGGGACACGCTGGAGTTCTGGGTGACGGAGACGATGGCGCGGGAACTTCCGGAAGGCGCCCTCCTCCTCCGCGACGGACCGCTGCGGGTCTCCCATGCGAGCCACGATTCAGTCCTCGGCCGGATCCTCGCTGCGTGCAAAGGCAACGGGATCGGGATCGCCGGCATCAGCAAGCGGACAGCGGCAACTTGGGGTGGGGGCCACCCGCTCCTCCCGTCAGTCTACGCCCTTGCCCGCTCGCTTTCCATCGGCGCCCCTTATTGGATGAAGGTCGATACCGGAATCCTCGATCACGCCCAGTTCCCGCAGTGGCAACATGGGGACATGTACATCGCCTGCCTCCACCCGCGGGCTAAAAGCCCGCTCAAGATAGAACTCCCGACAGGCCTTTCATCTGACAGGGCCGGGGAGATCATGGACAGGCTCGCGTCCTGTTCCCGCGACGGCAGGCTGCCGGGCTATCCCTACCCACTCTTCGATGCCCACAGGACGGTCGTCATATCGGAGGAGACCGCGGAGAAGGCAAAGAGCGACCTCATTGCCGGCCTCGCCCGCGCAGGGATCGATCGGCAGACCTATGAGATCCTGTTCGGAAATTACCATGATGAATTTGCGCGATACTGAAACGGCAGACCACACAAAATACAGGCTGATCGGAAGGAGCGTGCTCTCGTACCGTTTCATCGCACCGCATGACGAGACCATCTACATCGGGGATATCAGAAAGATAACCGATCCCGTAAAGAAGGCAACCTTCTTTGCAAAGGTTACCGACCTCTCGCACGATTCCAACTTTGCCGATCCGAAGTGGGACACGCGGGCATACGCAGAGGAGTTCTACGGCCTTGGCGAGGACGTGTTCATAACGGTCGACGCCGTCCCGCTGGGGTTCGTTGACAGGACCGGGAAATTCCGGAAGCCGCGCACCATCCCCTCCAAGTTCTCCAAAGTAGAAAATCCGACAGCAGAGGACTTCCGCTTCCTCACCGAGCAGATGGGGGAGATCGAGGTCGGCCTCATGCGCAGCGGGCAGGACGTGATCAGAGACGTCGCCGTCCGAATCCCTGCCAGTGTCCTTCCCCAGCACATGGGAGTCTTCGCTACGACCGGCATGGGCAAGTCCAACTTCATGAAGACCTTCTGCGCCTCGTGCATGCAGGAGCAGAAGTTCGGGCTTTTGATTGTCGACCCGCACGGGGAATACGTGAGTGGCGGGAAATCCTCGACCGGGGAACCCACAAAAGGGCTCGTCCACTACACGAACGGCAGGGGCGGCCTTGCCATCTTCACGATCCGGAGCGAGACGGACCGGAAGAAGTACGGCATGAACCGGCTGTATCTCGAGCACGACGATTTCAGGATCAGCGACCTCGCAATTCTCCACGACCTTTCCGCCCCCCAGTACGACATCGTGGAAGCGCTCTCCCGCGCCGGTGGCCGGGAGGTGATCGAGTTCTTCGCGTCTGTCGATCCCGAGATCTTCCCGGTAAAGGACCCGGCCGCCGCGGGGGTACGGGAAGGGGGCCTCGCATGGCAGATTCGGAACTCGATGGGAGGGCCGGTCAGGGTGATAAAGAGGCAGATCGAGAACCTTGTTAAGGGCAACTCGGCCTTCTTCCGCCCGCACGGCTCGTCGGTTCCGGAGATTATCAACAACCTCCACGACAACCGCGTCGTGCTGATTGACATCCCCGACATGGGGGAGAGGAGCGAGCTCTTCGTCCTCTCTATCATAACCCGGATGATCATGGAGAAACACCGCTCCGAAGCCCGTGGCTACGGGATCGACGAGAAGCAGGAAGCCGGCCATCAGGTTCTCATAACTATCGAGGAAGCCCAGCGGGTGCTTGCGAGCGGCGGCTCCGCGACGCAGGTATTCCGCGAGTGTGCGATGGAAGGGCGGAAATTCGGGGTCGGGCTCTGCGTCATCACCCAGCAGCCGAAGAACGTGGACGCGAAAGTGCTCGCCCAGATCAACACGTTCGTTGTCATGGGGCTGGGGGACCGTGGCGACCGGGAGATCATCATGGGCAGCGCCAAGCAGGACCTCTCAAAGATGGAGATCGAGATCCAGACCCTCGACCGTGGCGAGGCGATCATCTCGACGATCGGGATCCCGTTTCCCGTCAGCACCCGGATCCACAGGTTCGAGGACTATATCGGCACCCTGAATAAGGAAAAAAAACGGAATATCACCGATGGCCTTTCCACCGGTTTTTGAATTCACTCCTTTTTCTTCGCTTCAATCTTCTTATCGATCTTTTTTATCGAGACGCAGTTGACAACAGCCTCGCCTGTCGCGATGTACCTTTTAATTACCATCCCGAGTACTTCGACGACGTCGCCTTTATTCACCTTTTCCTGCGGGCTCGTAAACATCTTGACCGAGATCTCTCCGGTACGGTCGGCGACAAGATACTGCGGGCGGTTTAAGAACTGGAAATAGACGCGCTCTACGACACCTTCAAGCCTGACGATCTGCCCGACCATGCTCTCGTTGATCATCCGTATACGGATGTTCTTCGCCTGCTGCCGGTATACCGGTTCCAGCTCGGCGTACTCCTTCTGGCTCATGTAGTTGAGCGCAGACGGGATGATTAAGAGAAGGACGAGCGAGGGGATCCCCCAGATGAGCAGGAACCGCTCACCGGTCAGGAAATAGGTGAATAATAAAAGGAGGGTGAAGAGGACAAACACCGCAACCGCGATGATTGAGATCTTCACATCGATGCTTCCGATCTTCATGGAAGAAGATCGTTTGCGGTATATCTACTTCAGTGCTGCGATCTCTTTCCGGAACGCGACCCAGTAGAGAACACCGACGAAGATCATGCCTCCGACGATATTTCCGATTGTCACGATGATCATGTTGTTGGTCCAGAACGTCACCCAGTTCAGGCCGGCATTGATCTTGGCTGGATCGGTGATGAAGTTCTGTGTCAGGATACCAGCAGAGATGAAGTACTGGTTGGCGATCGAGTGCTCGAACCCGGTCGAGACGAAGGCCATGATCGGGAACCAGATGCCGAAGAACTTGCCAACTGCGTCATCGGCGCATATGCCGAGCAGGATGGCGAGGTTGACGAGCCAGTTACAACCGATTGCTTTCAGGAACGCGGACCACATGCCCATCATTCCGACATAACTCACTTTCGCGCTCGCTATCGCTATCGCCCGTGAACCGAATGCCGTTACCGTTGCAGCTCCCGCTGCATCAAATGATACGAATGGCCCGTTGGCCATGATATAGGCATAGACAATGGAACCGATCAGGTTACCAATGTAAACCCATACCCACAGGTTCAGGACCTGCATCCATGTGATCTTGTGGATGAAGGCAGCCATCGGGGCAAGCATCGCGTCACCGGTAAAGAGTTCAGCACCGGTAAGAACCGTGATGATAAGCCCAACCGGGAATACCGCTCCCGTAATGAGCTGTCCGAAACCGGCACTTGCCGTGCCGAACTTCAGTGCAGCATCAGTTGCGACAATTCCGGTACTACAAACTGTTGCAAGACCGCCACCCATGGCGATATATGCGCCGGACATGAATCCTCTCATGATCATGTTCCACCAGGGCAGACCGACCTTGTACTTGCCGGCATCTCCTGCCTTTGCAACAATTGCTACCGGAGGATGAAACACCATTTTTTCACACACCTCTGAAACGTCCACCTATACCAGCAACATATTAAATGAGTTCGATATAGGCCAAAAGGTAATTTTTCCGGGGATTATTAAAACATATCGAATTGTTTCTGCGAATGAGACGATTATTGCAGTTTTTTGGGAATGGAACAAAACCCGCCTGATGCATTTTTCACAGTTTTTAAAAAAAAGTTAATCGTTTTTCATTATTTTCAGCAGGGAAAACAACTTATCCGGCATGCATTATCCTGTATCAATGTACTGGAAGCAGTGATCGCGCATCGTATAAAATCTCCAGTGCCGGACAATTTCCGCCGTCGATCCAAATAGCACGAATGAGGTTACGAAAACCGGTAAATCAGTTCGCGAACCACGAATTCTTATCTGATCAGGTAAACCACCTTTCATGGACAGCCGGCAATAATGTCTGGTCATATATCCAAAAAAAAGAAAATGTGTCTGAAAGCAGGTGAAAAAATCAATGAGATCCCCGAAAGTCCCCCCGATGCTCGCGCTGCTTGTCACGGAAGCGCTCAGCGTACTGAACGGCGCAGTCTTCGATTCACTCGGCCGTTGTCCGCAATGCGGGGGGCCGGTATCGGGATATGACATGCGGCAGAGGCGGTTCGCCCGGCTTACCGGAATTGAAGGCGTCCAGACGATTACGGTTCTTGTCAAACGGTTCAGGTGCCTCTCCTGCGGGACAATCTGCAACGCAGATGAGCCGTTCTACCCGGCTACCCGGATCGGGGCACCGGTCATCGACCTGTGCATCGTCTTCTCTCAAGCGTTCGGGTACGGGAGGGGGGCACGGAATCTCTCGGTTATGGGTATGGAGATCGACCGGATGCGGTGCCGCCACTACGCACAAATACCGGTCGGACCTGTCCCCTCACTGAACATGTACGGGTTTCCCGTCCCGCAATCGATCCTCTCACTCTCGGGGCTCGTTACCAATTTCGCGGAGGGGGGCCGCGTCAAAGGGGCAGAAGCGCTCGCTGCCTGCGGTTTCCCATCCGCACACCGGGCAGCGCTTCACCCGCCGCCCCCGCGAAAGGAACGGGATGAACGGGATGAACAGGAACGCGATGAAGAACGGGATGTGAAGGAGCCAGAATACGGCACTCACCAGAAGAGACCCGGCGAGCAGGGTAATCGCGATACTCCATGAGCGATTCATCTGTTTATCCCTTCTTTGACCCGTAATGTTTTACAGGACGGTTTCTGCGCAGCGCCACCTCCCGTACGGCATACGCGGGAAGTGCATCGGAGACCGGACCCAGTTCCCGGGCAAGATCGGTCCCGCCGAGTTCACGGGCAACAAGCGCCGATCCGATCCCGGCAGTAATGACTGATGATGCTCCTGCCGCTCCGGCCACGGATTCGACATGGTTACAGATAAGCGTTCTCTGCGTCTCCCAGAACTGCGCTGCGATTCCTGTCGCGTTCTTCTTCCCGATCTCAGCAAGATCCGAGCAGACAACCCGGGCGAGCCGGCAAAGCGCCGCTTCTTTCGTCTTCCCCTTCTTATCCGGCGTTTCGCAGCTGTACTCATTTGCGCCGATATGCCCGAGCACGAGGTGGGCATCCGCGCTTGTTGCAAAGTACTCGGAACTGACCGGTGTTTCAATACTATCGATCTTAACTGTGCGCAGGACTGCCGGGATCGTTGTCCGGAGCATGCCGGTATAGACCAGGTATCCCCGCTGGAGCCGGAGCAGGTCGGTGAGCCCTTTGAGGCGGTCGAACATTGAGAGAGGGATGATGTCCGTTGTCGTGCTCCCCATGTCCACGAGGACAGCATCGGGATACCGCTCGCGGAGGAAATCTGCTGATGCGAGCCAGTTTGCCGCGGCAAGCTGCTGCACGGCGCCGGTATGGAATATCGCATCGGTCCCGTAAAACATGGCGCCGGGGAATACCTCCCGTACCGCGTCCACGATGAACCGGATACCCTGCATTTTATCGGAAAAACAATCGGCCAGCTCGCCGCTCATCACAACCGCTGCCTGAAATGACCCGTCTTTGGCATACGGTTCAAGAAGGTCTGTCAGCGGAGCTTCTTCATAGAGCGGGCAGTAGTGGATGCGGGCCCCGTCATCGTCTACGACCTTGAGGTTTGCACCGCCCACGTCAATCCCGATCACAAACGCGACACCTTCCCCTTCGCATTGAATCTTACCCGGCCGGACAGGTGCACGGCGGCAGGAGCATCGCCATGCGATGCGGCAATGAGAATGTCGGCAATCTCCTCCTGCATGCAGGCTGCAATCCCGACAATACTCGTCGTGATCCGGGGGTTGACGTCGACAACATAAATCCTGTCACCCACAACGACATCCACGCCACAGTACCCCTGGCAGCCGAGCACATTCACGGTATTCGTTGCGACCTTTTTAATCTCGCGTTCCCGCGGGTGATCGATCGGCGTCTCACCGCCCTCGTACCGGAACTTCCCGTCATTGTCCCTGCTGAGGAACTGGCGGTTGAGGGCAAGGACAACCGGCGGCTTTCCAGAGAAATTGAGGCAGGCCTCGCCGACGATCCGGTTGCAAATGAGGGAAACCGACAGGTGCTCGCCCTCGATATACTGCTGGGAAAACTCATCGTTCCCCGCCGGCTCATCAGTGAGCCGGACACCCAGTGCCCCGCACCCCGCGATCGGTTTTACGACCCGTAGGCCGGCAGCTGCATCGCCGGGAACAGGGATATCGTGCCGGCGCAGGACGCCTGCCGTTTTGATCTTATTCGCGCATATTGCAGCGCTCATGCTGCCGCACCCGATATTGTCCGTATACTGTTCGAGGACCATCGTATACTTTGCAAGGAGATGGTCAGGGGCGATCACAAGGCCGCAGTCACATGCCGGGGCTAACCGGGAGATCTCCGCGCCAAAATCCCCGGTACCGGGGATTACGACCTCATGTCCGCAGCGTTCAAAGCTTGTATGCAGAACCGCAAGCATCGCCGCACCCTCCGGTGCAAGGGCGGGATCGTGCGCGACCGTGTATTCGGCAAGCAGTACCTTCATTGGAGATCTGTTGGCGGCGAAACCCTAATTACACTTCCTTTGGATCGGTCAGTTATTTGTGGGGGGAGTATCAACAAGTCATAGCATGAGACCATCGATCCTGCTGACAAACGACGACGGAGTCAGTTCGGTCGGGATCTGGGCGGCTTACGAGGCGCTCGCCCCGATCGCAGATGTCACCATCGTTGCTCCGGCATCGCAGCAGAGCGCGGTCGGCAGGTCAATATCCATCTTCGAGCCCCTCCGCATGAATACGGTTACAATCAACGGCATCCCGGTCTACGCCGTTGCCGGTAAGCCGACCGATGCCGTCATCATCGGATTGTACGCGCTGGATCTCAACCCGGACCTCGTGGTCAGCGGGATAAACATCGGGGAGAACCTCTCCTACGAATCGATCATGACCTCAGGCACGGTCGGCGCGGCGCTCGAGGCCTCGAACCAGAAGACCAAGGCGATCGCGTTCTCGCTGCAGGTCGAGGACCAGGGGGACAAGTTCGACGACCCCCGCACCCACGGCCAGAGTTTCGAGAACCCAAAAAGAGTCGTGCGCGATCTAACGGAGCGTGTGCTCAGGCACGGGTTTTGCAAGAACGCCGATGTGATCAACGTTAATATACCTTCGAAGATTAACGGGGGATATGAGGTGACACGGCTCGCCCGTAAACTCTTCACGACCGGTGTCGAGCAGCGCCTCGATCCCCGCGGGCGTCCGTACTACTGGATCAACGGCCCGCTCATCGAGGACGCAGAAGAAAGCACCGATGTTCATGCGATCCGGAAAGGGAACATATCGGTGACCCCGATCACGCTGGACTGTACGGCGTTTTCCGCTGCCGAAGAGATCCGGGTTTTGCTGAAAAAAGATCCCGGCCCGTTCTGACCGGCTTTTTTGGTTTTCCCATTCGGATTTTCACCTTTTCGCCCCTGCATCCTCACCCTTAATACCGCGGCGGTGCTATCTCTTCTCCCATGGAGAAAGCATCGCAGGATTCCGCGAAGAAAACAGCAGGATACCGGGCTGCCGATATGGTACGACCGGGCATGGTCATCGGCCTCGGTACCGGTTCCACGGTATACTATGCCATGGAACGGCTCCGTGAAAGGATTGCGCAGGGCTTGGCTTGTGAGGGAATTCCCACCTCGTTTCAGACCGCGCTGCGTGCGCGGGAATACGGAATCCCATTATCAACGCTAGATGAGTATCCCGAGATCGATCTCGCTATTGATGGCGCCGACCAAGTAGACCCAGAACTCCGGCTCATCAAAGGACGCGGGGCAGCCCAGACACGGGAGAAGATTGTTGCGGAGGCGGCAAAAACTTTCGTTATCGTTGTCGATGAATCGAAGATGGTGCCGTTCCTTAACGCACCGATTCCTGTCGAAGTTCTGCCGTTTGCTGCGACTCCCGTACTCCTCCGGCTGAAGGCCATGGGGGGTGAGCCGGTTATCCGTGAGGGGCAGAAAAAAGACGGGCCGGTCATCACGGACAACGGCAATTTCATCATTGACTGCAGTTTTTACCGAATCGACAACCCTGAAGAGTTCGAAAGGTTAATCTCCTGTATCCCAGGGGTTATCGAGAACGGGATCTTTGCCAGGTATACAAAAAAGACGGTAATAATCGCCGGATCCGGAAAAGGGTGTCGGATCCTGCCTTCATCGGATATAGTTCCGTAACTTCTGGATCAGCTGGAGCTGGTGGTTGGCTTCCTTCTTCTTCTCCTTCTCGATGGAATCCATGATATCGGTGATCGGTTTTGCCAGCTCGTAGATCTTGACCGGCCGGCCCTTGCTTTCGGCCTTGCTCTCACGGCTCCGGATCCAGCCCTGCTCCATTAAGTACCGCATTGCAATGCTGACTTCGGGCTGGCGGAGATCAGTGCCGCGCTCGATTGCCCTTGAAGTGGCTTCCGGAGTATTTGCAAGAAATACCAGAACCTTTGCGACATTTCTCTTGGTACCAATCTCGATAAGGAGGTTAGCAAATTCCTCTTCCTTTTCCGTGAAAAACATCACATTTTCCTGTCTCATACATCACTTCCCTTGTTTATTTCGAAGTACCCGATATGCATTATCTAAATAATGGTATATATTTTCTGGTATCGTGCAGCAATAGCAAGATGATTTAAATACTAAAATCGAATTCAACGTCTGAAGAGATGAGGTATTATATATATTTGCTGGTATGTATGGCGATACGTGCCGGTGATCCTCACATCAGGCCGAGACTGCGCAGGTCTGAGAGAATTTTCACTACCGCTTTTTTCGCATCCTCCGGTTCCTTGCCCCCGGTAATAATCAGCTTGCCAGATCCGAAGAGGAGGACGACCACCTTGGGATTCTCGAGCCGGTATACGAGTCCAGGAAACTGTTCAGGTTCATATTCAATCCGGTCAAGGTTAAACCCGACCGCAATCTTGTTGAGATTGATCGCCGTTGCAAGGTCGGCAGAAGTAACGATGTTCTGGATCTTGTACGTTAGTTTCTTGGGAATGTCAATCTTTAAGTCCCGCAGCTGTTTTCCAAGGATGTCCAGACCTTTACTCAAGCTGTCGATACTTTTTGCACCTGTCAGCACGACTTTGCCGGACCCGAAGACAAGGGCAGCGATCTTGGGGTTCTGCATACGCAGCACAACACCGGGGAACCGTTTCTTGTTGTATTCCGCATCCTTGATCTGCGCCGCGAGTGCCGGCAGATCCAGGTAATCGGTCACCTTTGCTGACGCAACGATGTTCTCGATTTTCAGGGAATCCTCTGGCCTGACCTTCATGTTTATAAATGCCACAGGGCAGTATTTAAAAAGTTGGGTGGTTCAACGGGCATTCGGCCTTCCGGTGCAGAAAGCCTGCCACGGCCATTTCATTTGCAGTTCTGTCGAAGATATTCTGCATATCCGTCCCGCTCCCGGGCTCATTGTCTGTTAAATCATGGACAAAACTGAGTGCCATGGGGAATAATACTGTAAACTGTAAAAAAGAAGAGGAAATTAAGGCAGGGTGCATTCACTAGGTTATGGGGCGACGGCCGGAGCTACCACTTTTCCGGGAAGGCCATGTTGACGTAGATATCCTCGAGCCTGGCCTTGTGCGTACTTTCCATGTTGGCGAGACCCCTAAAGAGCATCTGCTGCTGGGCATCTGCACTCGCAGCCGCAAGCCTTGTGTACATCTGCATAGCCTCGAGCTCCTTCTTAATTGCAAGCGTCAGGCCTTCAAGGGGCTTTAAGTCAGCAGTGATCTGAGGGGTCTCAAGAGTCGCATAGACCTTATAATCCATTGCGGCTTCGAATTTCATCGCCTTTTCGCCCTTTGCAAGGAAATCCTGAAGGAATTCGCGGTGCTTCTTTTCCTCACCGGCAAGCTCGGCAAATAGTTTCTTGAGGTTCGCATCCTTTACCCGGTCGGCAACGCTCTTGTAGAAGGTGTAGGCTTCCACTTCGCGGTCTATCGCAAGAGTTATGATCTTCTTGTACTCGTCTGCTCTCATGGACAGATCCACTCCTATACACAGAGGGATATGGGCATTCCACTATAAAATAAGATGGTTGCAACCAATACAGATCTGAATATTGAAACGGGTTTTGTCTGAAAACCCCTCATGAAGGTATACACCCGTGCTACATATTTACATGTCAGCAGGTGATGATCAGGTATGGAAGAAACTGAAAAAAAGAAATGCGAGCACTGCGGGAATTCGGCGATCGGGTATCAGGGGTTCGGCTGCTGTGCCGAGTACGTATGCAAAGACCATGCCGACACCATGCTCCTGGGATTAAAACCCGGGGAAAAGGTGATCGCTGCCGAGTATTATCTGGAGCGTTTTCCTGAAACAGGATCCTGAAAAAATGCAGAGATTTTTCAGTCGTACTGGCGCCACGTGTGAGAGCACTTGGTGCACCTGAAGAACCGGACCTCGCTCTCATCGGCGGCACGTAGCTGCCGGAGCCACCAGAAGGCCAGGTTGTTGTCACACTTGGGGCACCGGATCTGGATCGTTGGAAGGGTCTTTACCTTCTCTCCCTCGTCATCGACAATGGTTATCTCCTTCTCTTTCCGGGGCTTTTTTACCTTTAACTGGTCATCGCCACCGATCTTCCGGATATACCCGCATTTTTTGCACTTGAGCTGGCCGCCCGATGAGATGAGCATGCTCTTGCATTCAGGACAGAACATCGGAATATACATGGGCAAGCCAAGGAGATTAACCTGTGGATAGGCGGTTTAAGGGAACCGGCAGGACAGTGGCGTAACCCGTGCCGGTTGCTACGGGAGAATCCTTTTTTGGTATTAAGGGAATATTTCTTTAATGATCGAGTATCTGGTGCTCGTTTCCTGTATCGGTTTTTTAGCATTCCTGATACCCGGTCGCTCCAGAAAATACCCGGCAATCGTCGGTTGGGTGTTCATCGTCCTTTTCCTGTTCGCCGAGCTGCCGTACTATTTCTCCCTTAATAATTTCGTCTACCCTCTGATGGCCTTCCTCTCGGTGCCATTTCTGTACATTACGGTAAAATATCTGCTCCGGGATGACCCCCGGGTCATAAACCTCTCGCGGGCTGCGGCAGTTGCATTTCTCATTTACGCACCATTCGAGTACATCCCTGTCTTTGGCGACTGGCTGATCGGGGTTGTCGTCGGTCAGGTTGTCTTTATCCTTAATACCCTCGGTTATACTGCAACCCTGACAGAATGGAACATCATTGCCCGCAACAGCCTGCGAGTGGAGATCATCCTTGCCTGCACCGGCATCCAGAGTATCGCGATCATGCTGGGCGTTGCTGCTGCCGTCCCGACAACCTCTCGGCAGAAAGTGGCAGCTTTTGTACTTATAGCTCCCGTCATCTATATCCTCAACCTGCTCAGGAATGCTTTTGTCATCATGGCATATACGGAACAGTGGTTCCCGTACTTTCCCGAGATTGCGAGTAACGGGGAGTTCGGGTACGAAAGCTTCTTCTGGGCGCACAATGTGATCGCCGAGCTGCTGGCACTCGTGCTGTTAGTCGCAATTGCATACGGTCTCTTTAAGATCATCCCGAAGCTGGGTGACTTTGCCGACGACCTATACCAGCTTTATTCCTGCGAAGTCAGGGCAATGTTTTATAGAGGTAAATAATCCGCTGGACAGCAGAGAGGTTTGTGCAGATCGCGATGATTATAACTGCAATCCCGATGAACCCGGTGACACCGCCGAGAATCAGGAAAAGCACGGTCTCGGGCCGGCCGAAGAAACCAACTCCTTCCAACGGGTCATCGATCTTACCCTCAACCTTCTTGAGGTACCCGATCTCGGCATAGACGACCGGTTTGATGAACGTGTTCATCAGGGAGCCGATGATGGCAAAGGCAACGACCGTAAAATCAGCTACAGGAGACAAAGCAACCCAAGGTGTAATGATCGCCACCCCGGAGAGGCCGACACCGAGTAGGGCGAGGGCATCAACATACTTGTCCACGATCCAGTCAAACACCGCTCCGAAATTCGTATGAGCGCCCGTCTTCCTTGCGACGCTCCCGTCAACAAGATCAAAAATCGCTGACGTAAAAAGCGCAAGGCTTCCGAGCAGGAACTCGCGCTGGGCTAATAAAACGGCGCACAGGACCCCGGCGGCAAGCGCGAGGATCGAGATCTGGTTGGGAGTGATCCCGACACGGACAAACAGGTCTGCAACCGGTTCAAGGTATGCAATAAACCTTGACCGGTATGCAGTAATATTCATAGCTCAGTTCATGGAAGTTTCGCCCATTAATAATTGCTGCCGGCAGGATGGATGAACCGTATGCGGTTGCTGGACGTCCTGCTTTTCCTCCAGCGTCATCTTCTTTATATCACCTGACCAAATAATACACAGCAATAGGAGCAGAAATGGCTGACAGGACAGAAAGGCCGCATGTGCTCATGATGTCAGAGATCACCGCTGACGGCAAGCTTACGCTCCGGAAAGGCGCATCGTCCAAGATCCTGATGAAGTACATGGCGCATGAGACAGAGATCCTGCTCCATAAGACTCGTGCAGCATATGATGCGATCATGGTGGGGGCAAACACAATCCGAATTGATAACTCTTTCCTGACAGTACGGCTTGTTCCAGGTAAAAGCCCTCTGCGGGTGATTCCCTGCAGCTTGGCTGATATCCCCCTCTCCTCGAATGTTCTCGGGCCGGATGCCCCGACCCTGATTGCTGTCTCGGAAAAGGCCCCTGATGAGAAAGTTGCTGCAATCCGGGCGAAGGGAGCGAGTGTGGCAGTTGCCGGTAAAGAACATGTCGAGCTTCCCCTGCTCATGAAAATCCTGAAAGAGAAATACAAGGTCAACAAACTCATGATTGAAGGCGGGCCGACCCTGAACTGGCATATGCTCCACCACCAGCTTGTCGACGAGATCCGGCTCATTCACCTCCCCTTCATTGTCGGTGGTTCTGATACGCCCTCGCTCGTAGGCGGAATGCATATCAACTCTGAAGACGAGATGATTCGCCTCCAGCTGAAGAACCATTACTTGTGCGGTATGAACCTTGTCTCAGAGTATGACGTACTGTACCATCAGGAGTGAGCGACCATGCCGGATGGAGCTCAGTCTATGACGGCCCGTGGAGGAACATCGACACTAAAGTGGCTTTTTTTTATTCTCCTCGTAATCATCCTCCTGCTCGGTGCGTTCATCGCGGTCGCTTACCTTGCGGGTTCCCCGGATATTGGCATATCTGTTGTCAGAATGGATGGTACGCTTGTCACCGGTGATATATCAGGCGTCGGGTATGCTGCAAGCGAGCAGGTGGGAAGGGAGTTGCGGGAAGCGGCCGATGATCCGATGGTTGAGGCGATTGTGCTCAGGGTAAACAGCCCGGGTGGAACACCGGCTGCAGCACAGGAAATCATCGGCGATCTTGAGTATGCGAAAACGAAAAAGCCGGTCGTCGTCTCTATGGGGGACATGGCGACCTCAGCTGCCTACTATGTCAGCTCTCATGCCGACAGGATTTATGCAAATCCTGACACATTCACAGCAGGGATCGGAGTTACTTGGTCGTTTCCTGATATCTCGCGGTGGATGGAGAGAGAGGGCTATAATATCAGTGTTATAAAATCAGGGATTAGGAAGGATATGGGATCGAGCGCGCGACCGATTACGACTGAAGAGCGCGACTATGCGCAGGAGATTGTCGATGCGAGTTTTGAAGAGTTCATCTCTGACGTGCTTTCCCAGCGTCAGATCGCCAGATCCGATATTGAGGACGGACGTGTGATCCGTGGTGCCGATGCCATAAAGATCAATATTGTAGACGAGCTTGGTAACCTCAATGATGCTATTGCCGGGGCAAAGAACCTTGCAAATACCCGACAGTTCCCGTAAGACAAACGTGTCCCCTTTCAGATCATATAAAGTGGATCTGTTTTCATGAACTCCCGGGCAACGGTTGTCGCGTAATGACCGGGCGGCAGGGTAAACGAGAGCCGCACATTAGTAACTTCGACATCAGCCGTAACATATGTCTTAAGGGCCACGGGGCGCAGCGCACCGTCAAATGCTGTCCGCACGAACGCCGATGCCTTGCTGAAATTTTCCGGACCGACGCCGCGTTCCTCAAGAATCTCAGCAATCCGGCATTCGCTTTCCGATGACGGTGTATAGGGTTCCCTCCCTGGCATGAAAATCGCAATCCCGCACCTTTCTCGTTCAATGAGCCTGGCTGCCGTCCCCAGAGTGGCTGCCGTCACGATGTCCTTTCTGCCATTTGCGAAGATGAGACGGTCACCGGGTGCTGCCTCGGTAAGTGAGAGCCCCGACTCAAGCCTGGCAGAGAGAGCTTCATTGAACAGGTACGACTGGAATGCTGAAACGAACATCGAGAGAAGCTTTGGCGGGAGTTCGCCAAGAGCACCGGCATAATCATCAGGCCGGTTGTAGAGGTGCTGAAGCATCGCCCGCTCGAACCCCATGGCTATCGGAAGGGCTGCAAGCGCTAATGCCGGATCGCGCTTTTCATAAAAGATCTGCCGGATCTTGCGGATCTCTTCGGGCTCCTGCGGGTAGGCGCGACCGATGTAGGTCAGGACTGCTCCCTTATAGTCGCCGAGGAGAATATATTCACCTACCCGGTGAGTGACCGGGCGGATACCTCCGAACCGCTGAAGCCCGTAATAATTCGGAATCCCTGTCGCAGTGTCGGTAACTGTCCTTTTCACAGTAGTTGCCAGAGATGATCCCGTACAGTCCCGGATTATGAGGCTGAACCGGTTACCTGTAAGATCTCCAAGCGCGAGCGGTGCGTTCTGTTCCCTGACCGGCTCAAGGGTGATATCCTTAAGACGGACATGCTCCACAGCTTCGCGGTTTACTTTGTAGATTGAGATATACTGGGTAGTCACAGCTCTGCGGTCCTTGGTCCCTGCCCAGCCAATCCTCCGGTGACTGATCCCCATCTTTTTTGCAATTTCCTTGATTGCATGCTGGTGCTCCCAGTTTTTCTTGGTGAGCCGGCAGATCAAGTATGGCCCAGATCCGGCTGGAGCGGGCAGCGGGATCTCCTCGACAACGAAATCCTCCGCAACCGTGCGCAGTTTTCCCCCGATCCCCTCGGCATCGCTCGCATAGCAGCGCATGCCGAGGTCATGTTCGAGAGGATAGGGGCTCTGTCTCATAGAAGCGGGAGGTTACCGGTGATCCTATCGAGATCAGTGCTTTTTGCAGGTCCAAGGCCGAGCGCAGTGATAGTCCCCGGGGGAATCTCGGTCATGCCGGCGTCTGTAATGAGCGAACTTGCTATACCAGCCCGCTCGGCAAACACTTTCAGTTCATGCAGCGTGCGTTCATCCGAGGCTTTTAATACAACCTTCTTCTGGCCTTCGGCATACCAGGCCTTTTTAAGAGTCTTGTCAGCATGCTCATACGCTCCGATCGATGCGTGGGCTGCCTGCGCACAACGCTTGCCGCAACTCATGGCTATATCGGTGCGGATGACCAGGCACTGCTTGTAGGTAAAGACCGGTTCATCTGCCATGAAAATTCCATCATCCGTTGGCGCTGCCGCATCAAATAGGTAGTGACAGCAGGCGATAAAAAAACAGGAAATGTACAAAGCCGGAATGCCCGTTTTTCTATCAGCGGGTTACCGGTAATGGCCGGAAAAATCTTTGAGTGTATCATCATAAACGCGGGCGAAATCCTGATCGTCCGGAGGAGTGATGGATTTCGGGACATAGCCGAGCGCTGATAGTATCTCTCTGCGGATGCCGAAAGGTCGGCTGGCAATACGGGCACGGAGCTTTCTGACCGGCACCGGCTCCGCATGGATCAGGCGGTGACATGGTTCGCAGACGATGAGAATATTCCGTTCGCGTTCCTTGGGAGGGGGATCCATCTGTTTTCTTCTGGAAGGAAGTCCATGGATCTGAAGTAGTGATAGCGGTATATATTCGCGGCAGAGTTCGCAGGTGCTCTCGACAGCCCGTTTTATCCGGCCTTCCTGCCCGGGGGTTATTCCCGCACACCATGGTTCAGGCAAGCTGACAAACCCTCCTGTTACCGGTGCATTATCGGATTGTACTGTTAAAAGATTTCCTTAACGGCACGGTTACAGAAACCATATGCATAAATGTTAAACTGCCATGTGGTGTCGTGCCGGCAAGCTCAAAGAGCACAATATCATCCGTAAGGTTCGGATAAGTCACCACGGATGACGTAAAAGGTATGGGGTGGGACGCTCCATGATCAGAACAGGCTGGGATATCCGATGCGCTGGAAGGGCTGGGATCGTGTTCCTCTGACTGTAATGGACCAATCAGATCCGCGAAAGGAAAAGAAAGTCATGGCAATCGCCCCACTGATTATATCCGCGAGCCGGTCGACCGATATTCCTGCATTCTACGGCGACTGGTTTGCATCCCGGCTTGCTTCCGGGTATGCAGTCTGGAAGAACCCGTTTAACGGCGACCCCGTCTACGTATCGTTCGCACGGGTACGCGTCTTTGCATTCTGGTCCAAGAACCCGTCCCCGTTCTTTCCCGTTCTTGATGAAGTGGAACGACAGGGATATGGTTATTTTTTCCTGTTTACCCTCAACGATTATGAAAACGAGGGGCTGGAACCTGGAATACCCCCTCTTGAAGAGCGGATCACAACGTTCATACGACTTGCCGGGCGGACACCGCCAGGCCGCATGGTCTGGAGATTTGATCCAATCCTGTTGTCAGATACACTTACTGTCGAAGACCTTGTCGAACGGATCCGTTTTATAGGAGACCGGATCCATGAATTCACCCGCGGACTTGTCATCAGTTTCGTTGACATAACAAAATACCGAAGGGTTCAGCGAAACCTTGCAGCTGCGGGATGCCATGGGCTCAGGGAGTGCACTGACGAGGAAGTCACGGCTCTTGCAGAAGAACTGTCCCTCCTCAGTACCCGCTGGGGTATCCCGATCACCGCATGCGGCGAACGGCGTGACCTTACGGACTATGGGATTGCTCGCGGGCAGTGTATCGGGTATGACCTCATCGCTTCCGAGTTTTCCCATGATTCGGTACTGATGCAGTATTTCACAACACCGCACCAAAAGACACCCGGTGATACCGGAATCCGAAAGGAACCGTCACGATATTTCAAGGATCCCGGCCAGCGCGGAGCGTGCGGGTGTATCGTGTCAAAGGATATCGGGCAGTATACCACCTGTCCGCACGGCTGCCGGTACTGTTACGCAAACTCATCCGCTGTTATGGCGAGCCGGAATTACCAGTCATACTGTAGCGATGCGGAGCGTGGCATTTTTCATGCAAGTATCCTTTAAAAGAGCGGGGTGTCTGTTCCTTTTCAATGTAAGGAGCCTGTCTTTTTAAGTATCCCCGCCATGCACAGCTTGTTTTCAGACAAACCGGTATCCCAGCGACTGTACTCGGGCGATGAGTGCGCGGATCTCCTGCTCCTGCCGGTTGGTCAGGTGCCTGCCTTTCTGGACGAGTTTAGAGAGCCGCATGAGGTTTGCAATCAGGTCTTTACGCTGCTCTTCCGTCACGCTGTCCGTATGGTGCGCCCATTTGGTAATGTCCAGCCAGCGGTCACGGCTTATAACAATATCTCCCGAAGGGGGACGGGGAAGTGGTGTAGCACCGGCAGCAACCTGAGACGATTCAGTAACCGGTGCAGGATCCGTATCTTTTCCGCTGCCGGCCTGAGATCCCGGCCCTGATTCCGGTAATTTCTGCGGTGCTTCAGCACCAGGCAGCGCGGCAGCAGGTCCGGTTGCAGGTAAAGTCTTCTGGTACGATGGAGGTGGCGGAAGAAGCGGATCATTGTCCGGCTTCACATCTGTGGTCACCTGCCCTGATCCCATGCCGGACTGCATGGTAGGATCGCGAGGTTCTGTCAGGGGTGCTTGTTCGGCGTGCTTATGGTCAACCGGTTTTTCCACCGGGGGTGGGATCGGAACCTCCTGCGCTCCCCAGCTGGAGGGAAGCGGTATTCCTGCAGGTTCAGCTGAACGGACGGCATCCAGCTCGTCCCTAAGGACCTTGATCGCCCGATCCTTGTCATGCAGCTCCTTTTCGGTAATTGTAAGACGTTCCTCAAGGGCTGCCCTCTTTTCCCGTTCCTCTTCTACTGTTTTATTCAGCACCCGGACGTCCTGCATCGCGGAATCAAGGGATTTTTTTGCATCCGCGAACATGCCGGATATGGCTGTAAGCTCTTCTTCGGCCTTCTCCCGCTGTTGCTTCTCTTCCTTGAGTGCCGATCGTTCTGATGCAAGATTGGCCGTGATTGCATCCAGCTGTCTCCTTAGTTCGGCCACTTCTCTGGCACTTTGCATGCTGCTGTCCTGCATCTCCTGTAATGATCGGTTCTTCTCCTTTATGCGCTCGAGTTCATTGTATGTTGTCCCCAGCACGTCCTGTGTACGCTCATGCTCCGAGTTGATCGCATCACATTCTGTCTGCAAACGGGCACATACCTCCCTTTCGTATTCCAGCTGCGCCTGCACCTCTGCAAGCCGCTTAGCAAGATCCTCACCAGTACGGGACAGTTCGTCGCGTTCCCGTGAAAGGATTGTGGTCTGCTCTTCCAATTCCTGTCGTTTTGCCAGTTCCTGTTCCAGCTGCCGGATGTTCTGTTCCAGTGCGTTCTGCATGGCATGCATGTCGCTTGTTACATTGTCCAGCGCAGTTTTTACCTCACGCTCCTTAAAGGCCGAGGTGGTTTGAGCCTGTTCCAGATCAAGTTGTAACTTCCGGCACTTCTCCTGCCATTCATCTCTGGTACGGGATAACGAGTCGCGTTCCTTTGCTAATGATTCAACCTGCTGTTCCAGCTGTTTTTTCATGGCCAGTTCCCGTTCAAGCTGCCGGAGATTCTGTTCCAGGGCGTCCTGGATGCCATTCAGGTCCCGGGTCACGTTATCCAGAGAAGTTCTGACCTCCTGTTCACGGGCTGCCGAGGCGGTTTGAGCCTGTTCCAGATCAAGTTGTAACTTCCGGTATTTCTCCTGCCATTCATCCCTGGACGAAATCGCGGCCTTCAGCTTCTCTTCCAGGGACTCCCTCGTTGCCTTACCCTGTTCGCACTCTGCCTGAACAGAAGAAAGCACCCGTTCAAGTTCGGCATTGTTGACACGGAGGCCGGCAACGGTGGAACGCGCGGCATCCAGTTCAGATATTGTATCTTTAAGCCGTGTTTCAAGATCCAATATTGTCCCCTTAAGTTCCTGTTCTATCCGGGCCTTATCCGTTTTCAGTGTGCCAAAATCTGTCTGGAGCATGGAGATCATCCGGCTTTTTTCCTCCTCGGATCGTCGGGTTGTCTCCAGCAAAGCGCCCAGATCCTTCAGTTCCTGGGCGACATTCTCCATGCGCGTCTTTAAGAGAGCCTCGGCCTGTTCTTTTATCTGGATTTCCCCGTTAAGCCGTGAAATTGCGCGGTTTCGCTCCTCAAGATCCTCATGCAGGTTGGTAACTGTCGCATCGCGTTCGGCTGTGAGTGCCGTTAGGCGCTCGTTAACAGTCCTGACCTCCCCTAGCAGATCCGATCGCATCCTTTCCTTCTCCGCATTGACCCGCACGGCAGATTCGAACGCGGTGAGAAGATGTTCAAGGAGCTGGCGCCGGTCTGCGACAACAGAGTACTCTTTTCCATCATGATTGATCCGATACCGTGTTCGTACCGTCACGGGTGCAACACCTTCGGCCTGTCTTGCCTGCAGGTCGCTGATCGCTGCCGAGAGCGATGCCAGGTCAAAGGGGCGGGTGAGGAATGAATCAGCTGTGCAGTCAAGAACTGAGAGGAGCGCGCTGATGTCGGCAAGGTCCACAAGACAGAGCACGGGGAGTTCCTGCAGTGCTGTGTCATTCTTGATCGTACGGCAGAGCGATATACCATCAAATGCTGATGCGCCGGTATCAATAATGAGGAGGCTTGCGCGGTCGGCACGTATCGCATCGAGTGTCTGGATCTCATCGGTGGCAACCGTAAAGAGATCCCCTCTCTGCTTGAGCAGTGTACTGATCTCGCTCATTACACCAGGATCGTCACTGGCAATGACTATCATCAGTTCACCTTTCCTGCTTGGGAAGCGAAACGGGTCATGAGGGTAACCTGCTTATGAAAAAACTATAGCGTAATGTTTTATATTTTTGTTTGTCGACGTATGCCCGGCAAAACCAGTCTGTACTGTCAAATAAGCCATATTGTCAGGAAATATCTAGTCAGTGTCCTCCTCTCAAGCTGAATCATTAAAGTACCCGTATACCCGATTTTAAAAAGGTATCAATCGTCCTGAAATGCTGCTCTGAACAGCCAGTGGTGGTTCAGCTGTTCCCGATGGCGTCCCTGAGTATGCCTTTCCCGGATCACTTCGGCGGGAATTCCTGCAACCACGTGGTTTGCAGGGACGTCCTTGGTCACGACCGAACCTGCTGCGACGATCGCCTGTTCACCGATTGTCAGACCATGGAAGATCGTTGCCCCCAGATAGAGCTTTGCATAATCTCCGATGATAACGCGCCCATATGTCCGTTCAGTATGGTCAGATTCGGAGTGCGTATGGGTCAGGATCCTGACATATTCGCCGATACCGACGTAATTTCCAATGGTTATGCCCCCTTTACTATCGAGGAACGTGCCGGCGTTTATAAAAACATTGTCGCCAACTTCAAGGAACTGCCCGAAATTGAACCGCACCCCGTTTTCGCAGCAGAAATTCTTCCCACAGCGCCGGAATAATTTTTTTGCGATCATCCTGCGAAGGGGAAGCGAGAAATTGGCCGCAAGTGTGAGCGGGGAGCGATCGGCTGCGTCCCACAGGAAATGCAGGTACCGCTGTTCCTGCGTAAACGGGTATTCATTTGCGATTGGGAAGTATTCGCTGTTCAACCGCAATTCGGCAAGAAGCGGCTCTGACGGAACCGGGCATCCCATGAGGTAAAGGATTGCTGAGGTCTTCTTCTCATCGAGTCCGCTTTTGATGATATCCGATATCTCGGATAGCAGCGTCTGGATCCCTTTTGCCTGCATCTTTTCCTGCATAGAGTGTTATTCAGGTGGCAGAGGAGATGAGCATTGTGGAGGGCAGGTCGCCGGGATCCTGATTCTGAAGCATTGAGACATTAAACGGTATCATGCCACGCCGAACTCCATAAGATACCCACTGCCATGGACTGTCGGAATCTTGCGTGCCATGTAGAGTTCTCTACACCGCTGCATGCCATCGACAGGTGGCTTATCCCATACATAAGTCCTAGCAATCATCGGTGAATATACTTCCATATCAGCGGTCATTATCATGTATTCACCATAATAGAGGTGCATGCTCCAGCTGTCGAATACTGAGCGCGATACCTCGATCGTCTCGGGAGTTGTATTTTTCAATTTCAGTTTAAGGATTCCGATGCAATACTTTTGGGTATGTGGCGGATCCCCATACACCCCGCTTTTGTGCCAGCGCGTGATCAGTCCTGCTGCCGGAGATCCATAGAGTGAATATTTAACGGGTACAAGGGAGAACAGGTCGAGAACATGGATGTCGCCACCACTTTCGAGAAACACACCTATCTCGACAGGAAACGTCAGGTACTTGTTCCGCTCACTTTTCGGATTTAGCACAACTGAAGGAAAGTTATTTTGATGTGCCAGCTCAAAGGGACTGGCAGATTGACCGGTTCGACGGGGTTGATAATGATCGTATCCCCTTCCGAAGGATGGATTTTCTCCACATTCTCATTCCCGCATATCCGGATGTATCGCCGCATTGAATCCGTTTGTTGTACCGCGATGGAAACATTATCGTCAGTAAATGTGAAATCTTTCTCGTACCGTCCAAACACGATGAGAAGATCTCAGGTCTGGAGAAATTAATCAGGTCTGGAGAAATAAAGGTGACGAATCCGGACAGGTTCCTTATCAGATGGCCCCCGGAAGCACCAGTTTTTATTTTAGTTGTGATCCAATCTTTCAGTGATACCCGATGTTCAGCGGCAGCATGTTCCTCTTAAAAGGCATTTTAGGGATTGTTTGCGGTCTTTTACTCATCTCTGTTCCGGATTTTACTCTTGGGGCATTTCTCACAATATTCGGCCTACTCCTGATTGCCGCCGGTGCGATCTCTTTTATTTTCGCGGTGACATCTCAGCAGACGGATACAATATTCTGGTTTATCGTATCCGGCGGCATCGTCCTCCTTGGCATCTTTGCTTTCTTCATTCCCCACCTCTTTGCAGCCGTCTTTGCCATCAGTATTGCCGGATGGGCGCTTGTTACAGGGGTCTGGGACCTTGAGAAATATATCTGCAGTCAAAGGAGGTTCTATGCCATTATAACCGGACTGGTAATAACAAGCCTCGTACTCATCGCAGGTGCATTCCACCTGTTCCCGGTACTACGGGGCACTTATGTCACGACTATCTTTGGATTCTTTGCATTGGTCTTCGGTATATTTTCCTTTGTTCTTGGGGAAATGATCGTCCACGGCAGGATTCCGGTATGCCTGTCACCGGCTCCGCCTAAAACGAGAACATAGAAAATGCATTCGTTACCTGTACATGTATGATGTAATTATTGCCGGTGCAGGACCTGCCGGCAGCGCAGCGGCACAGGCATGCGCCAAAGCCGGTCTTTCGACATTAGTTATTGAGGAGCATGGCACTATCGGGTACCCGATCCAGTGCGCCGGGCTCCTTTCGCTTACTGCCTTCGGCGAATGCGGTGTTTCCAAGCGGTCTATTCTCAATACAGTAACGGGTGCCAAGGTCACTACATCTATGGGAAGCAACCTTGTTTTCGATGCCGGAAAACCCAAGGCATATGTTGTTGATCGCGGGATGCTCGACTTCGAGATGGCACAGGCTGCTGCAGACACCGGTGCGGAATTCCATACGAAGACATCGGTCTGCGGGATTTCTAAAACAACTCTCCGGACACGAGGTATACATGGCAGGAAAGAATACTCCTTCCGTATCCTGATTGCTGCCGATGGGCCGAGAAGTACAGTCGCCCGCCTCCTTGGGATGCAGAGGGCGAAATTGTATCTGGCCGGTATTCAGGCCGACGTCCCTTTTACTATGGATGAAAACCTCGCCGGCATTTACCCTGACGCAGCCCCGGACTTCTTTGGGTACGCGATCCCACTCGGTAAAAACAGGGCACGGATTGGATTATGTAGCGGACAGAATGCAAAAGAGCGGTTTGCCGCATTTTCGCGACAGTTCGCAGACAAAAAAATCCATCTCGTGACAGGGACCGTTCCCCTTGGAGTTATGCCGAGAACCTACGGTCACCGGACGCTCTTTACCGGTGATGCAGGCGGGTTTGCCAAACCTATATCCGGCGGGGGTGTGTATACCGGCATCAGATCGGCACGGCATGCCGCCGCTGTCGCAGTTTCCTGTTGCGAACAGGACCGGTTCGATGATACGGCTCTCTCATCCTATGAAACTCTCTGGAAGGACGATATCGGAGGACTGCTCGAATCCGGTTACCGGTTCTTCCGGTTGCGCAGGCGGTTGTTCCCTGAGGATATCGATCGGCTTATCCGTGCGCTTAATGATCCGGAGATTATTAATCTGATCTTACAATACGGGGACATGGACAGACCCTCAAAGCTCCTGAAACAACTTATGCTGAACCCGGCGGTCATCGGTGTCCTTGGTTCCCTTGTGCGTCCAAAATTTTTCTCGCTGTTCAGGGAGAGATCATCGGGCAATCCCGCAGTACGCTGATGGTGGGATCTCTCCTTGGACAGGAGAGGAAAATGACCCAAAATGGAGTCAGTCACGGTGTTTTTTTTTAACGTCAGGTATTTTCCCCTTCCCCGAGAAGATCCGGGCGTGCCCGACCGAGAAAACCGATTATGAAACCTGTGATGATTGCCTCGACGAGTGCAACACCCATGTTGATTATGGCGAGCAAAGTCAGGCCATACAGGATCTGCACCTGGCTCTGGGCGATCCCCTGAATCCCCGATACAAGGATCATAGCAATCATCAGGAGATTTCCGGCAAAGAGCCCCACAAATGTAGCGATTGCGGCACGGGCAAACCTATCGATGGTCAACCGTTTTGTCCCTTTGTAAATGATATACGCGGTCACGACTTCCCCGATATTGACAAGCGTGTTTGCTCCAATCATGCCGAACCCGCCGTGGCCGATTGCTGCGGAAAGAATGTTGATAATGAGAACAACAAGGCTTCCGATTGCAGGCCCGGTGAAGATCGCGATAAGGGGGGTCAGGGTGAGATGGATGCCTCCAAAGACCGGAATGGTGATCTGGAAAGCGGCAAACGCAGCTGCCGTACAGAATGCGGCGATTGTGACGACCTTTCCCTTCGGAATCATCCTGAGGCGGATAAAAAAGAGACAACTGCCAATGATCACAAGGGTGAGAATCCACCAGATAATAACCCAGAGCAGTGGAAACGAGCCATCCTCAAGATGAATATGGGGCGTAGTATCCCTCTTCCATGATGATCGGGGGGCGCAGGTTATATAGTTTAAGAAAAAGTTGGAATGCTACCAAAACCTATGATGCCGCACCCTATGAATTACTGATCGCTTCAATGAGACCTGCCGCATCCAATGGCCGCTTGTCTGCCGTCAATCCCTTGCTTTTACAGTATGAACGATAAATTCGTACGACTGCTGGGGGCAAAAGGCCTGTATTGGAGATAAGAGTTTCATTATAAAAAATATCAGCAGGAGACCCTTCTGCACAGATAGATCCTTTCCTGACAAGGCAGACCCGATCAGCCAACCGCGCTGCAAGATCGAGGTCATGGGTGGCAAGGACGATGCTGATGCCGTAAACATCCCGCAGTTTTCGGACGATCTCCTCAATTTTCGCACTATGGACCGGATCAAGGTCTGAAGTCGGTTCATCGAATGCTATGATCTTCGGGTGCATCGCAAGGATACCGGCAATCGCAACGAGCCGCTTTTCCCCACCGCTCAGGTAATTGGGCAGCCGTGTGTCGAGTCCTTCTGCACCAACAGTCTCTAGGGCGGCAAGTGCCTCGGTTCTTGCCTGCCCTTCCTCCATGCCGAGGTTAAGTGGGCCAAACATCACGTCATCAAGAACCGTGGGAGCGAAGAGCTGATCATCCGAGCGTTGGAAGACAATCCCCACCTCTTTCCATAAATCTGCGGCCTGGGAGGATCCGACAGAACAACCATTTACCACGATTTTGCCTTCTGACGGACGGAGCAGCCCGTTGATATGCTCGATTAACGTGGATTTACCTGAACCGTTCGGGCCGCACAGAGCAACGATCTCTCCTTCCAGGACACGAAAACACATCTGGTGAATGCCAATGCTCCCATCAGGATAGATGTGGCTAGCACAATCCACGTGGATCAGCTCGCGCCTCTCACCTGCAGATGGGGGTGGGCAGTAGCAAACCGGCGATACCCGTTCTGTCATGGGATCACCACTTCGGGGGGGGTCATATATGCCGCAACAAGTGCTAGGGTTATAACACTTAAAGCAATGATGCAGATCGTCCCGCGGACAGATGGGGCAGGGACCGGACTTGCCGTTGCATATATACCGCAGTACCCGCGCGATGCCATCGCGGAATGGACACGCTCAGCGCGATCGAGCGAACGGATAAATGTCAGAGCAAAGACCTGTGCAAAAATCCGGCCCTGTACCCGCAGGCTCCGGATCATCCCGCCTCCCCTGGAATTTATCGATTTGAGCAGGGAACCGGTAAGACTGATGGTTAAGAACAGGAACCGGTACGAGAGGAGGAAGATTTGGTTGATGGGATCTGGAAAGATACGGTCGATAAGGCCGGCGACATGGTTGTACCGCGTCGTCATGAGGACGAGTAGAGAGTACGTAACAATAATCAGCGCTTTTAGTAACAGGACAAAAATCAGAAGAAGCCCGGCATCAGTCAGGGTTGCATTGTAGCCGGCAATGGTAAAGGAAAGAACGGGATTTCCCGGCTCGCCCCACGCCATGATCCCGACAAGGGAGAGAACAAAAATAATGGGGAGAGTATACCAGAGAACGATCTTCCGGAGGGGGAGCCCTGCAATTGCGCAGGCGGTAAAGGTTCCAAGGAAGAGAAGAAGGATCACGGGAAACGACCTGACAACAGTAACAATGATGACGAGTAGAAAGAGGAATGCGATCTTTGTCCAGGGACTGACAATTGAAAATGCAGACCGGTTCCTTTCCGCATGCCATGTAATCAAGGCAATGTCAGGGATGTGACGGAACGGTTCTCCGGCACTCATCGTCCCCTCCCCTTCCATATTGACCCTGATGATGTGAGATCATGAAGCATGCTCTCATTGCCCAGACAACCGGCATCATGCGTAATTGCTCCACAACCGGCGGCCTGCGGATGGCCCATGGTCCGGCAGATCCGATCCACTGCCTCCCTGCTCACATAACTCTCGAAACGGGAGACCTCAGTACATGCCTGGTCAGGGGAGAATCCATAATGCGTGAAAAGGAGGCTTAAGATCCGGTGCCGTTTGATGCAATATTCTGCCTGTTTTCTCCCGGATGCGGAGAGCCGGATTCTTTGATAGGGAGCACAGGAGAGGAGGCCATCGTTTGCTAGTTCACGGATCGTCTTTGAGATCGTGGAGGGATCTACCCCGAACCGTATGGCCAGATCCCCGGTCCTGACCGATCCGTCATGCTCGTGGATATATTTGAGGTAATCGACCTTGCGGGCAGAAAGCCCGGTCCCGCTGTTATCATCCATACCATGGGATACGATAGCGCAGGGTATGAAGTTTTGGTATTATACCAACATTTATGCAGGCTTATGTATCGAATTCCATGGAAAACAAGGAACCAGCATATCAAAGAGGGTGAAAGCAAATTGTAACGAATCAGTCAAGGTTTATCTGCTTTTCAGTAATGTCTTACTTCATCATACCGGAGCCCGGGGAACTATCTAAGCAAGTCTTATTTAGTTACAACAAATAAACTTGAGATTAGATTAACATGCATATCATGGAAGGTTTCCTGCCATGGCAGTGGTGTCTGGTATGGTGGCTTATCGCCCTGCCCTGCCTAGCTTGCGGTGTGTATTATCTGAAAAAAGTCATGGACGCGGATCGTGAAGCTCTCCCCCTGCTGGGAGTGACCGGCGGATTCATCTTTATCCTGTCTTCACTGAAACTTCCATCGGTCACGGGAAGCTGTTCGCACCCAACCGGAACCGGTCTCTCAGCGATCTGTTTCGGGCCGTGGATTACATCGGTCATCTGCGCGATTGTACTCCTGTTCCAGAGTCTCTTCCTCGCTCATGGAGGTCTTTCAGTACTCGGTGCAAATATCGTTTCAATGGGCATTGCCGGCCCAATTATCGGTTTTGCAGTTTATCGTGTGCTCAAGGATACAAAAGTGAACATTTACCTGACTGTCTTTCTTGTAACTGCCCTTGCGGACATGTTTACATATATAACGACCTCCCTTGAACTTGCTCTTGCATACCCTGCAGAAGTGGGAGGTGTTGTCAGTTCATTCATCCTGTTTACGGGAATATTTGCGGTGACACAGGTACCTCTTGCAATAGTAGAGGGAATCGTACTTGCACTGGTATTCAAGTACATTGTTGCCTTAAAACCCGATATCCTAATACGCCTTAAGATTTTTTCTGAAACGCAGATCAGCGCTGCCCGGGGCGATGTATAATGGCAAAGAACTACTTCCTTGAAATCCTCGCGTTCATTGCGATTCTCGGATTCTGTGCAGCATTCCTGTACACAAGTTCAACCCTGGAAGGGGCAGAGTTCGCCGGTTCCGATAACGTAGGATCGAACCTGATTGCAGAACTGTCCGGAAAACCTGTTGAGAGTTTTACGCCTCTGGTTCCCCAATGGGAGCCGCCAAGCGGCGAGATTGAAGCATGTCTGTTCGCACTTCAAGCTGCCATCGGCGGAATCTTCGTAGGTGGTGTCTTTGGGTACTGGCTCGGCCAGAAGAAAAGTATGATTGTCACGAAAGCGCAGTAATGATCCATGTTTGAGGAACTGCTGGAGGACATAGCCCAGGAGAATGGTCTGCGCGAGACCAATACTTGGCTGAAGCTGGGGACGGGCTTGTCTGCCATTGTTCTCTGCCTAGTCTCAACCGGCTACGCAGCCCCCCTCTTTATCGCGCTCGTCCTTTCGGCCGCAGTTATCCTCCTTGCCCGCGTGGATCTACGGACTTATGTGGACCTCTTCCTCGTCCCGCTCTGGTTCGCCCTGCTAAGCGCGGCTATTATCGTGGTCATCTCCAGAGGGGAGCACGTTTACTGGAACTGGGATCCGCTCCCGTTCCTCTCGTTCTCAATCAGTCGAGAGAGTATCAATACCGGGTTCTTCATCCTCTGCCGGGTTATCGGAGGCATGGCGGCTCTCCTCTTTATCGCCCTGACCACACCCATGACTGACCTCTTCATAGTGATGCGAAAGGTCCGAGTCCCTGATTTCGTCATCGACCTTGCGATGATCATCTACCGGACGATATTCTTCCTGATGGATCATGTCCGACAGATCCACCGGGCGCAGGTGATGCGCCTTGGCTATTCGGGGTGGATGGAGTCTGTCAGCACATTTTCCATGCTCTGCGGTGCAGCCTTCATCGCCGCGTGGGATGCCGGCGACGACCTGGTCCGGGCTATGGATGCCCGGTGCTACAACGGGAAATTCGCGCTTCTTGGCGAGAACCGGCCCGTAGAACTCCGGCCCCTGGCCGCCCTCGCCCTCTTCCTGCTAGCAGGGAGTCTAGTCGTGATCGCATCACAGGGAACGACCCTGCTCTAGGAGACACATTACATGAGCGGCATTATCATTGAAGCACGCGATATCCGGTTCCGCTACCCGCGGGGGCAGGAAGCGATCCGGGGGATCAGTTTCCACTTCCGCAGGGGCGAGAAGATTGCACTTGTTGGCCCGAACGGAGCTGGCAAGTCCACACTTCTGCAGATGTTCAACGGTATGATACGTCCCGACTCCGGTACAATGCTCTTTGACAACAAGCCAATGCAGTACGACAGAGAGTCACTTCGGGAACTCCGGCGGAAGGTCGGGTTCGTGCTCCAGAATCCGGACCGTCAGATCATAGCCCCGACCGTGTACCAGGATGTGGCATTCGGTCCGACAAATCTCGCCTATACCGAACCGGAGGTCAGGCAGGCGGTGACAAACGCCCTCCGGCACGTGGGCCTCTTCGGATTCGAGCGCCGGCCACCCCACCAGCTCTCAGGCGGGGAAAAGAAAAGGGTCGCAATTGCCGGTGTACTAGCGATGGACCCTGATGTGCTGGTCTTTGATGAACCGACAAGCGGTCTCGATCCATCAGGCTCCGAGGATCTTATGGAGCTGCTGGATGAGCTGAACAATGAGGGTAAGACTATCGTTATCTCAACCCATGATGTCGAGCTCGCGTATCCATGGGCTGACAGAGCCATTCTTCTCGCGGATGGGCATATCATCAGGGAAGACATACCAGACGTTGCATTCGGGAATCCAAAGCTTGTCCGCATGGCGCACCTCTCGGTCCCGACCCTGCTCGAACTCTCTGCCGAGCTTGCCAAACGCGGGTTTGCCATCCCGGATCGGAAGCCCAGAAGTGTATTAGACATGGTTCATATTATCGAGAGCCAGCCACATGGAACCTCTGTCCGAACATCGCCTGGCACGATTACGGTCTGCAACGTGGACGAAAAAAACCATCCCGAGATTGCAGCATGGGTAAAGGCCAGACCCGGCATTGCGGTCGGGGCCATGGGAACGCGGGCCAAGCAGTACGCCGCAATGGAATGCATTGCGCTCGAATTCACTTACGGCGTTATCGACAAGTGCATCCTACGGGCATTACGCGGGCAGGACTCCCTCATCCTGACGACGAGCAGCATGACAGACCGTGTTTCGGCCCGTGTGGATGCCTACTGTAGGGAAAGCAGCAATGCCATAACCGTTGTCTCATTCAATGCTTTGAAAAAAACTGATACCAGTTAAGCTCTATGTTTTTCATTATAGGGTCGTTCTCCGGAATACGACGATGCAAATTGCAATAACAAATGTGCTCATCAGGCCAAGAGCAGATACCTGCCAGACAGGTATAATCCCTGCATTGACGTTCCGGATTGCATCGATGGCAAAACTGAGTGGATTTACCGACGCAACCGTCCGGAGCCAATCAGGCATCACATCATATGGCATTAACGCACTTGATGTAAAGAAGAGCGGCATGGTGATCATTGTGTTGAATGCCGCAAGCGAACCGTGATCGTCAAGATACAGTGCGATTGTAGTGGCAAAAGATATTATTAAAATCCCGAATAGGAACAGGATGATATAGGTCATGGCATACTGAAGCGGGGTATAGAACGATGCTCCGATAATGAGAGCAATTATGAGAATGATTGTTGTCTGGAGTATGCCACGGCTAGCAGAAAAACATCATCAAGGGTAGGTTCCCGAAGTGCCATCTGTCGGATAAGTATGCCGTCACGTACCATTATATCGGCGATGATAGGGAGCGCTTCCCGCCCCTTTTCTGCAGTAAATGAAATATCCGACCCTTTACAGCCAAGATACTCGATGCCCCTAATTCCTAATTCAGTCACTCCATTGCATTCTCCGTCAATGGTCACCGTTATAATATCTTTCATCAGCCGTGCCTTAAGTGCCGATGGGAAACCGAGAGCAACAATCTTCCCTTTACTGATAATCCCAACCCTTTCACAATGCTGGTCGGCCTCGTCCATGTAGTGGGTTGTGACAAAGATTGTCATTCCGGTTTTCTTCAACGCACTGATGTGTTCCCAAATCCTCCTCCGGGCAGCAACATCCAGGCCTAGTGTCGGTTCATCAAGAAACTGGACCTCGGGCTGGTGGATAAGGGCCTGGGCAAGCTCAAGGCGGCGGCGCATCCCCCCGGAATAGGTCCTAGTCAGGTCATCGGCACGATCCGACAGTTCCATTACGGAGAGGGGCTCATCAGCCCGGTCCTTGGGATTGTTTACTCCATAGAGGTTGGTATAGAAAAGTACATTCTCCCGTCCGGTCAGCTTGATATCGACCGCCATATCCTGCGGGACGTATGAAATATGCTTTCGGACTTCCCTGTCGTTTTTCAGGATATCATAGCCACAGATACTTGCCGTTCCCTCTGTAGGCCGCAGCAGGGTTGTCAGCATGAGGACCGTAGTTGTTTTTCCCGAACCATTAGGCCCAGCAGTGCAAAGATCTCATTGTCGATTGCCAGATCCAGATGGTCGACAGCACGGAGATCCCCATAATACCGGGTAAGGTCATGAGTATCGATTGCATCCATCTTTTTGTCACTCGCGCAGAAAGATCCGGTTATCGTTTATGTCGTGTCCTTATATCTTCAATCAGATCATCAGAGCATCGCTGTTCTATTATCAGAATCCTGTTGAAATCTCTTCTAAAATTATTAGTGATTTGATCTGAGAACGCTGAACTGTAATTATTATTCGGATTGAATAACAAATCAATATCTTTTTTTATTTCATTGAGTAATACAAAAATGAGGAAACGTATTCACAAGCGGTGGCACCATGCATATTCCCGATGCATTCATTCCAATCTGGCAAGGCGCAATTTACTGGATTATTGCCCTTGTGTTTATCGCAATATCCCTGAAGTGGGCGAAGAACGAAATGAGCGAGGAGAAATTACCCATGGTCGCTGTACTTGCAGCCGGCATCTTTGCCCTCCAGTCATTCAACCTCCCCGTCTCGATGGGGACAAGCGGGCACCTTGTCGGTGGTGCACTTGCTGCAATAGTGCTGGGCTCTCCGTTAGCAGCGATCTTCATCATGACCCTTGTGCTGATAGTGCAGGGAGTTCTGTTTGGGGATGGGGGCATTACAGTGATGGGGGCCAACATCATCAATATGGGTGTGATTGGAGGTTTTGTCGGGTTCTATTCATTCAGGGGACTTATGGTAGCCATCAGGAATATGCCCGTTGCAGCATTTACTGCGGCATGGCTTGCCTGCCTGATTCCGGCTCTTGCCTGTGCTGTTGAGATGTATTTTGCCGGTACATTCCCGCTCATGGAAGGCCTGGTTGCTATGGGGATATATCACGCAATTATCGGATTCATAGAAGGATTTGTGACAGTCGCAGCAATTTACCTGATCATTAGTGTCAGGCCCGATCTGATTGATACCGGTATTAAGACACCTAAGGGGATTGCAGCACCATGATCGATAACAAAACGTTTCTTATTGGGGGGCTCGTACTCGCCCTGCTGATCGGTGGGATCGCTGTCTTTCTGGCATCGGGGGACCCGGATGGCCTCGAGAGTACCGCTCTTGTTGTGCAGGGCCAGAAAGAGCTGACCGGAGGAACTCCTGCGGATGCCGAAATCCATGAGGAAACTGTGGACAGGTTTGCCTACGAGTCCCCGATGCCTGATTACTCGCTTGGCGAGCAGATGGGGCCGCTTGGAGGTGTGATCGCGATCGTTGCAGGTACAACCATTGCCTTCATTCTTGTCTTCGGGGCTGCATGTGGTATCAGAATCCTGCGAAAAACAGGGAAGACAAACCAGTAGAACTTAAATTTTTTACAACCCAATTCATTACTCCCATGCACCTGATCGAGACCCGCGATCTCTGTTACACCTACGCAGGCAACGTAACTGCACTCGACTGTATTAATTTTATCGCCCCACGCAATGCCAGGATTGCTGTGATCGGCTCGAATGGTGCCGGAAAGAGCACGCTGTTCAAGCATTTCAACGGAATTTTCAAGGCAACATCGGGATCGGTCCTCATCCGCGGGGAACCGATCACAAAGGAGAATATTCGTGAGGTGCGCAAGTATGTCGGGCTCGTTTTCCAGTATCCCGATGACCAGATCTTCTCCCCTACAGTCGAGCAGGACGTGGCGTTCGGCCCGACCAATCTCGGGCTTGATGATGAGACCGTCCATCACCGGGTCCATGAAGCCCTGAAGATCGTCGGGATCGAGCACCTCGCCCTCCGGGTTCCGCACCATCTGAGCGGAGGGGAGAAGAAACGGGTAGCTATAGCCGGCGTAATCGCAATGGAACCGCAGGTGCTCGTACTGGATGAGCCGACTGCAGGGCTTGACCCGCAGGGCGTAGCAGACCTGAATGCATTCATCAACTCGCTCTCTACCCGTTATGGTATGACCGTTGTCTTTTCGACCCATGATGTTGCGCTTGTCCCCGAGATTGCAGATTATATCTATGTCATGCACAAAGGAAGGATCGTAGCTGAAGGCACGATAGAACAGGTCTTTATGCAGCCGGAGATGTTGAAGTCGTACCGTCTTGATGTCCCGGTCCTGCCACGCCTGATCCGCAGCCTGAAAGATAATGGTATCGATGTCACAATGGCATACACCTTTGATGAAGTCAGGAAATCCCTCCTGAAGGCATTTGGCAAAGACTTATGATCGAAGAGCTTTTTCAGATCGAAAAAGATGCCTATAAGGATTCCATCATCCATCGCCTTGATGCCCGTGTCAAGATTGTGCTCTGTTTTGCCGCTATCATCGCGCTTGTCGCTGTTCCCTATTCAACGATGATCTACACGGTCGGGGTGCTCTTTTTTATCTTCGTTGCAGCACTCTGGCTCTGCACGAACCTTCCGGTGAAGAATTTCGTGCAGCGTATCATTGCTATCGTCCCGCTGTGGGGAATCATTATCCTATTCCAGATTTTCCTGAAAAATAAGTATTATACCGAGTATCATGTGATTTATTCTCTGCCGCTCGGGATTTCTGTGTATGCCGAATCTGTCGAATTCGCTTTTATACTGTTTGTCAAGTTTATCGTATGCATATCGTTTATCATCCTGCTCTCGTCTACGACAAAGATGCAGGACCTGCTGGATGGAGGGCGTCGCATGGGGCTTCCAGCAGAATTTGCCCTTGCTCTTGGCATGATGATACGGTACCTGTTCGTTTTCGGATACATGTACCGTAAGATCAAACAGACACTTGAAACCCGGTGTTTCGATCCATTCGATCGCAGACTCTCGTACCGCTACAGGCTCAGGCAGCTCGGATATACAATCGGAACGATGTTCATCCGTTCGTACGAACAAGGGGAGAGGGTTTTTGTAAGCATGCTCTGCAGGGGCTACGGAAAGCACATGCATCTTTTCCTTAAGAAAAAGGACTTGACCGGCACAGAATGGGGATTTCTTGCTACTAGCCTAGCCTTTATCATCGCTACGCCAATGTGCGTCTGGATTACACAATTTTCTCTCTTCTGATCATTCCTGAAATTTACAAACATCAATATCCTTTTGTAATCTCAGGGCAATCCTCAGCCATGGAGAGCACATTCGGACGCGGGTTTGTAACCCCTATCATGCTGATTGCAAAGCACTTCGCACTACCCCCGGAGCAGGCATGGTTCGGCGCCGCGGACCACCTCGATGGGCTGATGGTTCCTGAAAAATTTAAAGGGACTGATGTTGAGGATCTGACAACGCTCCTAAGAAAAAAGGTCGTCTGGCACCAGCCTGGCACAATGGATAAGGAAGACGCACGAGATGTAGTCACAACGTTGAACCGGCTTGTCGTGGCAATCGATAAAGAGCTAGGTATAGCGGACCCGGATGCAGGGACATATCATTGAATCTGAGATGGAAAAGAAGAGATTTATGACGTAAATCCAGGATTGGAAGATTCCAAGACTTACAGTTTATCAAAAGGGCTGTAAATTTTTGGTTTTTTTACCAATTTTTACGTCGGTGCAACATGCTTTTATTGTATTAGAGACAACAATTATTGTGCGAAACATTGGTTTATTGACCTTCATACCCAAAGGGTCTGGTTTTTTATCGGAGGTTTATTTTGAACGATACCTATGATGCATCCCATATCACCGTGCTTGAAGGCCTAACTCCGGTGCGAGAGCGCCCCGCGATGTATATAGGCAGTACGGATACCCGTGGCCTGCACCATCTCGTATACGAGGTTGTCGATAACTCTATCGATGAAGCCCTTGCCGGGTTCTGTTCATTGATCACTATCGCAATCGGAACAGATGGTTCGATAACAGTCGATGATAACGGGCGGGGAATCCCGGTAGATCGGATGGAGAAGAATGGGAAGAGCGCCCTCGAGGTAGTCTTGACCGTACTTCATGCCGGAGGTAAGTTCGACAAGTCGACTTACCAGGTCTCAGGCGGACTGCACGGAGTTGGTGTTTCGGTTGTAAACGCGCTGTCTGCATCGCTTTTTGCCCGCGTATACCGGAACGGCAATATCCACGATATGCGATTTGCACAGGGCAAGGTTACCTCACCACTCTCATCACGGCAGGAGACACTCGATGAGCTGCTGGCCCGTTACCAGCAATGGTACGGGACACCGGCGCCATTCAACCGGGTAAAACATTCTGAGCACCGGTCTGGTCAGCAGGACATCAGTGCCGTAACGTTTACCCCGGCCGAGATCGAGCAGGAGAACCGCCGCCGGTTTCTCGCAGAGTTCGGGTACCGTCTGACCGGGACAAGAATCACCTTCTTCCCAGACCCTGCGATTTTTGAGACTACAAAATTCGACTACGATCTCCTCGCTCACAGGCTCCGGGAACTTGCATTTCTGAATGCCGGTATAACCATCCGGATCACCGACGAACGATCAGGGGACCGGGCCGCCTACTGCTATGAAGGAGGCCTTACTGAATTCGTGAAATACCTGAACGAGGGTGCGGAATGCCTCCATCCCGAACCTATCAATATCGTAAAGAAGGACGAGGAGAACAAGCTCGAACTTGAAATTGCGATGCAGTACACAACAGGCTACGATGAGAAGATCTACTCCTACGTCAACTCGGTCAACACCCGCGAGGGCGGCACTCACCTTGAAGGATTCAGGGGAGCGATCACCAAGTCCGTAAATACAGTTGCAAAAAGGAACGGCTTAATCAAGGAAAACTCCTCGGTTTCGATCCATGGGGAGGATACTCGCGAGGGGCTGACCGCGGTCATCTCTGTCAAGATGGCGAGCCCCCAGTTCGAAGGCCAGACTAAGATGCGGCTTGGGAACAGCAATGTAAAGGGTCTAGTCGATTCGCTTGTCTATGCCGCACTCACGGAATACTTCGATGAAAACCCGGCCGTGCTTAAGATCATCGTCGAAAAGGCGCTAGCAGCAGCGAAAGCACGTGAAGCCGCCCGCAATGCCCGGGAACTTGCGAGACGGAAGAGCTCGCTCGAGAGCTCCGGGCTGCCCGGTAAACTTGCGGACTGTTCCGAGCGGGATCCGGCAAAGAGTGAGATCTATATTGTCGAAGGAGACTCGGCAGGCGGGTCGGCAAAGCAGGGGCGTGACAGGAAGTTCCAGGCCATACTGCCGCTCCGTGGTAAGATCCTCAACGTCGAAAAGGCAGGCGAACACCAGATCCTGAAAAACGCCGAGATCCAGACCCTCATATCCGCAATCGGAACCGGAATCGGTGAGAAATTTGATGCCGAGCGGGTCCGTTACCATCACATCGTGATTATGACCGATGCCGACGTTGACGGCGCCCATATCCGGACTCTGCTTCTCACGTTCTTTTATCGGTATATGAAAAAACTCATCGAGGCCGGCTACGTGTACATCGCCCAGCCGCCACTCTTCCGGGTGGCAAAGGGCAAGGAAGAGAAGTACGTGTTCCACGAGGATGCGATGAAAAAGACTGTTGCTGCAATGGGTGAGAAAGGGGTTTCTGTCCAGCGGTACAAGGGTCTTGGCGAGATGAATGCCCAGCAGCTCTGGGACACGACAATGAATCCAGAACACCGTGTCTTCAAGAAAGTGACCATCGAGGATGCATACGAAGCTGACGAAATGTTCAGGATCCTGATGGGAAAGGATGTAGATGCCCGCAAGGATTTCATCAAGCGCCATGCAAAGGAAGTGACAAACCTTGACATCTGAGAAGGTTCCATCGGCAACCAGTCTCATCACTCACCGCGTAGAGCCCGTCTCGATCGAGACTGAGATGAAGACATCATACATCAACTATGCAATGAGTGTGATCATCGGGCGAGCTATCCCAGATGCCCGCGACGGCTTAAAACCGGTCCACCGCAAGTCCCTCTATGCAATGTGGGAGATGGGCAATACCAGCGACAAACCCACCAAGAAGAGCGCAAGGGTGGTCGGTGAAGTGATGGGTAAATATCACCCCCATGGTGATGCATCCATCTATGACACGATTGTCAAGATGGCCCAGCCATTCTCCTACCGCTGCATGCTGGTTCAGGGGCAGGGTAACTTCGGATCGGTTGATGGCGATGCTCCGGCGGCGAGCCGTTATACCGAGGTCCGGCTATCCCCCTATGCCGAGGAACTCTTAAAAGACCTAGATAAGGGAACGGTTGAGTTCGTACCGAACTACGATGAATCCTTGAAAGAACCGGTCGTCCTGCCCGCCAAGATCCCCAACCTGCTCGTGAACGGGACGGACGGGATTGCAGTTGGTATGGCAACGAAGATGCCTCCCCACAACCTCCGCGAAGTCTGCGCGGCAGTGGGCCGCTATCTTGACAATCCTGACGTGCCGGTAATCGATCTCATGAAAGTGATGCCGGGGCCAGACTTCCCGACCGGCGGCATCATAATGGGAACTGACGGGGTTCTCGATGCGTATACCACCGGTCAGGGCCGAGTAATCGTGCGCGGCGTTGCTACAATCGAAGAGTCCGGGGGTGGGAACAGGGGCGACCGGATCATCGTTTCTGAGCTCCCGTACCAAGTGAACAAGGCACAATGGATCACGGCAATCGCCGAGATGGTCAAGGACAAAAGGATTGACGGGATCTCCGATATACGTGATGAGTCCGACAAGGAAGGCATCCGGGTAGTATTCGAGCTCCGGAAGGGAACGATCGCGCCGGTTATCCTCAACAAGCTGTATAAGCATACCGCTCTCGAGTCGAGTTTCTGGGTAATCAATCTGGCTATTGTCGACAGCCAACCAAAGATCCTCAACCTCCATGGCCTTCTTGGGCAATTCGTCCAGCACCGGATAGAAGTGATCCGGAAGAGATCTGAATTCGACCTGAAAAAGGCACAGGAGAAGGTTCACATCCTCGATGGGCTCCTTCTCGCCCTCGCAAAGATCGATGCGGTGATCGCTGCGATCCGAGCATCCACTAATGTGGAAGCGGCTCGTGACACGCTGATTGCGAAGTTCAACCTGTCCGAGCCCCAGGCAAGCGCGATCCTCCAGATGCAGCTCCGCCGCCTCGCAGCACTCGAACAGCAGAAGATCAGTGATGAAAAGAAAGGCCTCGAAGGAGAGATCAGGCGGCTTAAGAAGATCCTTGAATCCGAAGTAAACATCAAGGATGAAATCCGGCGTGAAACTTCGGAAATTGCCAATAAGTTCGGGGATGAACGGCGCACCCGGATCGCCCCAGCGGCAACAGACATCTCCACAGAGGACTTAATTGAGGATAAGACGGTGCTTGTTTCGATTACGACCGCCAACTATATCAAGCGCACCGATCTCGACACATACCGGAAGCAGCGGCGGGGCGGGCACGGGATCACCGGGATGCTCACGAAGGAAGACGACGTTGTCGATTCGGTCTTCATTGCAGGGATGAAAGATTACCTCCTTTGTTTCACAAATTTAGGGCGGGTTTACTGGCTTAAGGTTTACGAGATCCCGGAGAGTTCAAGGGCGGCAAAGGGCAAGCCGATTGTCAATTTGCTCAATCTGAAAGATGAAGTCGTGACCGCCGTCATCCCGATCCGGGAGTTCCGCAACGACAGGTTCCTGCTCTTTGCAACAAGGCTCGGGCAGGTCATTAAGATACCACAGGATGAGTTCTCCAACCCGCGCTCAACTGGCATCAATGCAATCACGCTCCGGCAGAACGACCAGCTGATCGATGTGATCTCGACTGATGGCACAAAGGAGATTATCCTGACCACACGATTCGGCCAGAGCCTCCGTTTCCACGAAGAGACCATTCGCACGGTCGGCAGGAACGCACAGGGAGTGCGGGGCATGAAGCTTAAGGAAAAGGGCGATACTGTCTGTGCGATCACTCTCTTGGAGAAAGATCACCTGCTTACAATCTCTGATGTCGGGATGGGCAAGCGGACGGAATTCGATGACTTCCGCGGCCATGGAAGAGGCACGATGGGGGTCCGTAATATCCAACTGGATCGTGAGGCTGTTGTCATCGAGTCCCGTGCGGTTGCAGACAGCGACGAGATCGTGGTCATGACCGCGTCCGGTATCGTTATCCGGATGCGGGTCTCTGAGATCCGCATAATCGGGCGCGGGACCAAAGGGGTCCGGATCATGCGCCTCGATGAAGGCGACCGGGTTGTCGGAGTGGCGGTTGTCCCTGCTGAGATCAGAAATGACGAAGGGAACGCTGAAACCGGTGAGCCGGGGGCGGAGTAATTTTTCTTCCATTTCCTGACTGTATAGTATCTGCCAGAAATACTCCCAGGCCAGATCAATAATTAACCCTGGAGAGAGTTCGATGATGCGAATCACCAACAGGAAGCAATACCCGCTGCCAGGGATACTACTCCACAGCAGGGTGCGGGGCATAATGTCGGACACCCCCCATTTCTGAGCCGAGAATCGGGATCTTCCCATTCCTGAATTCTCCGACGAATGCACTTGTCCACCACCAGCTCGTAACCTCCAAAAAATGGCCATTTTGACAATAATTCATCAAAAACCGACAATTTTGTTTTCAGATCTGTTCATTTTCACCCCTTTTCATGCTATCTGTGGCAGTATCATGCTCCAAAATATCATCAAATAGCGCTAATTGGAGGTAGGATCGCTTGCCGGATCAGGCTGCGGATCGCTGAAAAAAGCCCGGGAGGGAGTTTGGATCAGATTCGAAGAGACTGTTGTAGGACTCTTAATCTTGCAGAGTATCTTGGGAATTGATAAAAGATTATAAAATCTGAAGTTTTGCCGGACTATAAGGAAGGATTTTTCTGATCCACAAGTAACATCCGGTGCAGGTGCACCAATATGTTCCGGAAAAATTTTATAATCACATCAAAGCGCGAGGGCGACATCATCGACATCACACCGGAAGTTACAAAGATTGTCACCCAGAGCACGGTAAAGGACGGCCTCGTCCATCTCTTTGTCCACCACTCGACTGCCGCGCTGACGACAATCGAGTACGAGCCGGGGGTTCTCAAAGACTTAAAACGGGCCCTGTCAGTACTGGCGCCAGATGGAATCGAGTACGCCCACAACGCGCGATGGGGTGATGGCAACGGGAGATCACATGTCAAGGCGGCACTGGTCGGCCCGGATCTTATGGTACCGGTAGAGAACGGGAAAATATCCTGTGGCACATGGCAGCAGATCGTCCTGCTCGAACTGGACGTGAATGCAGGCAGGGAGCGTACTATTACATGTACGGTTATGGGGGAGAGAAAATGACGATTCTCTTGGAAGTGAGGGACAAACGAATATTGGGAATAATGGACTTTAGTTTCTACAACCAGATACGGTAGTCCTATGCCAGCAATGCGGGGGGTGGGATTCGAACCCACGGACTCCTGCGAGACCGGATCTTAAGTCCGGCGGTGTTGGCCAGGCTTGCCTACCCCCGCGCCTATAGGTATTTGCGACAGGTTGCAAAAAAAGGAATCGCGGGCATTTGACCGGTCAACAGGAATTCAGGATCTCACAAATCCGTTCCCCGGCATGGCCGTCGCCGAACGGGTTCTTCCATGACCTTTTTGCATCCAGCATCGAAGCAGCCGCAGCAATGATGCGGTCCGGCTCAATGCCTGCCACAATATTTGCACCAACCTTGACAGTTTCCGGTCGCTCGGTCGAGTCACGGATTGTCACACACGGTACGGATAGTATACAACTCTCCTCCTGCACTCCGCCGGAATCGGTGAGCGCAAGGCGAGCCTCCGATTCCAGCTGGAGAAATTCTAAAAATCCCAACGGCGGGATCGTGCGGATATCCGACGTATCAATACCAAAGGTGCGGATCATCTTCTCGGTCCGGGGATGGACAGGGAATATGACCGGCAGATCGTACTTCTTTCTGATCGTAGTGAGGGCGCTGATAATGCCGGAGAGGCGGGCTTTGTTGTCAGCATTCTCCTGCCGGTGAAGCGTCACAAGGAAATAAGCGTCTTTCCCAAGCCCGAGGTGCCGGACGGTATCGACCTTACTCTTCGCAAGCACAAGGTTCTGCCGCACGGCATCGACAATCGTATTGCCGGTGATAAAGATCTTCTCTTTACTGATCCCCTCATTCAGGAGGTGCCGGCGCGCTGTTTTTGTCGGAGCAAACAGGTAGTCGGAGATATGATCGGCGAGCACCCGGTTGATCTCCTCGGGCATCCTGCGGTCGAAGCTGCGAAGGCCCGCCTCGACATGCCCAACCTGAATCTGCTTCCCGCCGGATCGCACATAGCTCTTTGAAGCCGCGAGTGCTCCTGCAAGTACCGTGTTCGTATCGCCCTGGACGAGGACAATCTCCGGTCTTGTCTCATGCAGCACCTTCTCCACACCAGCAAGGATCGCACCGGTCTGCATGGCATGGGTTCCGGAACCGACATCAAGGTTATACTCAGGTTTCCGGATCTGCAGTTCCTCGAAAAAGACCCGGTCCATCTCATAGGAGTAATGCTGGCCTGTATGGAGAATGAAAAAATCTTCCCCGCGCGCTTCGCATGCACGGATCACCGGGGACATCTTGATGATCTCGGGGCGTGTGCCAAGGACGATCGCGATCATGGGAGCATCAGGTAACTCCTTACTCATTCTTGAACGCAAGGCTACAAGAGTATTGTCCTCCTCGCGTGCTCATCTGACATGCGGATCAACAAATAATGGATTTAACCATACAACGATATGTCCGAACCGGCAGGGAACCTAAATGAGGAGATTCGCCCAATAATAGATCCATCTCCATGAACACAGTTGAAATATCGGGATGGGTCGAGATCGCGGGTCGGCGCATTCCTCCGGAGGAGCTGGAGCGCATTATCTCAGATCAACCGGAACTGATTAAAAAATTCGGGGGTGAATTTTTTCTGTCATGGGGTAAATGTTGTGCCCGTGATAACATCGGGATCATCCCCGGCATTTGTCCTGCGGGGACGATATTGTGCGAAGGAACAGTGAAAGGGAATGTGCTGCCCGATGTCCCTGACCTTCCGCTCGAGGAGGCAATTGTGTCAGCAGTCGCACTGCGCAGCGATGAGGGTATCACTGCACTCTCCGGAGGAGTGGATTCGACCCTAATAGCAAAGCTCGCCGGGCGGGAGTGCATAGCGGTCGGTATTGCAGGTTCCCACGATCTCCGTCAGGCACGCTATGCAGCGAAAGAGATCGGACTGCCATGCTCTTTCATCGAGATAACTCCGGAGGAGATTGCGGAGGCTCTGCCGATTGTCGTGCGTGCGATTCCCGAAAAGAACCCGGTAAACACCGGTATCGCCCTCACCCAGTACTTCATCGCGCAGTTTGCCGGGGAGCACGGGTACCGCCGAGTGATCACCGGGCAGGGGGCTGACGAGCTTTTTGGCGGGTATACCCGGTACCTGCAGAGCGCTTTGCTGGAAGAAGACCTTGCACACGACGTAGCACTCCTTCCTAAGCAGGCGGCAAGGGACCAGGCGGTTGCCGCCCTTCATAAGACCCTCCTTTCAATGCCATACCTTGACCTGAGGGTTATGCGCGCCGCACGTGAAATCCCCGCATGCGAAAAAGTGCAAAGGGGGCAGCGTAAAGTGCCCCTGCGTAAGGTGGCAGAACGTCATATCCCGAAAGAAATTGCATGGAAGGAAAAGAAGGCAATGCAGTATGGCAGCGGGATATGGGATGTCGTGCGCAGACTTGCCCGGCACAATGGTTTTAAAACGTCCCTGCAAGGATACATAGATCACATCAGCAGGTTGGAGCATGGTCACTGAGAAGGATGTAGAGCATATTGCGGACCTCGCCGATATCGGTATGGACTCAGGCGAGCTTGCACCGTTCACGCAGCAATTCAACGCAATCATTGACTATTTTGATATCCTGGACCGTGTTAAAGGGGAAGAGTCCGGTGTACGCGACTTATATAATGTGATGCGCGAGGACGACCCGAGACCATCCCTCCCGCAGAAAGACGTCCTTTCCAATGCTCCGGCATCCGAGGACGGGTTTATCAAGGCACCGCGGGTGATGTAGTGACAGGAACGCTCTCTTTCGAACCAGACGACCGGTTCAACGCATTCCTGACAACCTGCAGGAAAGTGTCCCATGGGAGCGGCAGGCTTGCCGGAATCCCGGTAGCAGTCAAGGATAATATATCAACGCAAGGGATCGAGACGACATGCGCTTCGAAGATCCTGAAAGGGTATATCCCTCCATACGATGCCCACGTTGTCCGGCTGTTAAAAGAAGCGGGCGCAGCGATTGTCGGTAAGACCAACATGGACGAGTTCGGAATGGGAACAACAACGGAGAACTCGGCGTTCGGCCCTACCCTCAACCCTCTGGACACCAGCCGGGTTCCGGGTGGTTCATCGGGAGGCAGCGCTGCTGCGATCGCAGCCGGCATGGTACCAATGGCGCTTGGTACCGATACCGGCGGATCGATCCGCTGCCCTGCCGCTTTCTGCGGAATAGTGGGACTGAAACCGAGTTACGGCAGGGTCTCGCGGTACGGGCTGATCGCATATGCAAACTCGCTCGAACAGATCGGGCCGATGGCCAAGACCGTCACCGATGTATCAACGCTTTATTCAGTGATTGCTGGCCATGACCCACGGGACAGCACGTCCTATGATCGCTCCTATAACCATATACCGTCCGTTGAGATCAAAGGACTGAAGATCGGCATCCCGCAGGAATATTTCGGGAAAGGTGTCGATCCAGCAGTAGGGAACGTTGTGCAAAAAGCGATAGGCACACTCGAACAACTCGGGGCGACAACAATCCCCTGCACGATACCTTCCATGGAGTACGCCCTTGCAGCATACTATGTCATCTGCACAAGCGAGGCAAGTTCCAACCTTGCGAGGTTTGACGGGGTGCGGTACGGTCCTGCTGCCGATGTGAAAAAGTCATGGCACGATGCGTACCGGGATGTCCGGAGGGCAGGTTTCGGCGAGGAGGTCCGGCGAAGGATCATGCTCGGGACATTCGCCCTGTCTTCCGGTTACTATGGAAAGTATTATGCCAAAGCACAGGTTGCACGTGAAAACGTCAGGGCGGATTTCTCCCGGATCTTCTCCAAAGTTGATGTGATTGCCGGGCCGACAATGCCGACGACAGCGTTCCGGCTTAAGGAGAAAAGCGATCCGCTTTCCATGTATCTTTCGGACATCCTGACGGTCCCGGCAAACCTTGCCGGCATCCCGTCAATCTCGGTCCCCTGCGGAAAGGTCGCAGGAATGCCGGTCGGCCTCCAGATTATGGGCCGGCACTTCGATGATGAGCGTGTCATTGACGTAGCATATGCGTACGAACAGGCGGTGAGGGCATGACCGAGGCTCATGTAATTGTAGGGCTCGAAGTACACTGCCAGCTGGACACGAAGAGCAAGCTCTTCTGCGGCTGTTCGACGGATTACCGGAACGACGGGCCGAACACCCATGTCTGCGAGGTCTGCCTCGGGCTTCCAGGTTCGATGCCGGTCCTGAATAAAAGGGCAATAGAATTTGCAATGCGGGTGGCAAAAGCGCTCTCATGCGAGGTCCTTTACGAGTCGGAGTTCTCGCGCAAGAATTACTTCTACCCTGATCTCGACAAGGCGTACCAGATCACCCAGTACGACAAGCCGCTTGCTGAGAAAGGGATCCTTGAAATCGATGGTGATGACGGCGAAAAGAAGGTCCGGATCACCCGGATCCATGTCGAGGAGGATCCGGGCCGGCTCGTCCATATGGGCAATGCCGAGCGGGGGCGGTACTCGCTCGTGGATTACAACCGGGCAGGAATTCCGCTCATCGAGATTGTAACTGAACCAGACATGCGTTCGCCCAAGGAAGCACGTAAATTCTTAAACAAATTGCGGGCAACGCTCGAGTATCTCGGCGTTTTCGATTCTGAAAAAGAGGGATCGCTCCGTGTCGATGCAAACATCTCGATTAAGGGAAGCGAACGTGTGGAGATCAAGAATATCACATCCTATAAAGGAGTGGAGAAGGCACTTACGTTCGAGGTAACCCGGCAGAGGAACCTGCTCCGGCGCGGACAGGTTGTCGAGCGCGAAACCCGGCATTATCTCGAAGCCCGTGGTGTCACGCAGTCGGCCCGGAGCAAAGAGATGGAGCATGATTACCGGTACTTCCCGGAACCGGATTTGCGACCCCTTCAGGTACGGTCATGGGTCGATAGCATCGTGCTTCCCGAATTACCAGATGCGCGCCGTGAGCGGTTCATGGTCCAGTACGGCTGCTCCGTAAACCATGCCCGTACCCTGACCGGGGAACTCCGTCTTGCTAATTTCTTCGAAAAAGTCGTTGAACCTGATCCGGCCGGCCTGCCGGCGCTTGCCGCGACATGGATCGCGGATATCCTGATTGGTGAACTGAACTACCGCTCGATGAGCCTTGACCTTCTCGAACCGGCAACGTTTACCGAACTTATCAGGCTCCTGAAAAATGGCATTATCACGGACAAGAGCGGTGTTGAAGTCCTGCGGGTCATGCTCGACCAGCGCTTGAAGAGTGAGACAACGGAAACTCCGGAAGTGATTGTTACCCGCCTCCGTCTGGCAAAGACCACGGGTGACGACGCGGCACTCAGGACTGCGATCAGGGAAGCGATTGCTGAGAACCAAAAAGCCTTAGAAGATTACCGGAACGGGAAAGCAGGGGCGCTCAATTTCATTGTTGGACAGGTCATGAAAAAAACGAGGGGGCGCTCAGATCCCGCCGAGCTGAACCGGCTTCTTCAGGAAGAACTCAGTAAAGGAGCGTAACCGCATTATGCACCTAATCGTTGCCGAAAAGAACATCTCCGCCCGGCGCATTGCCCAGATCCTTGCCGAAGGGAAGAAAGTGACCGAGAAGAAGGATGCCGGTGTCTCGGTCTATTACTTCGGCGAAGCTGCCGCAATCGGCCTGCGCGGCCATGTCGTTGAGGTCGACTTCGAACCCGGATACCAGAACTGGAGGAGCGCGAGCGCGACACCACGGCACCTGATCGATGCAAAAACAATCAAGGTACCGACAGAAAAGAAGATTGTCACTCTCCTCCAGAAGATGGCGCGGCAGGCGGCGAGAGTCACAATCGCTACTGACTTCGATACCGAGGGTGAACTGATCGGAAAGGAGGCATTCGAGCTGATCCGGGCGGTCAACAAGTCGGTGCCGATCGATCGTGCCCGGTTCTCAGCGATAACCCCTCAGGAGATTATCGCTGCGTTTTCGCATACAACGGATCTCGACTTTTCACTGGCGTCGGCCGGGGAGGCGCGGCAGCTTATCGATCTCATGTGGGGTGCGTCACTGACAAGGTTCATCTCGCTTGCTGCACGGCGCGGAGGGCAGAATATCCTCTCAGTCGGCAGGGTGCAGAGCCCTACCCTTACCATGATCGTGGACCGGGAGAAGGAGATCGAATCTTTCGTCCCTGAAAAATACTGGCAGCTTTCGCTTACAACCATCAAAGGTGAAAATTTTGTGGAAGCCCGCCATACCCATGGCAGGTTTAAGGTAAAAAGTGCTGCTGAATTCGCCAGAGACCAAACAAAGGAACCGCTCGTTGTCACCGAAGTCAGTCAAGGAAGTAAAGTTGACAGGTCGCCCTCGCCATTCGACACGACGAGTTTCATCGTTGCTGCAGCAAGGCTCGGTTTTTCTGCAGCTAACGCAATGCGGATCGCTGAGGATCTGTACATGAACGGGTTCATCTCTTATCCAAGGACCGACAATACAATCTATCCTGCAACCCTTGATCTGAACGGGATCCTTTCGGTCCTGAAGAACTCCCCGTTCAGGAAGGATGTCGAATGGGTAATTGCCAACCGCCGCGCTGTTCCCACGCGGGGAAAGAAATCCTCGACCGATCACCCGCCTATCCATCCGACCGCTCCCGCCACGAAGGATATTTTGGGGGAGGGCACATTTGCCCTCTATGAACTCGTACTGCGCCGGTTCCTTGCAACCCTTGCACCGGACGCACAGTGGCAGACGCTGAAAGTGCTGTTCGATGCAGGCGGCGAGGAATATACGGCAACCGGAGGGAGACTTGTATCGCCCGGCTGGCACACGGTCTACCCGTTCTCTGAAGCAAAAGAAACTATCCTGCCGGTATTTACTGTCGGGGAGAAGCTACCGATAAAGAAAGTCGCATTTGAGGAAAAGGAGACACAGCCTCCCGCCCGCTACACCCAGAGCAAGCTCATCCAGAGGATGGAGGAGCTGGGGCTAGGCACCAAGAGCACACGCCATGAAGTGATCGCAAAGCTCGTCTCCCGCAAATATGTGGAGGGGACGCCGTTGCGCCCCACGCTTGTCGGAAGAGTCGTAATCGAATCACTCGAAAAACATGCCGATACCATTACAAAACCGGATATGACTCGGACGCTTGACGCCCACATGCAGCAGATCAAGCAGAGCCAGCGGACACGCGAAGACGTCGTGCGCGAGTCCCGGGAGATGCTGCATGCCGCCTTTGACCAGCTCGAAGCCCACGAGCGCGTGATTGGCGACGAGATCCGGAGCAGGACCGCCGAAGAGATGACTCTCGGTATGTGCCCGGTATGCAGAAACGGCACTCTTTCGATCAAGCATATGAGGGGTTCCGCCCAGTTCATCGGCTGTTCACGATACCCTGACTGCACCTTCAATATCGGCCTTCCTCTGGCCCAGTGGGGCTATGCTGTAAGAACTGACGAAGTCTGCCAGAAACACGGCCTCAATTTTGTCAGGCTGGTCAGGAAGGGATCGCGCCCTTGGGATATCGGCTGCCCGCTCTGTCATCACATCAGCACGAACCGCGAATCTCTCTCGGAGATACCTTTTCTGACGCCGGATCTCCTCGATCGGCTCGAATCCCTCCATATCTATACCGCATCCGATCTGGCAAAGAGTAAAATTCCATGGCTCATAACTTCCCTCGACATTACAAAAGAGCGGGCCGAACAGCTGGTTAAGGATGCAAATGCGGTAATGGAACTGCTGCGCAAACGCTCCGAATGCCGCAAGTTCATGCGGGAACACATCGTCCCGCGGAAAGGAAGAAGCTATGCGGCAATCCTTAAGTCGCTTGCTGCCGCAGGTATCCGCGACATCGCGGGACTCGCAAGTGCTGATCCGGCCACCCTCCATAATGCCGGGATCGGCGAGAAGGAGGCCGCGGAGTTGATCAATGGGGCCCGCGCCCGGTCTGCCACCCAGTTGTTCAAAAAGATCGGTATTCCTGCACCCAGTATCAAGAAATATGTCAGTGCAGGGATTTTTTCACCGGAGGAATTCTGTACTGTCCTGCCGCTCACGCTCGCGGATAAAGCCGGTGTAAGCCCTGATACGGTCTACCGGCATGCGGGGCTAGTCTGCAAATACCTGAACCTGCCGGTTCCCAAGAAAGTAACAAAGGCCCAGCTCGAGAAGGGAAGAAAGGAGCTCCTGGCGATAAGGGGGGTAAATGAGAGCATTATTAACCTGTTACTAATGGCGGGAATCATCGATACAGCAAGTCTCCTTGCAGCAGATCCGCGGACTTCAGCCATGCAGGCCGGATTACCTGAAGAGTCGATAAGAAAACTTCAGACTCTTGCCAGAAAAAAGCTGGAGAATGCCATCATCCAGCTCTAAGGATAGCAATTATTTTTTCAATGCGAGCTCGATTGCCACCCGCAGATCCTCGTCCTCAAATGGTTTTCTGATAAATCCATCTGGATGAGTCGCTTTTGCCCGCTCAAGCGTCGGACCATCGGAATGGGAGGTAACGTAGATGACCGGGATGTTAAATCCCTTCTTGATCATTTTCGCAGTCTCTATCCCATCGACCCCACCTTGGAGATTGATATCCATGAGAACGACATCCGGTTTTTCCTTCACGACTAGCTCCATGGCTTCTGCCCCTGTCATAGCCCGCCCGCATGTCATGTATCCGAGATTCTTCAGGCGCCACTCGGCAACCTTTGCGATGATATTGTCGTCCTCAACAAGGAGCACCCGTATTTCAGACATGTCATCCCCTGATTACGTAACGTTGATCATTACTGCATAATATCCTTAACCCGGATTTAGGTTTGTTTCCTGCCGAACCTGAATGCCCCGCGGGGGATGACCATTTCAAAACGGGCACCCTTGCCATACGTGCCGTTCTCGACAATCTCGATCTGCGTGATTGCTAGAATCTCGCGGGAAAGGAACAGTCCCATGCCGGTGTTCTGTCCGACTCCCCGTTCGAAAATATAATTCTTCATGTTATTCTCAATTCCGATACCATCATCCTCGCATATCAGGGAAAGGCCCTTATCGGAAATAAGAAAAAAGAACCGGATATTCGTAACTCTCTTTCCATACCGGATCGCGTTATCCACTAAGTTATAGAATACCTTTTCGAGCAGGGGATCTGCGTATACTTCAATTGTTTCGAGATCAGCTAAAAAACGGATTTCTGATTTCTGGAAGTTGACAAGAATCCGCCCTATAACATCGTTCACGTTCTGCCACCGGGGCAGGTTGACCCCGATCTCCTGGTAATCCTTTGTAAAAGTTATCTGCCGCTGGATGACCTTGGCCAGATCCCGTATGTCCTGCAACAGTAGCGCCCGCTCATCCACTGAAGTTGTGGCTTTTGCCATATCAACACATCCGAACAGCCCGGTGATGGTATTGAGTATGTCGTGTCGTGTGATGTTGTTCATCAAATTCAGTTTCTTGTTAGCGAGCGCGATCGCATCCTCTGCCCTCCGGCGTTCCGTTATATCCCGCAGCATCCCGAAGATGCCGAATGGTTTGCCGAAAGGATCCAGCTGCAGGTAGCTCTTCTCCTCAAACCAGTGGATATTTCCCCATTTATCGGGGATACGGAAGGTAAACGTAAACCGCGCACCGTCAGAAAAATCCCGCTCTGAGGTCTCTTTAACCTGCTGCCGGTCCTCGACATGGATATAGTCAGACAAATGACGACCGGTGATCTCATCGGAGAGGAAGCCGTACTGGTTGATCTGGGGGGAGATGTACGTTACCCTGCCGTCCAGATCGGTTGAGAAGATGATATCCGGTGTGTTTTCCGTCAGGGTCCGGTACATCTTCTCCCGCTGTTCAAGGGCTTCCTCAAGGTTGAGCCGGTCTGAAATATCGATGACACTTCCCCGGAAACCGGTTACGGTGCCGTTCGTGACGATGGGGGCTGTCAGTGCCATAGCCCGCATCTTGCTCCCGTCGTTCTTAGTGAATGTATAGATCTCACCGGGAGATTTCCCCCCGCTGGCAACGGTTGCGAGATTCTTCTGCATCCGTTCCACGTCTTCAGAGATGATAAACTGCGTGGCCTGCAGGCCCTTTGCCAGATCGGAATCCGACAACCCGAAGGTATCCATCCCGAACTTGTTGATGTAGGTAAGTTTTCCGGAAGTATCCATCTCAAAGACGATCTGCGGCAGGAGATCGCTCATGTCCCGGAACCTCGCCTCGCTGTCCTGTAGGTTGTGCTGGCTTCTTTCGATATTATCGAGAAGACGGTTAATTTCAGTCTCAAGGCCTGCAAGTTCATCGTCACCAGCTACAATCACCCGGCGTGAAAAATCGGAATTTCGACCGATAGCCCGAACCTGAGAGCCAAGCGCACCGATCCGGGATAGGACATACCGGTCCATGAAGTAGAGTATAACTAGCCCGAAAATGAGGCCGGCACCGAGAATGATGAGAATGAACTGAAATGTTGTCAAAAGCCCCTGTCTATAGATATCGCGGGGCTGCGTGATCTGAAGGACGAAAGCATCGTTCCCGTATATATCGCTGACAAGAGCGTATCCGGCAATTGCATCTCCGGAAACCGATCGGACGATCTCCGGATTCGATCCGTCAGCAGATTTTAGTTCAGTAAGCAATGCTGGGTCAACGGACGGATCACGTACTGGGATGATCTCAAGTGACGGTTGTGTGATTGCCGACAAATACCCCATCTGAACGGAATCGATGTACCTCCCGACAATCACGACACCCTGCGGTGTTCCGGAATAATCCGAACGGACGATGGGTTTTGAGGCTACCATCACCGGGTATTGCGGCAGCATGATGATGCCCGCCGTTGCATGGCGGGGATCGCCCATTGAAAGAAGCGGATTATCCTTTGTAAGCTGATCCATGAATACCTGCGGTACTCGGGTCATTGTATGATTTGACAGGTCATAGGCGCCGGCGTGGAGGATCCTGCCCTGCCTGTCGGTTATGATGAATACGTTCAGCCGGAAATTGTTGTAGGTGTCAGGGATCAGGCTGCTCTGGATGAACTCCGGCCTTTTGCCGCTGGCATAATCATAGGTATCGTCCCACGTCGCCCAGTCCCCTGCAATCGCTGAAAGTAGCAAAGTCTCCTCATTGAGCCGGCTGACGGTCTGATGCAAATCCCGAAGGGCGTAGTCTTTCTCAACCGAGGTGTACGAGGAGAGAAGCGTGATCGAGATGAAAATGCTCACGAACGAGATGAGGGCGATCAGGAGGATTACAAAGGTAAGGATTGTCCGTTCCTGAAGATTCATACCAATGCCGTTATATTCTCTGTTCCTGTTGTTTGAATTTAAACCACGCGATTGCGTGGATTGGGGGAGGAGCCGGATGTTTGCATGTATCAATTTGAGACAGGGGCCTGTTCCGATCCCCAATTGATGGCAGAAGGATACCGGTTTATTGGCAGGTAACGCCAACCATAATGGGGAATCGTATATGAAATGGAAAGACTGGGTGCATGTGACCAAACTTGATCCTGACAAGCAGTTAAAGCACGGGGATATCGAGGCGATCGCAACGAGCGGTACAGATGCACTCATGCTTTCGGGTACCCTGAATGTGACAGAGGAGAACCTTGCCGCTCTCTTAACGCAGGTGAAGGAATACGGACTGCCTCTTGTAATGGAGCCGGCCGGCCCTGAGGCCGTGCTGACAAACGGGATCGATTTTATCTTTGTCCCAAGCGTCATGAACACGACGGATGTCCAGTGGATCGTCGGCAAGCACCGGCTCTGGGTACAGCAGCAGATGCAGAAGATCGCATGGGATCGCGTCGTTCCCGAGGCGTACATTGTCCTCAACCCGGACTCATCGGTGGGCAGGGTTACGAAATCGGTCTGCGACCTGAAAACCGCAGAAGTCGCAGCGTATACCACCGTTGCCGACCATTATTTCCATTTCCCGATTGTGTATATCGAGTACAGCGGCATGTACGGCGACCCGTCGGTCGTCAAGGCGGCATCCGATGCAATCGATCGCTCAGTCCTCTACTACGGTGGCGGCATCAATTCGGCGGTAAGAGCAGCCGAAATGGGAAAGATTGCCGATACGATTGTTGTCGGAAATGCGGTTTATGACCAGGGTGTATCTGTCCTGAAAGCGACCGTTGACGCGGTCCAGTAATTTTTTATGCCGGAAATCGACATTGTCCTTGTCTCTCCCCTTTATGAGGGTAATGTCGGGTTTATCGCCCGAGTTATGAAGAATTTTGGTTTTAGCCGTCTCGTGCTTATTAATCCCTGCCAGCTCAGTGAAGAGGCGAAGGCTCGGGCTTCCCACGCCCAAGACGTCCTTGCAAGTGCAGAGACTTGCACAATTGAAGATGTCTTTTCCCGGAGCAACATCGTCATTGCAACAACAGGAACCGTTAGCAAATCGGTCTGCACATCTATGCGGATGCCGTTCTATTCGCCAAAGGAACTACGGGATCGGATCGGAAAGACCGAAGGCCGGATCTCAATCCTGTTCGGGCGGGAGAACTGGGGGCTCAATAATGAGGAAGTGAAAAAGAGCGACATGATCTGCACAATCCCGACATCTCCTGATTACCCTATCCTAAACTTATCGCATGCAGTCGCCATTGTCTGCTACGAGCTCGCGGACCTGCCCCTTCCGGAATACCGGCTCGCCAGCCCGTTCGAGATGGGGCACTTGTACCGGCACATCGACCGGTATCTCGATGTCATCCATCACCCTGGATTCAAGCGGGAAAATACCATGATCCTGATCCGCCGTATCCTCGGCCGGGCCAACCTTACCACCCGCGAGGCGAGCACGCTCCACGGGCTTTTGCGGAGGTCGACCTGGCACATCGATCCCGATGCTGTGGATGAAAAGAATGATACGAACTCTCATGAGGAAGAAGAGCTTACGTAATCCCGCATGATTCTGGTTGACTGGCAGATCCGCGACCGGATCGAGAGAGATTGTATTAAAATAGAGCCATTCGATCCATCGCTCATCCAGCCGAACTCGATCGATATCCGGCTTGGAAACCATTTTATCTGGTACAATAAAGGGGAGGATGTCATCGACCCCTATGACAGGGGGACTGTCGGCTCAGGAGTGGAGGAAGAGACTGCCGGCTCATTTGTAATACGGCCGGGGGCGTTTGTGCTTTCCCGGACACTCGAATCGATTGCACTTCCAGACAATATCGTCGCAACGATAGAGGGCAAGTCAAGTATCGCCCGGCTCGGCATAACCCTCCACCAGACCGGCGGCTGGATCGATGCCGGATTCAGAGGTACGATAACGCTGGAGATGTGCAACGTGAACGTGCGGCCGGTCAAGGTTTATGCCGGTATGCCGGTCGGCCAGCTCGTCTTTTACACGACAGAGCGGGCCGAGAACCCGTACTATAAGAAAGCGGATGCGAAATATCTCGGCCAGCAGCAGGCTACGCTATCGCGGTATTATGAGAACAGGGAGATACGACAACGCTAATCCAATGGTGGTAAATACCTAAAGATATCATTTTATAGGGAGATGCGTTCCGACCGGAGTTGAATTAATGCGACTTCTTCTTATCCATTCAGATTATATCGAATACGAAGCCAGGAAAAAAACAAAGATGGCCGAGGAGGAAGCGGTGCTCTCCGATTCCGAGAAAGAGGCCTTAACCGTCTTCTGCGCCGTAGAATCGGTAGATGAGGACGACCCCGAAGGCGTTGTCATGCAGGCCGTGTCAGAGATCGACAAGGTTGCGGATCAGGTGAATGTGGACAATATCGTGATCTATCCCTACGCACACCTGAGCAGCGACCTTGCATCGCCCGATCTTGCCGTCACCGTCCTGAAGGCATTAAAGACCGAGCTCGAAGCGGAAGGATTCTCGGTCAAGCGTGCGCCGTTCGGGTGGTACAAGGCATTCAGGCTCTCCTGCAAGGGACATCCGCTCTCGGAACTGAGTAAGACCATCGTGCCCAGTGAGGAAGGGGGGGTTAAGAAAGAAAAGAAGGAAGTCACCCATGACTGGTTTGTTTTAACCCCTGACGGGAAGAAGCATGACTATAAGGAGTATCTTGATGAGTCCCCGTTCGGCTGCCTCGTCAAGAAGGAGCTGGGTGTTGCTGTCCCGGTCGGAGGCGAGCCTGCCCATGTCGGCCTGATGCGCAGCAAGGAACTCGTCGATTACGAGCCGGTCAGCGACGTGGGTTGCCTGCGCTGGATGCCCAAGGGCAAACTCCTCCGCGACCTGCTCGCGGACTACGTGCTCCGGATGGTGCTCGAGTACGGGGGAACGCCGGTCGAAACCCCGGTCATGTACGACCTTGGCGACCGGGCGATCTTCGAGCATGCAGATAAATTCGGTGAACGCCAGTACCGGTTCAAGTCCAATAACCGGAATATGATGCTCCGGTTTGCCGCCTGCTTCGGCATGTTCTCGATCATGCGGGACATGCACATCTCGAAGAACACGCTTCCGATGAAGATGTACGAGCTCTCGACCTACTCTTTCCGGCACGAGCAGAAGGGGGAGGTCATAGGCTTGAAAAGACTGCGGGCATTCACGATGCCGGATATGCATTCGCTCTGCACAGACATGCCCGAGGCCCTTACCTGCTTCGAGGAGCAGCTCAGGATGGGCTGGAAGACCGGGAAAGACTTCGAGACAAAACTTGTTGCAGCATTCAGGTGCACGAAGGACTTTTATGCGGAACATGAGGCATGGGTGAAGAAGATCGTCAAAGAGTCTGACTGCCCGATACTGATCGAGATCCTCTCGGAACGGGTCCACTACTGGGTTGCGAAGATCGACCTTGCGGCAATCGATGGCCAGATGCGCCCGATCGAGAACCCGACTGTTCAGATAGATGTTGAGAGCTCGACACGATTCAACATCAAGTATCACCTTGAGGATGGAACACCCGTTCACCCGCCTATCCTCCACTGCTCCCCGACCGGCAGCATCGAACGTGTGATCTGTGCCATCCTCGAAAATGTCTCTGCTCAGCCGGTCCCGGCATTACCGACATGGTTGTCACCTGTGCAGGTCAGGGTCGTGCCGGTTACAGAACATCATGGACCATTTGCAGAAGAACTCTGTAATACCCTCAATGCCGCACAGATACGTTGTGACCTCGATGACCGGAACGAGACGATGGGCAAGAAAGTCCGTGAGGCCGGTATGGACTGGGTACCTTATGTCGTTGTTGTCGGCGATGAGGAGGTCGGCAGCGGGAAACTAACTGTCACGGTAAGAAAGAAGTCCCAGCCGAATAAACCATTCAAGGAGCAGGTCACGACTGATTCCCTGATCGCTGCTGTCAAAAAGGATACCGGCGGAATGCCGTTCCGGCCTCTTTATACGCCCCGGAAACTCTCAAAGAAAGCGCGGTATATCTGAATTTTTTTTTGGAGACTTAATACCTGAAAATGATCGGATTTCTTAAAACTATCCTTTCAATTTTTAATGAATTGGCCGGATCATCCTGATATTAAAACGATTAGTTGGTTTGTTTTCAAAGGAAACGTAAAAAAAAGAAATGTTTTTATTTATCCCATATTTAAGGATGTAAATACTATTACAAACCTCTTAAATTTCAGAATAGTAATACGAAAGTATTACATTTAGGAAAGGATAGAGGGATCACTATAATTTATATCGTCACCATTTAACCATTAAGGGTATCGACTGTTTGCCAGCATCCAAAATGAGGGTATGGGATTATGAATAAAATATGGATCGGGGTTGTTGTCTTAGCTTTCCTTCTTTCAGGGATCCCTCCCGTTACAGCAGCAACAACACTGAATGTCGGTGAAGGTCAGACCTATACCACTATACAGGCGGCAATCGACGCGGCAGTTGCGGGGGATACAATAAATGTTGCCCCCGGCTGGTATAACGAACGTATCACCATCAATAAAGCAATCACCCTCAACGGTGCCACAGCCGGTATAAGCAAGAAAGGTTTTCCGGTGCCGGGCAATTATGTCTATGACAACACGACCCAGAGCATCATCGCCCCGAATTTAACCCAAAATTCACCAGTTGTTGCCATCGAAAAAAGCGATGTGACGTTTGATGGTTTTATTGTAGCCATGACTGATGCAGGGTCATATCCCCAGTATGCCCCAACCGAGCTTATCAGGATGACTGCTGGTGGAAACCTGAACAATGTTAAAATCCAGAACAACGTCATCGGCCCCAACACAAACCTGACCAACCAGAATGGCAATGCCGGACGAATGGGGATCACCGTATCGAAATGGTCGCCGGGAACCGGTGAGAATAAGGTCTACAACCTGCAGATACGGAACAACAAGATCTTCGATGCAAAAGGGGACGGCTGCGGCATTCTTATGATCGGAGCGAAAAACACTTCCGCTCTATCACTCCAGAACCAGTTCAAAGGTGCAGTTATTGACAATAACGAGATCACGGGCAACCACCGGTCCGGCATCGATTTCTCCGGCGGAGTCCAGGGGGGACCTGATGCTGCAGATCACATCAGGATCACCAACAACATCATCAGTAACAATGGCTGGAACAGCACAGTTGACAAGGACGATATCAAGTGGGGCAACGGGATCGTACTTATCCGGATGACCGATCAGGTAAATGACATGTTGCCATGGGCATCCCGATACATCGATATAGAGAACAATGAATTTACCGGCAACGAGAAGAACGGGATCTATATCGGCCCTATCACACGCGACGTAAAAATCACGGGGAACATAATCCAGAATAACGGGCTTGGCACCGGGGGGTACAGTAAATGGGACGGTATCAGTATCGATCTTCCTGAGACATACCAGCACTACCCGCTGTCCAGTCTCAAGATCTATGATTACCTCAACAATATTGTCATCAATGAAAACACGATCAGCGGAAATGGGGCATATGGTATCCGGGTCAACAGGACCCCGTTGAACGGCCCGATCGATGCCCGCCTCAACTGGTGGGGTGCATCATCGGGTCCTCTCAATATCATTTCAAATCCTTCCGGGTCGGGCAACATTGTCAGCGACTATGTCGAGTTTGCACCTTGGTATACGAGTGCATCGAAGACGACGACGCAGGGTCTCGCAACAGGATCCGGTGCGACGCATACCGTGAGCCAGGAGAACTTCACGACAATCCAGAAAGCGATCAACACGGCATGGCCCGGGGATATTATCAGGGTATTTCCCGGAATATATGACGAGCGCGTTATTATCAACAAGCCGATAACTCTGCTCGGAGCTACTACCGGCATCAGCAAGAAAGGATATTCAATACCAGACGAGTATGCTTACGATGCTACGAGAGAGAGTATCATACAACCATCGTCAGGTGATGTGAACCAGGAAGTCGTGAATATAACCGCCAGTAACGTGGTCCTTGATGGGTTCATTATTGCCCATACCGCCCAGATTACGCATACTGGTGTACCGTATCCATTAACAAACCTGATTGGCCTGAGCAACCAGTCGAACAATTACACAAATGTCCGGATCCAGAACAACGTGATTGGTCCGAATACGAATGCAAAAAATCCTGGATCTCAGGATGGCTCGAAAGGCCGCATGGGGATTGCGCTGTATGGTCCGTCATCCAATCTGGCCCAGAACCTTACTATAGCATGGAATAAGATCTTCGATGCAAAAGGTGACGGCTGCGGTATCCTGCTTCTTGGTTCGGTTAACAGCTCCGGTACAGGCCTTATCGGAAAATACAAGGGTTCCGTAATAGACAGCAATGAAATCACCGGTAATCATCGTTCTGGTATTGAACTCGCCGGCGGTGTTCAGGGGGGGCCGGCAGCTGCCGACCACTTCCGCATTACTAATAATACCATCAACAACAACGGGTGGTATAGTCCATCGGAAAAAACCAACCTGAAATACGGAAATGGGATTGTCCTGATCCATGTCGGGTCTGATAAGGAAAACCCATATTCCTGGGGCTCGGAGTACGTTGATATCGACAACAACGAGATCATGGGTAATGAGAAGAACGGGATCTATATCGGGCCAATAAACCGGAACATCTCAATAACAAACAACACTATCAGGAATAACGGTCTTGGAACCGGCGGATTCAACATCTGGGACAGTGTACAGGTCGATCTTGACGAGAACTATCATAATCCCGTATTGAAAAATTACGCATTTCTGGCCAATATCGTCTTAAAAAATAATGAGATTAATGCCAGTGGTAATTATAGTGTCAAGGTTGTCAAGACGCCTACAAAAGGCGCCATTGATGCCCGCAACAACTGGTGGGGAACTGCGAGCGGGCCCAACTCGGCCAAGAACCCTACAGGAACGGCCAGACCCGTCAGTGACAATGTGGCCTTTTCTCCGTGGTTTACCAATCCCCTGAAGACCGCTACGCGAACATTCCCCGGCCCTGTTGTGGTATTCACCTGGGATCCCTTTGAGGGACAGATCGGCGATTTATTCTCGTTCGATGCATCCGCGAGTGTACAGAAAAGCAATACCAGTATCCAGTCGTTCCAGTGGAACTTTGGCGATGGCAATACGAGCTCTGCATCAGCCAGCGCTCTCACTACGCATACGTATGTTGCTTCAAAGGTATACACCGTCGTCCTTACCGCAACGGATTTCAATGGCATCAGTAATCAGACAAAGCACGATATATCTGTGATTGCCAAAAAAGAGGCAATCCCGGTGATGTTCAACGGTACAACCGTCACCCAGACTGACGGCAACCAGAAGATCGCATTCAATACGACGGCATTTACCTCTGGCAACGGTACGCTGACCAACACTACGACAGAAATTATCCTGGACAAACCCAAGAATGGCTGGGCAAACATGACAATCAAGGGGAATGTAACGACCAATGCTGCAGGTGACCTTGTTGTCGAAAATATCACCGAAGTTGTCCTTAAAGCCGCGCCGGTTATCACGCAGCTCAGCCAGACCGCGGGTGGCGTTGGGAATGTCACGACCTCGATCGAACTGTCCCTGAACAAATTCGTGGAAGCACCGCTTGAGGTAAAGATTGTGGAAGGGGTGAATTCGACTGTAAACAATGCATTCCAGCTGGTTGCCGGAACCGGTATGAATGTCAACGCTGTTGCCTATTCGATGGAAATCAAGGGGTCTGCGCTTGTCAACGGCAACCTCTCCGCATCTGATGAACCTGTTGTTCTGAATATGAGCGTCAGCGAAGAATGGGTTCTTGCTAACGGGGGATTGGATGCAATCAGGGTGATGCGTTACTCGGATGGCGGTACCATGGTAGAGCCTCTGGAAACGATTTACCTCTTCACCGAAGGAAACCCCCGTATGTGTTATTTCAAGGTAATATCTCCACACGGCTGTTCGATCTTCGGGGTTATCTCAGTCGCAGCTGCTCCTTCCGGGGGTACGACTGGGGGATATCAGGGCGCTCAGTATGGTGGCGTTGGTGGCACAAGCGGTGGCGTAAGCACCAACACGTTCACAGGTAAAAGTTCCCAGAGTGAAAGCGCATCGCAACAGCAACAGGGAGGGGAGATGAAAGCTCCCCCCGAAGAAGTTCAGGGGCCTGCACCGCCATTTGCACCTCCACCGGACCAGGAAGAGGCAATCATTCCACTTTCCGAAGGACAATCCCTGTCAGGAACCATGGATCAGATTGCTGATTATATCCTGTCACATATTGTAACAGTTGCAGCACTTCTGGTTCTGACTGTTGCCTGTACCGAAACACTCATCTGGTACCGGAGGATTGGACGGCTGTAATTCTGATCATTTTTTAACAAATCCGTTGTCATAGTCCGTCATTTACATTCTTGCGACGGTTCCGTTCTGCCGATTTGAGGCCGTTGCAAAAATTGCTACAACAGGAATATATCAGAAAGGCAACTCTAAGGTATGCCAGTTGACCTCTTATTTCCATCGATTGAAAAACAAAGACCTATAGGATTTAACGGGCGCAAAAATCCAGGTCCGCAAAAAAGAACAAATAGGGGGGGGTCAACGACGCATCGGTGCAAGTCTTTCGATGACCCGCTCGACCTGCCGGACCGAAGTACCGATATAGCTGTCCGGGGCAAGGAGCTTTTCAAGATCCTGCCTTGAGCAGAAACGGATCACGGCCGGATCAGAAGCGAGTACTTCGGCAAGCGGGCGTTCTTCTGCGAGCGCCTGCATGCTTGCCACCCTGACATGCTCATGCGCATCCTGTCGGTTCATCCCTTTCCTCGTAAGCTCGATCATGACCGATTCGGCCATGTTGATCCCATGCAGGACGTTCAGGTTACGGCGGACTGCGGCACGGTTGATGGTAAGCCCCCGGATAACGAGTGTCATCAACCTTAGACAATGATCGGTAAGGATTGATGATTCGGGAAACAGGATACGCTCAGCGGAGGAGTTTGTCAGGTCCCTTTCATCCCATAGTGTGTTGTTGGCAAGCGCGGGTTCGACTGCAGAACGGACAATGCGGGCAAGACCGCAGACCTGCTCGCTTTTGATCGGGTTCCGCTTGTGTGGCATCGTAGATGACCCCACCTGTTTTGCCCCAAACGCTTCCTCGACTTCCCCGATCTCGGTACGCTGAAGGGTCCGCAGCTCGATCCCGATCTTGTCGAGCGTGGTTGCCACGCCAGCGAGGAACATGAAATATTCGGCATACCGGTCCCGGGAGATCACCTGGTTCGAGACATCGACCGATCCGAGATTAAGGAACTCCATCATCGATGCCTGGATCTCCATCCCCTTCGGCCCGAGCGCGGCCTGCGTCCCGACCGCGCCGGTCATCTGCCCGACCTGAACACGGGGGCGTAGCTGGGACAGGCGTTCGATATGCCGTCCGACCTCGGATGCCCAGATGGCAAACCGCAGCCCATAGGTCGTTGGCACCCCGTGCTGCCCATGAGTTCTCCCCACGCAAACCATCGTCTTTGTATCGGCCGCCCGATCCAGCAGTGCAGCAAGGAGCATGCGCAGCTTCTCGTCGATAAGGTCGAGGGCCTGCCGGATCTGGAGACCGGTTGCGGTATCGAGGATATCGTTGCTTGTTGCACCGTAATGCACCCAGCGGCCTGCATCCCCGCAGACTTCGCTTACCGCGCGCACGATTGCCATCATGTCATGGTTGATCTCGGCCTCGATTGCCTTGGCCCGCTCAAGCGATGCCCTTTTTGCGTGCGCTGCGATCATGTCGGCATCGGCCTGCGGGATCATCCCGTGCGCTGCCTCGGCGCGGGCAAGGGCGACTTCTGCTGCGACGATACAGGAGAACCGGTTCTGCTCGCTCCAGACGGCACGCATCTGGTCGGTGCCGTAACGTTCCTCGATGGGATGGACTGGCATGTACAGATATCTGTATCTTTCCTGATTCAAGAGTGCATCGATCAACCGGCCGCCCCGCCAGTTCACCGTCGCTTCATTTTCGCACCCCATTCCATTGCCAATAATACCATTCAGGACGAACAGTTGTGCAATGAACTCTTTCGATGCCTACTTCCCGTACGGGCAGTACCGGCCGCAGCAACAGGAGATGCTTGCATTTGCGGCAACGATAGCACGGGATGGAGGCATCGGCATGATCGACGCCCCGACCGGCAGCGGCAAGTCGAGCGTGATCGCATCCCTGCTCGCGGAGAGAGGGAGCCGGAAGGTGCTGATTGCGGTCAGGACGAAGAGCCAGCTTGAGACGTTTCTGCGCGAGGCTGCCCTGATCCGGAAAAAGCAGCCGGGCTTAAAAGTCTCCTACCTCATGGGCAAACGGGGAATGTGTCCCCTGCCCGGCGGAGGGGACGTGTACCGCAGGTGCGAAGGGGTCAGGACGTATTCCTCATCCCTGATGCGGGACCGGGCGGAGAAGGGCTCGCTCATCCCGGCAAAAGATCCGTTCATCCGCCAGCAGATCCGGCGGATGGACAAGGAACATCCCCTCATCTGCCCGCACTTTATCCTCAGCAGGATGTTTGTTACAGCTGAGAACGGCCAGCTGCGGATGGTGCCGTCACCCCCGCTACGGTCGAAATCCGATCGCATTGTTGACGGGAGCGTGCCCCCGAAAGACCTCGGCGGGTTCAGCGAGGATCTTTGCCCGTACGAACTGATGCTTGTGGCGGCCCGCAACGCAGACCTCATCATCCTCAACTACCACCACATCTTCGACCGCGCAATACGGGAGCAGCTCTACCTCTCGCTCGGGATCGAGCCGCAGGATGCCCTGCTCCTGATCGACGAGGCCCATAACTGCGGCGAGACGATCCAGTCGATCGAGAGCGTTTCGTTCAGTGAACGGGATGTCGAGCAGGTGTCCCGGGAACTGCTCGCCCTGCGCCGGCGGAGCAGGAGCGCCGATGCAATCGCGGGGATCCTCCCCCGGATCACGGATTTCATTACCGGGCTGAAAAATTCGGCAGAACCTGAGGACTGGTTTGATCCCACAATCTTCGACCGGATGATCGTCAGAGGATCGCTGTACAACCGCATGGATGAGATTGTTGACGACCTCTTCAGCCTCACGGATGTCATCCGGGAAAAGAACACCAAGGCCGGAGAGTACCACGAGACCGCAACCGAACGCTTGACAACATTCCTGTTCCGGCTCAATGGTTCCGTGACCGATCCCGCGTTCCTGACCGTGTACCGCAGGCAGGAGGAGGGGGTCATGCTCGAAGTCAGGAGCATCGACCCCGGCCCTGCACTCACGGAAATCTGCAGCTTGCATGCCGGAACCCTCCTCATTTCGGGCACGCTCTCACCGGTCGAAAGTTTCTCCCGCTACTTTTTCGGAGATGCACATGTCGCAACCTTAACACTGACCGGCACATTTCCCAGAAAGAACCGGCTCCTGCTCGCAGCGGATGACATCACGACCGCGTACTCGATGCGGCAGGACCGGCAGAATACCGCCCGCATTACAGACTACATCCTCTCGTTCGCATCGGTTTCGGGAAACTGTGCCATCTACTTCCCCAGCTACCAGATCCTTGAACAATATGCAGCACTCTGCTCGCAGAAGATCAAGGGCAAGCAGGTCTTTATCGAACCCCGGGTTGCCGCGGATGCGGGAGCTGCTCTTATGGACTTCCTCGCATTACCGGAGCAGAACAAAGCCGGCGTCCTCTTCGCCGTCTGTGGCGGCAAGTGGAGCGAAGGGCTCGATTACCGGGGCGAGATGCTCTCGGGAGCGATGGTTGTCGGACTCCCGCTCGCACCTTTTACCCGGGTGAGAAAAATGGTCATCGAATATTTCAGCCGGAAATTTCCCGGTGACGGGGAATTTTTGTCCTACACTCTCCCGGCCATCAACCGCGCCCTTCAGGCACTCGGGCGTGTCCTGCGAACACCCGACGACCGCGGGATCCTGGTATTAGGGGAACGGCGTTTTCTCGAAAAACAGGTGCGAAGCGCGCTTCCCGCATGGATGCTGGAGGAGATGGTTATCTGCAATGCGGAGAGATTCAAAAAAGAGGTTCTTTTATGGAAATAAGGGGGGGTTCCTGCAGGCTCGGCCTCTGGCATGTCAGGGTATGGTGGGACGGCATGACAGTTCACCGTGTGCAGTTCGCAACGACCGGTCTTGATGGGCCGGTGCCTGAACTCATACGGAAATATTGCGGCGGGCAGAACGTCGACCTTTCCGTACTCAATAGTATCGCGCTTGATTATGGGGGTATTTACAGCCAAATCTACCGCACGGTACAGCGGATACCCTACGGGAGAACCGCAACCTATGGCGAGATCGCACGGAGGGTCGGGACCGCCCCGCGGGTTGTCGGTCAGGCAATGGCCCATAACCCTACGCCAATTGTGATCCCCTGCCATCGTGTCATCGGCTCCAGAACCATCGGGGGATTTACCCCTTCGGTCGAGATCAAGGAAACGCTGCTCGCGCTGGAACAAAAGACCGTTAATAAAAATACACATAGAAGGCAACGCTAAGTAACCATCCGGTACCGCGGGATCGTCCCGCAGTGTAAGAATGCCTGATCTCATGAGGCTGTTCATGGTTGTAAAGGATTTATACAGATAACAAGGCAGGACACCTGATGCGATCGGCAATCATCCTTGTCGGGGGAGAGGCGAAACGGGCAAACGGGCAGGAAAAATATTTTTTCACGTACCAGGGAAAGACGTTCATCGAACGGCAGGTCGACACCCTCCGGGGAGTTGTCGATGAAATTGTTCTTGTTGCCCGTGACCCGGAACAGTGCAGGAGATTTGCCAGCATAGAAGATATCCGGTGCATCACCGATATCCGAAGGGGAATCGGCCCTATCGGAGGCCTGCATGCCGGAACCCTCGCTGCAAAGGGCGACGTACTCTTCGTTTCTGCCTGCGATATGCCCTGCATCAGGTCTGATGTCGTCGAATATCTTTTCGCAACGATTACCGGCTATGATGCAGCGATACCCTGCTGGAACAGTGAGATGTTAGAACCCCTCCACGCAGTATACCGGCGGGACGTACTGCTCGATTACTTAAAAAGCCACGAGTCGTTCTCTCTCAGGCCGATGATCCGGAGCATCAACACGCGCTATGTACCGGTTGAGGAGATCCGGAAATACGATCCCGATCTGGGCACATTTACGAACATCAACAGGCTGGAAGAACTGAAACAATTCAATAGCAGAACGGATGAAAAGAACCAGCCTGATTGTCTCAGGTGACGGGAATGGAGCAGGAAATTATTACTCTAAATACATATATCTTGAAATTGTAATAGTTGCACGTAGGAACCGGCTGATACAATCAGTACCGGGGGAGCAGACTTCCTATTATGAGATCAAGTCATTCCGTGAAGTGAAGGAATGGAGCAAGGCACCTTCGAATACCATGAGACACTCCGGCTCTTCGTCCTAGTTGCGGCGACGGTCGGTGCGATCCTCCCCTCGATTTATTCCCTTTCCCATGGGATTTACGAGGTTTTCCCGTTCTTCTACCTCCTCCCCATTATCCTTGTTATCTATTTTTATCCCCGTTATGGTGTTCTTTATTCCCTTTGCATGGGCCTCATCTTCATCGGGCTTGTCTATTACTATTCATCTCCCAATGCAGAGCGCTTAGCCGTCGCTACAGTCTGGTTCGCCATCTTCATTGTAATCGGGGTTGTTGCATCGTCATATGCAAACCGGCTTAAAAACGAAGCAATGAAGATCCAGAAGATGTTTGAAAATTCGCAGGACGGCCTTTTCTGTTTCGACCGGAAAACGAGAAAACTTGTCGAGATAAACACGACGTGCACCCGCATGCTTAACTATAGACGCGAGGATCTGATTGGCAGGGACATTTCCGTGATCTGGCCAAGCGGGAGCGAATTGCCTGCATTTCTCACTGATACTGAGGAAAGCAGCACAGCCGGCCGGCTGGAGGTGTCGCTGGTTGCAAGAGACAAAACGCCCTGCAGGTGCCTGCTTCAGGTTATCCTCACATCCCAGAATCTTGTTCTCTGTTCCGCATTCGATATCAAAAAACAGAGGATCGCAGATGAAGAAATTCACCGGACCCTGGAAGATCTTGAACGCCAGGTCCGTGAACGGACCGCTCACCTTGAGAGGATCAATGAGGAGATCAGGGAAAAGATCCAGAAGCGCTGGCAGCCTGAAACCACCCCTCCGATGAAGAATTCGAATGATGAGAGTATTCAAAGAGGGCAGGACTAATGCCGATGGAGAGCCGGCTGCTGTTATTTGATACTGCAATCGGACTCTCAGTTATCGCTTCAATCGGAGCAACGATCTTCTCGCTGACCCACGGGATCACGGATATCTACCCATTTCTCTATTTTTTACCCATTATCCTGTTTGTTACCGTCCATCCTGACAGGGGCGTCATCTTTTCCCTGCTGCTTGCATCCGTCTATATCTTTCTTGTATATTTCTTCGGCATGTCCAACCCGCAGCTGGTAGCGGTATCAACGGCATGGTTTGTCATCCTCGTCACGATCGGTGTTGTCACATCTTCATTTGCGAAGGGGCTTCATGCAGAAGAGCGCAAATTCCAGAAAATCTTTTCAAATTCCCAGGCCGGAACCCTGACCTTCGATCACCAGACACAGCAGATCAGGGAGGTAAATGATAAATTCGCCCGGATGCTGCGATATGAACGGGATGACCTGCTCGGTAAAGTACTCTTAGAAATCCTGCCCGACTCGGCTGAATGGAAACGGTTCATCGGACAGATCCGGTCCGGAATCATGACCGGCGATGTAGAGCTGCCCTTCCGCACCAGAGACGGCACAATGCGCCAGTTCCTGATAACGGCAACACCTCTGCCTGACAATACCGTCATCTGCTCCGCTATTGACATCACGGAACGCAAGCTTGCCGAAACGGTAATACAGAAAGCGAAGGCTGAACTTGATGAGCGGATACGGCAAAGAACCGAGGAACTAATCCAGCAGAACGAAGTGCTCAGGACAGAGATTTACGAGAGGAGACAATCAGAGGAAGTAATTCAGCTCATCAACCGGAAGCTGAATACTCTTGCGAGTATCACCCGTCATGACCTTCTTAACCAGATTACAGCCCTAACGATGTACCTAAACCTTGCCCAGGAAATCACCGATGATCCTGAAGTAAAAGAGATCCTTGGCAAGATCGAACAAAACATCAAGATCATTCATAAACAGATCCGCTTTACCAGAGAATACCAGAATATCGGTGTGCTCGCTCCCCAGTGGCAGGATGTCCGGTCCGTGATCGGAAACGCAGTCTCCTACCTGCATCCTGAGAATGTGGAGATCGGGATTGAGATTTCCGGTGTCGAGATCTTTGCCGATATGCTGCTTGAGAAGGTTTTTTACAATATCATCGACAACGCATTGCGCCATGGAGGGGACATAAAACGGATACGGTTCTCCTGCCAGAAGGAGATGGATAATCTGCTCATCATCTGCGAGGACGATGGAACCGGCATCCCCCAGAATGTCAAGGAGAAGATCTTCCGGAGAGAATATTACCAGAACACAGGATACGGCCTGTTCCTGGTCGCCGAGATCCTGAGCCTGACCGGCATTACCATCCGGGAGACCGGCATGAAGGGGAAAGGTGCGCGGTTCGAGATTCTTGTCCCGGCTGGAAAGTTCAGGATTAAAAAGAGCCACCCGGCAGACAAGTGAAAAGATGTCCTGCATTTTGGAGATGTTTTAACCCGGTTAAGAACAGATGCGGCGATTATACGGATGGCGGATTAACAGATGCAGGAATAAAAACCGAAACCAGATATTCAAATCTGCCTCTTTCTCCCGCTTGCGTCCCGCATATAATGCCCGAACTCGCTGTTTAAAAGGAGATCCCCGCTCACGACCGGCCCGTCGCGGCAGACACGCAGGCCGGAAGGGTCGATACAACAGGAACCGCAGACTCCGACACCACATTTCATGTACCGGTGGAGCGAAAACTCTGTCTTTTTCTCAATCCCTTTTTCAACCACCTTTGTAAGCACCGCACGCATCATCACCTCCGGCCCGCAGACCGCTATCCTGTCGTAGGCTCCAAGGTTGAGTTCATCCATGAGAGTGGTCACGAACCCTTTGGTCCCAAGTGTACCATCATCGGTTGCTATCTGGAGATCGGTACACTCATCCAGTTGATCGACAAAGAGGAGTTCAGATTCCGTCCTTGCTCCAAGGAGAAATGTCATGACCCGATCGGCGCGGGCGAGCGGAAGGAGCGGGGCTGCACCAATCCCTCCGGCGATTGCCAGTATCCGTTCACCGGCTGAAAAAGCGTTGCCAAACGGACCACGAATCCCAAGGCATTCACCGGCTTTTAAAGAGAACATGGCACCGGTCGCATCCCCGACATTCTGCACCGTGATCGAACGATAGGAGGAGAGGGCCATTGGGACCTCGTCAACACCCGGTACCCATACCATAACAAACTGACCGGGATCGAACATAAGGGCAGGTTCGAACACGAACGTCCGGATCGTTGGTGTCTCCTGCCTGATCTCCGTGATCGCAACCGCTGCTGGTAGCTGGTCAGTCATGGGCGCACCCTATAATCCCGTCGGCCGGGACACCATTTGCAGAATAGAGTGACTTTGTTATTGTCTCAAAGATCCTGACATCAGCGTGGACTGCGCTCCCGATCTGCACAGCGGAAGCCCCGGCCATCATCATCTCGACTACGTCCTTTGCAGTGCTGATCCCCCCGCATCCGATAATCGGGACTTTGCACGCCTCATAAAGCTCGTATACGCACCGGACTGCAATCGGGAAGATCGGTTTACCGGATAGTCCCCCGAACCGGTTACCGAGAACAGGGCGTTTAAGGCCGGTCGATATTCGCATAGCTTTGACTGTGTTGATGGCGACAATCGCACTCGCACCACCCTCTTCTGCGGCTTTGCCGATTGCCGTGATATCAGTCACATTGGGTGTCAGCTTTATCCACGTCGGCATACCGAGCCGGCTCACAGCTCTCGTGCAGGATGTGACCAGATCCGGATCGGTCCCCAGTGCCGAACCATATCCCTCCGCATGGGGACACGATAGGTTCAGCTCGATTCCCGCGGCAGTTCCCTTGAACCATTCGGCCACCATGGCAAATTCTTCCGGTGTCCCGCCATAGATGCTGACGATCACCGGTTTCTTTGCGAGGGTCTCAATCTCGGAAACAAAATCCCGCGAAGGGTTGGGAAGCCCCATTGCATTCAGAATCCCTCCATTGAGAACAACAAGGCACGGTCCGGCATGCCCGTCTTTCGGTTCGGGGCCGATTGATTTGGTCACAACACCGCCGGCACCCATCCGGAGCATGCGATCCAGCGATGCACCGGTCGTACCCAGAATACCGGCAGCAAGTATGAGGTGGTTTTTTAGGGTGACGCCGCCGATCGTCACCGGGCCGGGCCTGAGTGTAACCATTCAAAAGAAAATGGTCGTTATTTATTATTAGCATACCCATAGTGTGAGTACAATGGTGCGTCTCGCCGTCATCGGGGTCGGGAGGGTCGGTGGTGAAGTCGCGTACCTTGCCGCCTCGATGGGGATTGTCCACGAGCTTGTCCTGTACGACACTGCCGCCTCCCTCCTCCGCGCCCAGATCCTTGACCTTGAGCATGCCGGCCTTGATATGGAGATCAGCACAGATCTGAACGATATCCGTTCATCGGATGTCTGCGTCTTTGCTGCCGGTCTGGCCCGGGATCCTTCCATAAAAACGCGTGCCGACCTGCTCTCTGCCAACCTCCCGGTCGTTCGCGATTGCGTCAGGATCCTGAAATCCTATCCTGGGATCCTGATCACCGTCACAAACCCGATGGATGTGAACAATTGCTACCTGCAAAAAACTGCGGGGATTGCAAAGGAGCGGTGCATCGGATTCGGCGGGCAGCTGGACAGCGCCCGGTTCGCACTTGCCCTGCGGGAACGCGGGATTACCGGGTTCCCCTTCGTTCTGGGCGAACACGGCGAGCACCAGGTGCCGGTCTTTTCGACATTGTCCCAGACCGTTCCTGCTACGGTCCGGGAAGAGATCCTCTCCGAGCTCCGGACTGCCAGCATGGAAGTGATTCGAGGCAAGGGGGGGACGGTATTCGGCCCGGCACTGCATATCGTTGACCTGATCCGGATGTTAGTAAAAGACCGTCGCGAACTCATATCCTGCTCCTGTGTACTGGACGGCGAGTACGGTTTTTCCGGCTGCTCGCTCGGGGTTCCGGCCCGGATCGGCAGTGAGGGGATCCTCAGAATCGAAGAGTGGAAACTGGACAACTGGGAGCGGGAGCAGATGGAGAGTGCGGCACGGTTCGTTACTGATCTCTGCAGGAAGGTGGCTCCCTGATATGGCAGAACGGCCGGATTCCATGTCCCCTGCCTCCCCTCAGGCATCATTGGCCCTGGAGCAACACAACGGAATCCGGGCGGCAATTAATCAGGTTGAGTACAGCAACACGCCCGAAGGACCGGTCGTCCACGTTTTTGGGCGGGATGTGAATGGCAGGGCTTTCCGGATCGATGTGACCGGTTTCCGGCCGTACTTCTATGTCCCTGCCGACCAGGCGGAGACGATCACGCACGATCCACGGATTACGGTTGTGCAGGGGACGCAGTATGTATCTATCCGCGGCGAGAAACTCCGCCGGCTCATCACCGTGCGCCCGACAGACGTCCGCGATCTGAGGGAACGGTACCGGCACTTCGAGGCCGACATCCCGTTCGCCACCCGGTTCATGATCGATACCGGCCTGACCGGGGGGATCGAGGCGCCGGACACGGTCGTTAACTACCGGGAGATCCGGCCTGCAGTCGTCGATGCACCGGCACGGACCTGTATCCTCGACATCGAGTGCGAGGACGAGCGGGGATTTCCCGATCCCCAGCGGGACGCCATCATCTGCATCACGTGCTTCGATGCGTTTACCAGCGATTACACGACGTTCCTCCTGAAACCCCATGGCGTAGCTGTGGATTTCACGAAAGACCGTGCGGCCGGGGGACTTCCTAACGGCTGCTTCCGGGAAGGTGTCCATACGATCTGCACCTATGATGATGAGACAGCGATGCTCCGTGCATTTGCCACCTACATCGCCACACGGGATCCCGATATCCTCTCGGGCTGGAATTTCGTAGACTTCGACATGCCGTATATTATAAACAGGATGGAGAAGCTCGGCCTTTCGGGTACGGACCTGCTCGCACGGCTTAAGGGCATGACCGAGCGCAATGCGCTGCGGGGCAGGGCGCTTTTCGATCTCCTTACCGCGTACAAGAAGATGCACGGCACGCTGCGCGAATCGTACCGGCTCGATGCGGTAGCCGAGGCCGAGATCGGGGAGCGGAAGGTACGCTATACCGGCACCATCTCGAACCTCTGGAAGGAGGACCCGCGTCTCCTCGTGGAGTATAACTTCAAGGACGTGGAGCTCTGCGTTGCGATCGATAAGAAGAACAACATCATCGGGTTCTACCGCGAGATCGCGCGGTACGTCGGCTGCCCGCTGGACAAGACCTTAAACTCGTCCTCCGTCATCGACATCTACGTGCTGCGGAAGGCTTCGGGAAAGTATGTGCTCCCTTCCAAGGGGTTTGCAAACGCAGAGGAGTTCGAGGGAGCAACCGTTTTCGAGCCGAGCAAAGGAGTGCGGGAGAACGTCGTCGTGCTCGACTTAAAATCGCTCTATCCCATGGCAATGATGACGATCAATGCATCGCCCGAAACAAAAGACCCGCAGGGGGAACTCCGTGCGCCCAACGGGATCCGGTTCCGGAAGAAGCCGGACGGGCTGACCCGGAGCATCATCGCCGATCTCCTCCGCGAACGCGACGAGAAGAAAGCGCTCCGCAACAAGTACCCGTTCGGGTCGCCGGAGTACGTCATCTACGACATGCAGCAGAACGTCTTGAAGGTGATCATGAACACGTACTACGGGGTCTCGGGTTACACCCGGTTCCGGCTCTACGACCGGGAGATCGGGTCTGCAGTCACATCGGTCGGCCGGGCTATCATCGAACATACCCGCAGGGTAATCGAAGGGCTCGGATACACGGTGATATACGGCGATACGGACTCCTGCATGGTGCAGCTGCCGCGGGAGTATGACCGGGAAAAAACCATTGAGACCGCCCGCGTAATCGAGAAAGCGCTGAACGCAAGCTACCAGGATTTCGCTAAGCGGGAGCTGAACGCGGACGTCCACTACTTCTCGATCAAGTTCGAGAAGATCTATGCCCGGTTCTTCCAGGCAGGCAAGAAGAAGCGGTATGCCGGCCAGCTTGTATGGAAAGAGGGGAAAGATGTCAACGAGACGGACATCGTGGGCTTCGAAATCCGGCGGAGTGATACCCCCCACATCACGAAAGTCGTCCAGAAGCGGGTGATGGAACTGATCCTCTCCGGAGCAGGTTACGGCGATGTTAAGGCGTATCTCGCTGACATCATCAAGAAGTATCGGACAGGATCGTTCTCGCTGGATGAGATCGGGATCCCGGGCGGGATCGGCAAGGGGCTTGACGATTACGAAACCGATGATGCGCAGGTGCGGGGAGCAAAGTACGCTAACCAGTACCTGCACACCGAGTTCGGGAGGGGGAGCAAGCCCAAGCGGATCTATATAAAGACCGTTACCGCGAAGTATCCCAAGACCGATGTCATCTGCTTCGAGTACGGCGACCAGGTGCCCCCGGAGTTCGTGGTTGACCGCGAGCTGATGCTGGAGAAGACGATTAAGCAGCCAATCTCTAGGATCATCGAGGCGCTCGGCTGGAGCTGGACCGATGTCGACCCGTCCCGCACAACCCTTGCGGACTATGGGTTCGGCTGACTGGTTTTTGTGCGCGGCATGCATAGCGCAGACAAAAAAACGGCTGCATGAACCCGGATTTCCCGGTCCGGAAAATCCCTGAAATTTTAGCCCGTTACGATTTCTGAACTATTCTGAACTGTTTTAACGTTACTGGAAAAGACACGGACGGATGGGATTTTTACAAACTTTCGCGCCCCTTTTATTGCGCTGGCCCAACCTCTTTTTCAGCGGCAGAACATGCCCGACTTGAAAAAACGGTGAACAAATCATGAAGATTGGATTTTTATTGACTGCGCTTGCCTTCGCGCTCGCCCTGCTCTGCATGGCAGGAGTGGCTGCGGCAGAGGAAGATACCTCAGCTGTTACGGACGGAACCCTGATAGCGGACGAAATAGCCCCATATGACGGCCCTGTCGGGCCTGGAAATCCACTGTATGGTCTGAAGATCGCATTCGAAGACCTCGACGAGTCTTTCACGTTCAACGAGACAGAGCGGCTCAACAAGGAGATGAACAACGCACGTCTCAGGCTTTCCGAAGTAAAGAGAGAACTTCTGTTTAACAACACAGATTCTGCCGACCGGGCACTGGATCTTTACAGACAGAAAATTAATGCAACGCAGCTGCACCTTTCAGCTATGCCGTCTTCCAACGCGACCGGCCTCCTGCATGCACAGGAGATGATCATGAAACACCAGGCTACCCTTGAAAGGCTTATGCTTTCCCGCCCGGATAACGCCGGCCTCGCGCGTGCGTACGACAACAGCCTCGCGCTCGAGAATAAATTCGAAGAGAGGACACAGGTGAGGTTCGAGCGGATCGCGGAGAAGAATAACAGGACGATACTAAAGGCCGTCAGGCTCGAGGTTGCGGAACAGGAGCGCACAGAAAACGCTGGCGAGACGCAGACCGTGAAAGTGCGGCAGACGCAGCAGATCCAGCAGGCTGAACGGACAGAGAAAACGGATACGCCCGACCAAGGGAAGAACGTAACAGAACGACAGAGCATAAAGCAGGGTCAGACCGCAGGTACGGAACGTCCCGCGCCGTCACCAACAGCGACCCGTGGCAACGGAGGAGACTCAGGACCGCACAACACGGGTAATTCCGGTAACGGCAACAACGGGCAGGGCAATGGCAGGAACAGGTGAGCGGGGAAGGTTCCCGCATTATTCTGACAGGAACGGAATTCAAAAACATTTTTTGCATCTCAGAATAACCCGGTAATCCGGAGGGATTGGATCCGTGTCAACGAACAACTGGATCATCGCAGCCGGATCAGTAATCATCCTGCTTGCATTCTGCCTCCCGGTGAGCGGACAGGAGACCGCGCAGGTGACGGACTATTCCATAACCTACACGATCTCCGTCTTATCTGACGGATCGGCCCTCTGGCGTGTGGAGTACCGTACCCTCCTCCCGACCGAAGACGATCTATCGGATTTCGATTCCTATACCCGCGACCTGCAGGCCGTATACCTCCCGCAGTTCCGTGAACTAATGGAAAAGTCCGCCGCACAGGCAGCAGCCGCAACCGGCCGCCACATGGCGGTTTCTGATGTTACGGGAACCTCTGCCGTCCAGACATCGCCCACAGGAAGGTACGGTGTCGTTATCTACACGCTGCGATGGGACGGCTTTGCAGAGCCCGGCCCCCGGCTCACCATCGGTGACGCTTTTGCAGGCGGGTTGTACCTTGCAAAGGGCAACACGCTGATCGTCCAGTATCCTGACGGCTATACTGTTCAGGCAGCAGAACCAGCTCCAGATGCCAAGCGCGACGGGCTGGTCTGGTACGGCCAGCTCTCGTTCGGAGCAGGAGAGCCGAGGGTGCAGCTGGAACAGGCGGCGTTTCCGCTCATTCCGGTCGCGGCCGGACTCGTGGTGATAATCCTCGCCGCCTTTATCGGGTTCTTCTTCTATCGCAGGAAAAAAAACAATTTTACACGTGAAGAGCCGCAGGTTCCCATGCTGTCAGAAGCCGAGATAAGAAGCCTCGAGGAACGGATCATCGGGCTGCTCCAGTCACAAGGCGGCGAGATGTTCCAGTCGGATATCGTTAAAAACCTTATGCTCCCAAAATCGACAGTGAGCTCAGCGCTCAACGACCTTCACTCCCGGGGTATCATCGTAAAAGTAAAGAAAGGCCGGGAGAACCTGATCCGGTTAACCTGAAATTTTTTTTGTGATTGCATAATTTGAATCCGTTTGGATTTCCGTTACGAGAATCCCCGCCCAGCGCGGCGCCTTCGAAGGTCTGATGACCTTCTCGGATTCTTGGTCTGATGACCACTCATCCTTCAAAGCCTGATGGCTTCTCGAATCATTCGTTGCTGATGCGACGATCGATCCTCGTCGGGCCGCGTGGCGGGCAGGTTGTTAAAATCCCCTACCGAAAATCTCCACTTTAATTGCACTTATTGAGCAATCGCGTATTTTTTTCACCTTCCCGCTGCAGCGAGACGCTCGTTAAGTTTTTTCACCTGGTCGCGGAGCGCGATAGCTTTTTCGAAGTCGAGCCTCTCTGCCGCGTCCCGCATCTGCTTCTCGAGCTCGATGACAACGTTGGGGATCTCGTTCCTCGGGACGTGCTTTGTGTCCTTTATGTCTACTTCCTTCTCCTTGACCGGCTTGATGATCGTTTTCGGTATAATCCCATGCTTAGTGTTGAACGCGACCTGCAGGTCGTGCCGGCGCTTCGTCTCGTTAATCGCCCGCTTCATGGAGTCTGTCATATTATCGCCATACAGCACGACCTTGGCATTCACGTTCCTCGCCGCCCTGCCGATGATCTGGATGAGGCTTCGTGCGTCACGCAGGAATCCCTCCTTGTCGGCGTCAAGGATCCCGATAAACCCGACCTCGGGGATATCGAGGCCCTCGCGGAGCAGGTTGATCCCGACCAGCACGTCGAACTTGCCCAGCCTGAGCTCGCGGATGATCTCGGTGCGGTCCAGTGTGTCGATGTCCGAATGGAGGTACCGGGTCTTGACGCCACGTTCCGATAAAAATTCGGAGAGCTCTTCGGCAAGCCTCTTGGTGAGCGTTGTTATTAGCGCCCGGTCGCCCCGGGCGATTGCCGCTTTGACCTCGGCGATAACATCATCGGTCTGACCCTCGATCTTACGGACGACGACCTCCGGGTCGACGAGGCCTGTCGGGCGGATGATCTGTTCTACCACCTGAGCTGACCGTTTGATCTCGTAGTCGCCGGGCGTTGCCGAGACGAAGACCACCTGCCCCATGTAATGTTCGAACTCGAAAAACTTCAGCGGGCGGTTGTCGTACGCGCTCGGGAGCCGGAATCCGTAGTCAACGAGCGCTTTCTTGCGCGAGCGGTCGCCGTTATACATCCCGTGGAGCTGCGGGATCATCTGGTGGCTCTCGTCAATGATCATGAGAAAGTCGTCCGGGAAGTAGTCCAGCAGGCAGTAGGGCTTCTCGCCGGCGCGCCTCCCGTCGAAGTGCCGCGAGTAGTTCTCGATCCCCTTGCAGGATCCGGTCTCCTCGATCATCTCGATGTCGAAGTTCGTTCTTTGTTCGAGCCGGTGGGCTTCGATGAGCCCGAGCGTGGGGAGGACTTCGTCAAGTTCTTTCCGGATCGATTCGATGGCGGTCTTCCGCGTGCTCTCCGGCGTGACGAAGTGCCGGGCCGGGTACACGTGGAAGTACTTCATCTCCTCCTTCTTTGCGCCGGTGTGCTTGTCGATCTCCCGGATCCGCTCGATCTCGTTGCCGAACATCTCGACCCGGATGATGTCGTTGAAGTATCCCGGGATGAAGTCGATGATGTCGCCCTTGACCCGGAACCGTCCAGGCATCAGCTCGGTATCGTTCCGTTCGAACTGGAGCTCGATGAGCCGGCTTAAGATATCGTTCCGTGCGATCTTCTGGCCGACCGAGAGCTCGAAGCCCATGTTCCGGAAGTTCTCGGGGTTCCCTAATCCGTAGATGCACGAGACCGAGGCAACCACGATCACGTCGCGCCGGTGCATGAGCGAGGCCGTCGCGGAGAGGCGGAGCTGCTCGATCTTGGGGTTGATGGCGGAGTCCTTCTCGATGTACTGGTCCTTAGCAGGGATATAGGACTCGGGCTGGTAGTAGTCGTAGTACGAGACGAAGTACTCGACCCGGTTCTTCGGGAAAAAGTCGCAGAACTCCTGGTACAGCTGGGCGGCAAGCGTCTTGTTGTGCGCAAGCACGAGCGTGGGCTTGTCCGCGTACGCGATCACGTTGGCCATCGTAAACGTCTTGCCGGATCCCGTGACGCCGAGCAGCGTCTGGTACTGGTCGTTGTCATCGAGCCCTTTTTTCAGCGTGGCGATCGCTTCGGGCTGGGAGCCGGCCGGCGCAAACGTGGAGGTGAGCTCAAAGGAGGACATCTTTCGCGCTAAGAAATTCCGGCTTGGAGGTTATAAAGGAGGGGATTGGGGAGGGAAAGTGAGTACAGGACAGATTGAGAAGACCTCATCCTGCCCCTTCGTTCAGAAACTTTCCGGCATAGATTACCTGTCTTTTAAGGACTATTTTATTCAATCACACAAACGCCAACCAGAAAACCGCCGGCACAACAACAACCAACGCGAGGAAGAATCCAAACGCAATCTTTTGTTTCTTCTTCGGGGAAAGCGTCATCATCTCGATGAGCGGGCTGATTAAAAATCCGAGCATGAATCCGCCGAGATGCGCAAAGACTCCCGTGCCCGGCTGAATCAGTTCCGAGAGGATGAGTGCGATAACAAGGAATGGGATGAATACACCGGCGAATACCAGAAACGCGGACTGAACCGCATAACCGTTTGCATTCCTATCCTCTTCCGGGTCTTGGGACGATGTGATCATTGCCGATTCTTTCTGAGGTGGTATAATGCCGCTTGAACTCTGCAACAAAATCGTAATGAACAGGAAAACGATGTGATAGATCAGAAAACCGAGAAATGCATACAGGAGCCCTGAGAATCCCCAGGCTGCCGATTTTCCCATGATCTTCCCGAAATAGATCGAGATGCCCGATACGGAGAACGGGATGAAAGTGAAAGTTACGGTGAGCGTCAGGATGAATGCCTCCGGATTGAACCGGTACCGGAACCCGGGAATCCTGAATCTGATGTACGGAATGACAACGAGAAAGAACATGTACATCATGAAAAAGATGACAATCGATGAAAGGGCATTCTGGTAAATATGACCCGAATCAAAGACGGAATGGACGTAATTGGACAGGAACATGGTGGCCGGATTGGGATTGCCAAACGTAAGGACAAAATAATTGATCGCAACCGGATACGGGATCATTCCGGTGACAATTGACCACTGGACGATATAGAGCAAGAACGGAATCACGATGAGAAAAAGACAGGTAAAAACATTCCAGTTGATGGTATCGAGGTTCAGTTCAGAAATCAGGGCAGGATACGCTGTACGGAATTCACTGAATTTTTCCCGCACCCCCATAACAGGAGATCAACATGCTGAAAACAAAATTGTTTTGCAGAAAAAATTGCAGAATATTTTTAGCCTGCAAATTTTTGTTATTTGCATCTTACAACATTCTCCGATCCACAATCCGGGCAGATCGATTGCCTCGCGCCCGTGCTCTTGTAAATTTTCCCGCAGTCCCCGCACCGGTATCTGTACCATTTCAGTTCGTCGATTTCAAGGTTCATCGGGCCGCCACCGGAACACACGGTGCACCACCCCCTCAGTACTCATCCATACCGGCGGCGGGAATATGAAGGTTGTCCCGTAGGAATACCCCCCCTACGTAGTGCAAAACCAGGATCCTGAAAATACCCGTGACAGGTCAGATACCTGTGACAGGTCAGTTGACCCGTGACAGGCCGGATACCCGGCGGAAGGGAAGGCGCACGAGTTCGCGTCCGCGAATGGGTAGCTGCTCACTCGGTGAAATGAGGCCCTGATCCCTCCCCGCGAGACCGTAAGAGACCCATGATCTGAATTTTGCCCCGTTTAACAAAATGAGCCTTAAAATCGTTTGAAATTTTATTAATATATTCCACAGTTATGTATCATCTTTTCCAGTGGAACCGGTGTTGATTCCAGTAAGTAAATACTGGTTTATCCGCGTATTTTTAAAAAAGAAGCGTTTATATCAGGAAAAAACCTGCAGATTTAGCAGCGTTTTAAGCCCTGCCCGGATCTGAGTGAACAGGAGTAAGTTTTTCGGACAAACGCCAACAGAAGCCCGCTATAGCCCGATTATGAGGATGTCCGGAAATGTGCGATTTAATTGGTTATTTCGGTGAATTAAGCGATTATAGCGGGATTAAGTTTAGAGAGAGGGTCTGGGAGCGGGTTGCAACAGACCATGATTAAAAAATTCCTCCGCCCGGCCTGGAGGCGCGATAAAAAAAATTCTGCCGGACTTTCCTGTACAATAAATTCAGGATTTTTTTTTACAACGAAATTTTTCCCGGAAAATTTTTTAAAAAAAAAGTCCGGGCAAAAAATTTCCGGTTATTTTTTCTGAAAAAATCAGGAAAAAATAATTGAAAAGATCATTTGCGCAAAAAATCGCTGCAAAGAATTCCGAACATCTAGGTGAGGAGATCCTTAACTTCCTGCTCCCGCCGGAACGGGACCGGGATGCGGAGATCGACAACCTTTCCCCGCGCCGAAGCCTTGTAGGAGACCAGGAGCAAAGAAGGTTTTCCCTCGCGGAACTGCACGTTCTCAAGACCCCCGCCCTTCTCATCCCAGTTGTGGAACCTGCCGCCAAAGAGCGCGCTACTCTTTCCCAGGTAGAACTCAGTGACGCCGGTCGTCCCGTACCCCATCGCGGGAAGACCCTTATACAGGATAACGATCGCAAGGATCAGGAGAACTGCATATTCGCCGATGGCTGCATAATCCACGGTGGTTGCCGTGAAACTTAACAGCACACCGATAGCGAGAACAACAACGCATGAGAGAAGGATGAGAATCTTCTTTTTATTGCGGCGCTTTATTTCATCGTCAAGGTAGGGCGTAATGTCACCGTACCGGTAGCTCCAGTGGAGGAGGAAGTCTCCCCCGGTCAGCGCGTCAACCTTCCTTGCACTCAGCAGGTGTATTAAGCCGGAGAGAATCCCTAAAAACGAGAGGCAGGCAAGTATTAACGGGGGGAAAAAACGTACAAAGCTGAGCTTCGATGAAAAAGTCAGCGCCGCAAGAATGATAGCGAGAATAAAAGAGCATGCGGCGATCACAAACCAGATGATGGCGGTATTCCTTTCAGGGTTTTCCGAGAACCTCAATAACCCTCACCTGCTCTTACCAGAGTATCTGCCGTGACGGGTATAAAGAGGTTAGGCAGAGACGCCGGGAGGCTCATCCGCCGAAAAGGCCGGTTACGGTTATATTTTTACAGCACAACGCGGATAATTCACCATGCTCCGGGAGGCCGGCCTGATTGCGGGGATCATCCTCTTTATTGTAACAGCCCTCGCCCCCGCCAATGAAACGGTTATTCCGGCCCCGGTCCGGATGGCGCTTGCAGTAACGGTACTGGTGGTCGTGTGGTGGATCACCGAGGCGATTCCGCTTTCGGCAACCGCACTCCTCCCCCTCATCCTGCTCCCGCTTCTCAATGTTGTATCGTTTTCAGAAGCGGCAACGCCGTACGCCGACCCGATCATTTTTCTCTTTCTCGGAGGTTTCATCATCGCGGCCGGTATGCAGCGGTGGAGCCTTCACCGGCGAATCGCGCTCGAGATCATAAGGTACACCGGGACGAGCCCGCGGCGCCTTGTCCTCGGCTTCATGGTCGCAACCGCGTTTCTCTCCATGTGGATCTCGAATACCGCCAGCACGATGATGATGATACCGATGGCGGTTGCGATCATCGCCACCCTTGCCAAGGAAAGCTCAGACGGAAAAGATTCACCTGGCCTCCTCCAGTTCCGGTCCTGCCTCGTGCTCGCGGTCGCCTACGCGGCCACGATTGGCGGGATCGGGACGATCATCGGGACGCCGCCGAACGGGATCTTCATTGCACAGGTTCATGCGCTCTTCCCTGGAGCTCCGCGGATCGATTTCTTCCAGTGGCTCCTGTTCGGCATCCCGTTTGCTGCTCTCTTCCTCCTGCTCGCGTGGATCTGGCTCACCCGCGTAGCGTTCCGCTCGATGCCGCAGGATATTCCGGGGGCCACCCCGATTATCTCCGGCGAGCGGTCTGCTCTCGGGAAGCTGTCACGCGGGGAGCTGTGGACTCTCCTTGTCTTCTGCTGTACAGCAGCCTGCTGGATCCTCGCCGACCCGAAAAACATCGGGGACTTTGTCATTCCCGGCATCCGGACTTTCCTTCCCGGTGTGTCGGATTCGGTCATCGCTGTCGGGGGTGCACTCCTCCTCTTCATCCTCCCCGTTGACCGTAAAGCGGGGATCTTTGCCATGGACTGGCAGACCGCCGTATCAATCCCATGGGACATCCTGATCATTTTCGGCGGGGGGCTCTCACTCTCCGCCGCGCTCGTTAAAACCGGCGCCGCCAATCTCATCGTGCAGCTGTTCGGAGGGCTTGCGGGATTGCCGTTCCTCCTGATTGCAGTCATCCTCTGCATCGTCCTCATCATGATGGGGGAACTCATGTCCAACACGGCAAACGCCTCGATCATGGTGCCGCTCATGGCGGTGCTGGGTGTCGCAATCGGGGTCAACCCTGTGCTGCTGATGCTTCTCTCATCGCTTGTTGCCGCGCTCGGGTTCATGCTGCCGGTCTCGACACCACCCAATGCCATCGCTTTCGGGACGGGGTTTGTTACCATGAATGAGATGATGAGGACGGGGGTCGTGCTCAACCTGATGGGGATCGTCCTCATCATCATCGCGTTATATACCCTCATCCCGTGGGCGTTCGGGTTTACGCCGGGGATTACGTCATGGGCTGTGCTGCCGTAATTTCAACTGCCGGGATCTGCACGTCAGTACAGCATAAAAAAAAGAGTCTGCCGTTACAGCAGCTTTGTCTCTTCCGTCGGTTTTGGCACCTTGACGACCAGCACCCGGAACACCGCGCCGCTCTCGTTGATCCAGCGGTGCGGGATTTTTGCCGGGCTCTCGATCAGCATGTCCTTCGTGCAGGTAGCCCGCTCATCGCCGATCTCGACGATGCCGGTCCCCTCCAGCACGTAGAAGAAGACATCGACAGGAGTGATGTGTTTTATTAAGGACTCACCGGGCTTTAACGTAATGACGACAGCCATTGCGTGCGGGGACTCGTAGATCTTCCGGGCATCCACCTTGTGGGGGTTCGGGCCGGATGCGACCTTTGCAACTTCAGTGATCTTCATATTCAGTTCACCTTTGTAACCGGTATATAGGGAAGTAATGTCAGCAGATCGGACTTGAGCGTTTCCATGCCGACACGCTCCATGAACCGTGCCGTCCGCTCGTGCGGCTTTGCGCGGGCCCGGTAGTACTCCAGCAGCCGCTCTGCGCAGTCCAGCGCATCCGCCGCCGTGAGATTCCGGGCGATGATGTCTGCCAACCTTGGCCGGGTCCCGCTATTGCCGCCGAAGAGAACCGTCCAGCCCCTGTTCGTCCCCATGATCCCGATATCCCGGGTACGGCTCTCCCCGCAGCAGCGGGGGCAGCCGGAGATCCCGATCTTTACTTTCGCCGGGAATGTCTTGTCCTTAAACCGCTCATCGGCAGCCCGCGCAAGCGTAATCGAATCCTGGTTGCCGAACCGGCATGCGTCAGTGCCAAGGCAGGCCTGCACGAATTTCACGCACGGCGCGGTCTCGGGTTTTGCGAGCGATCCCAACTCGTCAATAACCTTCTGTACATCGCCCGGTTCGAGGCCGACGAGCGCGATTCGCTGGCCGCCCGTGATCTTGAGCACCGGCACCCTGTACTTCCGCGCGGTCTTCGCGATCTTCTCGAGATCTTCCGGAGTTACGATCCCTGCCGGGATCCGGGTTACGACCGCGTACGTCAGCCCGTCCCGCTGGAGGATTGCCCCCGCACCTTCCGTCATTGCCTGTGCCACCCTTCCGATTTGATGATGAAGACTTCCGGATTAATTATCATTCTGTTGGAGGCAGCAGCCATGACTTAAGCACGGGAGGCCGCACGGAAGTCCGTTTGATGTACGGCAGCAGGACCTGATGGAAAAAAGCGGTATTGAAAAAAGGTACGTACCCTGTCGTACGAAGATTATGGTCCGGAGATGAGCGGAAAGAACAGCCTACCTTGCTGTCACGACAGGAATCTTATCCTTAATCGTCTCCCGGTAGACCCGTTCGGGATTGTAGGAATGAAAGAGCGACGCGTAGAGCTCGTACGGCACCGGCGCATGCAGCACCGTCTTTTTCCCCGGGAATACGACTGCCAGCGTGTGCGTTTCGACGTCATACCCCAGTTCCCGGATCCCGTTCGATACATGCCTGTCCCATACCATGTTCATGAAACATCACCACCCGTTTTATGCACCGGTCTTCCGGTGCTTAAGCGGGCAGTATCGGTATTCCGGATAATAAAATTTGGCGTGAAAAAAAAGATCCGGTAACCGGATCACCTTACTGTTTTGCCAGCAGTCCCTGCACCCAGTCCCGGTTTGTCCAGAGGGCGCAGCCGCCGTTCGTCTCTGTAAGGGCATTGTGGTTGCTGCGGATCTTCTCAAGAAAATCCGATCGGAACGCTTCTATAAGAGGAATCTTCGTCAGGTTCGCATCCGAGAATGGGGCCGCGGGGCATGGCTCGAGATCGCCGGACGGGCTCACGTGGACGAATCCGCGGCCGGCGGCAAGGCAGCCCCCGTACATCTCCTCATCGCCGGGGAACCCGATGAAGAGCGCCGGGTATTTCCTGTTGAATTCCTGCAGGCGGAAACTTAGCGCTGCTCTCTGCTCCGGTGCCAGCACGAGATCATCCGTTCCGGGCTCGATTGGCACGTACTCGACGAAAACAAACGCCCGTGCCCCGGTACCTGCCATGGCGGAGACGAACTCGTTGCTTAAGACACGATCGATGTTCCGAAACGTCACCGTGACCGAGATCCCGAAGAAGGAATGATGGTCATTGAGGAGTTTTCCTGCTGCCAGCAGCCGGTCGTATACCCCGCTTCCCCGTCGCAGGTCTGTCTCGGCCCTGAACCCTTCGAAGCTGAGCATAGGAACGATATTTTTCAGGCCGGCAATCTCGTCTGCGACGCTGTCATCGATCAGCTGCCCGTTTGTAAACGCGGCAAAAAGGATCGCGGGATGAGATTTTGCGAGCGAAAGGATCTCGTCCTTCCTAAGAAGCGGCTCGCCCCCCGCAAAGACGATCACCGAGACGCCGAGCTCAGCGGCCTGAGAGACAACTGACCGGAGCGCTTCCTCGTTCATTTCGGGAGCCCGGTTACGGTGCTGTGCCCGCTGGTAGCAGCCTTTGCAGGCAAGGTTGCAGCGAGAAGTTACCGAGATCATCATCACAGGGGGAACAAGGATACCGTCTCGTTCATACTGCTGCCGGATTGAGGATGCCTTCTTCTGGTTACGGAGGATCGAGATGCCGGAGAGCACAAGCGCCGGGTCGGCTGCGGCAAGCCGGATTGCGGAGTCGAGCGTGCCGGCAATCACGGTATTGAACGTTTCCCGGTACTGCAGGTTGTTGTCGTTCAATGAAGACTCCTCCCGCCTTTTCCCAACCGGTTCCGTACTGCTGCAAACCCCCATCCCGCCAGCGCTCCGAAGAGTGCAATAAAGCTCAGCGCCGAGAAGACGAACTTAACGATGTACATGGCGCTCACCCATACTGCAACAGGATCCGATATCGCAGGGTACGAGAGGAGCAAGATGATGATGCCGGCATTCTCGCAGTAATCCGCCGCTCCGGCAAGGAGCGGGATAATATTAACGAAATACCACGGGCTCTCCTGCGGGAGATACCGTGAGAGGATCCATGTAATCACGACAACGAGGAAGAGCGTGTAGGCAAACGGGAAGACGAGATCGAGCGGGACGATCCGGGCGAGGTCGAATGCCCGCCCGGCTTCCCCGAGTGCATCAAGCGTCGCGTATACCTGCTGCGGGCTTGTGGTAAAGGTCATATCGAGGATTGTCGGGCCGCCCGTGATCTCCTGCAGCTGCGCGATGCCGAATGGCTTTCCCCAGATGAGGATTAAAGTTACAAGGTACAGTGCCAGCGATACCAGCAGGGTCTTCCCGGTCGAGATCTTCCGGATTGCGCCGGAGATCCTGCCGGTGACCCGCCATAACATGCTGCTGCTATCCAGAATTATTCGCCCCGCTGCTCCAGCATGTCCTTGATCGTCACGTCCGGGTGATGGTACCGCCGCTTCCCCTTCGTCCTTCCCCCGATCTCGATTGCCTCCTTCGGGCACCAGTGGATGCAGGCATAACACTGGGTGCAGTCGCCATCGAAGATTACCGCGTCATTACTGACCGTGATGTTCCGCGTGGGGCAGATCCGGGAGCAGATCCCGCAGCGGTTGCACGCCTCCGTTGCATGGAGACGCTTAGGGGTATTGTACATGGAAGTGGCCAGCTTCCGGCTGATCTGCCCGCCGATCTTTAAGAGTCCTGAGTTGTTTCCTTCAGGCAGCAGTATCTCCCGGGCACGGATTGCGCTGGCTATCTCCGGGATGCGGGCTTGTACGGCAGCATACTTCTCGTCGCGGCGCCGGGCATCGCCCATGAGATCGACGGGTCCGATGTAATTCCCGGGCATGACAAGGGAAAAACCGGCCGAGAGCGTGTATGTCTTCTCTTCGAGCAGTTCCTTCAACCGGTAGAGCGCCCCCCCGGGCCGCTCCCCGCACGTGGCAAGACCGAAGACGTACGGTCTGCCGTCAAACAGGATGTTGAATACGAACTGCCGGACGATTACCGGCATGTCGAGAAAATGGACGGGGAACGCGATCCCGACCGCGTCCGCTTTCGGGGCAAGTGCCCCGTAATACATCGCCCGCCGCAGCGGGATCAGCTTCGTGTCGCCAAGTTCAGTCGCGAGAGCGCGGGCGGCAGCGAGCGTGTTGCCGGTGCCGGTGAAGTAGTAGATGACCGTCTTCATGGGGTCTCCTTCTCTCTCACGTGCCCTTCCATGAGTACGTGATCGCGCCCTGCGGGCAGGTATCGGCGCAGCTTGCGCAGAGGATGCAGTCGGCCTTCTCCATCTCTCCTTTCCGTACCATACCGTTCACGTCAAGGCCCATCGGGCATTCCCGCGAGCACTTTTTACAGTCAATGCAGCGGGAAGCATCGGCGGAAAGCCGGAGGGCCGGCCACCGGAAGATGTTACGCATCTTCCTGCCTGCGACCATGAAGCCGGCAATCGGGCAGAACACATGGCAGAACCCGCGCCTGCCGGCAATGAACGCGACAACGAAGATCGATGCAAAGATGATCGCTACGATCATCAGGACCGAAAGAGATGTGATCGAGATCCCATTCACCGTCCCGTAGAAGGGATCGACAGCAAGGATCCCCCCGGCATTCCTGAACATGAAAGCCAGCATGGCAAGGTAGAGCGCTGTCACGAGATACTTGATCCGGTTGGGCCAGCCCTCCGCAACGGTACGCTTTATGACCGGCGAGCAGATCTCCTGCCATGCCCCCATCGGGCAGAGATACCCGCACCAGAGGCGGGCGACGAACAGCGATGCAACAAAGAGCAGGATATAGAGCAGCAGGGCGCCGGTCACGATGCCTTTTTCCGCCCCCATCGAAACGATGATGGGCGAGATGTAGAAGATGGTTACGGGGATTAAGAGAAACGAGATGATGAGCAGTATCCTCCGGATATTCTGGCGTGACGATACAGATTTGGTTGTTATTGGTTTTTCTGCCATGGTTTTACCTTCTTATTTATGAGGATGGTTTTGCGGGATTCTCCTCCCGGGGGAATTTCATGTCTTCGACTATCAGGTACGGGGGGGCGGTGAAGTAGCAGATGGTCGTCTTCATTGCGATTCTCCCTTCCGGAGTTTCAGTTCGGCAACCGTGACCTCCGGGTTCCGGTAACGCTGGCGGCGCTCCGTCTTTGTCCCGGCCTCTATTGCCTGCGCCGGGCAGTTGTGGATGCATGCGCAGCAGACCTCGCAGTGGTGCAAAAAGACCGGTTTTTTGTCCACCAGTTCAATGTTCTTCGCCGGGCAGACTGAAACACAGGTCCCGCAGGCGGTGCATTTCTCCGAAACCGTGAATATCCGGTCCTTCCCTCTGGCCCGGCTGATGAACCAGCGGTACATCAGCGCGTGGATGACCTGCTCGAAGAGCGACCGGGGGAGTTCCTGCTTCCGGCACTTCTGAACCGCATCCGCTATCCGGGCGATCTCCCCATCAGCTGTGGCAAGCATGGCCGCACGCTTCTCGCCTTTCGGGGACTCGTACATCAGGATGTAGTTGCCCGGCATCCTCACCGCAAACCCCGCATCGGGCCCGCGCGATGAATTCTCCCGCAGGATCCCGTCGAGCTGCCGGAGGGCGGATGCAGCGCCGGCTCCCCCGAACGTTGCAACGGCAAATACATACGCCGCTTCCCGGAAACGGAGGCGTGCCGCAAACGACGCCACCATGGCCGGCAGGCCGGCGAAATAGACCGGGAATGCAATCCCGACCCGTTCCGCCGCAGGCATGATATCGCCCGGGGTATCCATCAGCGTTGCTATCGGCACTAGTTCTGTCTTACCCAGCGCTGCGGCGATCTTTTTTGCAGCAGCAAGCGAGTTGCCAGTACCGGTGAAGTAGTAGATGATCGTTTTCATACTTTCACACCCTGCGTAGTTGTTCCTTCGCCCGTCCCTTTCAGCGGGTCGGCCGCGATGATCCGCCGGAGGAGTTCGCCCCCGGCATCGGATTTTTTCGTATCCTCTGCACAAAGGCTGATTGCAGCTGCAACCGACACCCCGCGATCCGAAAGCGCTTTGCTGAGGACTGGCAGGGCTTCACCGGGCTGGTTGCAGCAGGTCACGAAGATTACGGCTGTTTTCCCTTCACATCCTCTCATTGCCTTTACCGCGGCATTGATGGCCGGTGCGGGTCTCCATGCCCAGACCGGCGTGCCGATGATCAGGAGATCGTAGCCCGAGACATCGATCTCCTCAGGTTCGATTGCATCGCAGGCCTTCTTCCGCGAGCGCAGGACGCCGGTCGTGTACGCGGTGAACGACGAGTACGGGGTCTTTGTCTTAACCTCGATAAGATCGCACCCGCCCGCGTTCCGGATCCCTTCGGCAATAGTCCGCGTTGTGCCGGAGAACGAATAGAAGATAACGCAGGCCTTAATACCGCGATCGCGGGTCGATTTCCGTACAAGTTCGCGGTTGCACTTCTCCATCACGCTTGTGTACATGAGATCGAAATGTTCACGGAACTGTACCATCCGCTCGCGGTTGATCGTGTAATAGATATAGAACCCCTCGCGGCGCGAGTCGACAAGCCCCTCTGCCCTGAGCACCTTTAAGTGCTGGGAGACTGCGGGCTGGGAAACCCCGAGCCGTTCCGCGAGATCGGATACGCCGAGCGTCCCGCTCGTATCGGTTGCAAGATGGTAGATGATCTGGAGCCGGGTTAAGTCCCCAAGGGATTTGAATGTCCCGGCTATCTCCGGGACGATCTCGCAGAGCTTGTCGCATACTTCGCACTTGTTGCAGGGTTCCATGGATTCTGTATAAGTGTTTGCTTATACACTTATATAATTGTTCAGTTGGCCGTGGAGGCCCCCGGAGACGAGGAGCACGAGCTCGGTGCCGTAGATATCGAGGGCATCCGGCAAGAAAATTTTTTACAGTTTTATCGCAACAATCGTCCGCTGATAATGAGCGAAGCCCTGAATTATTTTCATTACAATCACATCCGCGTCAGGAAAAACAAGTTGTTTCAATTAAGGATGAGATATTTCGCGCAGACCTTGGAAAAAATGCAAATATATATCATATACATTAGCCTTTACAATTTGTTAAGTAATCCGATCATATTTTTATCAGGGCGGAATATTGGTTTCGGTAACGCGTCACGCATGCATGGATCGACAAGGACGTCAGAGAGTTGTAGTCCCTGCGGGTATGGAGACCGGGGTGTACGCCGGTCGCACTCTGAAAATCCGTAATGCGACCTTCCCCATGCGCCCGCACCTCGTATCATCCTGCCTTTTTATTTCAGTTCTCCTGCTGCTTGCAGGCCCCGCAGCAGCCGGTCTCCCCACCGTCACCGGGATCACGCCAGCGGCCGGGGCCAACACTGCACCGGTCTTTATCACGGAGCTTGCCGGCACTGGTTTCGAAGCCGGCGCGACAGCGATGCTGACCCCGGCAAACGTCAACCCGGTCCACAAGGGAAAAATCATTGACGGTGACGGCGGACCTCTGCTGGATCGCCCATGGAGCGTCTTTGTCTCCGGCAATTTCGCGTACGTGGCAAGCGGCAACAGCTTTGCGCTGGAGATCGTGGATATCTCCGACCCGGCATATCCCGCCCACAAGGGCACGCTCCGGAGTGGTTCCGGAGGGGCGCTCCTTGACGGCCCGGAGAGCGTTTTTGTGGCCGGGAATTACGCGTACGTGGCAAGTCGTATCAGCGACGCGCTTGAGATCGTTGATGTCTCCGACCCGGCTAACCCCGCCCACAAGGGGAGCATCACACATGGTGCCGGGGGGCACTCCTCGACGGCCCGAAAAGTGTCTACGTGGCCGGAAACTATGCATACGTGGTAAGTGAAGTCAGCGACGCGCTCGAGATCGTTGATGTCTCCGACCCGGCCAACCCCTCCCACAAGGGTAGTATCATAGACGGCGCCGGGGGAGCGCTCCTTGACAGCCCGCAAAGCGCCTTTGTATCCGGGAATTACGCGTACGTTGCAAGTTATTCCAGCGATGCGCTTGAGATCGTAAACGTAGGAAACATTCCCGCAACCGGTGTGACCGTTGTTACGCCCACAAAGATCACCGGCACGTTCGATCTCACCGATAAAATTACCGGCCTGTATAATGTCGTGGTCACCAACCCGCGCGGGTTCTTTGCCGTGCTCTCCGGCGGTTTCTCTGTATATTATCCGTCAATGGACCCGCCGCCCGATAACGGGGGCGAAGAGAACGGCCCGCGACCGAAGCAGGCACCGGGAACCCCTCAGACCGTTTCGGTGAATGTCGGCCAGGCCGGTCATACATCAATTATCCATGCAGAGGTTACCGGTATCGGAGTCGGTGATATTATTGTAACCGCTAAAGAAGCCAGCGGGCCCGGCAACGGCGTCCCTCCGCCCCCGGGACTGGTCTACGAGTACGCGGAGATCACTCCCGCCCGCTTCACCGGGATAACAAAGGTGAGCATCCGGTTCTTCGTCCCGCAGTCATGGCTTGACGAACACCAGCTCACTCCCGGCAATATAGTTTTGTACCACAATGTCGGTGATGGCTGGCAGGCACTCCCCACAACCTTTGATGCCGTAAGGAACGGTCTTGCTTATTTCACTGCCACCGGCTCCGGTTTCTCGCGGTTTGCGATCACCGGGCAGGCTGGCATAAGCCCGGAGGATCCGGGGAATGCAACGCCGGCGGGGACCATCCTCCCGGATTATGATCCGGCACATGCAGCAGGGACAGAAGTCCCCACGACTGCAGGGACCATTATCCCGGCTGCACAGGTTACCTCCATGACAACGGCCCTGCCGGCTGGAAAGCCGGCAGATGGCGGGCTTTCGGCTCTGCACCTCATGATTGCCGTCGGGGCAGGATTGCTCTTCATCAGCGGCGGTATATTGGTCCGGCGCTGGTGGATACGCAGGCAGAACCCGGCACTGTTCCGGGAGGATAATTAACCGAGAAATTATCGTTATGATAAAAAGAACAGTCCGCGATCTTCATTTCGGCTTGTAGTATCCCCACTTCTCAAGGGCCTGTTTCAGCTCCTTTGCCTTCTTCGCCTTCTCGTTTAGCGTGACGCCGTCCTGCCATGCCTCGATCGCCTGCATCGTCGCCTTCGCGCCGGCCCGGGTCCCTTTCGGGTGGCCGTGGATGCCGCCGGAGACGAGGAGCACGAGCTCGGTGCCGTAGATATCCAGCACGTCAGGCACGAGGCCGGGATGCAAACCGCCCGATGAGACAGGGAACGCCGATTTGATCTTCCCCCAGTCCTGCGCGAGGCAGAGGTTGTCGTCGGCCGCAATCTTCTGCTCCCGCAGGAGATCCGCAAGCATCATGGACTCCTTCTTCGTCCCCTCCAGTTTCCCGACCGCGGTCCCGGTATGGATCTGCGATACGCCGACAAGCCGCATGATCTTTGCGAGGAAGTACATCGTGATCCCGTGCTGACGGTTCCGGTCGAACGCCGCGTGCATGGCCCGGTGGGCGTGGATGGCAAGGTTCAGGTCCGAGCAGTAATCACGCATTGTCATTACGCCGGCCGTCCCCGCGACAACGACATCGATCATCGCGTAGTTCCACCCGTATTCCGCGAGGAGGTCGGCACGCTCCTTCATCGTCTCCACATCGGCCGTGATATTGATGAACGCGGACTTCTTCTCCCCGGTCTCCTTCTCCGCCTTCTCGCGTTTCCGGGCCATCAGGTTTACGCGGTCCTCGAACCGGTTGAATGAGGTGGATGTTAAGTTCTCGTCGTCCTTTACGAAGTCGAACCCGCCCATCCAGGTCTCGTACCCGACCTCCGCGTGCTCCTTTGCCGTAAATCCGATCTTGGGCTTCGGCACAGCGCCGGTCAGGGGGCGGTTGCGGATGCCCATCATCTTCCGGATGCCGTTATTCCCGAAGTGCGGGCCTTTGAAATGTTTCAGGTATGCCTGCGGCAGCGTGGCGTCGATGAGCCGGAGGTTGGAAAGCGCCTTCATCCCGAAAATATTCCCGGCAATCCCGCTTAAGAGCTGGACTGCGTTACCCTCCTCCCAGAGCGCGAGAGGATACGCAATTTTTACGAAATTCCCTTCAATGTCAAACGCCGTTGCCTGCAGTCTCTTCATCCGCGGCGGCATCGTAAAGAGCGTTGTCCAAGTCCCTGTCGAGCTCTCGGACGCGATCCGGCCAACCGCCTCCTCCGTGCTGATGCCGGCGGCCGGCTCGAAAGAGAAAAGACAGACAAGATCGTCCTTTGCCGGCGTGTAGTTCAGGTCGACGAACTCATTGTACCAGTCGATTGCCATGGTTCTCCCTGTACCATTACAGGGCGGGGCATGTAAAAAAGGTGCGGGAGCACTCCTGGTGACCCGGGAGGGGAGGATAATTCCGTTCAGCACCGGATCTGTCTGAGGGTTCGTCCCACAAATCCCCGGTAATGGAGGCCGCTTATTCCTGCGATGCGGGAGTCGTTGGCGATACGAAGCGGTGCAGCCCTTTCGGTACAAGGATCTCGAACCGCGCCCCTCTTCCCGGGATCCCGGTCTCGCGGATCGTGATGCCGGTGAGCGAGAGGACTTCCCTTGCGAGGAATAGGCCGAAGCCGGTATTTTTCCCGAATCCTTTCTCGAAGATCTTCTCTTTTTCTCCAGATAGAATTCCAATCCCGTCATCTTCAACGATGATCACCAGCCCGCCCGGTGCCCGCTCGCAGCGGACAGTGATTGCAGTAACCTTCTCGCCGTGCCGGACGGAGTTATCGAACAGGTTAAAGAAGACACGTCCGAGCATCGGATCGGCAAAGATCTCGTATTTCCGGCAGGTTGTGGAGAATTTTACCAGACTGTTGCCAGCCTGTGTCACAACCTCTTCGATTTGGAACCATGCCGGAGCTTTCAATCCCATCTCCTGGTAGATCTTCGTGAACTCGATCTGGCTGGCGATTGTGGCTGCTGCTGCATCAATCTTCGCGAGAAGGTCGGCGATGACAGGCTCGGGTTTCCTTATCGAGGCGATCTGCGTATAACCCCGAAGCGCCGTCAGCTGGTTCGCAACGTCATGCCTTGTTACGCTGTTTAAAAGATTGAGTTTCCGGTTGGCCTCGCGTATCGCGTTTTCCATTCTCCTGCGTTCAGATATATCACGGACAATACCCTCAAGTCCAAGGGTACTTCCCTGCTCTTCAGACAGGAGATGGGCGCTGACCGCCACCCAGAAGGCGGAACCATCCTTCCTTTCAAACTCGACCTCGTAGTCGCGGACGTGCCTCTCCACCATAATCATCTCCCGGAGGGTCTGGAAGTCTTCAGCGAACCTGAATAATGACAAGAAAGGCGTACCAATCATCTCGTCAACAGAACCGTAACCGGTCAATGTTGCCGCAGACGGGCTGGCAATGATGATTTGCCCGTCCCTGTTGGTACGGATGAATGCGTCCTGGATATTTTCGATAATACTCCGGTACTGCCGCTCGCTCTCCTGTAATTTTTTTCGCGCCAGTATATCGTTCGTGATATCCCGGATCGAACCAGTAATTCCGTCCGGTTCCCCTGCCGGGTTATACCGTATCTGGGCGTTGACAGAAACCGGGATTGGTGTGCCGTCCCGTTTTTTCAGCTCCACCTCGAACCCATGTACCGCGTGTTCGCGCTTCAGCCGTTCGAGAAGCACCTGCCGTTCGGACGGGTTGACGTAAAGGACCGAGACCGGTTTTCCTATCAGGTCTTCCGGTTTCCAGCCGGACATAGGATAAACGGAGGGAGAGAGTACCGTTATAATCCCGTTTCTGTCGGTCTCGTAGTAAATGTCGATAAACGATTTAAAGATCTGCTTATACTGCTCCTCGCTCTTTTTCAGCGATTCTTCGGCTCTCTGCCGCTCTGTGATGTCCTCAAGCGTTTCGACCGACCCGATGATGGTTCCCACCGGATCCACAATCGGGGCTGCAGTGAAATGGAGCCAGATTCCCGATATGCCCATCTCCGGGAAGAAATCAGTTGCTTCATAGGCACCTTCGACAAGTTCGGATTTGCTGTACTTCCCGGCATACAATTCAGGGACGAGATCTATCCTGCCGTCAACGAGCAGGTCGGCAAGCACCGGCCGCTTCTCCCTGTAGAACGCCCGCCACTGCTGGTCGGTACCGAGGATCTCCTCGGCCTTAATCCCGCTGTACTCCTCGATCGCCTTGTTCCACGAGATGACCTTATGGTTGCGGTCAATGACGAACTGTAATACCGGAGACCCGCGAAGGATCGATCTCAGCCGGGCCTCGCTCTCCCTGAGGGCTTCCTCCCGTTCCCGTTCTTTTGTTATATTATGGAACGTTGCGATCATTGCCGGTTTTCCACCGATTATCGCTTTCCCGGCGTTCATCTTCGTGATGACACGGCTTTTGCCATCCTTGTGGAGGAGTGCGAATTCGTACGATGACGGGGCCTGCCCGCCGCCCATCCTTTCGCGGTGCAGGGCCATGACCCTTCCAAGATCCTCCGGGGCGAGGAATTCATCGATAGGATGACCGAGAATTTCCTCCTCAAAATAGCCGATCATCGATGATAATGCCCGGTTGGCAAAGACGAGCCGTTCGTCCTGGACAATCGCCACCCCGTCCTGGCTCTGTTCGATAAGCGTCCGGTATTTCTCCTCGCTTTCGGCAAGAGTCCTCTCCACAATTCCGGTACCGATAACCTGTGATGCCGTTGTCGCAAGGTCTTCCAGGAACACGGCGATATCCGTATTTATCGGCTGCCGGCTGAAAAGGGCAAGAATCCCGATCGGTTTTCCTTCCGGAGATACCAGCTTGAACCCTGCAAAGGAGACCAGGCCCAGTGAAACCGCCCATTCATGGTCGCGGACAACCGTGTCATGGGCTACATCGTTGGTGATATAGAAGGGGTCATTACCTTGTGTGATATTGCCAATACTGGTCACCCCATACGGTACCCTGCTGATACCTTCATCAATATGGGTGTACCGCCCTGAGCTGGCAACGAGGTGCAGGCAGGCAGTGCGGTCCTGACACGCGGCCGGGCCCTCAGCGACCAGTGCATGGACACACCCCTGATTGCAGAGGTCCCCGGGCCCGTTGATCCAGATCCGTGCAAATTCGGCGCCAAACAGATCGACAATGCAGTCCGTAATCTTTTTCAGTTTCTCTTCCAGCGGTGCGACGCCGAGCATGTCCTGCTTGAGCGCACTGATCCGGGCAGTGTACTCCGCGGAAAGATGGCGTGCTGTGATGTCCCTGGCTGCGGCAAAGATCAGGTTCCCCGTCGGGTAGGATCGCCATTCGATCCACCGGTATTCCCCGTTTTTATGGCGGTAACGGTTCGTGAAGTTAATCACTTCCTTCTTGTTGCGCAGGTCGGAAACAGCGGCCAGCGTGGCTGCCTGGTCATCGGGATGCACGAAATCGAGGAACCGGTGGCCTTCAAGCTCGGCAAGCGAGTACCCGAGCGTCCGTTCCCATTCGGGGTTCAGCCGCCGGAAGTACCCGTCTGTATCCGCGATACAGAAAAGGTCGAGGCTTGCCGTAAAGAACCGGTCCAGTTCCTCGGTCTTCTCCCGGAGTTCAGTTTCAACCCTCTTGCGGTCGGTGATGTCCCGGCAAAGCGTAAGTATCTGAAGGGAGTCCCCGGATTTCAGAACGGTCGCATTGATCTCGATCGGAGTGATGGTTCCGGAAGCATCAGTGTAATCGATCTCTAAGTTATGGATAAATCCGTCCCGAAGACACTGCCGTACCGCTTCAGTATTTTTCTCTTTCTCGTAATCGGCTGTCCATTCCAGGACGCTTCTTCCGGCAATCTCATCAAGCGTAGCATGGCCCGTAAGACGGACATATTCCTGGTTCGCATCCAGTACCTTTCCCCGTTCGTCGATGATAACAAATCCCGTACCGGTTGCCTCGACCAGTGCGCGGTACTTCTCCTCGCTCTCCCGCAGCGCCTCTTCGGCCTTTTTCCGCTCGGTAATGTCGTCGACAATTTCAATAAACCCTGTGATACGCCCCTCAGGATCCGGCAGGGGGATAGCATGGATACGGGCATTGAACCTGGTTCCATCATCCCTGATACCCGCGGTCTCCACATCATGACACATTCCTGTGGCCATTGCTCTGGTCCCGGGACAGTGCGGGCACACGGCATCGCGCTTCTCAAATTCCCGGTAGCAGTATTTCCCGACCCATGATCCAGGGTCCGTGTGGAACATCTGCCCCTGGGCGGCATTCGAAAGAATGACCCGGTGTTCCGCATCGATCAGAGTGATGCCAAAGGGGATATTCTCCACGAGCAGCCGGTATCGTTCCTCGCTCTCCCGCAGCGCCTTTTCGGCCTTTTTCCGCTCGGTGATGAAACGGGCCTGCTGCACATTCTGGTATGCATATCTGGACAACTGGTTTGCAAGGATGTAGAGCGACTGTGCGACAGCCCCGAACTGCTCCGGGGACATTACGGGAACTTCAAGGAATGCCCTGATGAACTCCTCCTCATCGACACCGAGCTCCCGCGCATATGCCCGCATCCCCTCCTCTGTCTGGGCCTCGTTGCGTACCTGCCCGATCAGCCAGTTGGCGATGTGCCTGCCGCCAAGCACAATGCTTGCCCCGGCCCCCCAAAGGCCGGCGGAAAGGCAGGTATGCACGAACGGCCCCCCCTCATGGAATTCCCCGAGAACGGAATCAGATTTCTGGCATCGCAGCCTTCCCGTTTCGGTGCTCCGCACGATCTCGCCGCATAACCGGCAGAAGTTGCTCGGTCTTGTTATCGGCGTGCCGTCCGGGCGGGTGAGTAGCACGGCTACCCCGGTAGCTTTCGCAAACTCATCCTGCAGGCGCTGGATCTCTTCGATATTGAAGAGATCCTCAAAGGCAATTCCCGTATCTTCCAGTGGCTGTGTCAGGGCAATGAGGCGCTTTTCGAGCGCCTCTTCCGCCCGTTTCTGTGCCGTGATATCCCGGGCTTCCGGGATCAGGTACTGGATCCTGCCAGCCGGATCCATGACCGGTTTTAACGAGAAGTCAAAATCGGCAGTCTGTCCGTGCGCATCACGGAGGGGAACTTCGAACCTGACGGTCTCGCCGGATGCAGCGCGTATAATGGCGTCCCTGAGTTTATCCTGGAGTTCCGGAGAATGCGTCCACCAGGGGGTCTCCCAGAACGGCCGGTTCAGTACTTCGGATTTAGAAATCCCAGCAAATGCCAGCGCTGATTCGTTGGCTTCGACCAGGGCACCATCAGGTGTCAGGAGGCCGATGAACTCAAAGGAATGGTCGACAATGGCGCGGAACTTGATCTCGCTCTCGCGGAGTGCTTTTTCCGTGTTTTTCCGGTCGGTAATATCGCGGAACGTGCCTTCGATACCGGTAATATTCCCCGCAGAATCGAACGAGAGGTGGCTGCTGGTCTCCACAAGCACCGGCGTCCCGTCCTTCTTTTTCAACAGGATTTCGTAATCGGTGACTTTCCCGTTCCGGTTGATCTCTTCGAGGAACCTTTCACGGTCAGCCGGGTTGATGTAGAATTCGTCTGTAATACTTTTCCCGATGCATTCGGAGACATCGTTATAGCCGAGGAGTTTTGCCCAGGACTGGCTGGCCTTAACCAGCCTGCCCTCATTATCGCTCCGGTAATATACGTCTTGGATCTGGTCGAGCAGGGCGATATATTCCCTGTTGGCGGCAATAAGGCGCTCTTCAGCCTTTTTTTGCTCCGTGACATCCGTGAGGTAACTGAGCGAAGCGGGTTTTTGGGACCAGTTCATCCGCGTCGAGCTGATCCGGACCCATTTCTCCTGCCCTTCCTGCGTGATGATCCTGAAAATGTAACCGGTGGGAGGTGCCTCTCCCCTCATGCGCTGGAGGTGGCGGGAGAGGACAAGCTCGCGGTCATCGGGATGGATGAAATCGGTAAACGGCCTTGATGTGATGACATCCTCCGGGTAACCGAGGAGCCGGATCATCGCAGCGTTGACGTACACCATGCGGTCGCCCTGCGCGACAAGGATGCCTTCCGATGCGGTCTCGAAGAGGAGGCGGTAATTCTGCTCGCTCTCGCGGAGCGCCTCTTCGGTCTTCTTGCGTTCGGTAATGTCCAGTACAGTCCCGATGATGGAAATGAGATTGCCGGCGTCATCATACCTGCCCTGGAAGGTAGAGTAGTAATATCCGATGCTTTTATCCGGCCGGAGGAACCGTTGTTCATATGTGCCCGGCTCGCGGGACACCGTTGCTTTCCGGATCAGTTCCGCACCGCGCTGCTGCTCTTCGGGCCACGGGGAGAGCGCAAGGATAGAATCGATCTGCGGAGTGAATTTTTTGGGATCGAGCCCGAAGATCCTGAAAACCTCGTCAGACCATTCGACCTGTCCCGTCGCAACATCCCAGGTCCAGAAACCCAGGTGCGCCATCTCCTGGGCTTCCTGCAACCGTCTCCCGGTCTCCCGAAGCGCTTCCTCTGCCTTCTTGCGTTCGGTGATATCCCGGAATGCAACTAATACGGAGGGTAAACCTTCGTACAGGATCCGTTTCGCCACGACCTCGACAGTGAACGGTTCACCGGTAACCGTAAGGAACTGCTCTTCCTGGAGAGGAATTATCCTGCCTTCCTCAGCTATCCGGCGTAAATCCTCAAGCGCCTTTTGCCTGTAATCAGGATGAATGAATGAGATGATTTCCTTCCCGACGAGATCTTCGGCACATCCGGCCTTCGCGAGCCGGACGGCCTCCGGGTTCACATAGATGATCGTTCCGCCGCGGTGCACGGCAACGGCAACAGGGGAGACTTCCACGAGGGACCTGTACTTTTCCTCGCTCTCGCGGAGCGTTTTTTCCATGGTTTTCCGATCTGTGATGTCCCGGCTGAACGTGAGAAAACGGCCGCCATTGGTCCGGGTGTAGACAACACTTACCTCTGTATCGATGATCCTGCCATCTTTACGACGGAATTTTGTTTCGAACCGGTCCTCGCCTTTCCTGATGATCTCCCTGATGTGGCTGGCGATCTCTTCCGGGGTTTCCCTGACTTCCACCTTGGGAAGTGAAAGGGTAAGTACTTCCCCGCGGGAGTAACCGAGCATCGTGCAGAATGCGTCATTGACATCGATGAACGAGCCGGACATGTCGATGATACAGAATCCGTCCATTGCAGTCCGAAGGACATTGCGGTACTCGGCCTCGCTGTCCCGGATCCGCTGCTCGCCCCGTGCCAGTGCCTCGTACTGCCCGCGCAATTCTTCTTCGGAAGCAGTTATCTGTTCGTAAGCGGCACGGAGTTCGGTTTCATACTTCTTGCGGTCGGTAATGTCTATGATAATGCCCTGGTAGTGCGTGATTTGTCCGGATGCGTCGCGCTCGATTACAGTACGATCATCAATCCAGCGGGTATCACCATTGCGGGTTTTAATTCGGTACTCCTGCTGGAACTGGTCAGTACCCTCATCCGAATAATTCTGAACCTCCAAAGCCACCCGTTCAAGATCATCCGGATGCACCATGGAGGAATAGGGTATGGCGCCTGAGAGCAGCTCTTCGGGGGAATAACCAAACTGGACGACGTTCTGAGAGACATAGGCAACCGGCCAGCCTTCTTCTGCCTTCCAGCGGAAGAGTACTACCGGGCTGTTCTCCATGACAACATTGGCCTGCCGCAGGGCATTCTCTACCCGTCGCCGCTCCGTGACATCCATAGCAATATGGATCACCTTCTCGAGCTTGCCATCGGCGCCATAAACCGGTGTACAATTGACCGAATAATACCCGTTCAGGGCTTCGATCTCGGTCTCCGCTGTCTCGGAGCTGCCGGTCTTTTTGAGCTGCTCGAACGGACAGTTGTCGGGGGGTTGTTCTAAACCCGGGGCATGGAATACCTCGTAGCAGCGTTTTCCCTTCAGGTCTGCAAGAGACTTACCGGTTACTTTAAGCGTGGCGTCATTTGCATCGATAATGCGATTCCGGGCATCAAGGACAAGAGCGGGGTGCCCAATTGCCCGAAAGATAGTCTCCCAGTCTTTCTTGGCATGGAGCAGTTTTTCTTCCGCCATCTTCAATTCAGTAATATCGCGGATGGACTCGATTGCACCGACAATGTTGCCATTCCGGTCGTAGAGAGGACTTGCCTTGCCCATCAGGGTAACAACCCTGCCTTTCGGCCGTGGCAACGTTGTATCGGCAATGAGGATATCCTTGTCATGGATGATATGGGCATAATTTTTCGCAATAACGTCGTCAGGTTCGAAGATCAGGTCAATGAGGATCTTCCTCCGCGTACCATAGAACGGGATCGCGTACTCGTACTCCCCCTTCCCCAGGATTTCGGCGGCGGCAACACCGGTCATCTCCTCGATTGCACGGTTCCATGCAATCACGCGGCCGGACCGGTCGATGGCAAACGTGGCGTCCGGCAGGAAGTTGATGATGTCGGAAAGCCGCTTCTCTGATTCCACGAGCGATCGCTCAGCCCGGCGCCGGGCTATCGCCTGCCGGATCTTGTGCATAAGTTCGGCGAACTGGGCTTTCGGGTCTCCGCCTTTCTGGAGGTAGAAATCCGCCCCGTTGTTGATCGCCTGGATCACGACTTCCTCCCGCCCTTTACCGGTAAAGAGAATAAATGGGATGTCCCCGTGCCGTTTTCTGACGGTCTTTAAAAAGGCGATGCCATCCGTTTCCGGCATAAGGTAATCAGAAATTATGGCATCGCAGGACGAGATAGCCCCGGAGTTCAGGGCATCCTGCGCTGATGTGTAGATATCAACTGAAAACTCCCCGGTTTTTTCCAGAAAAACCTTGGCAATTTCCAGCAGACCCGGCTCATCATCAACGTAGAGGAGGGAGTACATGTGATGATACCTGCACTATCCGGATTCTCAAAGACTTATTTAAACTATATAGTAGAGTGCCGGAATATGCCATGCAATACTGTGATTTCAAACAGGATGTAACGATTTTCATAGGGATGCCCCGATACGGTACGAGCTCTTCGGAACCATCATCTCAAACCTGGCGCCGCTGCCCGGCTCACCGGTCTCCCGGATTGTAATCCCGGTCAGAGAGAGGATCTCCCGGACAATGAACAGTCCGAAGCCTGTGTTTTTCCCGAATCCCTGTTCGAAGATTTTTTCCTTCTCTTCATACGGGATACCGATGCCATTGTCCTCCCAGAAAACCGTCAGGCCTTTGCCGTCTTCCGATGCCCGAACGGTCACGCGGGTCGTCCGTTTACCGTGCCTGACCGTGTTATCCATCAGGTTGGAAAAGACCATATGGAGCATAGGGTCGGCCAGTATCTCGACCCCGGAAACCTCCGCCGCACTCAGGTGGATGGCGGGCTGGTGGCAATGGGCAAGTATTTTCCCGACATCCTGCCATACTGGTTCCCTGGCACCAAGATCCTGATAAGCCCGGGTAAATTCGATCTGACGGGCTATTACCTCTGCTGCAGTATCAATCTTGGTAAGAAGGTTTGTCATATCAGAATCGGGACTTTTCATGCCGGCGAGCTGGATATAGCCCCGAAGGACGGTCAGCTGGTTGGCAACATCGTGCGTTGTGACCCTGTTTAAGAGGCTGAGTTTCCGGTTGATGTCACGGATTGCATTCTCCATACGCTTCCGCTCTGAAATATCCCGGATAACCGCCTCCGTCCCCAGAATCTCGTTATTTTCGCCATATCGGAACTTGGCACTAAGCGATGCCCAGAAAACTGTGCCATCCTTTCTGATGAACTCCATCTCATAATCACGGACATTCTTCTCCTTCCCCATCTGGTCCATCAGCGCCTGCCTGTTTTCGCCCATGCGGTAGAATGAGATGATCGGTCTGCCGATTATTTCTTCAGCCGAATCGTAACCCATCATGTGCGCCACCGAAGGGCTTGCCATCGTGATCCGGCCATCATTATCCGTCCTTACAAAACCGTCCTCTATACCCTCAATAATACTCCTGTACCTCAGTTCACTCTCCCTGAGGGCAGATTCTGCAACCTTGCGGTCGGTAATGTCACGGAAGACCACCATGACTGCCGGTTTTCCTTCATGTTGCGTGGCTGATTCCATCACCTCGACATCAACGAATGTTCCATCGAGGCGGATAAATTTCTCTTCGACAAGAGGCACAGTACGCCCCGGAGGCGTGAGCATCTCCTCAACCCGCTTTGCCACCAGACCCCTGAAATCGGGATGGACAAAAGAAAATATTGGTGTTCCAATAAGATCGGCATCTGGGGCTGCTCCGATGATCCGGAGAGCGGCGTCATTGGCGAGCACGATCCTGCCCTCCTGATGGATAATGACCGCATCAAAGGAGTGGGAGATAAGCCGCCGGTAACGATCTTCGCTCTCTTTCAGTCCCTTTTCGGCCTTTTTCCTGTCGGTTATGTCGCGGATAAAAACGAGGGCTCCGTCATTGCCCGCAAACCTGAATGGCACCGAGGAGACCTCGACATCAATCTCAGTTCCGTCAAGCCGGATGTACACCTCTTCAAGGAGCGGAACAGGGGCCCGCTCATCATAGAGCTGATGAACCCGACTCCTGATTTTGTCGTGGAATCTTGGATGGATCAGGTTCATGAACGGGGTTCCCCCCAGCTGCTCACTGGAAGAGGCCCCAAAGAGCCTGACTGCAGCCGGGTTCAGGTAAACAAACTTCCAGTCCACGCCGATATAGATGGCTTCCGGTGCTCCCTCGATCACCCTGCGGAACGTCTCCTCGCTCGCACGCAATGCTTCTTCCGTAGATTTACGATCTGATACATCCCTGTCGATACCGCGGTACCCTGCAAACATTCCGTCTTCTGTATACCGGGGTATTCCGCTTGTTTCCAGAATTACTACCGAACCGTCTTTCCGGAGATTCTTGTTCTCAAGAGTGATGATTGGGATCCGGGATTCAACACACCGGTTGAAATCGGCAGCAACCCGTCGTGCCTCATCAGGCGGCATAAAGTCAAACGGGGTTTTCCCGACCATCTCCTCAGGCTCATACCCGAGCATCTCCCTGACTTTCGGGCTAACGTACGTATATACCGCGGCTGCATCCACCTCCCAGATGAAGTCGCTTGTTGTCTCGACAAGCATCCGGTACTTCTCCTCGCTCTCCCGGAGCCTCTCGCTTGTCAGGGCCAGTTCATCATACTGGCCGCGAAGCTCTTCATCAGCTGCAGTGAGCTGTTCGTAAGCGCTCAAAAGTTCGTCCCGGGCATTTTTCTGTTCCGTGATGTCCCTTATCGTCCCGACTATGATTTTCCTGCCGCTGCGGTCAACGGTATAGATGGATTTGTCCTCGTACCAGCGGTAAGTGCCGTCATTCCTGCGAACCCTGAACTGGTCGGACGGCCCAAGGTGCCCTGCCTTGAAAGGCTCGCCTATATGGCTGACAAGCATTCCGACGTCATCAGGGTGGATGAACCATTCGAAGTTTTTCCCTTCCATCTCATCGGGCCGGTACCCGAGCTGGTCGGAAGTCTGCGGACTCATATAGAGAATTGTACCATCAAGATCAAGAGAATAAATGATATCCTGGTTGACTTCAACCAGCATCCGGTACTTCTCCTCGCTTTCGCGCAGTGCGTCTTCCGCCCGTTTCCGATCGGAGATATCGATGAGAATTCCACGGAATCCCTCCAGTCTTCCGGCCCTGAAGACAGGTGCGGCATACAGAAGAACAGTAAAGATGCTTCCGTCCTTTTTAGAGAGTGTGTATTCCTGAATCTCAGCCGGCTCTCCACCGGCTATCGCCTTAAAATTATTCCGGACACGCTCATGGTGGGCTGGATCGATATACGAGAGCGCGAAAATCCCTTTATCAATATCCTCTCTGGCAAGGCCGAATGTTGCCAGTGCAAAACGGTTCGCGAACGTGATCCGGAGATCGAGGTCCATCTCAAAGACTGTCTGGGGCAGGAGTTCGGCCAGTTCGCGGAACTTCTCCTCACTCTCCCGGACTTTCTGTTCGCTCTGTGCCAGTTCCTCGTACTGGCCGCGAAGTTCCTCTTCCGCAGCGCTGATTTGTTCGTAGGCTGCCCGGAGTTCGGCTTCAGCACGTTTCCTGATAGTGACGTCGCGGACAATTACCAAGGCACCATGTTCGCCTTCATACTGGAACGGAACTGCGGTAACTTCCACATCCACGGGAGTTCCGTTAAGTTTCAGGTAGACCTCATCCAGCAGTTCGACAGGTTTTATATCAATGGTTAGCCTTTTCACCCGCTCCCGAATGCATTCGTGGAACGAGGGGTGGATGCAGTCGAATGTATTCTTTCCCAGCAACTGGCCGGCGGAGGTTGCGCCGAGCAGCCGGAGCGCCGCGTTGTTGAGATAGACAAACCGGTTATTGGTTTGGATATAAATTGCATCCGGAGCGTTATCGACAAGGTTACGGAAATTTTTTTCAGTCTTTTCCCGGTCCTGCTGGGCCTTAATTATCTCATCGAGCTGGCTGCGAAGCTCTTCCTCAGACGCGGTGATACGTTCGTACGCTGCCTTGAGTTCGTTCTGGGCCTGCCGCCGGGTTATAGCCTGCCGGATCTTATGCATGAGTTCGGCGAATTGTGCACGGGGATCACCGCCCTTCTGGAGGTAGAAATCAGCGCCGTTGTTGATTGCCTCGATCACTACTTCCTCTCTCCCCCTTCCGGTAAAGAGAATGAACGGGATAGTACCGAAACGGAACCTGACCTCTTTGAGAAAAGCTATGCCATCCATCTCCGGCATCTGGTAATCGGAGATGATTGCATCGTAGGATGAGAACTTGTCCGTAGCAAGCGCGTCCTGCGCTGACGTATGGACATCGACAGAAAATTCCCCTGATTTCTCGAGAAATGTCCTGGCAATTTCCAGGAGTCCCGGCTCGTCATCAACATAGAGGAGGGAGTACATGAATCGATACCTGTTTTTATTGAGAATTCTTAAGAAACATACAATAAGAGAGACCATAGGTATTGGGTTATGCCAAGCATAACTGCATTTACGATGGTAAATGAATTTTTTTTAGATTCCTTTGAAAAATCTTGTAAAGCGGATGATAGGTATGTAAATATGCAAAGCAGTACGCCGGTGCCGGGGCAGGTATTGGATTTCAGATGGACTTCGTAAACCGGTATGATCCCTTCGGGATGGCCATCTCAAACCGGACTCCGCGGCCGGGCTGACCGGTCTCATGGATTGCAATACCAGTCAGGGCAAGGATCTCCCGGACAAGGAACAGCCCGAGTCCCGTATTCTTCCCATAACCCCGCTCAAAGATCTTCTCCTTTTCATCGGCCGGGATGCCGATACCATTGTCCTCGTACATGACAACCAGCCCGGAGCCGGTTTCCCATGTACTGATCTTTATTTCTGTAACATCGCCCCCATGGCGCATGGAATTGTCCAGCAGGTTTTCAAAGACATTCCAGAGCATCATATCACTGAGGATCTCTATACCGGCACTGGTGTCAGAAAGAGCGATTCCAAACGGGACCTGGAGTCGGGATATAAGTGCATGGAGATCCTGCCAGCAGGGGTCCTGAGTGCCGAGTTTCTCATAGATCCGAGTGAACTCAATCTGCTGCCGGATCAGCTTCGTCCTCCTCTCCAGTTTTTCAATAAACGCCGTCATCTCCGGAACAGGTGAGTCCTTCTTTACCTGTCGCAATAATCCAAGCACAGCCATAATATTGTTCAGGATGTCATGGCGGGTAATGCCGGTCATAAGCGTAAGTTTGCGACGCGCCCGACGCACGACTTCTTCGCTTTTTTTCTTTTCCGTAACGTCCCGGGCCACACCCCGGAATCCGGTTACATTCCTGTCACTGTCAGTAAACAGGGATGATCGGATCTCGATCACGAGATCGCGGCCATCCTTATGGCGCGCCGGGACTTCAAAGGTAAACATCGATTCCTCCGATGCCCCGTCGCGTGCGATCCTTTCCATAATGTAGGGCCGTGCCTCATCTGTCAGCAGGTTTGTTACGGATCTTCCGATCAGCTCCTCGGGAAAATAACCAAGGATCTCCGTCACACGCGGGCTGATATACCGGAACATTCCCTGCATATCGATCTCCCAGATCATATCCGGTGACGTCTCCACGATTGACCGGAACCGTCCCTCGCTCTCCCGGATCTGCAGTTCGCTCTGCACAAGCTCCTTATACTGCCTCCGCAGTTCCCCGTCAGCTGCGTTCAGCTGTTCGTAAGCGCCCCTCAGTTCTTCCCGTGCTTTCTTCCTTTCCGTTATGTCCCGGGCCATGCCACGGTGCCCGATCATAACGCCGTCTTCATCGGTAAAGGGGGACGAGCGTATCTCTATTAAGAGATTGTGGCCCTCTTTGTGCAATACCGGTACCTCGATAGTGAAGAGCGATCCTTTTGACCGGCCGTGCCGTGCCAGCTCCTGCATTATATACGGCCTTGTGTTTTCCGGGATGAGAGTTGCTATGGATTGTCCGACCAGCTCCTCGGGGCGATAACCGATGATCTCTGTTGCACGCTGGCTGATATACCGGAACATACCTTCCGTATCGATCTCCCAGATGATATCCGGTGAGGTTTCTATGATCGCCCTGAACCTTTCTTCGCTCTCCCGGATCGCCTCTTCCGCCCGCCTGAGATCGGTTACATCGCGGATGGACTCGATCGCACCGGCAAGGTTCCCGTTTTTGTCATAAAGGCGGCTGGCTTTTCCCCAGAGGTTGACTGTACTCCCGTCCGGCTTTACTACAACGGTCTCGGCAGTCAGGGTTGTACCTTCGCGGGTGGCATAGAGATACTTCTCTCTTTCGAACCGTTCGTCCGGGGCCAGAACCAGGTCTATAAGAATTGGCCGGCGTGTGCCGTAAAACGGGATGGCGTACTCGTACCCGCCCTTTCCCAGAAAATCCGCTGCATTGGTTCCGGTCATAACCTCCATTGCCCTGTTCCAGGCAATTACTATCCCGGATGTATTGATGGCAAACGTGGCATCCGGCAGGAAGTTGATGATGTCGGCAAGGCGCTGTTCGGAATTCCGGAGATCAAAAAGCGCCTGCCGGCGTTCGATTGCCTTCTTGATCTTGTGGATGAGCTCGGCAAACAGGGCTTCCGAATCGCCACCCTTCTGGAGGTAGAAGTCAGCACCGTTGTTGATCGCCTCAATAACCACCTCCTCCCTCCCCCGCCCGGTGAAGAGGATGAACGGGACATCGCCGGCTATACAACGGACAGCCTTTAAAAACTCTATCCCGTCCATGTCATGCATACGGTAATCGGAGATGATTGCATCGTAGCGCCGCACCTTCACGGCCTCAAGAGCTTCTTTGGCCGACGTGAACGTATCGACACTGAACTTCCCGTCCTCTTCGAGGAAGAGGCGGCCGACCTCAAGAAGATCGGATTCATCATCTACATAGAGAACCGGGATCAGCGTACGACCTCCCGTGAGCGGTGACTTCACTTAAACTATATATTTTGATTTATCTATCAATCTTCGTAACACTTACTGCACTACCGCAATATCCTTCATGCAGGATAACGATAGTCATGCAGGAGGAATTGTAATAATGGAGACGCGGGAGGTTCACTGTCGGATCCTGCTTTTCTGTATGGTTACTGCGATTATTATCACAGGAATTATTCTACCCGTTGCTGCCGTCGATTCGCTGACACGGGGCAGCATGTTCACGATCTCGATTGCGGGAAAACCGAATACCCCATACCATGTCTGGTTCACCCGGACCTTTGCCATGACCGGGGAACCCGGCGACCAGCCGCCGGTCATCGTCGGAAATACTGAACGGGTGGAGTTCGACCCGGATGGCGGGCCATACGTTATCGGCTCGTACCAATACAGCGGCGGCAACGGAAAGAGGATCATCGATGATGTAGCACCATCCTCCGCTTCAGTTTCGAACACCCGTTACTATGCAAAAGTCACGACCGACTCTGACGGCTTTGGGATCGTCCAGTTCTCGACCTCGTCCGCGACGGCATCAAAGACCTTCAATATCCGTGCTGAAAATCCCGCGACCGGGGAGGAAGTCCCGGCCCGGATCGATGTTCCGGAAAAGAAGGTGGGCTTTGTCACTACGCCAACGACTGTGAGACAAACGACTGTGCCGCAAACAACAGCAGCTGTTACGTCACCACCAATGACCGTTCCGGTTATTACTCCTGTAACAACAGTCCCGGTAACCTCCGGCCCCATGACATCGAACCGGGCTGCGCCGGACGTTGGGTTTGTCCTTATTGCTGTATCCGGAGCCGGACTTCTTACGATGCGCCGGCTGCGCTGAAATTTTTACAAGTCTTTTACCGTTGACCAGTCCCGCTCATCACCCGGATTCATACTTTACAAAAAGGAGATGAATGATAAGCGCCAACAATGACGGAAAAACTGGTGAACCAACATGGGACTTTTTGACAGATTGGCCGGAAAACCAGCCCAGCTGACTCCCAAGTCCGCGCTCGTCCTTTCGGCGCTGACGGTAGTCGCCGCAGACGGGGTTATCGATGAGGCAGAACTGAATGACCTTGCACGGATCGTGCGCGGCGATCGTAAAGCTGTCGACACTGCGATTGCGGTCATGAAGGCAAACCCCTTCCCGGGGGTTATCGACCTCGTCGCGAACTGTCTTGATGAAAAACAGAAGATTGCAACACTTACCATTCTCTGCGATCTTGCCATGGCGGACGGTGTGCTTGCCGGAAACGAGCAGAAGATCCTCCAGATGTACATGGACAAGTTCCAGGTCTCCGAAGACAAAATAAAGCCGATCATTGACGTGATCGCGCTCAAGAACGACTTTTCAATCTTCGTATAATCTCCACCATTTTTTTATTTGCTTCACGACCGCCGGAAATGCACTTCATGGTGCCGGAAAAACAGGCTGCCGGCTGCAACAAACATCCTGACCAGACCAGCGGCCTTATCCCGTTGGAAACACGAGATAATCATATGGGAACCTGCCATGGAACCTGCAATCTTTGACCGGATGAACGATGAGGAAAAAAAGCGATACCTTGAGTTCCTGCTCTGGCATTACCGGGTTGTCGATGCGTTCTGGTATATATACATCGCTGAAAAGTACGGAGACGATACGGCCAATGACCTGAACGAAAAGGTCTGGGGCCGTGTTGCGGGAATGGCTGCAAAAGATCTCGTAAAGCGCTTCAATATCAGGCAGAAAGGGCTGAAGGGTTTTGTCGGGGCGCTCAGGTTATTCCCGTGGGCGATTATTGTCGGGTACGATATCGAAGAGAGGGACGATGCTGTGATAATCTCGGTTCCCTCCTGCCCCACCCAGGAAGCCCGCCTGCGTCGCGGTGACGGGGAATACAGCTGCAAGGCGATGCACAATGCAGAGTTCTCCGCGTTTGCAAAGGAGATCGATCCGGAAATCCGTGTCGAGTGCCTCTTTGCCCCGCCCGATCCCCACCCGCCGGATATGTTCTGCCAGTGGCGGTTTACGATGAAAAAAACAGAGAGATGAAAACGGCCGGCATAATTTCCGGCCGGATCCCTGGCACCTCTCTTACGCTGGATACAGAACTGCAGATCACTGTACCGGCACGAGGATCTCGGTGATAATCTCTTCCGGTTTTACCTCGCGGGGATCATTGGGATAGATTTCACGGACCGGCCCGTTGATGATCAGACCCTTCTCCGCGATCCAGGAAAAGAGTTTCAGGTATGTCGGCTCGCAGGTCTCGTAAGGGCCGTAATGGACGGTCCGCACCATCTTCCCGCCGGGCAGATCGTATGCCCGGATCTCACGGTTTCCCTTTGCAGTCCCGGCAACCGGCCATGCGACTTCAACAACCGCAGTCCCTTTCTCGTTTGCCTCCCGTACCGATTCCGGTGATGTCTCGTGGCAGAGAAAGACCGGCGGCCCGGCAATCGCGATCTTCTTTGATACCGCATACTCGTACACTTTCATGAGAAGTTCCGGGATCAGCCGGTACGTGCCGGACTTCCTGATGCCAAGAACCTTCTGTTTCGGAACTTTAACAATTGCTATCTCGTCCATGCAGGACACCATACCATCATGGACATATACTGGTTAAAACAGCAATGGCTGGCGGGGTGCGAAAGTGTCCCGGTATAATGGTTAGATTAAAAGCATCCCGTGCTGTATCCGGTGATGCAGGAAAGGAAAGTGAAGTGCCGTTCGAATGCATCCAGTGCGGGGAGTGCTGCAGCCACCTCGGGCTCGTCCATTCCATAAAGAAAAATCTTGGGAATAACCGGTTCCTGCTGTACAACCAGTACACCGGGGACGAGCAGGAGGTCGTCCTCGACAGCGACAAGGTCAATCTCTTCTCGGATAAAAGCACCTTTGAACGCGAGCCGGAGGCCTGCCCGTTCTTCCGGTTCAATGCCGCAGACCGGAAAGGGTACTGCACCATCCACGTAACCCGCCCCGATATCTGCCGTGACTTCTCCTGCTGGCGCCTGCTCGTCCTCGACAACGCAGGCAGGAGGGCAGGGAGGGTCATGTTCATCCGGACACTTGTCACCGAAGACCCGGTCCTCAGACGCCTCTGGGACGAATGCATCGACACGATTGCGGATCCGGACGATAGCGTCTGGGAAGACCTGATGATCGATACCCTGACCCGCGCCGGCTATTCGGTGCGGAGATGACAATAACCGGATTTTTTTCAGGTGCTGCCCATTTTTTACAACGTTCTAGGGGGCTAACGCCCCCGCCACTGTGGCACCCCCGTTGCGATATCGGTGGAAATCAGTGTCACATGAAACGCGAGATATACGGTACTGTCAAGTTATCTGCCCGCCGCACGACCCGACGAGGATCGGTCGTCGCATCAGCACCGACTGATTTGGGAAGCCAACAGGCTTCGCTGGCGTCGTGCCGGGCGGGGACTGTCTCCGAAAAGTATAACAGGTACTGATGGGTTTTTCAGACACTGAATCGCGCCCCTTTAATACCGGGCTTTGCCATACTGTTGGTAAATGAGAACCAACCGGCACCAGTATTTCCTCGACCTCGCTTTCCGCTGTGCTCACCAGGGGACCTGCCTGCGGCGCAATTTCGGCGCGATCATCGTCGATGAGTATAACACGATCGTCTCGACCGGCTACACGGGTGCACCGAGGAAACAGATGGACTGCACTGAGCTTAACCGATGCTGGAGAAAGGAACACAATATCCCGTCAGGGTCCAACTACGAGCGCTGCCGGAGCGTGCACGCGGAGATGAATGCGCTCATCCAGGCCGGCAAGCTTGCCCGGGGCTGCACGCTCTACCTTGCCGGGTATGATGTTGAGACAGACGCCCTTACACAGATCTGGCCCTGTTTCCTCTGCTCCAAGATGATCATAAATGCCGGGATAACAAACGTGATCATGCGCACGACGCCGACGGAATACAAGGAGATGGACCCGATGGTGCTGTACCAGATGCGCAGCCGGGAAGCGCTCGGCGAGGACGCAAAGTAAGGGTCAGGATGGCGTTTACCTGCCGGCAGTGCGGCTCGTGCTGCATGTACCTCGGCGATTATATCGTCATCGAGAAACAGACCGGCCCGTTTTCATTCGAATGCTCTTCTGTTTCAACCGGCACGCCGTTTTCAGCCGAGATAGATCCGGACAAGCGGCACCTCTTTTCTGATCGGTCATGGATCGATGCGCATCCCACGGCCTGCCGCTTCCTCCGGCCGGACGGGGGTCTCATACGGTGCACGATCCACCGGGACAGCCCGCCGCAGTGCAAGTTCTACCGGTGCGTCGTGATGCGGGTCTTTGACAAATCCGGCCGACAGGTCGGGACAGTCACCGGGACGCTTGCGCTCCATTCTGATGATCCTGATTTACGAACGGAGTACGATGAGGCGATGCGATCCATCCGGGATTCGGATCCGGATGCGGAAGAACGGCTTCAGGATTTTTTTGAGAGACGCGGGTACCGTACCGGATAGCGGATCCTTAATCCGGTGGATACAGCGCCCGAAGTCACCCCCCGTTTTCGATTGTGATATGTGCCCCCCCTGAACGGCAACCGTTGATGCCCGCGTGCAGCTTATGGTGCCACCGGTGGTCTGCTCATTGCCAATGAGAAGATTTAACTCATTCTGCTAATTACCAATTAGTATGATATCCCGGGAACTCCTGCGACACCTTGTCATCCAGCAGAAGATCCAGATCGAGAAAGGCGGCGATTATATCGAACGATCGATCCTGCACAACGTCCTTGATGCATTCGGTGACAACAGGGTGCTCGTCCTCACCGGGATCCGGAGATGCGGCAAATCCACGCTCTTGAAACAGATCATGCAAAAAAAATCCCGGTTCTGTTATGTCAATTTCGAGGACGAGCGGCTGCTTACGTTCCACGCAGAAGACTTCGAGGTTCTCAACGAAGTCCTGCTTGAAGCGTACGGGGCACCGGAGATCTATTTCTTCGATGAAATCCAGAACATCGACCGGTTCGAGACATTTGTCCGGCGGCTCCAGGACAACGGGAAGAAGGTCGTGATCACGGGCTCGAATGCTTCCCTGCTCAGCAGGGAATTCGGGAGCCGTCTCACGGGCCGGTACAAACTCTTCGAAGTCTATCCGTTCTCCTTTGCTGAATTCCTCCGGTTCATGAAGATACATGTCCGGAAGGATTCCCCGTATGTCCCGGAAGAGAAGGTGAACCTGATGACCGCATTTGCCGCCTATTCCGAGAACGGCGGGATGCCGGAATATCTCACGAACCGTGACAGCGATTACATAAAAACACTGTACGATAACATCATCTACCGGGATATCATCGCACGGTATTCCATACGAAGACAGCGGCTTGTCCGGGAACTCGTAGGGATGCTTGCATCAGCCATCTCGCTCCCGTTCACTTACAATTCCTTAAAAAAGAGTCTCGGGCTGAAGAATGCCATAACGGTCAAGGAATACATTACCTACCTCTCCGGCGCATATCTCTTCTTCGAACTGCCCCGGTTCGATTTCTCGGTAAAAAAACAACTGAACTCCCCGAGAAAGGTCTATATCATCGATACCGCATTCGGTGTTCTTGGCGGTTTTTCCCTCTCGCCCAATACCGGCCGGCTCCTTGAGAATATCGTATTCATCGAGCTGAGGCGGAGGGGAGAGGAAATCTACTATTATTCCGGAGACCGGGAATGCGATTTTGTTATAAAGCGCGGGAGGAAAATATCCAGGGCGGTACAGGTATGCCACGAGCTGAATGATGAGAACGTGGATCGGGAGATCGGAGGCCTGTCCGAAGCGATGGAAGACTTCGGGCTGAAAGAAGGCCTCATCCTGACAGGCAGCCAGGAGGATCTCCGAAAGACGGGAGATGCGACAATCATCATAAAACCGGTCTGGAAGTGGCTTTTGGAAGAAACGGCAACATAAAAGTTTGAGAGCGGTCAAGTCCATCCCCATGTGTGTGGGGAACTCAAACCTGCATTCGAGTCATCAGTTCACCAGTTTCAATCCTTGTTCTCCTGGATGGGCCGCTGGAAGGGTGATGAGCGTATTGTGTTCCTGCGCGATCAGTTTGAGTTTCAATCCTAATTTAGTCCGCTTCGAACCCTGACCGCGCCGTACCTGTTCCCGTTCGAGAGCGATTTCAATCCTAATTTAGTCCGCTTCGAACGAAACAGATGATTTTGATGAGGCCGTAATTGTAGATATTTCAATCCTAATTTAGTCCGCTTCGAACGAAAGTGGCAGGAACAAGCGCTGTGGCTGGAAAGTAGATTTCAATCCTAATTTAGTCCGCTTCGAACATCCTCGAAAAACACGACATATCACTCATTATTACAATTTCAATCCTAATTTAGTCCGCTTCGAACTGATTTCTTCGATAATCCTCAAACAATGCGCTACGATTTCAATCCTAATTTAGTCCGCTTCGAACGCGGCGGTGTATCTTGTCGACATCAATCTTCAGCATCGATTTCAATCCTAATTTAGTCCGCTTCGAACTTTCCGGGATATCTTCTGTTCTTCTGGCTTTGCGACATTTCAATCCTAATTTAGTCCGCTTCGAACATTGATAGCTGCGATTCTTCGTAGTTGTGCGTCAAGTATTTCAATCCTAATTTAGTCCGCTTCGAACACGCGGCGATTTCAATCCTAATTTAGTCCGCTTCGAACTTAACTCCGAAGTCCACGATCTCGCAGTAATGTACCATTTCAATCCTAATTTAGTCCGCTTCGAACCAACAAACTCGCGCTTGAAGCGCTGCGAGATCAGACCAATTTCAATCCTAATTTAGTCCGCTTCGAACTCCTTTATGCCAACCTACAAAGTCAAGTTCCTCCCAAATTTCAATCCTAATTTAGTCCGCTTCGAACGGAGTGCGATACAGGCGACTCCGGTTAGGGCAATGGGATTTCAATCCTAATTTAGTCCGCTTCGAACAGGCAGGACGTTCTTGATCAGCGTCCATTTCAGATATTTCAATCCTAATTTAGTCCGCTTCGAACCTCCTTTCGGTTCTTATCGAGGGTGTCGATCAGATCATTTCAATCCTAATTTAGTCCGCTTCGAACAGGATACCTGATCGCACAGAGTCCCATCCATCACGGATTTCAATCCTAATTTAGTCCGCTTCGAACTCCACAAACAAGTGTTTTCATCCTCAATCCTCCCTATTTCAATCCTAATTTAGTCCGCTTCGAACCGGGTGATCCTGATGCAGATACCGCATACAATCCAATTTCAATCCTAATTTAGTCCGCTTCGAACCCACGCATGTTGAAGGAGTCTGTAAGGTATATACATATTTCAATCCTAATTTAGTCCGCTTCGAACTGTCACTGGCTGAAGTCCTTACGACTAACCTTGACATTTCAATCCTAATTTAGTCCGCTTCGAACGCCTCCGATTTCATCGAAGTTTTAATTGTTCTTATAATTTCAATCCTAATTTAGTCCGCTTCGAACTCCGGTTGAGACCTCTATTCAGATATACGGTTATCTAAATTTCAATCCTAATTTAGTCCGCTTCGAACAGAAAAGTGGCAGAATCTTGTCATCATTGCAGTCGCATTTCAATCCTAATTTAGTCCGCTTCGAACTCGTGTAGAGGAGGCTAGAAGCGCGGCGCTTAACCAATTTCAATCCTAATTTAGTCCGCTTCGAACCTTTGCGTTCGACCTGATCAGGCTGCCAACCCCGATATTTCAATCCTAATTTAGTCCGCTTCGAACCGTCCCCGAAGCTCCGCGAAACAACCTTGTTAGAACTATTTCAATCCTAATTTAGTCCGCTTCGAACGGTGCGAGAACAACAAAGACTTGTTCTCGCGCTCGAATTTCAATCCTAATTTAGTCCGCTTCGAACCACCAGCTTGCGACAATCATAGATCCGCCAACCGTCGATTTCAATCCTAATTTAGTCCGCTTCGAACACCATCAAAGAGTTGCATGTCGCACAAGGAGCAGTCATTTCAATCCTAATTTAGTCCGCTTCGAACTAAACGACACGTCTGATAACTCCGCAGTTATCGGGATTTCAATCCTAATTTAGTCCGCTTCGAACCTCCACTTATACTCGATTGATGCATCGCCCTTAAAATTTCAATCCTAATTTAGTCCGCTTCGAACCATCTATCTTCACACGCTTTAAGATAGAGCGTTCTCATTTCAATCCTAATTTAGTCCGCTTCGAACAAGAGTAAGGGCAGCGGTAGCACGAAAGATGAGAGAAATTTCAATCCTAATTTAGTCCGCTTCGAACAGCCCGCAGACTTCTACACGCCGCACGGCTGGAGGCATTTCAATCCTAATTTAGTCCGCTTCGAACCGCCGCAGCCGAAACGGCGGACGGCAGGGAAAAACATTTCAATCCTAATTTAGTCCGCTTCGAACAATCTGTGTCCGCATCGCCGACAAACCATCACTACGCGATTTCAATCCTAATTTAGTCCGCTTCGAACTTTGCGTTCGACCTGATCAGGCTGCCAACCCCGATATTTCAATCCTAATTTAGTCCGCTTCGAACGACTTCTTGTTTGCCGCTGAATAAGGCGAGTGCGAATTTCAATCCTAATTTAGTCCGCTTCGAACCCATTTGAAATGATACGTGTCATTTATCCAAGTAATAATTTCAATCCTAATTTAGTCCGCTTCGAACTCAACAGACCCACAGATTGACCTGTATAAATCAGGATTTCAATCCTAATTTAGTCCGCTTCGAACTCGCCCCGAGCGGAACGGCGCGTTGCATGTGCGGCATTTCAATCCTAATTTAGTCCGCTTCGAACCTGACCGACGGGAATCTGTCCGTGCCGATAAAAGGCATTTCAATCCTAATTTAGTCCGCTTCGAACCACTTCTGGTCATACCTGCACGGCAGCTATGTTGCGCATTTCAATCCTAATTTAGTCCGCTTCGAACCAACGTTGACGCTCGTGAAAAGCTGTAGCGCTTCGCCATTTCAATCCTAATTTAGTCCGCTTCGAACGGCGGTGACGACATGGGCGATTTTGACGGGCTCATTATATTTCAATCCTAATTTAGTCCGCTTCGAACTCGGCGCAAGTGCGAGTGTCTACATGATCGGGTACGATTTCAATCCTAATTTAGTCCGCTTCGAACGTATACACGCGCGAACGGGAGACCGCCGCGCGTAGTGAATTTCAATCCTAATTTAGTCCGCTTCGAACGTTATCCCTTTGTTTGTTTTTATCGGGTTATTGATCATTTCAATCCTAATTTAGTCCGCTTCGAACCCCATCAGGGTATCTCCCCCCTTTTGGCCTCGTGCAATTTCAATCCTAATTTAGTCCGCTTCGAACAACGATGCAACTCGCCCAGCGTTTGTTGCGAAACTCGATTTCAATCCTAATTTAGTCCGCTTCGAACGAGCCCACCCCGACTCCTATTCCACCTCCGGCGTACAATTTCAATCCTAATTTAGTCCGCTTCGAACGATTGAGGCTTGCAATTGATCTGAAACGCCTTGTGCATTTCAATCCTAATTTAGTCCGCTTCGAACTCAGACTGGACCCAATTTCCTCGTGCCCTCTGTTTCGATTTCAATCCTAATTTAGTCCGCTTCGAACATCATCGTTGCATTTGTCAAGCAATCTCTTGATCTCATTTCAATCCTAATTTAGTCCGCTTCGAACGCGGCTCAAACTGCAAAACAAGACCGTAGAATTGCATTTCAATCCTAATTTAGTCCGCTTCGAACTTGATGTGAATATCAATGATGTAATCACTTGTCAGTCATTTCAATCCTAATTTAGTCCGCTTCGAACAAGTTCAAGGTATGAACTGCCCGAACTGCGGATATGACATTTCAATCCTAATTTAGTCCGCTTCGAACAGATCTCGTACGAAATTCCCGACGCGGGTATAGCGATTTCAATCCTAATTTAGTCCGCTTCGAACTATACCGTCTCGCCTTCGTCCTCCACCTTGATGGAATATTTCAATCCTAATTTAGTCCGCTTCGAACGCGAAACTATACGTGCAGTCTGCCTGCTCTACCCTAGTAATTTCAATCCTAATTTAGTCCGCTTCGAACTCATGTTCAATCAGGGATGTGGTTGGCAAGAAGAAAATTTCAATCCTAATTTAGTCCGCTTCGAACGAAAAGTTTGCGTATGATGTCGATGTTCTCGAATCATTTCAATCCTAATTTAGTCCGCTTCGAACCTACGTGTCCACAATGACGGTAGACGGGTTCTCAAATTTCAATCCTAATTTAGTCCGCTTCGAACTAACTGATTAAGAGCAATCTTTACCGTGTTGCTCCGTATTTCAATCCTAATTTAGTCCGCTTCGAACGTTGGTGAAAGAATGCAGCGATGCCCGATAACAAAAAATTTCAATCCTAATTTAGTCCGCTTCGAACGCGACATCTGCGAATCGTCAATCCGTGCCTTGACAAATTTCAATCCTAATTTAGTCCGCTTCGAACTCTATGAAATCACGAGGAGAGAATAATGCGCGGAAAAATTTCAATCCTAATTTAGTCCGCTTCGAACGAGCAGGTGGTATGCCGTCGGGTAACATCCAGCAGATTTCAATCCTAATTTAGTCCGCTTCGAACTCTCATCACCTCAGATCAGGGAAAGCACCCAGATTGATTTCAATCCTAATTTAGTCCGCTTCGAACCATCCAACCCCTGCGGGCGGTCATGAAACGGATCAATTTCAATCCTAATTTAGTCCGCTTCGAACTAACCCGGAAGTTGCACAGACCAGCATCGCAGCAAGATTTCAATCCTAATTTAGTCCGCTTCGAACTACCTGAACATCTTCGGGATCCCGCGATCCAATTTCATTTCAATCCTAATTTAGTCCGCTTCGAACTTGGATTCTTTATTGAGTACCTCCATGAGAAATATGATTTCAATCCTAATTTAGTCCGCTTCGAACATACCAATTCCACCTCAATTGTCCGCAGTACTTCCGACATTTCAATCCTAATTTAGTCCGCTTCGAACTGAACGGTCTGCAACGAGAGCCCGGAGATGTTTGTGCATTTCAATCCTAATTTAGTCCGCTTCGAACTCCGTAATTCCGACCGTTCCCTTGATTGTACCAGTATTTCAATCCTAATTTAGTCCGCTTCGAACTACCAGTCAGAGTTCGCCATATTGGTTCGGCGCCCCCTATTTCAATCCTAATTTAGTCCGCTTCGAACTTTCTTGGTCATCGTTTCGGATGGAGAGCCCCCTTCATTTCAATCCTAATTTAGTCCGCTTCGAACTCATGATATCCCAGAAGCGTCATATGGAATTGACAATTTCAATCCTAATTTAGTCCGCTTCGAACAGGAATTCGTACTTCTCACCGTTGCTCTCTTTGCCATTTCAATCCTAATTTAGTCCGCTTCGAACGCCGCCGAGAATTCCGTATCAGATCCTCTAAAAGAGATTTCAATCCTAATTTAGTCCGCTTCGAACCTCCAGACCGTTGACCAAAGCGCAGTATCTCAGTAATTTCAATCCTAATTTAGTCCGCTTCGAACGCGGACTTGTTAACTGTCCAAACCGTATCAATTGTGTCATTTCAATCCTAATTTAGTCCGCTTCGAACACAGGTTCTGCGGATGCTGAACCCGAACGGCGGAAATCATTTCAATCCTAATTTAGTCCGCTTCGAACCCATTGTATCAGTCTCCTTCTCCTGATTGCCAACTAATTTCAATCCTAATTTAGTCCGCTTCGAACTTTACCTAGACGGCAATTTCCAACGACTGATCAAAATTTCAATCCTAATTTAGTCCGCTTCGAACCTCTACCACCCGAAACCAAATGCTAAGGCTAAATATCATTTCAATCCTAATTTAGTCCGCTTCGAACGAGGAAATCACGAGGCGCGATGGATTCACATGAATGATTTCAATCCTAATTTAGTCCGCTTCGAACCTACCGTCGGCCTGCGATCACGAATGTCCCGTGCGCGATTTCAATCCTAATTTAGTCCGCTTCGAACTAAACTGAGATTCAGTAATTAGAAGAAGTTATTAAATTTCAATCCTAATTTAGTCCGCTTCGAACCCGTGCTAGATAAATTAAAGCAAAGTGGGGAGATCAATTTCAATCCTAATTTAGTCCGCTTCGAACGTTCCCACACTGTTTACCATGCGATGACATCTGTAATTTCAATCCTAATTTAGTCCGCTTCGAACATTGTTCTACCCGATAGGCACCCACTCCTGAAATAATTTCAATCCTAATTTAGTCCGCTTCGAACAACTTTCCGCAGTCAGGGCAAAATTGTACTGAACGATTTCAATCCTAATTTAGTCCGCTTCGAACGGGGAAGAAATTTCCACGGCCCAACCGGTTGTTGTATTTCAATCCTAATTTAGTCCGCTTCGAACTTCCCTATCGACCTCTCTCTCAACTGAAACTCTAACATTTCAATCCTAATTTAGTCCGCTTCGAACCCTTCAATCCCCCCTTAATTCGTATCCTGATCACGTATTTCAATCCTAATTTAGTCCGCTTCGAACTACTGGAGATCTTTAACCAACCGCAATGCCGTTTGGAATTTCAATCCTAATTTAGTCCGCTTCGAACCCGTAGTATGAAGTCAAAATTCAGATTTTTGATTTATTTCAATCCTAATTTAGTCCGCTTCGAACACGCCCCGAAATTAGGCTTTTTCCCCATTCGGGCGGTGTATAATGCACACCAAAAGAGGATGGATCTGGGATGGATAATAATGTTCTCAATTAATAAAGATCCACGATCCTTGTCAGATAATATTGCACAGGTCAGCCTTTTCCACACCAAGGCTGGAAACCTTTACCTGATCCTGCATCCTGAAGGAATACCAGCGGATCGAATCCTCATCCTTTTTGATAATATGCTTCAGGCCGTATTCAATCTCTGCATACTGCTTGTCGGTGATCTCCCCTTCAAAGACAGAATTCTGGACCCGGGTCAGGTACCGGCGCAGGAAATTACATACCTTCGAGACCCGATCGACATTGATATCATACACAATTATCACGTACATCCGTTTCCTCCTACCACCAGATCGTGAAGGGCTTGTAATCCTTGATCCCCATCACGTGCTTCCCGAGCTTGATACATTCAAGATAAACCAGCCGGCTGTACGAGACGTTCCGCCCCAGATCCCGGTGCTTTATGGTCGTCTCCATCTTCTCATTGAACTCCGCAAGGAACAGCCGCCTCCCTTTATCGCTGAGCAGGCACGACCCAAGATCGGTTACGAAATCCTGCGGGGAGATCATGTCCTTGTTGATTAGCTTGAAGATCACCCGGTCGACCAGCAGGGGCTTGAAGATCTCGGCGATATCAAGCGCGAGCGAGAAGCGCCGCTCTGAAGGCTCGTGCAGGAACGAGACGGTCTGGTCGAGCTGGGTCCGGTAGATCGCGTTGATGGCCTGGCCGTACACGAGCGAGTTCCCGAAGCTGATCATCGCGTTGAGCGGATTTGCCGGCGGCTGCCGGCTCCTGCCCCCGAACGAGAATCCCGGCTTGAGCATTGTGTCAAACTTCGAATAATAGGTGCTCCGGATGTTGCCTTCGAGCGCCAGCAGCTGACCGATGTTCACGCACGTTGCCGCAGATTCCACAAGCGCATCGATCTCTGCGAGCGCATCTGCAAGCTGCTTCTCCTGGTTCTGGTAATATTCGAGGTTCCGTTTGATATTCGCGGCAGAGCCGGTGACGAACTTCCGCGCGAGAGTAAGCCGCTTGTTCTTGTCGAGGTAATGGGATGCCTGCCGCACATGCATCTCACCGGAGAGCAGGGCTTCCTTCGGGAACAGCGTGCTTTCATAATGGCCGTAGTACCCGAAGAAGTGGACGGGGATGTTGTACTTCGACAGGAACGAGATGACACCAGAGGTCAGGGAGACCCTGCCATAGCAGAGAATTGCATCGACCTGTTCTACCGCAAGCGGGCGTTTCTCGAACTCCGGCTTGTCGGAGATGTCATCGGGGAGCTCGGTGCGCTCGTCGTCATCGTCCGCAAGGTATCCCGGCACTCCTTCGGCTGCCGATCCTCCGGCCGGAGAAGGTGGCCCGCCGCCTTCCTTTTTGCTGACAAAATAGAGCGTGTTCTGTTTGCGGATAATCTTCCCGTTTTTGATCAGGTACAGGTTCTTCTTCATGCTCACACCCGGCAGAATGCTGATATCATTGGAGTATCGGGGCAGAGCGCAGTCTCATTTTTCTTCATGTTACACCCAGCAGAACTCGAAGTAAGCGCAGGACCGGCAGTAGGGTTTCTTCTCGGCCTCGGGCGGTTCATCACACGCGACCAGCGACCGGATGTTCTCAAGAATCCCGGCGATTTCCTCCTTCACGGCATCCGTGAGCGTCAGGGTCACCCGCTCGCGGCTTGCCGGGTAATCGAGGATGCCTTCCGTTGCCGGCACGCCCTTGATCTCGTTCAGGTAATAGAGATAGTAATAGAGCTGGTACTTGTGCGCCTTCTCAAGTTTCCGCGACTTCTTTACTTCATGGACGGTGATCGCGTCCCCCTTTCTGATGAAATCGATCCCGATCCGGTCATCGATGATCACATCCTTCTTCTCCCGCGCGTAGCTGGTGTCGTGGATGAACCGGCCCATGCCGACAAGATCGGAGGACTGCTCCATCGTGATCCGGTGCGAGAAGAGCCAGAGTTTTGTCTTGCAGATGAAGTAGTAGTTGACCTGTGTTCCGGTGAAGAGGTCGGGCGCTGAGAGCTCCACGGGCAGAGCGTGGGCGCGCGGGGAGATAAGGTTTGTGCGAGGAGGAGCAGGCACTGGTATACCGGAACCGGCCAAAGAGAATGTCGGGTCTCCGGACCTCGAAGATTGACGGGATGTCCTGGTACACGATCTTCCTGACAACGAGATCGCTGATGTACCTCCGGACAACAGCGCTGTCGTTCTCCGATACAATCTCGGGGAACGCCCCCTTCCAGAGATATTCGACAAATTCGTGCTCGAAATATTCTTTCCGGGTGAGGCATTCTTCATAGAGCCGTTTCATGGCCGGGTAATCGGAGAGCGATGCGGGCCCGTTCCCAATCGTCACGCCTTTGAGCCGCAGGTATTCGCCGAACGAGAGCGGAGGGAGCGAAAAGGTCGCGATCCGGCCGGCAAGCGCTGCCTTGGCCCGGGAGAGATCGAGCGATTCGGATCCGGAGAGGATGAACTTGAACCCTTTCTGGTCGTAGTACCGCTTGAGGACGCCTTCCCAGCCTTCCACGTACTGGATCTCGTCGAGGAGAATGCTCTTTGCGTTAAGCGTTGTGATCACATAGTCCAGCACGAAAACCAGTACCTCTTTCGTGCGGGTCTCTTCCTCATCGAACGAGAAGAAGGCGGCCGGGCTTTCCAGCCGCTCCATGAGCTGGCGCATCAGCGTTGTCTTGCCGGTCCGGCGCAGGCCCACGATGGCGATGGCCTGTTTCCGGGAGAGCCACGGCCCGATCTCATCGTATAGGTCGCGCCGGATTTCGGGGACGGGGTACGTCCGCCCTTCGAGCTGCGGGTTGTATTCCCGGATGAGCCGGATCGTGTTGGAATTATCTATAGTATAGTGTGGTTAAATCCGGGAATTGATATGGTTGTGGTGGGATTTTTTTGAATTATTCATACTATTTTCACAATGCGTCCAAAAGGTTTATGGTTACGTCTGAAGATGGATCTTCAGTGAAGTTGTATAGTCAAGATTTTATCCTCTCGTAAAATGAGTGTTTCATTAAGGAGTTTGGATGATGGATAACAATCAGATAAAAATTGAGTTAACCGGAAATCCTTTTGTTGATACGGGACTTGCTGTAATCGCTTCACTTTCTGAAGAAGTTGATGATATCAATGAACTGAATCTCACCCATATTAAAAAAGTCTATGCTGATGGATCACAATTAACTGAATGGAATTCAAAACTGAAAACGTTCACTCAAATTTTTGGTACAATCAATCCTTTATTTCAGCCTTCATATGGATTTAAAAAAGGGATTGGTTCTTCCAATACCAACAAAGATATCTATAAAAATATTCTTAATGGGCTTCTTGGAGAAATTGGTAAAACAGGTTCAAAGGAAAGATGTTGGGCATGCGGGGAATTAACAGATTTTGATTTTTCATTGATATGTAAAAATGCAATTGAAACCGTCGGAAAAAAGGTTTCTGATGAAAAGAAGATAGGAAGAGATTGGTTTCCATTGGCAGGCAGTTTGGGAAGTGATGCTCAGGCACTTCCCGCCGCTTCTCAGGCTCCGGTTATTTGTCCAAAATGTCTTTTTGCAATTCATTATCTCCCAATGAGCTTGATCCTGTTGGACGGCAGATTGGCAGTTTTTCAATCGACCTCAACGGAATTATGGTATGAACTTGTCCACGATATTGTCAGTGAAGTAAAAAGTCGGGTTCAATCTGGGAATTATGAGACAATTGGCAAGAATGAGGGAAGCCGGGCAATAATGAAAAGACTGATTCCGCTTATCAAGCGTCTCCAACATAAAAAAAATTACCACGAAATTCCAAAAAATACATCCCTATATGTATGGCGTTTCAGTAATTCCGGAACAAATCCGGAATGTACTATCGAAGAGATCCCCAATCCGGCCTTGTCATTTCTTTGGAATGCTGTGAAGATAGGTTTGGGTTCCGAGATAGAATCGATAATTGCAAAGGAAGGAAAAAATCCCCGTTATTCACTGTATCATTGTATATTAGAAGAGAGGGATTATCTGAATTTTTATCCCGAAGGGAAAAAAACAGGAGCGAGCTCAAAGCTGTTTACTCTTTATCAAATGAATGTTGTCGGGCATTCGATTAATGCATTACAGATATCTTACGATATATCGAAAACCGTTGTAAGTCAGATTAACGAAAAAGATTTGAAACGACTCCAACGTTCAGAAGCATTCCGAGAGAAGAAAATCCGGACTCAGATAAGATATATTATTGTCCAAATGGCTGAACAAGGAAAAATTACACTTAAGGAATATCTTGATCTGTTCCCCTTGAATGAAGGACGAGGTATCAGCGTTGGTTGGGACGGTTGGAATCTGATTCGGTTTTACCTCCATCATACTTCTGAAGAATTTCCTAAAATGAGTGACAAGATTCCCCAAATTGAAAAAATTGCGAGTCCTCTGCCATATTATGCTGCCCAGATTTACAACCGTTATCTGATGGAGAGAGGTAAAGACCGGTTCGAGAAGGAAGTAATAACCGGATTTGATCGGGACATTAAGGTAGCGTGGCTAATAAGTCAATTTGCTCAACTCGCTGAATCTCAAGAAGGTTTCACCTATGAACATTGGGTGAATCTCTGTAAACAAGATGACGGGAATTTGTTTACTAACGAATTACTATTTCAGATGCGTTTATTATGGATTCAATGGTTGAGGGAAGGCAAAGAAATGATAAATTTCCCGCAACCTTCCATTAAGGGTCATAACTGGCTACCTGAAAAAATCAATACAATTCTTGAAGTACTATTCCGCGATTATATTGAGCAACGTGGAATTTCACGTTTTTATCAGGATATTCTGGTTAAGTTAAGGAAAAATGAACTTGGAATTACTTGGTTCAAGAAAAAATTTACAGGAACTGGCTTTTCAGAGATTGAACCCCTCACTGAACTGGAGTGGGATGATTTCTTACTTGATGAAGAGGGTAACAATGCAATAACTGAACGATATTTCCAGCTCAAACTAGCATTCGCAAATCTTTATAGAATGGCAATGTGTAATGAACAGTTAATGAAGGGGAGATAGTATGACGGAAAAAAAGTTAACACATGTTGTCGGGACATTCCTTATTCAGGCTGATGCATCTTTTTTAAATGGCGCGGGACTCGGTGCAGGCGAAGACCAAAATGTTACAATTCCAAAAACGTTTCAGGAAGGTAAAAACAGGGTTCCATATGTATCTGCACAGGCTTGGAAACGATGGCTTAGGAACACGTTGATCGAAGAAACCGGATGGACGGCGAGTGAGCCAAAAGCTATCGGCTGGAATCCAAAGGGGAACGTCAATAAACTGGCATCCGAGCTCAATCCCGTGGAATTTCCTGAAGATGATATATTCGGATATATGCGTGCCGAAGCGGGACAAGGGCGCAAACAAATAGAAGGAGAAGTTGAAGAAGAAGCAGATGTAAGCGGGAGGACTAAAACGAAATCCGTTATGCGAGCATCCCCATTCATGGCCTCTCTGTTGGTTTCCTTACGCTCTACAGGCTGGCAAGGCCGGGACGAGGGATTCGTGCATCTGACAAAATATAATCCATCATCACTCGCGGAAGCTGAGGTTGAGAGATTTCTCGCAGAAGTGGCGGGTAAACAAGATAAAAAGAAAAATCTCTGGGAAAGATTAAAAAGGTATGATGAAGCTTTTTCGGTTAAAGTGAAGGGACTTGCGGATAGCAATAAACTTGAAGAATTAAGAGGACTCCTTTCCGAAAAAGCCAAACCCAAAGAAGTAAAATTTATCGAAAATCCTTGCAGCCCGGTTCCCTATACAACCCAATTCTATAACACGAACCTCCAAGGCATATTCTGTCTCAATTATAACCGGCTAGGTGTTTACTGGAATCTCGGCGACAGAATCGAACTGGAAGAGGTCAAAGCAAAGAAATTACTTGCCGATAAAAAAATCAAGAATGTTACCAATGAAGAATCATATAAAAAATTGAGCGATAACGGGAAAAGTGGAAATATTTACCAGATTGCTGGGGAAGTCAAACCAACTGTTAAAGATCGGGCCACAGCATTATTTAATGCGCTTGTAGTGCTTCGTGGCGGTGCAAAACAAGCGCAATTCGGTACTGACATTGCTCCAAAAGCCCTCATCCTCGCGGGAACTACCAGTGGAAATCCAATCTTCAATCATTTGTTCGATGATGATGGATATGGACCTTCCCTGAAAATTGAAACACTTAAGGAAATTATTTCAGATTATTCGGATCGCATCGCTACGCCAGTCATTATTGGAATAAGATCCGGATATCTTAAAAATGAGAAAACATTAAAGGGGGAATTTATTGACGACAAAAATAATCCTAAATCTTGGATCATAAATGGCGTGGAAGTTCTGGTAATGACACCGATTGAGGCGGCCAAAAAAATATCTGAATATCTCCCATGAACACCATCCCAGCGTTACATGTACAGTTTGAAGGATTGACTTCTTCATTCCGTCATCCACTAACCATTAGCGGGGGTCAGATTAGTACACCTATGCCTGCGTACAGTAACATTTTAGGTATGATCAGTGCATGTGCGGGACATGTTGTTAAACCAAAAGATACAAAGATCGGTTTTGAATTCCATTGCAAGTCGTATGATCATGAGATAGAACGTAGCGACAGATTAATGGTCGATAAAAAAGGGCACTTAAAATCTCATTCGGAAGGACAGGGAATTTATTCAAGACAAGTATATTGGAAACCCCGACTTGATCTTTATCTGACAAACACAAATCTTAAAAATATTTTTGAAACTCCGATATCAACACCCTGTCTTGGACGTTCGCAGGATATTGCTTGGATAAAATTCGTTAGAGAAATCGAACTCCAGCAGAAGAAGAATGGAAAAATCGGGCCAACTCTTCTCCCCAATCCAAAGCCTGGTTTGCCGGGTTTGGTATTCAGATTACCTGAATGGATTGATAATTCAAAAAAAGGGTATACACGAAAACCCGGCGCTTTCGGTATGTATCAAGCGATGCCTTCAACGATTGATCAACGTTATTCTATCGAAAGAGACAACCTGTATCATCCTTCAGACAGCGATGATGCGGATCACGTAATTTTTCTGTATCAATGGCTGTCAACAAATGACTGATTTGCTGGCAAAAAGTTCCGGGGAGACGCTTTCACTTCATACTAAACGCTGCTTGGATGCCGCCCAGTCAATAATTAAAACCCTGCCTTTTCCCAATGACGAGAGAAAAACTATCGAGAATGATTTACTTCTTGCAGTGGCACTCCATGATGTCGGAAAGGCAGCCACGGGATTCCAAAAGGTACTAACGGGAGAAATAGCAACCTGGGGTGGAAAGCGGCATGAAATCATATCCGCTTCTTTTGCATCGAATATTGAGGGGCTACACCCGGCAATAATTTTTGCAATTTTAACTCACCATAAAAGCATTCCATCTGACGGGATTTCAGAAATTTATGGATGTTTGCCGTCGGAACAGATCCCTTTTCAGAATGAACAAAATCCCGTTTGGAACGAAATGGCAAAAGAATGGAAGGATAATTTTAATTTATTTTGCCTTGAATGGGAAACAATCCGCAATTATTTGCATAGGGATGTAATGAAATGTCAAGACAATCTGCCTCCATTATCTTTGAATCCCTCTTGGCTTTCACGGACAATTGGAAAATTTGGACAAAGAAAATCAATTTCGTTCGATGACCGTCTCTACGCTTCGATTATTCGCGGGCTGATGATAACCGCAGATCATCTTGGGAGCGCGAATGTTATTCCACCCGGTATTCCAAATCTCAAAACATTTTCTGTATTGAACTCCCCAAGGCCATTTCAGGAAGTTGTCGGAAATGTTCATGGCTCAGCAATCTTAAGAGCCCCCACAGGATCAGGTAAAACCGAGGCTGCCTTACTCTGGGCTCAAAAAAACCAAAATCCAAATGGAAGATTGTTTTACTGTCTTCCGTATACTGCCAGCATTAATGCAATGCATGGCCGGCTTTCCAAAATATTCGGAACTGAAAATGTGGGTCTTCTGCATCATAATGCGATAGCGTATCTTTACACCATGCTTGAGTCCGATGGAGAACTTACATCGCTATTAACTAAACAGCAGAATGCTCTTGCCCTGACGCAAATAGCACATGAGATATATTTCCCCATAAAAGTATGCACTCCACATCAGATCCTTCGGCATTCTTTGCGAGGCAAAGGCTGGGAAAATATGCTCATTGAATTTAATAACGCCTGCTTCGTTTTCGATGAAATTCACGCATATGATCCCCGAATTGTTGGACTGACAATGAATTCTGTAAAATTGCTGAAAAAATGGGATTCCCGAATCCTGTTCATGTCAGCAACGTTGCCACGGTTTATTCATCAAATAATTACGGAGGCCTTGGAAGGAGAGGTCACATTCGTTGAACCCGATCGGGGGAAAGAGAAAGACCAGGAAATATTAGACAAGAAACGACATCGGGTTTCAATCAAAGACGGGACGATTGATGATCATTATGAAAACATTATCAAATCAATACGAGAACGTTCGTCAACGTTAATCGTATGTAATCATGTAAAGACTTCACAGTATATCTTCCATAAAATTCAGTCAGATCTCCCGAATGAATGGGTCGTTTTACTTCACAGCAGATTTAATAGAGAAGATCGCAATCGGATCGAATCTCAGCTTATCAGTAAAAACCTTCTCCCTAAGGTGATGGTTGCAACACAGGTTGTTGAAGTGAGTCTTGATGTTGATTTTGAACAAGGATTTTTTGAAGTCGCTCCGATTGACGCAATTATTCAACGCATGGGGCGAGTCAACAGATCGGGAAATAGATCTCCAGCTAACATCGAAATTTTCACAAAACAACTCAATAAATATAATCTCTATTGTGAATGCAAGGGAAATGAACATAGTAAAAGCTGTAAAATTTCTCAAACAATTAATGAATTGCAGAATCTGGAAAATCCTATTAGCGAATCCGATCTCGTTAATGCTGCAGACAATGTATACGGCTCCGGATATCAAGGGGAAGATAAAATCAAATTTGAAGAGGGATTTAATCATCAGGATATTCGTAATTTCAACGATTTGCTTCTCGCAGGCGCTTGCCAGGATTGGGTAGAGAAAATCATTGAAAAAACAGATGGTATGATTGAAGTTTTACCCTTCAATTTACAAGATGAATACGAAAGGCGTAAAAAATCAGGATTATGGATTGAGGCCAAGAATTTACTGGTCCCATTAAGGACATTCTCGTTAAAAAAATACCCAATGAGTAAAAAAGACGATATTTGGATAATTAATAATGAATATTCAAACAATGAGGGACTGAAGGATAATATTGAGCAATTTTTTTAATTGCAGTCATATCTCCTCCAATCTTTTCGATACTAATGAAATTTCACATGCAGTATCTTTACAACTTCCCGTTAGTTCGCTTATCGAACATATACAGTAATCTATCAATATTTTGAAACTCAAGATTTCTTTCTCGGCATAATTTGATCAGTTTATCCAAGTAGTCGAAATAAGTTGATATCTTTTCACTTGGCGGACTTTTTGAGTGAAGCGGATATTTTTTATCATAAACAGCACGGTATGCATGCTTGTCAATGATTTGGAAGACTCGTGGATTTCGAAATCTAAGAAATGTTGATGCCATCGGAAGATCAACGCCATGAACCTTAAGTAAAGTTTCAAGCACAGGTTGTGCTTGCTGGTGTCTCCCTTGAGTGAAGCTTTTAAGATTATCAAGACTTAGCAGGATTTCATTATCGAGAGAAACGTAACGATCGATTTTCCATAATACAATTTCGTCAATAAGAGATTGAGTAAAAGATATGTCAGGTAGATTGTCTAACTTTTTCGTCAAGTTAGGCTGGTGATTGTATTTTTTCAAAAAGTCATTAAGATTATTTTCATAATCAATCGCTTTCATATTTTCAATCCTTCAATTAATTCATTTCTTCCTTATGGATACCTTCTCACAACAGAATTTTTTGATACTCCTTCAAATGAATAACCTTCTTTCAGAAGTCTTTTGAAAGTCGGTGCTGCTTCAACACCAGCACGATAAATTGGATCTTCTTGAGCGTTAAATTCAATTTGTGTAAAGATTAATTCACGTTTCTCAGGAGTGTTTGGTCCATCCATAGTTTGAAAAGCAATTGTTTTTGCTGCTGAGAGACACCCTGACCAAAGACGTAATGAGATGTTCACTAGAACTTTGTCATCAGTTACATCCGACATATAAGCTCTACTTAATCTAGCAATCGCATTTTGACATTTGGCTTTTTCCACAATTGACAAATTCCTATGAAAATCAGCAAAAAGAGAATTGGCAAGATTTGATGTATTAATTGCATACACTAATTTCGAACGTTCAGTTACATCTTGTAAGGATGATGGCAATGTTGGGGAGGGACCTAATTCATTTGCCCATCGAAGAGCCGTTTCCATATTTGGGTCACCCATGTCTTTCCCCATCATCTGAATTTATCAAATATTTCTGACAATTTTGGTATAGGAATTGGTATTGGTGGCAAGAAATTTTCGGTAATTTTCAGGGAATCTTCCATGGCCCAAATCTCCTTATAAGTGGGTGCATTTTGCTTTAACCACCGTCTACCAAATTCCAAAATATGAGAATGCCCTTTTATCATTTCTTGGAACATTTGAATTCGTTGTGGTGAATCAAGAAAGAATGGTGTAGGATGACAGCATCTTACTGTTTCAAGTTGAAGTCCATATTTTCTGTTCAAATCGCGAAATATTAAAACAATTTCTCGTTTTCTTGTTGGGGGAATATCATTTCCGCACACAATAACATCAACATCAGACTTTCCAATTTTCCAATTAGATGAAAGTATCGATCCAAAAAAATCTACTCTCTCTATATGTGGTAAATTCTCTACCTCTCTCTTAAAGTCCCTCATAAATAATTCAACATTTCTTTGGATTGTCATCTATACCCCATTTTTCTCCGCCAACTACCGATTTACATTACAAAGATAATTATTTTCCCGACATACTAAATTCCAATCTTTTCCATGTATATCGGCTTCTTGTATCTCCGAGTCATCTTATTATCTATATTTCGTATCCTTCGACATTGATTACGGGCGTGTGCTTCTCCGAGCCGGCCCCTGTCGACGCCCTCATCCAGCGGTTCGGGCGGGTCAACCGGAGGAAAAGGCCGGACGAGTTCCCCCTCAAAGGTATCTGCGATGTGTATGTATTCACGAAGGGATCGGAGTTCGACAAGTACATCTATGACCCGGCCCTGGTCGATCATACCGTCCGGCTCTTATCTGAAACGCCACTCCTCCACGAGAGCCGGCTCCAGGAGATCACCGACAAGGTCTATGAAAACGGGTTCGGGGCGGACGGGGAGAGATTCCGGAATACGAAGGAGCGGTTCTCGAAACTTATCGAAGAGATCGTGCCATACCATTCGACCGCCCGGAAGGATTCCGATTTCTACCGGATCTTCCGCTCGATTGAGGCTGTCCCGGCCTGTTATGCAGATCCGTACCGGCAATGCCACGATGACGGCAGGATCTACGATGCGATGCAGTACGTCCTCTCATTGTCACTCGGCCAGTACCATAAACTGAAGAGCCTGAACCGGATTTCAGAGACGGATCACGGCATCATCGTGAACGCACGGTACGATCCGGAGCTCGGGCTCATTGCCGATGAGCCGGATCACGGCGACGCGATGATATAAATCTCCTCCGCACACTAATACGGATTTCAGGCTCTTACGAGTAGTCTGGATTTGGAAAGAGCGCCGGCTTTACGCATCCGCAGGAAATTCTTTGAGGATCCTCTCCAGTTCCTGCTTCAGGGGCGGGATATCCGATTGGACAACCGCCCAGATCTCATCGGGATTAACTGCAAAATAATGATGGACGAGAATATTGCAAAAAACCGATAATCTTTCCCCAAGGGATCCGGTGAAAATTCTTTTGTGAATCTTCTGAAATCCCGCGGGCAGCTTCGCCAAGGATCTGAAGATGATGGACCACCCATACCTGGACAAGTTCGTCCTTGAGGAATTTCTGTTTTCCATGTGACGAATACTTCTCGATATTCCGGATGGCTTCCGCCATATCCAGAAAACGCAGCCGGTCGTCTCTCATAATGGGATCGCTTCTAAGGCCACTCGCGCACGAACCGCCTCCCGCAGCAGGGGCAGGGTGCAGACATCCACCGGTCTCCCCAGCAGTTTCTCAAGATCGTACGCAAACCCCCCCAGATCGAAGAGTGTTCTGCCCAGCTCCAGCTCAACCAGAAAATCGATGTCGCTCTTCTCATCGGCTTCCTGACGGGCAACCGATCCGAAGATCCGGATACGGGAAGCACCGTACTTACCTGCGATACGGATGATTTCCTCCCGCTTTGAATGAACCAGCTGATAAATATCCGGTTGCGCCATATTCCTGAAAAGATTGTAGGGGGGCAGTCATAAAAAAGGATTCCCCCGGTAGAGAGCCGAAAATGAACCAGTCCAACGATTGCCACGGTTTGGAGAACCTGCTCCAGGAGATCACCGACAAGGTCTATGAAAACGGGTTCGGTGCGGATGGGGAGAGATTCCGGGATACGAAGGAGCGGTTCTCGAAACTTATCGAAGAGATCGTGCCATACCATGCAACCCGACGGAAGGATTCCGAATTTTACCGGATATTCCGGTCAATCGAGGCCGTCCCGGCCTGCTATGCAGATCCGTACCGGCAATGCCATGAGGACGGCAGGATTTACGATGCGATGCAGTATGTCCTTTCATTATCACTCGGCCAGTACCACAAACTGAAGAACCTGAGCCGGATTTCCGAGACAGATCACGGCCTCATCGTCAACGCACGGTATGATCCGGAGCTGGGACTTCTTGCCGATGAGCCGGATTTCAGTAATACAGTGGTTTGACCGTGAAGAAAACCTGATAAGATCGCGAAAACATGTAATGTGTACATATGCTGAAACTGGCAGCCCAGAAGATCATACTTGACCGGATTAAAATCAAAGGCCGGGTACACAGGCTTGCGAAAGGTCTGGAGATCACCGTGGAATCCGGTGACGATCAGCTCATCCTCTCAAATGACAGGTTCGGCCTGACTGTTTCCGCCCCGACACTGGAGGAAGGGATTGCCGGGATCTCGGAGGAAATCGATGCGCTCTTTGAAGTGTATGTCGATGAGAAGATCGAGAACCTGACCCACGATGCCATACGGCTCCGTTCCAGCCTGCGGGCACTCATCCCTGCCGGGGCTGGCACGTGAAGCCCCGCAAGGCCCGGGAGATCGAGGCCGCGCTCCTGCAAAAAGGTTTCCTTAAAAGAACCTCGCACCACAACCTGTTTTACCTGTGTATTGACGGAAAAATCACCGGTGTTCATACCTTCATGAGCCACGGCGTCCGGGAGTATGGCAATCCCCTGCTGGAAAAAATGAAGAACCAGATGCACCTCTCTGCAAAAGAACTTGAATTATTTATCCGGTGCCCACTGACATTTGAAAATTACATCGCTTTATTAAAAGAGCAGGGCATTGTGAAAAACGATAAGAATTAAAAACAGGTCTTTCCCATCGGCACCCAGGCCATCGAAGTCTCGCCCGGCATCAACTACGACGTCTGCTTCTCCGAGCCGTCCCCTGTCGATGCCCTCACCCGGCGGTTCGGGCGGGTCAACCGGCGGAAAGGGCCGGACGGCTTGCCCCTCAAAGGAATATGCGATGATCTTCTCCCAAAATAATTCCCAAAGACGACCCGGATGAACCGCTTGTCCCGATACCACATTCAGATCCCATCAAGGAGCGAAAAATACTCTTCCCGGGAAATGCCGGCGGATTTCAGGTTGTTCTTAATGATAAAAACGGGAACTGGATCCCAGTCTGGGATGACAATCGGCCGTTTCACGCCGGCCTTTGTAAAGACAGCGTGATCGCCCTCGGTTCTTGTGCAGGTAAAACCTGCCAGCTCAAACACCCTGCGGAGCTTCCTTGCGGGAACGGGAACAATCCTTGGCATCGGTCAGTACCGGTCTAGTCACAGGCTGACTTCTTCTGCCGCAATAATCTTTGGCGGAACATATCGCCCGTCATGATTAACGGTATAATGGATTTCAGAAAGGATGTCCGTGAGGGTGCCCATTTTCTCGGCCTCATCAAGAAACAACCGTATAGCCGTTCGCAGCATCTCCTTTGCTTGCTGGACGGAACTGCCGCAGCTCGAGAGATCCAGTTCCGGGCAATAGGCAACGTAGGTTTCGCCCTCTTTAAAGACAATCATATCAAAGTTCATCTTGATCATGGGATATCACCATTTTATTGATTTCACATTCGTTTTCAGGTTTTGGCAAGGTTTTCCTTTATGATATTACTCTTCTTTTCATACCAGAGCGCTTATAGTTTATGTACTTTTTACCTGTTGATATTACATTCATGCACCTAAAACGAGTCACTCGGATCGATCACGGCCTCATCGTGAACGCACGGTACGATCCGGAACTCGGGTTTCTCGCCGATGAGCCGGATTTCAGCAATGCAATGGTATAATAGATGAAGAACGATTTTCAACTGACGTAATCAGTCACGGACAACATTCACAAACCCGAACCCCATGCTGTTCCGCTCGCCGAAACCGGCATCGAGCCCGAATTCGATGATCCTGCGCTGGGCATCATCCATGTGGCTCCAGGAAAACTCCCACATGCTCCCCGCAGCCCCGTAACTCTTCCCTTCAATGATGTACCGCGTGTGCACGGTCTTCCTGAACAGGAATTCCTGGAAGAGCGGGATCGTCCCGATCGTTGTGCCGTACGACTGGTTATATTTCTTAATCAGGTTCTCGGTCAGCTGCTTGATAAAGGCCTCGAACGAGATCTGAGGACGCCAGTATATGTAACGGGATCTTCGCTCCTCTTCAGGAACTGCGTAGAGATCGTAATTACATTCAGGGATCCGCAGCAGGATCGGTGTCGCGGTTGAGAGCCGGACCGGCCCTTTCGGCAGAGAACTTTTCAGCATCCTCCAGCTGTCAAGATCGAATGCACAGTCCCCGATATGAACGGGTCCCCTCTCCATCTTCTGGAGATGATCCGCGACGTTTTCGATGATCGAGTTGCCCGGTGATGCGATGATGAAATGCCGGATATCACCCTCTTTCATATCGCCGAACGGGAAGATATTGGAGAAGCAGAACGGCTTGTATCCTTTCTTATCATGGAGGAGCAAAAAGCCGGACTCCATGAGAAGATTGTAGACAAAACCCTGCAGCTTGTGGTATTCGAGCGAGACATCCTTCTGATCGTTTTTCGAGCGGAGACGCAGCAGGAGGCGCATGATACTATGAACTGTTTGCCGGAGATGATAAGGGCTGCTTTTTTTAGAGTCCGTTAATAATTTAAGATATGAGAACTCCGTCCAATTCCCTGAACATCGTCCGTCCCGCGCCGTGAAAGTGATCGCAGCAATCATCACGCTGATGGCACCGGGGGTTCCCCTCCCCCACCGTTCCGCCCGGCCAGCCGGTTCACCTGCACATTCCTCATATATGAGTACTGCCAATATTTCCGCAGGGCTATGAAGGGACAATCCGAGATCGCCAGAGAATTACAGGGGATGATGGCCGAGCTTCGCGGGAAGTACCATGTGAAAAAAATCGGTATCTTCGGCTCGTACTCATCGGATCGCCAGACCGAGAAGAGCGATCTCGACCTCGTTGTGGAGTTCGAGCAGCCCATCGGCATGATGGCATTCGTGCACCTTCGGAACATGATAGCCGACCGCCTCGGGATCCGGGTCGATCTCGTGACGCCGGACGGGCTCCACCCCCTGATCCGCGACCGGGTCATGCATGAGGTCGTGTATGTCTGAAAAGCGCCCGGCCTCGCTCCTGCTTTTCGATATCGCTGAATCGATCGGGAAGATCGAGGACTATACGCGGGACATTTCCTTCGAACAGCTTATGCAGGACGAACGGACGAAGGATGCGATCCTCCGGAACATCCAGATCATCGGCGAGGCCTCAAAGCACGTTCCCGATCCGCTTGTCGCAAAGCATCCCGATATCGACTGGAGCGGTATTGCGGGACTGCGGGATATCATCACCCACCGGTATTTCCGCGTTGACTGGAAACTGCTCTGGACGAGCATTCATGAAGAACTGCCCGTCCTCAAAAGCCAGATCCGGAAACTGATTAAGGAAGATACATCCCCGTCCGGCAAATCCTGATCGGGCACTGCGTCCCGCGCCGTGAAAGTCATAAAAAAATAAAACGTCCTCATCATCACCTTCAATTGAAAAAATTCTCAAAATTCCCCGGATATTTTCCGCGGTTAAAAATTTCATCAGTTCAAATTTTAAAAAAAATTCCGGAAATAATTTTCCAAAAAAAATTTCGCCGGATTTTTCCAAGAAAAAAATTTCACCCGGGATTTTTCTCACACTCCTGCTCCGCATCCCCCATTTATATACCCCAACCCGGTCACGTATCGCCGTCCTCCAGCCAATCCGGGCCGTTAGACCCCCACACTTCATCAGAGCCCCACAGATTGCATACAGCAGAGGATCTCCTGAAAAACGGGCTGTAGTATGCCGGGAATGAAACTCACACAGGTTTGGGGGGCCGGGCAAAATCGGCAGATTTGGCCTGATTCTTGAGATCGGGGGCGATTTCTGGCGTTTCTTAAAACTGCTGTTCCGGTGGGGGGCCCATAACCCTCCTTTGGGATCTCCCTTTCCGGATTCTCCGTCGGAGAGGTATGTCCACCGTGACCTGAGAAGAGCTGAGGTTGTCCTGTTTCCCTGAAGGGGTCCTGGCCCGGACTGTCTGACGCAAGACAGATACTCCCTCCCCAGATTTCACGTCGGTACCCGTCGGTGAGAAAGTGCGACTTTCGTCGAAGATCCATTCGGTTTCCGAAACACCATCGGAACGTGAGGAGGAGAAGAATCCGTCAGGATTCTTCGTAGTCTCTTCCACCAGGGCATACCATGCGTGATACCCTCGTGCCATATACCGGGATTTTCTCGCTCAGAAGCAAACACTCCAATCCGGCCTGATGATCGCGACTCGAAGAACATTTCCGCGTTATTCCCAAGTATGTCGATCCTTCACCAAAGGATGCCGCATTCTCCGGCAGGCCGGGGAAGAATTCTCTAAAAATTTTGGCATGCACCAATACCTCCGTTGAAATCTTCTAGTAATTTTTACCGGCGTTCATCACAATGAATATTTTTCGTAATTGAAGACGTCCAGAACCGGATCACCCCCGGCTTCAGAATTTTCTGCATGCCGGAAGCAGTTATGATTGAAAAAATGGCTCTGTAGAAAAGCTACGTTCTCAGAAGTAAAACCGTGACCAAAAGATCTAAGGTACAGTGCCTCCTTACTCT
>MVRE01000005.1 GCA_002067895.1 Methanoregula sp. PtaU1.Bin051 | reverse complement strand
GTGATCCTCTATAACCTCTCAAGAATGATCTCTACTTTGTCATTTCTGGTTCTTGTTGAGGAATTCTACAGAGCCGATCCTTTCTCATTTTATATTACCTAAGAAAAGAGTCCTTCCCTTACTTCCCCCATCTCTCGCAAAAAATCCGGGCCAAAGGGAGGATGCCTTTGGGTTGGGGGGTCTCATCCGGCCAAGGGTGGGGGGAGGTCTGATCTGAGACCCCCTCCTCCGCTTTTCAGGACAATCACGATTCAACACCCACCGTCTGAAACTCCATACGAACAACCGGTCGCCCGGTTGCAGCAGAGGGTCTCATTTGGCCGGAGAAGATGGGGGGTCTCGCCTCAGACCCCCCTGCTTCCAAAAAATCCGGAGGGGGGTAAGGGGGGTGGCACCAAGGGGGGGAGGTCTCGTACGAGACCCCTGTCAGACATTTGGCACCGGGTGGGTGCTGCGACGTGATTTTTATGAGAAATTGATTAGGTAAGGGCCATGCGGAGGGGTCTCAGGTAAGACCCCTCCCCCCATCAGGCTGAGCGGCGGGGGGGTTGGGTAGGAGACCCCCTTTTCCGATCTTAGAGAGGGTACCCCCCTCCCCATACCCAAGCGGGGGGTGCCACCCTAAGCAGGGCCGACCCCCCTCCGGGGGGGTAGGGGGGTGTCCGCGATCCAGAGGGGTGGGGGGATACCCTCCCCCACCCGATGGGGTGTACCCCCTCATTTTCCACCGGAAATGATGGTTTGACTGTTGAAGTCCCGTCGGAGACTCAAAATCGCCCACAGGGGGGTACCCCCACCCCCCTCTCCCGGGCGGGGGGGCCGGTCACCATACCCATGACCCCTGACAGGGGGGGGAGGGGGGTCCCCCTGTCAGCCGGGAGCGGGGGGTATACCCTCCAGCTATAGGTGGGGGTACCCATCCCTGCTCTCGTCGGAGGCTTGCCGGGAATCGACCTCGTGCCATGGGAAATGAGGGGGGGTAAACGGGACTGGAGGCGGGGGGGTAGGGGGGATCCCCTGAGGCCGGGGGGGTGGGGGTATCCCCTCCCTGCTAATCTTTTCCACCTTTCCGGCTGATGCCGGGGGCCTGCATGACAAACGGCTGGATCCTGAAGTCAACATAATAACGTATTAAAATCCGGGCTGTCAATCTCTGGGTGATGCTCAACGTCCTCTATATCGATGACGAACCCGGCCTCCTCGACCTGTGCAAGATCTTCCTCGAGGAGAAGAGGGAGTTCTCCGTCGATATAGTCGATTCACCAATAGAGGGGCTCAAGGACATTGATAAGAAGAAATACGATGCCGTCATCTGCGATTACCAGATGCCGGGAATGGACGGCATCACCCTCTTAAAGGAACTCCGCGCAAAAAACACGACCCTGCCCTTTATTCTCTTCACCGGCCGTGGCAGGGAAGAGGTCGTGATCCAGGCCATCAACAACGGCGCCGACTTCTACCTCCAGAAAGGAGGTGACCCTGAATCACAGTTTGCCGAGCTTGCCCATAAGGTCCGGCAGGCAGTCGAGAAACGGAAGGCCGACGAGATCCTCCGCGAGACCAACGTCTACTTAAACAACCTCATCACCTACGCAAGCGGCCCGATCGTGACGTATGATATCAATTCGGAGATCACCCGGTTCAACCGGGCGTTCGAGAAGCTGACCGGTTTTACCGAGGCCGAGATGCTGGGAAAGGACTTCGACACACTCTTCCCGGAAGATTCCCGCGCGAAGTCCCTCGACCTCATCTGCCGGGCGCTGTTCGGCGAGAAATGGGAGGCTGTCGAGATCCCCATCCGGACAGCCGACGGTGGCATCCGAACCGTGATCTGGAACTCGGCAAACATCTATGGCCCGGACGGAATCACCCCCGTTGCCACAATTGCCCAGGGAACCGACATCACCGAACGCAAGAAAGCGGAGACGAGCCTGAAAAACGCGTACGAGGAACTGGCTGCGACCGAGGAGGAACTCCGGCAGCAGTACGAACAGCTGGGCGGGCAGGAGCGGGAACTGCGCAGGAGCCAGGAGCGGCTGAGCGGCATTCTGCGCACCACGCCGACCGGTATTGCGATACTGCGGGATCGTGTCATTACGGAAATGAACGACCGGTTCTGCGAGATGACCGGGTATTCACGGGATGACCTGACAGGTAAACCCATTGGTATCATCGAAGCAGATGCAGCGGAGGTCGTCAGATCTGAAAACGGGGATCGTGAAGAACCGGAAGCCATGCAGACGGAGGCCCGGTGGCGGAAAAAGGACGGAACGATCATCACGGTGCTTTTGAGTACGACCCCGCTCGATCCCCAGCATCCCTCTGAAGGAACGACGCTTACCGCCCTGAACATAACCTCCCGTGTCATGGCGGAAGAGGCCCTCCGAACGGCGAACAGGAAACTCAACCTGCTCTCCAGCATAACCCGCCACGATATCCAGAACAAGACCGCAATCATCGATGGCAACCTTACCCTGATCCGGAACAAAATCGCATCCCCGGAGATCGACCCGTACATTGACAAAATTTCAGCTGCCAACAGGGCAATCCAGGCCCAGATTCGGTTCAGCCGGGTGTACCAGGATCTGGGCAGCGGGGTCTCCCGCTGGCAGGAGGTCTCCCGCATCCTTCCTGCCGCCAACGTGCCGGAGACCATCCGGTTCCATGTGAATATCGACGGCATCGAGGTATTTGCGGACCCCATGCTCGAGAGGGTGTTCTTCAACCTCCTTGACAACTCGGTCCGGCACGGCGGGACCGTACGCGAGATCAGGGTCTCATTCAATAACAGTGGCAACGGACTCACACTCGTCTGGGAGGATGACGGGGATGGGATCCCGGCCGGTGAGAAAGAGAGAATTTTCGAGCGGGGGTATGGGAAGAACACCGGCCTTGGCCTCTTCCTTGCACGCGAGATCCTCTCGATTACCGGGATTGCGATTCGCGAGACGGGAATACCGGGAAAAGGTGCCCGCTTCGAACTGTCTATCCCAAAGGAGAGCTACCGTCGGACAGCCGGCCGGAAAACAGACTGAAACATAACCATCGTATAAACTGGATGTCGTAGCAGGATCAGATCAGGCAATGGCCTTTATCTGGCTCGTTAATGTCCTTGCAAACTCTTCCCCGGCAAAAATCTTGAGCGGTTCGTACAGATCGTCCGCGAGGATAGGGACTTTGTCCGCGGTTATGTTTTCAAGAGCGATGCCAAGCTTCTTGCACTTGATTCTAAGTGCGGAAAGCGCCAGCTCATGACCGATCTTCGGTTCCAGAATACCCAAGATCCGCTCCGAGTATTCCGTCATTTCTCCTCCCCCTCGTACAAGTGAAACAGCTTATACCCTGCAAGGACAAAAAAGCCGGCAGCTGCGACGTATGCCAGGCTCTGGAACCATCTCAGGGAGTAATCCTTCGTGAACCCGAACTGGGTGCCGTCGCCGAAATACCTGAGTCCCGCCGCAATGACGATAAAGACTGCAAAGAGGAGCAGGATATCAAGGACGTTCCTTATCTTCAGCGAATAATAGCGCCGGACATAGAGATAGATCCCGACAACGGCGACGAAGATTAAGGGGATAATGATCTTCAGGGCAGGGTTGAGCGGGCTCGTATCATAGTTGAGCAGGATTTCCATCTATTTCTCCCCCGCAAGCCCGAAGGCCTCTGCTATCTCTTCCAATTTGGTATAGACGAGGTAGGCAACGAAGACGCTTACAACGGCAAAGATGAGGCCTCCGATACTCTCGATCCACTTGAACTCGGTCCAGTAATCCCCGAGAAGCCGGAAGCCGGCCGCAATGCATCCCGCGACTCCTCCCCACATGAGGGCCCAGGATATCTTCTTTAAATTCCCCCCGAACCTTTTATAGGCCCGGTAATAATAATACGTCGCGATCCCGAAGATAATCAGGATTAGGATCTTCAACAGGGGATTGAGGATGCTCTGAGGGTATGAAAATACCTGGTTAATCACGGGAATTCCAATCACCATTTCTTCATCAGCCTATATAAAATATCGGAAGCGATATTCTGGTGATAATCCTGTTGCAAATTTATCCTGAGCCCCTTCGGAGCAATCCCGGACTATCATTCCCTGAACAAAGACTATAACCTTGCAGTCTCAGGTTCCCTGTAATGCCTGTACGGATCGTTGACCGTATCTCAGTTGTCGAAGGCGACATCACGCAGCAGCAGGTCGATGCGATTGTGAATGCCGCCAACCAGACCCTCCTTGGTGGCGGAGGGGTTGACGGGGCGATCCACCGGGCCGCCGGGCCGGAGCTGCTGGAAGAGTGTAGATCCCTTGGAGGATGCCGGACCGGTGAGGCAAAGATTACGAAAGGATACCGTTTGCCTGCAGGATATATAATCCACACGGTAGGCCCTGTCTGGAGCGGAGGACTGGCTGGCGAGGACGAACTGCTTGCATCATGTTACCGGAAATCGTTAATGCTTGCCGAATCCCACGACATGAAAACTATCGCATTCCCGGCTATCAGCACCGGTGCGTACGGGTTTCCGCTCGCCCGGGCGACATTGATCGCAGTAAGAACCGTCCTGGAATTTCTTTCACAGTCACCCGGCATTGAACAGGTCGTATTTGTCTGCCATGGCGACCGGGCATTCCGGATATATAACGATGCTCTAAGGACCCTTGCCGGTAAAGATAGTCCAAGCCGGCAACCTGAGATGAGTACAAGTACGAGCGAAGACCGGGAATCGTCCGGCATATCCGGGGAGATCCGAAGACAGGTTGACGGACAGCTCCTGATGATCGAGAGCGTTCACGGGATCCGGATCGTAAACCGGGACCGGCTCCTCGATAAAATCATAGATGCTGCCCGCGATACCGGTCATGCATCCCGGATCACTGCGGCACTCAACAGCTGGGTTGCAGTGAACGGGATTACCGGGGATGCAGAAATACCAGCAGAAGTAATCCGGCGGATCCTTGCACGGACCGGGCCTTAAGGCTTATTTATGATACGGTTCGCCCCGGTTTATCCGGAATGCCCGGTAGACCTGCTCAAGCAGTATAAGCCGCGCCATCTGGTGCGTGAATGTCATTGGGGAGAGGGAGAGCCGGAGATCACAGCGCTCAAGAACAGATCGGGAAAGCCCGAGATCCCCTCCAATGATGAACGCAACGGTGCCCCCGCTGATCTCGCGTTTCTTCATGAGTGCAGCCAGGTCTTCGCTCGAGTATAGCTTTCCGTCAACTGCAAGCGCAATGGTAAATGCCCCTATAGGAATCGCATCAAGGATCTTTTCTCCTTCCCGTGCCAGGATCTGCTCCAGCTGTGCATCGGAGAGGTTGACCGGCCGCCGATCATCGTCAACCTCCAATATCCTGAGCTTAACATAGGGACGGAACCGTTTCATATATTGGGCGATACCATCGGCAAGGTAGCGCTCCCTGATCTTCCCGACTGTGATAATCTGGATATGCATGAAATTTAACAAGGAACATAGGTTAACATCAGATAAAAACGCGTCCCGTATCCTGCGGGCTTTTGGGGGACGAAAAGAATACTTATGAATTACTTTTCTTATCGTTCTGTTCGAGTTTCTGGGATGAGAGAACGTCCACCAGCACTTCCCTCATCATCGTTTTGAAGAATTCCCGGCCTTCGTCTGTAGTCATGTACTCTTTGAACAGTTCCCTGAACTGTCCCATGTCGTGGTGATTGTCGACAAATGATAATAAAGCTTGTGTGATGCAGTCCGAGATGGTAGAGAACTTCTTTTCCTCGTAAACCAGCTTATTAACCTTCTCATAAATGTTCGGGGGCATCTTGTAAGAAATTGCTACCCGCTCACCCCGGCCGGCCGGTATTTTTTCCACCATTCTCCCTAATATTGCCCGGAATACTATTAATAGGCTCTTAATTTCTTTTTGTAATCCGAATTGCCCGATTTGGATTTCTTTTGTAATACATAAAGAATACGTTTTTATAGACACTGGAACAACAGGAGATCGTAAGGGAAGGCGGTTAATGAACGAACTTATCGTTTTTAGTCTGGGAATCGTCGGTATCTTCTCGATACTCTCAAGCTTAGCGCTCCTGCAGATGGGCATAATCATCGACAGGTTTCCGACCGACAGGGAAGAGTACCGGGAGAGGAGCCTCTCGAGCCCGGTTGAATCGACGCGGATCTTTGTCGTTATCTTCTGGCTGCTCTTCGGGATGGGAACATATGCCCTTATGCAGGGGAGCACGTTCATGCTGATCGCAGGCATCACGACGATCTTTTCCATCTGCATGTTCATCATAACAGCACTCGTATTTTCCTTTGCTGTGTACAGTACGATGCGGCACCAGATCAACCGGGACAAGGACGTAATGCCGGTCATTATGACGGAAACGGTGACCCATCCGACCGTTGTTCCACAAAAACCTGAAAGGAGGGATATTCCGCCTGCCGGGCAAATCCGCCGGCGCCCGTCAGGGAACTTCCTTATCAATTCCCTTCTCCGGCGTGACTGATCGACATTGTTATTTTTCAGGTATTAACGGGGCCGCCGCGAACTGAAAAAACGAATAAAGTATTACCAGAAAAGTTTTTTTGACTGCTCGAGCGCATCGACTGCGGGCAGTTTCTTGCCGGTCAGGAACTCAATGCAGGCCCCTCCACCGGTCGATATGTGAGTGAACTCGGAGGCAAGACCAAGTTTTTCGATCACGACCGCGGTATGCCCCCCGCCGACGACCGAGAACTCGGTCTTTGACGCCGCCCGTATCAGTTCATAGGTCCCGGTCGCGAAATCCGGTTCTTCGAATACGCCGGCCGGCCCGTTGAAGACGATTGTCCCGGCGCTCCGGATCTCCTCCGAGATTGCAGCAATCGCGTCCATGCCGAGGTCAAGTACCGGGGCGTCAGCCGGTATCTTCTGCACAGGGTATTCGGCACGTTTGCCGTTCTCCCTGACCGCGACCCATGCCGGCATGATCACCCTGTCGCGGTATTTCGCGAGGATCTCCTTCGCTTTTACAATCTCCGGCTCGTATTTCAGCTGCGTTATGAGGGCTTTTGAAGGCTGCCCGATATCGAACCCGTCGGCAAGTAAAAAGACGTTGGCTACGACACCGATTACGATAATCTGGTCGGCGATCCCGTTTGCAAGCATGTGGGCTGCAACATCGATCGAATCGTCAACCTTAGTTCCGCCGAGAACTACCCGTACAGGCCGGGGAGCTCCGGAAAAGACTCTTGAAAGCTGGGTGACTTCCTTTTCCATCAGGAGCCCTGCTGCTGATTTCAGGACGAGCGGCAGGCCGACAACAGTAGGCTGGGACCGGTGTGCGGTGCCGAACGCATCATTGACAAAGAGATCCGCCATGGCAGCAAGTTTCTTCACGATGTGGGTTTTTTTGGCATCTTCAGGCTTCAGCGTCATGTTCTCTTCGGCATTGAACCGGACGTTTTCCAGCATCACGACATCGCCGGTTTTAGCTGTGGCAACAACCTCGCGTGCGTGCTTAGAGAAGATGCCGTCAACATAGGTAACAGGGGTGCCAAGAAGCTGTTCCAGCTTTTCAGCATGTGCCTGGAGGGATGTGAAGTCTTTTTTCCCGGGCCTGCTCTGGTGGGTGATGATTACAGTTTTCGCATCGGACAGCGCCCTGATAGTCGGAATGTGCTCGCGGAACCGCTTGTCATCGAGGATGAGGTGAGAGGATGGGTCGATGGGGGAGTTGAGGTCGAGCCGGAGCAGCACGGTCTTTCCGGCACATCCCAGCTCCTTTACGGTTCCGATTGCCATATCCATTCCTCAGGCTGCACTGCGGGCCTTGATCTTTTTTAAGCGGAAGAGCTCTTCACGCTCCATCTCGTCAAGCCGCATCTTGATGAAGTCCTGCGCCTCGGTGAGTTCGGGGATTACCTTGAATTCAAGCGCATTGACCCGCCGTTTCGTGCTCTCGATCTCGTCAAGGAGCCGCTTCATGGTTGTCTCGATCTCGGCGCTCTCGATGATCGCCTCCACGAGTTCCTCGAACGCCGTTGCCGTCTCGTCAATGACCGTGGAGGTGCCGAGCACTCCGTAGCCACGGTCCACGAGACTCTTTTTCACTTTGGACGACTCGATCTCCGGCACAATCACGCCCATGATGTTCTTGCTCTTGAGCTTGATCTCCGGTATTTCGGCAACCGAGAATGCCGCCGATTTGACGCCGATTGCACCTTCGACGGTGTTCGCAAGCGCCATCGTCTCGACCGCCTTTGCGTACTTGTCCAGCAGGTCTCCCCGGGTATCCTTTGCTTCGGTAAGCACCTTGAAAAATTCAAGGATCAGTCCATCGCGCTTCATCTTGAGGATCTTGTAGCCGCGCTCGGAGAGCCTGATCTTCCTTTTTAAGTTGATCAGTTCCGACCTTGTCGGCTTGATGTCACGCAGCGCCATGGGTCATCACGTTGCCTTCGGGACGTTCCGGAACTTCGGGTGGTACTTGTTAATCAGCTCGCGGTCGATACGGACCAGCTGTTCAACCGGCAGGGTCGCGAGCAGCTCCCAGCCGAGGTCAAGCGTCCCGGTGATTGTACGGTCCTCGTCATACCCCTGCCGGACGAACCGGTTCTCAAAGAGGTCTGCGAACTCAAGGAACATCCGGTCCCGCTCGGAGAGTGCGTCCTTCCCGACAATGGCCACGAGACCCCGCAGGTCGTTGCCTTCCGCGTATGCAGCATAGAGCTGGTCGGAGACCTTCTTGTGGTCCTCCCTTGTGTGCTTTGCGCCGATACCGAGGTTCATCAGCCGCGAGAGCGACGGCAGCACATTGATGGGCGGGTAGATGCCCTTCCGGTGCAGCTCGCGCGACACCACGATCTGTCCCTCGGTGATGTATCCCGTAAGGTCAGGAATCGGGTGCGTGATATCGTCGCCCGGCATCGTCAGGATCGGGAACTGCGTGATCGAGCCTTTCTTGCCCTTGACGATACCCGCACGCTCGTAGATGCCTGCAAGATCGGTGTACATGTACCCGGGGTAACCGCGCCGGCCAGGAACCTCTTCACGGGCGGCACCGATCTGGCGGAGCGCTTCGCAGTAGTTTGTCATGTCGGTTAAGATGACCAGCACGTGCATACCGAGGTCGAACGCAAGGTATTCGGCGGTTGTAAGCGCCAACCGCGGCGTGATGATACGCTCGACTGCAGGATCGTCCGCAAGGTTGAGGAACACGACAGCCCGCTCGAGCGCTCCCGTGCGCTCGAAGTCCTGCATGAAATAGTTGGCCTCTTCCTTCGTGATACCCATTGCAGCAAATACAACGGCAAACTCCTCTTTTGCGCCAAGCACCTTTGCCTGACGTGCGATCTGGAGCGCAATAGTGTTGTGCGGGAGTCCTGCACCCGAAAAGATCGGGAGCTTCTGGCCACGCACAAGGGTGTTCGTCCCGTCGATTGTTGAGATACCGGTCTGGATGAACTCGTTTGGTGAACCTCTCGCCCACGGGTTGATCGCAGCGCCTGTGATGTCGAGCCGTTTTTCCGGCACAATCTCGGGACCTCCGTCAATCGGCTTACCCCCGCCGGACAAGATCCTGCCCAGCATGTCACGGCCGACAGGCATCTTGATGGTCTCGCCTGTGAACCGTACGCCGCTGTCCTTGCCGATACCGGCAGTGGTCTCGAACACCTGCACGACTACCAGTTCGTCGCTCGTGTCCAGTACCTGCCCGCGCTTGATCGATCCGTCGAAAAGTACGATGTTGACGAGCTCACCGTACCCGATCGGCTCTGTCTTCTCGACAAAGAGGAGCGGGCCGGCAATCTTGTTAATCGTTCTGTATTCCTTCATGCTGCCGACCTCAGTGCAGTAAACTCGGCGTCCATCTCCTTTTCGATCTTCTCAAGCGCCGGTTTGTAGTCCTTGATGAACTTGATCTGCGGCAGGTCGTTCTTGCTCTTGGTCGCATTGATCTGGGCCGGCGAGACACCGGCCGCCTGTGCGGCATAGGCAAGCTCCGAATAGAGCCGGATCGTCTTCATCATATCGTACTGTTTCTTCATGTCACAGAATGTGTCGACCGCGTCATACGCGTTCTGCTGCAGGAAGATCTCGCGGATCATGCGGGCCACCTCGATGGTCACCTGCTCAGCTTCAGGCAGGGCATCGGAGCCGACTAGCTGCACGATCTCCTGCAGCTCGGCTTCCTTCTGGAGGACTTCCATGGCCCAGGAACGGATCTTGTTCCATTCGGGGGAGACTTCCTTGTCATACCAGTCATGGAGGGAGTCGAGGTAGAGCGAGTACGAGTTCAGCCAGTTGATGGCCGGGAAGTGCCGTCTCTGGGAGAGCTTGGCATCGAGCGCCCAGAATACCTTCACGATACGCAGGGTGCCCTGCGTGACAGGCTCCGAAAAGTCCCCGCCAGGCGGCGATACTGCGCCGATGACCGAGACAGATCCGCTCTGCCCGTTTAAGGTCGTGACAAGTCCTGCCCGCTCGTAGAACTCCGAGAGGCGTGCCGCGAGGTACGCCGGGTAGCCCTCTTCGCCCGGCATCTCCTCGAGCCGTGAAGAGATCTCACGCATCGCTTCCGCCCACCGCGATGTCGAGTCGGCCATCAGCGAGACATCGTATCCCATGTCACGGAAGTATTCTGCAATCGTGATACCGGTATACACCGACGCTTCACGGGCGGCCACCGGCATGTTGGACGTATTTGCAATCAGCACCGTCCGCTCCATGAGCGGCTTTCCGGACTTGGGGTCTTCGAGGTGCGGGAACTCCGTAAGAACTTCCGTCATCTCGTTGCCGCGTTCACCGCAGCCGATGTAGACCACGATCTCGGCATCCGACCACTTGGCCAGCTGCTGCTGTGTAACCGTCTTCCCGCTCCCGAACGGACCGGGGATCGCCGCGGTGCCACCTTTTGCGATCGGGAAGAGGCCGTCGAGAATCCGCTGGCCGGTGATCAGCGGGATCGTCGGGTTCTTCTTCTCTTTCACAGGCCTCGGTACACGGACCGGCCAGCGCTGGATCATCGGGAACTCCCGCCCGTCTTCAAGCACGCAGACAGTTTCGTCGACTGTAAAGTCGCCGTTCTTGATTGTCTTGATCGTGCCCGGCTTCGCATTGGGCGGGATCATGATGCGGTGGACGATGTTGGTCTCCTGCACCTCGCCGATGATCGTGCCTGCTTCCACCTTGTCCCCGGCTTTTTTGACCGGTTTGAAGGTCCACTTTTTCTCGTGAGAGAGCCCCGGCGCGGATACGCCCCGCTGGATGAAGTCGCCCATTTTGTCCACGAGTACGGAGAGCGGGCGCTGGATACCATCGTAGATACTGGTAAGCAGTCCCGGCCCGAGTTCGGCCGCGAGCGAGAGCCCCGTATTGATGACCGGCTCGCCGGGCTTGATCCCGGACGTATCCTCGTACACCTGGATGATGATATCCTCACCGGAGATCTTGATTACCTCTCCCATCAGCTCTTCGTTGCCGACCTTCACCACATCGTACATGTGGGCGTCAAGGTTGACTGCCGTCACGACAGGGCCGGCAATTCGTTTGAGAATTCCCTTTTCTTTTGTTTTCTTGTCTTTCACTTCCACAGATCAACACCCACCGATCTCTTGATTCTCTCCCGCATCGAGAGGCCCCCCTCCTCGCCACCGATGGCGATCACGGTCGGTCTCACCGACTCCTCGAGGGTTGCCCGCAGGCGTCGCGGGATCCGTTCCATGTCTTTGCTGTTCAGCACCAGGATGCCGACGTTTACGTCCTGGAGCACCTTGTTGATATGTTCGCTCAGCTTCTCATCGGAATCGGCGGCATACGTCTTCTGGATGCCCGCCAGTCGGAAACCCAAGATGAACTCGCTGTTGCCAATCACTGCAATTTCCATTCACATCACCAGGTGCTCTGAGATCCTTTCCGATGCGAGCTTTGATTCCTTGCCACGGGCGAGCGCCCGAAGGTTGAATACTTCATATTTCTTCTTTTCAAGATACACGAGAATGGGGTGAACCGAAAACGGATGAAGTTTACTCATACGCTCCATCTGATCGAGCTGCACACGGGTGAGGCTCATCTCGATGTCATGTACCTTCTTTTTCTCTTTCAGCTCGTCAAGGAACGATACAAGCGTCTTCTGCTTCACCTTCATCCGAAGCGCATCAATGAATTCCCCATGATCCTTGATCACGTTGAGCCGCACGAAGTCGTTGACGGTTAAGACACCCCCGGCGATGAACATCTCGTGGGGATCTTCCTCGAAGGTGTCTGCCCTCAGGCGGAAGAGTGTCTTTATGTTCATGACATCGATGTCCAGCCGGATGAACGAAAGGTACAACTCTCCGCCCTTTATACCGCTCTTTGCTTCTGCTATCACATCTGCATAGAACTGGCGGTAGAGCTCGTTCTCCATCTTCGAAAACGACCCGATCTCCTTTGCCTCGCCGATCTTTGCGGCAAGTACCGGATACATCCGCTCGCCCCGCAATGCTTCAATGATCCGGTCGACCGAATCTTCGGCAATCAGTTTATCCAGCATCGCCCTGCCAAGGCTTCCGGCAGGGATCAGGATCTCCTTGATCTTTCCGTGTTTGATCCCCTGCGTCTTTCCTCGGAGGATTGTCAGTACGTTCTGGATATCCCATCGCCTGAGGTAAGACCGGGTGAACTGCTTCAGGGTTCCCGGCGTGATCTCAAGTATCTTCTGGTATTCTTTGGCAAGGTTCCACGAGAGAGCAACCTCAATAAGGTCGATTCCCTTAAAGCTTGTAGCGAGTTCGTCGATCTCCTGTTTGTACGCTGTCTCGCCAATGATGCGTGTAATCTCTGGAAGGCTCATGTTCAGCATCCGCTGGTACTCATCCTTCTGGATGAGCTTGGCCTTCCTTACCCGCATCCTCGTGCAGACATAGATATAGGGTCCCGGACCGCCTGTTATCGCCGGCATTCACAGGCCCCCTTATCCAAACAGGATGTCAGACGCATTCTTCAACCCGGATTCCCACACCTTCGATAAGAATGTGCGGTAGCTGTAATCAATCTGCAGCCCGCCGCCCTCGCCTTCGACTATGATGCCTCCTTCGATATCGACAGGGGCACCCAGTACAAAGCCGGCGAATTCCCGGTTCTCTGCAAGCATGGCTTTTACAGCGGGGGCGTCACGAACATTACAGCGGATCGTTCCTTTCCGGATCTCCTTTGTCACCTCGGCAAGGAGCTTTTTAAGCGCTTCTTTATGGAAGCTCTCAGGGAGCCTGGCAATCTCGGAAAGCGTCGCCCGGTATACCTGGTCGAGCAGCTCTTTCTGGGTGTTCAAAAGCTCGCGTTTTACGAGAAGGTTTGCCGCAGACACCTCCATACTGGTGATATGATCTGCCTGTTTGGCTGACTCCTGCTCTGCCGCGAGCTTGATCTCCGCCACCTTCTTGTTGGCGGCGGCAAGGATCGCATCGACTTCCTGCTTTGATTCTGCCCGGATCGCATCCGCTTGAAACTTGCCTTTGCCCCTGATCTCCTCAACAACCGCTTCCAGTCCCATGGTCGCCCCGCTGTTTATACAAACCACAGCACAAGTGCGACGACAAGACCGAAGATGACGATCGTTTCAGGGATAACCGTCAGGATAAGTACGAGACCGAATACGTCCTTGTTCTCGGCTGTCGCCCCGACTGCTGCCGAACCGATAGCCATTTCGGCGATACCGGCACCGATGCCGGTCAATCCGACGGCCATACCGGCGCCGAGCGCCTTCATGCCCAGCTGCGACTTGATTGCGATTTCAACGGTCTGTGCTGCTACTTCTGTTCCAACTAATTCTGCTGCCATGTTTTAATCCTCTGTAAACCTTCGTTTTAACCCGAATGGGTTATACTTTAAGCCTCCACCCTTGTAGAACTTGGTGAAGAATTCGACATAGTGCAACCTGATAGAGTGCAGTCCGCCTCCCAGAATACCCAGAGCGGTATTGAGGGCATGGCCGAGTAAAAAGACCACAATACCCGCAATAATGATAACGACACCGAATATCGTAAGGTTCGTAAGCTGCGGTTCGATCAGCATTCCTATCGCGATATAGTTCACGACCATCGCAATCGCTACTGATGAAAGCCCGACAGCGACGATACGTGCATAACTGAGCACGTGACTGATGATTGTCGGAAGTTCAATGACTTCAAGCACTGAATCCCGGGCGATGAACAGGATACCCGCAAGGATCATTATTCCTCCGATGATCATGGTGAGATTGATACCCGGAACGCCCATCGGAAGGCCGCCGATACTTACAACGAGCGGCGTCCATGTCAGGTCCGGCATAAGCGGCATCGCGATAGCGGACCAGATCAGGAGCAGGACGCCCCACATCACAGAGAGCCAGCCGGCATTCGCCAGCACGGCCTTGATCCGATGGTCCCCGTGATCCTGCCGGGCGTGGTTTACCATTCCCAGCACCCTTCCCAGCGTTATGTGCAGGATCCCGATCCAGACTGACATGATCAGGAGCTCAGGGATCAATGGCCCATGGCCTCCGCCTTCAGCTGCAAGGTGGCGGGAGAACGCGAATGGCGGCCACCATGGCATGGGAAATCCCAGAAATTCGCTGTTCAGCACGCCGAAAAAAATGCTCGAGATACTCGCATTGCGGATGATCGTGAGGAAGTACTCACCCTCCTCGCCCTTGATGTATTTGCGTAACGCAAGGCATAGTACGAGCAGGATCAACCCGTAACCGATATCCCCGAGAATCAGCCCGAAGAAGATCGGGAATATGATCGAAAGCATCAGTGTCGGGTCGATCTCCGTATACTTCGGCCGGGAGTAAATGTCCATGAAGAACTGCGATGGTTTTGCAAACGACGGATTGTTGTACTCAACCGGTACGATATCATGGGCTCCGATCGGGAGTTCGGTCACGAACGCCTTGTTCCCGGTCGCCTTCATAATGCTCTCAGTGATCCCTCCAACGCTGTCCGCCGGCACCCACCCTTCTGCAACGAACGTCTGATCGGTTGTCGCGAAACGGAGCGGCGCTTCGGCTTGTTCCACGTCGCTTTTTAAAACCTCCTCGCAGGCGACCAGGAAATTCGTGTGTTTCTGCCGGATCGCATCAAGGTTTAAGTTGATCGATTCAATCTCAGCCTGAGCATGAGCGATTTTTGCCTTGTAATCGTCAATCCTGGCCTGCGGCATGCCGGTTTCCGCAGGAATCTGGACCGCAGCAAAGCCGGCTTCTGCGAGCTGGCGTTCCACTTCGCTGCGGTTCGCATTCGGGACGACTGCAACCACAAAGTGGCTGGTCTTCCCCTTGACGATCCGGAACTCTGCAGGCTCCATTATCGTCACATTTTTCGTAACATGCCCGGCAATGACGGTGAACCGTTCATACCCGCTGTACAGTGAGAGGTCGATCGGGATCTCGACAAAAGGCGTAATCTCGGAGATCCTCTGCTCGTTCTCCTTGATCGAAGCCTCCAGTAATGACCGGCGTGCGGTGAGCCCTTCGACCTCGTTGCCGATAGATGCAAGTTCGCGTTCGATAACACTTTTCAGGTCAGCCTGGCGTTGCCGGCCGGCAGGTTCGATAGCATCAGCTGAAATCGCAAATATATTTGCGATCGACCTGACTTTAATGAGATTCTCAGATGCTTCACTCGCACCTTCGAGCGGTTTTCCTATCACAAAACCGTCATAACCCTCGCGCCCGTCAACGACATAGTCTTCAATATGAAACAGGCGGGAACGGTACAAAGCCCGGGTAATGGGGGCCAGCTGGTCTTTAGACGCCACGATGAGCAGACGGCTCATCTTCTTAGGCGTTAACATGCAGTTGCTCCTTGAACCGTACTACGAGGAGTTGCACTGCCTGAGACAGGCGCTGTGCTCCTTTCTGCTTCAGTGCCGCCGCCTTCGATTCACCCTCTTTGATGATCTCAGCGTGCCGGGATGCTGCCTGGCGCCGTGCTTCTTCCAGTTTCAGCTTCTTGTATTCCTCTGCATTGCCCTGTGCCTTGGTGACAAGGTTGTCAGCCTCCAGCTCAGCTTGCGAGCGCCTGTGCTTACGCTCATCCTGGGCTGCCTGGATCATGGTTCGGTACTCTTCTTCTGTCTTCTTGATGTCCCGTAAGACCTCTGTTCTCATCCAACCCTCCTCTCACGGCATTAGAGTAGTTTGTAAAAAATTCCATATATGTATTGTTATTTTTAGTCGGGAATAGGGGATTTTATTGAATAGGGAAGATACGTGGCATCTGCCCGCCGTTTCTTATTCCTGCTTCCGGCCGTGACTTTCGGGCAATGCAACAGGACGACCGGATGGCAAGATGTTTACTTCCGCTTTGAACAATTCAACTGATGCCCCATAAGGTATATTGCGGATATCGCACCCCCGTGGTACCCCTGCCAGGGTTATGCCGGATAGTTTCTCAGATGAACAGATCAGGTGCTGCTCTGGGTGTGTCCCGCGCCTGATGCTGCAGTTCGTCTCGATTAATGAACCAACTGAGACAACGTAACGGAGTCTCTGGCTTCCCGGGTGGTCCTTATTGAGCACAATGAGAGGGGCGTGATGGCGCCGTACAAGCTCGATTAACATGAAAGCAGCATCTGGCTCCCCGCCTTCTGGTGCCGATACCACGATAAGGTCACCGGCGTCCACTGTCTGGCAGTATTCATCGGATGGCGTTTCGATACAGAGTGAGAAACGGTGAACGACTCTTCCAACCATCAGAAAAGAGGGTTCATTTTTGATGATGAGAATTTCATCACCGAAGGGGACGATCATGCAGCGGCAACATTATCCGACTGGCAGCTAGGACAGACGGGGTTCTTACCAATGCCCTTGAATTTTTCGCCACAGTCCCTGCACTTGTAGTCCTTGCCCTTTACCCGATCCGAGAATTCGATATCCATTGGCCCGCCAACTGAACACATTTCATTCACCTCAGCACAACATCTCTGGATATCTATTTAAGGGTATCTTACAGGGGGACTTCGTTTCAGATGAGATAGTTGAACGTAACAAGTGCGATAATAAGGAGGATGCAGGCATGCTTGACCCCGCTGCTAAGTGATCCTTCGCCCATCTGTCCTGCAATAAGACCGGAAAAGATGGCCTGCATGAGACATGTGTGATAGAGAAGCCGGTCGAATGTCCTGATCTGTACCATCCCGATATTTGCGAGCGGACCTACACTGCCGAGACTGGTTGTCGGGATATTCGCAAGCACCGGAAGGAACTGGGTCACAAGAACGGCAACAACAAACAGGAACACAAGAAACGAGAGGTACACAATAACTGTATAAATAAACATCTCAGCGAGCCGGTCCCTCTTCAGACCCTCGCCCATCTTGGCATCAGACGAAGCAATCGTAAGAACTTCCCCGATCTGCCCACTCATCTCCGAGGCCTTTGTGATAAGGGTCACCGTGCGGGCAATTGCCGGGGTGCTGACCCTTTCTTCAAACCGTATCAGCGCTTCGGTAAAATTCGCTCCCCAGTCCATATCCCTTTTTATCCTACGAATCTCGTAACTGAGTACCCCGAGGTTTGTATTCACCATGATCGAGATCGCCTGGGCTATCGTAAGACCCACCTGATTGATCCCAGCCATGCGTTCCAGAAAGTCAGGGACCATAGCTTCGATACCTTGCACTTTCCGCATCCAGATTGCATAGAAGATGGCATAAGGGATAAGGACCATGAGGAACGCGATAATGATATGGTCATCGACAACATCGATGAACAGCTCTATGTCCGTATAGCGGGGGGTAGAGAGCAGGGTAGCGAGGATATAGATGAGGGCGAGAGGCACGGTGATATAGAACGTATGGTCGACGTTGTTGACAAAACTCTCGAACGGGTGCCGGATATGGTGGGTAATGTTCCGGATCCTGTCGTACTTCACGAGCTGCTCAAAGAGCGACTCTTCCCCGATACGCTGCTCGATTTTCACATCGGAGTATTCATTTAGCACCTTTGACCTCATGTACCGGCCGGATTTCTCTCCCTTGACAGAGATAAGGTCAAGGACGAGAATAAAAAATAGTGATCCGATCGGGATGACTGCATAGGTTATTACTGACAGCTGACCAACAGCGGTCGTACCAATCATACCCATAACGACCATGATAATAATCAGGAAGAGCGGTCCTGCAACAAAAATCGTAACATAGGATTCTGCGACGATCGATAGGAAGCTTAAGAACTGCCTCTGTTCGAAACCCGCCTCTTCCTGGTAGAGGCGTACCCTCATCGAGAGGAACTCCGCCATGTCTCCCCCGCTCTCGATGACCGAGAGAAGATCTTCCAGAAATACCTTCATCTTATCCGAAGGGGTCGTCTCCGAAAGATGCCGGATCGCTGATATTATATCATACCCGAAGAACTCAGCATCCCGTACAATCTGCCGGAATTCAAGTGCCACTTCCCCATAAATCCGGGAATTGTCGGAAAGCGACCGGAAGATAACCATCAGCTGGGTCCCGCCCCGTCGCATTGCATACATATATGCAATAGCGTTGTGAAGCGTCATGTTGATACGGATAGCGCGGTTCCTCTTTTCTATGCCAGGAAGGCTGAGCATCGCCCTGTAGATCGCATAAGACCCGATAACCAGACCGGCAAGCCCTGCCATGATCTGCAAATATATTCCTAAAGTGGGAGTGTTGAAAACTTCGGGTATCTGAAGGTTGAAGACATTGTATAACCCGCTCTCCCGGTTCCTAACGAGTGTAATGATCACGTTTCCGAAAAGGTACCCAAACACAGCGAAAAGCATCCCGCACAAGAATGCAATCTGAACAGAGCGCCAGATATACTGTTCTACAGTCATCCCCATGCGAGCCGAGACCATATCCCTATGCAAGGAGTGGTACTTTATCGGATTACGGTAAATCCGATCCCGGAAAAAACTGCGCAGGATCATCGGAATACCTTGCGGAGGTCGGGCAGGTTTTCTATAATCTTCTGCCGGTCGATATTGAAGAGGTGGAATAGCGAGGCTACCGAGATATAATCATAAATTCCCTGCTTCTGCATGGCTTCAAGGACTTCCCTGCGGACCCTAATTTCAGTCTCCAGCTGATCCCGTGACCACCCCCGCCGTTCCGCAATCTCGGAATATATCTGTGAGCGGCCGGTATACATGAAATGGTCATGGATAGGATCGTAGGTAAAGACATTGTTGACCCGCAGGTTTCCGGTCGACGGATCGATCCCGGCAATCTCGACGATCTCCTGCACGCGGCGGACTCTTTCAGTTCCATGGAAGACTAGCGCCTGAACGCTGATGATATTGAGTGCCTGAATCATATTTCTCGGTACGTTCAGCGGTTCGGATTCTAGCCGGTGAATGGCTGCATCCACACTTCCGGCATGCATGGTAGAGAATGTCGTATGCCCTGTATTCATCGCCTGGAAAAGCGTCTGGGCCTCTTCACCCCTTACTTCACCGACCAAGATAAACTCCGGGCGCTGCCGCATTGCCGCCCGGAGGAGATCAAACATATTTATTGCTGTGCCCCCTTCAGTCAGTGCAGGGCGAGTGACGCTGGCAATCCAGTTCTCGTGATACAGGGTGATTTCACGGGTGTCCTCAATGCTAACGACTTTTGCAGCCGGCGGGATGAACATGGAAACTGCGTTCAATGACGTGGTCTTTCCAGACGCTGTGCCCCCTACGAAGATCAGGCTTTTATTGTTCTCGATAGCGAGCCAGAAATACGCGAGTGAGTCCGCGTTGAATGTACCGATATCTAGGAGTTCTATCGGTGAGAAGGGATCTTCCCGGAACTTCCTTATTGTAAAGGAAGTTCCCCTCGTCGTCACTTCCGTGCCGAGCGTCAGCTGGAGCCTCGAACCATCCGGGAGCGTTGCATCCAGCATAGGAGAACCGGTCGAGATATGTTTACCGGATCGCTGGGCAAGGGTAATGGCAAGCGAATTGAGAACATCGGTTTCGAACGAGATGTTGGTCCTGATGTTCCGGTATTTCCGATGATACAAAAACAGCGGAATCGCAGTGCCATCGCAGGAAATATCCTCAAGATTTGGATCTCTCATCAGTGGATCAATCCGCGACCACCCGATATAGTTACGGATCAGGTAGTACTGGAGTTTGAAAAGGGTTTTATCGTCAAGAACAAGCCCGTAATCATCCAGGAGGGTATACACTTTATCCAGCAGGATATTCTGTTTATCCATGTCCAGTTCGTCGGTCGACAGGATCAGGATATCCCGCAGGTCCTCGTGGATCCGCTCAAGCAGCTCATATTCGAAGTCAGAAAGCACCGGTTCATAAAGAAGGTATTCCTTCTGGTTCGTCTTCCGGTTCAGTGCAATGATAATGAGCGATCTTCCGGTCTCTATCCAGTACTGTTCAAGGATCTCGTACCATTCAGGAACTAAAGCTTCGACAAGCGGCCCATGACGGACAAAATCATATTTGATAAGCGGTCGCTTTTTCCTGCCAATGATGCGATCCAGCAGGCCCTTCTTTTTCATCTCCGGCGCTATGACAGGGGTCGGCGCCTCAGATCCGCGGTCCGAATGAGAGAGTGTTGCTGCCTTTTGATCCTCTGTTTGGGGGGATGGGTTCAGAGAGACCGGCTTTGTTTTCCTGCCCAGGGTATTGATCCATTCTTTTATATGCATGACCGACCACGAAATCCTTCTGCCCTCTAATCCTTATCGAATTACTGTAAAGGAACAATTCTATATAAGTATGCGGTCAGTCTGTTTCTGATCGCTTTTCACCGATGATCCACGTCCTGATTATAATCGATCTGACAGATATATTTATCATAAATCGTCAAAAGAGTCAATGTCAGAATCAGGAGAGGAGCTAAAAGATGGTTTCGCAGGCAATCCGAAGGATACCAACCGGAATCTCGTCACTGGATCCTATCCTCGATGGGGGGGTCCCTCCGGGCTCCGTCATCCTGCTTCTTGGAGAGATCGGGTCCGGGAGTTACGAGTTTGTATACAGTTCGATTGTCAATCTTTTGGCCGGCTCCCGGTACCCTGCGGCCGATACCGCCTCCGTAATTCTTCCTGCACAAATCCATTACATCACTTTCACCCGGATGAAGGACGATATCATGCAGGAAATGGCAAAATCGTTTCCGTCAGCAGATATTAATGCCGTTACAGAAAAAATGCGATTCGATGACCTTTCTGAGATCTATTTTGATAACAGCGTCGTACCAGATGAATGGTATAGCCAAGGGGACATCATCACCCGGCTCCAGAAACGGGCCGATCATCCGGGAATCCTCAGCCAGCTTGCCAGGGCGATTAATGCCGCTGAAGAGAACGGACTTGTTGTGATCGATGCACTCACCGATATCGCCACCCAGTGCCGTTCTGCAAATCACTGGAAGAATTTTGCAAGTCTGTTGCGAGGTCTCCAGCGTATGGCGAAGCAGCGGAACCTGACTATCTACCTCCTGCTCACCCGCGGCATCATAGAGGGGATACAGGAGCACGAGATTGCTGATATCGTGGACGCCGTCCTGCTCTTCCGATGGGAGGAGGCGGCCGGGGCCCGCCGCCAGCGGGTTATGTATTTCGAGAAGTTCCGTGGCGTTATGCCATACCTCGAGGAGCGGGACCTTGTCAAGTTCGCGGTCCGGATATCGACCTCCGAAGGATTCGAGGTCAGTAACATCCGGGTGGTCATATGAGCGAGGAACGGATGAAGGTAGGAATCATCGGGCTCGATGATATGCTGGGCGGGGGTTTGATCCCCGGAAGTATCTGTGCTATTATCGGGACCTATGGTACAGGTAAGACGACATTCTCGCTTCAGTTTATCTGGGAGGGCTTGAAAAGGGGCGAACATATCATCTATATCAGCCTCGAGGAACGGGAGGACAGGATCCTCGAATACATGACCCAGAAGGGGTGGGATGTCAGGCAGTACCTCAACAAATCCCTCTTTGTGATCAAGCTCGATCCGACAGACTTCAATATCGCTAACAACCGAATCAAGAACGAGCTGCCAAAGCTCATCAAGCAGGTGAACGCAAGCCGTGTCGTTATCGATCCCATATCCCTGTTCGAAGATCTGTTCGATTCTAATGCCATCCGCAGGCGCGAGATGATACGATTCGTAGAAGGGATGCGTGATCAGAAATGTACGGTCATGATGACTTCGGAGACCGACAAGGACAACCCGTTCTCCAGCCGGCATGCATTGATCGAGTACCTTGCCGATACTGTGATCCTGCTCAGGTACGTTCGTCCCAGCGATCTCACCGATGTCCACCTGGCACTCGAAGTTGTCAAGATGCGGATGTCTGCTCATTCCCGGGAGATCAAGCCGTACGAAATCCAACAGGACCAGGTTTTGGTATACTCGGAAGCAAATGTATTCTGATGCTGAAGATGACCATAAAAGAGCCGTTTGTATAACAGATTTCAACAGATTTTCACGGGATATTTTATTATTTCAATCATTAGGAAATGGATTTTTCCGATTCTGATTTTTAACGTGACATAAAAAAATGATTTGATAAATTATACCGTAATACCAAAGATGGACAGGAGTATCAGTATCGCTACACCGGGAACACCGCCGATGGCACATATCAGTAGGGTAGGGATGCTATACCCGAGATCCGGTTTGCCCATCCATGTCATGACATGGAAAAAATTTACGAGAAACAACAGGAACAAACCAAGAACTGCGTTGACGAGCAATACAGCAAATTTTTTAACGAGATAGTATCCAATCGCGACGACGGCAATAATGATCGCAAGCGTGATTAAAATTGCAGACATGTTCCTGCTCCTGTTCATACGTTCCAAACGGAACAATATCAAGCCATCGGAATATTCTAAATGCTGTTTCCTAATGGTAATCCGGTTTATTGCTTGCAGGATTTTGGTTCTTTAATTTTAGTTCTTTATTGTACGGTTTTATAAAGGGAGCGGCGTGATATAATGCACTCATCTGTAATGCTTTCTTGTAATAAATCGCCGCATCGTCCTGCCTGCCAAGCCGGCACAGGCTATTCCCGATCTCCCTGAAAGCCGTAGAATAACAAGGCGCAATCATGGCGGCCTGCTTGAAACAGGTAAGTGCACCATTCTCCTCTCCTCTTGCTGCAAGTTCCCTCCCCCGCCGGAGCCGGTACTGCGCTTCAAGAGGAATTATATTGGATATATAACCAACCATAAACCCACCTCAGCAGTTTTTCTCATTTTCCTTCTACCCGAATCCTACCCCGCGTCATGTTATGGACGGACACGGACCCTTATTCTTCAACTGTTCCAAGGCCTCCTCTGCAATACTCCGGATTAGGCATTGGTTACATTCTGCTGTCCCCAGAGAAATCGGTTCCATCTGGAAATTCTCGATCTTTTCAACCGATTGCAGGGCCACCGCCCGTAAATTCTGGTCATCGCTTACGATTAACGGCATGAGATGTCCGATGGCCTGCGGGTCGCCGAGCGCACCGAGCATGTCCGTGGCCATGTACCTCACCCACTTGTCCCGGTGTTCGAGACTGCTTGTCAGATATTCCAGAAGGGGTTTTCTGAATTTTTCCAGTTCTGCCGCCGATTCCTGCTGAACCACTATGCTTTTTTTCAGCGAATTATTGTCTGCCCTCATCATCGTTGATTCCCCCGTTTAGGGTATGCCTGAATTTTTTCGGGTATATAATCAAAATTTGCAAACAAAGGCCGCCAGAAGGTTTGCCTGTTGGGTCTGCCCCGATATCTGCCATGCAGACTATGCTTCAACCAATCCCTCTGAAGAACAATTCCGATCAATGTATTTAAGACTGCCATGGCCAATACACCTGTATGGGAGTCCTTGATGAAGAGACGGTTAACCGGATCAAACAGAACCTCAAGTGGCACCCGCGGGGCATGACGATCTCGGACCTGTCATCCAAAATGCAGATGAACAGGAACCTTGTTGCAAAATACCTCGACATGCTCCTCATTTCCGGGCAGGTTGAGATGCAGGTAATCGGTGCTGCCAAGGTATATTTTATCTCGCGGAGAGTCCCGGTCTCTGCGCTGCTCGAGTTCTCATCCGACCTTGTCATCATGATCGACCGCGACCACCGGATCCTCCAGGTTAACGAGCAGGTGCCTCTACTCCTGGATGAAAAGAAAGCGTCACTGATCGGAAAAAGGATCGAGGATATCCAAGGACCGTTCATGGCCAGCATTGCAAAGATCGGACTTGACTCAAAACCAATGGAAAACGGTGAACTGGTGACAGAAATTTCCTGTCCCGTGCGTGGCGAGGAGCACCATTTCCGTATCAAGCAGATTCCGACAGCCTTCGAAGACGGAAGCGATGGTTACACCCTGATCATCGAGGAGATTACAGCCCGGAAGAGGTACCAGCAGATGCTGGAGATCAGTGAGGCGCGGTATCGTGGCCTCGTCCAGTCATCAGGAGAAGCTATCATCGGTATGACCCCGGAAGGCACGATCTCCAGCTGGAACCCGGCTGCATGCAAGCTATACGGGTATGAGGAAAAGGACATCATCAAACAGCCAATCCACATACTCATTCCTGAAGGATATCATCAGGATCTGGAGAATCTTCTCGGAAGGGTGATGAGAGGTGAATGCCTCCAGCGGTACGAGATGCAGATGATCCGTAAAGGAGGTGCAGTCATCGATACGCTGTGTACAATCTCCCCGATCCGGGGGGAGGATGGTAAGATCACGGGCGCATCCTCCATTATACAGGATATCACGCGGGACAAGATCGGGCGGCATGTCCGTGAGCACGAAGACAAGTACCGTACGCTTGTCGAGGATCTCAATGTCGGAATCTACCGGAGCACGGGGGACCCCAACGGGCGGTTCGTCTGGGGAAACACTGCCCTCCTGCATATTCTGGGTTACAGGAATCTAACGGATCTTGAAGGAATCCATGTAACGGATATATTTTCAAAACCAGATGGGCGGGCCCAGCTTCTTGAAGAGCTGCGCAAGGGAGGATTTGTCAAGAACCGGATCCTCCACCTTAAGAGACCTGACGGCACACCGATCTCGGTCAGTGTTACAGCACTCGCAGAATTCGATGAGGAGAAAGAACTCACCTATATCAACGGGATCGTGCAGGACATAACAGACTATATTAATTCTGTTACCGTTTCGGACTCTGGATAAATCCAATTCGTAAAAACTGGCGTATTTCAATAATATAACAGTTCCTTTGTAGTGACTGATACAAAGAAAACCATGTTATTCCCTATGCATTTTCTGCTTGTTATTTCCCGATAACCCGGAGCCCGGAGAGCCTTATTGATGGGAGGACGAGAGATCCAATCTGCCGAACTTCACGGGAGAGACCGGCAACACTGGCATGCATGTCGAATACATTGCCTGCCAGCATCGCACTTCGGATCGGCTCGCAGAAGGATCCATCCTCCATCCAGAATGCATTGGACATTTCAACAGAGAAATCCCCGCTCATCGGGTTGGCAGTATGGGCCCCGATTACCGAGTGAATATAAATCGCACGATCTTTGGTGATATCGGTTCGAGGCCCGTCAACAATAAGATTGTGATGCCCGATTGCAGTACCACCGGTCGCCCCTGCCCGGATTGCGCTCCCGGTGCTTGTCTTGCCATACCGGTAGGCAGTGCGCAGATCGTACGCAAATTCCTTGAGTACGCCGTCCCTGATAAAATCGATCCGTCGTGTCGGGACTCCTTCCCCGTCCCACAGGGCACTGCCCAACCCCTTCGCCAGCAACGGGTTATCATAAACGGAGAAGCGTGCGTCTAGAACCTGTTCGTTAAGCAGTGTCGCCAGCCGCGAACGGCCGGCATGGACATTGCGGCCGGATAATGCGGGAATATAAACAGCACTCAGCAGCTCCGCGTAAGCTATCGGCGAGAGTATGACATCATAGATGCCGGAAGGAATGTCCTGTCCCCCCACAGAATGGGATGCAAAAAATGCTGCCCGTTCCCCAACCGAACGCGGGTCGATGTCCATAAAGCAGGACTGGGCAAATTCAGAACCCGTGGATTGTCCGGAGATCGCTTCCAAGGAGACTGACACGCCGGTATGCCGGCTTGTCAGGTAGAGACCGGCATTGTTTGCGAGGGTGATCAATGTAGACGAAAGTGTGGCGGAACCCGATGTAATATCTGCAGGGTGTTCCTCTGATCCTTCCATCATGGCTGTAAGCAGTTGTGAGGCATTCTCTGGTTCAACTGCAAGCGCCGGATCGAAGCAAAGCGTATCGGTTGCCGGACCTGTTGCCGGGCGGGGCAATCCTTTCCAGGACTGGGGAGTTGCCAGATCGCCGCTCGCGATAGCTGCCTTAAGGCACTCTCTCCATCGTTCCGGGCTGTTTGTATTGGAGGAGCCGATCCGTCCGTCCCGGATCGTTCTGACCGCCAGACCGCAATCATCAGAAGCTACAGCAAGGTTCACCTTCCTGCGCTTCAAATTGGCAGAGACTGTTGTGCTTTTGGCATAGAAAACCTCGATCTCATCGACCCGTTTTGCTCCTTCTTTTAAGAGTTGTTCAATCCAAGCCACGGCCACCCACCAACGCATTTTCCAGTAAAATATGTGGTGCTCCGTCGCTGACAGGTACGCTCTGCCCGCCCTTGCCACAATATCCCGGGTGCATTGCACGGTCATTACCGCAGAGCGTAATGTCGTGCAGGGTAGAGAGGATTTCCCCAGAGAGGGAGACGTCCCGAATCATTTCTGTGCATTCGCCATTGTCGATCATGTAGCCGTATTCTGCATTGAACTGGAATATCCCCCGGCCGGGGTCAACCTGTCCTCCACGGGAACCTTTGAGAAGGATGCCGGTTTTACATACCTCTATGATTTCAGAGAACGAGACCTCCCCGTTTTCTATAAAGGTGTTACTCATCCGCACGAAAGGAGGTTCTCCTGGCATAGCACGGGCATGGCCAGGGATACCTTCGCCTATCGCTGCCAGCGTCTCCCGGTTATGGAGATATGAATTCATTATTCCGTTCCTTATGATCTCAGTGCGCTGGACGGCCACTCCTTCAGCATCGAATGGCTCGAATCCGAATTCGGGGAGGGATGGATCGTCAACGATCGTCAACTGCTCATTTCCGATCTTTACTCCAGTCCGGCCGGCAAGTATGGAGTTTCCTTCCTGCACAAGGTCCCCTTCACTTGCATGCCCCACTGCTTCGTGGGCGAAAACTCCGGCCAGCTCGGGATCCAAGACAGCCCGCATCCTGCCTCCCTTAATATGTTTGGCATCAAGCAGGGCAAGAGCACGTTCTGCGGCTTTTTTACCGTACTCCTCCTTATGCCGCAGATTGAAACCATGGATGGAGTGCATTCGTTCATACCCCATCTGGACATTCCCGTTACGGGATGCAACAGCGAGCATATTGAACCCCGACCGACAAATCTGATGGGAGAATTCTGTATCCGAACTGTCGCTGAACCTGACCTGTTCGATGCGTTCGATATAATTAGCCCGCCGGTTCACAATTCCGGGTAATTTTGCAGCCGTTTCAACCGCACTTAGAAGCCGGGTTTTCTCCTCCAGATCGATATTCTTGGGATCTTCCTGCATCCGAGGGACTGCCAGAGCGCGGTGCGGGGCATCAGCAAGTCTGACGTCCTGCTGAGTGATCGCAGCCAGACGGACTGCAGACTGTATCAGTCCGTTTATCTTTTGCTTTGATCCCGGTTCGAAATTATCAATCTCAAGGATACCCCACCCGTGTGGACCAAGAACTCTTAAAAGAGCCGTGTTGAAAAATGAAATACCGGCCGATTCAACGACACCGTTATCGATGTCGATTAATGTTGTTTGGCCGGTTACTTGTCGCAGGTCGTAGTACCTGACTCCGGAAGGCAGATTCATGCGATAGTCTGGTTGGCAGGCGGTACGTCTGCCAGCGCCTCTGTCGACCGCATCGCCATCTTCCTGAGCTTAGAAAGGAAACCTTCCGTGTTCTGGGGGACAAGGGCTAACTTCAGGACATCATCGATTGTATCAACAGGGATAACTGTAACCTGTGTCCGGTATCGTTCCTCAATCAGAACGTCATCCATATTTGCCCGCGGAATAAGCACGGTCCGGATCCCTGCTTTTACTGCGGCCTCGATTTTATACGTAACACCACCAACCGGCAGTACGTCTCCCCGGACAGAGAGCGAGCCGGTCATCGCAACATCCTGCCGGACCGGGATACCGTCGATCGCACTGATAACTGCAGTTGCCACGCTGATGGAGGCAGAGTCCCCCTCGACACCCATATAAGTACCGATGAACTGGATATGGATGTCGATGTTTTTCACATCCTTACCGGTGAATTTCTTAAGAAGTGCACTGACATTTTTAATGGATTCCTGTGCGATCTCCTTAAGCATTCCTGTTGCAATCACAGTCCCGCTTGCACCCTGTGCCGGAGTAACTTCTGCCATGATGGGCAGGACAGAACCGGCATCACTTCCGGTAACAGCAAGTCCGTTAACCCTGCCGATACGTGTGCCTTCGACAACAGTCATCTCATACTCGCGCAAGTGCCGGGTAATCTCGTCTGACACCTGATCTTCGATCGATCGTGCTGTCTTCTTGGCAGCTATCACGTGTGCAGCAGTTGTAAGCTGTGCCCCCTCCTGCCTTGCGATATCACCTGCAACCCGGATCAGCCCGCCCATATCCCTGAGTTTAAGTGTTAAGTGCCCCTTCCGGTTAGAGCGCCGCCGCGCCTCTCTAATGACTTCGTCAATAGCGGTCGGGTCGAAGTGCGGGATCTTGCCGTCATTTTTTACTTCCTGCGCGATGAACCGGATATATTTTTGCCTATTCTCAGGCGTGTCTTCCATGTTTTCGGACATATATACTTCGTAACCGTACCCGCGGATACGGGAGCGGAGCGCAGGGTGCATTCCCTGAATGGCGTCCAGATTGCCTGCCGCTATCATGATGAACCTGCAGGGAACCGGTTCTGTCCGGACCATAGCACCGCTGGAACGTTCGCTCTGGCCGGTGATGGGGAATTCCCCTTCCTGAAGTGCAGTCAGCAGGTTCTGCTGGGAATGCGGGGTGAGTGTATTTATCTCATCGATGAAGAGCACCCCCCCGTGTGCCCGGTGAATTGCGCCGGCTTCGACACGATCATGGGCCGGAGTCTCCAGCCCGCCGCTCTGGAACGGGTCATGGCGGACGTCTCCGAGAAGTGCCCCTGCATGGGAACCAGTACCATCGATAAACGGGGCTGTGGTTGTGTTATCATTTGCAACAAGTAGCTTGGGGACCATGGCCTCTTCGCGTGGAGTGCTGTAGCGAAGTGCCATGAAGACGAACGCTGCAGCGATAATCCCCATCAACCACTGGTACGTGATGATTGCATACCCGATGATCCCGATTATGAGGAGCATGAGGAGTGTATTCCGGAACTGGATCTTGCGCTTTGCCTCTGCTTTATGGGCAGCGACGATCTGCTTGCCGCGCCCGACCGCAACAGTCCGGATAACCGGGTTGTTGTTGTCATCGGAATTGGGATAGACCAGGATATCCTGCAGCTCTTCCTTTGGCAGCAGCTCTGCCATGGCCTTTGCGAGCATCGATTTGCCGGTTCCGGGGCTCCCGATCATCATTACATGCCGCCGCTGTATTGCTGCCTTTCGGATGACCTCGACAGCATGTTCCTGACCGATAACCTGATCGATGATCTTCGTAGGGACTTCGACTTGTGATGATGAGCCGGCAGGAGCCTCCGGTATGGCCGGTTGTTCAGCTGCGGTCGGAGACTGTTCGACCGCGACGGAAGATGCTTCCTGTTCCATATGCGGACTGTTCACTCTCTGCCCTAGGTATTCATATAATGAGTAGAGATCATTTAAGTAGTTTCAGCTGATGGCAGAAGCCACATATCAAAACATTTAGTTACCGGCGAAAGAAACGATCATATTATTATATAAGAGACGTGAAATCCGACGTATAAAAATTACAAAAACCGGAGCACTTGAGATTTATGAAGGTTATCGGGACGGAACGGTCGCAGATCCTTGCAGGCAGAATCGCGGACGCATTAAAAACAGAGATTATCGACGTAAAGTTCTCGAAGTTCCCGGATGGGGAATTATACATTCGGGCCGGGAGCCTCTCCGATCAGATGGTGGTTGTCGGCAGCGTTACCGATTCTGATTCTTTTATCGAGCTCCTCCTCCTCATCGATGCCTGTGAAGGAAGATCCTGCAGGCTTGTAATCCCCTATATGGGATATGCCCGCCAGGATAAGAAATTCAGGGAGGGCGAGCCGATCAGTGCCCGGGCTATTGCTTTGGCCCTCAGTCGCGGTGTTGAAGAGTGCTTCACGGTAAATATCCATGACAGGAAAGTCCTTTCCTTCTTTTCAACTAAGGCAAGGGATCTGTCCGTTGCTGAAAGTATCGGGGCATATATAAAGGAGACAAACATAGCCAATCCCCTCGTGCTCGCACCTGATGACGGGGCTTCTGCCTTCGCGCAGGCTGTTGCCCGGACTGGGGGCTGGGACTGCGACCACCTCGACAAGACAAGGCTCTCGGGAGATACGGTCAGGATTGCACCGCGAAACCTGGACGCAAAAGGCCGTGATGTTGTAATTGTCGACGATATCATCTCTACCGGAGGAACGATTGCAACAGCTGCGTCCATGCTGACCATGCAGGGAGCCCGGCATGTTTATGCAGCCTGCGTCCATGGCGTTCTGGCAGGAGGAGCATATGCACGGTTAAAATCTGCAGGGATCAGGGAGATCGTCTGCAGCGATACAATCGAAAGAGGATGCAGCCGTTACAGTGCGGCCGTGCAGATCGCCCATGCGCTCGACGGATGCTGACCATTAATGGATCATATGGGGAAGGGGGAGGCCAGCTTGTCCGGACCGCAGTCGGGCTCTCCGCTGTCACCGGAAAGCCTGTGACAATTACCAATATCAGGGCAGCAAGAAAAAAGCCCGGGCTCGCAGCACAACACATCGCGGCTATCAGTGCGGTTGCAGGTACCTGCAGTGCGGGGATCACGGGTGCGAAGATCGGATCCCGGTCCCTTACATTTTCACCTGGGGAGCCGGAATACCAGGACCTGACAGTTAACGTCGGAACGGCCGGAAGCATCCCTCTTGTCATCCAGGCCTGGCTGCCACTCGCACTCTGCTATGGGGGCAGGCTCCGCATCTCGGGCGGAACTGAGGTGAACAGGAGCCCGACTATCGATTATCTCGACCATGTACTTGCCGGTATACTCAGGGCTGCAGGAGCGCAGATTATCATAGAGATAGTAAAAAGAGGGTATTATCCGGAAGGAGGGGGGGAAGTGATAATAGAGGTTGTTAAAAAGAATATTCCCCCAATATTCCCCATTAATGCCAATCACCTGCCGGTCGGGATTATTTCGTGCTCCTCCAACCTTCCAGATCACGTCGCAAACCGTCAGGCATCGGCCGCTGCATTGGCCATCACGTCCGAGACAGGTTTTCCCTGCACTATTGAATATGACCGCCGTACCGGAAAAAGCACCGGCAGTTCCTGCACTGTATACCGCGGCGCAAAGGGAGGCTGCGCGAATGGCAGGCCGGGGCTCCCTGCAGAAGTTGTAGGAGAAAATGCGGCACACTCTGCACTTGCCGGGTTCTTAAACCCTGCAGATGTTGATATGCATCTGTCCGATCAGCTTCTGGTACCGCTCGCGCTTTTTGGCGGTGAGTTCACAGCTCCTGTACTGACCTCACATGCGGATACCGTCTGCTGGCTGCTCAGGCAGTTCGGTTACACTATTGCGCCCCGCAAGGGAGCAACCGTGGAGTTTTCTTATGACGCTGGTGCTTGACACTTCGGTCTTTTTCATCGATTATCCGCTTTCGGGAGATTTGGTTACTCCTCCATCGGTCGTCACCGAACTCGCCGATTTGCGCTCAAAATGCAGGTTCGAGAGCCTTCTTGCCAATGGCCTTCAGGTGCGCCTTCCTGGTAGCAACAGTCTCGTAAAAGTGCAGGAGGCTGCCCGGCATGTCGGCGATGCGGATCGTTTGTCACAAACCGATTCCGACGTTCTTGCCCTCGCTCTCGATGTTAACGGGACTATCTTGTCTGATGATTATGCCATCCATAATGTCGCACATGAACTCAACATACTTGTCCGGCCATTGCAGCAGCGTCCGGCAAAGAGACGCGTCTGGAAATTCCGGTGCACCGGGTGCGGGCGGTATTCAAAGGAGACGGGTGAGTGCCCGGTCTGCGGTTCACAGATCAAAAGAACCATAAAATAGGAACCGATAAACTTCTTCTCATGTCCTCGCTGGATGACCTGATCGGGAGAGCGAAGCTCCTGCTGTCCGAAGGCCACAGCCCCGGCCAGATAGCCGATGAACTTTCCCTCTCAATGGAGACCGTCACATGGCTGCTGACACAGGCAAAGGGTTCTGCAGCTCCGAAAGATGTACATATTGACTGGACCGCGGTAAGTAGCTCAGCCCCGCTCCTTGAAGAGACAGCATTGATGCTCCTGAAACGATATTACAGCGAGAGGGAGGATCCCCGGGATTCTTCAATCCATCATGCTGATGTGATTGTCGGAATCGCACTTTCCGGCATCCCGCTTGCCACTATCATCGCTGTTCAGGAAGATGCAGAACTTGCGATCTACCACCCTGCAAAACAGAGCCAGAGCGAGCGTCCGGTCGGTTCGATTTCTGGGAATTTCGCACAAGTCTCGAATGAACGGTGCATTATCGTTGATGATGTCATTACATCCGGAAACACCATGAAGGAAGTGGTAAAATACTTAAAGAAACATGGTGCGACTCCAATTGCCATCTGGGTGATTTTTGATAAGCGCGGGATCAAGGATATTGAAGGAGTACCGGTTTTTCCTCTCTTCAGGATATCCAGAATTGATTAAGGTATCAATTTTTTCTTCTGTCAGTACCACAATAATTTATATAGAAGTTCAATTCCATCTTTTACAACATCGGAGAATCCAACATGTTAGCTGGACAGCCAATTATTATTCTAAAAGAAAATGTGGAGCGCAATTACGGGCGGGAGGCCCAGCGCTCCAATATTACCGCAGCAAAGGCGATTGCCGGCGCGGTACGGACAACCCTTGGACCCCGGGGCATGGACAAGATGCTTGTCGGTTCCACCGGGGATATCATCATCACCAACGATGGTGCGACTATCCTGAAGGAGATCGGGGTACAGCACCCCGGTGCAAAGATGGTCATTGAGGTTGCAAAAACCCAGGACGATCAGGTTGGTGACGGTACCACGACCTCCGTTGTTCTGGTCGGGGCTCTGATGGAACAGGCAGAGACTCTTCTTGAACAGGGCATCCATCCGACAGTTATTTCCCAGGGATTCCGGCTTGGGATGGAGAAAGCGCTTGAGATAGCAGACAGCCTTGCGCTGAAAGTAGAACCTTCAGACAGGAAGACGCTCATCAGAATTGTTGATACTGCAATCACCGGTAAATCGATTGAAGCCGTTAAGGAAAAACTTGACGGGATCATCGTTGACGCTGTCATGGCGGTCGCTGAGAAAGCCGACGGGAAAATGGTTGTCGATGAAGACGATGTAATGGTCAAGAAGCAGCGCGGCCAATCCATGGATGATGCCGAGCTGATCCGTGGTATTGTGATCGACAAGGCCAGAGTCCATGAGGGCATGCCCCGAAAGGTAACCAAGGCAAAGGTTGCGCTGATCGCGACACCTTTAGAGATTACCAAGACTCAGGTCAAGGCAAAAATCAAGATCTCCTCAGCAGATCAGGTAGCAGCCTTCAATGCACAGGAACAGGATGCACTCAAACAGCTGGCAGACTATATTATCGAAAGCGGAGCAAATGTGGTTCTCTGCCAGAAGGGCATTGCGGATCCGGTCCAGTTCCACCTTGCAAAGGCCGGTGTGCTTGCCGTTGAGGATGTGCCAGAGAGCGATATGCAGAATGCATCAAAGGCTCTGTCGGCCAACATCATCCAGAAAGCCGAGAACCTGACGTCAAAGGATCTTGGAGCAGCTGAGACCGTTGAGCAGGACCATGAGATCGATATCATCCGTATTAACGGTTGCAAGAATCCGAAAGCGATCACAATCCTTGTTCGTGGTTCTTCCGATTATCTGCTCGACGAGCTTGAGCGTGCAGTCAACGATGGCAAGCGTGTAGTCATGGATGCTATTGAGGATGGAACCTATGTCGTCGGTGGCGGAGCGGTGGAGACCGAACTGCTCATGAAGATCAAGGACTATGCAGCCAGTGTCGGAGGACGGGTCCAGCTCGCTCTTGAAGCGTATGCCAATGCGTTCGAGGTTATCCCGAGAACGCTTGCCGAGAACTCGGGTTATAACCCTATCGACAAACTGGTTGACCTTAAAAACGCCCATGCAAACGGGAAGAAAAATGCCGGGCTGAATGTCTATACCGGCGATATTGTTGACATGCACAAGGAAGGTGTGTTTGAGCCGCTCCGTTCCAAACGCCAGTCCATCCAAAGCGCAACCGAGACGGCAGCTCTGCTTGTCCGTGTCGATGATATGATGATCACCCAGAACAAGAAACCGGCTGGTACGCCACCTACGCCGATGGCTTAATCTACTCCCTATATTTCACAATTTTTTTTAAATACAGTTTTTACATGGATACAATACATTCAGTCAATATCCGATAACTATTAAGAGAATAGCGATAAATGATCAGAACCGGTGCCGAGGTAGTCTAGCCCGGTAAGGCGATGGTCTCGAAAACCATTGGTGCCCTGCACCTCGGGAGTTCAACTCTCCCCCTCGGCGTAAAAACGGCTGGTTCTTACTCCGATTCTGGAAATCTGCCTTAAAATCTTTCTAAATTGTTTGAGTATAAATTATCTTATATGACATTTCTATTTTCGGGTATTTAAGGACTTCCTTCAATGGTTTTTTTACGTCGGTATGAGTGCCGTGACATCTATCTCTTATCAAAGATAAACCTGAATCGTGTCCCATTCGGCAATCAGAGCCCGCTTAACAGTATAAACGTTCACTTTATTATCTCATATGCGCTACCATTCTATGCACACCGTGCATATCGTGTGGGGTTTAATATGACGAAAAGGAGATTTGGAATCGCTCTCGACGAACAAATTACAAATCAGGTAGAAAGACAGGTACCCGACGGGATGAACCGATCATCTTTCATCGGCATTCTGATTAGGGACGGATTACGCGCGAGGATGGGGGAAAAAGATGAACAACATTGAGAACGAAGGCGCACCGGGGGAAAGCCTACCAAGCACCCCCCGGCGCGTCTGTCAGACCCAGAATATTTCAGACATCTGTGAGGCTGACACATGATCTCTGATCTTGCGCCCAAAAAACTTTCCTCTCGTGCGGCTCGTCCGGGTTTCCGGATCGATCGTGAGACCTTGGCTCATCTCGACGATCTGGAGAAACTTGCCGCGATATCCGCAATCAAACGCGGATTCTGGGTTCTGGTACCTGACGATGAAATGTTAGTTTCTGCTCAAGGATCGGCCTTGGGGAGCGGCGCATGCAGCGCGCCATGAGACCCGATCATGTCGAAACGACAACCATGGACGGAACCAGGCGACCGGAACGACCGAAATCTTGAATATGATCACGACCGCCGGGACTCCTCCGGGAATGAACGGGGGATGCCGGCATGATCGAAGAGCCCGATCCTCAATTTCCTTCGGATTTTTTCCCGCCGGGAACGGATGAGAAGACAAAAAGCGAGTACGTCAAGAAAATCCGGACACGGCGGAACAACGAAGCGCTCCAGAAAAAGGAATCCTTCCGGAAGTTAGATGCAAAAACCGAAGCAGCGGACAAGAACCGGCAGATCAGGGACAAGGCGCTCTCCGTACTTAAATCCGGTGATCCTGCCGCGTTTTTCCTTGATCAATACCGGCGGCTCCATCTCGGAGATGAGAATGTGTTGCGCCTCATTCTCCTTACGGCCTGTTGTCAGCAATGCGATCATAGTTTTGGTATTCATCCCGCTCTTGATGGCGTCAAAGGATCTGGCAAGTCCTCAGCGGTCTCTGCTGCCTTGTTCCTACTTCCGGAGGAATACATCTATACCGGAACTTTCAGCGCAAAAGCGCTCTATTATGCCGGTTTGAACCCCGGAACGATTGTCTTCTCCGATGACACGCTCCCCGATGAGGACATGATCGATATCCTTAAGCGGTCAATGACGGCATTTCATGAGCCAACACGACACGCAACGGTCACCAAGGATAGACAAGTGGCGATAATCGAGATCCCCGCCGAGACCGTCTTTATCCTTACCTCCGTGGGAACGTCGATAGACGATCAACTCCGTGACCGGCAAGTAATTTGCCCGGTTGACAAGAACCCCGAGCTGGATAAACAATACGTCGCATTCCTAGCAGAACACGCAAAAACTGGTGAGGTTCCCCGGACGGTCACTCCTGAAATTGAGGTATGCCGAGAGATAATGCGGCAAATAAAATCCTCCCGTTACCGAGTTGTTGTACCGTTTGCCGATAGAATAGAATTCTCTGATGCGGCAATGGAGAGCCGCCGGGCGCTCAACTTGTTCTATGATTATGTGTGGTCTTCTGCGATCCTACACTATAAGACGCGGGAGTATGTCGAGAAAAACGGTATTATCCATGTCACCGCAACGGAAGACGATTTTCAGACCGCTAACCACCTCTTCCCGCAGTCAGAATACCAATGGGGTTTGAAACTTTCCAAGCGGGAAAAACAGGTTTTTGACATCATCGCTAAAGCGGGATCGTACGGGATCGAGGAGAGCAGGATCATTGAAACCCTTAAAGTCGATAAGGGGAACACGCACCGGCTCTTACACGGGGATCATAGGAAAAACCTTGCGGGACTGGCCGATAAAGGCCCGGTTACCTATATCCGTGAGTTTAACCGTGATACCGGACGCCAAAATAACGTCTGGACTATCACCCGTGAACTTAAAGACGGGCTTTCTTCATTTGCTCGCCTCTCGGTTGTAAGTGATACAACCGAAAAACAACCGAAAAACAACCAACCTTTTAAGACGGTGATTTGAATGTTAGTTGTAATAATTGTAAATAAGTATAGAACAACAACACTTGCACAACAACCCCTATCTTTCTGTGTTTTTAACAACCATTACAACCAACCACGTTTTTCACGTCTAAAAAACACGGTTGTTTCTTGGTTGTTTCTTGGTTGTTCTCGGTTGATAACGGGAGGCTCCTAATTATGTGCGTCGTCTGCGATCATCCACAACGCGAAGCCATCGACCGCGCCATTGTTGCCGGGGACAGTGTCCGCAAAATCGGTACAATGTTTGGGACATCCAAGTCAGAGGTTCAGCGGCACAAGGCTATCTGCATGAAACGGGTTCTAGCTGCGTCCCTGCCCGTTCAAGCCGTCCCGGTGTATCAAACCCCTTCAGAAGCGGCGATCGCTCAACAGAACGTCAGGAGCGTGACCGCACGGGCCGGGGAATTGGTCTCCAAGATGGAGGGGCTTGTATGCAGGTTTGAAGCGACGGGGAATACGGAGGGTCTTCTCAAAGCTGCAAAGGAGGTGCGGGAGGGCCTCCGACTTCTAGCACAACTCAGCGGGGAGTTGCAGACGGGGGGAACTCGCGTAGAGATCGACAACAGATCGATCGTCGCGTCGGACTCGTGGATTCAAACCCGATCCCGGATCGTACAGGCGCTCGTGCCGTACCCGGACGCACGGGCGGCCGTTATTGCGGCATTGAGGGATCAGTTAGAGCCCTCGACGGAGAGTATAAAAAGGGGTCAGATTGCGCAGAACAGAAATTCTGCGCAAAGTTGTGTAATGGGCTCCGATTACCAAACGGAGCCCGATTCAAAGACCAGAAATAAAAAAGACATTTCGGAGGTTGAATAAAAATGTCCGAAGCAAGGGATTTGTTAAACTCGTTGGATCCGGTGGAGTGGTGCCAGCAACAATTGCACTTTGAGCCCGATCCTTGGCAGGGGGATGTTCTCCGGTCGGAGCACAAGCGGGTTTTATTGAATTGCTCAAGGCAGAGTGGCAAGAGCACGATAACGGCGCTTCTCGCGGTTCACAGGGCGGTCTTCCATCCAAACAGCCTGATCCTCATCGTCGCACCAAGCGAACGACAGAGCGGCGAGTTGTTCCGGCTCTGTATGGGGTTCCTTTCGCAACTCTCCGATGTTCCGGATCTTGATGAGGATAATAAGACAAGTGCAACCCTGAAAAACGGGAGCCGGATCGTATCCTTACCCGGCAACGCCTCGACAGTCCGGGGATTTTCCGGGCCGGATCTGATCATAGCGGATGAAGCGGCGCGGATCAATGACGAAACCTTCTCGGCAACCACACCGATGACGGCGACCGGCGGGAGGCTTATCATGCTCTCCACCCCGGCGGGCAAGCGGGGATACTTCTATCAGCAATGGGTCGACGGCGGGCAACCACCGGAGGGGTGGTACAGGTTTGAAATCCCGGCGTCTGAATGCCCCCGGATCTCTTCAGCGTTCTTGGAACAAGAGCGCCGGGCTCTGGGGGATCGCACCTATGAACAGGAATACTGCTGTCGGTTCCACGAGGATGAAGAGGCAGCC
>MVRE01000004.1 GCA_002067895.1 Methanoregula sp. PtaU1.Bin051 | reverse complement strand
TTTCATTTATTTATATTGAGAAAGGCCGAATCCCAAATGTAATACCAGAAAAAAACAATTAGTCTTTCCACCATTTGCCGTTTGGATCTTTTATAAATTTCTGGAGAATGGCATTTTGGCGCTCTTGATACTCTTTTAATTCCGACCGCATCTGTTGGTTTTGAACGGAGAGGGCCGCAATCACTTCCTGTTGGTTCCGCATCTCTTTTTTGACTTCCGTTTCAAGTCGGGAAATATCTTTTGTAGATACATGGATTGTCACTAATCCCTCAGCCTTCTGGTAAAATTCGGCCATCTGTTCACGCGTATACCTACGATATGCTTGAGTGAGATACCCTTCATGCCCCATCAGAGCTTCGACAATATCGGCCGGGCAGGCGAGTGCCAATTGTGACCGGAAAAATTTCCGGAGCTGATGGTAATGGAGTTGGTGCCGGCCGGTCGATTCGTCATACGATGAAAGCCCTGCATTTCCTACAGTTGTTCGCCATGCTGCCTGCGCAACGTGTCCTGCAAAAGGAAAGATCCGGAGATCTTCTTTCGATTTCGGCCCTCCGATACCCCATTTAATCAGGCCGGCGTTCCGATTCTTTGCCGATTCGAGGTAAGCGGGTCGGATTTTCAACCATTCCTTAAGAGCCGCAACGGCTTCACGAGAGAGAAAAGTAATCCGCTGCCGGCGGGTCTTTGTAATCTCCTGCCGTATCATCACGATGGCGGGCTCGGCGTCGAGGTTCACATCCGAGATCCGTAGCTGTAAAACCTCCCCGATCCGCATCCCGCTCGATGCCAAAGATAAGATCAGCGCCTTTTCCTTGATATCTGCATGCATGAGAATGGTTTGGAGCGCGTTGTGATCGAGGTCTTTTTCAATTGTCCGGGCTCCACCCTGCGGCATTCGTTTCCGGATTTGACGAAGATCTTTTTCGGAGAGATCGAGGTTATTGAAGACGAAGAACTCCTTTATCCCCGTCATTCGGATTCCGGCAGTTTTTGGAGGGAGATTTTGCATTGAAGCCGCATACTTTCGGAGATCTTCGGCATAATTCCCTCTGGCTTTAAGATATCGCGCTGCGAGTTCTTCATATCGCCTGCCTTCTTTCGGGCTTACCTTACGGTCTGCTCGCACCCGACCATATTTCCAGTCGAGAAACGAATAGATACCGGCCCGGTACGTGGATTTTGTGGCGGGCGTACGGAGTTCATCCAGAAAAGCCTGTATGGTCGCCATGCCATTATATTGGCCTCAAGGGTTATTATGATTATGGTATTGTTGACTTGTTGAGTGTTAAGGCTATGTTGCGCTCGACTAGGACCTCGGCGTTGCGCTCCGGCAGCATCACGATATCGCCTTTTTCAAGGACATAGGTCTTGCCGTCAACACCCATGAACGCGTCCATGTCGGTAAGTACCCGGACAAGGGTGTAAGGAGGTGTTGTCGGAGTAGCAGGTTTATGGGGAAGTATCCAGCCTGCCGCTGCAGGTTCCACCGGTTCCGGTGCCGTTGCAACCTCCTGTACCGGCAGCCGGGCCTGTGGCGTGTTCTGCACCAGCACGCCCTCACATTCAGCGATTGCAGCCGTAACCCGCTCGAACATCTCTCTTTCCGTCGGGATCATTTTCCTAATCTCTTCGCGGTCAACATAATGCCCCTGTCCGTAGCCTTCCGCCAGCGAGAGGATTTTTCTTGTGCGGATTGCGAACAGGTCGCAGACTGTCTTACGGATGCTGTCTGTCTCATCGATAAACGTTCTGGCCTCATCGGAGAGCGGGTCCTCGATCGCGTACACCTTTTCAAGTAGAGACCCGATCGCGGCATGGGCCTTATCAAATAAATCATGGGGGATCTGGGTCAGTTTTCCCGTTTCCCGCTCGGAGAGGAGGACTTTTCGCAGATCATCCAGCCCGACCATACCGGCACCTCACGCGATCTCTGCCATCCCGCGGCAGCAGAGGAAGACTGCGACCGCTTCGGGTACTGTAGTGATCCCCTTTGCAAGCTGATAAGTGCTTCCAAGCATCGGGGTCGGGCGGGGAAGGGTGACATCGACCCTGACATCCCTCGTACCGAAAATGACAGCATCCGTAAGGGGATCGAACGAGGCGAAGTCCCTGGCCTCGATTGGCATGACACGCATCCCGCTTCCGCCATGCAACGAGCTCGGCATCCGGATGAGCCGCTTGGTATCGGTGGTGACCGGTTCATCAGCGAGAGCGGCCCGCTCCCGGAGCCGCCGTTTGAACTCCCCCTCTTCCGCAAGGACGATCTCGGTGAGGCCCGGGTATTTTTTGAAAAGCCGGGGGTCGGGGGCAGAACTGATGTCCCGAATGATCGCCCTGCAGTTATTCCGGATCTTTTCTGCCGTGGATTTCCCGATGCCCGGCACCGCTGAAAGATGCGCAAGCGCCTCTTTTTCGGGAAGCGTTTCGATCCACTGCAGGTATTCAACAAGTGTAGCCCGGTACCGGGTCTGCCACCCTGCTCCTGCAGTGGCTTTTCCTGAAAGCATGGCCGCCGGATCGATTCCGATCCCGCAGACGTAATCGATCAGCTCCCTGCGTTCCGCGCTCCCCCATGACCGGAATGCAATGTCCCTGACATGGATATGGTACCCGCGCCCGCCAGAGAAGACGACCTCGATTGCCCTCCGGTCAATCCCAAACTCGTCGGTGAGCATGGTAAGCAGTTTCTCCGTTTCTTCCTTGACCCGTGCAAGCATCTTGTCGTATGGCCCCCGCATGATGTGGTCGGCATCGAGGTCAAAGATGAGGTCCGCGCCGCACCAGCCCTTCTCCTTCATAGACCCTGCATCCGGGCGCTCGTAGTAGGCGCTCGAGTAATAGACATGGGCGGGGACGAGGTTCCGGATGTACGCAATCGCATCATCCTTTCCCGGGAACCCAATGTGGCGGCGCATGTGGATCTCCGGGTAACCAGGCGAGAAGAGGACGAAACCCCACTCGCGCTGTTCGATGGATGGGGGCGTAATGAGCGGGGCCTTCCCATAATATTCGGCAAACCGCTGCCGGACGAACTCGAGTGTGGCGGGCTTCATTCAGCGAACCTCTTTTTGGTGCGAGCACCTTTATGGTGCGAGCTCCTGCAGGATACGGAATCCTGCTGAGTGTGAGCTCCGGCGGGAGGGGGACTCCTGCCCATTACGAGCTCCTTTGCCATGTATGGCCCTGCCCGTTCATATCCCTGCCTGCGGTAATATGGCCGAACACCGATCCCACTCATGATGGCAAGCCGGGAAAAACCGGCATTCCTCGCAATTGTTTCAGCCTCTGCGAGCAGGTCTTTCCCGAACCTGCGGTGCTGGTATTCCTCGTCTTTACCTCTTCTTCCAAGCGGCACGATGCTCCCGTACACATGCAGCTCCCGCATCAGGGCCGCGCCGTCCAGCTCCGGACGGAACACTTCCGACGGGAAACGGAGACGGGAGAACCCGATCAGCGAGTCGCCGGATACTGCTGAGATGAAGTGCTCCACACCGCCACAGCAGTCATAAGTGATTGTCCTGATCGCAACCTCGCTGTCCGAAGGCGCACGCCCGATCTCACGGCACCGGATGCACCGGCACCGTTTTCCCAGCTCTTTCAGCCTGTTCTGCGCGAGCTGCCTGAAATTGGAGTGCCGGGAGCCGGCAACGATCAGTTTTGCCGGGATGTCCCGCTGGATCCGCTGGAGCCGGGTATATTCCGGGATGAGCGACTTTGCATAGGCAACGAGGTCGACCATCTCCTCTTCGCTGTACGGGGCGTAGTGTCCGCTCTGGTACAGCGACTCGATCTCCGAACCCGGCGTGACGAGCGTGGGGTAGATCTTGAGGAAGTCCGGGCGGAACCGGGGGTCGGAGAAGATGGTCTCGAACATGGCCCGGTCGGCTTTAATATCTGAGCCCGGCAGGTTGGGCATCATGTGGAACCCGACTTTCAGGCCGGCATCCCGGAGGAGCCGGTTCGCTTCCACCGTGTCGGCGACCGTGCAGCCCCGCCGGTTCAATTCAAGGATCCGGTCGTCCGTGTGCTGGACACCCAGTTCGACCTTGGTAACACCGAGGGAGAGCATCCGGTCGATATGCTCCCGCCGGCACCAGTCCGGGCGGGTCTCGAAGGTGATCGCAACGCAACGGACATCCGCCTTTTCGTTTTGCCTACAGATTGTTTCAAAATCCTGAACCGACTTCGCGGGGGATTCAGTAGTTTCCGGGTAATCGTTCATCGCCTGCACGCAGCGGGAGACAAACTCCTGCTGGTATTCGGGAGTACGTGCGGTCATCGTCCCGCCCATGACGATCAGCTCCGCCTTGTCAACCAGGTGGCCGAGCAGCTCGAACTGCGCAAGCCGGGCCTGCACCTGCCGGTACGGGTCGTAGCCGTGCTCGCGGGCCCGCAACGCAGCTGGTTCTTCACCTGTGTAACTCTGTGGGGATGTAAACGGGTGATCCGGGCCGCCCGGGCATGGAAGGCATTTCCCGTGTGGGCAGGGTGCCGGGGAGGTCATGACGGCAATTGGGGCGACCCCGGAGAGTGTGCGGGATGGCTTGACGAGGAGGAGGCGCCGGAGCTTCTCGCGTTCGTGAGGGAGGGCGGCGGCAAGCAAAGCGGAGTTCTTGGGGACCGCGGAAAGACCGTACTTCCTGCAGACAGCAATTTTTTCGGTAACGACCCGGTCGTCGCCGGGCTGAAGCTGGATGATGCGGGAGATGATCTCCCGGTACGCCTTTCCCACATCCATAAGAAAATTAATGTTCGGCTGCTACGCCACGCCTTGCAGCGTCATGAGAATAGTTGGTCACAGGCTTGTGCCCGTGGATGTGGGTTACGATCTCATCGCCCAGGACAAGGAGGGCTTCCTTGTGGGCTTTCTTATCCTTGTGAATGTGAACAGGAGAGATTGTTAAGGAGTTATAACGGTTTGTGGAAATTTCCTCATTGGTGATGCCTTCATAGTATTTCTTAATGTGAATCATCAGCATATGCAAATGTAGTAATTCTTCTTTCTGCACACTATCACCTACCGCAAAAGATTACATTTCCGGACGGCATGATATACCTTTTTGGTGAAGTTTATATTTGATCACGTACGGGCGTCCGGTGCACTAATCGGGCTCGCAATCGGGGATGCTTTCGGCGCGCCCTTAGAGGGGTTGCCGGCACCCCGGGAGCGGGTTGTGGAGATGCTTCCCGGAGGCAGGCTTCCCCGGCGGAAAGGCGAAGTCACCGACGACACCCTGCAGGCGCTCGCGATCGCGGATTCGCTGATTGCCTGCCACCGGTTCGATCCGGATGACCTGATGGCCCGCTTCGTTACCATGTACCGCGGGAGCCCCCAGTGGTTCGGGCCCACGTCTTCCAGGGTTTTCGATCTTGTCATGCAGGGAACCCCCGTTCGCGATGCCGCACGGCTGGCGCACGAACAGGCAGGCTCGAGCAGGTCTAACGGAAGCGTAATGCGGGGCTTTCCCATCGGGATCTATTTTTCACCAGCATCGGTCCCTGCAATCAGCATCGCCTGCTCGCAGCTGACCCATCACGATCCTGTCGCGGCCCATGCGTCCGCGTTCCTCAACCTGATGGTCTCCCGCATGTGCCGGGGGTCATCGCGGGAGGAATCGTTCCGGGCGGCCGTCTCCGCATGCCGGAACGATGAGGTGATGCGTATGCTGGGAAGCTATAAGGATTATCCCCCCGACCCTTCGCTCGACGCACTCCTCTGCGCCCACGCAGCCCTCCACTGCTTCATGATCTCGGATTTGTTCGAAGATGCGCTCATTGCGGCCGTGAACCTCGGCGGCGATGCCGACACGGTCGGGGCATGCACCGGGGCGCTCTCCGGTGCCTGCTGGGGGGCAGGTACAATCCCGAAGCGGTGGATTGCGGATCTGGAGGACTTCCCGCACATCAGCTCGGTCGCGGACGAGCTGGCAAGGGTGGCGGAGGACTGAAAAGCCACATTACCAAGGGTAAATCGTAACGATTTTTATAGAACGCTCTTGGGGGATGCCCACGCGGCGGGGGTTACGCGAAGCGGAACCCCCAAGAGCGTTCCATCATTTTCATCCTGAATTATTGTTTTCTAAACCGAAAATGAGGACGAGGCCCCCAAACTTTCACCTCCGACCCCCTACATCCCACCAACCATCACCATAACCACATTCTCAGTCGTAAAATCATGCGAAGAACTAGCCGAGAATATACAGGTGATGTAGGGGGTCGGGCCATATATTTCGAATATGAGTGAGTCCCCCCCTTCCACGCTCACCCTTCCGCATGATCGTGGCCAGCACCATTTTCACACCGGAGATTTTGGGAAAAAGGGGGAGGACAGGTCACCCGGAACTGAACGCGAAAGGAGGTTGCGACAACATGAAAATATCACTTCCGACCCCCTACATCAGATGAGAAGCAAGCGAACGAAAGTGAAGAGGGAATAAAAGTGGTAAGGGCAGGGGAGAGATGAGATTCATTTCGATCATCAATTAAAAATGTAAATTCAGTTTCAATCCAAAAAGAATAATAGGTTTTCAGCGTTTTTTTATCAGCACAAATACAAGACTGGCAATCCCGAATCCGCAGATTGCCACCAGTGGCGAGAGGGGCTGCCGTGTCGGTTTTGTTGTCGGTTTGGTTGTCACTGTCGTAGCCGTCGTTACGGTTGTAGTAGCTGTAGTTGTCGGGATGGTTGTCGGGGGAGGATTTGATACTGTGATATAATCCGTTTTTATCATGGAATCGGCGCCATCCTCATTTGTAACATTCAGTGATACCGTGTAGTTGCCAAGAGATGTGTAGAGGTGAACGGGATTCTGGATCATGGCATTCGTACCATCGCCAAAGTCCCACGTCCAGTTGACCGGTGCATTTGTTGACATATCGGTGAATGTCACGTTGAGCGGGACGGTCCCCGATGCCGGATCTGCCGTGAAATTTGCTATAGGCGGCGTCTTGGGACTGATAGTTATGAAGTTGGTCTTTTCCATCGTGTCGCTGCCGAGATCGTTCCATCCTCGCAGTGATACTGTATAGTTTCCGGCATTTGTGTACGCATGGACCGGGTTCCGTTCCGTGGAATTGGTTCCGTCACCGAAATCCCAGTTCCATTTCACCGGCGACGCATCGGATGCGTCTGTGAACGTTATTGTTAACGGCACTTTCCCGGTTGTCGGAGTTGCGGTAAAGTTGACAAACCGCCGTGCGTACACGTAGAGTTTAACTTTTGACTGAGATTGTGGCTGAACTCCATAAAATATCCAACATGGTTCTAATAGTATCTCTCTGGGATAGAGTTCCTCAAGGTTTGTCCCACCTCTCTCAAAGTATCCCAGCCTGACAGAATTAATTTCTACATCATTGGCAGCCTGATACTGGTTTATCGTCTCCCCGTTCTGCAGTTTCTCAATCGCCTGTTGTATTGATATTACTGAAACGTTGGTTCCGGTATCTTCGAGCGTCCGCCATATTTTTTCCATGTATAACAATTCGCCATTCTCTCCAAGATCGAGAGAGATTCCATCTGAACGTCCAACGAGGGGCATCCCATTGATTTCACGACTGTAGGCTACCTGCGTTGATTTTGGATATCGCGCGGTGATTTCTCCGTTGGACTTTTGTGAATATGCTTCATGGATAAAAGCACTTGTGAATACTGCATCCGGTGGCAATCCGCCATACTGCACCATTGCCGCTTCTGCAAATATGGGGGCTTCTGTTATTGATGGTGTGCTGTTCTTTGTTGAGTGGCGGTACGGGCTCTCATAGATAATCTGATGACTGATATTCTCTTCTGAAAGGATACCTTTGTAGAGAACAACGGATTGGGGAACTGCCGGCACCGAGATATTAATGATGATGTTGAACATGGAACCCTCCTTGCGGTTTATGTCATTCTTTACCGGAATCATCGTCCGGATTGTTGTCTGATCATTACTAACAGAGATTGGCTTTTTATTCAGTTTGAAAGGGTTAACGTGTTCTTCTGTTGAAATAATCAGAACAGCACAACAAAGTAGTACAACAACGCCGATTGAGAGAAGTATTTTAAATTCCTTTCGCATTTTTTCCACCTCTTAACACTGCCAAGAGTCGTATATAGTTTCATCATCATTCGGATATTCATCAGGTGCTACTTCACCATGGCCAGACAGGTGATCGTTATCCAACTGATATTTATTATCAAACCGGACAGCAGCAATAGTATCAGTATCATAAAGCTTGGTTGTTGCATCCATCCATGCATTATAAACCGTTTGATCTTCACCTATTACGTTCTGGAAGAATCTTTTAGGTAACAGGGGATTTGCGTACTTTTCCGATTCAAATCCCAGAATTCCATGGGAAGTAACCATTGCATCACCCCATGTGGGATCTGACAATACCTCACATGCATCAAGGATGACCCATTTATTGGTTTTATCCCATTTTCCACTTACATCAAGGGGTGATAAGTAATCCATTTGATCCGGCCAGTGATACAGGAAGATGCCTGAGTCCGGGATGAGTGGCCATGATTGTTGAATATGATTCATACCATGTCCGAAATGATAGTGCAATGTTGCTTCATCAAGCCCCTGCCATCCTGATTGTGATGTACCAAAATCTTCTTTCGCAACAGAACTATTGGTTTTAAGGAATTCACGTTGCCAGCCAGCATTACTTAGATCCGCATCTACGAATTGCGCTATCAATGGACCCGCTCCGGCAAGGCCGTCATAGTCAGTACCGGCGTAATCACTAATCATAGTTATTGAATATCTCAATGCAACTGGTATCTCTTTCTCCAGTTCAATTGTTATTACCTGTCCACTCTGTCCAAACGCGATATCCTTCATAACAGGAGAATAACCGTCTGCCGATGCAGCCAACCGATAAGTATTCCCTATAACGAGCGGGTACTGGTGGGATGAGCCTGAGTCCAGAAAAATAATCGTGCCGGAAGGTGTTGTCACGTTCTGCCATTCGTTAGCATTGTAATCATACAAACCTCCTTCCGAATTGGGTATAAGATTGTTTGTGTCATCATCCCGGATCTCAATTGTCATCTCGATTGGTTCAGCTACCGTAATGTAATCTGTCTTTGTAATCGCGTCACTGCCGGCTGAATTCATAACGATCAGCTGGACTGTATATGATCCCGACGCGACATAGGTATGATGCGGATTCTGCTGAGATGATGTATCACCATCACCGAAATTCCAGAGCCATGATGTTGGCGTACCGGTCGATTCGTCAGTGAAGACTACTTCCAGAGGAGCTACGCCGGAATTCGGTATGCCAACGAAATCAGCGACAGGCGTTCCTGAATTATCGCTTGCCATCAGGGAAATACTCCGGACAAGACTGCTTGTCCACTGGCTACCAATAGCATTGAATCTTAGTTCGCTGGATGTTGTCCATTCGTTGCCGGAAATATCAAAACGTGCTTTTGCATTTTCACCGGATACTGTTCCAAGTAAAACGCTATCAAGATAGACCCCTACTTCCTCATTACCTGCAGCTCCAAGAATTATTTCAACATACTGGCCACCAGTAGCATCAAGGATGGTCATCAGACCTGATTGGGTGCCATCATGATTTAACCAGACTGCAGCATGCGAATCTGATTCCTCAGCTTCCCAATCATCTGGTTCCCAATACATCGCGGGCTCACCTCCTCCCGTCCATGACCATCCGGCTGGAACTGGAGGATTTGTTATAAGATCAGGATCGTAAGGATGGGTTACCTGATCGAACTGTCCATTTATCGCACGTTCCGTAAGATTACCAGCGATTGCAGGCGATATCAAAACAATGCAAACCATGAACAAGACCAACATCAGAGAGGGTCTTTTCATAAACGATGACCCCTTTGCTGATCTCGGATAACCGAATTTCCGTACACATACAATCTAATAGGGACATTAATAGGGACTTTCAAAATCCCAATTACTGCCGATATTCCGGAATAATCCATGCTTAACAACAACCTCCGTCATTTCAGGTTCGTTGATCGGAGGCATAACCGGAAACTTCATGTACTGAGAAGTAACAATGATCGATGCCTTCGGGCAGGAACTGGTTCATCTGACTTTCCAGGCTGGATGAACCATTCCATTTCTTCAGTTTTACTCCGCAGTTTTCTACGGATACCCCTAGTAGTAATTAATTTATTATTAATCTTTTCATTTTATTTTTTCAGATTAAAAAGACATTTTTCATTTTCTCTTTGTTATTATTGATTTTATGCCAATAGATGCCCATTCCTCTGTTAAATACGAAAACAGAAAGATAGCCATGAGGGCTGAAATCTTAATCAGAGATGATCTGATCTTTCTCACAGGAGTGTAGTGGAATCGATCATTTTTCTAAGATGCAAGTATGTTCAATATAACACCGGAAGTATTCATAAAAACTCATTAGCATCTTCCTGAACAGACATTGTGTCCCTGTGGAGATCACAAAATATCCCCTCCGACCCCCTCCATTCGAAGTGAAAAAAGAAGGCTGGATTCAATTCATAATTATTTATAACACCCAAAGTACCATTGTGACCTTATTCCATGGCACTGAGTACTCTCGATCAGGCAAAGATCGATCGGATCAAGCAGGAACTCAGGTGGCACCCGGCGGGAATGACGATTTCCGCACTCTCTTCCAAGACTAAGATGAACCGGAACCTCCTCGCGAAGTACCTGGACATCCTTCTCATTTCAGGGCAGGTAACGGTACAAATAACCGGTACGGCCAAAGTATACTCTCTCTCGCAACGCCTTGCTCTGAACGGGGTGCTGGATTTCATCACTGATGCAATCGTTGTTCTGGATAAAGACCTCACGATACTCTCTGTAAACGAGCCTCTCATCACCCTCCTGCAGGCTGAACGGGATGCACTGGTCGGGAAGAAGATCGATACCTCCGGGCACCCTTTCCTTTCCGGTCTTCCCCTGCCCCGTCTCCAGACCAACCTCCAGCCTGTTGCCGATGCTGCTTTTGACATGATCAGCACCCTGAACAGGAAGACCTGCACGATCCGGGTGCAGCCACTGCCGGTTGTATTCGATAACGGGAACAAGGGTACCGTGCTCATCCTCAGGGATATCACCTCACGGAAGGATACCCCGCCGCTTCCCGAAGCGGCCAGGTTCCAGTTCCAGGGTGTCATCGAGGACCAGACCGAATTTGTTATCCGGTTCGGGTCCGATGGAAAGATCTTCTCCGCGGATGATACATTTTGCCACTATTTCCAGAAGGCGCCCGATGCCGTTACTGGCAGTTCCGTTTTCTCATATCTGGTCAGGGATGACCGGGAACATGTAAGAATTCTTCTTCGCAGCCTTGACCGGGATCACCCGGCCGTCTCCCTCGAACACCGCGTGCTTGCGCCGTCCGGGCAACCCCGCTGGCACCGCTGGACATATACTGCTCTGGCTGATAAAGATAGGAAAGTACGGGAATATCTCTGTGTGGGCCGGGATATCAGCGACAAGCAGGAGAATACGGAAAAGATGAACCAGCATATCGCCGACCAGTGGTTCCTCTATCGTTCGTCGCACATTTTTACCGAACTGCCGGATAACGCTAATATTTACGATACGATAGCGCGAGGAGTAAGAGAGGTGCTTCCAGAATCGTTCGTGATAGTGAACAGCTTCGATCCCGGCTACCGCTCGGCCACGATCCGCAGTTTCCATGGCGAGAAGGAGCGCGAAGTCTTTTCCAGGTTCTTAGGGTGCGAAATGATCGGTTTTACCCTTGAGAGACCGGGCGCTGCCGGCGCCGAATTCGAGCACGTATACCGGAACCTGCTGGGTGGAAAACTCGTTAAGGTTCCCGGCAACCTGTATGTCATGGTACTGGGGGCCATGCCCTACGAAACCTGCAGGAAGATCGAGGAAGCACTCAATATCGGTGACATGTATGTCATAGGTCTCGTTTCCCAGAACGTCCTGTATGGGAATGTCCTCATCTTCCTGCACAAGGGGGAGGCATTACGGCGGACAGCGACTCTCGAGACGTTCCTCCGGCAGGCATCGCTGGGAGTCAGGATGAGGTACGGGGGGCCGGCGGGAGAGGGAGTAATTCCCGGCACGTTCAGCATGCCGTCACCTTCGGACGATCACAATGCCGGGATGGACAGCGAGCCCCCGTTCCTGTACGATTCATATACCGGCACCCCTCCCTGATGCACATATGATGTGCCTGATAATACAAAATTTCTCCTGTATCGGCGTCAGGCGTCTGTTTTCACCAGTTCGCTTCAGGGAGTGCTGGTGTGTTAATCCCCGTGCAGGTCAAGATGAAAAAGGGCGGTTTTGGGATTGCCCAATTTATCCTTGAGTGATTGAGAGTAGACGCGGTTACTGACATCACTTCCTCTGTACGACAGGTTGGACTGGCTTTCTCACGAGGACCTGCTGCGTAGTATTGACCGTAACAACGGTCTGGGTTGCGTTTACTTTAACGACCTGAGGCGTTGATTTCAGAATTTTCTGTTGGGCAACTGTCGTCGTTACTTTCAATATACCTGTCTGCGCACTGCCGGTATTTTTCTCCGGAACACTAACAGAATCCCTGGTATTGTCCCGTATGATAGTTCCCGTATCGGGTTCCTTCTCAAAGTTCTGAATCTGGCTCTGGCGTTCAGGTTCAACGATCCGTGAGTTGTTGACTGTTTCAGGCATGAGTACGCCAATGCTGGCATCAGACGAGCGTGAAAGAGCGGTTGTATCGTTTTGTATCCCGGAGTCCAAAATCACGGCTCCAACGGACTGTTGCTCCGGATCCTTGTTTACAACATCATTTTTTGAGAGCTGGTCACCGGGAATCGTTATGTCAGCAGTATTCCGTGAAACTGACTTCTCTACTGATGAGATACCAGATGACGGGATCTCGGCTACCGGAAGTCCTTCTTTTATCGATCCGGCAGCGGGACTGCTCTGTGCAAGACCAACCTGTGCAAGAACAGATGTGACAAAGTTCCCCAACATTCCCAATACCCCGTCAGATTGTGGATTCGCAGGAGAGCTGGTACTGGGATTGCCTGAGGAATCAGTACTGAGTTTTATGAAGCCCATATAAGTCACTTGGTTTTCCGTAACAGTAATCGTCAGTTGCTGGCTTTTACAGATCTGTCCGTTAGAGCACAATTGTTCCGGGACGTCAATGGTATGAACACCTGCTGAAATACCGGTTATTGTCTGAGGGGAGCCTAGATTGCCGATCTGGTCGATCCCCCACTTTATCCCGGGTAACGGGTTCTCCTTCTCATCGACAAATCCCTCCACGTGAACCGATCCGCCTGCACTCCCGGCTACATCAGTCCCGGGATACACAATTACATCACCCAGATCGGTAACCTGATTTTCATACACCGTAACCGGTAGGGGGGCACTCATATAACTACGGTCCTCGGAATACGCATGTACGTAGATCATATGACTTCCCTGAGACAGCCCGGTCCGCGTCATTGGAACAACATTAAAAGGATGGGGATCTGGGTGGTTGTTCACGTTGTCAATCGACCAGCTTACGTCCTTATCAGGAAACCGGTTGCCTTTCTCATCAACAGCCCCGCTTACCCGGACTGATCCGGCCGCAACTGTTGGATCAGGTGCGGGATACAGCGAAGCAGTCAGATACGTCGTGTGGCCGCTGCGGATCGTGAACGTCTGGTTCATGCCGATATACATCTTACCACTAAGATCGCCGGGCTGATCAGGAACATTGAGCGTATGAACTCCCGGGGAGAGCGGCATTTTCACAGGATGAGTAATCATAGGACGCAGGACCGGGGGCATGTTATCAATACCGATTTTGATACAACCCTGGCAAAACGGTTCATGCCTGTCATCCCATGCCATAGCAATTTCTACTGTCCCGGGAGATCCGGCCTGGGCGGGAACGAGATTAAAGAAAACTTCGGACGGGCCCAGATATGACGAACCGGCATAGAGCGGATGGACCTCGACCTGTTGCTCAGCATCTTCGTAGCCGTCAAGAGTAAGCTTTACTAATATCTTCTGATCGGGACGGCCACAGAATTCGATAGTGTTTGGTGTCGTAAATGAATCGTGTCCATTGATTGATGCGCCCTGTGGAGAAGAATCGACGATGAGTTTTCCTTCCGGCATCGCGGGTATTACATAATCGATTACGTCGCCATCCTTGATCTGCGGTATTTCATGAAGCTCAGCACCTCCCGGCAACATTGCCCCCGCATCTATCACAGCGTTATACGTGCAATAGTTGATGTTCCCAATTGTCTGCTTCGCTCCATCGACAGCGTCGTTGATATAATATTCTTGTTCGACCGGAACGGTGAACGTATGCGGCGTCTCGAAGGTTGGAAAACCCTCACCGGGTATCCAGAATTTAAATTTATATCCTGTCAACAGTTCGCCTGATATACTGTCAGCAGCAGTGACCCGTACCGTTACGTCTGCTGATACAACGGTGACACACGCTACCGCGAGAACCAACACAACGATCGCAACCAGATACCATGACCTTTGTCCCATATATGACACTCCTGATCCGGGCAGGGCTATCGGTTCAGAAGAGGTATCCCCCAAAGCAATCTTCCGTTGGAACGATACCAGATACCCCGTATCTACCCATTCCAGCGATGAAACGTGCAATTGGCAGATAAATATGAATATGCACACTGACTCTGCCGTGCAAAAAAGAATAAACAAACAGGTATCCGGTCATTAAACCTGAATAAAATGAAAGGAAGGGACGGCCTCCTTCGTCTTCAGCCTCCTTTATCCGGCACAAGAGGCGCGAGAGTATCGGGTGCAGGCACTAATGGTGCGAGGGATACCGTGGTCGTAGGTACGAGAGGGACAAGGGTATCTGGTGCGGGTACAAGGGGTTCAAGGGTGACAGGTTCTTCATAGGGAGTAATTGTTATATCCAGAGTGCGTTTCTGGTAACTATTCTCCTCTTTTAAATCGAGCGTCCCTGAACATTTGATTGTGAAACTCTTCCCATCGAAAAAGAAGTCCCGCTGAGCCGGTGTCCCCGGGTGATTGAAATTAAAATCATCTAGATATTGACCGTACTGGTCTTTATTCATGGAGCACGTGGCAGGAACACCAAAACCGCCAATATCCTCCGTTCTTGTGCTGGTATATCCGGTGTTTTCAACCGTAGTTACTTCAACAGGACAGTGACTTATGCTCGGCATTTGAAAAGCAATAGGAACCGGTGAATTAAGTGAAGGTAATACAAGGACCCCCATTTTATGACAGTCTCCCTTCCCGGTTGTTTCACTGCCCTCAGTTTTGTAATAATATGAGTAAATAATTTTGAGATTTAACTTGGAATAATCGAGTATGCCATAAGTACCATGCGGGTCATAGAAACACCGATCCGGATGATCCGGGTCATCGCATCCGATCGGACCATCCATCGTTACCAGTTCATTAACATCTAATCCGCCCTTATGCAATTGATAAGTATAGCGAAATACCAGATGCCACGGTTGCATGTAGATTGTCTTAGCGTTTGTTAAGGGTCTGCCTGTTGTTGGTGTTCCCCCGCCTTGCCCTCCTCCGTTATCAGATCCAACACTTTCTGGTTTTATCTTGCTGAATCCCATGCATCCCGCGGCAGCACAAATGGCGATCACCATGCCGATACTTGCACAAATCACAATACGATTGTAATATGTCATATAGCTCCTCGTTCTGAATAGAGATAGTTCAGAAATCCCTGTCAAACAGGCGCTGTGAAGAACCGTCCGTCATACGTAATACAACCATGACCCGGTCGGGCTTGTCGGTTCCTTTCAGTTCCACGGTCTCCCCGGGTATAGGTTTCAAAACCGCATTGTACTGTGCCAGGTCGGAATTCTGGGTGTATACCTCGATCTGTTTTATGTTTCCCATCCCGCCTCCGCCATTGTACGTTATGATGATCGTTTTCCCGTCCGCCCCTCCTTTTTGGGCACTGACATTCGCCGGTCCTGCATCACCGGACCCGGATGACAGGGTTGCGAACCCGTCGGCGGGCGCAGATGCAACGTTATGTACCGGCAGGGTTGTCTCGAAGTCCCCGAATTTTGTAGTTACATTCTGCGTCGAGCAGCCCGCACACATGGCCGCGATCATAACGATAGCAGCCGCAACAAGACCTAATAATCCTTGTTTCACACGACCAACTCCTCTCTGCCGACAAGACGTGGATGCGAGCTATAGATATGAATATGCAAACCGACTCTGCCACGCAACAATCAAATAGCAGGAACTGCCTGCAGGAGGGGTGGTTGTGATAACAGTTAGAACTAACACTGGGCGTGAAGGCGATTACAAATGGTACTCATCCGACCCCCTACATTCTTAGTGAAAATGGGAAAAAAGGGGAGACCAAAACACGTGAGCGGCACGTTGACTAAATATCGGATTCCTAAAAAAAGGGATTGATTCTCAAACGCTCTTCAGCTCAACGAGCTTCAGCGTCCGGCCCTTGTCGCAGATGTCCGGGGCATTGCCGAGAACGTCGGCCACGACATACTTCTCGCCCTCGACAATCCCGTCCGGGTGGCAGAGGTCGTAGCTCCGGCAGTCGCCCTTGTTGCAGGCCGACTCGAACCGGATCTTGGAGTTGATGATCGCCATCTCGGCGCTGATCAGCGCCGTGCACGGCGCTTCCATCACCTCGACCGCGGTTGCACCGTTGAGGTGAACCGGGCACTCGTGGTGGGTAGTGCGGATGGTCACGATCCGGTACTTGTGCCCTTTTGTAAGGTTGTGGCAGGCCTTCTTCACCTTGCAGGTCTCGCAGGCGGCGGCCTCGCCTTCGTACACGAACTCCAGCCCCTGCTTTGCATGCACCGTGCCGATCAGGGTTACCTTGGTCTTGGACTCGACCATATGATCACTCCGTATAGAGCATCCGGACCAGCTTCTCCGCAGAGTCCTTCGTGATACCCATATCAAAGATGGTAAAGCGCTCCGGGCGGATAGTCTTTGCCATCAGGAGTGCTTCTGCCGCGACATCGTCATCGATCCCGACGTCCGCAGGCGTAGTGGGGGCACCGATGGCCTTTAATGAAGCGCGGATCCCCTTCCAGTCCCCGCCGTGGAGATACATGGAGATGATGGTTCCGATCCCGCAACTCTCGCCGTGCAGCGCCTTTCCCGGCGCGAGCCGGTCGAGCGCGTGGGAGAACTTGTGCTCCCCGCCGCTCGCCGGCCGTGAGGATCCTGCGATGCTCATCGCGACCCCGCTGGAAACAAGCGCTTTTGTCACGAACCACGCGGCCTGTTCCGAGTGGGGCCTGATAATGGATGCATTGTTGACGAGGATCTCGGCGGTCATCTTCGAGAGAGCCATCGCGTACTCGCTTATCGGCTCGCCCTTGACCCGGTGGGCAAGTTCCCAGTCCAGGATCGCGGTATAGTTGGAGATGATATCGGCACAGCCTGCGGCGAGGAGACGGTGGGGGGCGGCAGCGATGATCCCCGTGTCGGCTATGATCGCGATCGGCGGGTGGGCCTCGAGGGATGCGTGGCCTTCGGCGCTGGGGACAGATGCCCGTGCTGATGCAATTCCGTCATGGGAGGCGGCGGTCGGGACCGAGATGAATTGCCGGTCCGCGTTGTACGAGACGATCTTGGCGGTGTCGATCACGCGCCCGCCGCCTACGCCGACAACGAAATCCACCTTCCTTGCAGCAGCCTCCCCTCTCTTGATCACCTTTTCGTTGATCGAAGCCGCAGCCATGGTCTTTACCTTACAGCTATCCGCGAGATATCCCGAAACCCGCTGGCCGGCGAGATCCATGGTGCTCTTCCCGGAGATAACCAGCGCAGAATCGCCGAGGCTTAAGTCTTCGCAGACCGCAGGGATCTGGGAGAGGACGTCATGGCCAATCACGACGTCCCGCGGCAGCTGCATCCAGCGGGACTTGTCGAACGGCTTTAATTTGAGTAATTTTATACCCTCTGCGCTCATTTTGATCATGAATGATTAGTGATTTCATCTACAAATACTACATCGATCCCATAAGGTACGGCCAGCCGTACAATGTCGTCGATACACTGACCTATGCCATCATCCTCGTCGCCGGTGTGTACCTGCTCTACCGCTGGATGACGAAGTCTACATGGCTTACCGATATCGGTTTTAAGATCGACACCGCCTTCATCCTTGCCACCCTTCCCTACGTCGTTCTCGGGGGGGTAATGCGGGTCATCGAAGATACCGGCATGATTGAGGGGGATGCAAAATTTCTCTTAATCACCCCGCTGATCTACTTCGTCCTCTTTTTTTACACGATCGGCATGCTCTTTTTATCTCTCTTCCTTACCCGGCAGGGGCTGACAAAGGACGTCAATACATTTTATACGCTCGCAGGGATTGTAACGGCGGGCACGGCGACGCTTGTCCTGCTTGCATGGGGGATAACCCATACGAGGGTCGATGCAGCGATCTTCTTTACCATCCTCGCACTCGCACTCGCTACTACAGCTGCTGTCTGGGTATTCATGCGGTACGTCCTGAAATGGGACTATGCCAGCTATTCCCTTTACGTTGTCCTTATCTTCGGCCACATGCTGGACGCGAGCGCCACGAGCTACGGGATCGATCTGCATCCCCTCACCTACGTTGAACAGCACGTCATCGGATCGAACCTGATCGCGTTGACCGGTACCGCATTTGCGATGTTCCCCTTAAAGCTCCTCGTGCTCTTCCCGGCTATTTACGTCCTCGAGCTATACCGGAAGGAGGCGAACATGGCGTTCTGGCACCTCGTACTGCTCGCAATGATCGTCGTAGGCCTTGCACCGGGCATCAGGGACATGATGCGGATGGTGCTCTATGTCTGAACCGACACTGAAGAGCTCCGCTGTCATCACATTCCTTCTCTTCTTTTCAGCACTCCTCATCGGCTGGATAGGTGCAGCCCATCACCCGGACATCGGTAACCAGCTCATGCAACTCTTCGAGAAGGAAGTGGCAGGACAGGTGATGGGGGGGAGCCCGCTTGAGACCGGATCGAAGATCTTTATAAACAATTTTGAGGCAAGCCTCCTGCTCTTCCTGGGCGGGGCATCATTCGGTATTTTGACGATCTTCATCATGAGCCTAAACGGGATCGTGATCGGCGCGATCATGGAGCTCGTCATGAGGGAGCACAGCCCCGCTTTCGTCGCCGCGGCGATTCTGCCGCACGGTATTTTTGAGATCCCGGGGTTCATCCTTGCCGGGGCCATGGGCATGCTCTTCTCACAGGCGCTGGTCAGCGAGTACTACGGCAGCGGGGACGCGGCCGGTGAGAGCGCCCGGCTGGCATGGCTCTTTGTCCTCTTTGTCGTACCGCTGATCGCCGTCGCAGCAATTGTCGAGGCTTTTATTACACCTCACATCATACAAATGGTGGTTTAAGGTTTTTCCCATGGCCGAGGACGCAGACACCCTTCCGCCGAAAGCGCAGTTTTCCGAATGGTATAACGATATTTTATGGCGTGCGGAGATCATGGATGTCCGCTACCCGGTCAAGGGGCTTTATGTCTGGTACCCGTACGGGTTCGCGCTCCGGAAACACGTATACCAGCGTTTGCGTGACCTTCTCGACCGCGAACACCAAGAAGCCCTCTTCCCGCTCCTCATCCCCGAGCACGAGTTCATGAAAGAGGCCGAGCACATCAAGGGATTCGAGGACGAGGTGTACTGGGTTACCCACGGCGGCACGACCCCGCTCGAGGTCAAGCTTGCGCTGCGGCCTACAAGCGAGACCGCAATCTACCCGATGTACGCCCTCTGGGTCCGGTCCCATGCCGATCTCCCCCTGCGCATCTACCAGATCGTCAACACGTTCCGGTACGAGACAAAGCAGACCCGCCCCCTCATCCGGCTGCGGGAGATCACCTCGTTCATGGAGTCCCATACGGTACATGCGACATGGGACGATGCAGAATCACAGGTTGAGAGCGAGATCGCCCTGACACGGGAGTTCTATGAGAGCCTCAGCATTCCGGTCATCGTCTCGAAGCGCCCGGACTGGGACAAGTTCCCCGGTGCCGATTACACTATCGCCTTCGACACGGTGATGCCGAATGGCAGGACGCTCCAGATCGGCACCGTCCACCACCTCGGCACACATTTCAGCAAGACCTTTGGCATCACGTACGAAGATGAAAAAGGGGAGCAGCAGCTCGCGAACCAGACCTGCTACGGGATCTCGGAGCGGTGCATCGCGGCTATCATCGGTGTCCACGGCGATGACAGGGGACTCATCCTCCCGCCACCGGTTGCCACGACTCAGATCGTGATTGTGCCGATCCTGATCGGGAAGCGGCACGAGGATGTGCTTGCCGCCGCACAGAACCTTGAGGAAGAACTGAAAGCAGCGGGCCACCGGGTACGCACAGATAACCGTGACATGCGGCCCGGTGCAAAATACTACTGGTGGGAACTCCGGGGCGTGCCTCTCCGGCTTGAACTGGGGCCCCGGGACATCGATGCCGGTAAAGTCATAGCAGTCACCAGGCTCGGAGAAAAAGTGTCGCTCGACAGAACGGGAATTGCCGGTAGCGTGAAGCAGGTGCTCGCTGCAATTTCGCAGGCGATGAAAGCGAAGGCCGAGGAGCATGTAAAGAGGAGCCTGCAGCCGGCCACTACCATCGATGCCATCACCACTGCGCTGAACGCGGGGAGGGTTGCGGTCGTCCCATGGTGCGGTGACCGGGCATGCGGGGATGCTATCGAGGAGAAAGCCGATTCCAGCATCCTCGGAACAGAGGTGCGATCCCCGTATGTTTCTGATACCGGAGGATTTTGCGTCATCTGCGGGAAGCCGGGGAAGGCGACGCTTGTCGGACGGACATACTGAGAGCCATTGTTTCTCCTGTATACCTACCGGAAAATATAACGGTTCTGAAAATACAAACCGGACTGTTTTTTACTGTCCGGGATAATTTTTTTATTATGGGATTTCCGGATCCGGAAACAGAACTGGCGGTTCTGAAAGATAAAGAGAGAACTAGTGCATTCATACGACTCCTTGTCACTGTTTTGCTGATTGATGCCGTTGCCATAGCCGGATATCTAGTACTGGTCTATCAGTTCGGATGGGACGGCATGACGGCATTTATCCCCCTTCTTGTGACAGCCATCATAACCGGGGCATACTATCAGGCAAAGAACAGGGAGATCCGGCAGAGGTGACGGAGTACCGTTACATCAACATCCATAGCCCGGCATAACCGTATCGCTGCTGAATGAAATATGACTCCTTTTGGTATCTCATATTTACCCCTTATCGACCACAAACCGTATCCCTTCCATGGTCAACCGGTACCGGTACGGGATGATCCATACGAGCCGAAAATACCTGACTACAATAATCCTCCTCGCGGTCTTCTTCAGCATTCCTGTCATTGCTGCCGCTGAAACGGTAAACCCGGACCCGGCGGCGGCCACTGCAAACGAGACACCAGTCTTCAATACGGCATCTCTCGGTAACGGAGCGCCGACTGAATACCATGAAACTGATCCCACTATCATGATTTTCCGTATTGAGCTGCCCCAGACCGAGTATCCCGGCCCGCGTGACATGGCGTTTGGCCCCCGTTACATCCAGCTGACGACCAATCTTGCCGCAATCGTCATCATCGGGGTTGCCGCTGTCGTTGCAGTGCTCGCATTTGTAATCTGCCGGCGAAGGAAAGCCGGCGCCAGTACAGCGGACGCAGCAGAGGACAAAACGGAAATCTGCAACGGAAAACAGGAATGAAGGGCGAAAGGGCTGGCTTTTACCCCTCGTTATTTCACTCCGGGATGTCGCTTTCCCGGTTCTCCCCGGGTTTAAGGTACCAGCCGATATTCCGGAAGAATTTCCAGTGCAGCAACAGGTGGACGATCAGCAGGGCAGCAAACATAAAACTCACATAATCGTGAATTGTCAGCCACTGGTTTCTCGTCATCCCGAGATATGTCACCCATCCGCTCCTGAAACCCCCTTCCGGGAGATAGAAATAGAGGATGAGCCCGGTTACGAGCGTGGGGATGAATGTAATCAGGCAGCCGATATCCACGAGCGCGTTGACAGTGATGCGTTTCATGAAGGATCCCTCCTGTGAGATTTACCGGATTGGAGACAATAAAACCGACGGTGATGACAAGCCCCGATCACGCTGTCGGGTGCCGATGGAATCCTAGTGCGACGTGGAACAAAGACAGGAAAGGCCTTGGCCGGCTTTCAACACCGATCGCAGGTGTACGTGATATCGAGCTCAGGGCGGCGCATGTCCCCACCGACCTTCTTCTTCCCACCTGTGACGAACCATCTTCCGCACGCGGAACATTTCTTGGGAAGGATCCTGTCCCACGTCTTCATTGGGACTTCAAGCGAGAACGTCGTCTTGTTCCGCTCATCGGCCGGCTTGTCCGCGTTCTCGCCGTATGCGTTGATGAAGTCCATGATCTGCTGCGGGGCGACACCGAGATCGGAGAACTGCTTGAAGACAAAGTAGTTAAAGATCAGCCATGAGAGGTCGGAGCGCTCGATGATGCCTTCCAGTTCACCAAACGTTTCCTCAAACTCTTCGAGGGAACACCCGCACAGGGGGCACTTTCCGGCCACGAGCTCGTCCAGGAACACCTCTTCGTGGCAGCCCGGGCAGGTGGTATGCGGTGCATGCATGCGTGACGTCATGATTGCTCCATCGTGTATTCAGCGATATTTTTTTTTTGAACGGGCGCTGGTACGGCAAAAGCGGCAGCGGTTGATTACAGACCCGTGTTCACAGGTTGGTTACGGGTGCACTTATACGTATCATCCGGGTTCCGGTTTTTTTAAGTCGGTAAACCGCCGGGAGATCATTCTGTAAACTCTTCGCGCTCCATGACGAGCGTACCGAAGACAACTTTCTCGATTACCTGCGCGACGTACTTGATATGCATCGCCTGTTCGAGGTCTTCGTTCCGGTGGATGTCGGCATGTATCTGGAGGCGCAGGAGCGCGAACCGGAATTTGTCGAGCGTTTCATCGTCGAGGATCATGGCCTCCCGGTAGATCGGTTCCAGAAGATCGGGGAATATCTTCGGGTTCTCGAGACATGCTATCACGCCCTTGTAAATGGGCAGCGGCTTTTCCTTGCCAGCCAGAACCCGCGCATAGTCCATACGCTTACCCTTCCACTTCCCTGATCAATGCTTCCATAACCTTATCAACGCTTGCCCATGTCGGGTTGTCCCCGCGCCGGATGATGAACGGCCGTCCCTCATCGCCGGCCCTGCGCATCTCGATATCGATTGGAATTGACCCGAGATACGGGACCTTCAGCTCTTCGGCAATCTTCTTCCCGCCGCCTTTCCCGAACAGGTCAATCTCCTCTTTGCAGTGGGGGCAGATCATCCCGCTCATGTTCTCGATGATTCCAAGCACCGGAAGGTCGAGCTTCTCGATAAACTTCACGGACTTCCGTGCATCCAGGGTCGCGACATCCTGCGGGGTTGTCACGATCACCGCTCCGCGGACATTGGGGGCGAGCTGGGCGATCGTGAGCGCTTCGTCACCTGTACCGGGCGGGAGGTCGACCACGATATAATCTAGCGATCCCCAGTTCACGTCCTCAAGGAACTGCTGGATGGCCACCATCTTCATGGGGCCGCGCCAGATGAGCGGGGTGCTCGTGTCCGGCAGAACGAATGCAATCGAGACAACCGAGAGTTTCCCGGTGACCCGCACCGGTTCGATCTTGTTGTCCATCATCGCGAACTTCTGGTCTTCAATCCCGAGCATCTTTGGGATGTTGGGGCCGTGCATGTCGAGATCCAAAAGGCCGACCTGGTACCCGTGGTTCGATAGCGCATATGCAAGGTTGACCGAGACGGTCGACTTCCCGACTCCGCCCTTTCCGGATAGAACGAGAATGACATGCTTGACATCCATCTTCACTTTCGGCGGAAGACCTTTGACTTCGGGGCCCTTGGCGCTTGCACATGTGCTCGCGGTCGGGCAGCCGGCACACTTTTCTTCTGTACAATCGTCATGTGGCGGGGCGTCCTGCGCTGGTGCTTTTTTTGTATCTTTTTTACTCATGCTTTGCCTCAAAAAACCAATAATCCGTTCTCATCATTTCTTCTCAGGAGACCATAAAGATGTATATGTTGGTGCATAACAGAAGAACAAACGAAGGACCGGAAACGCGCAGGGATACAGATGGAACCGCTTACGATAATGCTGGACTTTCTTGAATTTCCCCCGGACCATACAGGGGATAGTGTTAACCGATCCCCCCGCATCAGGATCGGCGGACTTAAAGCCGAGTCCGTTGCCGTCATGGTTTTCAACCCGTTCATGAAGACCTGCTGTTCGTTTACACCGTGGATCATCTGGGACCTTCCCGCAATACCGGTAATCCCGGCTGGCATCCCGAATCTCGGAATCGTAAAGGCACCGGTCACGGCCGTGCAGGGAACGAATGATTACGGGGTTATCGGTTATACCGGGCCAAACCCCCCTCCCGGCGAGACGCACCGGTACCAGTTCAGGGTGTACGGCCTTGACGCAATGCTTCACCTGCCGCCCGGCTCCACAAAGCACGAACTTGTCGCAGCGATGCAGGGGCATATCCGCCAGTACGGGGAGACGGTTGCTATCTGTTCGCGTTGACATGCACAGGTGATTTTTTTCTATCCGTCACCCTTTAGTACCCGTCCGGCCTACCGGGGATACAGCATGGCAGTGAACGCGGGGCTGGAAAAAGGCAGAAAACCAGTGTCCATGATACATAACCTGACGAAGAAACGCGAATCGCTCCTCTCGCCGCTCGCTGCAAAGAGCGCCGATGCTGTACGGAGATACAACAGGAAGCCGGAGGACATCCGCAGCCCCTATTCGCGGGATGCCGACCGGATCATCCATACGCGGGCCTATACCCGGTACATTGACAAGACGCAGGTCTTCTATCTTGTTGAGAACGACCATATTACGCACCGGGTCATCCACGTCCAGCTTGTCTCCCGGATCGCCCGCACTATTGGCAGGGCGCTCCGGCTCAACGAGGATCTCATCGAGGCGATCGCGCTCGGCCATGACATCGGCCATATCCCGTACGGCCACTTCGGCGAGACGTGCCTTTCCGCCCTCTGTGAGGAGCACGGGATCGGGAAGTTCTTCCACAATGTCCAGAGCGTTCAGTTCCTTGATAAAATCGAGGACTGCGACCTGACTATGCAGGTACTGGACGGGATCCTCTGCCACAACGGGGAAGCCGACGATGTCCGGATCGCGCCGGAGCCCTGCAGGAGCTGGAGAGAGTTTGATGAGAAAGTTCAGGCAAATGCGGAAGGGCGACGCAACCGTGCGCCGATCACGCTTGAGGGCTGCGTCGTCAAGTTCGCTGACACCATCGCGTACATCGGCCGGGACCTGCAGGATGCAAATGAGATCGGCCTGATACCCGGGACCCCGGATATCCCCGCTGAGTGCAGGGAACTTTTCGGCACGAACGACGTCAGGACCATCAATGCGGTGATCATCGACACGTTGATCCATGACCTTCTGCGGAACAGCGACTGCAATGAAGAAGGTTTCATTTCGTACAGTCCTGAAGTCGAACAGGCGCTCATCGCTCTCCGGCGGTTCTCGCGGGAGCGCATCTACGACAATCCCCGGCTTATCACGGAACGGCCGAAGATCGAACTTATGTATCGGACACTTTTTACCCACTACCTTTCCGATCTCGAAAACAATGTAAGGGATTCAAGGATTGTCAGTGGCTACCTTGAAGCGGACTGGATCAGCCAGAAGTACCTCGACTCTGCATCGCCGGCGGAACTTGTCCGGGATTTCATTGCCGGCATGACCGACCGGTACTTTGCAAAGAGATTCGAGGAGATCACGATTCCTAGAAGAGTCGAAGGGAGGTTTGACTGACAGGGCGTTCAGTCGTACTTGCCCTTGAGACCGGACCAGCCGGTAAACCCGCAGTAGAAGCAACCAATGCCGTCACAGTGCCGGCATGGCTTTTTTGGTGCCCTGACAAGGACACTACCCGTCTTGTTGCAGAAAAGACACCCAATCCCTTCACAGTGGGCACATGTCGCTGGTTCATAATCGCTCTTTACCGGTATCTCTGCTGTCTTTCTTTCATTCGGATAATCCTGTCCGCACATCATCGGTTGTCCCTTCCTAAAGGGGGATCTAAACAACTGTCGATATGAGGGGGTGCATCTTCAGCCCCGGCCATAAAAAAAGGGAATGGCAAAGGAAAGACCTGCTGCCGAACCCTGTCTCAGCGTTTCGGGCGGCGCCTCCCGCAAGCAAAGGCTGCCCCGATGATACCGACAGCGGCAAGCCCTAGTGCCGGTGACAGGGGGGACTCGGGGGTCGTATCGACCGGTGCAGCAGGTGTCGGTTGCGTTGTCTTCTTTACCGTTGTCCGCGTTGTGACCGGCGCCTGCGTGGTGACAGCGGGTGTCGGTTGCGTTGTCACTGTCACGGTCTGTTGTGTTGTGAGCTTGACGTTATCGATATACCCTTCGGCAATGACTCCTGTAGCGGAATAGTCCCCGATCGTTCCGATAACGATCCGGTTCATGTCACGGAGAGCCTCGTTCAGGGTAAGGAAATATGTCCAGATCTGGCTCCCTGCAGTCTTATCGTAAACACGCATTGTCAGCGTATTGCGCACATCGTCATACTGGAGGGTGATATGGTAGGTCCGGTTATCGGCGTAATTGACTGTTGGTGCACCTGTCTTGGCCCCGTACGAGTAGGACTCGCTGCTGATCTCGAACAGTTTGTTGCTCGGCGTCACTGCCCGGATCCACATGAGATTCCCATACTTCCAGTTTGTAAATTCGGCAAGAGCCACTGTGCCCTTGGTCCGTTGCATCTCCTCGCTGGTGAGGCCGAGGCGGAATGACGAGTGTTCCGGGGTATTTGTGGGAGTGATATCAAACTCAAGGGTAAACGGCCCCTGTTTATAATCGACCTCGACATATGCATTTGCTCCCGAACCGGGTTCTATTGCATAGTGGTAGATCCCCTTTTCAGGCACCCAGTAAAAAAACCGGGGACTGTTCGTAGTCCAGTGCGGGTCCCCGGAAAATGCAGTCTGGTAAATGACTACGTCCTGCACCTGTTCTTCTGCGAAGGCCGGTGGTATCGCAAGGATCAGACCCGCTGCCAGTATCAGGATGACGATTACAGTTCTGTTCACCATGATCGTTTTGCTCCAAGAGCGGTATGCGGTAACCGGTCGTCCGCGATCGGTTTAAGACAACCGGCCTGTGCCGGCACCGGATATTTTATCCCGGATCAGAACGACATTCACCGATCCAAACGCGGTTCTCCGCTCGTGCTGTACAGATAATCAACATGAAGACAAAATGTTTCCGGACATACCAAAAACCATACCGGGATTACCTTTATCATGAAAATAACGTAATATGATAGACAGAATTTCCTGCGATAGTAGTCTAGCGGCAGGACAGGAGCTTCCCAAGCTTCTGACCCGGGTTCGATCCCCGGCTATCGCATTGAATGGAGACTGAACCTGATCGCTGTGCGATGCGGATCATCGCTGAGAACCGGAAAGGGGTCCTCCGCGATATCGCGACTGTTGTCGCCGACCACGACGCAAACATCCTGATGATCAGCCAGGAAGTCTTCGATACCGGCCAGTACGCAGATATGGCCGAGCTCTATTTTGAATACGAACCATCGCCGGACGACGAACGCGACAAGCTGCTCGCCGACCTGAATGCCATCCCGTCGATACACGAGGTGAAAACCTACCCGCCATTCGGTAATATTTTCGGATCCCGCGTGATCATCATCGGTGGCGGGGCACAGGTCGCGCAGGTGGCGCTCGGTGCCGTCAACGAAGCGGACCGGCACAACATCCGGGGGGAGCGGATCTCGGTCGATACGATCCCGCTCGTCGGGGAACGCACCCTCGCCCTCGCTGTCGATGCTGTCGCCCGCCTGCCCCGGGCATCAATCCTCGTACTCGCCGGCTCGATCATGGGCGGCGAGATCACCCGGGCGGTCGAGCGCGTCCGGGAAGCGGGAATCCCCGTCATAGCGCTCAAGATGGCGGGGAGCGTGCCCGAGCATGCGGACCTCGTCGTGACCGATCCTATCCAGGCCGGGGTCTTTGCGGTCATGCATGTCAGCGGCAAGGCGGTCTTCGACATTAAAAGGGTCCGCGGGCGAGAGTTCTGAATGGATATCATCGAAAAGGCTGTCTCGGTTCTGGCGCATGACGGCACTGTCATCTACCCGACCGAGACTGTCTACGGTCTCGGCGCCGATGCTTTCTCGGATAACGCGATCGCGAAGGTGTACGAGGCGAAGAAACGCCCGCTCTCCCAGCCGATTTCGGTAGCCGTATCCGATTACGAAATGCTCTCGGCCGTCGCCCATGTCGAGCCCGGCATGGAGGAGTTTATCCAGACGTTTCTTCCCGGCCCGGTCACGGTCGTTCTGCGGGCGAAGCACGTCATCCCGGATATCCTGACGGGGGGGACCGGTCTCATCGGGATCCGCATTCCTGCCCATGAGCTTGCACTCCGGTTGATTGAACGGTTCGATTCCCCCATTACGGCGACGAGCGCAAACCTCCATGGCGCAAAGGACCCTGCAACCCCGGACGAATGCACGGTGCCCCGCGACCTGCTGATCGACGCCGGCAGGCTCCCCGGGACCCCGAGCACCGTCGTGGACTGCACGACGATGACCATCCTCCGCCGGGGCGCTGAGGCCGGCAGGATCGAACAGTACCTCTCAGGCAGGCAGTGATCTTCATGCCCAGGATCCGGCTCCGCGATTTTATCGAGGACTCCGACGGCTGGATTTACGCGGTCTCCGCCTATGACAACGAGGAACGGATTGGGTGCGTGCTCCGGTACGTCCCGGATCCCGAAGGCGAACGGGTGAACCCACAAGGCACCCGGTACAGGAAGTTCGATTTCGAGGAAGCCTACGAGATTATCGCTTTGCATAAACCGCAGTACACCGACAGCGTCCACCGTATCCCGGCTGCCGAGGTCCGCCGGGTGTTCAAGCCCGAGGTCGAGATGCCGCGGATAGCCGCTTCACACCCGAGGGTTGCAAACCTGATGGAGATCCTCAAAGTGCCGCCCGGTTTTATAGGCTGCACAGGATCGCTGCTCTGCGGGCTCGACAACGAGGGTTCCGATATCGACCTCGTCGTCTACGGGCCGGCATGGTTTTCCGCTCAGAAGACCCTCCGCGACGCTATCAGGGACGGAAGGATCGAGGGCCTCTCGGACGAGATGTGGGACAAGGTGTACCATAAGCGCAGGCCCGAGATCTCCTTTGAGGACTTCGTCCTGCACGAGCACCGGAAGTGGAACCGGGGGCAGATCGGGGGCACGTACTTCGACCTGCTATTCACCCGGTCGTATGACGAGCTCGACAGGATCGTGATCCGGAAAGGCGAGGTGCTGGGCCGGGCAACGATCACGGCCCGGGTCACCGACGCCTCGCTCGCCTTCGACAACCCGGCGGTCTACTCGGTAGACCACGAGGAGATCTCAAAGGTCCTCTCGTTCACCCACACGTACAGCGGGCAGGCCCTTGCCGGCGAGACAATCGAGGCCTGCGGGGTCGTGGAGCAGCACGGCAGCGAGCGCTGGCTGATCGTCGGGACGACCCGGGAGGCCAAGGGGGAGTATATCGTGTCGAGGACGCTGCTGGAAGGGTAAAGAGCACCGGGATTTATCGGAACTTTTTATCGGTCTTTCTGTCAGAAAAAGGAATATTATTACCGCATATCCAATAGGGTCGATTTAAAAGGTGATTGCAATCATGATAAAAACAAATTTTAATTTTAATATCGAATTCACATTCAGTGGTATCAAACGATCAGATCTTCCAGAATCCGATCCATTGCACGCGTTTCGATTTACACGTGCAGGTGATTATTTTGTTGGGGGTGTATTGTATATCAGCTCTGATAATACCCCTTTAATTGTGGATTCGAGCGGGTCCCCCGGTGTAAGCGATTATTGCTGGACTCCTTTCATCCAGATTCTCAAAGATGCGATCCCTGCAATAATTAACGGAAATTCAATGCAAATTGATTTCTTTGATAACCCTCATCATCTGACTTTTGTCCCGACATATGACGATGAATTATTCATTTATTTCATCTCCGCAGTATCCGGAACTCATCCTTATCGGGTTTGCCATGTGAGAAAAATTGTTTTTTTCAATACAATTTTTGAATGTGCAAATGATACAATCAACTCAATCGTTAATTTTGATCCTGATATGGAATCAAGTGAAATGATGACGGATTTAAAATCTGCATTATCAACGGGGCGATCTCTTGTTATGAACTCACGTTATCATTAAAGGTGCATTTTTTCTAATTTTTGACTCAAATTGAATTATATCATTCTAAGGGGATTCAATATTATAATCACCTTTCATCTCTCCCATTCCTCTCACAACCCAGTTCCCAATGCCTATGATATACCCCCTTTTCATAAGCACTTTTCCGGCTTGGATCTTTAAGATCCTGAAAAACTGCCCCAATACCAATCCCCTCCACAACGGGGCAGAGCTTATCATTGAAAGTCCACTTAACATGCCCAACCCCCTACATCAATTGAATACGTATCTACCCATTAGTTGCGGACAAATTTCAATCGTGAATACACGTACTTTTTCATGAAAAATCGGGCCGGAGAACCGGGAGGGATGTAGGGGGTCGGACCACTTTCTTCACGCGGAATTCCTCATCCCAATGACTCTGAACCCGCCCGGATAACCGGTCAGGACATATCTTTTCACCGATGCATGGGTCAGGATACTCGCACAGAATTGTCCGGAAATACCACACCGGCCACAGCAACCAAAATATATGGCCAGACCCCCTGCATCCGCCGTGAAACCGACCACCAAGGATATATCGGCACCGCTCGTTCTCTTTGATCATATCGCACCCGGATCCCAGAGCAAAGCCCGGGGAGCATACATCCGGCCGTGGCAGAGAGCCCGGCCGGCAGCCAGCATACAGCGAGGAAAACCATGGCGCATTTCAACGAAAAGCCCGGGACAAAGAGCGCGTCCCGGCGCATGAAGACCCCGTTCCCGGATGTCACGGCGTTCGATGCCGTCGTCCGGTCGCTCGTCCTGAAAAACCCGCTCCGGTGCACGCCCTACCGGAGCGCACGGAAGGCGCACCCGCCGGTCGAAAAAGTCCGGGAGATGTATACCGCGAAGTTCGTGTACGAGGATGCAAAGGGCAAAAGGATCGGGACCGGGCAGGACACGTACCACACGGTCGCCGGCTACCAGTACGGGATTGCCGCCGTCATCTCGAATATGGCCAACGTTTCGGCGCACGGCGGAAGTGTCCGGCACCTGCCAGAAGCGGATCTCTTCTCCGTGACCGTAAAGTGCCATGACCCAAGCGGTGAACTGTATTTCCTGAGCCTCGCCCGCGATCGGCTGACGCTCTCGTCCTACACGGATGACGGAATCCGCAAAAAGGTCGAGGCATGGGCGGATACCGTGCCGGGGATCAAATAAATTCACACTCCCCTTGCAATCCTTATACAGTGTCTTTTTTACAAAATTTCGGATAACCGGTGCCCGCCCGATACCTCACACCGCTCTTTGTATGAACACCGCCCGCAGGGTGCGTTCAGCGGCCGGTGCGGGACATCCCCCTCCCGGATCGCCCGGACCTTCCGGAGCACTGCAACGAGCGATCGCCGGTCCCGCGGCTGGACCGTGTGGAACCGCGAGACGCCATCGGGGATGTGCTCCACCGACCCTCCTGTCACCGACTCCCCTGTCATCTCTTCGAGGCAGAGGGCGTAGGCTGCGATCCGGAGCCGGTCGGCCCCGGAAATCCCGAACGGGAGGGCACCGCTCGGCCGGACGATCGCAAAGGTGTTGTCGGGGAAGACCCTGTCAACCATCCCGACGATGCCCTGTTTCCTTGAAAGCACCTTCACGTCGTTTTCCGCGGCCAGCTTCCACTCCTTCCGGCTGCAGGCCGCAGTACAGTGATCGAGGAACTCGCGGAGCGAGGGATCGGTACCCGGACGGACAGCGAGCACCTCCTCCCAGATAAGCGCAGGGTCGAGGGGTTTCCCGAGGTGGTACGAGACCTGCTTGCAGACTGCGTACCGGTCGGACTCCGACCGTGACATGTCCTTCTCGTAGTAGAAGCGGACCGGGCAGGTATGGCAGTGAACGAGGTCAGAGACCGCGATATGGTTCTCCATCAGGATCCCTCCGGTAATCTTCCGGTGCGACTGCCACCTATAAAAACAGGGCGGAAATTCGATAGAAATGGCGACGATTATTTCCCGGGCATCCCCGCGCCATGCCAACCAACCCTTATTGCCAGACATGCCAAATGATAGTCATGACCGGACAGGAAATTGCCGTCAATATCCCACAGGGCCTCGACCCTGTCTACAGCAACATGATCCAGATCGCGTACAAGGACGACGAGTTCACGTTCGTCTTCCTCCACCAGATCCCGGCCGTAAACCAGGCCCGGGCGAAGGCGATCGTGTCGATCACCCCGACGCATGCAAAGAACCTGCTTGCCGTGCTCCAGAAGACCGTGAGCGATTACGAAAGTAAGTTCGGCACTATCAGTGCCCCATCAGAGAAGCAGGGCGAGGGCAGCGTCACCACACTGCGCGGATATTCATAACTCCCATATTTTTATAACGCGGCGGGTCGATATTGTGAGGCAGTGCGCCGCCGTGGCTTAGCGGTATAGCGGCTGATTCGTAATCAGCAGGTCGGGGGTTCAAGTCCCCCCGGCGGCTTCTTTTTCACGACCCTTCTTCAACCGGGACCCTGAATAGGGTCATGTAGGATCCGGCGATATACGAGAGCGGGATCCCCCAGAGGGGATTTGAGATCGTTGCAAGGACCGAGAAAACCTGCAGGATGACCCGCGCTTCCGGCGTATCGTTCCCGAAGGCTGCCATGAACGCGACAAAGAAAAAAACAACCCACGCCAGCAGGAACACCACAACCCCCGCAAGCCCTCCACGCCAGTTGGATAGAACATTCTTCAGACAGGTGATGCTGTTCATGCAGTCTTCCCATTGGCCTGCACCGTATTAATACGGCACTTAAATGCACGCGAAACACGTATCCGCTGAAAGATCCCAGAAGATTACAAGGCGATGAAAGAAACTGCCGGATCATACAACCTTTCAGAGACGGAGCGGCAGCGGACGGAAGCATTCCTTGCTGCCCGCAAAATCCCGGCGGCACTGGAGCAGGCCATCGAGGACTATATTGCAAAAAAGACCGGCAAGCCGTATAACGATCCGGTCATCCTCGAACGGCTGCGCAGGGCTGTCGTCGCCCAGAAAGGCGACTACTGGAAAGCTCCGGTAAAGCGCAGGCTGTCGTATACGAAAGGCTATAGCGTGCTCGGCTACCTCGCCTACCATTTCCCGGTCTTCTTCATGCAGGCGGAATACCTGATGCAGGAACTCGCCGGTGCAGGTCTCATCAAACAGAAGATGATGATCCTCGATGTCGGGACCGGCCCGGGCGTCGTCCCTCTCGCCGTCGCAGACTTCGTATCGCGCCTTGACAATGCCTCGGCCGATATTCAATCTATCGAACAGTCGGAGGAGCACCTCGAGGCCTTCCGGTTCCTTACCGGTGCATACGCATCCGGCATACGCAACATCACCATCCGCCAGCCGCTGCAGGCCGATATCCGGACAATCGCTGACCGGGACATCCCCAAAGGGATCGATCTCCTCGTCTTTTCTAACGTCCTCAACGAATTCGAAGCCCTCCCTGTCGACCGGCAGACAGACCTCGTCATGCGGTTTGCCGGTCATGTCGCTTCGGACGGCACCATCCTGGTCGTGGAGCCGGCCGAGGAGATCGCGGCGACGCGGCTCCGGTCGCTCTCGTGGGCTTTACAGGACCGCGGGCTGACGATCCACAGCCCCTGCTCGTTCCTGTACGGAACCCGCTGCGACCCGTCGCGCTGCTGGAGCTTTGAAACCCAGCCGGATATCCAGCCGACAAGACTGATGAAGGCCCTCGCGGCTGGCAAAGAGCCGTACCGCTACATCAATACCGACATCAAGTACGCGTACGTCATCATCAGGAAAGACCGGCAGGTCCGGAACCCGTACCGCATCCCCCCTAATGCAAAGGTAGCGCGGTTATCAAAACTGCACCAGCATATCAACCGCAGGATCAATGTTACCGGGGCGAAGATGTCGCAGGATCTCGGACACGCAAAAGTCCATGTTTTCAGGCTTTGCGACGGCACGCCGGCAAAGCCGGTCTATGCTGTACTCCACAAGTACCACATGAACCGACAAAACACCCCCCTCCTGTCATCAGCCTACGGAGATATTCTGACGCTTACGGACGTGCTCGTACGATATAACAAAAAGCATGACGCCTATAACCTGCTGGCCGGGAAAAATACACAGGTACAGGTTCTCTGACAACAACTGTTTAACCGGATAGTGGTTTCCAATGAAGCTATCCGGCACCGGCATGGTAAAATCCTGGGATGTACAACCGTCTTCACGGCATACCGAGGCTAGTTGACGACAGCAGCCTTGAGCTTTTTGTGCCATTATAAATGATCGATACCTTTTTCGGAAACGATGAAGAGGACGTAACCAGGGTCTCGCCGATGGACCATACACCGTCGGTTCCCGTTCCGGAGAACTGTGCATTAACCCCGTCGATAAGGATATAAAATCCGGTAACCGGAAGCGGATCGCCCCCTGCATGGTACAGGCGGATGATCTTGCTCTCGTTAGTGACAATGGCATTGACCGCGGGGATCTTCTCGGGGAGTGGTTGCGATACCATCGCCATCAGGAGTATCGCACATACAACCGCAAAGAGCGTGATTAATACAATGGACCCGATGATTTCAGCAGCGCCGCCTTCAGGATTTACAACAGGGTTCATGGGGATCGGTCAGGTAAAACCTGTATTGCCTTGCTACAATGTAATCCGGCGATTATACTCTCAAACGCCGGCTTACAATCTTTCCTCACGATCCTCCCTCTCCTTCGGTTCAGGCTTCAGATAACAGGTATCCCGTTGATCGTAACCTGCTGCGCATTCCCGACGAAGTAGATGGTCTGCGCATTGCTGTCCCATTCGAGGACGTACAGGCCGACACCAACGGGGCGGATGTTGGTAATCACGATGGCATCGCCGTTCGGGCCGTCGATCAACTGCGTCCCGTTCAGGTATAATACCGTCCCCTCATTGCTCGGGGTTGTCGTAGAGATCTTAAGGGTGGAACCGATGTCCTCGTAACCGGTGATCCACGCATGGACAAAGTTGGTATTGGTCAGAACCGTTGGCACCCCGCCGCGGGTGATATTGACGTTGACTCCATTTGTCGAGACCTCCCACAACTGGTCGCCGAGACCGAACGTCTTGAAATTTGCAGAATTTGACCTGAGATAGATTGTTACAATATCGTTGATGTACAGTGGATAGGGATCCGGAGTAAGGCCGACGACAGACATTGTCGATCCGGATTTAGTAACTTTGAACCGGAAGTAGTACGTGTTCAGATTATCACTGTCCAATTTCACCTTGCCGTCCTTGAAGAAGGTGACCGAGTTGCCGCTCACGGCCGTGGCAATGACCGGGCCCACCGTCGTCGGCGACTGGTTGATAGCATCCGCGATTACCGTGACATTCTGGAGGATCTGGTATACGATCTGGGAAGGGAAGTTGGGGTCTGACGGGTTGAGGCACGTAGTCGAGGGGATATAGGTTGGCATGATATCCGGGTTCATGTTTCCGGGACCTGTTGACAGGTTTGCCGTTGCGGAATGGATCGCGACAGCACCGGCACTTGTATTATACACGAGCGTCACCTGCCGCGGGAGGGGAGTTATCCCGGTGAGGTCGACATTCAACCGCCGGCCCAATGTCCAGTACTGCCCGCCCCCATCGAGAATATATGGTTTACTGACCCCGTCAAGCCGCACCTGGAAGCTTCCGATGCGGAGGTTATCGCCCCCGTTATGGTACAGGTAGAGCGTTGTCGGGGGATAGTTGCTGCCGACCATGAAGTTCACGTTGGGGATCTGTTCGGGCGCGCTCTGGGAGAACAGGATCATGGCAATGATCGATACTGCAAGGACGACGAGGGAGATTAACATGATCGCACCGACAATCTCGGATACCCCTGCCTCCGGGTCGTGCCGTATCTTCCGAATCCTGTCTGCCATCATCGGATTCTCCCTGTGCCTTTGGTCATGTTATTCCCGATGCGATGCTGTTTAAGGTAACAACATACTCGACCGGGCGGATGGTCAGGTACACGTCGCCTGTAGTATCGCCAACCGGGCCGGTGATGTTGATGTATGCCGATCCCCGCTTGGTGACCGGATTTTCCTTAACGGAGAAGGTGTAATAAGCCGGGTTCGTAAGACCGCCCCGGACCCTTGATTCATTGAATACCGAGTTCATCCACATCAGGGCAGTTGCATTGTCCGCTACGTCAACGGATATATTTACGAAAGAGTTGAGCTGGTAGGTGGTTGGCGCCTGAAGGGGGCGGAGCCGGGTGTCCACTTTTACCGGCCCGTTGCCACCGATGCTCCCGCCACCGGTTATACTGATGGGCACAAGGTAGACGGCAACGGTGTTGTCGCTGTTGTTGACGATCGAAATACCCGGCGAGATCCGGTTGGCTGTCCCCCCGTCCTGCGACAGGAATACACCACCGGACTGGTAATAGTAGCGCTGCTGGAGCCAGTAATTGTTTGCTGACCGGTATTCGAGTAAACTCATAGTAGTTGTCTGCAGAGGCTGTGAACTGGCGTTGATGGCAAGCCGGTCGCCGGTATCAAGCACAGATAACGTGGCAGATGAGGACCGGGGCCGGGAGACGGGCAGGAAGAAACCCCCCGCTTCAGTGTTCCCTCCCCCGGTCCCGAGATTGAATGATGTGGATATCGTGATCCCGCTCTGGTTGTTAAGCCAGAGGGAGTCAAGGGCGGCCTTGTACTCGGTGAACCGGTCCTTGACCGCGTTCATCTGGGCAATCTCCTGTTCCCGCCCCTGTGCAGGTATGACATACGTCATCCAGAGAGAGAATACAGCGACAATGAGACCCAGCAGCAGGATAAAACCGACAACCTCGGACAATGCCCGTTCATCCCCGGACCGTGTCATACGCACCAGCAGTGTGTTATAAGATATTTCATTATTTAATATTGCGAGTCACTTTTAGCCGTAGATATGCCGTACATTCCGACCTGAATTTCTGCATGACCCGGAACCGGTACCTGGCACATGAACAAGATTATGAAATACGAATGCGAGTTATAATGGATAAAACCGGTACCGGCGAATCACCGGTCCTGCAGGTGCAATGACGCTTTCTTCCGGCTGTATTCTCTGCCACAAGGGTGCAAAGATGGTGCTCTTTGTTACGGGACGGTGCCATCGTTCGTGCTGGTACTGCCCGCTCTCTTCGGAGCGGAAAGGGAGGGATGTCGTCTATGCAAATGAGCACAGGATCATAAGCCCGCAGGAGGCTGTCCGCGAAGCGGAGGTTATGGATGCGCTGGGTACCGGCGTGACCGGCGGCGAGCCCCTCCTCGTAATCGATCGAGTGGCCGATTACTGCCGGGCGCTCAGGGAGCATTTCGGGAAGGGGCACCATATCCACCTGTATACCGCAAAGGCCCCGACAGATGAGGAACTGGAAAGCCTCGCGTGCCTTGTCGATGAACTCCGGCTCCATCCGCCCCATGAATGCTGGGGGACCATCCTTGACTCGGAATATATCCGGTCGGCAAAGCGTGCGAAGGAACTCGGGTTTGAAGTCGGCATGGAGGTACCTGCACTTCCGGGTGTTGAACACCTTGCCGCGGCCCTGCCGAATCTCGATTTCCTCAACATCAACGAGCTGGAATGGGGTGAGACCAATGCCGGGGAGATGCGCAGGAGAGGGTTCGTGCTCACCGACGATGTCCACAATGCCGTGGCAGGGGCGCGGGAATGGGCACAACCCCTGAAAAACAATCTAAAGGTGCATTTCTGCTCCTCCGCCTTCAAGGACTCGGTACAGCTGCGCGAGCGCCTGAAGCGCACAGCCTATAAAACAGCGCGGCCGTTTGACGAGATCACCGGTGACGGGACGATTGTCTATGGAGTTATCGAACTCTCTGCCGGCGACCTGGCAAGGTGCAGGGATTTCTGTGAGAGGGAGTTCGGCAGGGAGAACTTTAAGGATCTCGGGGACCGTATCGAGACAGCATGGTGGCTGCTCGCGGATGGGGGGGATGATCTCCCGGGAAAGAAGTATGTCATCGAACGGTATCCCAATGGAGGAATCGTCGTGGAGGTGACCCCGCTGTGATCCGCGAACGCGTACTCGAACCGATTTACGAGAGGATTCTGCGGATGCAGTGCCGTCACATCCCCCGCCATATCGCGATCATCCAGGACGGGAACCGGCGGTACGCGGAAGCCCTTGGAATTAATAAAGCTCAGGGTCACCGGGCCGGCGCGGACAAGACAGAGGAGATGCTGGACTGGGCGCACGATCTTGGCATCAGGCACATCACGCTCTACTCGTTCTCGACTGAGAACTTCCGACGCGAACCGGAAGAGGTGAACCAGCTTTTTGCGCTTTTCAAGGAGAAGTTCCTCGCCGTCATTAATGATGAGAGAGTCCACCGGTACCGGATCCGGGTCCAGATGGTGGGGGACAGCTCGCTCCTCCCAGAAGACCTCCTTGCGGCAATCCGGGCTGCTGAGGAAGCGACCCGGTCCTACGACGGGTTCACGCTGAACATCGCAATCGCATATGGCGGCAGGAACGAGATCGTGCTTGCGGCACGCGATATCCTCACATCCGTCAAGAATGGCACCGTATCACCGGATGCGATCGATGTCCAGATGGTGGAAAGACACCTGCACGAGGGAAAAGGGATTCCCCCGGTCGATCTGATCATCAGGACGGGCAACGAGCGCCGTACGTCGAATTTCCTCCCCTGGCTTGCCGGCGGCCACGAATCCGCCGTCTATTTCTGCGCACCGTACTGGCCCGTTTTCCGGAAGATCGACCTCCTGCGGGCGATCCGCGTCTATGACCAGCGGGCGCGATCGCTTTCATAATCTCTGTTTTTTATCTATTGTCTCCATATTCACCCCGCGCACCGCTGGCTCTATATCCCCCTGATCCGAATAGATGAATAGGTATCATGACCGCAGAGCGTGCAGGAAACGCCCGGTGGCGGGCGACAACGGTCCATATCCGCTCCGATATTTTCACGCGTGCACAGGAAAAGGGGATTGACATTTCCGCGGAGTGCAACCGTGTTCTTGCCGACCGGTTGGGCATCGACTTCTCCCAGCAGCAGATCCCGGAAACCCTGCCGGTGCGGCCTGTCATCATCGCAAGCGAACCAGCCGGACGCACTGCAGAGCCCGCCGGCACCGGAAAAAAGGAAAACCTCCGACCCGTTCTGAATGCTGAAGATCCAAGGGCGCCTGCCCATATCCTGAAGATGAGGGCGGAACCGGTACCTGAACCCCGGAAGGAGCCTGCGGCTGTCCCGGTCGGGAAAGTGCGCGGCGAGCATGATCAAAAAGCCAGTACAGGTGATTCAGGAAAACGCCAGCGCCCGGGCGGGAAGGCGGCGAAAAAAGCAACGCAGAAAAAGGGGAAGGATGACCTGATCCGGCAGTTCCTTGCAAAAAAGGTCGTGCATACGGAGCCGGACGATACAGGCATATCCCGTATCGCCAAAGACGACATGTACCAGCTGTTTGTACGCTTCTGCCGGGAGACCCCGGGGAGTACCATCCCGGACAAGAGGTCATTCACCGTCGCATTGAAGAACCGTTTCGTGATGGAGGATTATACCGTTGACGGCATATCCTGCTGGAAAAACGTAAGACTGCGCTGACCCTCACGCCCCGAACCGCCGGACCCGGGCCTGATAGTCCCGCAGGATGCGCAGGAAATCCACGTTCCGGAAATATCTCCAGTTGACATCTGAGAAGAAAATCTCGGAATAGACCGATTGCCAGATTAAAAAGTCAGTTAAGTGATCCCCGCCGCTTTTCACCACGATATCCGGTGCGTACTTGAAGGTCAGGCATGACTCGATCATATGCTCGTCGACGGTCTCCGGTGCAACTCCGTCCCTGGCCATCTTCCGGATACATGCCGTGATCTCCTCCCTCCCGCTCTTTCCAACTGCAACGACCACAGGGATTCCGGAACCGGTTATCTCCTCGGTATCACGGTAGTGAAGGTTCAGCCGGGCGACCGAACCCAGTGCCCGGATGGCCGGGAGGCACCGCTCGATCGCATCCGCTTCCTTCGTACTGATGTGGAATGTCAGTCCCCTGATCGCATTCTCAGGCGACCCGGTCCGGGATGCTATGTCCGTCGAAATAGTCGTGCACCAGCGGGTTACGGACAGGAGCTTTTCCGGCGCTTCTTCCATGTCGTGGCTGCTGATCATGAAACAGATATGCGCCGGAAGGACCGATATCTGTTCTCGGAGCATCCATTCATAGAGCCAGTAGATCATTTACGCATATTATTACCGGCAGATTGCAGATAACCTTGATGATCCGACCCGGATTTACTGGCAGGAGAAAGGAAACGGATTCAGGTATTTTCCGCCATCAACGGGAAGGAACACCCGTCCCTGTTTATGCTTGAATGAGGTTTAGGTCAAACGAAATTTTATTAATTTAGGGTGTCCTAAATACCGGGCAATGGCCTCGGAACAACTCGAAGAGTACCTGGAAGCGATCTACGATATCGGGGAGCGGGACGGGACTGCCAAGACCTCTTCCATCGCAAAATGCTTAAACGTGGCACCGGCAAGCGTCACGGAAGCCCTGCGGAACCTGTCGGAAAAAGGATACGTAAACTACGAGCCATACCGGGGTGCAACGCTGACCGGACTGGGAAAGGAGATGGCGGTCAGGATCAAGCGCCGCCACCGGCTTCTTGAGGTCTTTTTAAGAGATGTCCTGAAGATCGAGGACGACCACGTCCATGACGAAGCCTGCAGGATGGAGCATACGCTCTCGGACGAGACCGAATGCGCACTCTGCAAGATGTTAAAAGCCCCCTCACGCTGCCCCCATGGCAGCCTGATCCAGCCCTGCAACAGGGAAGTGGATGACTGTACCGGCTGCTTTACCGGCGAACAGGAACCATCCGAGATGCGGGATGAGCCGCTCGTCTCCGTATCTGATCTCATGGAAGGGCAAGGCGGCAGGATCGCGTTCATCCGCGGGGACAAGAAAGTTGTCCAGCGCTTGTCAGACCTCGGTCTCACGGTAAAGACTGCAATCTCCCTTGTCCGCAAGGCCCCGCTGGAGGGACCGGTCGAGATTGCCGTGCGCAGGACCAAACTGGCAATCGACCGCGCTATCGCTGACAACATCTTTGTCTCTCAGGCCGCGGAGAAAGCCTGATGCCAGGGCAGGAGAAGCACAGGAGAAGGCATGGCTGGCGTGATCTCGATACAGCCGGTACCAGCTGTATCCCGGTAGATTTCACTGCCGTTCTCGCAGGCAATGCAAATGTCGGCAAGAGCGTCACTGTCAACCAGCTGACCGGGCTTGACCTTGCGACAGGTAACTGGCCCGGTAAGACTGTTGAATGCGCAGGTGGTATTCTACTGCACAACGGGTACCGGATCCGCATCATCGACCTTCCGGGGATTTACTCGTTCTCTACGTACTCGGCCGAGGAGACGATCTCGCGGGAGTATATCCTGAACAACCGTCCCGATGTTGTCGTCAATATTGTCGATGCATCGGCGCTCGAGCGAAATCTCTTTTTTACCCTGCAGCTTGCGGAACTGAACGTCCCCCTCATCGTGGTCGTGAACCAGATAGACCTTGCCGCGGAAAAAGGCATCTTTATCGATACGGAGAAACTTGCCGGAATGCTAGGCGTTCCGGTTATCCCTACCATTGCGATCCACGGGAAAGGGATCTCAGCGTTGTCCGATGCCATTGTCGCAACTGCCCAAAACAGGACGCTGCCGCGGCTTATCCCTTACGGGAAGGAGGTTGAGAGCCGGATCGGGGATCTGGCAGGAATCCTTGAGAAAGATCCGGCCACCGGCCCTCCCCGCTGGACAGCGATTCGGCTCCTCGAGAGGGATCCTGATCTCACCCGGAAGGTTGCGGTGCGGATGCCGGAAGCGGCTGCGGCAGCCAGCCGGTGTGCTATGGAACTTGAGAAACTGCATGGCGAACCGGCCGGAATCGTCATGAGTGCCGAACGCTACCATGCCGCAGAACGCATTGCACGCAGCGTCATGGAGATCCGGCCCGTCACCACCGGCGACATCTCTGTCTCTGACAGGATCGACCGGCTCGCGCTCCATCCCGTGGCCGGCTATGCCCTCATCATCCTGACAATCGGTGGGCTCCTTATCTGGACATTTGTCATCGGTGCGGGCATATCCGAATACCTCACAACCCTGTTGTCCTCGGTGGCCCCGACAAGCCCGTTCGTTGCCGGTTCTTTTGCAGAGATCCTCATATCCGGGGCATGGACCGGTCTTGTTGCGGCCCTGACTCTGATCATCCCGTATGTTCTTCCGTTCTATTTCTTCCTCTCCGCCATCGAGGACTCAGGGTACCTCACCCGGATCTCGATGATGCTGGACAGGGGGATGCACCGGCTCGGCCTGCATGGCAAGGCGATCATCCCGCTCATCCTCGGGTTCGGGTGCACGGTGCCGGCCTGCCTCTCCTGCCGGATCCTCGAATCCGGAAAACAGAAACTTCTCGCCGCGTTTCTTGTGAGCCTGATACCCTGCTCGGCCCGCACTATCGTCATCTTAAGTCTCGTTGCATCATTCGTGAATATCTGGTGGGCGCTTGCGCTCTATGCCTTCGACGTCCTGCTGGTGATTGTTCTGGGCAGGATTGCATTCAAGGCCATCCCGGGGGAATCTGTCGGCCTGATCATGGAGATGCCGGAATACCATTTCCCATCCGGCACCACTGTACTTGCCCAGACATGGTCGCGGACAAAATCCCTCATCTGGATCGTTCTGCCGGCATATGTGATCGGCGGGATTGCCATCAGCGGAGCCTATAGTGCCGGGCTGCTCGATCCGATTAATGCAGCCCTCTCACCAATCACGGTGACCCTGCTCGGTCTCCCGGCGGTAACCGGGGTCGTGTTCGTTTTCGGTATCGTGCGAAAGGAGATCACGATCTTAACACTCGCTTCCCTCTTCGGGACAACCGTCTTCTCCTCTGTACTCTCCCCGGTGCAGCTGATTGTATTCGCCCTTGTTGCAATGCTGTATACGCCCTGCATCTCGACGATCTTTACGCTTTTGAAGGAGCTTGGATGGAGAAAGGCCGCAGCTATTACAGCAACTGAGACGGCTCTTGCTGTAACTATCGGAGCGGTTGCCAGCCGGTTGCTCTCCCTTATCCTGTAACGATCGCATTCCGCAGTAGAGTATCACACCCAAACAGAGAGCAACAATCTCCGCATGGTACTGGAACACCCAAACCGTGTATCACGCGATCCTGCCATTTTACCGGAGCGCTTATAATCACTCTCATGAAATGATTGTGCTGGAGATGTACAGTTACAGGTCCGGAATTCCGTTAATCGACGAGGTTACCGGCGGGTTTGATGCGGGAACCAATTATCTCGTACTGGCACCTCCCATGAGCCCTGCCGATGACCTTGCCTTCTTCCTGACAAAACCGATCTTGGGCGAATACGCAATCGTGTTATCGACGAATGAGCGGGCTGCAGAAGTGATCGATTCTTTCAAGGTCATGGGCGTGGATAAACGGTATGTCGGGGCAATCGATGCGATAACGAAGAGTTCCTCACCGGGCATTGCCGATACCAGCCGCCTGATGTTCGTTGCAAGCCCCACGGATCTGACGGGTATCGGGATTAAATTCTCCAAGATGGTGGAGCTGATCTTCGAAGGGGAATTCTCCGATGGTGAAGGTGGCCTTTTCCCGCCCCCGATCCGGTTCTGCGTGAATTCGGTTTCTACTTTACTGATGTACCGCAAGATGGAGGTGCTGTATCAGTTCCTCCATGTCCTCACGACCAAGGTGAAAAAGATTGACGGTATCGGTTTTTACGTCATGAACACCGAATCGTTCGATGAGAGGACTGTCGCCATCCTCAAGCAGTTGATGGATGGCGTCTTTGAGGTAAAAACTGAACAGAATGCACCCCTTATGCGCATCCAAGGGCTCAAAGGAGTGCCCTCGGACTGGATGAATTTTACGATTACAAAAGGGCAGGTCGCGATCAGCTCATGAACCGGATACCGTTGTTGAAGATTCCGAAATGGCTGGGGGGAAGATCCCCGCGTCCCGCAACCAGGAAATAATGGATTGCTATGCTTACGTTTGTCGGCCTCGGCCTTTACGATGACTCCGATATTTCAGTAAAAGGGCTCGCGTGCATCGCTGCAGCCGATTTCGTCTATCTGGAAAGTTACACGTCCCGTCTCATGGGTGCGTCGGTTGAGGACCTTGAACGCCGTTACCAAAAACCGGTCCGCCTGCTCTTCCGGAAGGATGTCGAGCTCCATGCTGATACGATACTTAAGGCTGCTGCAGACAGCAACGTCGCATTCCTCGTTGCCGGAGACCCGATGGTTGCGACAACACATGTCGACCTCAGGATACGGGCTGAGGAACGGGGTATCAGTACATCGATTATCCACGGCGCATCGATCGCGAGCGCTGTCTGCGGACTGACCGGGCTCCAGAACTACCGGTTCGGGAAATCCTGCTCCCTTCCTTTCCCGCAGAAGAACTGGTTCCCTATAACCCCCATGGAAGTGATTGTAAAGAACATTGCACAGAACCTCCATACGCTTGTCTATCTAGATATCCGGGAAGAGCGGTTCATGACCATCCCTGAAGCTATCGACCTCTTAGAAACTCTTGCAGGGAAAATGCAGGCTGCAATCCCCCTATACGTGGGTGTCGCCCGGGCCGGGTCGGAAATGCCAGTCGTTGCCGCAGGGATGGCGGATAAAATAAGAGAGATTGATTTCGGCCCCCCGCTGCATATCATTGCTGTACCGGGAGAACTGCACGAAATGGAGCGTAGGTACCTGGAGTTGTTTGCTGGCCTATGAACGTACGCGAATGCCAGGCCTTGCTCGCCACTACCCTTACCGGAACAACATGCACTGCACCGGAAAGGACACCGGCGTGGCGCACCAAGCAGTCCATTCTCCGGATGGCATCGGCGTATGAGAGTGACGGCAGGACGTTCATGTCCGGCGGGGATCCGGTCAATGCCCTTGCCGCATTCCTGTACGGCCTCGGCTGGCTGCACTGCGGAGCCTCCGCCGGTCTGCTTGTTATAAAGATCGAGAATCACGGCTGCCCGTTTGCCGGGTCATCGGCAGATATCCCGGCTTCACAATACGCGAAGCTCGATGAGAAGACGAATCGTTATGCCCACCTTCTTACCACGGCCATCGCATCAGTCTCCCCGGCGCCGGATCCGGGCATACCTTTGCACGCCTTCGCCCTGCAGGTCAGATTCATCGCTGAAGTGTACCTGCACCAAGGGAACAAAAAGGTATCTGACGGGAACCTGGAAGAGGCGCTTGCCTGTTTCAGCTACGGGCATGGCTGGCTCGATGCCGGCGTAGAGATGGGACTTTTCTCCATCCACGCGTACCGGGAAATTTTCACCCTTTAATACAGCAGGTTCTGCCGGCAGGATCTATCCATAAAAGAGTTTATACTATGCTCAATAACGTTGTTAGAGACAGGCAATAACAGGCCGGGATCCGGGAAACGGATGGATCGATCACAACGCAGGTGGCTCTTCATCTCGGTTGTCTTCTCGGTAGCCGTCCTCATTATCGTTCTTGCTTTTACCATAAACGCCCAGACCATTGAATCGCTCAGGAAGATCAATCCGTATTTCCTGCTCGCCGCCTTTTTGTTCCACATCTTAACCATGTGTTTCTGGGCATGGCGGGTTCAGACAATGTCCCGTTCACTGGGGCACCGCCTTGGATTCTTCTACAGCCTCAACCTCGTTTTTGCCAACCTGCTTGCCGCAGCCATAACCCCTGCACAGGCAGGCGGGGAGCCTGTCCGTATTCACGAGTTGTATCGTGCAAAGGTCCCGCTTGGTGATGCAACCGCGATCGTGATCATGGAGCGGGTGCTTGACGGGATCATGCTGGTCCTGCTTGCAGGGTTCTCCATGCTCGTCCTGAACGAGGAATGGAAGAAGATCGGTGAGTCCTCCGGTCTTCTTATGTATGTCACCCTGATATTTGTTACCGGCTGCCTGCTCCTGTTCTCTATCTTTGCCACCCGCCCGGAATTACTGAAACGGGCCATGGTATCGGTAGCGCGCCTCTTCACCCGTCGCTGGGACACGGAGCGGTTCTGCGAACTGGAATGCAGGGTCAATATGGAGGTGGACAATTTCCATAGCGCATTGTGCAAATTTGTCTGCAGCGCAAAGGGAGGACTGGCATCCGGGTTCTTTTTCACGATGCTGTACTGGGTTTCCGAATGCGTAACGGCTTCATTAATTCTCCTCGGCCTCGGCCAGCCGCCCCTCTTCTTTGAATCGTTCGTGATCAATTTGATCCTCGCTATCCTGATGATGATGCCGCTCACCCCCGGCAGCTCCGGCATCGCCGAGGTCGGGGCTGCCTCGATGTACAGCCTCTTTCTCCCGTCGGCAATACTCGGCATTTTCATCGTAATCTGGCGCATCGTTCTTTACTACTTCAACATCTGCCTCGGGGTCATCTCGAGTGTCATCATCGTCAGAAGGGAGGCGGAAGCCGCAGGCCAGTCGCACCCATAATCACACCTCAACCCTTATCTTGGTTGAGAGAGATGTCACTCAACAGATGACTGCTGTAGTCTGTTCGGTAAAAGGCGTCTTTGTCGTCCTCAGTCCTGCAGGGACGGTACCGGTTGTCCTTCTTACGGACGGATCTTTACGGCTGCTTCCTATATTCATCGGGTTCTCCGAGGCGGTTTCTATAAAAAGTGCCCTGAAGAGGGAGGTGCTGCCCCGGCCCTTCACCCATGACCTCTTCATCGATACATTCCAGAAATTCGGTATCCGGATCACGTCCCTCCAGATCGATACCGTCAGTGACGGGGTTTACTACGCCCAGCTTGTCCTCTCCCACGACCACCATGAAGCCCGCATCGACTGCCGCCCCAGCGACGGTATTGCTCTCGCACTGCGGGCAGATGCACCGGTCTACGTTGAACAGGAGGTTCTCGACAATGCCGGGCAGAATGGAGACACCCTGCCGCCGCTCGTCGATCTTGAGACGTTTATCAAACAATAGGAGTGCCTACTTCCGGCGCTGTTCAAGCTCGGCCAGTACGTCCGCCAGATCGACTCCGGCTGCCCGGAGTGCGACAAGTAAATGATAGAGCACGTCAGCTGCCTCCTCGGTTGTTCTCTGACGACCTCCGTTCTTAGCTGCGATGATGAACTCCGTTGTCTCCTCTCCGATCTTCTCCAGCACCTTGTCGATTCCCTTGGGATCGGAAAGGAGGCGGCTCGTATAGGAATTCTCCGAAGGGGTTTCTGCCCGCTCGCAGATGACCTTCCACAGCTCTGCGATTATGGCGGGATCGATGCGGTCCGTCATGCTGCCTCCGGAGTAAGGAGCACCTCGCCTACGTCAAACCCGTAAAATCTCTTGGAGAGGATACGGGCTTTCTCGATGTTACAGCCGCCCTTGCCGATTGCGATGCCGAGATCGCTCTTCTTCTTCACGAGCACATTGACCGGGCCGTTTCCATCCCCCCGATCGATCCCGACCACTTCGGCGGGCTTGAAGACATTGGTGACAAAGGCTTCCGGTGTCTCTGCATATTCGACCATCTCGATGCGCTTGCCGAGCACGTTCTGGAGGCGTTTTATGTTCTCGCCCTTCTTCCCGATAGCCAGTCCCATATCACCCTGCCGGATGACATAGATAACCCGCTCAAACCGGTCATCGATGACGCAGTCGAGCGCAGTGGCCTTGGTCAGAATCCGCAACTCTTCGATATACCTGCGCTCCTTAAAACCGATATTACGCTCCATTGTCCGATCATTCCTATCGTATCCGCAATTTTCCGGTATTCGATGCTTAGGTTTTGGCGCTGTTGTGCCTGAAGGCACGCAGCCTGAAAATTTTTTTGGGTATGGAATGATCATACGCTGATAACGTAAAAACGTTGTGAAAAGAGATTGAAGATCAGGAGATTAGCGTATCAGGTACGTAATCGTGACCGTTGCCGTTACTGTCACATCACCAGGTTCGATAGGTGTCGTGCCTGCAGCGGATTTCATGTCCAGACCAGCATAGTTCTCGAACAGTACAGGGGCGAATCCCTGAGCGATCTCGACATTCTTTACTGAGCCGACCGCTACATGGAGTGCCGATGCGACAGTCTTCGCATCCGCATCGGCGCGTGCGACAGCCTCTTTCAGCGCCTCGGTCCTGAGGGCCTGCGACTGCTCATCGGAGAGCATGAACCGGATTGAACTTGCCTGGTTCACACCGCTCGCTACACCGACATCGATAACATCCCCTACCCTGTTCACGTCATGAAGCGTCACGGTCAGCGTGTTGGTCACACGGTATGACTGGATCTTCCGCTCGGACCCCGATTTATCCGTATATATTTCCGGATAGTCATACACCGGGTAGATTGTATACCCGGTCGTCTTGAGCGCATCTCTCGGGATACCGGCAGCAACGAGCGAATCGATGACCTGCGTCATCCGGGCGGCATTTTCCAGTTGCGCTGTCTTTACATCCGTATTCTGGGTTTCAATAGCAAGCGAGATCTGCGCCCGGTCCGGAGTCCCGATAACAGAACCGGTTCCGGTTGCATGGATCTCGCGGTCGTCTCCGCCAAGAAGGGCTGCCGATGCCGTGCCGGCCAGGGTTGCAACAGCAATTAGCAGGACTACGGAAAGGATAAACATCCTCTGTTTCATGGTTATCAGTTAATAATTATAGCACTTTTTTGTTAAAGATTGCCTTAACTACGAATTTTTTCGCAGTGTACCCGACAAAACCCGTCATCATTCATCGTCTTTCCGGTTTTCCACGGAATCGGATACTTTCCTTCCTTGGTGCAGTCCCGCTGTCTCCAGCAAAATTAGATTACATCTCCCCTTCCATAGTATACCGGATCAGCATGGGAGCAACAATCGTAGAAAAGATCTTTTCCGGCAAATGCGGCAGTACGATCCGCGCCGGTGACGTAGTGATGGCACCAGTGGACGGGGCGATGATCCACGATATCACCGGCCCCCTTGCCATCCAGAAGTTCTACGAGATGGGAGGCGAACGCGTTTTTAACCCCCGGCGCATCATCATGCTCTTCGACCACCAGATACCGGCGGACTCGATCGAGGCCGCAAAGAACCATGTATACATGCGCAGGTTCGCTGCGGAACAGGGTATCCACAATTATGATATCTGTGAAGGGGTATGCCACCAGGTCGTGATGGAGAAAGGGCATGCGGCACCCGGCGAGATTGTTGTGGGCGCCGATTCCCACACCTGCATGTACGGGGCTACCGGTGCATTTGCAACCGGCATCGGTTCGACCGACATGGGATTTGTCCTCAAGTTCGGGGCTCTTTACTTCAGGGTACCGGAGAGCATCCGTGCTGAGGTCAACGGAACGTTCCAGCCGAGGGTCGGGGCAAAGGACCTGATCCTCTCGATTGCCGCTGATATCGGAGCGGACGGGGCGACGTACAAGGCGATTGAATTCTGCGGTGATACCATCAGGAATCTCAACATGGCCGGCAGGATGACCTGTTGTAACATGGCTATCGAGATGGGCGCCAAGGCCGGAATCGTTGCTCCCGATACGATAACCTGGGACTACCTGAAAGGCCGCCGGGAGATGACCCCGTTTATTCTCAACAGCGACCCGGATGCGAAGTATGAGGAACGGCGCTCGTATGACGTTACGAAGCTGGAGCCGCAGGTAGCTACCCCCCATAACGTTGACCAGGGGGTGCCGGTAGGAAAGGTCGCAGGAACGCACATCGACCAGATCTTCATCGGTTCGTGCACGAACGGCCGGTTCGAAGACTTTACCGAGGCTGCAGAGGTCCTTGGCGATCGTAAGTTCTCGGATAAAGTACGGGTCATCATCATCCCCTCCTCCCGGGACGAATACTTAAAAACCCTTCGGGCCGGTCTGATCGAAAAATTCGTTACGGCCGGTGCCCTTGTCGAAGCACCATCGTGCGGACCCTGCATGGGCGGTGCGTTCGGCCTGCTCGCGCCAGGCGAGGTCTCGCTCTCAACCTCGAACCGGAACTTCAAGGGCCGGCAGGGCAGCACGGAGGCATTCGTCTATCTCTGCTCTCCGGCCACTGCAGCGGCAAGCGCAATTACCGGTGAAATCACTGATCCGAGGGAGGTGTGATGATGAGAGTATGGAAATTCGGGGACGACATCGATACGGACGCGATCATCCCGGGCCGGTTCCTGACGATCTATGATGAGAAGGAACTGGCGAAACATGCCTTCGAAGGCACACGGGATGACTTCTCCAAGCTGGCGAAAGACGGGGACGTCATCGTTGCCGGCAGGAACTTCGGGTGCGGTTCGTCACGGGAGCATGCCCCGCTCGCGCTCAAGGGCGCAGGAGTGCGGTTCATTGTCGCCCAGTCCTTTGCCCGGATCTTCTTCCGGAATGCCATCAATGTCGGGCTTCTTCCCCTTGTCTGCGATGATACCAGCGGGATCAGGGACGGGAGTTCGATCGTCGTCAAGGAACGGGAAGGTAAAGTGATCGTCGAAGGAAAGGAATATGCCATCGAGCCGGTCCCCGATTTCATGTATAATATCGTCGAGGCAGCCGGGCTGGTCGGGTATGCAAAACAGTTGAAGGAGATACCGGTATGTACAAAATCGCGGCAGTAGGAGGGGACGGGATCGGCCCGGAGATCGTTAACGAGGGTAAAAAAGTACTGGATGCCGCGAGTGAGAAGTTCAATTTTGATATAGAATGGACGGACTTTCACATCGGGGCTGACCGGTACATTTCCGATGGGACGCTGCTCACCGAAGATGATCTTACGGAATTAGGCAAGTTCCGGGCGATATATTTCGGTGCCATCGGTGATGAAAGGGTCAGGCCCGGTATTCTTGAAAAGGGAATTCTGCTCGCGCTCCGGTTCCATTTCGACCTTTATGTCAACCTCCGGCCGATCCGGCTTCTCTCGGGCGTCGAGACTCCTCTGGCCGGAAAAGGGCCGAAGGACATCGATTTCGTCGTCGTCCGGGAGAACACCGAGGACTTCTATGTCGGGATCGGATCCCGGTTCAGGAAACGCCAGAAAACAACCCTTGATGTCGATCGCGAGCTTTATAATGTGAAGTTCGGGCTGGATATCGAGAGCGATGCTGAGGAGATCGCCTACCAGATCGGAGTCATCACCCGTGAAGGGGCCCGTCGCGTCCAGACGTATGCCTTTGACCTCGCCATGCGACGCAGAAAGAAGCTTACCTCGGTCGACAAGGCAAACGTGCTCTCCGACATTTACGGTCTCTGGCGTGAAGTATTCACCGAGACTGCGAAGAACTACCCGGATGTCGCGACAGAGTTCAACTTCGTGGACGCGGTCACAATGTGGTTTGTCAAGAATCCCGAATGGTTCGACGTCGTGGTTACACCGAACATGTTCGGCGACATCATTACCGATCTCGGCGCGATGATCCAGGGGGGGCTCGGGCTGGCGCCGGGCGGAAACATCAATCCGAAAGGAACCTCGATGTTCGAGCCTATCCACGGCTCGGCGCCGAAATACAAGGGTATGGGAGTCGCAAACCCGATCGCAACCATCTGGGCCGGATCCCTCCTTCTCGATCATATCGGTGAGCACGAGGCTGCGACAGCTGTTCTGCATGCCATCGAAAAGAGCATTAAAGACGGCGTTGTCACAAAGGACATGGGCGGCTCTGCGAGTACGAGTAAAGCAGGGAGTTATATCGCTGAATGCTTAACGATCGAAAATTAGCCTTAAAAATTTTTTTATTTCCTTACCCTTACTTTACCACCCGCATATTCCGTTGTCGGGCCAGACGAACCCCGTCTCTTCCAGTCATCGATATGTTCACAGTCATGGTTGAAAGGAAGCCGGTGCGCTCCGCAATAGTACTGGTTGCAGTAGTTGCACTGGAACGGGAGATACACCCACTCCCCGCATTTTGCACAATTGGCGTAGACAGGTGCTTTTTTCTTTCTTGTAAAAAAGCCGGAGAAGAATTTTCTGATTTTATTCAGGATTGCCATTACAGGGTTGGTACGATGGTTATTTGGGATTAAAGTATTGAAATGGAAGAACATCTGCCTGAACCCGGATGTTACAATCCCATGAATTTCCCATGGTCATGCATGCGGGCACGTCAAGCGGATCATGGTTATAATGATGACAATCGGGTCTCTCTTTGCCCCTGATGAATATTTCTCTTCATACATATTCGGTTTTATCAGGATCCGGATACTCCGGAATCGTCCTCCTCAGCATTCTCTTTCGCTTTTCCGAACATCGACCGGAAGTACCCGAGCGGGGACTGTTTCATCTCTGTCCGCTGATTCTTCCCGCTCCGTGATGCTTTGATCAGGATCTCGGCCTCGGCCATGCCTTCCTCGACTTGTAACTTCTCCGTCACATCAGCAAGCGATCCGACGATGGCGATGGTCTTCCCATCCTTTACGATCGGGATCTCGTTCACTTCGACCCAGATCCTGCTCCCGTCTTCCCTGATAAACTCGAGGCGGTATGGCGGTTCACGCTTCCCTGAAGCAATAGCCCGAAGAGTCCTTTCAAGCCCTGACTTGTTTGCAGGGTGATCGGACAGATACTCCGTCCACATCTTCTTTCCCGACCGCAATTTGCAACCAAGTAGCTTCAGGATCCTAGGGCTCACGTAATCCAGCATGTGTTCCGGTGTGTGGGAGTAGTACATCCGGCTCCCGCTCTCAACAACAAGCATCAGCTCCCGATCGCGTTTACGGATCTCTTTTTCCTGCCTCTTGAGATCGGTAAGATCGCGACCGGTCGCAACGATGGATATGACTGTCCCGTTCTCGTCACGGATCGAGCGGGCGGACCAGCTGATGCACCGGAGTCCCTTCTTTGTCTGTATCCACTGGTCGACATTACAGGCAAAGGGGCGGCGGAAGAGCTTGACCATCTGTGTCGCAATCACATCAGCATACTGCCGTTCGGTCACCGGCATGAATACACTTCCCTTAAGTTCCTCCCGGCTCTTACCCACAAGCTCGCAGTACGCCGGGTTCGCATACAGGAGCCGTCCTTCGGGAGTGAACCTGACAATACAGTCCTGCTGCTGTTCGACAAGGTCCCGGTAATCATCAGTTGTATCCATACAGGCAGCACCTGGGCAACCGGTGAGTTTCTCCTGTTGCGATGTCGCAGAAGATAGTTATACTCTCAGGTACAGTTCTGCGACTATTAATGTTGTACGATATCACCGATAACCCGGAAACCGGGGCACAGACCAGCGACGAAAAAGACCGGAAAGAGACCGTTCTTAAACTGCTGCCTCGAGCCGTTGCTGGTCGTACGGGACTTTCCGAATGGGGGGGTATTCCTTCTGCTCCGGGATCTTAACGATAACTGCGAAGCGCTCCTTTCCATAAAGTACTGCCCGTAATGTACGGAGCGATACCGTATACTCCCCGATCGAGAAAATATCGATGTTGAGGGCTCTTCCCGATGCAGAGATCTGGGCAAGGCCGGCGACATGTCCAAGGTAATACTGCCAGTTCCGCACCAGCGCCTCGATCTGGACACATACCCTGCCGGCAACAGCTCTCGTGAGATCTGCCCGGCGGATTGCATACCTGACTCCTTCGATATTTAGTACGATTGCCTCGTGTGATATCCCCCTGGAATCTAAGGCAATGCACCCCGTCTTCTGGAAGTATCCCGATTTTTTCATCATGCAATGCCTGCTTATATTGTAGTATGGCGTTACGTTCGGGATTATATAACGGCGTGTCGTGCGCGGGGTGAAAGTAATCCATCAGGAGAGAGTATGTGGCTTGTCCATGCATGCATTAAGTACATCTTCAACGAAGAGGAGCGTACCGCTGGTGCCCGCAAGCGGGCGGGGGGAGATGTAAACCCGGCCCCGGAGAGGTGGTGTCAGGCCGACAAAACCTGCCGATCCTTTTACCGATCGCTCGAACGATGACCCGATCACAATATCAGGGTCAGATCGCCGGATCAGGGCCTGCGCATCCGCAAGATCAGTTATCCAGGAGGTCGGAAAGGGCAGGGGGCCTGTCGGCTCCGTCCGGCTCCCGATGCAGACAATCTCCGCATCAAGATATTTCTTCAGGGTTACCGCAGCAAATGATGCATAAGAGAAGTTTGAGAAAATCGCAACCTGTGGCGGATCGAACCTGCGAAGGTATTTATCGCATGCACGAACCAGACGCTCTTCCTCCCGCGTTATCTCTTCGAATACCGGATCGGGATCAGATGTACCGAAAGCCTCTCCGATCCGACGGAACGTTTCATTGAGCGCATCAAATCCGAGCGTCCCGCCCAGACACGTGCCGGTCCCGGAGGCAAGATCGCTGTCCGTAGTAATTGTGAGCGGGGCGCATTTACGTATCTTTTCGTATTTGTCTGCGCATAGCACGGTTGCAACCGGTACACCGGCAAGGGCAAGGAGGCGGAAGAGTTCCTGGACATTCCCCCGGAAAAACGGATCGAAGAGGCTGACGCCATCAATATTAATCCCGGCAGAATCTGGACTGACCTGCGGGTCAAGGATTGAGAGAGCTTTTTTGTATCCCTTCTCGTAAGAACCGGTAAATCCGGGGCTGTCGACAAGTATCACATCGTGTGCCGCAAGCATTGCACGGATATCCTCGCCAAGGATTGCCGGTACGCAGGTGGTCACGACTGCGATCCGCTTCCCGGTCCTGGCGATCTCTTCGACGACTTCTATTAGGCGTTCTTCAGAACCGAAGATCACATCCTCTTCAAGGATGAATGTTCCTGTAAGCGGCGCATGGAGAAGCGTGGCCGGATAATAGTAGCAGCCGCTCGAACCGTGGATCACGACAACAATCCCGTTAAATCCAGCCAGAGATGATACGGCCCCGGTCATTGCGCAGGGATACAGGGGATTGATGCATTCAGGCATGGACAGCTCGCCTCCAGCGGTGAAGCATCCTTTTAATGCCGGTCGTACCAACCGGCGGTACAGGCGGTATCGGCACGCGGGCACCATCCCGGACAACCTCCATATCAAGTAAGCCGGTGATTTCACGGACAGCCAGATTACATGAAGATCCATCGACCAGGTGATCGGCGCTGATCGCAAGACCGGCGATATCAGCAAAATCCCGGATCAGGAACTCCTGTACCTGCCGTTCCTTTGCAATTGCTTCGGCAGGATCCGCCCCGTATATTCCCGCGGCAGTCTCAAGGAACTTAAGGGTGCCTGAGAACCCGGCCGGAAAAGATGTAACCGCAGGAGTCCCGAACCTTCTCGATAACTCCTCCCCGATAACTCCCAGATCCTCATCACGCAGGATATTAAATGACGCTGAGCCAAGCCGTGCGATCTCATCAGCACGGATCCTGTGGACGAACCGGAGGTTCACGCGAAGACCAAGCAGCGAGAGGAGCCGCACGACCTCCCGGTAATTCTCCTCCACCTCAAACTCAAGATTCTTTTCGCCGATGATATTGACAAGTCCCGGTAAGCGTACTCCTTGTGAGGATATCGGTGCCGAGCCGGCAACTGCCAGAAGCGCGTTATTAACACCTTTCTGGAACGATCCCCCGAGAAACCCGGCAGTCGGTATCGGGATGACCGGGACGCCCCAGTCCCTGGAGCAGACAGCTTTCACGTCATCTCCGATAGTCTCGGCAATGCAGGTCGAGAGAACATATATTACAGACGCATTGTCCGAGACCGCAGACCGGATCGCACGTTCCAGCGCTTCCTCTCCGCCGAAAACGATCTCGGCATCCTGCATTCCCGAGGAGACAAGACGGGGAAATGTGATACGGTCGTTGTCAATGCCGGTCGTGTGCAGTAGCGAGAAATTATGGTGGGCACACCCTGAGGGTCCGTGAACGACACTGATGCTGTCGCAGACGGACGTCGTAACAGACAGGGCCCCGGTCAGGGTGCAGCCCTCAAACCTACATGAATTCGAGGGCGAGGGATTCGAGGGCATCGATCTCAAGCGGCGATGGGATCGTAAGGTTGGTATTCTTTATCACACATGCAGCAAGCGAGCGGTAGTGCAGGGCCTGGGAGGACTCCTGCGCATATTCGATAACAGTCTGCTTGTTCAGCTCGGCAAGCTGCACGATCCGGTCGCGGGGTATGAATTCGACGAGACTGCTGTTCACCCGAAGGGCGAATTCTGCTACGAGTTCCTCTTCCCGGGGCATATTCCTTGCATTGCAGATGACCCCGGCGAGCCGGCACGTGCTCTTTACCCGTGACGAGAGTCTCTTTATCGCCTTGCAGATGTTGTTTGCGGCATAGAGCGACATCAGTTCGCCCGAAGTGACAAGGTAGATCTCCTGCGCATATCCCTCCCGCATGGGCATCGCAAACCCGCCGCAGACAACATCCCCCAGCACATCGTATACGATTACATCGCCTGACAGCGCCCCGAACTTTTCCAGAATCTGGAAGGTTGCGATGATCCCGCGCCCCGCACAGCCGACACCGGGTTCCGGGCCTCCGGCTTCGACACAGCGTACACCATTGAACCCGTTGTGGACAACGTCCTCTTTCCTCAGCTGCGCCTCTCCGCGTTCGCGGACAAGATCCATCACCGTAGGGATAAAATTCCCGTGCATCAGCATGCGGGTGCTGTCGCGCTTGGGATCGCAGCCGATCTGCAGGACATCGTATCCCTGCAGGGAGAGCGCAGCGGAGAGGTTTGCAGACGTCGTCGACTTACCGATGCCTCCCTTACCGTACAGGGCGATCTGTTTCATCATGATCCGGTTAGCGGGCATTTTATATGAGATCTGCTGATGTTAAACCAAAAAAAGTTGTGCTGAGACTGACCGGAGTAACTGACCGGAGTATATTGTTATTCAGGGTCGCGGATGAGCGCGATTATCAGCATCATGACCGGGATCACCTCGAGCCTGCCTACCCACATCATGCCGATGAAGATCCATTTGGAGAGCACCGGCATGTCATAGGAGACATAACCGGTTGTAAGGCCGCAGGTCGATAATGCGGATATCGTATCAAAAAGAACCTCCGAGATTGAGAACGAGGTAATATGGAACTGGAGCACCAGCAGGGTTGAGATAAAGACAATGACGACCGAGAGAATGATGACGAGCATGTTCTTCGCCATCTCGATCTCGGCCGTTGCCCGGGGGATCACTTTCCCTTCGATCCTGAGAGGTACGATCACTTTTGCGCTCACGAAAGCACGCTTGAACCACCATAACATGCCACGGTAAGCGAGAGCGACACGGTTCAGCTTGATGCCTCCGGCCGTACTTCCGGCCGATCCCCCGATAAAAACCAGCATCGTTAAGAAAAGGAGTGTAACTCCCGCCCATGCATCCGGTCTTGCGATCTGGAACCCGGTTGTGGTTAAGGCCGATGTGGCCATAAAAAGTCCCTGTCCGAGAGCGATCAGAACGTCTGTATTTTCGAAATAGACCTGATCAAATGTTAGAAAGGCAACGCCTGCCGCAAGGATTATAAAAAAGAGCTTGACCTGCTCGTCGCCGAAAAAGCTCCACTTTCTGTTCTGGAGGATCAGAAAGTAAAGCTTGAACGGGAGAGCCCCGGCGATCATGATCGGGATCAGGACCAGTTCAAGGAGTATATTTTGGTAATAGATGATGCCCTGCGAATGAACGGTGAAACCGCCGGTCGATATCGTTGTCATTGCAAGGTTGACCGAATCCCAGAGAGAGAGGCCGGTAAAGAGGATTAACCCGATTGCGATAAAGGTGAGCAGGGCATAGATCCCGTACAGGGCCCTTCCCGCGGTGATAACCCCGTGCATTGGTGGCTCGTCCCTGCTCTCGCTCCTGAGCATTTTTGTTGTAAAGAGACCGGTACTGCTCGCCATGGCGATGGAGAACGCGACAATCGCGATCCCCCCGATCCATTGCATATATGAACGCCAGAAAAGGAGAGTGAACGGCATGGTATCCAAATCCCTTGCCATCGAAAATGCGGTACTGGTCCAACCGGCCATCCCTTCGAACAGCGAATCCGTAACGCTCATGTGCACCCCGAACACGAATGGAATCCCGCTGACTGCCGCACAGATGAGCCAGAAAAGAGCTACCGAGCACATCGCGGCAGAGAGCCGTTTTTCCTGCCCGCTCTTCGGGAGACGTTTCAGGGCAAGCCCGAGAAGCAGGAAGATGACCGGAACCGATGCCATCGAGGGAAGGATTTTCCATTCGCCAAAGAGGATAGCGACAACGAGAGGGATACAGGTGAGCGGGGAAACAAAGAGAAGCGGTTCTCCGACATCAGCAAGAATCGTTGACAGGTAGAGATGCCGCTTCATGTTAACAAGGATTGCTCCTGATTCTCTATGAGTGTTTGCAAAAAGGATAACGAAAAATTGGGTTATTATCGTTTCAGACCATCATACAGCACTGATTTCCTTGTGTTTCCGTGCGATATCGTCTGCCAGCCGGTCCAGCCCCCGCAGGGCTGTTTCATCGGGAAGCCCTCTGACGACGACCGGCTCGAGGACTTCTGCCTTGACATGATCCAGCATCTTTACGAGGATTTCTGCCGATTTCCCCCCCCAGCCATAAGATCCGATTACGGATGCGAAACGAGCCTTGGGGCGCAACATGTTGGCAAGGTATGTGGCATAAATGACCTGCGGGTGGGGGCCGAACAGAACGGTGGGTGTCGCGATTACGATCGTCGCTGCATCGACAAGTGCCATGGCAAGTTCGCCGATATCCGTCTTTGAAAGGTTGAACGGTTTGACCGCGATCCCCCGTGCAAGCAGGGCATCAGTGAAGTAGTCCACCATCTTTGCCGTACTGCCATGCATCGAAGTGAACGGGAGCACGACTTCGTTCCTGACAGTATCCGAGGTCCAGTCATCATATGCATCGAGGATGAAGGCCGGATCCTTATAAATCGGGCCATGGCTTGGGGCGATCATTACGGGCGAGAGAGCCCGCACGGTATCAATGTATCCCCTGATACTGTTACGGAACGGCATCATGATCTCGGCATAATAGCGTTTTGCGGAGACGTATGCCGCCCAATCGTCCCGCATGAACAGGTCACTTCCTGCGACATGTGAACCGAACAAATCGCAGGGAAAGAGGATTTTATCCTCGCACAGGAATGTCAGCTGGGTCTCCGGCCAGTGCGTCCACGGAGTCAGGATGAACTCAAGCGTCCGGTCGCCAAGTGATAGTATGTCACGATCTGCAACAATCTTGAACTTCTCGGGGGGGACGTGAAGCAGGGCGATTAAGAGATCCCTGCACTTTGCGTTGGTCACGACTGCCGCATCCGGATAGAACTCGAGAATCATCGGGAGTGAACCGGCATGGTCCTGTTCTGCATGGTTGATGACGATGTAGTCAATCTTCTCGATACCGAGCCGGATAAGGTTGCTGACCAGATCATATTCCTTTGAAGGATCCACGGTGTCGATAAGCGCAGTCTTATCCCTGCCCCTGACAAGGTAGGCATTATAGCTCGTGCCGTTCGGAAGAGGGATCAGTTCATCGAAAAGCCGGCGATCCCAGTCAATGGCACCGACTGACCAGATACCGGCAGAGATTTCGCGTGCTACCATGACCGCCCCGTTTCAGGCCTTTTTAAAAAGCCGTTTTTCAGCGCCGCAGACCGGGCATGTCCAGTCAGGGGGCAATGATTCAAACGGAATTCCTGCCGGAATATTCTGTAATGGTTCTCCCTTGGAAGGATCATACTCATGGCCGCAGATCGAACATACATACTTTTCCATAAAAAATCAACTCTGAACTTCTGTAAAAATACCATGAGTCAGGGGATAACCGTTTCGATAATACGTATTCAATAAATAATGATCCCTTTTAAAGCACATTACCGCTGCCGGAGATCGGATTCCGCACCCAGATAATACCTGTGAGCAAAGAACGAGAATGACCGGTTTTTTGCGGCCGCGTCCGGTAGAGAGAAGAATTTGAGGATCTCGAACATGAAATCGATACGTGAATTGAACCTCTTCGGTATCAGGCGGTTAAAATCCTCTTTGGTAATCTCATCCGTTGCCATGAGAGGATCCATACCTAATTTGCGGGCCGCATGATCCGAAAGTCCCGCGAGATACCAGCTTTCGATCTCCTGGATTACGATGATGATTCTCTTACCTTCCACGTCGCTGTACCGGTAGTAGAGGATCTGTTTTTTGTCTGCAACCGAGCGTTCGGCATCGATATCAGATACAAAAATGTAATCGTTCTTCATCAGCCGGATGCTTTTGATGAACCTGCTCACCTTCTCCCGCTTGATTGACGCATACGGCACAATTTCAACGGAATCGTACCGGCCGGTAAAAAGGGGTTTTACAATCCTGCCAAAGAACCGTACGTCGTCCTCCCCTTCGACCAGGATAAAGAGCCGTTTTTTCATGATCAGAGGCCCAGGAGGTTCTGGATATAGAGTTCCTCGATTCCGACCTCGTTTTCAAGGAACGTTTTAACCTCTTCCTTGTCTGCGGGCCGTGACACGATTGAGAAACCCTCACTGTCACGGGATATGAGCAGGATGTCCTCAAGCGAGGTATGTTTGACAACTTCGGCACTATGGGTCGTGACCATCAGTTGGCGGTGGGCAGACACTTCCTTCATCATGGACAGGATGCGGGAGACCAGAAATGGGTGGATATGGCTGACCGGTTCCTCGATGATGATGAACGGCTTGTTCTCAAAATAGAGTACGACGATGAGTGCGAAGATTGTAATCGTACCGTCAGAGAGCGACGATGCCGGGAGGTCGTGCTGCTTCGCGTACCGCTCCCGCAGTGTCAGGATCAGGGACACGTCCATGAATTTCTGCACGGAAAAATCCTCGATAAAGGGCAGGACGTCTTTTATCAGGTTTGCCAGTTTCCGCCTCTTCTCAGGATCCTCGCTGATCAGCTTGATGACGAGGGCAAGGTTGCCGCCATCCTCCTCGAGCTCGCTCTTCCCCGTGATGACAACGCCTTTTCTGGGCAGCTTGGGATCGATGTCGTAGACGGCCATCCGGTCAAAGAATTTTTCGAGATGCGGCAAAGGATAGGCATACGGGCTTTCCAGAAGGAGTGTCTTCTCCGGTATCGGGCGGCGTTTGAACACGGCAGGCAGCACGTCTTTTTCCGTAAACGGGCATTCCCCGGGCAGATCGATATCAGTCGTGACAAAACCGCCGCTGCTGGTCACGATAATCGTCCCCGTCCCGAGCAAATGCCCCTCTACGGCAGGATCCTTGCAGCTGCGCCCGCATTCAAATACCCCGCAGCGGATGGTGAGCCGGTCGCGGGTTATCGAGAAACCCTGTCCCGGTTCGTGGAACCTGATGGAGAATTCGTAAGTAGACTCCATTGAAAGTGCGGCGATAACCCGGGCGTTCTCAGGCTCCTCCTTGATAATCTCGAACCGCGGTTCCGGCCGGTAATCGACCCTGATGGATAGCTCCCGGGAGAGCCCTATCTTTGTATTCCTGAGGTACTCAGGACCTCCCTGCATTGCAATTGCATTGACAAGGCCGTTCTTTGCAATATCCCGCAGGAATTTAAATATCGAGATAAAGTTGGATTTCCCCGAAGCATTGGAACCGATCACCACGTTGAAGGGGGAAAGTGGAACATCCAGTTCGGAAAAACTCTTGAAATTGGCGGCCGCAATCCGTGTTATTGGCATACACGCATTCCCACGACATCGGTGTGTGCGCTGTCCTGAAAAACCTGTGGTTTGAACGTATAACTTATTCCATGTTCAGATTACCATAAGCGGCAACCCTGGATTCATAACTATAATCAAATAACTAGCAATTGCAGCTATCAGGCAGGCGATAAGATAGGGAATCAGTAAAATACTAGCCGGAACAGACACCCTGAAAGCCTCGATTGTCGTCGAAATAACGATCGCAAGTTGCATGATCATTGTTATTAGCGCCATGAACGGGGATTTAAGATCGAAAAATACATAGAGCCCGACGAGGTTCAGGATGAGCATGGTAACGAAGAGGTAGAGGCAGAATTTTCTGTCTTTTGTTACAGAACCCGCATTCCAGATAAGATACAGCGAGAGCCCCAGCAGGAAGCATATTAGCATTCCGATCGGCACGAACAGGGTATCAGACGGGATGAAACGTGGTTTGTTCAGGGATGCGTACCAGGTGGGGAGGAGTTGCGCTGCGATTAAGAATGCGATAATACCGATGATATACACCGCCCCGATGGAGAGCAGGAGCCGGAATACATTACGGACGGCCAAGTGCGTTCACGTAATACAATATAAAAAAATCCTGCAATAAATTGTTGCTGGAGAATCTTTTGATAATGAATGGATTTTCTTTCCGGAAGATCCAAAATATTTGGAGAGAGAAGGACAGATGCATTCACGTTGAGTTACTGATTGTGAACATATTCAATGCTGTTCCGTTCTGTTTGTCTGCCACGTTCCTGACTATGACGTCCCATTCACCGAGCGGGGCATTTGACGGGATTCCCAGAACCAGCGTGATCTGCGAAGCTGATTTCACTTCAACATTTGCTCCTTCTAGTTCTGCCCCGTTATAATCAAAATACACTTTGGCAGGTGTCTTGAAGTTGTGACCGCTGACAGCGAGGGTGACTGTTTCTCCAGCTTTGCCTCCAGCTGGATCGATAGCTGTGACGACGGGTGCCGCTTCGGTGATCGTAAATCCCCCTGTGAGTAGTGCCAGCCGCCCGTCCGGGTTGGTAACAACCACATCGTATTTCCCGGCAATCGCAGTATTCAGGTTGATAATGCAGGTAATCTTCGTATCGATGGCCAGGACATCGGTTGCCGCAATCGTGTATCCGTTTGCCCCGATGAGTTTTACCGTTGCACCGGATACAAAATTATTCCCTGCAAGACTGGAGACTGAAACCGAGGAACCCATCGCTCCGGTATTGGGGGTGATGCTGGTAATCTCCGGAGCAGGACCCAGCGAGGCTGCAGTCGTTGTCGTCACTGTCGTTGACGGTGTCGACGATATGATGGGGATCGTGGAGACTGTCACATGAGTTATTTTAACCGGATAGACTTTCTCCATTGTTGCCCGGTCAGACAACTCAGTCCTGTTGTCCTTCCGGTATCCCCAGCTGCCGTCAGATTTTTTATAGATCAGGGCGCGTTCATACTTATCGGTTACCTGATCGTATTTAATTACGAGCCAGAGAGGCTGGGGTTGTGTTGCAGTCTTCGCCGCGATATCACCTGCCATATAGAGCGCCCCTGTTGAAGCTGTCGTGGGTTCAGGTGTCGCGGTATCAGGCCCTGCATCTTCAGAGCACCCTGCAGCGAGAAGCAACAGGATAAGGATGCCTGCGATGAGAGGATAAAATTTCATGCAATCACCAGTAGAGCGTACCTGCCGGTGCCATAATTATTTTGTGTTTTAACAGTATGCACAGCAGATCCTTTGGGAGTGATCCTGATAAAAAAAATAGATCTTACTATGAGACAGTAAATCCTGAATATGTTGAAGATTGGGAATCCGAATTAGTGACCTGAACATTCCATAATCCTAATTCAACGCCTTCCAGATCGAAACTGCAGGTGATCTGAGTCGGCGAGACAATGGCAACATCCGTTGCTACTACATCTGTATAACCGGTACGGATCAGTTTAACGGTTGCTCCATCGCGGAAATTTGTTCCCGCGAGATTTGTGATAGAAACTGAAGTCGCATTCCCGGAATTTGCCGGTGTAATACCTGAAACAGTCGGGGCCGGATAACTGATGGTAAATCCACCGGATAACGTGCCTGTCAGCCCGTCAGGATTGATAACCAGGACATTCCATGAACCTGTCGTTGCATAAGAGGGAATAGTAATGGAACAGGTTATTTGAGTGGGATTTGCCATAACACTTACTGCTGTAATATTCGCGCTTCCGGAACGACTCAGGACTACTGCTGCTCCGGACTGGAATCCCGTGCCGGTAAGATTTGTGATACTCACCGTATTACCCTGAATACCTGAACTGGGTGTGATAGAAGTTACTGTAGGGGCGGTACCTGTTGGTGTCGTTGTATTGGTGATTGTAAACGCACCGGCAAGGGTTCCGTTTTTACCGTCATAGTTGGTCACGGTAAGGTTCCAGAGACCGGCCATTGCCGTCGAAGGTATTGAGAAGTAACAGGTAATGTTCGAAGCCGACCGGACATCAACGCCTGATCCTGAAATCGTTAGGGTTGTCGTCCCGTTTTCAAGCTTGACTGTTGCGCCAGACCTGAAGTTGGTGCCAGCTATGCTCGTAATGCTGACAACCGTTCCTGCGGCACCGGTATTAGGTGTGATGCTGCTGACCGTCGGGGCGGGATAGGACGTCGTGGTTGTCGTCGTTACGATCGCAGTTGTCGCAGTTGTTGCTACGGTCGGGGTCACGATCGGGACCTGGGAAAGCGAGCTGATATGAGTGATTTTTACCGGATAGAGTTTCTCTGTCGTAGAGCGGCTTAGAAGATCCGTTTTTGCATCCTTGCGATAATAGCTGCCGTCAGCATTTTTATAGGCAAGGGCACGCTCGTACTTGTCCGTTGTTGCATCATACCTCACGATCAGCATGAACGACTCCGTGGACGAAGATGTCTTTGCGATAATATCTCCCGTTGCGAATTTTGCCGCAAGTTCCGTTGTCGGGACGGTCGTTACTTCATCACCGGATTGTTCGGTGTCCGAACAGCCGGCAAAAATAACTGCAAGAACTAAAAATCCTACGAGTATTGCCAGGATGCCGCATCTGTTCCTCATAGATTAACCATCTGACTGAATTCAGATAATCGTATCGATATATATCTCCCTCAGCAGGCCCCATGTTGGAGTAGGTATGTATCTATGCAGAAATGACAGCTCGTAAGAACATCAGGAAATATAATAATGCCCATGCTTGAATAACCGTAATAATTCACTCGTTTGAAAAACCGGCCACATTTTCGTGTCTGATGTCAGCTTTACATCGCTGACCGGGATCAGGTATGGGGTGACAGCATGGCCAGAGCAAGTGGTGGAACCTGCACAAATGCCGGTATTTTGAAAAAGGGCGGCAGTGGAATTGTTATGGACATTGCGGGCGCTGAATTTTTGGTTATTCGTGACGAGCTCAGAGCACTCATGAACGACCAGGCTGCAGAGATTGTCAATCACTCAGGGTAGGCGAAAGGAATTGCCTGGCTTTCTCCACTCGTTTCAACAAAAAAATCAGTATGACAAGCCGGATAGCCCGCCGGATCTTTAATGTCTCATTCCGCAGTTTTAACCAAGTAATCTCCGGGCACCGGCAGTATGCACCTGTGAAAGAATACCACTCCCGGTGATGATCAGCCCGACGGATTAGTTCTTCACTTTTTATCGTAGCCTGCAGGGATCCGGATCGTTATAAAACGTCGCGAGAGGTAGAACTGAAGACCTGCAAGTGCAAGGACAGAGAGCATGGCCGAAAAAGCGGTTGCGGGGGATATAGGTTCGACATACAGCTGATCGATGCATCCCTGAAGGACTACAATGAGTGCGAATGTGACAAAAATTGTGGTTGCCCACACGTCCCTGACGGCGAAGAAGTACAGGGCTGACGCAATGCCGGCACCGGTAGCGAAAATGAGGGTCTGCGGCTGGTTGATGGGAGGGCTATGTGCAGCGAATGAGAGCCCGAAGAGGAGACCGGTGACCAGTACACCTGCTATAATCGATATGAACGCCCCGTAATTTCTAACATACGCCTGCAGGTGGGTCCCGATAATAGTCCAGCAGATCATGACACTGGCAACTGCCAAAGGGAGCAGGAAGGCAATTATACCGAGAAGGGCCATTCTCTGGGAATCGTAAGGAGTGAATATAATAAGAACGAGATAACCAGATAACGCAGTACAGACGACAATAATAATTGTACGTCGCAGTGTACGGAATCCGATTTGGAACATGTTGACCGCCCCGCTTAAAAAGGCAGGCTTCAGGCAGACGACGGGGACGATGATACCCATGAGGATATTGGCGATGATCGTATAGAGGATGAAGGCCCAAGGCTGGTAATGGGAGAAGACTTCTGCACTTCCTTCGAGCAGGAAGGTGTCAAGTACCCAGATGATGTAGATCAAAAGGGGTATAAGGATGAGGCTTACTGGTGAGAACTTTGTATTCACTACAAGCCCCGTTGCAGGAACCCTCCTTTTTTCAGCTTCACCTGATTCCATGGTTATTATGCCCTGCCAGCCCGGTTTTCAGGAAAATTTTCCCACTCCCGACAGATAAGGTCACTGCCGGGAGGCAAGGAAATCAAGGATTGCGTTATCCCTCTCCTGAACGGAACGTATGACACGGTCAACCTTTTTATCAAGCGTGGGACCTTCCCTTTGATAGAACACTCCGAGCGCGATGGGGGCATCGCCGTTATAGTCCCATTCCCGTGCCCTGCTGCAGGCTAGATCGAAAACCGATCTGTCGTATTCCGGCAGATCGTACGTTCTCTTGTTATAATAATCCGTCATGGGAAAGAACGTTGCGCAGATCTGGAGAATATCAATAAACGAAAAACCCCTGTGTAGTACACCGTCGCGGACAAGGGTTTTTAACTGTTCCATCTTCCTTGTATATCCGCGCGCGACGTATGTCGCACCGGAAGCGAGCAACAGGTCCAGCGGGTTCATCGGGAACTCAAGTGTCCCTGCAGGAGTCGATTTACCCTTGAACCCGAGCGGCGATGTAGGAGTATATTGCCCTGTCGTGAGTCCGTAGACCCGGTTGTTGTGAACAAGAACCGTGATATCGATGTTGCGCTTTGCGGCAAAGAGCAGGTGATCAAGGCCCTCGGCATAAGCATCGCCGTCCCCCACGCAGCAGATCACGGTGAGGTCCGGGTTTGCAAGTTTTATACCAGTAGCTACAGGAATCGCACGGCCGTGGATGGAATAGAAGCTGTTGACGTTTATATAATCGGCCATCTTGGCATGACAGCCGATGCCAGTAACGAGCACAACAGTGTCAAGATCCTTTCCTTCTTTTTCCATATCCGCAAGCAAATTCTTGAGGGTATGCTGGATTGAGAAGTTGCCGCACCCCGGGCACCACGTATTTTGTGCATCGGTGATAAGCTGCCTGCCGGTCATTGCAGCACCTCCTTTAAGTGCGCCTTAAGAAGATCCGGGGTCAGCGGACGCCCGTCATAATGCAGGATAGTCGCATCGACCTGAAAACCGCCAAGGCGCAGGAGTGCGGCGAGCTGGCCGGTCGCATTCTCCTCGACTACAATGACGCGCCGAGCCCCTTTGAGGGATTCGCGGAGCTTCTGATCCGGGAAAGGCGAAAGGACAACAGGCTGGACCATACGGATCCCCAGAGCCTCGCAGGCTTCAAGGCAGGCCCCCCTGACCGATCCCCAGCATATAACGGCAGTTTCGGCAGAGGGCACTCCAGCCAGATCCACGGTGTCATAGTCTTTCAGGCCGGCAGCAAGATTCTCTCCCTTAAGCAAGCGTTTTTTCGTCATCTGAGAAACTATCCCGCCATCCTCGGTCGTTATCCCGGAGGCATCGTGTGCATAGCCGTTCACTTTAACAATCGCACCGGCTGCTCCTGGAAACGCGAGGGGGGATATGCCGGAGTCCGTATAGGCGTAGCGCCTGTACTGTTCCATACCGTCCCACGCATGATAAGCCCCCGTTTTGAACATGGGAAGCTTTTCCAGATCGATACTGTACATCCCTTCGGAAAGGGTCTTGTCCGCGAGAATGAATGCAGGCACCTGGTAGCGCCACGCCATATCGGCAGCAACGGCCGACCAGTAATATGCTTGGCCTGCATCGCCAGGGGCGGCTACAAAGCGTGGGAATTCCCCCTGCCCGGCATTCAGGATGAAACGAAGATCCGACTGTGCGGTATACGTGGGCAGGCCGGTCGACGGCCCCGTCCGCTGGGAGACAAAGATTACGATTGGTATCTCGGCCATCCCGGCAAGGGAGAGGCCTTCTGTCATCAGGCAGAACCCTCCGCCTGACGTCCCGACAGCCGCCCGCCTGCCGGCATACGAATATCCCAGTGCCATCAGGATTACGGCGATCTCGTTCTCAGGGTGAACGACAGAGACCCCGAAATTCCAGGCATTCTCCGCGAGAAAATGGAGGAGGCCTGATGAAGGGGTCATGGGGTATGCGACGTACGCTGTAATACCCCCTGCAACAAGCCCAAGACCCGCCGCCTCATTGCCCGAGACCAGCGAACAGCACCTGTCGCCGACAGGGGTGATCGGATTGACAGCAGCAACCTGATCGTAGCCTCTTTTTGCCACGGCAAGGTTCTGCTGCGTGCCTTTCGGGAGATGCCTTGTGAATACATTTACGACAGTATCCCAAGGTATTCCGGCAGCCTTTGCGAATGCCCCGATCACCGTGGAATTTCCCATGATCGCCGGTGCATTCTCGGCTTTGAGCGATTCTGATACCGATACGCCCTGCCCTTCATCCCTGACGACATCGGAATTGAAGATCCTGACCGTTCTCTCATCGAATCTGTCCTCATGCCGTTCGAGTGTCTCCTGGTTGAGTGCAAGTACATAATCGACCGCATCGCGGTGAATACCAATCTGACGGTCCGATGCCCGGATGATTGCAAAGTTATGCCCGCCCCTTATCAGGGAAGGGTAATCGTAATACATGAACGTATAATACCCGAGCCGGTTGAGCAGCTGGGCAACAACCATACCGGCGCTGTTGATCCCTTCGCCGGCTTTCCCGCCAACCAGAACCGATGTCTCGTGCACCACGGTATCTCCACCACATTCCTGTAAAGTTACAGAATGGATATAGGTTGGCATGGGAACAGGATAGGTTCAAAGAATCTGCGCGGATACTACCCGACTGCATCTGCTGCGTTTATTAAGAGAGTTATATTCAAATAGACCGGAGTTAACTATCAACTGGAAAAGGATAACTAAGAACTGCCTGGTGATTCTGGTACCCGCATTGGAAGGCACGGGTAAATAAACATCCTGTTGATGTCAGATCCCCCGAAGGGTAGTAAAATCGGACGTAAATCTATGAAAGATACCCCCCCTTTATCAGAAAAGAAGACATACTCTGTCCATAGTACAGGCGGGATGGATCTCCAGAGCTTGATTGCTGCCCTTCGCCACACAAACCTCGGTATCCGCTGGCGGGCAGCACTCATACTGGGGGAGATCGGCGAGCCGGCATTAAAACCGTTGATTAGGGCATTAAAGGACGAGGATAAGGACATCCAGTGGCTTGCCGGGATCGCACTCTCCCGTATGGGAACCGTGGCCATCCCGGAACTTATCCGTGCAATGTCGGAGAAAGACTACGATGTCCGGTGGCGTGCGACGATTATCCTTGCCAAATTCGGGGATATTGCCGTAGACCCGCTTATCGGGCTTTTAAAGGAAAAAGAGAGCGATCTTCGCTGGCACAGCGCACTCGCCCTATCCCTTATCGGGGGCCCGGCGGTGGAGCCTTTAATCCTGGCTCTGAAAGACAGGGACTGGTTCGTTCGGGTACGGGCGGCATGGGCACTGGGTGAGATTGGAGATGAAAAAGCGGTCGAACCGCTGATTCAGTCGGTCAACGATCAGGACTGGTACGTCCGCTGGAGTGCCGCTGATGCACTGGGAAAGATCGGAGACCGTAAGGCTACCCGATGCCTGATTGCGGCACTCAAGGAACCGGACTCTTTTGTGCAGGTGCCAGCGGCATGGGCGCTTGGGAAGATCGGGGATAAAACGTCTGTCGGGGCACTCATGCAGTCACTGAAAAGCCCTGACTGGTACATCCGCTGGGGGGCCATCGAAGCTCTCGGGAAGATCGGCGATAAGCGGGCGCTGGAAGTTCTTGAAATGGCGCTGGAGGACAAAGACGATTATGTCCGCACGGCAGCAGAAGAGGCAATCAATCGGATCCTGTCCTGATTCCCTAAAAATTACTTTTTTGCCGGGATCATGTTCTCGAGAAGCGCTTTTAATTCGGTGATCCGGTATGGTTTGGCAAGCACCCCTGCAAGACCATAAGACGCGTAATCAGTCAGCATCGGGTCGTTGGTAAATCCACTAGATATCACGATCTTCGCTTCGGGATCGTAAGCGTGGAGTTTTTCAAACGCTTCCTTTCCTCCCATTCCTTCGGGGACCGAAAGGTCCAGGATTACAAGGTCGAAGGGGTTTCCCTTGGATTGTTCCTGCTGGTAAAGATCTATGGCGGCAGCACCATCCCGGGTAAACATGACATCATAACCGAGGAACCTGAGTACCTCATCCGTAACATCAAGGATAACCTGCTCATCATCCATCAGCAGTACTTTACCCTTCGAAGTCATATTCCTGACACCGGATAATCCTTTGCTATCAAAGATCGTTTTGGAAGAGTATATGATAGTTGTCGTTTGCCAAACAAATGGGTGAGACTGGCTTGCCGCGCCGTGGGTTCAATGGATCATCCCGCATTTGGTATTAAAGGTTTTCAGGCATGTACTGGTGGGGGGGCTAAAAGGAATAGATGATAGATAATCTGGTAAGCCTGCCTCGTGCCATTATTTCAGCGCCCTGATCCGGGCCGCTTCTGTCGGGTCCTGTATCCGCAGAAGGAACGTCCCGTAGCAGGGTTTTGTGTACGGGAAGATGACGTAGTCGTCGTCAAGCCCGATCGAAATGGGTGGCACTCCGATAATATGCGTATCGAAGATCTTGAACCCCGGTTGGACATCCCGGTGTTCACTGAAATTCTTCCGTATATAATCCCGGCCTTCCTTAAAGGAACTCCCGCGAAGGAGAACCTCGTAAGGAAGTGATTCTATACAGCCCATGGCTCTGCCTCGTCAAGCATCTTTTTCAAAGGCATCGGGTTATGGACCGCCTTTGCTGCGATGTTCCGGCACGGGAAATCGATCATTGCCGCAATCTTGTCGAAATTTTCCCCGTAAATAAGAGCATAGAGGCGGGATTTTAAGATCGCCCCCATTGTTGCAGCATAGCTGATCCCTGCATCATTATGGATAAAGACAAAACAGAGGTCGAAGTCACGTTTCTTCTCGGTGATCTGGTCAATCATGCGGTCGAGATCAAGTGCTTCGCCAAGATACTCTCTCTTGGGATCTGCTACTATAAGGAGGGTAATTGCAGAACGGTTGCCGGCTACGACCGGTGTGATTCCGGCCTTACGGAGCCGGTGCATCAGATAGAGCGCGATGCTCGTCTGAACAGGCACTTGCGGGCACCCTAAAACGAGGAGTGCCGACCGCGTTGGTTGTCCCTGTTCCGGCATCGTTCGCCTTCCTGTTACCTGTTTCTCAGTATCGTCATTTGTAAAAGATAAGGGTGCGCATCGGGAGGTTATGTCCCTCAGGAAATGACAGGAATAAAAAGCCTCCCGCAGGATTCATGCCTGCAATCCCTGATTTCGCGATCCTGTCTCACGGGCAACCCATCCGAGATACGGGGGATATCCGCCGGTGACCGGCAGCACGATTATTTCGGGCACGACATAACTGTGCAGCTTTTTTATCGCAGTGGTTACGGTTCCGGCATTCTCTTCTGTTGTTTTCATGATAAGGAGCTGTTCTTCGTCATCGCAGGTCTTTTCCTGCCACCGGTAGATCGATCGTACAGGCAGGATATTCACGCAGGCAACAAGGTGTTCAGCAACGAGTTTTTCTGCGATCACCGGCGCTTCTTCCGGTGCTGTTGTAGACAGGATAACCACTAATCCGCTCTTCTTTGTCATGGACTACCTCCGCAAACCAAGTTGTTATTATGACATTTCAGGGATTCCTGCACATATCTCTTTTACCCGGGCAGGAACATTGATACACTTTTTCAGGATCGTTAATTACTATACGTCTGGTTACCAACAGGTATTGCCTATGTATGCGAGCCGAATGAACAATCTCCCGCCGTACCTTTTTGCACGGATCGACGAGATGAAGGATGAGCAGCAGAAAAAAGGTGTTGACATCATCGATCTTGGCGTAGGGGACCCGGATCTTCCAACACCCCCCCACATTGTCGAAGCCCTCTGCAACGCGGCAAAGGACCCCGAGAACCACCACTACCCATCCTATGCCGGTATGCCAGCGTACCGGAACGCTGTAGCCGGCTGGTACAAAAAGAGGTTTGGGATCTCCCTTGATCCGGGAAAAGAGGTTGTCGCCCTCATGGGATCCAAGGACGGTATCGCCCATATAGCCGAGGCCTTCGTCAATCCCGGCGACTATGTCCTCGCCCCAAGCCCCGGCTATCCCGTGTACAGGACCGGGACTCTCTTTGCCGAAGGCCGTGTCCACGAGATGTCCCTTTTGCGGGAGAATAATTTTGTTCCCGTACTTGCGGATATCCCGAAAAATATTGTAAAGGCCGCGAGGCTGATGTACGTCAATTACCCGAACAATCCGACAGCTGCTGTGGCACCGGAAGGTTTCTACAAGGAAGTCGTAGACTTCGCAGCCGACAATGATATCATCGTGGTATCGGACAATGCCTATTCGGAAATCGCATACGATGGTTACCTGGCCCCGTCATTCCTCGAGACCAGGGGGGCCATGGAAGTCGGTATCGAGATGCATTCGCTGAGTAAGACCTATAACATGACCGGCTGGCGCATCGGCATGGCGGTCGGGAACGCAGATGTCATCGCGGGGCTCGGGCGTGTCAAGACGAACGTCGACTCCGGGGTCTTCAATGCTGTGCAGCATGCCGCGATTGCGGCACTATCCGGCCCGCAGGACTGCGTAAAGGAGGCCTGCAGAATCTACGAAGAGCGCCGGGATGTGCTGATCGGAGGTCTCCGTAGTCTCGGTTTCGATGTCCCTTTTCCAAAGGCGACGTTCTATGTATGGTTACCGGTTAAGGACTGTATGGCATTTGCCGGGAAACTCCTCAACGAAGCAGGCATTGTGGTAACCCCCGGTGTCGGTTTCGGCAGCAGTGGTGAAGGCTACGTGCGGTTTGCGATTACCCGCCCGGTAGCACGGATACAGGAAGCTATTACGCGGATGCGGGGGATGCGGCTGTGAAACTACCCCGGCATCTCGCGATACAAAATGGCCACCTGTACATCAACGGGCAGGACTGCGTTGCCCTTGCAGAAAAATACGGCACCCCGCTCTACGTGACGAGCGAGGACCGGGTAGTGGAACAGTTCGAGAACTATAAAAAAGCGCTCGGTGCCCGTTACCCGAAGGTGCAGGTGCTTTATGCAGCAAAGGCGAACGGGAACCTTGCCCTGCTCAGGGCCCTTGCGCAGAGAGGTGCCGGGGCCGATGTATTTTCCTCGGGAGAACTTCACCTTGCGCTGGATGCCGGCATGGAGCCGGGAAGACTCCTCTTTAACGGGAGTTCCAAGACACCGGGCGATCTGAAACTTGCAGTGGAAAAAAGCATCAGGGTGACCGTGGACTCCCTTGACGAGCTCCACCAGCTCGATGCAGCTGCAAAGGCGGCAGGAAAGACCACGGAGATATCGTTTCGGGTCAACCCTGCACTTACCGTGCCTACCCACCCGAAGATAGCAACCGGTCTTGCAACCAGCAAGTTCGGCATTCCCCACAAGGATATTCCTGGCGCCTACCGTGAAGCGCTTGGCTGTAAAAACATCATGCCGGTGGGACTGCACTGCCATATCGGCTCCCAGATCCTGGATATCGAACCATTCGCCCGTGCCACAGAAGTAATGGTCCGGATCGCAAAGGACCTGACTTCCATGGGGATACAGCTTAAGTTCATCGATCTCGGGGGTGGCCTTGGAATCCCATACCGCCATGATACAGACCCGTATCTTACTCCGGAAGATTATGCGGCCAGAGTCGTGCCAATCTTCAAAGAAGGTATTGAAGCCTGCGGCATTACTCCTGAACTCTGGGTAGAGCCCGGCCGCTCGCTTGTAGCCGATTCCACCGTGCTCCTGACCCGGGTCAACTCGGTAAAATCCGCCCACAAGCGGTTTGCCAACGTTGATGCGGGATTCAACTTGCTCATCAGGCCGGCGATGTACGATGCATACCACGAGGTGATCGCGGCGAACAAAGCAGACAGCGAGCCCACAACCGACTACACGGTGACCGGTCCTATCTGTGAGAGCGGAGATCTCCTTGCCACGGAGCGGAAGCTTCCTGAGCTGGCAGCAGGGGACATCATCGCAGTGCTTGATGCTGGCGCGTACGGGTTTGCGATGTCATCCCAGTATAACTCGCGCCCGCGATGCCCGGAAGTGCTGATCCGGGGATCCGATGTGGCCCTTATGCGGCGGGGGGAGACGCTTAGCGACATTACTGCCACAATGGAGCGCCCCCCCTGGCAGAAATAATTGGAGGCGATGAGTCTGCTCTTCCATTACGCGCTTGTTGACGATCTCATCAGCAGGGAAGAGTTTGAACGGCGCGTAGAAGCCAAGATTGACGAGTGCGGCGATCTTGTTGATGAGCCGACCGCTGCCATGATGGTTGTCAGCGAACTCGGCAGGGCCCATGTACGGATCCGGGACCTGTCCGGTAAATCCAGCCTTTTTTCATTTTTCGGCAAAGTGCTCGACAAGACCGACCCGAAAGTCTTCGACCGTACTGATGGCGAGAAAGGGGCGGTTGCGACACTGCTGCTTGGCGATGCAACGGGATCTGTCCGGGTGGTTCTCTGGGACGAACGGGTCGGGGCGGTTGAAGAGATCTCGCCAGGAGAGGTGCTGGAAGTCATCGGGCGTCCGCCGGCCAAAGGACGAAGGGAGATCTATGCCCTTGCCCTGCGCAAGGCAAGCTGCCGGATCGAGTGCGAAGTGCCGCCGGGTACCGCGACAAGCCTTAAGGATGAACCGGTAGACCTTGATGTACTTGTCCTCTCAAAGGGGCCCCCGCGGACATATACACGCAGGGACGGTACGACCGGCGAACTTGCCGAGGCACTTATCGGTGATGCATCCGGGACTGCAAGGCTCGTTGCCTGGGTACCGGAACTGCTCAGCGGGGTGGTCCCGGGGGAGACCATTCACATCACCGGTGCAAAACCGAACACACGGGGGGAAGGGCGTGCTTATAGTATCGATGAGAAGAGCGCGGTCACGCCTGCAGATACCAGCGTTTCCGTGCCATTTACCCCGCCCGCCTCTGTCGCTGACCAAGGCATTTATTCGGTACGGGGAACGGTAAAATATCTTCGCGAACCCCGCTCATTCACGACAAGGAGCGGAAAGTCCTCGTGGGTAAGAAACATTCAGATTACTGATGGGAACGAAGACCTCAAGGTTGTGCTCTGGGGAGATCACGCCCTACTGTCCCTCTCCCCGGGCATCCTTGTCGAGATTTACCATGGGACGGCAAAGCCAGGCAGGTCTGCTGATATCGAGCTCCATGCCGGAAGGGACTGCTGCATACGCGTGCCGGGAGAACGCGGCCGTTCAGTTGTTTTTGAAGGAACCATAATCCCGAATCAGGGAGGAGTATTCATCGATAATGGGAAAGAGCGGTACCTTATTGATGGCGGAAACCTCCCTCTCTGGCAGGATGTGCAAGTGACGGGTACTGTGAGCGGAGGCAGAATCCGGCCCGAACACTGGGAGCCTGCCGGAATCTCCCTTGAGAGTGTGCAACGGGAACTTAAGAATGTTAAAAAACTTCTTGGTTCACTATGATCTATTCACTTTCACCCCGCACAGTCCGAGAGGATATATGTAATCGTTTAACACCTTCTTGTGCCATAGGAGTGTAAAAGAAATGGCTGAACGACCACTTGATATTGAGGATTTGCCGGGCGTTGGCCCGAGTACGGCAGAAAAACTCCGTGAAGCCGGTTATCTTTCTATTGAGAGCATAGCGACAACGTCCCCCGCAGAGCTTGCCGAGATCACCGAAATATCCGAAGCAACTGCAAAGAAGATTATTAAAGCTGCCCGGGAAAAGGCTGATATCGACGGTTTCAAGACCGGGAAGGATGTTTTCGAGCAGAGAAAAGACGTGCGCAAACTCTCTTTCCGCGTACCTGAACTGGATAATCTGCTGGGTGGAGGACTCGAAACGCAGGCGATCACAGAACTGTATGGTGAGTTCGGGTCAGGCAAGAGCCAGATCGTCCACCAGATGGCAGTCAATGTCCAGCTGCCAGAAGAAGACGGAGGCCTGAACGGGAGTGTCATCTATATTGATACCGAGAACACGTTCCGGCCGGAACGTATTGAGCAGATGGTTAACGGCCTCGGCATTGACGGGCTCGACCCGCAGGACTTTCTCAACAACATCCACATCGCCCGGGCACATACTTCAGACCACCAGATGCTGCTTGTCGAGAACTCCCGGGAAAAGGCAAACGAACTGAAAGAGAGCGGCAAACCTGTCAAGCTCTTTATCATTGACTCGCTGACCGCCCATTTCCGTGCAGAGTATGCCGGACGGGGTACACTCGCATCCCGCCAGCAGAAGCTGAACCGGCACATGCACGAGCTCTTCAAGCTGATCGATGAACACAATGCCGTTGCCCTTGTCACAAATCAGGTGATGTCCAACCCGGCAGTCTTCTTTGGTGATCCGACAAAACCGATTGGCGGCAATATCGTCGGGCATACAGCCACCTTCCGCCTTTACCTGCGTAAGAGCAAGGGAGGTAAACGGATCGCACGTCTTGTGGATAGCCCCAACCTTCCTGAGGGTGAGGCACCGTTCATGGTCGAAGAGGCAGGTCTCAAACCGTGCTGAAAGCGCTCCTTACCGATATTGACGGGACGATCACGGATCCGTCCCGCCGTATCAATACCGGTGCTATTGACACAATCCGTTCGCTGGTTGACACTGGTATCGAGGTCATCCTGGCAAGCGGCAACACGGCTTGTTTTATGGACGCCCTCTGCAAGATGATCGGCACCCGCGGCTCCTTTATTGCCGAAAATGGCGGAGTTTATCGTTCGGGTTTTACAGGTACCCTGCAGATTCATGGAGATCTCAGTATCTCGAAAAATGCTCTTGCTGCAGTACAGCAGCATTTCCAGAAAACCGGAACCGAACTGGATCTCTACAGCCCGGACTACCGGTTTTCCGATCGTGCCTTTGCGAGAACGGTGTCCCCTGATGAAGTAAGAAAGGTCCTCTCAGGTTTCCCGGTACAGGTGATCGATACCGGGTATGCCATCCATATCCAGCTGACAGGGATAAACAAAGGTACCGCTCTTAAGGCTCTTGGCGAGATGTTGGCAATCGATCCCTCCGATATCATGGCGATCGGCGATTCCGTCAATGATGTTCCTATGCTGGCAGGTGCCGGCATCGGCATTGCTGTAGCAAACGCACATCCCGATGTAAAGAAGATAGCGACGTATATTACCAGAAAAGAATATGGTGACGGGTTTGTTGAAGCGGTAGAAAAATACCGCTCTTATTTTCGCGCAAGGTAACGGTCAACGACAATGTAGTCCTTGATATCTTTTACCGCCTCAAACGGGATGACCAGAAGCTTGTCATCCTCCATGTTATATCCTTCCGTAACAAAGGTCTGGTCCGGATGAACAATCAGTTCAACAACCTGACCGGAATCAAAATCGACCCTGATATTTTTGAGGGTTCCAATGAGCTTCCCGTCATTGCTCATGATCTTTTTACGTGAAAGGCTCCTTGCGAATACGCGCGTCATAAAAAAAATGACGTCGTATAAATATATAAAGTGTTCTCAAAAAACGGGATTGTAATGAAGGATTTTTTTCAAGAACGGATGAGTAAATCCGTTATTTGAACATTTCAGCCGCCATTTTTATGTCTGCACCCCTTACTGTCTTCCTGCCGGCATGTTCAGCCATCTTCTTGGATTCCTTAGAAAGGAACGTCCCGTATTCTTCCATGAGATCGGAAAGGGTGGTTATTGCATCAGCGCTGACACGCCCGGCACCGGCATTCTTGAGGATCCGTTCGACAGCAGCACGGGAAAGTTCGGTCATAGCTATCTGCCCCGTTCTTTTTTCGCCTCCTGATGTATAAAAAATATCCCGTACGGAGAATTAGAGGGCGGGGAAAACCCGGATGATATCGGACTGCGTAAGGATCCCGATCGGTTTCCCGTTCTCGACAACAATCAGGCGGCCGATCTCCCGTTCCTTGAACCTCCGGATAACCTCAAAGAGTTTGGTATCCGATGGGGCTTCCACAACATCCGTTGTCATGACTTCGGATACAAGGGTCGAAAGCGGCAGGTTCATTTCTACTGCTGTGGCAATGTCGCTCATCGTGACAATTCCCGTTAGCTTGTCATCCTCGATAACCGGAGCCCCGTGGATACGGTAGCGATTAAAAAGTTCAAGCGCGTCATGAAGAGTATCAAGACCCCGCAGGGTCTTCAAAGGAGAACTCATGTAATTTTTTATAGACATTTTTGGCAGGGATACCATCTCCGTTGTCGAAATTATGAGGGACTGCTCTGCTTCATCCTTGCCAAAGACCTCTCCTTTGATCACGAGCTTGTTGACCGGTGTCGGGCCGATGGTGATCTGGTCCCCGATCTCGAATATCTTGGCACTCCCGATCAGCTTGATAACCGCATGGCATACGTCAGGGTGGCAAAGTGTAGTGAAATCGATTTCCACTACCTTTACGCTCTTTACCACCTCCCCGTTCCTGCTAATCGGGACGTCATAATCTCCTTCAGAAAGACTCAGGTTCAGCTCTTTGTAGGCAAGGGCGGTCGGGATATATCCCCCCTTTGGCCCGGGTACGCCATCTACAAGCCCGATCGCTTTCAAGGCCTGCATCTGGTTGCGTACCGTGCCAGGGTTGCGGTGGATGACATCAGCAATTTCCTCCCCCTTGATGGAATGGGACTGGCGGTGATAAAGGGTGATTAAGGTGATTAAGATATCCTTCTGGATCAGGGATAAGTCCATAACGATAATCCGTATCACGTTCCATGGATATATAGGTTTGAGATTCGTGGAGTTCGAACGCCTTCCGACGGTACCGACGGCCGATGAGATCCTTGACCGGAGTTTTCGCCGTGCAGCAAAGAAGATGAAGGAGAAGATCAACAAGGATCGCGCCAACGAGGAGTTCGTCCGGGCGGTCAGGTCCGCTGTCCATGACCGGCTTGTCTATATCATCAGGGGTTTTCCGGAGTTCGATGAACTCCCGCAGTTCTACCGGGAGATGACAGATATCCTCTTTGGCATCGAACGGATCCGCCAGTCGCTGGGAGCGGTCGGGTGGGCAGCAAAGCATGCCGGGATGATCGGGGGTGATCTGGCGTTCAGGGCAAGGAAATCAAAAGACTCTCTCTCCGTCCGCAAACAGGCTGTCGCCCGGATCGCATCAATCGTGCATCAGATAGATGACGACCTGCGGTTCTTAAACGAGGTGAGAAACGTGCTCCGGAATCTTCCCCATATTGAGGATGCCTTCACTATCGTTATTGCCGGTTATCCGAATGTAGGCAAATCGTCGTTTATTCGCAGGGTGACCGGTGCCGAACCGGAAGTGGCCTCATATCCCTTCACGACAAAAGGTATCATTGTCGGGCACCGGAAGATCGGCAGGGAACGTGCCCAGTTCGTCGATACCCCGGGAATCCTCGACCGGCCTGCAGAAGAGCGCAATGTAATCGAGCGACAGGCGCTCTCGGCGATTATGAATGTAGCAAACGTCGTGCTCTTCATCATCGATCCCTCCGGGCACTGCGGCTACCCGGTCGAAGTGCAGCGAAGGCTGCTTGAAGAAGTGAGAGGGCTCGTTTCCGTGCCGGTCATCGTTGTCGCCAATAAATCGGATATCATGGACAGCAGCGAGGATCTCCGGATGTCGACCGGGACCGGTGAAGGGGTTCGTGAAGTCCTGGACCTGCTCCTCTCGTACCGCCCGAAACCTACACGAAGGCCGCCAGCAGAAGCCCCGCTGCAAAACCGATGAGCGTTCCCCCGTTCAGCGGGGGAAGCCCGGCCTGGGGTTTTCCGGAGCTGACGAAATACAGGAGTACGACGAGCCCGGCAAGAGATCCGACAATCGCCCCGAGTGCCGGGAAGTTGACGAATCCGAGAATGCGGAATCCGTTTAAAAAGACGTTTGCCGAGACAACAAGGATTGAGGGCATGATGAGGTCACCCATTCCCATGATGAAAGCCGCCCGCTCCCCGCCATCCTCGAGCTTCCCGATCCCCTCCCGGATGAACGAGTAATCCCTTCTTTTGGGGATAACAAAGAGGATCGGGGTCTTGAGGTCGATCACTCCCTCGGCAAGCGTGATCATATGCTTTGTTTTGTAAACCGAGATAGCATCGTAAACTGCGAGGATTACAAGGAGGATGACGACCGGGAGGATGTCCAGGGATGCCCCGAAGATTGATGCCACGCCGGCTGCGATAAGGATCCCCAGTACATCGATGACGTACCACTCAGGATATTTGTAAAGCAGGACGGTAGCAGTTGTAGAAACGGCGAGTGTCAGGATTATAGCGATGTCGGTAGATCCCAATATCGCGAATATAATGGCCCAGAAAACATAGCAGAATGTAATGAAGATGGATCCGATGATGACAAGACCGATTATCCGTTTTAAACCGAACTTTATGAGAAAAAGTAAAAATGCAGTGAACAGGAGCAGGATCGCGATGAAGATAAACGGGTTTGCGACTGATTCGGGATCCTCAAAAGCTGTGATCCCCGCAGCCTGCACTGGAAGGGAAAGGGCGAGCGCGCCAATCTCGACAATTACCAGCAGAAGTGGCATAACGAGAAACGGGATGAAATGTCGAATGTCCATGGGGGGCTCCTGATATAGTTAGCTTAATTACTGTATCTTCATCATCTAAAAGCATGGAGATTCGTGAATACATTCTCGATATCCTTCTCACGGTTGTCATGATCATCTCCACACTCGTCCTGATCCTCAGGTTCTGGCAGGATCTTACGATTGCAGTTGCCGCCACCCTGATGATGCTATCATTGGGCGGGCTCTTCCTTTCGTTACAGGTCAAAGTCAGGAAGCTTGAGAAGAGTGTGGTCTCGCGGGAGCGCATGCTGCGTTCCAACCTTGAAGAGATGGCCAAGAGAATGGCGATAAAACATGACATGGCCATATCCCATCTCAACGAGCTGGTCGGGGAATATTCGAAGCGGGTCTACCGCTGATACCTGCCATCCGCAGGAGATATCATGGGTGTTGCGTTACGGGACATTATCGCGGATTACAAGTCGCCGGTCGGATTCGAAAGCCTTGCCGGTGCCGCTGCCATTGATGCGAACAACGCGCTCTACCAGTTCTTAACCATCATCCGTCAGCCGGACGGGACGCCCCTCATGGACCGGCACGGGCGCGTCACATCCCACCTGTCCGGCATCCTTTTCCGGATGGCAACTTTCCTCGAGAAAGGGATAAAACCGGTCTTTGTTTTTGACGGTAAACCCACCGAGCTCAAGCAGGAGACCCTCAATGAACGAAAAAAAATCCGCACGGACGCCGGTGAACGGTGGAAAGAAGCGCTGGAGCGCGGGGACGAGGAGGAAGCATACAAACAGGCCCGGGCGTCATCGCGTGTCGATGACGCCATTATAGAAAGCTCAAAGGAATTGCTGCGTCTTCTTGGCATTCCTGTCCTCCAGGCGCCGGGCGAAGGCGAGGCGCAGGCGGCATATATGGCTGCGCGCGGTGATGTACGGTATGTCGTGTCTCAGGATTACGACACCCTTCTTTTTGGTGCCCCGGTGCTTGTCCGCAACCTCACGGTTTCGGGCAAACGGAAGATCCGGGGGAGATCCATAACTGTCGTTCCCGAGCGGATTGTCCTTTCCGACGTCCTCGCCGGCCTGTCAATCTCCCGTGAGCAGCTGGTCCGGATCGGGATTCTCGTCGGGACCGATTTCAATACCGGTATAAACGGTGTCGGGGCAAAGACCGGACTGAAGATCGTGCGGAGCGGGGAGTTTGAGAGCAAGCTTCGTGAAAAGATGCCGGGATTTGACCCGGAACCGGCGATTGAGCTCTTTTTGCATCCTCTGGTCACGGACGCGTACGAACTCTCGTGGGGCTGTCCTGATCCCGAAGGCATTCGTAAAATGCTCTGCGACCAGTATGATTTCTCTCCGGAACGCGTAAACAAAGCGATGGAGAGCTTTTCCGTAAAAGCGGGGCAGAAAACGCTGGAGAGCTTTTTCTGAGATTTCGGCTGAGAACTGAAGCGCTACATGCAGCAGGGTTGAACGCTGGCAGTTGTTCCAAGCATAACGATCGGTTGATGAACATGTATAAACGACAGCACCGCCTATTTTTTAAACTGATCAAATCCGTCCGGTGCTATGCAGGATAATGCACCTGACCCCGGCATGCAGATGAACCGACAACCTGGTGTTCCATGGAACTGAAGCCCTGTAAAAAGACCTACAACAATGAGACCCAGCGGGCAGTCCCGCTCGAAGAGACGCTTGCCCGTATCGAGCCGAAAGTACCGGCTGCGGGAATCACGCGGGTCGCCGACATCACGAACCTCGATCGGATCGGAATCCCCGTATTCTCCTGCATCCGCCCCACGGCCGAGGACGGGGCGATTACAGTCTACAACGGCAAGGGGGCAACGGTCGAGGAGTCCCGGATCTCGGCGATCATGGAAGGGATCGAGCGGTACTCCTCGGAAGTCCATAACCGGCGGATCGAGCGCGGACTTTACCTTGAACTCTTCGGCAGGGGGAGAATTGTCGACCCGCGGGATCTTATCCTCCCGTTGGAAGCCAATCCGGACCAGATCCTGCCGTGGTATGGGGGTTATGATATCGCAAACGACGAACCGACATTCATATCTGCAGAGGCGGTATTTCATCCGCTTCCTCCAAGGTTCCATCCGCTTTTCAGGACGAATACCAACGGCCTTGCCTCGGGCAACACGATGGAGGAGGCCATATTCCACGGCCTTTGCGAGGTGATCGAGCGGGATGCATGGTCGCTTGTAGAATTATCGCGTAACACCGGCCGTGCTGTTACGAATATCAATGATCCGCTGATCAACTGGATGCAGAAGAAATTCGCGGATGCCGGTGTCGAGGTCATCATCCGCAACATCACGAGCGATATCGGGATCCCGACCATGGCAGCAGTCGCCGATGACGTACAGCTGAAGGATCCGATGCTCCTTACCATGGGCATGGGGACGCATACCAGCGCCCGGATCGCCGTCATGCGGGCTCTCACCGAGGTCGCCCAGAGCAGGCTCACCCAGATCCACGGGGCGCGGGAAGACACGCCGGTTGCGCTCCTGCGGAAACGGATGGGATACGAGCGGACCAAGCGGATGAATGCCTACTGGTTCAGGGACAACGGGACTGTCGACTTCACTGCGATCCCTTCCTTTGATACCGATGATTTCCTCAAGGATATCCGGATTATGATCGCCGCCCTTGCAAAACAGGGGCTCGACCGGGTTATCGTCGTTGATTTAACCCGGGAAGAGATCGGTATCCCGGTCGTGCGGGTGATTGTCCCGGGCCTCGAGGCGTTTGCCATGGATCCGGATCGGAAGGGCCGGAGAGCGACACATGCACAGGACCATCGTATTTCTCGGGCCAAGCCTTGAGCGATCGGCAGCGGATTCCATCCTGCCCGATGCGGAATACCGCCCCCCGGCACGGCGGGGCGATATCCTTGCTGCTGTCAGGGACGGCGCGACGATCATCTGCCTGATCGACGGGGTATTCCACCAGGACTCGGCGGTCGGCCATCGCGAGATCCTTTCGGCAATAAAGGCCGGCGTCCAGGTGATAGGGGCATCCAGCATGGGAGCGCTCCGGGCGGCCGAGCTTGACACGCTGGGCATGGAAGGCATTGGGGAGATTTACCGGATGTACAGGAGCGGTGAACTGGTATCCGATGATGAGGTCGCTCTCGTCTTCGATCCTGATTCCGGCCTTGCGCTCTCAGAACCGCTCGTTAATATCCGCTGCACGCTGAAAAATGCGTTGTGTGATGGGATCATCGATGCTGCAGCCCATGATGCGATTCTTGCAGCTGCGCAATCGCTCTTCTACCCCCAGAGGACGTATTCCCGGATCATCTCTGTCGCTGAAGGTTCCATCGAGGCCGGCACAAGGGAGCGGTTTGCCATATGGATCTCAGATCATTCCTGCGACCAGAAACGGGTGGATGCGAAAGCGGCTCTGGAATACGTTAAGAAGATAATTACAGGAGAGGGGGAGCCCTCGTAGGTACATGGCCTGCAATTTCGGCGGAACCGGATACGAATAAAATTACTTGACCTTTGCCCACACGTACGCGAACCGCTGAAAGGCGGTGACATGGCCGAAGATTCCAAAAAAGAGCAGTAGCCACGTCATAAACGTGATACCGAAAAGTCCTGCCGGTAAAATGATATCGATGACACCGATAATGATAATGAGCACGAGACGATCGGCCCTCCCGAGCAGTCCCCCGTAGTAACGTCCGACACCGACTGCCTGGGCCTGCGTGCCGAGATACGACGACATGAGAACGCCGGTAAGGGCAATGACACCGACCGGCCAGCTGACCAGTCCCCCAGCAAAAATACCGGTAATGATGAAGATGTCCGCGTACCGGTCGACCGCATGATCGAGGAAGTCCCCCCGTACGCTCTGGATCTTCATCTCGCGGGCAACCGCGCCGTCGAGCGCATCACAGAAAGCGTTTATGAGGACTGCGAGAATCGCGTACGGTTCCAGCCTGAAATAAAAGAGCACGCCGGCGACTGCTGACGCTGCAAAGGCAGCTAACGTAAAGAAGTTCGGAGTCAGACCGAGGCGGATTGCGATTGAAACGACCGGGTCCATGTAAATCTTGACATGTGCCCGGTAGCTGTCCAGCGTCATCAGGAGGCCCCCAGATAACCGGACCAGTCGATTGTTCCGAATGCCGATGGGATCTCCCCTTTGGCAAAGAGATCTATCAGCGTAGCACAATGCGAAGCATCCTGTGAAGTTGTATCGAGCTCAAGGATCTGCGACGGATCGAACCGTTCTACGGTCTCGATTAGGCAGACATCGAGGGCTTCTGCTTCCGCGTTCTCGTCAATCTTCTCTTTCCGGTACTTGCGCAGTTGCAACCTTCTTCGCAGTTCATCCGGACGGCAACGGAGTACCACGATCCTGTCGCAGGGAAGCAGGTGGGCAATGTGGCCTTCGACAAAACCGTCAATCTTCCGGAACCCGGCAGACCACCGGTCGACATCGATGATCTGCGTGTCGCGTCTCTCATCGATACCAGTTACGTACGGCCCTATTGTTGTTATCAAATGCACAACGGTATTCCCTCTCCGTGCAAGCTCATCCGCAACCTTTGTCTTTCCGGTCCCCGGCGTCCCCGTAATCCCGCACATCATAGTGAATTGATCATGGATATAAACCGTTCATTCTCCCAGTCTTCGCCGATGCTGACACGTATATAGTGGTCATCCAGTCCGGAAAAGCTCCGGCATGACCTGACAATCACACCCCTCTCTGCAAGATCTGCAACCATTGCATCACCGGTGCGTGGTGAAACATCCACGAGCACGAAATTGGCATCCGAAGGCATTACAGGATATTTCACTTCTCCGGCAAACCGTTTCCGCCAGCGCCGCACCTGGGCGATGTACCGTGCTGCATGATCCCGGTCTTCCAAAGCGGTTGCCGCGGCGACTGCTGAAACACTGTTGACCGTGAATGGAGTACCTGCCCGGATGTAATACGGCTGCAACCATGCCGGCACGAACGCGTACCCGATCCGGAGACCGGCAAGGGAATGTACCTTGGAAAACGTCCTGCCAATCACGAGGTTCTTGTACTTTTTAAGCAGGGGCAGGTAGTCGATGTCCGAGAACTCCACGTATGCGCAGTCGAGAAACAATATACCGTTGATTGCTTTTAGGATCTCCTCAACTACGTGGACCGGGGTTGCATTACCTGTCGGGTTGTTGGGGGAGCAGAGAACCATGACTTTAGCATCCCTTCCGGCTGCCACCATGGTCCGCGGATCGACCGAGAAATCCGTGTTGCGCGGAACGGAAACAACCGTTGCTCCCTGCGCCGCAGCAGCAAGAGCGTAGAACGAAAAGGTGGGTGTCGATATTACGACTTTCTCACCGGGGTCGACCAGTGTCCGGATCAGCGTCTCGATCACCCCATCCATGCCCACACCGGTTACAAACGCATAGTCGCCGTAGTGCTTCTTCAGTGCCGAGATAAGGATCTCCACGCGTTCATCGGGGTACCTGTTCGCCTGACGCAGTGCATTGCTCCCGCTCTCGATCACGGCAGAGGAGGGGGGCTCCGGGTTCTCGTTGCTCGCAAGGCGGGCGATGCGGGAGATCACGTGACCGCGTGCAATATTGTCCGCCTTCTTTGCAAAGACATACCCGCCGGTCCTGAAACAGTTACGGACCAAGTGCTCCATTGATCACCCGGATAACGCGATCGATCTCATCATCGGTAATGACAAGCGGCGGCACGAGGCGGAGGTTCCCGTCCGCAGCGCAGTTGACAAGCACGCCCTCTTCCGCACACTTCTTCTGGACCTGAGGGCAGTTCTCACCGACAGTAATCCCGATCATCAGCCCGCGGACACGCGGGTTGTGTTGGGAGAGACCCTTCCTGAACCGTTCCCCTTTCCGGGCTATATCGGGCAGGATCTTCTCAATGACCGTAATTGTCGCGAGAGCAGCTGCACAGGCAACCGGTCCACCGGCAAAAGTGCTGCCGTGCTCCCCTTTATTGAACTCGAGCCCTTCGCGGGCGAGCAGCGCCCCCATGGGAAAGCCGCTTGCGATCCCCTTGGCGAGCGTGACGATGTCGGGGACCGCCTTCGTGTGCTGGATTGCCAGCCACTTTCCCGTCCGTCCCATGCCGGTCTGCACCTCGTCGACGATCATGAGTACTCCGGACTTGTCGCAGACCTCGCGGATCCCTTCGAGGAAACCATCCGGCGGGATGATCACCCCGGCCTCGCCCTGGATTGGTTCGACGATCACCCCTGCCGTATCGCGGTCTACCACTTTCTTCAGGCCGGATAGATCCCCATAATCAACGAATGTGCAGGGGATACCCAGCGGCTCGAACGGTTCGCGGATCGCAGGTTTGTGGGTGACCGCAAGGGAACCGACCGTCCGTCCGTGAAAGCCGTGTTTGAACGCGACAAATTTTTTCCTGCCGGTCCGTACCCGTGCAAGCTTGAGCGCCCCGTCCGTTGCCTCGGCACCGGAGTTGGAGAAGAACGCCTTGTGCATGCCGGTGATTTCAACAAGCTTTTTTGCCAGTTCCCCCTGGTGCGGGATGTAATATAGATTCGAGCAGTGGATGAGCCGGTGAGCCTGGTCGCAGATCGCGGTGACAACGTCCGGGTGGCAGTGGCCGGTACTGCAGACGGCGATCCCGGCGACACAATCGATGTATTCCTTGCCATCAGCGTCCCATACCGTCGATCCCTGGCCGCGGACGAGCATCATCTCCCGCGAGAACGCGGGCATGTAGTAAGTGGAATCGAGCATGCGAAAATCCTGTTGTTCCTTCATCGTTTCCTCTTTCTTTATTGGAGCGGTTTGTTTCATGCGATCACTCGTATTCGATTGTTGCAGGGGGTTTGGGCGTTATATCATACACGACCCGGGCGACGCTCGGGATATCCGAGGTAATCCGGGACCCGATGCGGAGGAGCTGTTCGAACGGGATATCCAGCGGATCGGCCGTCATCCCGTCCCGGGAATTAACTGCACGGATCGCGATGATCCACCCATGGATACGGTTGTCCCCCTTGACCCCGGTGCCGAGTCCTAAAAGTGCAGCGAAGCACTGCCACGGGCGGTACTGTTCGACCAGCTCGTCCTCAACGATCCAGTTCGCCTCTCGGATGACCGCGACCTTCTCCTTTGTGACCTCGCCCAGCACCCGCACGGCAAGGCCGGGGCCGGGAAACGGCATCCGGTGCTGGATCTCCCTGGGAAGATTAAGAGCTCCCGCAACTTCCCGGACTTCATCCTTGTACAGGTCACGGATTGGCTCGAGGACCTTTTTAAATTCCATGTGCAGGGGCATTCCGCCGACGTTATGGTGGCTTTTGATCCCTCCCTCGCTCTCGATCCGGTCCGGGTAGATCGTCCCCTGGAGCAGGCAGGTCGCACCCAGCATCTTTGCCTCGCGTTCGAAGACCCGGATGAATCTCTCGCCGATGGCTTTGCGTTTCGCCTCAGGATCGGTGATACCTGCAAGCGCCCCGATGAACTCGTCGCCCGCATCGACGACCTTGAGACTGATATCCCCAAAGATTGTCCGGATCCGTTCCGTCTCACCTTTCCGCATAAGGCCAGTATCAATGTAGATCGGGATGAGCCGGTCGCCAATCGCACGGGAAGCTAATGCGGCACACACCGAGCTGTCGACACCTCCCGAGAGTGCCATGACCACCCGCTCGTTGCCGGCCATCGTACGAATCTCGGCAATCGCACTGCTGATGAATTTCTCAGTATTAACCATAGGATCCCTCTCTCTTCAAGGCGTTCTCTTGTTTATCCTGCACGCCTCGACAAAGCCGAGATAAGGCGGCGAGGGGCGGGTCGGGCGTGACCGGAACTCCGGGTGGAACTGGGTGGCAAAGAAGAACGGATGACTGTTCAGTTCGAGACATTCCATCCGGTTTTTATTGATGGCTGAAAAGACAAGCCCGGCCTCTTCGAGCTTCCGGATAAACCGCGGGTTGACCTCATACCGATGGCGGTGCCGTTCCGTAATCTGAGTGAGCCCGTATAACTTCTTGGCGAGAGTATTGTTCCGGATCTCCACCGGGTAGTCGCCGAGCCGCATCGTCCCCCCAAGGTCAGTGACCCCCTCCTGTTCCGGCAGCAATGCGATGACATGGGTTCCCTCCCCCATCTCCTCGCTTGTCGCATCAGGTACTCCCAGCACATTTCTTGCATACTCAATGACCGATAACTGGAACCCTAGACAGAGCCCCAGGAAGGGAATTTTATTTTCCCGCGCAAACCTGATCGCTTCGATCTTGCCCTCGATGCCCCGTCTGCCGAATCCCCCGGGAATCAGGATCCCGTCATAATCCTTGAGCTGGCATTTCTCGTAACGTTCGGCGTCAAGCCAGGCGATCTTAACCTCTGTGGAGAGAGCCCTCCCCGCGTGCTTCAGGGCTTCCTTGATGCTTATGTATACATCCTCGATCCCATACTTGCTGACAATTCCCACCGTCACCCGGTTCGTATATTCCCTCGTAACAACCCGGTACCATTCAGTGTCCGGCACCCGTTTCTCGAGATTTAAGCGGGTAGTGAGCACATCCGCAAGTCCCTCTTTTTCGAGCTCCATGGGTACCCCGTAGATATCCGGTGCTGTCGCGGCGCTTATGACAGAGCTGGCCGGAAGATCGCAGAATGCAGATATCTTGCGCTTGGTGTGGGCTCCGATGGGACGTTCACTCCTGCCGACAATGATATCTGCATAAAGCCCGAGCTCCCGCAGCGCCTTTATCGAGTGCTGGGTCGGCTTTGTCTTGAGATCCCCCATAGTATCCTCGGGGATCAGCGTCACGTGGATGAGTACGTAATCGTGTTCAGGTACTTCAGCCCGCATCTGTCGGATTGCCTCAAGGAAAGGCATGCTCTCAATGTCACCGACAGTGCCGCCGACTTCGACCAGGCAGATATCGGCCTTTATACCATCCGGGAATTCCTCCTCTGCCGCCTGCCGGATGCACGCTTTGATCTGATCGGTGATATGGGGGATGATCTGGACGGTCTCGCCGAGAAAATCACCACGGCGCTCTTTCTCGATAACCGTGCGGTAAACCTTGCCGGTCGTTATATTGTGCGGGGATGTAAGTTCAATATCAAGGAAACGCTCATAATTGCCAAGGTCGAGATCGACCTCCCCCCCGTCCTTGAGTACAAAGACTTCCCCGTGCTGCGCCGGGTTCATCGTCCCTGCGTCGATATTCAGATACGGGTCGATCTTGACTGCGGTCACGTTGTATCCCCTGTTTTTCAGGATCCGTCCTACTGAAGCCGCTGTGATCCCCTTTCCAAGACCGCTCATTACACCGCCGGTAATAATGATGTACTTCAAGAAAGTCTCCCCGTTCATGGTATCATTCGCCGGCAATCCGTATTATTGTTATCATCTCCCGTCGCTAAGAAAATACCAGAACATTCCAACCGGAAAGCCCAAATATTCAGGCCAGACCAAAATATACAGGTAATCGTATCCAGAGGTATCTTATGAAACCACGAACACTATGTTTCCTGATAATCATCGGTATATTCATGCTGAGCATGATACCTTCCGTCATGGCCGGTGACGATGATTCAGAATCAAAAGACCCTGCTATAGCTTTGTATAACCGTGCAGACCAGTATGTCAATGTCGGCGATTATAAGAGCGCGCTTCCACTTCTCGATCAGGCGCTTGCGATGAACACGTCGCTGTTTGTCTCATCCGGTGTCCGGCAGTATGCACTCGTGGACAAAAGCAAGGTGCAGATCGAGCTTGGGGACTATACGGGGGCGCTTGAGACCATCAACCAGGCTCTTGCCTTTGAAGAGTCTGACAAGCTCTGGAACAATAAGGGATATGTTCTGTACCGTCTCGGTCGCTACGATGAGGCAGTTGCCTCGTACAATACTGCAATTAAAATCACACCGGGCTATACCATTGCCCTGATCAACAAGGGCGATGCGCTCATGAAACTCGCGAATTATCAGGGTGCAATCGATGCATACACGCTGGCGTTTGCATTTGACACCCAGGCAAATGATCTCTCCCTGTTCCAGAAAGCAAAAACCTGGAAAGACATGGGCGATGCTTACTATACTATCGGAAACTACCCGGCGGCAATCGCAGCATACAACCGTGTTCTCAGTTTCGATCCGGAGAACAGTGAGGCATCTGCAGGAATTGCCCGTGCACAACAGCAGGCAGATACCAGTACCATGATGATGGTAGTTGGCGTGATCGCCGCTGTGATAATCTGCGGAGCTTTTGTTTATTATATAATTCAGAAGAGAAAAACACTGAATGAAAAGGAAAAGTCCAAAAAATAATTTTTCATTTCAGGGAAATCCGTTTAATCATCGTTCACCGGCTTCTTTGACGTGACTGCAAACGCGGCCGATGTTTTTGAAAGCAGCGTTCTCTTCGGACCGTCTGCCCATACCTCACCTTCAGCAAAGGCAACCCGGCGCCCTTTTCGTACAACACGCCCCTCCGCGAGTAAGGATCCCTCGCGGACTCCCCTGATGAAACTGGTCGACTCCGAGATCGTCGCAATCCCTTCATCCGGCGAAAGTGTCTGGTACAGGGCGAGCGCGATGGCTTCATCGGCAAGCGCAGTGAATATGCCCCCCTGCAGCCAGCCGACGCCGTTGAGCATGTCCGGGCGTATCTCCATGCGTAAGGCAGCCCTGCCATCGCCTGTGGATACAATATCGATTCCCATGAGACAAAAGAACGGGTTGGCAGACCGCCCCAGCTTACGGATCTTTTCAAGGTGGGTGGTCATTTGTACCAGTGATCCGGCATGCCGGACAATGAACGTTGCCGTTCCCGTGCTGTTTTATCCTTTATTAGTTATGGAGACAAGAATACCGGGTATGGAGAACAATGAGACGCATCAGATGCTTGCCGACCTGCTCTGGCTGAACGCCGTTATTGCGACCGAACTGATCCAGATAACGGAGAACACCTCTGCAATCCTCCGCAAGTCCCCGCCACCGGCCAGCTGCATCCGGGACCACAATGAACTACGGGCAACGGCGCTTGCAATCGCCCGGAAGTACAAACCCGAGACCGCACTTGCCCGTCATCTTGGCGAACACCAGTAACGTTCTTGTAGTCATCCGCCAACAGGTTCCCCATGACACTTCTCGTCGCCATTGCACCGGAAGGTTACAGGGACGAAGAGCTTGACGAGCCTCTCTCCGTCTTCAAACGGCATGGGATCGCATACGATATCGCATCGACACGCACGGAAACCTGCCATGGGGCATTGGGAGGAACAGCACAGGCCACGCTCAAATTTTCCGATGCTGATCCCGTAAAGTACGAAGGGCTCGTTATTGTCGGGGGACCGGGCTCGCCGGCCTACCTCTGGGGAAACAGGGATCTTGCAGGGCTTGTTGCCGGCTTTTCAGCAGCAAAGAAGCTGATTGCAGCTATCTGCCTGTCGCCGGTTGTGCTTGCACGGGCAGGTATCCTGAAAGGGAAGAACGCAACGGTGTTTGCATCTCCCGATGCAGTTGCAGAGATGAGAAAAGGAGGGGCTGTTCTCGTCAATGCCCCAGTTGTTGCGGAAGGATCCATAATCACGGCAAACGGCCCTTCTGCAGCGAAGGCTTTTGGCGAAGCTGTTGCAGCAGCGTTGAAGCATTAAACCTGCACTCCGGATCGTGAACCGGTTGAGCGTGCTCCCGCAGGGCACCTCATTCTTTTCCGTCAGAGAGAAGAATGGCACGAAAAGACGGTCCCGTGATGAGAGGCAAGCCTATAACCAGTCGGATGCAAACGTTACTGGAGGATTGTATTATACAGAATACAGACGTCCGCCGCCTTTTGCAGATATCAGGGTTGAGGAAGTGGAGCCTTGATCGCACCATCTCGTGAAGAACAGAAAAAGAGAGCGTTCCGGCTCTTTGAAGAGGGGAGGTACCAGGAGTCACTCCGGCTCTGCCTCGAAGTTCTCGGTTCGGAACGGGACCAGGCAATCGAAGTACTCCTTGCAACCAACCTTTTCAATACCGGCAGGCTGGAGGACGCAGAAGTCCATTTCCGCGATCTTAAGGAGATGATGCCGGATTCCAGCTATGTCCACAGTTACCTTGGAAAAGTACTTGAGGCAAAAGGCGATGATAAGGCAATCGCTGAATATGCTGCCGCCATCCACCTTGATCCGATGAACATGGAAGCGCTCCGTAGCTATGCGGATTACCTTCTCTCCCGTTCCGATTACCGCGGCGCACTGCCGGTTCTAAAGCGCCTCGTCAGCCTCGGAAAACGGGAGGCGGATGCAAGAAACCTCGTTAAAGCACTGATCGGGATCGGGGATTCATCGGAGGCGCTTGCCGCTCACAAGAACCTCTTAGGCGAACAGGTACTGAGCCACGAGTACCTCGACGCTCTTTTCCTCGCTGCAGAATACAGGAAAGCTGCTGCCGCCGCACTGGAGGCATACCGCCAGTCCGGCGATTCCATCCTCCTGAAGAAGTACCTTTCCGCCCTCGCGCGGTACGACACTCCTGCATCACTCGATGCCTATGCCGACTATACGAAAACCGTTTCTGACAGCGAGATTCTTGCCGACTATATCCTGCTCCTCTCGGCTACCGGTGAGCACCGCAGGGCACTTGATACCTGCACGCTGCTCCTTGCGCATTCTGATACTCCCCTATACCGGCTCCTTGCGTGCGATCTTAAGGCTGCAGCCGGGGAGCACAAGGCCGCCCTTGAAGGTTACGAGAAGCTCATCGCCGGTGAACTGAAGGCAAAGAACGACCTGGAACTGCTCGGCCGGATTATTGGCAGCTATCGCAGGTTCCTTGTAACAACGCTCCCCGCCCCTGAAGCATTGAGCCGTTTTCTTGCTGTTGTATCAAAGGATATCAATATTGCAAGCCTTCTCGAGACGGCGCGGTTCTATGAGGATACGAAGAACACATCCGAGGCCAGATCATGGTATTACCGTGCATACCGCGCAGATTACCTTACCGGCGGCCTCGAATATGCGAGGTTCCTTGCAGCAACGGGGGATGACCGTGAGTGCGAGAAGGTGATGATTTACATTCTCAACAACGTGAAACGGTCTTCCGATCTCCACCGCGTCGCAGCGGTGGTCGTGGACGCCACCCGCCCCATGCACCGGATGCGCCGCTTGATGGACCACCTGATCCAGCGCTTCGATGAGCGCAGGACGAGCCTGAATACCGAGGGTCTCGAGCTGCTCGCGATCGCACTTTTAATCGCTGCACGCCACGCGCTTGAGGAATCCGATTACGTGACCTGCAAGCGGCTCTGCCTGCGGGGGATCGATGTCCTCCCCGTCCATGCACAGGCAATCCGGCTGGAGGATTTCCTAACTCTGATCCGGGAATGCAAGGATAATGCTATCGCCGATCGGCCGGTGATCGATCTGCCGGTAGTAAAAATTCGACCGGTGGAGGTTCCGGTAGCCCGGCAGATCCGGGACGAGCTGAACCTTGACGAGCAGGAACAGAAGATTGTTGAATTCCTTCGTTCCCATAAGAAAGCAACAGAGATCGAGCTCCGGAAAGCCTTAAACACCCGCAGGGTCGTGGGGCTGGTAAACCGGATCATCCAGAAAGCAGCGGCAGGAAACATGGTACTGATCGAAAAGAAGGGAGTCGGGGAGGACGGGGAGGTATACGAGTATGCCGGAAACTGAACGCATGGACAAGGCACGGCTTGAGAGCATCAATATCATCAATGCGCTGCGCAGGGGCACGGTGCCTGCCGGGGGCCTCGAACGGATCGCGGTCGGGCTCGAGATCGAGGAGGGTGCGATCGGGAAGCAGCTCGATTACGTAGCGCAGGGAGGAGGCGACCTCAAGTTCATCCGGGGGGACTACGGGAGCGGCAAGACCTTCCTTGTCGCACGTGCCCTCGAGATGGCACGGAAAAAGGGGTTTGCCACCTCCCATATCGTCATCTCCTCATCGACCCCCCTCTACAAGCTCAGGGCAATGTACCAGCAGATCTGTGCCAGCTTACGGACACAGGAAGAGGAGCGCGCCCTCAAGACAGTCGTCGACAACTGGCTCTTTGCCATCGAAGAACGGTTAATCGCGGTCAGCGGGGAGAGCCTTGACGACGCTGCGCTCGAAGCGGCAACCGAACGCGAGATAGAGTCTGCCCTTTCCGGCATCTCTGAGATGAACACGGCACTCGCCGCTGCCCTGCGTACCTACTATAAGGCCAACAATACCGGGGATTTCCAGCTTGCACAGGCCGCACTCGGCTGGATAGCAGCGGAGCCGAACATCGGGAGGGACTTCAAGCAGAAGGCGAGCATCAAGGGCGACATCGACGACACCGTGGCGCTGCTGTTCCTGCGGGGGCTCATCACCATCATGCAGGGTGCCGGTTACAAGGGGCTTGCCGTTGCCATCGACGAGATGGAGACGACGCAGGCGCTTCCCAAGAACCAGCGGGACAAGGGGTACCACACGCTTGTCCAGCTCATTGATGCACTGGACTCCGGCGGGATGCCGCGCTGTTACCTACTCTTTACCGGAACGCCGGCCATGTTCGACGGCTCCCGCGGGATCCGGTCGGTGCCGCCGCTCTATGACCGGATCAGTGTCGTACAGACCGATGCCTACAAGAACCCCCGCCAGCCCCAGATCATCCTGACAAAGTTCGACACGAAAAAGCTTGAGCAGGTCGCCCTCAAGGTCGTCGATATCTACGCACAGGCATACAGCGAGGTCGACCGGGAGCGGATCTCCCACCGGTTCATCCGGGCGATGATCAAGAAGATCACGACCCGGTTCGGGGGCAGAATCGACGTCATCCCCCGGATCTTCCTCAAGGAATTCGTCGACGTGCTGGACAAATGCGAGCTGTACGAGAAGTATAACCCATGGGATACGTACGAGTTCGATGCGACGCACCTGCAGGGCGAGCTCCGGAAGGAGGAGGAGGCCGTAATGGTGGTCGAGTTCTGACACAGTTGTAATTCCGCCACCTTTAAACCCCCCCTGCAACAAACCTGTGATCCAATGCGCCGGGCGTTTCTCGCAGTCCTTGCTGCCTTTCTTGCCTGCCTCCTTGTGCCTGTCTGCGGGGCGGTCTCCATGTCGATTACTGCAACCCCGGCCCAGGCACATATCGGCGATACGATTGAACTTTCCGGCTCGATCACCGGCGTCAAGACGATCGCGGTCTACCTTTTCGTGACGGGCCCCGGCCTCAATATCAGGGGTGTGACGCTGGAGAACCTGAATATCCCGGCCGGGCGGGGACTGTTCACCACCGCCCCGGTCAACCTGAAAAACGGAAGATGGCAGTACAACTGGGACACGTCCGTCATTCTCGGGAACCCCAAACCGGGCAGGTATACAATCTACGTTGTCAGTTCTCCCGTCGACAGGATCCGGGATACGGCGGGGGAGTATGCAACTGCCGATGTCGAGCTGCTGCCACCGGAAAACCCTCCGGAGGAGATACCGGTGCCGCTGTACCTGCCATTGGCAGCGCTGCTGTTCGTTGCAGTGGCAGGAATCGTGGCGAGACGATGAAGCATCCGGACAGGTTCTGAAGAAAATAAATAATTTTTTTTAAAGGGGTTAGTTGCTTCTGCGCCGGATCCTGACCGAGTCCGCGTGAGCGAAAAGTCCTTCTGCATCAGCAATCGTTTCGACAATGTCGCCGATTGCATTGAGGCCTTCCCTGTCGAGGATCTCGACGGTTGCAGTTTTCAGGAAGTGCTGGACATCCAGCCCGGAGTAGGTCTTCGCATAGCCTGCGGTCGGGAGCACATGGTTGGTGCCCACAGCGTAATCCCCGCAGGCAACCGCCGAGTACTTTCCGACAAAGATGGCCCCGGCGTTCTTCACCTTCGTGACCACGGGCAGCGGGTCGGCGACCTGGATAGAGAGGTGCTCGGGAGCGACCTCGTCCATTGCCGCAACCGCCGCGTCGATGTCAGGGACAATCGTATAACCGCAGTTTTCGAGCGACTTGCTGACGATCTCTTTTCTTTTGGCCTTTGCAGCCATCGCTGCGACCTCCTTTCCTACCTTGTCCGCGAGTTTTTTATCGGTTGTAACAAGGATGCAGGCTGCGTTCGGGTCGTGCTCGGCCTGCGCGAGGATGTCGGCGGCGACAATCTCCGGATCCGCCGTGCCGTCGGCAATGATCCCGATCTCGGAGGGGCCGGCCGGGAAGTCGATCTCGACCTGCTCGCGCAGCATCATCTTTGCAAGGGTAACGTACACGTTGCCGGGCCCGACGATCTTCTGGACCGGCTTTATCGATTCGGTGCCAAGCGCCATCGCTGCGATCGCCTGCGCCCCGCCGGCATTGTAGATCTCGGTTACCCCCGCGATGTCGAGTGCGACGAGGGTCAGCGGCTTGATTGGCGGGGGCGAGCAGGCGCAGATCTCTTCAACCCCCGCGACCCGGGCCGGGACTGCGCACATGAGCGCTGACGAGGGATAGGCCGCACGCCCGCCGGGGACGTAGAGGCCCACGCGGTTGAGGGGGGTGGTCTTGACGCCAAGCACGATGCCGGGCTCGATGTTCTCCAGCCAGAGATCGCGGGGGCGCTGGAGCTCGTGGAAGCGTTCGATCCGGGCCTCGGCCTCGATCAGGCTCTCGACAACCTTCGTGTCGACCTCGTCGTAGGCCGCCTCGCGCTCCTCATCGGAGACGGCGATCTCGGTCAGGTCGCAGTGCTTCTTTGCAAGATCCCTGAGAGCCTTATCCCCTTCGGTCCGAACCCGCTTAATGATCCCCTCGACCGTCGCCCGTGCATCCTCGAGACTGGATTTCCTGCCGGCAACCCACTCGTCGACCCCGACTTCCTTCCACATAGTGAGAACAGCTTATCCGGGAAGGGTCGTTAAGGTTTCGTACAAATGGCGGTTGTTTTTACAACCCAAGAGACGCAGATAGAAAACATATGGATTTCACCCGGCATTGTCCCATGAGTTAAAATGTATTTAGAGGTCTCCCCGCCTCAGGGCCTCTCCGAGGACTCACGAAGGATGTCAAGAAGATTATGAAAGAATCTTCGAAGCACGGCGGGGCAACGGCTCTGCCCGCCGCGCGACACGCGAGTATCGGTCGTCGCATCAGCGATAACAGATTCGAGAAGCCATCAGGCTTCGTAGGCGTCGCGCTGGGCGGGTGCCATCGCAGAAGTATTGAAAAAAAGTCATGAGAGACTCATTTCCATCGAACATGGGTTAACCCGAATTTATATCTGTCAAAACGCAAGCTGTCGAAGAAAAAGATGATCTTACGCCCCATAATACAGCGTCTTCGACCGCGTGTAGTGGAGGAGGGCGTACTTCCCGTTCTCCCGCCCGGTCCCGCTTGCCTTGGTGCCGCCAAACGGGATCTCGGGCGGGACGCTCACGTGCCGGTTCACCCAGACGATCCCGGCATGGACCCGTGAATAGAACTCGTTGATTACCCGCGTGTCATGGGTCCAGACCGAAGCCCCGAGGCCGTAGGGGGAACTGTTCGCGGACGCAATCGCTGTTTCGAGGTCAGGGACGGTGACGACCGGGAGCACCGGGCCGAATACCTCCTCGGCGAGGATACGTGACGATGGCGACACATCAGTCACAAGGGTCGGCGGATGGAACAATCCTTTCCTGTTGAGATCCTTGGCTGGCTTCCCGCTTTTTTGGATCTTCCCCTCCGTCCGATCAGTGACCGATTCCACGATCGAGCGGATATGGTCGTACCCCGCCCGGTTGTTGAGAGGGCCCATCCGCACGTCCGGGTCAAGGCCGTTGCCGAACCGCAGTGCTGCGACCGCATCCGTCAGTTTCTGGACAAACTCATCCGCAATCGCCTCATGGACGAAGAGCCGCTTGACCGCGGTACAGACCTGCCCCGCGTTGTAGAACCTCCCGTTGACCGCTCCTTTGACCGCCGCATCGATATCCGCATCGGGCATGACGACCATCGGGTCGGAGCCCCCCAGCTCGAGGGTAACCGGGATGCCCCGGTCCGAAGCCAGCGCACAGACGCCTCTTCCGGTCTCCGATGAGCCGGTGAATGAGAGGGCCTGGATCTCCTTCTCCTTCACCAGTGCGTCACCAGCTTCGCCGCCTGTCCCGGTCACAACGTTCAGGACACCGGGCGGGATCCCTGCCTCTTCGAGGAACCCGGCGAGCCTGAGAACGGTTAAGGGAGCGGTCGCGGACGGTTTGAGGACGAGGGTGTTGCCGGCGAGGAGGGCCGGGGCGGTCTTCCAGCCCATGATGATCGCCGGCATGTTCCACGGGATGATAGCGGCGCAGGTCCCAAGCGGCTCCTGCCGGACGACCGCACTCCCGCTGCTGCCAAGATCGATGAACTGGTCCAGCGGCTGGGCTGACGCGGCCGCATAGTACTCCAGCACATTGCAGAACCCCCGGATCTCGTCAGTGGCCTCCCGCAACGGTTTTCCCTGCTCGATCGTGAGCAGCCGGGCCAGCTCACCGGCATGCTGCCGGACCGACTGCGCTGCCGAGAAGAGTATCTTCCCCCGCTCCCTCATCGTGGTCTTCTTCCATTTCGGGAAAGACTCACCGGCCGCGGCGACGGCCCTGTGCACGTCATCCGCAGAACCCCCCGGGATCGTCGCAACCTGATCCCCAGTCGCCGGGTTCAGGACGGGGATTGTCCTTCCGTCCAGCGCCGGGACCGGTGAACCGTTTATTCTCATCAGGAAATCTTCCATGCCGCTCCCTCCCAGCCATCCGGCCGGTCAATGGCAGCTAGTTGTTGGTGGAAAACGGGTAAAAAGTCTTGGTTGCCAATCATCTTCCCGCATTCCTAGGCACGGGCAATTCCGGTGTTAATGGGTTCGGTCCTAATCCACAATCATTCTTTTACGATGGATGCATGGGGTCGGGCAATATATTTCGATTACTGCACAATGGCCGGCCGGCACGGGCGATCCAGTCCGATGATACCGGCTTCTCCGTCGCTGAATCACCGGCCAGATACGATCATTCGGGCGAATTCCGGAACATTGGGATCGTAGTGCGTGCACGAAAAAAAGTGGTCCGACCCCCTGCATCAATTTTGGATTTCCGGCCAAATCTTTCATGAAAAAGAACGTATTTCCACGAGTGAAGCTCGTTCGCAACTGATGGTATGATGCGCATCAGACTGATGTAGGGGGTCGGATGGTGAATTATAATGAACACCCGGGCATCCGGTTCTGAATTCCGGATTATGCTCATTGTGCAGACCTTGTTCATATCTGCGGGAAGGATCCACCTGAAGAAAAAATAAAAAAGATGTTCAGAGTTTCTTGTAGAGGTTGCCGTAGATGACCTGGCCCTTCCTCTTCTTCTTCCGCTCGCCGGTGTCGCCGATGAAGTGGGCGAACTTTGCCTTGACGCCGTCGATCTCGAGTTCTGCCTCGCCGACCGGCTTGTAGCCGGGCATCATCACGTCGATGGTTCCAAAGACGATGATGGTGCCGTCGACCAGCTGGCCGCCGAGCTTGGACTTGGCATTGCCCTTGATGATGACCTTGCCGCCCTCGGCGTGGGTCATGACGTGGACGTCGATGTTGCCGTTAACGACAATCTCGCCGCCGAGCATGTACATGCCGACATCGCTCCCCGCGTTGCCCTTGACGAGGATCTTGCCCCCGGACATCCCGCGCCAGTCGCCACGATAGGCCGCGCCAAGGTAGTTGCCTGCATTGCCCTCGATTGTGAGTTCGCCGCCCTTCATGCCGGTGGCCGCAAAAGCGTCGACGTTGCCCTTGACCAGCAGCTTGCCGCCGCTCATCCACGCGCCGACGTACTGGTCGGCGGATCCCTCGATGACCAGCTCGCCGGCGCTCATCTTCATGCCGAGATACTTGACCTTGCTGACATCGCCTTTGACAACGATCTTCGTGTCGGCGGCAGTCGCGCCTGCGCTGCCGGCAACCTCGAAGTACTTGCCCAGCGTCGAAGTCGTGTTGCCCTCATATACGTGCAGTTCCGCGATCTGCGAAGCGCTCTTGCCCGCGAACTTATCAGGCGTTACGTTGTCCGCCTCGAGATACAGTTGCGGCGGGTTCTTCATGGTGATGGTAACGGTCTCCATGATGCACCTCATGACCTCGCGTCCACTTCGATCGCGTACGGGTTGGGGATGAAGTGGTGGCCGATCGACTCGTAGTTCGCCTGCGTCATGCTGTAGAATTTCAGGAACTTCTCCTGGATGTCGCGCATGACCTGCGGGTTCTCTTTCGTCTTTGCATCGACCCAGATCGTGCGCTTGTTGCCGTTGCTCACGATCTCGCCGTCGGCGACGACCTGGACGCCGCTCTTGAAGACGCATGCCGCCCTCTGGAATGCGGCCTCGATGTCATCGGGTTTTGCAACCGGCTTGTCGGGGTTGAAGTTGTAGACGACGACGTCGGCGTCCATGCCGGGCTTTAAGCCGCCGATCATGGATGAGAGCCCCAGCGACTTGGCCGGCCCTGCACGGGTCATCTGCGCGATCTCGTACAGGGACAGCTCCCTGTCTATGCCGGCGATGCTGGTCTGGTTCACGACCTTGTCCTTGTGCTTGAACGCGTTGATCTGGGCCTCGCGGGCCTTTGCTGACATCAGCCACTTGATGACCCGCGGGTACCGGGTGAACGGCCCTGCGTTCGGGTGGTCGGTCGTGATGTAGCAGCGCATCGGGTCCTTTGCCATGAGGCCGAGCTCGAGCCCGATCGCCCACTGGATGGCACAGACCGAGATGTTCGGGCTGTAGATGTAGGGAACGACGCCTGCCGCGGTCTCAAGCTCGACGTCGACGTTCGCCCACTTCAGGTGGTTCAGTTCGGTTAAGTGGTGCTCGAACGGACCGTCGGCAGTCATCGTAGTTGTCTCATCAAGGGTGACGTTCCCGGTGTCGATGGTTACGTTCTTTGCCTTGTTGACAAAGTCCATGATCTCCTTGGCCTTGGACTCGAAGTCGCCCCAGTTGGTGCCGCCATAGGAGTGGAACTGCGTGTGGGTTAAGTGCAGCACCTGCTCGCGCCCGAACTTGTTCTTTGCCTTCATCCCTTCCGTGAGCCGGAGGGTGTCGAGCGTCGTCTCGTAGTTGCCCGGGTTCCCGAGATTGTTCGGGTGGATGTGCAGCGAGTGCGGGAGGCCCAAGAACTCGTTTGCCTTCATCAGCCCCTTGGTGATCTCGGCCGGTGTGATGTCGAAGTACGGCACCGGGTCGTGGATGGAGAGACAGTTAAGCCCCCATGCCCATGCTTCCGTGCCGCCGGGATTTACGCTCTTTACCGCATACCCCTTCGTCGCACGGAGCAGCCAGGCGATATATGCCGCGGTGTTCTCGATCTCGTCGTTCTTCAAGTAGTCGAGCACGAACCAGTTGTTGCCGAACACCGGGTAGGCGCCCTCGTCGATGATTGGCGTGTCACGGATCTCCTCGTGTACGTGCCTCGAAAAGAGCGGGGGCATTGCCGCTTCCATCGCGGTCGTGTATCCCATCTTTGCGTACTCGTAGCCGGTCTTGAACGTGGTCGGGATGGAGAAACCGCCGGCCATCCGCTGGCTGCCCTTCTTCGGCATATAGGTGAAGAGCTTATCCTCGGGGCGGTAGATCCTGCCGACGTTGACTTTCGGTCCTGCGACATGGGCGTGGATCTCGACGGCCCCTGCCATCACGGTCTTGCCCTTGGCATCGATCGTCTTTGCGGATCCGGAGACCTTGTCGACGATCTTGCCGTCCTTGATGGCGATATCCTTCTTGTCCCCCTTTATTCCCTGTGTCGGGTCGAAGACGTGTCCGTTCTTGATGATGAATTCAGACATGGTTACTTTACCCCCTTGAGCTGCTTGACGCGGTCACGCACTTTGGTCAGGAACTCCTCGTCGGTGAGCATGCCTGCGGGCGGGTCCACGACCTTCCGTGTGTCGATCGGCACGTTGTCCATGCGATAGGCGTTACCGCCCACCTCGACTCCGACGAATGCGACCGGGACATGGAGTTTGGAGACGCCGGTCGTCGGGGTCAGGTGCGGGTCGATCGCAACGGACGGGATCTTTGCGATCTGCTTGACTGCGCTGATCGGGAAATGCGCACCGGGGTCGCTTGCGATGGTGAGCATGGCGTCAACCTCCCCCCTTAAGAGAAGGTCGATCGTGCTCGTGTCGCCAGGGTTGTACCGTGCGAACCCGCGCGAGAGGTCGACGGAATACGGGAACCCGAACTGCCATGCGAGGACCTCGCCGGAGCCGGTTACGTTATAGTGTCCCCGCATCGGCATGATCGAGAATTTCGTAAACTCGTTGAGGTGCTTTGTGAGCGCGATCGCCTCGTCGATGTTGTGGTTCTTGGAGAGGGACTGGGTCACGCCCATGCCGAAGAAGATGATACCGAACCGGCCGCTCTTGCAGACCTCGGCGACCTCGCGGATCTTCTCCTGCGGGATTCCTGCAACCACGTCGGGGAGCCATTCGTTGTTGAGGGCGACGCGAAGTGCATTCAGGAGCTCGTAGTCGCGGCCCTGCTCCACCTGCAGGTGGATGTCGGCTAGGCTCGCGGTATCGGTGACCCGGGGATCGACTACAACGATCTTCCGGCTCTTGTGGCCCTTCCCGGTGAAGAACCCTCTCGGATATATCGAGTACCGGGACATGTGCCGGGGGTGGGCGTGTGCCGGGTTGCATCCCCAGAAGATGATGCGATCCGCACGGTTCTTGATCTCCCCCAGCGTGCAGCTTGGAATCCCGATGTCCTGCACGGCAATAAGCGTCGTGCCATGGCAGACCGCCGCGGTGTTGTCGACGCAGGCGCCGCACATCTCGGCGATTTCGTGGCCGACGCTCTGCGCCTCGCAATTGGTCGAGGACCAGCCGTACATCAGGGGCTTTTTCGCATTCGCGAGGATCTTGGCGGTGTATTCGACAGCCTCGTCATAGCTGACTTCCTTCCAGCTGCCGTCTTCCTGTCTCATCCGCGGGCGGGTGACGCGGTCCTTTGCCTGCGAATGCAGGAACTTCTCGGTCCCGATCACACATGCGTTGTAGACTTCAAGGATCTGCTTCCCGTCATCCGAGAGCGATACTTCGAGGTCGTCGCAGAGCGTCCCGCAGAACGGGCATACGACATCGGTCATTGTCTTTGTCATCCTACCTTCACCCCGCACTGCTTCTGGACCAGTTCTATCCCGAGAAGGATCGGTTCGTTGATCGCGACCTCGACAGTTACCGGTACGCCTTTGAACGTCGGCATGCCGGTCGAGTAAGTATTAGGGCTGATGACGGAGTTCGCCCACGGGCCCATGGGGATGAAGCCAACGCCCGGGTGGGGTCCCTGGGTAGTCTCGACCGCCTTTACGATCACGCTGCCAAATTCGCTCGTCACTTTCACATTGGTGTTCTTCCAGGCACCCATCTTCCTGAGATCGGACGGGTCCATCTCGATGATCCCGCAGGCCGTCCGGTAGGAGGGCTTCTCCTTCCCGGACTCAATGCAGACGCCCTGCTGGATGGTGCGCCCGGAGATCAGGTTGAGTGAAATCTTGTTCGCCATAATCGCTCCACCTCTTCATCAGACACTGGCCGGGGTTCTCATCTCACCCTTGCCGGAGAGACGGATCACGTCATAGGGACAGGCCTCGACACACACGCCGCAGCCGGCACAAAGTTCCATCTTGACGTCAAGACTGACAGACATGCCATTCCTGACCTTGTAGATCTTCTCCTTCGTTACCGGATCGAGCGTATACAGCTCGAGGGCATTGACCGGGCATGCGACAACGCAGTTGCCGCAGCCGGTACATCGTTCCGTGTTCACATGTACTGAAAACGCCATTGACATCACACAAAGAATGTCGTAATTGAACGGTTGCCCGACGGATTTAATAAATGTATGTAAAATTGCTTATGGTTATGTATAATCAATTAACCCAAGAAAATTTATCAGCACATTACTTAACTTATTTTACTAAAAGGTTCGGATCAAGAATAAAAATTGATTTTCCGGGCCTGCCTCTCCCATAAAAAATCAATATATAATTCGTTTTTCCCTACGCGCATTTCATCGTACATACTCATCTGCCCCGGCATGACATCAGGCCACCTTCCGCACCGAACCTGTTTCAGTCGTGTCGTATCCCCCGAGCCGGTCGAGGATATTCCTGAACTCAGCCGAACCGACTGCCCGGATTAGTGCAGCGACACGGGAATCGCCTTCGTGTTCTCTCCGCACGGCAAGTTCGTACCGTTCCTGTGCAACCGGGACGAAGGGGAGATCGAGTGCCCGGGCTGCACTGTACACGCACATCCCCGCATCGGCCTCGCCGCTTTTTACGGCAAGGGCGACCGCGATATGGGTGGTCGCCTCCCGTTCGTATCCCGCGATTGAAACGGGATCAATCCCGGCCCTTGAGAGCTCAAAGTCCAGCAGCATCCGGGTGCCAGAACCCCTCTGCCGGTTGATGAACGAACGATACGGCAGGTCTTTAAGCGACAATTTATCGCGGGACACGATCCCCTGCTGCCGCCCGGCCACGCAGATAAGATCGATTGCGGCGCCGGGCAGGTATTTCTTTATATATTCCGTGTTATAGCTCCCGTCAGGCGAGAGGAGATGGGTCGGCGCTGCATGGCATTCGTCTTTTGCGAGAGCGAGAATCCCCCCCATGCTTCCGACATTGGTGGAGAGGAGGGACACCCCCTGCTGCTGGAGCAGGTTCGCAAGGTGATCGAGGGCGGGATCATGGCTCCCGTTGACGAGGAGTGCCGTGGCGGCGTCCTGCCGGGTCACCATAAGCCGCGCCGGCACGACCTCGCCGACTTCCCAGCCTTCCGAGGCGGACGGCACTTTAAGGTAAGCGTTTGCACGGACGGCGCTCATCTGCACGCCGGCGCCGCGGGACTGGGGCGAGACCACCCAGCGGTCTCCGACCTTCCCCAGCGTGCAGAGAACAAACTCGTCCGAGCCGATTTCCTTGGATAACGTTCCGGTTATCCGGGCAGGAATTTCGTCCGGAACCGGCACATACAGACCGTAATTACGCAGGAACGGGAGCACGATCTCCCTGATTACGGTAAAAGCCGAGAGAGGGTAGCCGGGGATGCCGAAGACCGGTTTTCCGGAAATTCTCCCGATGATCGCCGGTTTTCCGGGTTTTATCGCGATCCCATGGACAAGCACCTCGCCGAGTTCCGCGATAACCTCTGCCGTGAAGTCACGGGTCCCGGCAGAGGATCCTGCTGACACAATCACGATCTCGTTCTCGCGGACGGCCCGGGATACTGCGTCCCTTATCATTGCAGGGTCATCCTTCACTATCGGGTACCGCGTGCAGGTGACGCCAGCCTCCGCAAGCATCGACCCCGCCATCACCGTGTTGCTCTCAACGACCTGACCGGGCCCCGGCCGGGTGCCGGGGAGGACTAGCTCGCTGCCCGTGGGTATAAGGCCGGCACGGACGGCAAGCACGTCCACTCCCGTGACCCCGTACGCGGCAAGGGCTCCCAGCTCGAACGGGCGGATACGGTGGCCGGCAGGCATCGCCATCTCGGACTCCGCGATGTCCTCGCCCGCAGGCCGGACATGCTGCCACGGGGGGACTGCTTTCCGTATAGTGAACCGGTCGCCATCGGCCCAGACATCCTCGATCATGATGACCGCATCGAAACCCTGTGGTATCACGTTGCCGGTATTTACACGGACAGCCTTTGGCAGGGTTACCGGGTGCTGCTCGGAGGCACTCTTCGTATCGGCACTCACGACGGCGATCCCGTCCATTGCGGCAACATGGATCTCCGGCACGGAATACCGGACGATGATGGGGACAGCAGTGATCCTGCCGGCAGATTCCTCAAGCGGGACGCGGATTGTTTCCGGCCGGCAGGAAAATCCCCCTGACAGGAGGTCCAGAGCAGCATCAAGTGACGTGACCTTCAGGTAGCGTTTCACCACAGGATCACCTCAACCTCGCTACCTTTCTCCAGCCCCTCGCTCCCGGCCGGGATGCAGACGACCCCGTCGCTTGCAACCAGCGTGTTGAGTAGCCCGGATTTTCCGAAGACCGGCGTTGCGATCCCGTCCGCCACCTTTACGCGGACATAGTCCTCCCTGCCCCGCTGCGAGGGTATGTTCATCGCAAGCGTTGCCTGCAGCGTCCGGACCTCCGGTTTTTCCATGCCCAGCATGCGGTCGATGAGCGGGCGGACGATGGCGATGAGTACGATGTACGCCGAAGCGGGATGCCCGGGGAGACCGAAGACCGGTTTTCCCGAGACTCTCCCGATTATTGTCGGCTTGCCCGGGGTGATCGCGACACCATGGATGAGCACCTCGCCCAGCCCGGCGATCGTCCCTGCCGTCATGTCCCGCTCGTCCTTGGAACTTCCGCCGGAGAGCAGTACGACGTCACATTCGGCAACTGCACGGGTAACTACTGATTCGAATGCCGGTTTCTCATCCTTTACGATGCCGTATAATTTCGGGATGCACCCGTATCCGAGGAGGAATGCCCCCAGCATGGACGCGTTGGCGTCACGGACCTGCCCGGGCGAGGGCTTCTTTATGACCGGCACCAGCTCGTTGCCAGTCGAGATTATTCCCACGACCGGTTTTTTTGTAACCGGGACCCGGGCGCAGCCTGCAGCCGCAAGGACCCCGACATCCTGCGGCGAGAGCTTCCTCCCGGCAGGCAGTACGATCTCCCCTTTTTTAAAGTCCTCGCTGGAGAGGAGAACGTTCTCGCCGTGCGCAACGGGTTTCTTTACCAGCACCATGTCCCCTGCCGTCTCGGTGTTCTCAACCATCACCATCGCATCAGCACCGGCAGGGAGAGGGCCCCCGGTCGGGACATACATGCATTCCCCCGGTTTTATCGGTTGCAGGATGCCGGAATCACCCATGGCAACCTTCCCGGTGCACTGCAGCATCGCCGGAATGGTTTCCCCTGCCCCGGCCGTGTCTGCCGCCTTCACCGCATACCCGTCGACAACTGAGCGGTCGAAGCCCGGGATATCGGTGTCGGCTAATACAGGGGCCGCGAGCACCCGGCCCGCCGCCGAATCGAGCGGGACCTTCTCTAGTACCGGCAGCGACGCCATACTTACTGCTGCTATAACCGCATCGGAGACCGGGACAACCTGCAAGAACCTGGTACCACCCATAGTATGGTATCATTGGTTTACTCTGGTTTTCTGTTTACCGATTTCGGACAGAGACTGCTACTGCTCATGAACATCGCCTGAAACATCTGAAAAGAAAGTGCGGATAGTTGATCATAGATCGGCAGGGGGGTCCTGATTCATGGTTTTAGGCTTTGAAGAGGTATGTGGTAACCATAGGAATTCAGGACCTGTCCCTGTTATAGACGAGAAGCCCGCTCATCAGTTATGCATAATGCTAGTGCCATGCACATATGCACAAACACTATGCACAATGATTATTAAAGGCGTTCGTGGTATTAAATCTTAGGAATTTGATCTGTGTTCGGATTCCAAACGAACACTATTTAAAACAATATCGAGTAACGGTCTAAAGAATCACGGACGGCCGGTACTGATCAGACTTGTTCATGCGGAGATCCAAGATGACCGGAAAGCCCGCAAGTGATGAACTTGCCAGGATTAAGGATGTGCTGGTCGAGCACCCCCTTGGAATGAATATCAAGGAGATAGCAGCAGCGCTCGGGATTAGCCGGAACTCGGTTGCCAAGTACCTTGATGTCCTGACAGCATCCGGGCACCTCGAAGTCCGGTTCATGGGCAATGCGAAGATCTACTATCTCTCCCGCCGGGTCCCGATTGGAAATATCCTGAACATGGCCCATGAACTGATTGTCGTTGTTGACGAGGAGCTGCGTATTGTACAGACAAGCGACACGTTTGCCAGCTTTAACGGGCGTCCAAAGGGGGAGATCCTCGGCATGAGACTGAGCAGGCTTCCCGTCCCGTTCATCTTGGAGCAGGAGGAGACCGTGCTTGCCGGCCTCCTTGCCGGGGGACCTGTCCTGAAAAAAGAGATCCGCGTACAGGTTGCCGGGACCGAGAAGTACTTCAACGCCCGCTTCATTCCCACGTCACTCGAAGACGGCGAGAACGGGATCGCTCTCCTGTTTGAGGATATTACCAGGCAGAAGCAGGCCGAAAACGCACTCGCAGAGAAGGAGCAGCTCTTAAACACCATCTTCCAGGTCACCCCGCAGGCATATTTTTTAATCAACAGGAATCACAGGATTGTCTTCTGGAACAGGTCGCTTGAGATCTTAACGAAGATCCGTGCAGAAGAGGTGATGGGGACAAACCGGCAGTGGAGAGCCTTTTATCCGGAAGAGCGCCCGTGCCTCGCCGATCTCCTCCTCGAAAACGATGAGGCCCGGATCGAGAGCCAGTATAAAGGAAAATGCCGGAAGACCGGCACGGTTGACAACGCACACGATTGCGTCGACTTTTTCCCCGCCATCGGATCCGGCGGGAAGTGGCTGCATATCACGGCACGGGTTATCCGGGACGCTTCGGGAAATATTACGGGGGCCATGCAGACTGTCGAGGATGTAACCGACCGGAAGAAGAAAGAATTTACCATGGAAACGGAGCATGAGCCGGTTTTTCAGAATTTGCCTGAATGAGAATGACGGCATCCTCATGCCGCACCTTCCGGCACATGGTTTTTCCCGCGTCCCACCGGAAAACCGGAATTACGGCCGTTGCACTACATTTTTTGTCAATAAAGACAATGTTGGAGTACCTGACTGATCCGGTATGACAAGCCTGCTTTCCTTCTCCATCGACGGGATCCAATGCGCAGTACCGCTTGCAGATGTCGAGCGTGTTGTCAGGATGGTTCAGCTGACCCCGCTCCACAATGCCGGGCCCGGGCAGGCCGGTACCATCAACCTGCACGGCAGGACGGTCATCGTGTACTCCATGCGCCACTTCTTCCAGTGCGAGACGCGGCCTCCGAAACTGACCGATGTCCTCATTATCGGAAAGTCCGGCGTCGATTGCGTTGCACTCTGGGTAGATAAAACCTCGGGGGTACAGGAAATTCCGGACATACCTCCTCAGACCGACAAAAGAGCCGGATCTGCTGTAATGGGAGTGGTGACCGGAAGCGACGGGACAGTGATCATCCCCAGCCTCGCCGATTTTCTCCAAAAGGCCGATCCTGCCCATCTCCGCGCTCTGATCCGGCCCGGTCCAACGCCGAAGGACGTTACGGCTGATGATACCGGAGATCTCCCGGCCGTACTTTTTAAAAGGACTAAAAAACTAGCACGGCCGGTTGACGACCTGCAGGTGACGGCCCTGATCGATCTGTTGAAGTTCAGGCTTATGTACCAAGAGTACGCCCTGAGCATGAAATACATCCGCGAGGTGGTGTTGACCGGAGGTATCACCCCGGTTCCGGGTACCCCGGACTATATCTCCGGGATCTGTGCAATCCGAGGAGAGATCGTCTCCCTTGTTGATCTGCAGGTGCTCTTCTCTCTCAAAGGGAAGGGGCTGACCGACCTCAACCGCGTTATTGTCCTCACTGACGGTACGATTACATTCGGGATCCTCGCGGATTCTATTACAGGCATGGTCACGATCCCAGAGTCCCGGATCGGCCCTTCGGACGGCCAGAAAACATTAATAGACCCGATGTATGTTCTAGGTTTTGTCGATGACCTCATCGTTCTAGATGCAGGGGCAATTCTTGCCAACCCGAAGATGGTTGTGGATGATTCCACTGCCTGACCGGCCTGCAGTACTCTTCCATTCCGGACTTCTTTTCTGATTCAGGAGATATTTTTCCGCTCTTTTTGCCCGGCAAAAAAATCACTAATTATAAGCGTTCTGCAGTCAGTCTATTCATTTACCGGATAAACGCGGGTGTGTACGGGGTATTATTAGATGATGCAGTTTTTTACCAACCTGAAGGTGGGTACAAAGATTCTGGTTATCTGCCTGTTCCTGGCAATCATTCCAACTCTACTGCTGGGGATTGTAGCGTATACCAGTTCGAGCAGCGTTATCAACGAACAGACGCAGTCCCTACTGGAGACACAGGTCAAGGACATGAAGGGGTGGACAAACGATGTCTACAAGCTGACCCGCAACAAGGTCAACTCCGACCTAAATGTTGCACGGCAGAACTTTTACGGCAAAGGGACGCCGCAGATCATCAAAGGCAAGATGACGCTTGTTGACAAACAGGGAACAAATTATGTAGTCAACGACAATTTTGAGATCGTCGACAAGGTCCAGTCCCTTGTGGGCGGTGCTGCAACGGTTTTCCAGGTATATCCTGAGGGGTATGCGGCTAGGATCTCGACCAACGTGCTGGACTATAACGGCTCCCGTGCAACCGGCACGCACCTGACCGATGATGTCTACGATTACACCGTAAATAACGATAAAACCTATTACGGCAGGCGGGACCTGTTCGGCAAGAACTATGTCACTGCATACGAACCGATCAAGGATCCTCAGGGTAAAGTCATCGGCGTTCTTTTTGTCGGTACTCTCGAAGGGCAGACCCTCGATGTCGTCAAGACCAGTATCCGGGAAACCGTTGTCGGCCAGCACGGGTACATGTATGTCATCGACAGCAAGGGGACGGTACTGGTACACCCATCTCTTGAGGGGCAGAATTGGGCACAAAAGGATTTTGTGCAGGAGATGTTTGTCAAGAAGGATGGCGCAATTCCCCACGAAGTTGACGGGACCAAGGTCCTTGATGCCTATACCTACTACGAACCCCTCGACTGGTATATCGTTTCAAGGGCTGAATTATCGGATTACACCGGCCCCATCGATACAATCCGGAACACCATCTTCGCATTGATGATCGCATCGATGGCAATCGGTGCCGCAATCGCCATCCTGTTCGGCCGGTCCATCTCAGGGCCCCTCCAGTCGGTCGTGGAGATGATCAAGGAACTGAGGAACGGCCACCTTTCCGCCCGCCTGAATATCCGGAAGCGACAGGATGAGATCGGGATCATGGCAACGACCATGGATGAGTTCGCCGATGACCTCCAGATCAACGTGGTCGGTGACATCAAGAAGATTGCAAACGGGGAATATATCGAGAGGTTCTCCGAGCCCGTCGATGACCGTGACGAGATCCGTCCGGCGCTCCGGATGATGGTCGATTCACTGGACCACCTGCACAAGGAGACTATCAAACTGACCGATGCGGCGCGAGCCGGCGACCTATCGGTGCGGGGAAACGAGAAGGCTTTCCGCGGCGGCTACCGGATGATTATCGCCGGGTTCAACAAGACGCTCGAGACCATCACCGAGCCGGTGAACGAGGCGATGCGGCTTGCCCGGTTTTACGCCTCGGGGGACTTTACCGCACGGTTCGACGAGAAAATCCCGGTCGCGGGCGAGTTCGTCGCGTACCGTGACGCCCTGAACACCATCGGTATCGAGCTCTCGCGGATGATGAAGCTGATCAACGAGGAACTGTTCGAGGGCGTATCGGTCCTTTCATCCGCATCGAGCGAGATCCTTGCGGTCACGACGCAGCTTGCAACCGCGAGTTCCCAGACCGCCATGATCGTGAACGAGACCTCCGACACGGTGGAAGGTGTCCGGAAAAAGACAGATATCGTCACCCAGAAGACGAAATCGATGTCCAGCAAAGCGATGAAAGCGATGGACGTCTCAGGCGAAGGCCAGAAGTCCGTGCAGGAAATCCTCGACGGTATGAACCAGATCCAGCGCCAGATGGACATGATCGGGATGAATGTCGTCAAGCTCTCCGAGCAGAGTCAGGCAATAGGAGAAATCATCGCAACGGTGACCGACATCTCCGAACAGTCCAACCTGCTCGCCGTCAACGCATCTATCGAGGCGGCAAAGGCCGGGGAGTTCGGTAAGGGATTCGCCGTCGTCGCGCATGAGATCCACAACCTTGCCGAGCAGTCCAAGCAGGCGACCGCAAACATCCGCACGATCCTGACGGATATCCAGCGGGGAGTCTCCTCCACCGTGGTCTCTACCGAGCAGGGGACGCGATCCGTAGCCGACGCCGCTAGGCTTACGAGCGATGCGCGGGAAGCTATCGAGGTGCTCACGCGCTCGATCGCCGATTCGTCACGCGAGGCCATAGAAATTACTACCTCGATCCAGGAACAGGCGTCGGGTGTGGATCAGATCTCGCTCGCCATGGAGAAGATCCGCGATGCGGCACAGAAGAACCTTGAGATTACCCGGAAGGCAGAGAAGACCGCAGAAGACCTGCACGAACTCGGCGTCCGCCTGAAGAAGCTTACTGTCCAGTATCACGTCTGAGCCCTGCAGCATGACCGGCCCGGATGAAGAATTCAAAAAAAGGCTCCTTGCCACATTCCGTGAGGAGGCTGAGGAATACCTCAGTGTCATTACCGAAGGGCTTATCACTCTCGAGAAGGCCGGATCCTCCGGCAGACCGGAAATTACCGAACATGTGTACCGGAAGATCCACAGCCTCAAGGGGGCTGCCCGCGCCGTCAACATCCGGGAGATCGAACTGGTTTGTCAGAACATGGAGAACGTCTTCTCCGCGATACAGAAGGGCAGGATCCAACCGGATGCCGATGCCTTCGATATTTTCCACCATGCAGTGCAGGTAACGCGGGCATCCCTCTCAGGAAAGAAAAATACCGCCTTGTCTCCAGCAGATATCGTACTTGCTCTACGGGCGCTGATTTCGCCGAAGATGGAGATGGAAGGGGAGACTAAGGCATATACTGCGGGTGCCGGCCTGATCCTTCCCGCACCTGCACCCTCGGACCGGGCTAGGAAATCCCGTGCTCCGTCAGACGCCGCACTAAAGAGCGGCGACCATGAAGAGGCCGGCAATGGGGAACCATCCGGAGTCGGCACTGTCCTGCCCGCTACGTACAGGCAGGCAGGCAGCAAATTCATTCCCAGCATCCAGACAGGCAACGGGGAGACCGTCCGGATCGTCTCCCATAAACTCGATCGTCTCATCGCCCGTTCGGACGACCTACTCGCCACCAGACTCTTCATCACCCACCGGATGCGGGAACTTGAAGGGATGATGACCCGCTTCTCTCTCTGGCAGTGGAACCAGGCCCTGATGTCCTCGGACCTTCACCTGCTGCGCGAGACCCTGTCCGGTACCAAGAAATCCGAGATACCTGACGATCTGATCCTCCCTTTAAAGCACATGCTCGAATTCATTGAGTACGACCGCGAATTCATCACCTACCTCAGGCACGACCTCGCCACCCATATCCGGGAGACAGAACGCGACCGGGCTGCCCTTGAAGCGAGTGCCTCGGAGATCTCCGACCTGATCCACGATGCCGTGCTGTTGCCGGTAACAAGCATCCTCGTCCAGTTTTCAGGTTTTGTGCGGGAATACTCCCGCAGTTTGGGCAAGAAAGTCGACTTCGTTGTTGAAGGGGAAGGGATCGAGATGGATCGCCGTATCCTCGAGGCACTCAAGGACCCTTTGATGCATCTGATCAACAACAGCATCGACCATGGCATCGAATATCCCGACATGAGGGAGAATCTGAAAAAGCCCCTGACCGGCGTCATCCGGATCCGCGTGGTGCCGCTCTCCGGTAGTAGGGTCGGGATCGAGGTCACCGATGATGGTGCCGGGATCAACGGCAGCGAGATCCGGAAGACGGCGGTACGGAACGGGCTGATCACCGAAAAGGAGGGGAATCTCCTCTCTGATGAGGAGGCGCAATGGTTGGTTTTCAAGTCCGGGTTGTCGACAAAGCCCATCGTGACCGATATCTCGGGGCGCGGGCTCGGCCTTGCAATAGTCGAGGACACCGTGACGCGGCTCGGTGGTGACCTATTCCTCTTCTCGGCGCCGGGCAGGGGCACAAGTATTACCCTCCGCCTGCCTGTCCGGCTTGCCACAATGAGAGGTGTTGTCGTGCGATCTGGCCGGCATATGTACGTACTCCCCATGCAGCAGGTACGGCAGGTGGTGAGGATCCGGCCAGATTCGATTATCACGCACGACAACCTGATGGCAGTCAGCATCAAGGGCGAGTTTATCAGGCTCATCCGGCTCACCAATGCACTGGGAATCACCGATCACCGTACCATAAACGATGAGACGGCCCAGATCCCGATTATAATCCTTGCATACGGTGCCGGCCAGATCGCATGCATGGTGGACGAAATCATCCGGGTACAGGAGATCGTCGTTCGGTCACTGGGAAGCCAGCTGAAAAGCGTCCCGCGCATTACCGGTGCGGTTATTCTTGGCGACGGGACGGTCTCGCTCGTCCTCGACCCGATTGAACTGATCCAGAGGGCACAGCGGCCGGACCGCTGGGATGCCATGTCCATGACCTCCGAAGAGACACCGTTTAAGATTCTCGTTGTCGAGGACTCGGTCACGACGCGAACGCTACTTTTAACCATACTCGAACGGGCAGGGTATCAGGTAGAGACCGCAGTCGACGGCATGGAAGCGTTCGCCATGCTGAAGGACAATGAGTTCGACATGGTTATTTCCGATGTAGACATGCCCCGGATGAACGGTTTTCTGCTGACCGAGAAGATCCGTGCCGACACGCGGCTCTCGAAGATGCCGGTGGTCCTCATCACCTCGCTCGGCTCACCGGAAGACCAGCACCACGGGGCCGCGGTGGGCGCGGATGCATATCTCATCAAGAGCAATTTCACTCCTGTACATTTCTTAAGCGTGGTCGGCAATCTCATGAAAGGGATCCGCCGGCCGGCGTAATACAGTCTTCGGGAACCGGCGCGAAACGCAGCGGCATGGCAATATGCTTCCTGAATTTCCATAGAACAATATACCCCCCCGGTCAATATGAATCATAGAAAGGAAAAAACCGGTTCTACAGGGGGGACGATGATGGGGGGCGCTCTGAAAAACGGTATAAAGGTCCTCATTGCAGAGGACAGCCGGACGCAGGCAGAATACCTCCGCCACATCCTTGAGAACGAGGGGGGCCGCGTCGTCCTTGCCGCTGACGGGAATGAGGCGTGGGAGCAGATCAGGATCGACAGGCCGGCCATCGTGCTTACCGACATCGTCATGCCGGAGATGGACGGCTATGAACTATGCCGGCGCATCAAGGGAGATAGTAGCACGGCGCAAATCCCGGTCGTCCTCGTCACCCAGCTGTTCGATCCGGTCGACATCATCAGGGGGCTTGAAGCCGGTGCCGACAACTTCATCATCAAGCCCTTCGAGCCCCGCCACGTGATTTCCCGGATCGCAAGCGTGATGGAGGGATTAACAAGGCCTGATCCGGACGGTGTCCAGAAAGATCTTGCCATCACCCTCTACGGTAACACGCACACTATAACGGCAAGCCGGCTCCGGATCCTGACAATCCTCCTCTCGACATACGACCTTGCTGTCAGTAAGAACGCCGAACTCCAAGAGGCTCACGAACGTCTTGCCGCGCTGAACGAGGAACTGCAGAAGACTGTTCAGAAAGTAAAAGAGGCCAATGACGACCTGCTTGCTGAAAATACCGAGAGGAAGAGAGTGGAGGATGCGCTTGCCAACGCGAACAAGAAGCTGCAGCTGATGGCGAGCATTACCCGCCATGACCTCCTCAACCAGCTCACGGCGCTCCACGAGTATATCGAGCTTGCACAGGCCGTCAAGGAAAAGGATCCCGCCCGGGCATGGGAGCATATCGGGAACGCCGAGCTGATCGTGAACCAGACCATCAATACCGTCCAGTTCACGGAGGACTACCAGAAGATCGGCATCCGGTCCGCCACATGGCACGATGTCCGTACTCTCGTAAACACGACCTCGCGCCAGTTGTCTCTTGGCCCTATAAAACTGGAGAATACCATCCCTGAAAAGACCCAGGTATATGCAGATCCCTTAATCGAGAAGGTCTTTTACAACCTTATCGACAATGCGATCCGGTACGGGCAGAAGATCACCCATATACGGTTCAGCTGCAGGATAGCCGGGAACTTCCCCACCATTGTTTGCGAAGACGATGGTGTCGGGATCAATGCCGACGAGAAGGAACGTATCTTCTCCTATGAATACGGCATGAACACAGGCCTTGGGCTCTTCCTCTCCCGGGAGATCCTCGCCAACACGGGCATTAAAATCTTCGAGACCGGCGAGCCGGGGGAAGGGGCACGGTTCGAGATCCGGTGTCCTGAAGGCACCCTGCGAAGATCCTGATGCGTCCGGAGCCCTGTCCGTGAAAAACAAGAAATCTTTTTGCCCGACCGAATCCGACTGGAAAGTTTAGGTTACTCATCATGAGCGCAAGGGAACAGTCCAGCACTGCAGTTTTCCTGTACCGGAATTACCGGTACCTTGTCATTTCCGGCCTCACTGTCCTTGCATTTGCTGTAAACCTGTCCGGCATCCTTGTCGGTGTCACCGTTATCCTCTCGCACGTGTTCTATTTCCCCATCATCGTTGCCGCATACTGGTACCCTCGGAGGGGACTCCTCTTCTCAGCATGTATCGCAATGGCATACGGGTTGATATTCGTATCCTTTGCGCCTATGGATTACCTGCTCGGTGTCGCAACGGTGTCCCGGATGCTGTTCTTTGTTTTGATCGGCGGGGTCGTTTCCCTGCTCTCGTCCAAGCTCCGGCAGTCCGAGCAGCAGCTGCACGATATCATCGAGTTCCTGCCGGATGCCACCTTTGCCATCAGCGATGAAGGAGCGGTGATCGCGTGGAACCGGGCGATGGAAGAGATGACCGGAGTCTTAAAGGAAGAGATCCTCGGGAAAAGTGACTATGCATACTCCGTCCCGTTCTATGATGAGCGGCGGCCCATCCTTGCAGACTTAATCCTGAAAGATAATCCGGAAACGGAGAAAAGATACCCGTTTGTCAGGAGGGAATCCGGCAGGATCATATCCGAGATCTTCATCCCCCGGTTGCGCGGCGGTAAGGGTGCGCACCTGCGGATTGCAGCAACCGCCCTCATTGACAGTGACGGGAATGTGTGCGGGGCGATCGAATCGATCCGTGACATCACGGACCGGATCCTGACGGCATCGGCCCTCAAGAACGCCAGCAGCAGGCTCAATACCATTGCAGGGATCATTCGGCTCGACCTTGCAAAGACGCTCGCCGTCCTGTACGGGCGTTTGTCTGTCGGCGTGATGAAGTTTAATGACCCTGAAGTCCTCTCGTTCATTGACGGGCTCAAGCGTTCGGTCGACGGTGTCCAGCGGCAGATCGAGATCTCGCGCGTCTTCCGTGACATCGGGGCCGACCCCCCGGCATGGCAGCAGGTCCAGCCGGCGATCAACGATGCCATATCCAAGCTTGGCTGTAAGAATGCGACGTTCGGGATCTGGACCGAGCGGCTGGAGGTGTTCGGTGACCCGAACCTCCCGACTGCGTTCTATCATATCCTGTACTATTACCTAAAGGACCAGGCAGGGCCGGTTCGGGTCGTTGCCACATATAAGGTCTTGGAGAACCGGTGCAGGATCCTGCTTGAGGTGACTGGTCCAGGTGTTATCGTAGCGCCAGGAGGCGAGTCGCTCTTCGCCCAGTGGAACGAACGGAGCGGTTACGGGCTCTACCTTGCCCATGAGATCCTTGCGATCACCAACATGGCAATTACGGAAAATGCGGTGGCGGGAAAGGTCGCCGGTTGCGAGATCGTCCTGCCGCCAGAAGGGTACCGGATCACGGGGTGGAGAGTATGAATGCAACCGGCCGGGATAATAACAACCTGCCCGTGTATCTGGACGACGATCTCCCGGTAATCCGGGAACTGCGGTCGGATGAGTTTTCATATGCAAATGAAGTCTGGCGGGACTATCACGAGACGACCGGTGATCCTGCCACGGATAGGGTTTTTGCGGTCTTTACCGCAGGCCGGATAGTCTCGCTTGCCCGCTGCCGCTGGCACCCCGACGGTTATGAAGTCGACGGGATCTTCACCCCCGATACCTTCCGGCACAGGGGATATTCCCGGATGGCAGTTGCCGCCCTTGTTGAAGCCTGCCATAACGAGGACCTGTACATGCATTCGGTACTGCACCTGACCGGTTTTTATACGAAATTCGGGTTTGCACCCATCGAAGAAAAGGATCTCCCCCCGACAATCCGGGACAGGTATACCTGGGCCACGGGGAACCTTGAAGGGGCAGAGGTCAGGCCGATGAAACGGCCGGCCGGATTATAACCGGCCGATGGATGCCGAGCAGCAAAACAGTTATCCATTTTTCGGCTCTGTAGAAACCCCGATCTAAAACCGAATTGCACCGACGACCGAAAGATCTAAGGTACAGTGCCTCCTTACATTGGTATGCTCATACGACGTAAGGAAACGACATAATGTCAGCAAACTGGTATATCAGGTTTGTTGAATTATCCTCCGGTGTGATCCGGAATTCCCGAATCCCCCTTTACTCATCAAAGTTCTCGAAAAGAACCTATAACCAGCACCAGTAACTCATTCTCCTTCTCCTGAAAGAGTACCTTGCTGAAGATTACCGGGATACCGTTGAACTCACCGGGATCATGGACTCTCTCCGGGAAAAGATCCATCTCGAT
>MVRE01000003.1 GCA_002067895.1 Methanoregula sp. PtaU1.Bin051 | reverse complement strand
GTGATCCTCTATAACCTCTCAAGAATGATCTCTACTTTGTCATTTCTGGTTCTTGTTGAGGAATTCTACAGAGCCAAAATTTTTTTTTGAAATTAATAATTTAAACATCGTAGGATTTCTCTCATTGACAATCTTATCCCCGGCCCAGCTGCTGGTGGGCCCGGGCAAGGTGCTGAGCGGCAAGGGCGCCGAGGAGGGAGAGTTCGCCGGCAAGCACGCCTGAAGCGATGATCTCGGCGAGCTTCTTTGCGTTGGTCCCCGGCGGGTTTCCGCCGCCGGCGACGCCGAGGAGTTTTAAGCACTCCTGCTGGGTGTCGACTCCTGTCCCCCCGCCGACCGTGCCGACAGGAAGCGACGGAAGGGTCACCGAGACGTATACGCCGGTCGGCGTCGGGTCGACCGTGGTTAAGCAGGTGCTGCCGTCAATGGCATGGGCGGCGTCCTGCCCGCAGGCGATGAACATCGCGGCGACGATGTTTGCCGCGTGGGCGTTGAAGCCCATCGCGCCCGCACGGGCGGATCCGACGAGGTTCTTCCGGTAGTTCACCTCGAAGAGCGTGGCGGCGTTCGTCTTGAAGACAGAGGATATGATGTCGTGCGAGAGGGCGATTCCGGCAACGACGCTTCTCCCCCTCCCCATGATCCCGTTGATGGCCGCGGGCTTCTTGTCGGTGCACATGTTGCCGGAGAGCGCAACGAGTTTTGCCCCGGTGCCCTGCGCGATCAGCTCGGCGACCTTCGCGCTTGCGATCGTCACCATGTTCATGCCCATCGCGTCCTTGGTGTCAAAGCCCATCCGGAAGTAGGCGCTGGTGCCTGCAACAAACGGCTGGATGTCAATCAGTTTCCCGTGCGAGGTCGTGCTTTCGGCGGCTGCCCGGAGTTCCTCGCCATGCGCTGCGACCCAGTCCACCACCTGCTTTGCGTGCGCGATGCTCCGCGTGGCAAAGACCGGTGCCCGGGTCATGCCGTCGTGGAGGATGCGCACTTCCGCGCCTCCCGCTTTCGTGATCGCGCTGCACCCGCGGTTGACGGATGCAACGAGCGCCCCCTCCGTAGTTGCGAGCGGGAGGTAATAGTGGCCGTGGGCATGCTCGCCGTTGACCAAGAGCGGCCCGGCGACGCCGACAGGGACCTGTACTGTCCCGATCATATTCTCGCAGTTCCGTTTCACTACGCGCTCGACGTCTATTGAGAAGATCCCGATGTTGTCCAGTTTCGTCCCCGTCTCCTGCTGGATATATTCCCGGCGGATCCGTATCGCGTCCACCGGAGAAAGTTCCTTCTCCAGTTCGTAGAGTTTCAGCGACCCTTCCTTCAGCCGGGTATGGATCGCCGCGTCCCTGTTCCCGTTGTGCTGGGCCCCGCCACCGGCCGGGCGCCCGCCATCATCAGCCATGAATAATGGTAGCACGTATAGATACATGATGGTTGGTGATCCGGGGCGGGGCCGGCAATGGTGCCTGCGGGTGCCGGCGGCGGAAGCGGAAACAGTGCGGCAGGCGCTGATCGCTGAGGGGGCGCTCGACCGGGTCGCAAGGCCACGGCGCGAAGGCAACGACGTCCTCCTGCCCATCACGGCCTGGCGGGAAGGGGCGGAAGAGGGAAGTTTCGAGGCAAACCCGGAGCGCCCCGAACTCCCGCGCCACGAGCTGATCGGCGGGATTGCAGTGATGCAGGATGACGATCCCCGTGGTGCAGCTTTGATCCTCGCTTCCCGCCCGAACCTGCATACCGTGCTGTATGCCACGAGCGAAGTCGAGGGTGAATACCGGACGAAGAGCTTCCGGGTGCTTGCCGGGATCCCGACAACCCGGACCGAGGTCGTCGAGCACGGTTCCCGGTTCATGATCGACCTCTCTGCCGCCTACTTCTCTGCGCGCCTTGCAACCGAGCGGCAGCGGGTTGCGGCGATGGTAGCGGACGGGGAGGTCGTGCTCGACATGTTTGCCGGTGTCGGCCCGTTTGCCATCGCGCTCGCAAGGCACGCAGCCCTTGTCGTTGCAGCGGACATCAACCCGGCGGCAGTCGGGCTGATGCAGGAAAATATTTCCCGGAACAAGGTCCGGAACGCAATCCCCACACTTGCCGACGCCCGCCGTCTTGCGGGCGTTTTCCCATGGCAGTTCGACCGGATCATCATGAACCTGCCCAAGTCCGGCGAATCGTTCCTTCCCGATGCCTTCCGGCTCTGCAGGGCCGGCGGCATGATCCATTTCTATGCCCTTGTCTCAGCGGAAGGGGAGCATCGTGTACGGATCGGGGAGCTGGGTGGTGAAGTCATCGCCGAGCGGGTCGTGCGGTCGTACTCGCCGGCCCGGTGGCACACGGTGTATGACATAGTAGTAAATGAAAAAAAACCTTTGAAATCAGATTGAAAGGGGATAGAAAAGCCCCATCAACCGAACGGCCCGCCGCGCGACCCGATGAGGCGTCGCGCTGGGCGGGGACTCTCATAATGAATACGATTGTCCGCTAGTTTATTTATCGATAGGTTTTCGTTTCTTTCTCTTACTTTTTTGAACAGGTTGTGTAGTCAAGATTTGATCTAACAATTGAAGTTCATTTTTTGGAATTGTCGGCTTGTAGGTTCGTTTATCCTTTTTAGGGAATAAATCCCATACTTGTCCACCACTAGGTTCACAAGTAATTTCAATTCCTGTTTGGATTTTTTCAACCATTAAAGCAGCATTCGAACGGAGTTTAGGATCAGAGTTCCAATAATAAAAATACTTATTGATTGCCCCTTTCAGATCCCGATATAATAGATTAACCGATATGGGAAAACAAATCCCTGTTGGCTTCCCTTGAGGATGAATTTTTACTAATTGTAAATGAGTGTATTCTCGTCCATCCGGACCGAAAAATGTGGCTCTTTGGCTTTTCTGAACTAGCCATCCCAGCCGATGACCTTTATACCAACTTCGTTCTGGTTTCAGGGTATGGATTGGCCCGTGTCGAAATATCGTGTAAAAAATGGTAGCAACATCGCGATATTTTGGATCAAAAAAATCTCGAATGAAGTCGATCCGTGCTTGTGAGCTTGTCGCATGATTTTTATAGGCCGCTCCAAAAATCTCGATATACGCAACAATCGTCCTTACAACATTATGTAGGCCATCATCGTCGCAATATTGAATCATCAAGGGGATGTTTGGATCGATAGTTTTCTGTATTCTCCTCAACCATTTTTTAGCCTCTCTTTCAGCGGGAAGAATTTTGGATGGCATACCTGATTTTTCCACTATTGGATGATGAAAAATATTAATTAATTCAGATAAGAATCCTGTTATGTGTATATCTGATGATTGAAGATTTCTCCCAACTAAAAATTGAACGAGCTATTTTTCACAGGGTATATGCTCCCACTAAAGACGGAAAAAAATCCCCTCAAATTAGTCAACAAATCATACAGTTCGATGATTCAAATTTGAAAAAATCTCTTTTTCTGAAAGACCAAATTATCAAGGCTCTCTCACAATATGCGGTGCGAATATCAATTGACGATAACTCTCCGTCTACGACGCCAGCGTTAATTCGAGATTTCTTTTTAAAAATTGATAACACAAAAATTGATGAAAAAATAAAATTTGACGCCTTTCTACAGCATTCAGTCTCAATGGCTCATAATTTGGATAACTCCCAAGATTTGCGAAGTACAAGTGGAGTATTATGTGTAATCTCCGGTCATATTGAGAAAAAACCGGTACTAATAATTTCAAAACTTGAGGAGGGTGAAGATTTACAAATTCAAGAGATAAAAGATGGGGGAATTTTTAAACTCGATATTAACATCGTTGAAAATATCATTAGAATGCATAAATCAAACGTTTTAAAAGTGGGTATCTTTTATCAAAAACCTAAAAAGCCAGATGGAAAAGAATCAGAGATCGTTGCCTATTTATGTGATATTCAAAACATTGAGCGGAAAAGTGCAGATTATTATTTGAAAGATTTTTTAGGATGTTTATATACCCATGATCCAAAATTTCAAACACAGGAGTTTTACAATACCACTCTTGAATTTATTAGTTCTCGTATCGATGATCCACTCGAACAAATAAAATATCGCGAACACTTATCCTCATATTTATTAAGCGAAGTACCAAGGATAGAACCAAAAAAATTTGTTGAAACATATTTCCCCTCACAGAATAGGATTCAAACATCTTTATTGAACCAGTATGAATCAAAAAATGTTGAACTTAATGGTTTTGAAAAGGATACCGAACATGTCAAAAAACAAGTGGAGAAAATGAAAGTATTATTCGAAAATGGAATTATTCTTACTGCCGCAAGTGTAAATTTTGCATCTGAAGTGATTATTGAGAGCACTATTAATGATATTACCAAATTAACTATTAAATCACGAATCAGTAAAATGCCTTTAAAAGTGACAAAAAAGAGAACCCAAAAGATTAGTGAGGCGGATTCGTAATTTGATAAATTGAAGTTAGTTATTCTCTGCGATATGTCACTAAAGGAAGATTTAGATCGATGGGAAAATGAAAAAAAATTATATCGAGAATTAGAAAGCATCATTCACTCTTTTCTAAAGGATTTATCTTACTCAAACGGACTTGCTTTTAAAATTGAAACTAGATTAAAGGAAGATTACTCATTCTATAAAAAAATGAATTTAAAACGGAACGAGAATAAGGATTATTCTTACAACGATATGACGGATAAATTTGGAGTGAGAATAATTTGTAGATATAAAGAAGAAATTCCGTTAATTTGTGAATTAATTGATAAAAATTTTGACGTAAAGAAAACTGAAGATTTTTATGAAAAACATGCTTTCTATGAACAAGGGTATAAAAGTATTCATAAAGATGTGAAATTAAAAGAAACAAAAAAAGAATTTGAAAAATTTAAGAATTTGATATTTGAAATCCAAATTAGAACATTATGTGATAACGTATGGGCCGATATCTATCACGATATAGGATATAAACCAGCAAATGTTACTTCTGAACCAATTAAAAGAGAATTGCACTGTCTAGGTGGGCTGCTTGAAGTCGCTGATAGTTGTTTCTCAAGAGTGAATCAAAATATTTTAAATTCTGATGAAATCTCCTCTGAATTCGTATTGAACTACCTTCTTCCTTATTTTTATCAGTTGTTCAAGACGAGCTATGATGCAAATTATTCGAAAACAAATCTAGATTTTCTATTAACATTGATTGACATCCATACTGTAAAGGAATTTAAGCAAGAAATCGACGATTTTATTCATAAAAATAGAAAAAAAATTGAATTTATAAGTAATGAAAGACGAGGAGAAATTTCAAATCCCTTAATAACACAACCCGAAGTACTTCTAATTTTTTATTTAATTGAGTTTGACAGGGCTGGTTTAAGAGATCGATGGGGAGACCATTTTAACTACAAATATTTGGAAGATCTTTCGACATGGTGGGGCGATTCAATCTAAAATGAGACAACGCCCTCTCCTTTATTCCCCATCATCCCATAGGGAATAATAAATTCGAATTGGATCCCAGAAAAAAAGTCACTCCACCGGCACGAACTTCGTGCCATAGTGGATGATGCCGCTCTCGCCGTCGGTGGCGATCCTGCGGAACACGCTCTTTACCCGCATCCCGATCTTTACAGCCTTCGGATCGCAGATGACCTGCGCCGTCATTCGCGGCCCCTCATCGAGCTGGACGATGGCGAGCACGTACGGGGTATACGCCTCGAACTGCTCGTTTGCGGTGTGGATGACGGTATAGGTCACGACGGCACCGGTGCCGGCGAACCGGTGATCGACGATTTTACCTGCCCTGCGGCAGTCGGGGCAGAACGATCTTGGCGGGAAGAAATGCCTCCCGCAGGTCCCGCACTTTGTCCCCAGCAGGTTGTACCGCTGCGGGATCTTCCTCCAGAACCTTGCGACGGACATCTCACGCCCTCCCGAGGATGTGCACGGCAACCGTCGCCCCGGTGCCGCCGACGTTATGCGTCATCCCGATCTCCGCCCCGTCGACCTGCCGTTTGCCTGCTTCGTTCCTGAGCTGCTGGACGACCTCGAAGACCTGCTTGATGCCGGTCGCGCCGACAGGGTGCCCGCAGGCCTTCAGCCCGCCACTCGTGTTGACCGGGATCTTCCCGCCAAGCGCCGTCTGTCCGTCTGCGGTGAACTTGCCGGCCTCTCCCTTTTTGCAGAACCCGATGTCCTCGATCGCGCAGATCTCGGCGATCGAGAAGCAGTCGTGCACCTCGACAAGGTCGATGTCCCTGTGCGAGAGCTTTGCCATTGCAAACGCCCGCTGCGATGCGGCGACGGTTGCGTCCAGTGTCGAGATATCGCGCCGGTCGTGCAACGTTATGGTGTCGCTTGCCTGAGCGGTTGCAAGCACCTTGATCGGTGTGTCCGTGAACTCCTTCGCCCGCTCAAGCGGCGCGACAATGACCGCTGCTGCCCCATCCGTGATCGGGGAACAGTCGAAGAGGCGGAGCGGCTCTGCCACCATGGTCGACCTGAGAACAGTCTCCAGCGTAATCTCCTGCCGGTACTGGGCGATCGGATTCCGTGCCCCGTTGTAATGGTTCTTGACCGCGACCAGCGCAAGCTGCTCGCGGGTGAGAGGGTACCGGTGCATGTAGTCGGTTGCGATCATCGCGTAGAGCCCCGGGAACGTTGCCCCGACGAACCCCTCCCATTCGCGGTCTGCCGCGCCGGTCAGCGTGTCCGTGCTCGCGCCGGGCTCGACATCGGTCATCTTCTCGACCCCCGCTGCAACGACGATGTCCTCCATGCCGCTTGCAACGGCTATGACGGCCTGCCGGAACGCGAGCCCGCCCGATGCGCAGGCGGCTTCCACGCGGGTCGACGGGATGTGGCGGGTCGCCATGCCGGCATAGTCCGCGATCAGCGCACCGATATGCTCCTGCTCGATGAACCTGCCCGCACTCATGTTGCCCACGTACATCGCGTCGATCTTTTCACCGGAGAGCTGTGCGTCCTCGAGCGCGAGCGCCCCGGCCTCGACGAACAGGTCGCGGAACGAGCTCCCCCACTTCTCGCCGAATGTCGTGCACCCGGCCCCGATTATTGCGACGTCTCTCATGACTGCATCACGATCTTCCCTTTGTGTTTCGCGTACCGTGCATAGTCGAGGTAGATGGGATTTTTCAGGAGGCTCTCGACAGAAGGCGCGGCGTCCCGCTTAAACGCCGGCCCTTTTATTGCGTCCGTCACCGTGATGTCGAACGCGTCGCTTCCGGCACCCGACCCGAAGGAGCAGACAAAAATCCGGTCGCCAGGCTTTGCGATGTCCAGCGTTGCGGCAAGCCCGATCGGGGACGCACCGGAGTACGTGTTCCCGAGGCGCGGCACGACAAGCCCCGGTTTGATCTGCTCTGCAGTGAACCCGAGCGTCTTTGCCATCTTCTGCGGGAATTTGGCATTCGGCTGGTGGAAGATCGCATAATCGTAGTCCTTTGCGGTCTTCTTCACCTGGGAGAACAGCAGCCTGCTAGCCCCTTCGACGTGCCTGAAATATCCGGGGTCCCCGGTAAACCGCCCGCCGTGGCGGGGGTAGTCCTGCCCCTCCCGTCGCCAGAAGTCCGGAGTGTCCGTCGTGAACGAGCAGGTATGGTTGATTGTCGCGATGGGGTCGTCGTTGCCGATCAGGTACGCGGCCCCGCCTGCGGCAGCAGTGTACTCCAGTGCATCGGACGGAGCGCCCTGCGCGACATCGGAGCCGATTGCAAGCCCGTACGGGATCATGCCGCTTGCAACAAGCCCCATGCAGGTCTGGATCCCGGCAGTGCCCGCCTTGCAGGCAAACTCGTAGTCGGCCGCAGTCATGTTCGGGGTGGCGCCGATTGCCTCCCCGACCGTGCAGGCGGTCGGCTTGACCGCGTACGGGTGCGACTCGCTCCCCACGTACACGGCCCCGATCTTCTCCGGGTCCACTGCCCTGCGCGCGAGGGCATTCCGTGCCGCTTCGACAGCTATTGTCGCCGTGTCCTCGTCCATGTCCGGGACGGACTTTTCAAAAACACCGAGCCCTCCCGAGATGTCCTTAGCGTTTGCGCCCCAGACGCGGGCGATCTCTTCAACCTTGATCCGGTATGCCGGTATATACGCACCGTAGGTGATGATGCCTACCATTCTTTTTCCCTCAGTACACTCACGATAGTTTCTACTTCCATGCCCGTGCACATGACCGTGATCCGGTCGCGCTCTGCCATCTTCCCAACGATCGGGTGCACGTCTGCTGCTTCAATGCCCTGCAGCACGACGCACCGCGGCTTAAACGGCGTGACCCGGATCGCAACCATCGGGGATTTCCCCGTGGAGACGTTCGTGAAGATTAACGCCCGCTCCGTGCTCCAGCCGTAGATGCGGTTGAACTCGTTGCTGGAGAGCTGGAGGATCGCGTTTAAGCTGTTGATGATCGTATAGCCGTTGATGGCCTGCTCGACCGACCCGCAGAGGAGCGTGCACCCGATCGTCGCGGCAAACGTCTCGAGCGGGACCGGCGAGACGTACTCGTGCATGTCATAGATGACGTCGTCATCCATGCCGGTATACAGCATGGATGAGAACTGCTGGATATGGTTCCCGCCGTGCTCTTCGTCGATAGACAGGATCGCGTCCACGATCTTGCCGACGATGGCCGTGCCGGGGCTCTTCCGCCTCCCGCTCTCGTAATCGCTGATCACGGAGGGGGAGACGCCGAGGCGTTCCGAGAGGACACCGGGCGCGATCTCAAAGCTCACGCGCCATTTCTTCAGTGCCTGCCCCGGTGAGTCCGAGAGCGTTATCTCGCCTGCCATCTTCTCGGCAAGCTGATTGCGCACACCGGATTTCATGCTGTATAACAACGATGTGCCCTGTTAAATACCTAACGAACACCAGTTCGACATAAAACGAATAACGACGGAGCGGCGACAGGAAAGCAACTCATAAATAGTAAGCATCTCAATTCTGATAAGCATGATACCGGCTGAGGATCTCCAGTGCCTCAAGGCGATCGCGCTTCGGGGCGGCTGCAACGGCCCGGTCTTTGTCTCCACCCAGAGCATCGGCACGATGCTTGGGATCAGCCAGCAGACGGCATCGCGGCGGCTCAAGGCGCTCGAGACGCAGGGGCTGATCACCCGGGCGATCGCGGCGGACGGGCAGCATGTCTCGGTGACCCGGCAGGGGGAGGACGAACTCCGCAGGGAATTCCAGGAATACACGCGGATCTTTTCCGAGGGCGAAAAGACGTACCTGCTGAATGGCGCCGTCATCTCCGGGCTCGGCGAGGGCAAGTACTACATGAGCCTCCCGCCCTACAAGGAGCAGTTCAGGACCAATCTCGGCTTCGAACCGTACCCGGGAACGCTCAATATCCGGCTCACCCCATCCAGCATCCCGGTGCGCAAGAAGATCGATGCGCTCGACTGGATCCGGATCAAGGGGTTCTCCACGGACGGCCGGACATTCGGCGACGCAAAGTGCATCCCGTGCCGGATCGGGACCATCTCCTGCGGCATCGTTGTTCCCGGAAGGACGCACTACCCGGAGGACATCATCGAAGTGATCGCCCCGGTTGCGCTGCGCAGGAAACTCGGGGTCGGTGACTCGGACTCGATCACCGTTGAGGTGGGGGCGTGATCGAAAAGGCGCTTGCGGCTCTCCGGGACGGGAAGTTCATCCTGCTCTACGACTTCGACGACCGCGAGCGCGAGACGGACTTTGCGATCCGCTCCGATGCCGTAACACCGAAAGACATTCTCCGGATGCGCAAGGACGGCGGGGGGCTGATCTGCACGGCCGTGCATCCCGTCGCTGCACAGCGCCTCGGGCTCCCGTTCGCAAGCGACGCGCTCCGGGCGATGGCGGTTGCCGAGCGGGAGGGCGACATCCCCTACGACCGGAAGAACCACTCCTCATTCTCGCTCTGGGTGAACCACCGGAACACGTTTACAGGGATTACCGACCGCGACCGGACGATGACCGTGAACGCGATCGCCGAACAGGTGAAGTGTGCGCTCAACGGGGGCGGTGTAAACTTCCACGAGGTCTTCAGGACGCCCGGCCACATGGCGCTGCTCCGGGCGGCCGACGGGCTCCTCGACGTCAGGCGCGGCCAGACGGAACTCTCGATCGCACTCGCCGACATGGCAGGGATCACACCCGCCGTCACGATCTGCGAGATGCTGGACGACGAATCGGGCTTAGCGCTCTCCAAGGAGGACGCACAGCGGTACGCGAGGAAGCACGGCTTCGTGTTCATTGAGGGGCCGGAAGTGCTGGAGCGGTGGGAGAAGGAGAAAAAATCCCGCTCTTCCCGCCACACCCTCTCCTGAACAGGTCTCCTCTTTTCCGGTTCATCCCATCACCCTTAATATCTGAATCACGCGAAGCTGTTACCGCATGAAAGTCCCGCTTTCTGAACTTGAAGACCGGATGAAACGCTTCCGGGCCCGGATGGACAAAACGCAGCCCGGCTGGGATCTTGCTGCCATTACAGCCAAGGTCCCCCTCTATTACTTCACGGGCACGATGCAGGACGGCCTCCTCCTCATCCCGCGGGACGGCGATGCGGTCTTCTGGGTGCGGCAGAGCTACGGGCGGGCCGTTGGCGAATCGCTCTTCCCTGATATCCGGAAGATGCGGAGTTACCGCGACATCGCTGCGGAGATGAAGAAGTTCCCCGGAACAATCCATCTCGAAACCGAGCATGTGCCGGTCGCCCAGCTCCAGCGGATGCAGAAGCACCTGCGTTTCCAGAACGTTAAGGCGGTCGACGATCAGGTCGGCGCCGTCCGGGCAAGAAAGAGCCCGTACGAGCTTGCCCTCATGGAGCGGGCCGGGAAGATCCACCGGCGCGTGCTCGAGCACCTCGTGCCCGGGATGCTTGCGGAAGGGATCGACGAGGTCACGTTTGCCTGCGACCTGTACTCGGTGATGGTAAAGGAAGGCCACCAGGGGATCATCCGCTTCGGGGGGTTCAATGAGATGGTGCTCGGCGAGATCGGGTTTGGCACAAGCACCATCTGCCCGGTCTGTGTGGACACTCCCGGCGGCATGGCCGGCATGCACCCCTCGGTCCCGCAGACGGGGGATCCGCAACGGAAACTCCGGAAAGGGGACCTCGTTGTTGTCGATATCGGCTGCGGGTACAAGGGATACCAGACCGACAAGACCCTGTCGTACATGTTCGGAAGGCCCATTCCGGACCACGCTATCGAAGCGCACCACCGGTGCGTGGAGATCCAGGACGAGCTTGCCTCCCTGCTGAAACCCGGTGCGATTCCTTCGGAGATCTACCGGGCGGTCATGGCCGGCCTCGAACCGTCGTTCCTGGAAAACTTCATGGGCTTTGGCGAGCACCGGGTAAAGTTCCTCGGCCACGGGATCGGGCTCTGGATCGACGAGCTGCCGGTCATCGCGGAAGGCTTCGACGAGCCGCTCGAAGAAGGGATGGTCCTTGCCCTCGAGCCCAAGAAAGGGATTGCCGACGTCGGCCTCGTCGGGATCGAGAATACGTTTGCCGTGACCCCGCAGGGCGGGCGGTCCCTGACGGGGACGAACCGTGGTCTGGTCGAAATTTTCTGACGAAAATTTCTCTTCCTCGGCCTTCGCGTAGCTCGGCCCTTTGGATGTCGAAATTTTCTGACGAAAATTTCTCTTCCTCGGGCTTCGCGTAGCTCGGCCCTTTGGATGTCGAAATTTTCTGACGAAAATTTCTCCTGCTCGAACCTCACTTCGTTCGGTTCTTTGCATATCGAAGTATTCTGATGAAAACGAAAAGTTAACTATGGAAAATTCGTATATGGCATAAGTTCCTGCCCGCCGTGCGCCCCGACGAGGCGGCGCACTGGTGGGCGCTGTCGTATCTCAACTGTTACCAAGAATGACCTTGTGGCGATATGCTATCGGACGGCAGCACCTGTACGAGAAACGGCACTTGTATCCATCCATGCAATATCTGTTCTACCGGCCGCTCACTTCTTTGCCAGTTTTTTCAGTGTCGCTTCCGGCAGCATCTTTGCGATGCTCATCTTTGTCGGGCAGCGCCCCAGCTTCAGGTTCAGCTTCTTTGCCTCATCCTTGAGGGCCTTTGTGTCGATATTCTTGATCAGCTCACTCAATGCCTTCTGCTCCATAGCGGATCGAAGAAGAGTAGTAACCGGAAAAAATAAGGTTTGCTGTGCCCTTTCGCGGGCAGCTCACATCTTAATCTGCGCCAGCGCTTCGTATGCCATCTTCCGGAAGACGGCCGGTTCGAGAGCCGGGTAATGCTCCTTGATTCTCGCGGCATCCGGCGAGATCCCTGCTGCGGCGGCATCGAGCCGGTCAAGGGTCCTTGCCGCAGTATCCAGCACCCATAGGTCCCGGGTATCCTTGTCAACGACGGTTATGGATTCCACCCGGACAGAGACGAGGTATGCCCCGTCAGGTGTCTGGTAGATGCTGGGCTTTCCCACGACCGCGACAAACGCCGGCGTCTCGATCCGGGCCAGCTGCTGCATCGCCTCGGGCTGGTAGCTGCCTGCCATGACAAAGAACGTCCCGGTGGGATCGACAACGCGCCCGCGGTAGAAGATGTTCTGGTCGCCCTGCCGCTGCTTCTCCGTCAGCGTTCCGACGAGGAAGACCCGGTTGCAGCGCTCGCCGGTCGGGAGCAGGACAAAGGTGGGGCTTTTCTCGTCCTCGCCCTCCCGGAACTGGTACCGGCATTCCCGCAGCTCGCCTGCAAAGACCCGCCGGGCCGGTTCGCGCTCAAAGCCGCCTTCCCTTCGCCCGCCTCCCGGCCCGGAGCCGCCGTTGCTCATGCTGCGCCCCCGGCACGGTTCAGGAGGGAAGCATGTTCGCCAACAGGTATTTTTGCCCGTTCGCAGGACTTGACTAGCAGCCGGTTCTCGATCTCCCTGCCTTTGCAGACGACGTACCTGCCGAGCACCGCATCGCGCATCCGCAGGAAAACCTCGTCCATGCCGAGCGGGTTGTTCTCGGCAAGTTCCTTTGCCGCATCAAGGGTCATGCCGGTTAAGGATTCAACAACGTCCCGCTGGAGGAGCAGGTTGTACGTCTTCTTCCCGTCATCGAGCCAGCCCTTGATCCGCAGGTCGTAGACAAACTTCGGCTGGATCTCGTGCACCGGGCAGTAGTTCTGGCGCGAGAGCGCCCGGTTGCACCCCTCGACCGGGCAGCGCTTGATGAGCCCGGAGCCGGGCGCGATGTGCACGATCACGCCGCGCACTTCTGTCTCACCGCCGGAGACAACGATGTCGCCTTCCTCCTTCATCAGGGTCGCCGCGCTCAGGTTGAGCGAGAGCCTGCCGTTGTATTCGTCGACGGTGGCGTAATAGATGGTATAGACACTGCCGACTGCAAGCTTCTCCTTTCCGGGCTCCTTCCAGATCACGAACTTGATCGTTCCGGACTCGTCACCAAGGATGCCGGACTGGAGCATCCGCTCGTGGCTGGACTCCCATTCCTGCATGACCTTGACGCGGACGGATGCGATACCCGGCCGAAGGTCAGCGATCTTCACCGTTGACGGGACAAGCGCCCGGTCCTCGAGGATTGGTTTGATTGACGTGCCCGAATGGATCTTCAGGTTCGTGACCCCCCGGAACTCGTCTGCGACAGCGGACTCGATCCGGTACCACCCGCCATCGTTCATCTTCGGGGCGTTGGCCTTGGCCCATGCGACGAACCGGATCGCGCCGCTCGCATCGGCGATGATCCCGCTCTGGGCGATCGCCGGTGATGGCGGGGAGAGGAGCGCAACAACCTTGCCCTCGATGGTCACCCAGTCACCGGGTGCGATCTCGGAAATGGCCCGCTCCTCCCTTGCCCCTGCGGGCCCGGCGCTTCCGCCGGTCCCGATGCCGGGGATATTGAACTCCTTTGCCAGTTCATTTGTAACGCTGCGTTCCGCTTCTGCCAGCTGGACGCCGAACTCTTCGACAAGACGCTTAAGCTTTCCTTCAATCTTTTTCACATCGATCCTGGATGCGTCCTGTCCTTTCTGCACAATCTTCTGGGAGATTCTTGCTGCTGCTTCGGAAAAATCCATGCTCATACATCTCCGGTTACAATTCGGATCTCATCATGTCTATATATTGTGAAGTGTGCACAGCGAAAGTGAACGGCATGATGGTCAGGTTTAAGTCAGGACAGGCAGACTAAGTGAGGTATGGCAGAACTTACTGCAGACAGCACGATTTACGATCTCCTGAAGGCCAAGCCCGATGCAGCAGAATCGCTCTTCAAGTTCGGCATGGGCTGTGTCGGGTGCGCGATCGCCCGCGGCGAGACCATCCGCGAGGCAGCAGAAGCCCACGGCATCCCGCTCCCCGAGCTCTTGAAAGCACTCGGGATCAAAGAGTAACGAATACTCCGTAGCCGCTCTTACGATAAAAGGCCTGAGGGCGGGGATACGCCCGCACCTATTTTTTCCTTAATTTCCAGACCCGCACGAGCTCGTCTTTTGAAGCCTCGGGGTTCCGGAGCAGGTAATCGGCAACCGCAGGTTCGTGGATCATCGTGCAGCGGGCGCAGTTCCAGACTTTCCCGCCGTTCGAACTCTCCACCCACTGACCGAGGGCCTCGTCGCCGCAAGGGTAAAGCGGGCAGTAGCAGAAGTCGCACCGCTGCCCCTCGAAGTGGCAGGGATAGTACGGGCAGTCCTCCGGAGACCATTCCGTCCAGTGCTCCCCCTTGAACCGGCTGAAGATGAAGAGGGACGGGCGTTTTCTCGTACCCGTATGTGCCTGTTTCTTGATCGCGTGAGCGATCCCGTGCAGGATTGCGGCGCGGACCCGGGTCCCGACCGGCGATTGCGGGCCGGCAGAATTGTGTTCCGGCGCCCCCTCACAAGCGACGATGACGCCGCCCGGGGGGGAGGGACGTTTCTGGCCGGCAATGCCCCCGGGCGCCTCGGCCATCGCATCTTTTACGACCGCGGCAGTCTCGTGCAAAGCGGCATCGGTCAGCCCCTGCCCGCTGCAGACGATGATGCTGACCGGGTCGCCCGCGTTCTTCCTGACGGCTCCGTGCCGGGCCACGATGAAAACGGTCACAAAATCATACTGGAGCACACAGAGATCCTGCACAGGGACGGTTGTGAGCAGCCCGGTATATCCCGGCCCGATACCGGCGGCAGCCGCGACAAGTTCCAGTTCCTTTTCGGGTGCGACATGTTTCTTTTTGGGATTGACCGTATGAATCAGGAGGGTCGAGACCGGCAGGACGCTGGCAGATGTACGTATATTTACGGCGCGAAAGGAACCGCGGACGAAAAGAGTGCTGTTGTCAAGAAAATATCTCATGCGACCGAATACCGCATCCGGTCCCTGAGCTCCTGCTGCTTGCCGGCGTTCCAGCCGGATACGTCCTGCAGGTACCCGGTGACCCGGCTTATCTGGACGACGTCATGGGATCCGCACTCGGGGCAGACCGGCTGGTTGCAGAGCGGGCAGTATTCCACGCCGGAGATCATCTCGTGGGAGCAGTGGCAGTGGTCGAGCGGGCACATGATGGCAAGGTGCGTCTCGCCGCAGTTGGGGCAGGGATTTGTATCCACGATCAGATGGCAGGTGTGACACTTGTATTTCCGCTCGTTTTCCGGAATATCTTCGAGTTTCTTGTATTTTTTTGTAAGATTCAATTGCTCTGCGCTCCAATCCATACCAATACATCGCAGGAGTTCTTAATAAACCTTCAGGCCGTGCAGCGAATCTGAATATGCAATTTAAATACATGCTCAAGCGTATAAGCAGATCGGGTCACAATTTGAAGGTTGTTTATATACGCAACGTCCCCGTTACGACGGAGAAACCATGAGTGAAAGGGTGCTTCACGGGTACTGTTTCAGGCCAGAATTAACCGGAAAACTGGTCAGGTGCGCAGGTCCCGCGCGAATTCCTGCGCAGCCTTTGCGGGATCTTTTGCCTCGTAGATCGCCCGCCCCACGATAACGCCGTCGACGAGCCCCGCGATCGCATGGATGTCCCCTCCCTGCGCACCGACACCCGGCGAGAGGATCTTTCTTTTACCGACAATTCCCCGAAGGGCCTTTACCCTTTCCGGGCGCGTGGCCGGGGCAATGATCCCGTCGGCCTTTGCAATCATCGCGTTGGCCGCGATCTGCTCCGGGGTTCCCGGGACGAAGAACTCCTTTGCACCGGGATGGCTCATCTCGGCAACGACGTAACATTCGCCGTTGTGCCGGTGCGCTGCCTGAACGCAGGCCCTGACCGAGTCCGTGCCGACAATCCCTTGGCAGATGATTGCGGAGAACCCGGCACCAAACACCAAATCGGTAATCAGCGTGTTCGTGTTGGGGATGTCGGCGACCTTGAAGTCGGCAATCAGGGGCAGGCCGAGAGGTTTAAGGTCGCGGGCGATGGAAAGACCCGCCGCGAGCACGAGCGGGTAGCCGATCTTGATCGCGCCGATGTGCGGGGCGCAGGACCCTGCAATCGAAATTGCTTCGTCCCTTTTCACGACATCCAGCGCGAGGATCAGCTCAGCCATGGTGCATCCGCTCCATTACTGCAGCGACCAGCAGGGGCAGCGTGATCGTCGCGTCGCCGTACACGGTCACTGCCTGCGCGTCCTCGGTGATCTTGCCCCACGAGCGGGCCTCGTCCAGCGTTGCACCGGAGAGCCCGCCGAGGTCCGGGCGGTCGCCGGTCAGCTGGACCGCGTAGTCGAAGCCGTTGGGGGTCATGAGCATGCTCTGGAGGATGAAATTTTTCGGGACGCCGCCGCCGACCAGCAGGGCGCCGGCCTTCTTTACGGAGAAGCAGCGGTCCATGAGCGCCGGCATGTCGGCGAACGCGTCGACCGTCACATGGTTTGTCTGGGAGAAGAGCCAGTACTGGAGGCCGACCATCGAGTCCTGCACCGCGGGACAGTACACGGGGATCTTTTTCCTTGCGGCCGTGTGCAAAATGCCGCTCTTTGTCCGGCTGCCGATGTGGGCGAGGAGGCCTGAGATCGAGATCCGGCTCTCCGGCTCGAGTTCTGAAAACGTCTTCTGCATGAACGCCTCGAATGTCTCGAACGCCTCGTTGGGCAGGTAGACATCGTAGATCCGGTTGATCTCGTCGTGCCGGAGCTCGACGTCGTTGCAGAACGCGGTGCCGTGGAAGTGCCGGCACCCGATCGCCTCGATGATGTCGTGCGTGAGGTTGGCGCCGGTCGAGACGAGCACGTCGATATGCCCGGCCTCGATCAGGTCCGAGACAATCCCGCCCATGCCGGCCGGCACCATCGCGCCGGCAAGCCCGAAGAACTTCGTGGCCTGTTTGTCGCGCAGCATTTTTTCATAAAGGTCGGCTGCCTTTGCGAGTGCGCCGCCGTTATACGCCCCGGCCTTGCCCATCGCTTTGACGAGCTCGTTGACCGTCATGCCCGGCCGGATCTTCAGCTGGGTGACCGGCTCATCGCACTGGTGTGTGATTGCACATTCCCCCGGTTGCTGGAATGAGGTTGGCGCGCTGTGATGATAACTCTGTGTCAGATTGGTATGCCGATTTTCTGATATATCCGACGGAACCGCCCTCCACCCGAACAATCCCCCCAAACCGCTCTTTCCACTCGAACGGCAATAGCGGGCCAGCAGCCGTTTTCCACGTACTGCAGGTCATGGCAAAACCGGGGCTGGTTTAAAGCCCGCTATTTTTGCAGGTCTGTTTTTGTTTAAAACTGGTATTTTGACGAAATACCTCTTTAAAACAATATTTTTCTGAGATGTTGACGCTTCGCCCGAACCGCCGGAAACGGCCTTGCCCGGATTGGCAAACGGAGCCCGTACAGGGCTTATTTGGGAGTAGTACCCCCGGAGGGCCCGCCCCCGGCCCCCACTCCGGGGCTATCAGGGGTAGTCGGGATCTTCGGTTTCTTCTCTGTCCTCTTCAGGGTGAAGACCGGCGGCTCCTGGTCTTTGAACGTGTGCTCGACGAGCCACTCGTTCAGGATCCGGTACCGGATGAATTTCCGGCTCCACGCGTACCGGACCCAGAGCTCCCGCTGGGTATACTCAGGGAACGGGAGCGAGGCGAGGATGTCATAGTCCTCCCGGAAGAAATCCTCCGAGATGTCGTATTCGCCCATCGACCGCCGGCAGGTCTTCACCCTGATGACGATCAGGTCATGCTCCCGGTACCCGATGGCAGTAAAAGGCATGGCCGGATCCGGGTTCGGAACCCACCGGTAACCCTGCCGCTGTGCAAACTTCTCTGCCGCTTCGATCGTCTTGTCCGGCTTTCGCCCTCTCATTGATCTTACGCTCCAGAATTTTTCCCGGAAATTTTTTCCGGATTTTTTTCCTGTGAATTTTTCACGGGGGGGGGGAATTCTTCAGAAAATTTTTTCTTAAGAAAAGACGGAGCGGGATGGAGATACGCTTTGTTGTTGAAGCTGCGGTTCAGAATCGCGAAATACTCAAAAAGCCCGGCCTTGTGTTTCTGCTTCTGTCAGTCTGTTCTCTTCCCAATTTTTAAAGTTCGCCACGCCCCTTTCGGCACGGTTATCTCGAACAGTACACCTTTGCCCGGCTCGCCGGTCTCCGCAATCTTCATGCCGGTGATCGAGAGGATCTCCTTGGACAGGAAGAGACCGAGGCCCGTGTGCTTGCCAAATCCTCGTATGAAGAGATTTTTCTTCTCCTCTGCAGTGATTCCAATACCATTGTCACGATAGACAATGATCAACTCGTCCTGCGTCTTTTTCAGGGAGAACTCCATGCGGGTGACACGCTCGCCATGACGGAGGGAATTTTCCATCAGGTTGTAGAACACCTTCTCCATCAGGGGGTCGGCAAAGATCTCCACGCTCCCTACATCGGCGCTGATCTCAACCCCTTCTGTTCTCAGCTGCGGGATCACGCGGCCGATGATGCCGGAGAGGACCTGCCAGAACGGCTCCTGCGCCCCGATGTGCTGGTAGTCCCGGGTGAACTCGATCTGCCATTTGATGGCCTTTGCAGCCTGCTCGACTTTCCCGATATACGCCAGGGAATTGGGATCCTTCACATCCTCTTTTAAGAGATGGAGATAGGCCCGCAGGATGGTGAGCTGGTTGAGGACGTCGTGCCGGGTGATGCTGTTGAGCATGCTGATCTTCGCGTTCGCCTGCCAGAGCGCCTCCTCCATCCGCTTGCGTCCGGTGATGTCGCGCACGACACAGAAGATCAGTTTTTTCCCGGAGAACGTTGCCGCGTTCGTACTGATCTCGACATCCAGCACTGTGCCATCCTTGCGCCGGTGGCGGGTCTCGAAATGGTCGCCCGCCTCATCAACGGTCCGGATCATCTCGAGCAGATGTTCGCGCTCGATCTGGGCATCCCAGTCCCAGACATGGAGTTCCTTCATCTCGTCCGGCGTATAGCCGAGCATGTCTGCGAAGCGCTGGTTGGACTCATAGACCTTCCCCTCCGAGTCCAGCGTTACGATGCCGTCCCGGGACTGGTCGATGAGGATCTTGCGCTTTGTCATTTCATCGACAAGAGCTTCTTCGGCCCGCTTGCGTTCGGTGAGATCGATATCGATGCAGAAGAGCTCCAGGTCTCTCCCGGACTTCCTGATGACGGCATGGCTCGAGAAAACAGCGACACGGGACCCGTCTTTTTTCATCAGGGAGAGTTCGGATGCGGGGATCGGCTGCCCGGATTCCGCCATGTACCGGATCGCCCCCCGGACCTCGTCCCTCATCTCCGGCGGGATGATGATGTCCACGAGGTTCCTCCCTACAGCCTCCTCAGCGGTGTACCCGTACAGCCTGGCAGAGGCGTCATTCCAGTACTGCGTTGTACCATCCATACGGTACCCCTGGACGGCGACCGAGGGAACGTGCTGGAGCAGCATGCGGAACCGCTCCTCGCTCTCCTTGAGCGCTGCGGTGATCCGCAGGCGTTCGATCTCCGCGGCAGCTTTCACAGCGATGATGTTCATGATCTCCTGCAGGGAGGGAACAGGTACGATCGGCTTCCGGGTCAGGACGCACAGGATCCCCATCACGTCGCCTTCGGAATTTTTCAGCGCCGTGCCGATGTACCCCCGGATATTCAGCTCGGTAAGATCCCTGGCATGCGGGAACAGATCCTGGACATCATCCGGATAGATACAGAACCCCTTCTCCGAAGCGTTCTCACAGGGTGTGCCCGTAAGACCGTAGGAAAAATCCGTAACGTCTTTCCCGTCAAGGAGCATGGAGAGGACCCTGACCGTTTTTTTATCCGGCTGGATCTCGCCGATCATGACGCAGTCGGCCCCGAGCCAGGAGCTGATGCTGCGGGTGATGTTCTGGAGCGAACTGAACCCGGTCGCGCCCACCATGCTCCTGACCATGGCATGGAATGCGGCCTCGGTGTTTTTCCGGGAGGTAATGTCATCAAGCGCCGCAAAGAAACCGGTAACCTCTCCGCCATGGAAGTGCGGGACCAGCCGTACATTCAGGACACGATCCCGGCCGTCCCGGTCTTTTGTCGGGCTCTCATAACCGACCTCGCGCCCGCCAAGGACCTGCTGGTAATACGGGATAGCCCTGAAGAACACATCGGCCGGCAGCAGATCTTTAAGACTTTTCCCGATCAGGTCTTGTTCGGGACGCCCGAACCATTCCGCATATGCCTTGTTCATGTAGACAAAGCGGAGATCAGCGTCCATGTAGGCGAGGAGGGTGGGGACATTGTCCATCACCATGGCCATTTTCTCTTCGCTTTCCCTGAGTGCTTCTTCAGCCTTTTTCCGGCCGGTGATGTCCTCGACGACCACGGCAAAGAATCCTTTTTCCGGACTGTATATCGAAATGTTTAGCAATTTCCCCAGAGGTTTGAAATCAAGCTCGAACGTTTCCGGGATACCCGTCTGCGCTACCTTGCCACAGGTCCCAATCAGATCCGGGGCTGTTTGTTTGATATCAGGTATCACCCCGGTTATCCGTTTGCCGGTAACATTATCAAGGCCGGTCAGCCCGGAAAATGTCCTGTTTGCCTGCAGGAAGATAAAATCATCAGGATTGCCTGTTTCATCGTAAAGCATCCGGCAGTAGGCGAACCCGTTGGGCATATTCTCAAAGAGAGTCCGGAACGTATGCCCGCTCTCTTCAAAGGATTCTCTTTCCTGGGGCATGCTCTCCTTTGCCATTATGGATCTATCTCAGGGGTCTTCTACAATCATATTGGTATACTGATTATGTAATCCATCCATTCGCAAGGCATTGTATGATCCGCAGACGGTGTCATTTTGATCTCAGTTAGCTTGCTACCATCCCATGAAAATGTCAGCAACCCGGCGTTCCCCGGCACAATGGTTGTGCGAGATGCCTGCGTGCAGTCGGAGGCACTTCATACCACCCGGGTTCAACCGCCCGGGCAATCTCCTTCACATCCGGTTCATCGGCTTTCGCCCCACATTTTTTGCACTTGAACCCTTTACCGGCACCGGCACTTGCCATCCTTTTGTTGCACGCGGTACAGACGGGGGGGCGGACACTCTTTGCTGTAACAAGCGAGACAACCTTCATCTTCTCGAGATTGAGGCTGCCTTTCTTGTAACTCCCGGCCGCAATAATCGTGTCGCCCGGCACGAGCTGGCGCACGATCTGCCGGAAATTTTTTGTCGGCTCGTACGCCATGCACCGCACCGTACTGCCGCTGTCTCTTATCGCAAACGAAACATGGCCGCCGCGTCCGGTTCTTGGAGCATCGGCAACGGTTCCATGGATCCGGTACGAAAGCCCCTCACGCAGCTCCCCGATCCGGCCCGGCAGGATATGTGCATCCGTTCCCTGGTTGGTGACCCAGATCTGTTCGAGCGCAGGTTTTTCCGAGGCGATCATCTGCCGGGCTGCCATCACCCACGACGGGCTCTCCCCCCGGATGCCGAAGAGGACCGGGTCCGGCGTGTGTGGAACGCAGACGACAACGTCGTTAATCTCATCGACAGTGTCCCACGTGTGGGGGAATGTCGCCCGCTGGGCGGCAAAGAGGCTCGCCCTGTCAACCTCGCGGGGCGTGCCCCACTGTTCCTGTTTCCGGTAGGTCAGGATCTCGAAGGTTGCATCCGGAAAATCGCACGCAACAGCCGCTGTCGCACCGATCAGGCCGCGACGGTTCTTGTACCCTCGATAGAGGGCACCGGCGGATTCGAGGATAACGGCCGCCTCATCGATAGTACAGAAATCCGTGACCGCCTTCCGGTAAAATGCCGGATCGGGTGGACGATCGACGACAACGACGCCGGGATTGGTATTGGCGCAGGAAAATTCCGACAGCTCCTCGACAGTCGCACAAGCGGTTTTGAAAGCAGTACTCATATCTCCGTCGACTGCGATGGCAATTGCGGCGTTCCCCCTCGTCTTGAAAGTGACATTGGGATTGAGCCTGACGAGCCGGGCTTCCAGCACCCGCAGGTGCTCGCGGATCAGGCGGCGGGCGAGCACTGCCCCGAGGTAGGTGGTGCACATCCCCTGCGGGGAGTCCGTGTCATCAATGCCGATCAGCATGTCTATATTAATATATGGGCAGGGTATAGTCAATTGTACCTGCAATGACACAGGATCGATCGCTCCAGCTGGTGACCAGCGTCATGATTACCGCAGGGTTCGAGGTTTCCGAGCGCTTCTCGCTGCGGCCCCGCTCCTTCGACCTGATTGCCCGTAAAAACGGCGTGCTGCTGATGATCAAGGTCGTGTCCCACATCGACTCCGTCAGCGAGGAGGTCGCCTTCGACCTCGATACCATTGCCCGTTACCTGCACGGGATCCCTCTGATTATCGGGGAGAGGGCACGGGACGCCGAGCTGGAGCGCGGGGCGGTCTACATCCGGTACGGCATCTACGCGATCAGTGTCGCCACGCTCTACGATTATTTCGTGGAGAAGGTCCCGCCGCTTGTCTACGCCTCGCCCGGCGGCCTCTATGTCAATATCAACGGGGAGGCGCTCCGCGGGATGCGGGAGCGGCGGGGCATGTCGCTGGGCGATCTCGGGCATCTCCTCGGCGTATCGCGCCGTACCATCAGCAAGTACGAGAGCGGGATGGGCACGACACTCGATGTCGCGATCCGGATCGAGGAGGTCTTCAATGAAGGGGTTGTCGAGTCTATCGATATTCTCCGGCATAAGCCGCAGAAGGGCCCTGAGGTGGAGCAACGCGCAGAGAGCAGGGGCCAGCCGGCTCCCCCCCTCGGGCTCATCGAACGGCTGGGAATGCGTCTCCATACCCTGCACGGCGCACCGTTCCAGGCACTGGTCACCTTCGACGAGCACACGATCTTCACGGGATACGGGACGGCGCAGAAAGTCATCAAGCGGGCGGCCCTTATCGGAAACCTCTCCCATATCGCAAAGAAGCAGGCGATGTGCGTGATCACCGATTACCACAAGGAGAAAAAGATCGGAAGAACCCTTCTCATCGGGGAGGACCGGCTCCGCAGGCTCCACGACGGTTCGGAGCTGATCGACCTGATCGGGGATTCATAATTTTTATATAGAACCACAAACCAATTTTAGTGCTAAAAGTGGTGAATTCTATGTCACAACAGCTTGGAGGTCAACCTATCCTTATTCTCAAGGAGGGCAGTTCACGCACGCGTGGACGGGATGCACAGGGCATGAACATCACTGCCGCCAAGGCAGTGGCGAGTGCCGTGCGCACAACCCTCGGTCCGAAAGGTATGGACAAGATGCTCGTCGACACCATCGGAGACGTCGTGATCACGAACGACGGCGTCACGATTTTAAAAGAGATGGACATCGAGCACCCGGCAGCAAAGATGATGGTCGAGGTTGCAAAGACGCAGGACGATGAGGTCGGCGACGGCACGACTACTGCAGTTGTCATTGCCGGCGAACTGTTAAAGAAGGCAGAGGACCTTCTCGAGCAGGACGTCCACCCGACCGTGATCGCAGCCGGTTTCCGGCAGGCTGCCGAGAAGGCACAGGAGATCTTAAAAGATATCGCGATCGATGTCAAGGCAAGCGACAAGGCAATCCTGAAGAATATCGCAGGTACCGCGATGACCGGCAAGGGCGCAGAGGCAAGCAAGGAGAAACTCTGTGACCTCGTCGTCAAGGCAGTGACCATGGTCGCGGATGCCGACGGGACCGTCGACATTGAGAACATCAAGGTCGAGAAGAAGACCGGCGGTTCCATCGACGACTCCGAGATCATCGAGGGCGTGCTCATCGACAAGGAGCGCGTCCACCCCTCGATGCCCAAGAAAGTCACCAATGCAAAGATCCTGCTGCTGAACGCGGCAGTCGAATTCAAGAAGACCGAGGTCGATGCCGAGATCAACATCACGAGCCCGGACCAGCTCCAGGCATTCCTCGACGAAGAAGAAAAGATGGTCAGGAATATCGTCAACAAGATCGTCGACTCCGGCGCAAACGTCCTCTTCTGCCAGAAGGGTATCGACGACATCGCCCAGCACTATCTCGCGAAGGCCGGCATCTTTGCCACCCGGCGCGTGAAGAAGAGCGACATGGAGAAACTCGCCCGCGCAACCGGCGGCAGCCTCGTCTCCTCCATCGATGCGATCAACAAGGAAGAGCTCGGAAAGGCAGGGCTTGTCGAAGAGCGCAAGGTCGGAGGCGAAGAGATGACCTTTGTCGAGCAGTGCAAGAACCCGAAGGCGGTCTCCATCATCGTCAAGGGCGGCACCGAGCACGTCGTCGACGAGCTCGAGCGCGCTATCCACGACGCTCTCCGCGTTGTCGGCGTAGTCTTCGAGGACAAGAAGGTCGTAGCCGGTGGCGGAGCACCTGAGACCGAGCTCTCGCTCCGCCTCTCCGAGTATGCGGCGACGGTTGGCGGCAAGGAGCAGCTCGCGATCGAGGCGTTCGCAAAGGCGCTCGAGATCATCCCGCGCACCCTTGCCGAGAACGCAGGTCTCGACCCCATCGACATGCTCGTCGAGATCCGCGCTTCCCATGAGAAGGGCAAGAAGACCTACGGCCTGAACGTCTTCGACGGCAAGGCAGTCGACATGAAGGCAGCCGGCGTTGTCGAGCCCCTCCGCGTCAAGACACAGGCGATCTCCTCCGCTGCGGAAGCCGCGATCATGATCCTGCGCATCGACGATGTCATCGCCTCCTCGAAGGCCCCTGAGCCGGCACCCGGCGCGGGCGGGCCCGGCGGCATGGGTGGCATGGGCGGCATGCCCCCCGGCGGCATGGGCGACTACTGAGACAAATTTATTTTCCCAATTTTTTTGGTACAGTCCGTAGTAAGGACGTTTAAGTATCCCCATCGGATATCCTGAACAAATCAGGGACGGATACTTGTCAACGGGACCTTTTTCCGGATCATTTCCTCTACCGGTTTAAAGTTCTCCGGCGTACAATAGAGGGCCAGCGGCTTTACCCGCTCCTTGCTGCGGATGAGGATCACCCGCTGCCTGCGGTAGATCCATACATTGGATACATCCAGCCATGCAATGAAATTCTCTTCCTGCGTAAGGGACTTGAGGTTTGGCCCGGCTGCATCGATAAGCCCCGAGATGAGCCAGAGAACATGTGCCCCTGATCTGAGGGGTTCTGCCTTCCGGCCGGCTTCGAAACCCGCACCGGCATTGTTTGCATAGAACCGTGCGGAAAGCCCACCCTCAAGCGAACGGGATATGGAGATCATCACCGTAAGCGCAATGAGCAGGAAGACGAGGAAGAGAGCGACGAAGAATGCAATGATCAGGAGCCTGTCCGGCGATCCTGAGACGACAAGAACGATTGCAGCAATGACCAGCACCGGGATTGCCAGTGCAATGATGATCTCACGCCAGAGTAGCGAGTTGGCGAGGAGAGGAACCGAATTTTCCCAGTGGATCCCACCCTCTCCCCGCCGGATTGCCTCGTGGCTGAGCGAGCATGTCCTGCAATAACGGTGACCGGCTGTCTCGATCTCCTTCCCGCATTTCGGACACCTGGGCATTTCACCGTTCTCCGGTTCTCCAGCAGCAGAAAATGATCGTGGCTCGTATGATTTCCTGCGAGGAGTTTGTACATTGATCGGCATGTTATTTGTTTAAGGTTTCCGGGTAATCCGGCCGTTTTTCGCCCTGCCGGAAAGAGAGAATTTCAACTACCTGTTCCGGGCTTATTGAACCCGCAGTGCAACAGATTGATTACCCCCGACGTTCACGTATCACTCATGAGTGACCGGTTCATTTTTACAAAGTACCGCACCGACTGCTACCACTGCAAACAGATCGCCGACCAGATCATCAAGGCCGTGCCGTACAAGGCCGAGGTTGCCTGCGACAACTGCGGGGCGACACGGGTCTTTGTCCCGAGAATCGAAGACGTAAGCAAGCCCGGCACATTCACGAGGATCGGGTGTTACGATACGTGGGAACTTACGAGCGATGCGCCATGCAGGAACTGTCATGGCACGCACCCCCATGATATCGTGATCGGGTGCCGGCACTTCACGGTCCGGTGCCGGAACTGCAACTTCACCCATTTCTACAAGTTCGACCTTGAGTACATGGCAAAGGATGAGCTGAAGGTTCAGTAAGAAAACCCGGACCGGTTCGTCATTTTTATGACATAAAAAGGGTAATCATTGCAGGAATAACACGGGAAACGTGAAAAATAACGGGATTATTTCTCTTCCCGTACCATTTCGATTGCCTTCTTGGGACACTCGTTGGCGCAGATGCCGCACCCTTTGCAGAAATCAAGATCGACATTGAGCTCTTCATCGATCGCTGCATCCGGGCAGTACATATGGCACAGCCCGCACTGGTTGCATTTCTCCTTGTCAACGACAGGCTTAAAGACCCGCCACGACCCGGTCTTTCCGGCTGCTCCCTCTTTTGGCGTGCTCATGGCGAGGCGTTTTCTTCCGCTCATGCCGCCACCTCCCGGAAAGCTGCATCCGCGGCCCTGGCATTGCGCTCATCGGTGAACATCTCGCCGATCGCTTTCTTTGCCGATTCCGCGGTGATGATACCCAGTTTCGCGAGCGCGCCCAGGACAGGTGTATTGAGGATCGGGCTACCGGCAACGACAAGGTTCTCTCTTAGCGCGATGCCGGTCAGGTCTACATGGTAGCTTTTCACGTCCTTGAACTGTGACTTGTGTGCGCTGTTGAGAAGGACGGTGCCGCCTGGCCTGAGCCCATGGAGCACGTCGACCGTTTCCATCACGCTCGCATCCAGCACAACGACCATGTCCGGCCGCCGGATCTGGCTGTAAACCTTGATCGGCTTCTCATTGATTCGGACGAACGATACGACGGGCGCCCCGCGGCGCTCGGCACCGTAGAACGGGAACGCGGTCGCGTACTTTCCATCACGGATCGCAGCGAGCGCGATCAGCCGGGCGGCAGTAACCCCGCCCTGCCCTCCCCGGGAATGGATACGGATCTCAAACATCGCCGCTCACCCCGAACCAGAATTCCTCCCCCATGCGACGGTTCCTGATAAAACCGGCGATGTCGTCATAGGTTACCTCCTGCCCGCCGAGCCCCGCGATAACGGAGAAGAGATCGACCCTGTTCTTTGCCTCAATCGACCGTGCGAGGACTCCCCCGAACCCGAACGAGTAATCGCGATCGATCACGACAACGTCCCGCCCGTTCAGGTCCAGTTTCGGGAACGGCCGGAACCAGCGCACCCGCATGGACCCGGCTCTGATACCCTCCTTCCGCAGGGAATCTACCGCCATTTCAGCCTCCTTCCCGAGCGTGCCGAGCGAAAGGACCACGACGTCCGCATCTTCGCACCGGTAGTCCTCGGTCCACCCGTATTCCCTTCCGAAACGCCGGTTGAATTCTGCCTGCGTCTCTTCGATGACCTTTCTCGAATCCCGCATCGATCGCTCGATGTCCCACCGGAATTTGAAATGCTCGTCCGGCCCGGTCAGCCCCCCGTACCCTCTCGGTTTTGTCACATCGATTGCATGCGGCAGGTGGAGCGGCGGGATGAAATCCCCGATCTTGTCCGCAACGAGCGGCTGCATGATGTGGGAGAGCAAAAACCCGTCAAGGTTTATCATTACGGGCAGGAGCACGTCGTTGTGTTCGGCGATCCGGAACGCCATGAGCGTTGCATCGTAGGCTTCCTGCACGCTTGCGACGTAGACCTGCAGCCAGCCGGTGTCCCGCTCCTGCATCGCGTCGGTGTGCTCGGCCCAGATGTTCCAGCCGGGCCCAAGTGCGCGGTTGACATTTGCCATTACGACAGGGATCCGGGCGCCTGCCGCCCAGTTGGTCATCTCGTGCATGTACAGGAGCCCGTGGGAGCTCGTTGCCGTGAACGTCCGGACGCCGGTCACGCCCGCACCGATGCAGGCGGCCATCGCCGAGTGCTCGCTCTCGACCGCGATATACCGCGTTGCAAGCTCCTTTGCGGTCACGTACTCCGCGATCTGCTCCACGATCTCGGTCTGGGGGGTGATGGGGTACGCGGCCACGACTGCCGGCTTTGCCTGCTTAACCGCCATCGCAACGGCCTTGTTGCCGGTCGATACTGTCAGCATACGCCGGCCTCCTCCTGAGCGAACCGTTTCAGGGTCCGATCAACGCGCTGCTTAAGAGTCTCCAGTGCTTTCCTGTCAATGCCTTTGAACCTGCCCTGCGGGGCGAGATATTCTTCAAGGGGAACCGGTTTTTTTATCGCGGCTTTCGAGGGGCCGGTGATGGTGAGCTTGCCGTATTCCCGCTCGTAGAGCACCCACATACCGGATTTGACGGCAAGTTTCCCCACCTCGACCGATTTCCCGGTCTCGTACCGCCAGCCGGGCGGGCAGGGGGCGAGCACGTGGATAAAGGTCGGGCCGCGGAACGTGAGCGCCTTCTGCACTTTTTTGAAGAGATCCTGCGGGTACGCAGCGCAGGCAGTGGCCTGGTACGGGGGCTCGTGGGCGGCGACGATCGCATCGATATCCTTCTTGAAATCGGTCTTGCCTCCCGGTGTGGTGGTTGTTTTCGCACCGAGCGGGGTGCCGCCGGACCGCTGCATGCCCGTGTTTCCGTACGCCTCGTTGTCATAGCAGATGTACAGGAAGTCCGTGCCCCGTTCGAACGCGCCGGAGAGCGCCTGGATCCCGATATCGAGCGTCCCGCCATCGCCGGCATACACGATCACGTTGGTCTTCTTCCCCATCGAGCGGAACGCGGCGCTCATCCCCGACGCGGACGCGGCAGCTGTAGCGAACCCTACGTTATAGACCGGGATGTTCATCGCGGTATTCGGGTAGATCCCCTGAATGACGCTCGTGCAGCATGCAGGGACAACGAGCACGGAATCCGGCCCTGCGGCTTTGAGCACGTACCGGAGCGAGAGGGAGGCGCTGCACCCTGCGCAGGCCGACGTGCACTTCAGGATGTATTCTTCTTTCGGTAATTCGGCGATAGTATCAGGCTCCTGATTGTCTCCCGATTGTAAATGACGGGATCGCAGATCCAGTAGTATTTGTCCGTGGCTGTAAAAAAAGTAACATTCCGTTCATTGGTTTTCCTGATGTCATGTGTTTGTTCTTCGTATAACCCGATAGCCGGAAATGGCCCGCCCTGCCCTAACGATCAGAGGAAATCTGAACCGGAACCGGATCCGTTTACTTTCACGGTGCACGGCCAGAGGTTTATACGCCCGTGCAGGGGATGGGTATGTGTGGAGGGAAATAATCCCCTGATGCCCTGACTGAAGGGCTGCACGTCTCTCCCTCCCAATCCTCTCAGACCTGGATGTGACCGGTCTCCTGTCCACCGGGAGCACGGGCATCCTCTTTTCTTATTTTTACCTGCAGATTTTCATAATCATCAAATATCTTTGGCGCAAAAACCTTACTTGTTCTCTATGGCTCTCCGATCGGTGAACCTCCCAGGGGTCGGGACGAAGTACGAATTTTCGACAGACAAAGGCGATACGATCGCCCTATTCTTCACGAAGACCGGCACTATCCAGATGTACACCCTGCAGGGGGGCTGCCACACGCCCAGCGCCGCGGAGATGACCCCGATGGAGGCACGGCGGCTCGGGAACATTCTTACCGGCGCGATCATCGAGGCCGAGTCCGAGAGTGTCGAAATTGCGTTCTCCGCGATCGCAGACCTCCGGATCACTATCCATACCTACACAATAAAAAAGAATATTGCCGGAAAGACCATCGAAGACCTCCAGATCCGGACCAAGACCGGCGTGACGGTAATTGCGGTCAGCCGGAAGGACAGGAATATCATCAATCCTCCCCCGTCGTTTGTCTTCGAAGAGGGGGATGCCGTCGTCGTCATCGGGGAGACCGACCAGCTTAAAAAATTCGAGCAGGACGTTATGGTGGATTGATGGAAGGCATCGTCCTTGCGCTGTTCGTCTGCCTGGTCCTTGCGCTTGTAACCAAGTATCTCTCGATCCCGCCAATCCCGTTCTATATCATCGGCGGCGTGCTTCTGGGTCAGAGCGGCCTTTCGCTCGTCACTTCGAGCGAGCTCAGCCATTTCTTCTCCCAGATGGGGCTCATCTTCCTGCTCTTCTTCATGGGGCTCGAGCTGAAACTGGAGCGGGTTGCAGCAAACCGCTCCGCGGTGCTCACGAGCGGGGTCATCGACCTGAACATCAATATGCTGATCGGGTTCATCGCAGCGTACATGTTCGGGTTCACGCTTGTCGAATCGCTCGTGATCGCCTCGGCGTTCTACATCTCCAGCACTGCGATGGCGATCACCTCGCTCATCGAGAACCGGAAACTGATGCTGCGGGAGGCGGAGACCGTGATCTGGCTGATGATGTTCGAGGACCTCGTGCTTATCATCTTCCTCGCGATCATCTCCGCAGGCGACCAGAACCCATTCATCTTCCTGCTCAAGATTGCCGGTGTCCTTGCGTTTCTCTACGCGATTGCCCACTACGGGAAGGAGTTCTTGATCAGCATCCTCGACCGTTCTGACGAGCTCCCGATCCTCTTCACGTTCGGCGCCGTGCTGACGACAGCATCCTTCTCGATGTACATCGGAGTCCCTGAGACGATGATGGTGATCGCGCTGGGAGCGGCCCTTGCGACCACGGATCCCGATGCGTTCGAGCAGCACGCCCGCCCGTTCAAGGACGTCTTCCTCGTTGTCTTCTTCGTCTTCTTCGGGATCACGATGAACCTGTCGGCCGGCGTGGACTTTTTCATGATCGGAGCGATCAGCCTGCTTGCCATAGCAAGCAAGCTAATCTCCGGTATACTGACCGGGATCTTCATTCATGGGTCGCCCCTCTCCGGTATCGAGATCTGGGGAAATACAATCGCGCGGGGTGAGTTCTCGATAGCGCTTGCAGCGCTCTTTGGATCCCCCGCCGCCGCGACCATCATTGCCGCGATGGTGGTTGTGACCTCCATCATCGGTGCTTTTACCTCCAAGTATTCGGTCCGCATGCGCCGCTGGATAGCTGCCCCGTCAGGCCACCGCGGCCGTCACCGGCGGGGGCACTGAGCGGCCAATAGCCGGTTATTCTATCAGCACAAGCCCGATCGACACGATATCCGAATGTACGATCTTCCCGTACTCCATGTCCTTGCATGGGATCGTGTTGAGCTTCCAGCCGGCATTCAGTGCCGTGGCAAACACGTCCATGCACGCGGCTTCCATGCTCGGCCTCACTATGTCCAGGTGCCGGCACTTGCGCCGCAGGCTCTCGTCAACGATGCCCTCCGATTCCTCCGCGACGCAGTGGAGGTGCTCGCACCAGATGCAGGGGTAGCCGCCGAAGCCGAAGGCCTTGTAGAACCCGTCGTAGAACGCGGTTTTTTCAAGGAGGTGCACGGTCCCGTTCACCCACTTGATCAGGTCGGCGTAGAAGGGATGGAAGTCTTCCGGGATGTCGTCAGGGCCGAACTTTTTATGGCCGGGGACCCCGTCGAACCGGAGCAGGAGGCCGGTCGAAAATTCCCCGACCATCCGTTTTGTCTCCTCATAGGACGGGGCGTACGGCGGGCAGCCGAAATGCTTGCCGTAGCCCTTGCAGCCATACCGGCACTTGAACCGCACCCACTGGGATACGATAATATCCGCTGCTGAAATCTCGCGTGCCGTCATGCCGCGTTCCTTTGCGAGCGCCGTAAGTTTTTGTATCTCGGTCCCGATTTCCGAATCCATTGTATCCGCCTGTATGATGTGGGTACGGGTAAAAGTCCATAAAGGTTCCTTTCCTGAATAAACGGGAGTGTGCCCCGAACTTTTATATTCCGGCCATCGACAGCCTTACTGGATCACAATGGATCCGGGCCACAGGAGCGTGTGCCGTGTCTGCGGCGACCGGCTGGAGTACGGGACGGTCCCAGGCCGTGCGACCTGTTATTTCTGCGGGGAGTCGCATGAGACCGAGACCATCTGCCGGCAGGGCCACTTCGTCTGCGACCGCTGCCGCCGGGCGCCGGCCGAAGAGATCATCAGTTCGTACTGCCGGACAACCACGGAAACCGATCCGATCGCGATCGCCCGTACCCTCATGAATACGCCGCAGGTGAAGATGCACGGCCCGGAGCACCATTTCCTCGTGCCTGCCGTGCTCCTTGCTGCATATTACAATGTCACCGGCACACCGGATCTTAAAATGAAGAAGATCGAGCAGGCGCGGTCCCGTGCGGAGCTCATAAAGGACGGGTTCTGCGGATCGCACGGCGACTGCGGGGCGGCAGTCGGGACCGGGATCTTCGTCTCGCTCGCAACCGGCGCAACCCCGCTCTCGCGGGAGGAGTGGAGGCTCTCCAACCTCGTCACCGCAAAGAGCCTGGAAGCGATCGCCATGCACGGCGGGCCCCGCTGCTGCAAGCGCAATGCATTCCTCGCAATCCTTGCCGCGGTGGATTTTGTCCGTGAACACTTCGGGATCGAAATACCGGTCAGAAAACCGGTGACCTGCGGCTTTTCGGCATTAAATGAGGAATGCCTCACAAGGGACTGCCTGTTTTACGAATAACGGGTCTACGGGTTTCCGCCGCGCTGTTCGACAATCCGCTGGACTACGAGGCGGGAGCTGCAGAGCTCGTCATCGCCATACTTCCCGATCCGGACGATCTCTGCTGCAAGTCCGCGGGCGGCGAGGGCTTCGCGGAGTTTTGCCTCGTCAAAGTGCTGGTTGAAGCCGATGGTGATGATGTCGGGGCGGATCTCCCCGATGGGCCGGAACATGTCGGTCATGTCTCCGAGGATCGCGTGGTCCACGCAGCGGAGCGCCGCGACCATCCTGCGGCGCTGCTCTTCCGGTATGATCGGTTTCGGTTTGTGCTTCACGTTGGCATCGCGGGCTACGATCACGGTAAGCTCATCGCCCAGTTTTTTCGACTGTTCGAGGTAGTAGAGATGGCCGGGATGCAGGATGTCGAACGTCCCGGTTGCGACCACGCGCTTCATGAAACGACCTCCATCCGGCACTGCCGGCCATCGGACGTGAAGCAGCGCCAGTCCTGCTCGGTATACGGATAGCCGATGATGATGTGGTACCGGCCGTTCCGGGGGAAGAAGTGGATGTCGGCATCAGAGGGCTGGAGCACACCGTTGGGGTGGGAATGGCAGCTGCCCGCGAGATGCGTGGAGAGCGGCATCATGTCGGAAAGAATCGATGCGGAGTCCTCGCCCGCGACCGTGCCGGGGAGGAGGTTCACCTCGTCGATCAGACCGTCCCGTTCAGTTAAAAGCGCGACAAACTCGTTCGGGTGTGCGTCGCGCCCCAGCTGGCAGAGCAGCCTGAGCGTTTTCTTCCTGATACCCCGGATATTCATGATATTGTATATAGGATCGTGTTGTAACGGAAGAAAAAATGTTGCAAAAAGGTTACCGCTCGACCTTTGCGAGGTCTGCGCTGAGGTTCTGCGAGAGATCAACGCCAGCGAACGTTCCTTTTGTGGGAAGCGACATGGCAAACCCGTCCGTGAGGTCAAGGTTTACTCTCATGCCGGCCGGTACGGCCAGGTCGAGGATGTGCCCCCCCTCCCTTATGTCATCGGAGATGTAGTGCAAATGGTAACCGGGGACATTGATCCCGTCGAAAAGGACAGGCGTGTAGAACCCGACAACTGTCCCGGTCGTATCGTTATATACGCGCACGACCTGCTCCTTCGAGGCTTCCGTAAGCGTCGGGTATGGCGGATCCTGCTTCGGGATCGCACGCACTTTCATTGATGGGAACCTGCCATGGAACCTGATCGCGTAGATCAGGTTCTGGGAGGGTAGTTCTGCGGAGAGTTCGGAGCCGAGTTCCGAGATGTTCAGCGGCCGGGCCGTGTTTATGGTGAAATCGTTGTCAAAGTACGTGACGGTGGCAAACGGCGTTGTTGCCGTCCCTGCGACCGGGGCGGTCAAACCGTCAGCCCGGGCCTGGTACACAATGCTGTCCAGCACGATCATCTCCCCGTCGAGGCCGTCGAAGGTGCCGATGCCGAAATCGCCGTGCCTAAGCATCTCCGAAACCGGCTCGGTGCCGTCGAACGACCCCTGCAGCAGGGCATCGATGGTCGAGACCTGGTAGAGGGTATCGCGGTTCTGTGAAGGGACCGGGCTCTTTGGAAGCGAGGAACAGAACGCCGCGGCAAAGAAGACGATGGCGACTGCAACGGCGATCCCGAGGAAAAAATTCCGGTCCATTGTCGAACGCCTTTTTGCTTACTTCTTTCCGGTGACCTTGATGACGTGGAACCCGAACTGGGTCTTGACCGGCCCAATCACTTTCCCGGCCTCGGCAGCGAATGCCGCCTGCTCGAACTCGGGGACCATCTGGCCCTTGCCGAACCAGCCGAGATCGCCGCCGTTCTTGCGGGACGGGCAGGATGAGAAGCGTTTTGCAACGGCGATAAAGTCTTCGCCGTCGGCGATCCTTTTCATGATTCGGTTCGCTTCCTCCTCGGTCTTGACAAGGATATGGGATGCACGGACCTGTGTTGTCATGCATCAGATGTGGGCAGGGGGAGGTAAAAGTGTTAACGATGGGAAATGCTATTAAAAACAACGCGGGCGATGCTGCCACCCAACTTTTTTCCTGTTGAACGCGCAAGATTCCCGTATGGCAAAAGGAAATTTCTGGCTCGGGGCCGCAATCGGCTTTATTATCATGGTAATCCTCGGGAACATCCTTCCGGTTGTCGGGCCGATCATCGGCGGTTTTGTTGCCGGGCTGATCGCAAAGGGCGGTTTCTGGAACGGGGCCAAGGCCGGGTTTGTTGCCGGTATCTTCGGGGCGCTTGTTGCGATCATCATCGGCCTTGTTATCGGCACGCTCGCGCTCGGTCTTTTCGGGTTCCTTGCCGCTCTCGGGATAGGTGTCGTCCTGATTGTATTTGCCCTGTATTATGCGATCCTTGGCTGCGTTGGCGGGGCGGCCGGCGGGCTAATCGGAAAATAAAATCCACTATTTTTTCAGATACACCGTTTCAGAACTCCCCGTCCTGCTCGAAACTCCTTCCGTACCGTATGGCAAGCTCCGCCTTGTACATTTCCCTTCCAAGGTATGCGGCATGGTCGAGGAGCGAGACGTCGCCGTTCTTCAGGATCGTGTAAAAGACATCCTGCCAGCATTTCCCCTTCACCGCTTTGCCGTTGATGACAGCAACGATCTCATCGCCTTCGATCCCGATCCGGAAGTTCCCCTTCGGGTCGTACTGGATCTCGGCCGGCATCTCTTTTGCCGGGACGACCCTTTCGTATTCGAGGGGAGGCTCGCGCCGGCGCCGTTTCTCCTTGAGTATCAAGAGGTCGATCCCGAGATCCTTGGGGTACGGGCGGTCTTTTGCAAGCGCCATCATCTCGGTTGCCCGCCGCATTTCGGTAATGGATCCCTGTGTCTTGTCGGAATGCTCGCTTGAAAAGATTACCGACGCTCCCAGTTCCATGGCAACTGCAGCGAGCAGTGCGTTCATGCCCTGTGAATCCGCGTCAAGGAGCTCGACAACGTTCCCGGCGCCGAAGAAGAGGGGATACCGGCCCTTTCTGAAATTCTTAAGCGACGCAACAAGCCCCGAGCCCGCCGGCTGCAGGAGAGGGTCGGCGATGATGCATCTGATGCCGGCCTTTTTTGCAAGGGCGATATTATGGGCTAGCGGATGGTCGTCCGGAACGATGACTGCCGCAACGCCTGCCTTTGCGACCTCTTTTCCTACAAACGGGATGTTACCGGAATGGAGCGAAAGCACGAGGTCTGCACGCGGGAGCGCTGCCCGGATCAGTCCTGCGTCCTGCGTGTCTACGGCAAACGGGCGGTCGATGTCTGCAATGGCAGAAAACACCCGCTGCACATCGGCCGGTGTCGCGTCGAAACCGAACCCGAGATCGACAATATCCGCTCCCGATTGAAAGAACCGTTCGGCATCCCCCCTGATATTTTCGCGCTTGTGGGCGTCCATAATCTCGGCCAGCACTTTCATCCGGGATGTCCCGCCAATCTTCAGGCCGCGGATGAGGTAATCGAAGGTCGCATCCTTTTCCCGTGCAGATACCAGCGCACGCGCCTCTTCCGCCCTCTTTGCCGCAAGGAAGTCATCGGCCGGGACGGTGCTGGAAAGAGTGACGGTCCCCAGCAGCGGCAGGAGGAGCGCGAGGTCTGCCGCATGCCGTGGCCCGCGGTACACGGGGACCCCGGTCGCCTGCTCGACACCGGCAAACGATGCCGTGGACATACCGGAGACGATTACCATGTCATACTTCCCGTTTTTTATAAGCCTGTTCAGCTGGTGGGGCGTAAGAAACGACGCAATCTCCCCGGTCACGACAACATCGGCGTCAAATCCCTGCGCAGCATCGCGGACGATCTGCTCCGTGGCCGAACCGGTGGGCAGGAGCAATCGCATAAGTTCCCTTAATATCCACTAGGTAAAAAATATGATCAGATGCTTACCTGCGACCTCCACGTGCATACGAATTTTTCGAGGGATGGCGAAAGCAGCGTGGAGGAGATACTCAGAAGAGCGGAGGAGGTCGGGCTGGACGCGATCGCAATCACCGATCACGACACGGTTGACGGGGCAAAGAAAGCCCTGTCCTGCGCAACAGGCGTGGTCGTGATCCCCGGTATCGAGGTATCGACAAAACAGGGGCACCTGCTTGTTCTTGGTGTAACCGATATGATCCCGACAGGACTCGATGTCACCGAGACAATCGCGATCGCCCGGCGCCTCGGTGCTGTCCTCATCCTGCCTCACCCCTACCATGTCTGGCGGCATGGTGTCGCCCGGAAGCGCAGGGGCGGGATGCTGATCGTGGATGCAGTCGAGGCGTTCAACAGCCGGTATGTCATCGGTTCGGCAAACCGGAAGGCGGCCCGGATCGCCCGGCGGCTCGGAAAGCCGTGCGTCGGGGGAAGCGATGCGCATCATGCCCGTTTTGTCGGGTACGGGAGGACGTTTGTCGATGCCGAGCCGACTGTGCCGGCAATCCTGCAGGCCATCCGGGAGGGAAAGGTCTCCTGCGGCGGGAGGAAGACGCCTCTCCGGACGTATACCCGCCAGTCGCTGAAGAATACATGGAGAAAGATCGCCCGGTTCACCCGGCGCGTGCGCCTGAAATGAGGCTCGCGTTCCGCGTCTCTTATATCGGGACCCGGTTCTTCGGTTCGCAGATGCAGGCAGTGCAGCGCACGGTCGAGGGCGAGTTTATCGCAGCCTGCCAGCGCCTCGACCTGTTTTCGGATTTCCGGAAAGCGGGATTCCTGTCGGCCGGGCGCACCGACCGCGGCGTCCATGCACGCGGACAGGTCATCGCATTTTCGACAGAATATCCGGATCGGGCAACTACCGCGCTCAATAACCAGCTCCCGCCGGACTGCTGGTGCACCGGGTTTGCCAAGGTTCAAGACGGGTTCCACCCACGGTACGATGCGAAATCCCGTACCTACCGCTATTACTTTGCCGCGCCTCCGAAGGATCCGGCAGCGATGGTGCGTGCTGCGGGCCGGTTTGTGGGCAGCCATAATTTTACGAACTTTGCAAGGGTTCAGGACAAGAACCCGTACCGGACGGTCCGCTCGGCGGCTGTCGGCGAGGACTCGGGTTTTTTTTACCTTGAAGTGACCGCTGACAGTTTCCTCTGGCACCAGGTGCGGTGCATGGCCACGGCTCTCTTCCAGATCGGCAACGGGGAAGCCGGTGAAGAATGGATTGCAGAGCTGCTTGGAAAGGAAGCGGCAAAGGCGATTCCCCCGGCGCCTGCGGAGGGCTTGATCCTCTGGGATACGAACTGCGGGATTTCATTCACACCGATGGATCAGGATAAACGGAGCACGGCCTACCTTGACCACCTCCGGAGGCACCACGCCCTGATGGACCGGGTGTGCGGGGTTCTCGGGACCAGCCCGGCACCGTAGTACCGGTTGCAGAGCGCCCTGCGGGCGCAGCGTTTTTTCGTTTCTGCGGATAGTCCGGATCTGCGGGCATTTTTCCTTCTGCCTGCCAGAACGCTGGGTTTTTTGTTTCACCAGCATACGTTTGCGAATACTACCATGGCACACGGAGCTCCACGGCGTACGGTCGCGCCGGAGCGGGAGCCGCATCTATATCGAGATCCACCTGGAGTTTGACGGGGAAAAAAGGATGTGCGAGGTCCAGGAGGTCATCAACCGGATCAAGGCCTCGCTGGAATCGAAGATCCCCCGCTCGGAAGTGAGCATCGTGCCCACGAGCAGGGTGTGCGGGATCCCTGCGAAAACAAAGCAATAAGAAGAAATTGGACGTGGTGTGGTGGAGAACACCGGGCTCTCCAAATCCGGGTTTATGTCCATCAACATGATTAAGGGCGTTGTGCTCTCGATCCTGAAGCGGAAGGGCTTGAAGGAACAGATGCCGACCACGGGCGATTACCTGACGGGGTAATTTTTCCCAATTTTTTAAAAAATTTCTTTAATACAATCGATTCTCATCTTATTTTTCAGGAACTCCTGCCCCGATACCATCGTCATGTTCATCTGGGAGGACGCGTACACTCTTGTACCGGCGATGAAGTCCGCCGCAAACTGCCTCTTTCTGGCTGATGACTTCTACCAATAGGTGGAAGATCATTATGCGGCAACAGCGGGAACAAACGCTCCGGTATATCCGGGAACGGCGCTGCACATCCGGCGGGTACTGCTTTTACCGGCTCGATGAGCCGAATGCAGCCGACACGTTCTATGCACTCGACTCGTTCCGGCTCCTTGGCGAGCCGGTACGGGAGGATCCGGATACTATCCATTACCTGCATAGCTTCCAGCATGATGATGGGAGCTATCAGAATGTCTTTGTCGGAGCCGCTGTCATCCGGGCCCTGCACCTGCTTGGAGAACGCCCGCAGGCCGATCCGTCGGAATGGATCGGCGGGGCCCTCTCGCCCGATCAGAAGAACCGGCCGGTGGAATCGGTCTCGGGGTTCGAGGAGTACATGCTCGCAGCTGAATGCTGCCGCGTGTTGATGATCGAAGTCCCTGAAGTGTTGAAGGAGCAGGTTGTTTCCGGCACGCTTCGGTACCGGAACAAGGACGGCGGGTTCGGGAACGAATCGCCGACGCTCATCGAGACATTTCACGCGGTCTTTGCCCTTGCCGGCATCGGATATGACATGAAAGATCTTGTCTGCCCCGCATTCCTTGCGTCATGCGAAGATTTGGTCTTCGGATTTCTTGCCGTGCCGGGAGCACGGCCGGGATTTCTCGAACACGTTCACGCAGGCCTTTCCCTGTGCGTACTCCTCGGATATAGCCCCCGGTTCCCAGATGCCTGCGAAGGATTTATCCGGCGCTGCCACCGGGAGAACGGCGGGTACTGCCGGTCGTTATACGGCGGTTCGGCAACGCTGGAGCATACGTGGCGGGCTCTGGAGTGCCATGCAATTCTCCGGCGACTGGAGGGGAATAACTGAGGCGGATGCGTGGCAGCGACATTCTTCTGTCCGTTCTGTGGGAAGCAGGAACCCGGGGATCTTCCGGGCTGCCCGTTCTGTGGCAAATCCATCCGGTTCTGGCGGGAGCACCCGTACGAGGAACGGCTCCTGCTCACGCTGCGTCATCCGATCATAGAGCACCGGATGGACGCAATCCGGATCCTCGGCGGGAAGAGATACCGGCGGGCCGTGCCGGTCTTTGCCCGGATGATCCGGACCGAGCGGGATGTTTACCTGCTTCGGGAGATTGCTATTGCCCTGAACCGGATCGACACGCCTCAGAGCCGGCTGCTCATTGCGGAGCTGCTTAATCATCCCTCCCCGGTGGTAAAGAGCGGTCTTTTGCAACCGGGTGATGGCGGCAGGCAGGGCGACGCTTCATGCCCTTAGAAAACGTCCCCACCTTCTCGTGCCGCCGGGGAAACAGGCCGAGAAGCTCTAACAGTTCTCCTGCCCGCCGCTCCAGATCGTCAGGCTGGACATAATGGAACTCGCCCGATGCGATGAGGTGTTCCCATGCAGTACGGGAACCCGCAAGCCGGGTCACTTCCGGCACGATCCCGACACTCCTCCGTTTGTCCAGCGGGACATCCCCCGCATACCGCTCGAACAGGGTAATTGTGCCCTCCGTTGGAACGAGCCCCCCTCAGGATCCGGAGAAGGGTGGTCTTTCCCGCGCCGTTCATCCCGAGAATGCCGAACGATTCCCCCATATCGACCCGGAACGAGAGATCCTCCAGTACCGTCCTTTTTCCAAATGCATGGGTGATATGTTCCGCGTCAATGGCCAGCATAGAACGATCCCCTCCTGATGGAATGGTTGCAACGGGGCAGGAGGAGTCCCGCACCAGTGCGGTTCGCTGAAGGCCTGTGCAATCCCCGGATCAGGTTTTTTAAAACAGAAGTCATCAGCCCTGTGTCGGGCGGTTGACGGCGGACCTCATCGCCATCTTGACAACAAATGATAGGATGTGATCCTTTATTGGTTTTCGCAACGGAGTCCATGAATGCCGGGCCATGAGAACCGACATGTAACACTGGGAAAAAAGGATTACCCGTTCCGCAGCACCGCTCCCTTGTCAGCCTGCCCGACCAGCGCCGCGTATCGTGCCAGCACCCCGGTGACAGGTTTCTTCGGATTTTTCCACTCTTTCCGGCGCTTCTGCAGGGTCTTTTCCGGCACGACCAGATCAACGGTATCGGCAAACAGGTCGATCCGGATGGTGTCCCCTTCCTGCACAAGCCCGATCGGGCCGCCGGCTGCCGCCTCCGGTGCAACATGGCCGATACAGGGCCCTCGCGTACCTCCCGAGAACCTGCCATCGGTGATCAGCGCAACACGGGTGTAGCCCTGGCCCATCAGCGCGGAGGTTGGCGAGAGCATCTCCGGCATGCCGGGCGCTCCTTTCGGCCCTTCGTACCGGATGACCATGACATCGCCTTCCCTGATCTTCCGTTTCAGGATGGCATGCATGGCATCCTGCTCTCCGTTGAATACCCGGGCCGGGCCCTCGTGCTTCCACATCCCCTCGTCCACGGCCCCGCACTTGATTACTGCACCGTCCGGTGCAAGAGAACCCCGCAGGATCTTCAGGCCGCCGGCTTCATGCACGGGTGCGTTGAGCGGGGTGATCACCCGCTCGTTTTTCACCGGGTGTTCGCGGGCGATTGCCTTTGACTTTTTTCCCGAGACCGTGATGGTATCATCCAGGGATTTTACCAGCCGGTTCATGACTGCCGGGACACCCCCGGCATGGAACAGCGCTTCCATGGAGTGCGGGCCCGCCGGCTGCATGTGGCAGAGATGCGGGGTTGTCCGGGCAATGTCGCGGAACGTATCAAGTGTGACCGGGACTTCCGCCTCCTGCGCAATTGCCATCAGATGCAGAACCGTGTTTGTCGATCCGCCCAGTGCCATATCGACCCTGATGGCATTGGCAAAGCTCTCTGGCGTGAGGATATGCCGGGGCAGCACCTGCTCCTTTATCAGTGGCACGATCCGCTCCCCTGTCTGTCGGGCGAGCCGGAGTTTCTCGGCATGGACTGCCGGCGTTGCTGCACAGCCGGGCAGGGACATGCCCAGCGCTTCGGTCATGCAGGCCATCGTATTTGCCGTGTAGAGCCCCTGGCACGATCCGCAGCCGGGCATGGCCGCGCATTCCAGTTCGCAGAGTTCGGATTCGGTCATCTTCCCGCCGGCATGCCGGCCAACTCCCTCAAAGACATCGATGAGCGAGAGCTCTTTTCCGGCAAGATGGCCGGAGAGCATCGGCCCGCCGGTGATAACAATCGTGGGGATGTTGAGCCGGGCGGCTGCCATGAGCATACCGGGAATGATCTTGTCGCAGGTCCCGACACAGACCAGCCCGTCGAAGCAATGCGCCTGTGCCATCAGTTCGATGGAGTCGGCGATGTTTTCCCGGGACGGGAGCGCGTTCCGCATCCCTTCGTGGCCCATTGCAATCCCGTCGCAGATGCCGATGACGCCGAACTCGAATGGCACACCGCCGGCAGCCGTGATGCCTTCCCGCACTTTCTGCGCCAGCGTGCGCAGGTGGACATGGCCCGGGACAATGTCGCTCCATGCGTTTGCAATCCCGATGAACGGCAGGTCCATCTCGCGATCGGTAACACCCAGCGACCGGAGCAGCGAGCGGTTGGGTGCCCGCTGGTTCCCCTTTTTTATTTCATCGCTTCTCATGATACAACATAAGATTGTTCATCAGGTGAACATCTTAATATCAGCGATTTCATATCGTGGACAAAACGAAATACTTATAATAAGGTATGTGGAATAGTACTTCCTAGTAATCTTTCATACGGCGATGAAGTCCGCCCCATAACCGCCGCTTCCGGCTGATGACTTCTGTCAAAAACCGGGATCCCAGGACCGGTGGAAGAGGCGGAAGATCGTTTGCATAGGAAACCAGACCTCACCACCTCTTTTCGCAAACTCCTGGTGTCCCCCTAGGAGAGGAACACCATGGCAAATACCGAAGTTACGAAACTGCTTGAAAAGATAAAGAAAGACGACGTTCAGTTCGTCCGGCTCCAGTTCACCGATGTTACGGGCATGCCGAAGAACGCGGCGATCCCGGTAGAGCAGGTCGAGAAGTCACTGACCGAAGGGACGTGGTTCGACGGCTCTTCAATCGAAGGGTTCACCCGGATCGAAGAGTCCGACATGCTCCTCAAGGCGGACCCGGCATCGTACGCGGTCCTGCCCTGGCGGCCGGCCGATGGAAAGGTCGCCCGGTTCGTCTGCGATGTGTACACGTACGGCAACAAACCGTTCGAAGGCGACCCCCGGTACTCCCTCAAGAAGACCATGGCGGAAGCGGCGAAGATGGGCTACACCTTCAACACCGGTCCCGAGCTCGAATTCTTCTTGTTCAATCTCGTCAACGGAAAACCATCAACGCAGTTCTCGGACACCGGAGCATATTTCGATCTCGCACCGAACGATGCATCCGAGAATGTCCGGCGGGAGATTGTGCTCTCGCTGAGACAGATGGGCTTTGAGATCGAGATGTCCCACCACGAAGTCGCGGCAAGCCAGCACGAGATCAACTTCAAGTACACCGATGCTGTCACGACCGCTGACCGGGTCATTACCCAGAAGTATGCGACAAAGGCGATTGCCCTGAAGTACGTGCTCCACGCATCCTTCATGGCAAAACCCATCGGCGGGATAAACGGCAGCGGCATGCACACCCATGGCTCGCTCTCGAAGGGAGGGAAGAATGCTTTCTTCGATGCAGATGCAGAGAAGGGACTCAGCCAGACTGCCCTTTATTACATCGGCGGTATCCTGAAGCATGCAAAGGCAATCACCCGCGTAGCAAATCCGACGATCAATTCGTACAGGCGTCTCGTTCCCGGTTACGAAGCCCCCTGCTACGTCTCGTGGAGCACGACCAACCGCTCCGCGTTGATCCGGGTGCCCGCTGCCCGTGGCAACGGCACGCGCGCTGAATTCCGGAGCCCGGATCCGATGTGCAACCCGTACCTCACGTTCGCCTGTATGCTCGCAGCGGGTCTCGATGGTATCAGGAACAAGATCATGCCCCCGGACAGCACGGATGTGAACATCTATCACCTGAGCGAGAAGGAGCGGAAGAAGATGAAGATCGAGATGCTGCCCGGAAGCCTCGCGGAGTCCCAGGCCCACCTGATGAACGACAAGGTGCTCTGTGAAGCGCTCGACAGCCACATCGTCGAGAACCTCGCAAACATCGCCTTTGCGGAGACCGAGGCGTTCCGTCTCACGGTCCACCCATGGGATCTCGACCGGTATCTTGCAACCTATTAAACCATTTTTTACACGTTATTATTTCGGACACCGTATCGATTCCATATATCTGTATTCGGGCGAAATAAATATCAGATGACACTCTGAAAAGTACTTCATATCAAAACAGATCCGGTGATGAAGTCCGCCCCATAACCGCCGCTTCCGGCTGATGACTTCTGCTGCAACCCGCATGAACATATCCGGGAAGAGGGCAGAATGTTGACCTTTTCAGTGTATCCCCGGCAGAAGCATGCAGGTTTCTCTGATGGGACAAAGCGATTGCCATGAAACTTACCATAATGCCTGTTGAAGACCTCCCGCTGATCCATGCGGGAGATAACCTGCCCGCACTGATAGCTGAACGGTGTGCCCTCAAGGACGGCGACATTGTGACCATCGCCTCATCGGTATATTCCAAGGCGAAAGGCCACACGAGAAAACTCACCGATATCACGCCAACACCCCGGGCGGAGCGGATCAGCAAGATGACCGGAGAGGATCCCCGGTTCCTCCAGTCGATCCTCGATGTCTCCGTGGATGTGCTCATCGAGTTCCCGTTCATCCTCTCGGAGGTCGCCGGAGGGCATATCGGCGTCCGTGCCGGTGTTGACCAGAGCAACATCGATGATGATATGGTCATCCTCCTGCCTCCCGATCCGATAAAGGCGGCAGAAGAGGTCCGAAATGCACTGAAAAAAATCACCGGAAAGAGTGTCGGGGTCATCATCACCGACACCTGCGGGCGGGCGTTCCGCCGGGGCCAGACCGGCAATGCCATCGGCTGGAGCGGGATACCGGCGATCCGGGACTTCCGGGGCGACAAGGATCTCTTCGGGCATGTCCTGAAGATCACGGAAGAGGCCGTTGTCGATGAGATTGCCGGCATCGCCAATTTCGTCATGGGCGAGAGCAACAACGGTGTTCCGGCGGTTGTCGTCAGGGGATGCGAGCCCTGGACGGGGCACGACAACCTCTTCTTCAATAAAAAAGAGGATTTCATCCGGCGGGCGCTCTGCGTGAGGGCAAAGCCGAAGAAGAAAGGATAGTGCCGGGCCGAGATGAAGGGGGGAATTATCAATCATGCGCCGGACCAGGACTGGACTGATACCCGGTGCGATCGCGTGTGGCGTCATACTCTTCGTCATTATTATGGCAGTATCCGGCATACTCCAGCTGCCCCCTGCTCCCCCCGGTACAGGTTCCGGAGCATCAATCCAGAGTACAAAGGATAATGCTGTTTTGGGCCTGGCAATTCTTGTTATTTTAGGTACTTTTGGAATTATCGCGTATTATTACCGGAATATCGACTTTGGATCGAAAAAGTAACTTTCAACACATAATTCACGGTTAATACCATTATTGACCTGCTGTCGGGTTCAGAAAATCCCATGAGTTTTATCCCTGTCGGGAGGGCGATGGTAAAACCATTTTTTAACGATTTCAACAACGATGATATACATTACCACAATTGTCCCAATAAACACATAATATGGGAGAGAAAGCGGGACAAAACCAAAGAGATCTCCGAGGGGAGTGAAGATGATCAAAATCGCGGTCATAACCACGAGTATGCTGCTGATGACAAGGAACCTGCTAGGCCGGCTTTTAAAGAACGGCACCCGCATCGTTCTGATGGAAAAAATGATGAAGGTCTGGGTGCAGAGCGATTCGAGGAACCAGACCGTCCGGAACAGGGCTATGGGGGCATGAAATACTACGAGGAGCGTTGCGAAGGTGAGAATGTCAAAGATCGAACTGACCGGCCCGAAGACGAGCAGGAATTTTTTGATGAACCCGATATCCCACCGTTTAGGTGCCAGTACATATTCCTCATCAATGGTATCGGTTGGAATGGTTGACTGCGATGCATCATAGAGGAGGTTATTGAGAAGTATCTGGACCGGCAGAAGCGGCAGGAAGGCAAGGAAGAGGGAGGCGGCGGCGACACTGATCATGTTCCCGAAATTCGAGCTGGTCCCCATCATGATATATTTCATCGTGTTTCCGAATGTCTTCCTCCCTTCAATGATGCCGTCGCGAAGTACCCGGAGATCCTTTTTCAGAAGAACGATATCCGCAGACTCCTTTGCAATATCGACCGCGTTATCCACCGTGATCCCGATATCAGCTGCACGGATCGACGGGGCATCATTAATCCCGTCACCCAGATAGCCGACCACGTGATTGTTCTTCATCAGTGCCCTGATGATCCGTTCTTTCTGGGGCGGCGAAACCCGCGTAAAAATATTTGCCTGCTCGACTGCGCTTGAAAGGGTGTCACTATCCATGCCGGCGATTTCGTGACCTTCAATAATCCGTGTGATCGGGATGTTGAGGGCGGTACAGATATGACGGGTGACAAGCTCGTTATCGCCGGTGATGATCTTCACGGCGATACCGGCATCATGCAGCATGAGAAGTGATTCGCTGGCAGTCTCTTTGGGAGGATCGATGAAGGCGACAAATCCGTGAAAGGTAAGGTCGGTCTCGTCTTCCGGTGAGTACGTGGATTTTTCATCAGTGACCTTTCTGGATGCGACAGCAAGGATCCTGAATCCTTCCCTGCTGAGCGTGTTGTATAACGCCACTGCCTTTGCCTGCCATTCACCGGTAAAAGGCTCAGACCCGCTCTCCCGTGAAATCCGGGTACAGAATCTCAGGATCTCCTCAGGTGCACCCTTGGTGATCAGGTTCCGCTCACCGTTCTTTTCCACGACTACCGAAATCCTTTTCCGGATAAAATCAAACGGGATTTCGTCGATTTTCTTATACGGCCCGATCTCCACGCCGGTTTTTTTCAGGATAGCCTCGTCAAGAGGACTTTTCAGGCCGGTCTGGTGGTAACTGTTCAGATACGAATACAGAAGTACCGTCCCGCTGGTGTTTCTCTCGGCATCCACATGATATATCAGGGTAATCCGGTTCTCTGTCAGCGTCCCGGTCTTATCGGTGCAGAGCACGTCCATGCTTCCGAAGTTCTGGATCGAGGCAAGGTGCTTGACGATCACACCTTTTTCTGACATCGCGAGTGCACCTTTTGCCAGGTTAACCGTGAGGATCATGGGGAGGAGTTCAGGAGTAAGGCCGACGGCAAGTGCGACCGCAAACAGGAGCGAATCGAGCACCCCGTGTTTGAAGAATGCATTGGTGAAAAAAACGAATATGACCAGGAGGAAGATAATCCGGGTGACAAGATAGGAAAACTGCTTGAGCCCGCGCTCAAATTCCGTCTCCGGGGGGCGGGCGGTCAGCCGTTCTGCAATCTTCCCGTATTCGGTCAGCATCCCGGTTTTTACGACAACTGCGGTTGCGCTTCCGGAAACCACCGGGGAGCTCATGAACAGGTACTGTTCCCGTCCGGACGGGCCCTCTTCCATACCCTGACGGTAGTGGGCCGATTTTTCCACCGGGAACGATTCACCGGTGAGTGCTGACTGGTCAACGAAAAAATCCCGGGCAAAAAGGACCCGGGCATCCGCGGGCACGATATCCCCGGCTGACAAGGCTATGATGTCTCCGGGAACCAGCTGTGACAACGGCACGTCCTGTCGGACCCCGTCCCGGATTACCGTTGCCAGGGTTGAGATCTTTCCCTTTAACAGATCCACGGCCCGTTCTGCACGGTACTCCTGGGAAAAGTCAATGAAGACGCTCAGGAATACAATGACAATGATGATCAGGGCATCGATAAGTTCGGCGAGAAAGAACGAGAGGCCCGCGGCAATAAGAAGTATGATAATAAGCGGGTTTTTTAATTGGCCGGCAAACTGGCGGACGGCAGAAAACCGTTTCTTCCGCACGACCTCGTTAGGACCATGAATTGATCTGCGGGATTTAACCTCGTAGGAAGAGAGGCCCTGATGTGAAGTATGGTATGTTTGCATCAGCTGGTCAACTGGAATGAACCGGGCCTCTTCGTCTGCCATTATTTGCTGCCAGTGATCCTTTCTTGGCACCGGATGTAATGAAGATTATTAACTGGCCGGCCCCATCTTCGTTTCGAGGCTGCTTGCGGTACCCTGGCAGGTTGAATCTTCGGTATGATAAGCAGTCTGTTTGCGTGCGCACCAAGCCATTTACATTCGTAAAACGAATATCGTGGCAGGCGATGGAGTCCGCCAATAACCGCCCGATGGGATGATGACTTCTGCAGGAGAGAAGCATTTCCATGACGAAAACTGGTTGGCTGAACCGGACGGTCTTTGGCGCTGGTATTGCGAGTTTCTTCTCGGACCTCGGGCATGAAGCGGTGACGGTGCTGCTCCCGTCATTCCTTATCGTTCTGGGAGCGCCGGTGTATGCCCTTGGTATCGTCGAGGGAATCAGTGACGGCGCATCGAGTTTTGTGAAATTATTTTCCGGATATCTTTCGGACAAACTGGGGAAGCGCAAGGAGTTTGCGCTCGCCGGCTATGTTGCGACCGGAATCTTTCCGGCGATAGTTGCGATGGCGGCATCGTGGCCGGGGATCCTCTGCGGCAGGGTGATCGGGTGGATGGGCAGGGGCACCCGGGGCCCGCCCCGGGACGCCATCCTTGCAAAATCAGTTGACAAAGCGGATATGGGGAAGGCGTTCGGGTTCCACCGGGCCGGCGACACGCTCGGTGCAATTGCCGGGCCAATCGTTGCCTTCTCGCTGGTCGGGTATTTTACGACACGGGAGATCCTCTGGCTCACCCTGATCCCTGGGTTCCTTGCGCTCCTGACGTTCTGGCTCCTCGTGCGGGAGAGAGACCCGGCCCCTTCGGGCGATCACCGGACGCTGGTCGCCTCTCTCCGGGGGCTGCCGGGCGGGTTCAGGAAATATCTTGCCGCTGTCCTCGTCTTCGGGATCGCGGATTTCTCCCACACGCTCCTGATCGCGTTTGCCGTCGTCATGCTCACGCCATCGCTCGGGTTCGTGCAGGCAACGATGGCCGGCGCGGTCCTGTACACGATCCGGAACATCGTATATGCCGCCGCATGTTACCCGTTCGGTGCGCTGGGGGACCGGTTCGGCAGGAAGACGCTGCTCGTGCTCGGGTATGGGATCGCTGTTGCGACGTTTATCCTGTTTGCCCTTGTCCCGCCAGACTTGGTCCTTTACGGGATTCTTTTCGCTCTTTGCGGGGTGTTCATCGCCGCAGAGGACACGCTGGAAAGCGCGGTAGCCGGCGAGATGATCGAGGAGCGGTGCCGTGGCCTTGGTTTCGGGGCGCTCGCGACCATGAACGGGATCGGCGATCTCTGCTCCAGCATCCTGATCGGGTTCATCTGGGCGTTTGTCGGGTACTCGGCCGGGTTTCTCTTCGCTGCGGTTGTTGCTGCTGCGGGGACAATCATGATGCTCGCATGGGCCAACGGGCGGCAGGGGGGTGTATCAGTATGACGAATATGATCGATGACCTGCGCGACCGGATCCTTGCCCGCATTGCGGTCGCCAAAGAACGGATTGTAGAGGGGGCCGATGCCGGCCAGGAGCTTGCAGCAGCGCAGCAGGAGATCGCCAGATGGTGCGATCAGGTGTCGGGCGATGTCCGGGCAATGGCAGAATCGATGTGGTGAGTCGGCGAATCCTGATCGAAGGATCTTCCCGCCGTCTGCAATGCATGGTACCGGGCGAATGCGCCGCCGTTGTTGAGCAATCCGGCGAAGGTTCCGCGCTCGACAATCCTCCCGTTCTCCATCACGAGGATATCATCGGCCATCTCAATGGTTGAGAGCCGGTGGGCGATGACAAGGATCGTGCACCGGGTACGGATCTCCTGGATCGAGTCCTGGATGATCTTCTCCAATGCGGAGTCGAGAGCACTGGTCGCCTCGTCGAGGATCAGGATATCGGGGTTGCCGTATAGCGCCCGTGCGAGCGCAATCCGCTGGCGTTCCCCGCCGGAGAGCATGACGCCTCGTTCGCCGAGCAGGGTGTCATACAGCTGCGGCAGGTTCATGATAAAGTCGTGTGCATGGGCGGCAACTGCCGCTTCGATTGCCCTCTCCTGTGACGGGGAATCCGAGCCATAGGTGATATTCTCCATGACGGACTGGTTGAAGAGGAAACAGTCCTGGCTGACGTACCCGATCTTTGCATGGTAACTTCCGGTATCGAACTCCTTCAGGTCGATCCCATCGATCCGGATCGTCCCGCCGTCCGGTTCGATCAGCCGCATGATGAGATCCACGAGTGTTGATTTCCCGCTTCCCGATGCCCCGACAATAGCGACCATCCCATTCTTCCTGAGGGTGAACGTGATATCCTGCAGGACGGGTTTTCCGGGATCATAGGAGAAGGAGACATTCTCAAGTGCAATCGCCTCCTTCAGGCCGGTGAACTCCCGCTTCCCGGCAGAGATTGTCCGGGTGCGTTCCATCTCGTTTAACGTCGCATCGATCTTCCTGAGGCTGGCGATACTGCCGGCCAGCTGGTGGCGCTGGACATTGAACTGCCGGAGCGGGTCGGTGAGCCGGATCAGGATGAAGATGAAGACGAGCATGAGGGCTATCTGCATCTGGATGACCAGCATCGATACTGTCAGGATCATGATGGCGAGCAGGAAGATGATGACCTGGAAGATCGACTCGATCTGGACTCCATTGATCATGAACGCGCTTGTATTTCGGGCATACGCGTCCGTGCATCGCTGGAACCGGCCGGCCTCGCGTTCTTCCTTCGAGAAGATCTTGATCAGCTTCACCATGCCGATGCGTTCGTGGATGAACTCGTTGAGCCGCGTATTGGTTTCCACGTTTAAGATCCCCATCCGCTTCGATGCCGCGATTCGGACGTTCAGCAGGAAGAGGGTCAAAAGGGCGATCGCAAAGCAGAGGATCGTCATCGGAACTGAGATGTAGAGCAGCATCGCGCAATAGACGCAGATGAAGATGGAGTATGTTGAAATCTCTGTGATCGTAAAGAGGGTATTTGCAGCCTGCTCCGATTCACGCGAAAGAAGGTTGATTAATGAGCCGGACCTGTGTGCATTGAGGTAACTGATATCGGTTACAAGAGCGTTGTGGAAGATGACGTTCTTCAGGTCAGAGCTTGCGGCGAACCAGAGTCGGATCTGGATCGTCTTCTTGTAGTACAGGAATGCCTGCCCGATCAGGAACAGGATGGTAAGTACAGAAAGGAGCGTCAGGAAATTCAGCGGCAGCCCGATGAAAGAGAATCCTGTTGACAATGCCGACCAGAGCGCCCCGCCGGGTTCACTCTCGGCGTTCATCAGCTGGAGGAGCGGCACCAGCGCCCCGAGGTTGATCGCCTCGAACCCTGCGCAGGCGACTGCCAGGATTGTGATGAGCGCAAGCTTCTTCCGGTACGGCCTGCTGAAGGAATACAAAAGACGCATGTCATCACTGAACTTCATCCGGTTCTCCCCGCTCATGCAATGATCGGATGCCGGAACCTGCCATGACCTGAATAGCCCGTACCGGCGTTTTCATACTTCACCATATAGTAAAACAGAAGTCATCAGCCCGGATCCGGGCGGTTGGTGGTGGACTTCATCGCCTGTTGGATCTGTACGTCTATTGTTCAGGATGAATAAATCAATATGCCCGCACGGAGGATAACCCAAAAAAAGAATATGATGTGGAAGCTCACACGTTCTGTACATCAGGTGATGGAGTTCGCCTCATAACCGCCTTTTGTGCTGATAACTCCTGCCCATGCCCCGGCTGACCGGGCCACGTTGAAACGATATGGATAACATGGAGTATCACAATGGACGTATCGAATCCACCATCACCGGAAAGCAATAAAATCCCACCACCGGCACCGCACGACGGACTTTCTGCACGTCTCCGGACGGGCCGGGAGAAGACAGCAGCGCTCGGGCCCGCGTTTGCGTCCCATGCGGAGCGGTTACGCCAACTGGAAGACCGTCTCATCCAGGGCCGGTTCCACCTTGCCGTGCTTGGGCAGGTGAAACGGGGGAAGAGTACGCTTCTCAACGCCCTCCTCGGCGAGGAGATCCTCCCCTCTTCGGTCATCCCGCTGACTGCGATCCCGACCTTCATCCGTTCCGGGGAAGAACGGCACCTCATTGTGCGGTTCAATGACAGCCGTCCCGATGCGTTTTTTTCTGAGGAGCCGGCTGGTTCCCTGAACACCCGGCTGATGGCTTTTGTCACCGAAAGCGCCAATCCCCGGAACACGAAGGGCGTCCGGGAAGTGGAGATCACCCACCCTGCCGCGATCCTGCGGGAGGTCGTCCTGATTGACACCCCCGGCATCGGCTCGACCTTCCGGCACAACACCGAATCGACCCTCAATTTCCTGCCGCAGTGCGATGCAGCCCTCTTCCTCATCTCGGCAGATCCCCCGATCACCGAAGGCGAGCTGGAATTTCTCCGGACCATCCGGTCGCGGATTGGGACAATCTTCTTCCTGCTCAACAAGGTAGACTACTTAACACCGTCAGAGCAGGAGACCGCGGTTACGTTCTACCGTGACGTGCTGGTGAAGTCGGCCGGGCTCGACCCTGCGGTTAAGATCTTCCCCGTCTCGGCACGCAACGGCCTCAAGGCAAAGACGGACAGGGATCCGGCGCTCTGGCAGCAGAGCGGGCTGGCTGACGTGTCGGACCACCTGATCACGTTCCTTGCGCAGGAAAAGGGACGGGTATTGCAGGATGCGATCCGGAAGAAAGCGCTCGATGTGCTCCGCGACGTGCAGCTCCAGCTCAATCTCTCGATCCGGTCCTGCGAACTCCCGCTGGAGGATCTGGACAGGAAACTTGCCACGTTCGAACGGGTCGCAACGGATGCCTCGCAGCAGCGGGTCCATGCGCAGGACATCCTTGCCGGGGACAAGCGGCGCGCACAGGAGGCGCTGGAGGCAAGCGTCAAAAACTTAAAGCAGCCGCTGACCGAGAGGCTGAAACGGATCGCACAGGACACGATGCGGGCAGACAACAGCACCCCGGAGAAAGCGGCGGAAAAGGCGCTGGAGGAGGCAATTCCCGCAATCTTCGAGCATGAGCTGGGGACTATCGGCACGGCAGTCGAGGCCGACATCGTCCGGAGGCTGACTGAGCACCGCCGCCGGGCCGATGACCTGATAGAATCGGTACGTAAGTCTGCCTCGGAGCTCTTCGATATCCCCTACCATCCCCCGGAGAGCCCCGTGACATATGAACTGGTCCGGAAGCCTTACTGGATCGAGCATGTCTGGGAGAATACGATCTCGCCGGTCTCTGCAGAATTCCTTGACCGGATGATTCCCCGGGCGCTCCGGAAGGATCGGGCTGAGAAGCGAATCGGAAAACAGATCGATCTTCTGGTAATGCGCAACCTTGAGAACCTCCGCTGGGAAACGTCGCGGAGCGTAGATGAGAGTTTCAAAAAATTCAGCGCGGAACTTGATAGCGGTATCGCCCGTGCTGTTGATGCGACACTTGGGGCGATACGGTCAGCCCGGAAACTCCGTGAGGTGAAAGGCGGTGAGGCCGGCGCGACCGTATCCGGACTGCGCAGGCAGGCGGAGGATATTGCTGTGGTGATCCGGCAGCTGGAGTGAGACTGGGCCGGCGATCCCCGTCATTCCGGCACGGGACTGCAGAAGATGACCTGTATGTCAGCGGTGAAACGGAAGGATAGCCGGCAGTGCCCCGCGTTTTGGCATTTTCCCGGGGAAACGGAAGTGGGCATCCTATGGCGGGATGAAGAACTGTCGGGTAACGCTGTATCTCTTCAGCCCTGATTGCGGCTGGAAGTGTAAAATTAGCAGGCCGGATGAAAACCGGGCACACCAGTTTTCCTGATCATCCGCAAGGCTGGATCCCGGTAAATGGCAGATCCCGGGGATCTATTCTCTTACTATGCCATCTACCAAAATTCCGCACCGCCCCGCACAACAATACAAGCAGGGCCGGCATTCATATTGCAACTTGCCCCCGCGCCGCACAGGGAATGTATTGCCGAACATTAATTCCACGTAAAATCGTTTTTTCACCAGCTCGTACGCGCTCACGGATCGGGTGCAGCACATACCGGAAAGTATCCTCCTCATCGTCACTTAGCGCGGCTTTCCGCATGCCTTCACAGAGTATTGATAATAAGGATCTAAGAATGTCAAGCCGGGCGCGGGGAGTGCAACTGAAAAGTAAGGATCCGCAATCAATTATGGGGCATACCCCTTTCATCAGCCCGGAGGCGGGTACCCCCACCCAGTACGGCCAGGGGGTACCCCCTACCCCCCCACCTCCGGACCCCGTTTCCCCCCTCGTTTTTCCGGGTTCCGGAGGAATTTTTTGACAACTCTCCGACGAGCAAGGGGGGGTAACCCCCCTCCGGGGCCGTAAGCAGGTACCCCCGCCTCGATCGGTCAGGGATACCCTCCTCCCCCCCACCCGGGGGTCTGAGGTACGATGACCGGCCCCCCCACCCCGGGGGAGGGGGTGGGGGTACCCCCCTTGGGGCGTTTTTTATGTCTCCGACGGTGATTTCAGTGACTTAACCATAATTTCCCATGGAAAACGGGGGGTACACCCCATCGGGTGGGGGAGGGTACCCCCCACCCCTCCGGATCGCAGACACCCCCCACCCCCATGGGGGGAGGTTGGCCCTGGCCAAGGCGGGTACCCCCTGCCGGGGTATGGGGATGGGGGGACCGCCCCCACAAATAAAAAGCGGGGTGGGTGGAAAGGTCTACCACGATTAATCGAGAGGTATCCTTCCGGACAACGGGTACCTGACTATCGGTCCAGCCAGAGCCGGGAAACAGATCGGCTCCATTGTCTTTTGTGCGACAACACCGGGTTGTCCCAGGAGATCTCCCAATTGGAAATACTCATCATTCCAGGGGGGCAATCCAAATACCCCGGCGGGAAATTTTTCCACGAATCCGGTGAATTAACCATCTATTATCCAAATGGGTATTGGTATAAAACGAGTTGACTCTTCTTCCGGATTATTCCGGTATCTTCTTCTCCAGCGTGAGCACGTTTTCCCCGTCCCGGTACTCATAGGAGACTGCATCCATCACTTTCCGGACAAGATAGATGCCCAACCCCCCGACCGGCCGATCTTCGAGTTTCACGGAAATATCGGGTTCCTTCAGCAGGAGCGGGTTGAAGGCAGGTGCCCGGTCCCGGATCTCGATTCTCACAACCCCCTCTCCGATCGAGCATGTAATCCCGATTGTACCAGCCTGCCTGCGGAACCCGTGCGTGATGATGTTGGTCATGACCTCGTCCACGGCAAGCTCGATGTCGGGCACGATTGCCGGGTTCACGCCGGCACTCACCAGGTAGTCCTCGATGCCGTCGGCAACGACCGGGATGTTCTCAATCGCTGCATCGACCGTGAACGCGAAACGGCCTGCCACGGGATCACACCCCCCGGATAACCATGAGCGTGATATCGTCTGCCTGCGGCTGCCCCCGGGCAAACGCGGTGATTGCATCGAGAATGGCCGAAAGGATGTCGGCAGAGGTTTTTCCGGTATTCTCTGCGACGACACTCTTAAGCCGTTCTTCCCCGAACATCTCGTTTGCGCCGTTGGTGGCCTCGGTAACGCCGTCCGTATATAATACAACGGTATCCCCCACACCGATCCGTATGCTCTCCGATGTGAACGCGGCATCCTCCATCGCACCGAGTACAATGCCTGTTGCCTTCAGTTCATCCATTCCCCCGTCATGGGCATGGAAGATCATGGGCGGGTTATGCCCGGCATTGACATAGGTGAGCGTCCTTTTCTCCTCGTCGATGATCCCGTAGAAGGCGGTAACAAACATCCCTGCCCTGGAATCGCCGGCTATGATATTATTTGCATCCCTGATCGCATCGGCCGGATCCGGGTGCCATAAGGCATTGACCCGGATCACGATCCTTGAGAGGGCCATGAAGAGGGCGGCGGGGATACCTTTTCCGGAGACATCGGCGATCAGGATACCGATCCTGCCTTTCTTTAAGCGCATGACCTCGAACGGGATAACGTCGAAGAAATCGCCCCCGACCTCCTTTGCCATCACGCTCTTTGCCGCGATATCAAACCCCTTGACCGGCTGGATCGTATCCGGCAAAAAGCTCCTCTGGATCTCTGCGGCGATCGCAAGCTCGGTGTTCTTGCGTTCCATCTCCCGCACGAGGTTATCCCGTTCCAGCTGCACCTTCCGCTCGTTCTCAAGGTTCACGATAATGAACGCGAAGATGAACATGCCCAGCGCATTGGCAAACATCATCGGGATCGTCGCATTCTCAACAACCTTGATCGCATCGGACAGCGGGCGGCAGATGAGGAGGGCAAGGAGCATGTGGAGCCCTTCCATTCCAATCGCGAATAGGACAGCGATCTTTAGCCCGACGAACTTTTTCCCGGCAAAGAGCCAGATAAGTCCGCCCAGCAGCCCGGCCAGCACGGTTGCAAGCGAGCACGAGACCATCGTGAACCCGCCCAGTGTCATACGGTGCGCCGCACCGATCAGCCCGGCACCAATCCCGACGAACGGGCCGCAGGTCAGGCCGGCGACCATCGGCCCAAGGTCCCGGACGTTGATGATCGCTCCGAGCACCTCGACGCCGCTGACCGTGCCGTAGATGGAGACAATCCCGAAGACAAGGGTGAGGACAAACTGCGTTTTGATCGATGGGCGTCCTTCGAGAACCTCGGCAAAGTACCGGCTCCGGCTGACGAGATACGCGATAACGACGATCACGCAGCTCATCTGGAGCAGGATTAACGACGTGGCGATGATCGGGATGCCCATGCTCTGCCTGTAGTACGGATTACACACCGGTACACATAATCCTCTCTTATTGGAACGGGACCGCGAGCGTCGCTGTTAAGACCTAGCAGAGCGCAACACTACAGGCATAGAAGATCCGCTCAGGAAGGATGAGAACCATGGAGATCAGGACAGAGAAGCGGGAAGGTGGAGCCATCGTGTACCCGGCAGGCAGGATCGATACTGCGGCTGCTCCCGCACTCGAACAGGAACTAAACAGTCTTATTGCTACAGGAATACGCCGGGTGATCCTTGATTTTTCCAATGTCCCGTACATCAGCAGTGGCGGCCTGCGCGTTCTCCTCGCAACCGCAAAAAAGCTGCGGGGATCCGGGGAGTCGTTTGCCCTTTGCTCTCTCAACCCCGAGGTGACCAAGATCATGACCCTTGCAGGCTTTACCACCATTTTTACCATCTACTCCTCTGAGGGCGAAGCGATTGCACGCTGGTGACACCAAACTGGCCCACGGGAGCTGGCAGCCTCTGCCAGGTATTCCCGGGGCAACAATCTACCCCTATATCCGCAAAATCGATACCGTTTCATCGAATTCATACATCATCCGGTCAGGAGACCTGGTCGCGGTCATCGATCCCGGGGGACTATCCGGGCAGGCGGACGAGCTCTGTGCTATCATCAAGGCACTACCTGAAGGAACGGCACAAGCGGTCATTGTACTGCTCACCCATGCCCACATCGATCATTGCAGGGTTCTTACGGATCACCCGTTTTTCAGCAACCCGGATCACGCCCTCATCGCGGTCCAGGAAGACGGCGCCCGTGCGCTTGCCGAAACCGATTCAAGGCTGACCCAGGCCGCCCTGATGGGACTGACGCTGGAACCGGTGACTGCTGCGTTCCGGCTCTTTGCAGGTCCGGGTACCGAAGGCGATGGCAGAGCGGAGATCCTTATGGGATCTTCCGGCCCGGAACTCCGGCTCTCAACAGATTATATGGAGAGCGGGGATTGCACGCAGATGGCAGTCCAGATCCTGCAGACGGACAGATCCTGCCCGATCATGGTATACCACACTCCCGGCCACAGCCCGGACAGCATCTGTATCCGGATCGGATCCCTCCTCTTCATCGGCGACCTGATGTTTGCCGCAAGCCCCGGCATTGCCGGGATATCCGGCTGGGACCGGGAGGCCCTGATCCGTTCGATCGATGAGATCCTCGCACTACTCCGCGAGGGGGGCATCACGCACTGCTGCCCCGGCCACGGGAATATCCTGACCTGTGCTGAGGCCATCCGGGTGCTTGAAGGCGTGAAAAAAGATGCAGGAGCCTTAGATGGGATTGGGGAGCTTGACGAAGCCCGTGCAAAGGAGACTGCAATGTATGCCGAAGGGCTCATGGACGAGGTCTCCGAAATATTCACCATCATCTCCGCCCGGCTCCTCTTTGTCTCGCACGTACTCGACGAGCTGGAGGAAGCCGGGGAGGCCGGGAATGTTGCCAGCCTCATCGATGCCGATCGGATTGATGCGCTCCTTGCCGATTTCCAGCAGTTCCTGTCTGCCTACCGCGCCGGCAGCAACAGGGACATCCACCTCGCGCTGAAAGCGGGACAGGTCGTAGCGAAACTCGACCGGATGTTTGATGCGGGACAGCTGGAGCTCGTACTTGACCCGGCATATGTCCGGCGGGCAGGTCGGCTGTTGTGCGATTATTCGACTGTTCTTCGCGGGTTCTGCCAGCCCCGGATGCTGCAGGATGTCGAGGTCGGACCGCTCGTTGCTGACCTGATCGGACAACTGAAACAGGGCAGTGCCAGCTATGAGGACCTGCTGGACCTTTCCGACGATCCGACGGCCTTTGCCCGTGCTCTGGTGAAAAGGATTGCCCGGGTCCCTGTCTTCGATGACGTGACCTGTTCGTGCCTGCCATCATCATTTGGCAGGCCGGTGCAGGCCGACAGTGCAATTCTCTCTGATATCGTAAGAACGCTTCTAGAGGATATCACCGGCAGCGGGGCCGGGAATATCTCGGTTGAGGTATCCGGAAGCGACTGCGTCGTTTCTGTTATTGTCGAAGTGAATGCTCCCGGAAGAATGCCGGAATTCCGAAATGTCCGGAAACGTTTCCTTGCCGATGAATGTATAAGGGGCGGAGGGCAGATTGTCTGGCCTCAGGATACCGGTTCCCGGTCAGTCCGGATCGACCTGCCGGTGGCGGGAAAAGGGACGTGACCAAAAAATTATTCCGGCACCGGCAGCGCTTTACATTTTTCCCGTTCTGGTCTCCTGTGGATATCATTGGCGACCTGTTGCCAGGCCACATATCAGGATCCCCTGGCATGTCCTGGCCCGACCCAAAACAATAACAGAGCCCTGTACCTCACAGTACATACGGCAGCTCTGGCATGAAAAAAAGGTACCCTTTTCTGATCTCGGTCCCGCACGGGGGCACGGAGATACCGGCTGACCTGCGGAACCGTTTCGCCCTCACCGAAGCTGAACTCCTTTACTACTGCGATCCGGAAACCCGGCTGATCTTCGGGTTCCGGGATCATGTCGCTGCATACATCGATACGAAGATCTCCCGGATGGTTACCGATCTCAACCGCCCGCCCCTTCCCCTGCCCGGCAGGGACCCGGATGGGATCATCAAGGTACGAACAATAGACGGGAAGGACGTATACCGGCCCGGGCAGTTTCCGGATATGCAGACAATCCACCGTCTGATGATGGCGCACTACTTCCCGTACCATCAGCGCATCGACGAGCTGATTGACAAGTGCCCGGTAGAAATCGCGTTCGACTGCCACTCGATGCTCCCGGTCGGCTCATGCGGCCAGAACGATGCGGGGAAAGGCAGGCCGCTTATCTGTCTCGGGAACAACGGCAACCGGCACGGGCGGGCGAAAAAAGGAAGTATTGCCACATGCCGGCCTGAGATGATCGAGGCACTTGCCGGGGCGTTCCGGGACACGTTTGCGATCCGGAAAGAGGTTGCGATCAATAACCCGTTCTCCGGGGGTTTTATCGCCAATGCGCACTACTGGCGCAAGGGGATACCATGGATCCAGATCGAGGTGAACCGTTCGCTGTACGAAAACAGCGATACCAGTGGCGGAAAAAGGGCAGGACCGGATCCGGTGCGGATCCGTACACTCCGCGGGCAGGTCTGGAAGGCGCTCACGCTCTTCTGGGACGATTATCGCTAGGAACAGCTCTTTTCCGGCCTATTTATGTTACAGCATAGCGAAAATCTGTGTGTGCGAGGGCACGATCTCAGCCCGTTTATGAGGGATCCGGATGAAATTAAAAGCAATCGTAATAATCCTGTTTCTTACAATCTCTGCCGGTTTTTTCATCATGCCGGCCGGGGCAACACTTGTACTTACGGATACGGTGCTTGCACCGGTAACAGTGCCACTCACGCCTCTCTCAGCGCAGGAAGTTGTCGTGAAGGTTGCAGTCCTGCCTTCCGGTGCAACGACATTCCAGAGGGAACATTCGCTCCAGATGCAGACCGGTCTTTCAGCCGCTCTATGGAATATTCAGGTTTTCGAGAACGGGATTGCGGCAGCAACACAAGCCGCATCCGGTGACGCCGCATTTGTGAACGGGTATCTCCTATCCTACGGGACAAATCATGACGTATCGTTTGTTGTAACAGTAAAAGGGACTGTGCCGGCCACAGCCGGTCCCGAGGTCCTTCTCCTGAAAATCATGGAGCTTGATAACAGCGGCTCGGTTGTCCCGGGCAGCGTGATTTCAGTCAGCCGGCCGGTTGCAATGCCAACGGTCAATCCGCCAGAAACCGTTTCAGGAGGGGAAACAACCCCGGCAACGACGAGGGCTGGGGGATTTTGTGCCGCCGTGGCTCTTATGTCCTGTGGGGCATTCTTGGTTGTCCATGCAGCAAACAGAAAAAAAAAGTAACGGGAATCCAGAACCGGACTACGCGGGATCTCCGGAAGGGATCTTCCGGGCACAGCCGCTCTGCACTGCTGCTCTACTGACAGCACGGGCAACTACCCGTACGACATCGCGGTTGAGAACGGGGGGGAGGATCCGGTCTTTCCGCGGGCGCTTCACATAATCTGCTATGGCATGTGCCGCGGCGACTTTCATCTCGTCCGATATCCGGCTGGCGTTAACGTCGAGGGCTCCACGGAAGATGCCGGGGAACGCGAGCGCGTAGTTGATCTGGTTGGGGAACTCGCCCCTCCCGGTGCCGACAACGGCTGCGCCGGCTAGGGACGCGTCGTGAGGGTGGATCTCGGGCGAAGGGTTTGCGAGAGCAAAGACGATCGCTTTTTTGTTCATCGACCGCACCATTGCCGGCGTGACGATATCCGGGGCCGAGACGCCGATGAGGACATCCGCTCCGGCCAAAGCATCAGAGAGCGTTCCGGTGCGGCCGCCCCTGTTCGTTTCTTCCGCCATGATGAACTTGTACTTGTTGTTGTAGAGCCCGTCACGGTGCCGGTGGATGATCCCATCTCGATCGCAGACGATGATATCGGCAACCTGCGGGATGAGGCCTGCCTTATACCCGATCCCGGCCAGCATCCGGGTTATTGCAAACCCGGCAGCGCCGGCACCGCTGATCACGACCTTCAAATCCTCAAAACGGCGCCGCGTTACCCTGCAGGCGTTCAGGAGTGCAGCGAGGACGACAATTGCCGTCCCGTGCTGGTCGTCATGCATGACTGGGATCCCGATCCCCTGCAGGGACTCTTCCAGCTCGAAGCACTTGGGGGCTGCGATATCCTCCAGCGCGATCCCGCCAAATACCGGCGCGATATTCCGGATCTCATCGGAAAATTCCGTGTGGTAATTCTCAAAGCAGATGGGAAATGCGTCAATGTCCGCGAGTTTCTTAAAAAGGAGCGCTTTACCTTCCATGACCGGGATCGCGGCGTACCCGCCGATATTGCCAAGAGAAAGGACGCGGGATCCGTCCGTTACGATCGCGATCGTATTCGCCTTGATGGTGTAGGTATATGCAAGATCCCTGTCCTTTGCGATCTCCCGGCAGACCGATGCGACGCCCGGGGTATAAGCGAGGGAGAGCTCGTGGCGGTTCGTGAGCGGAACCTTCGAGTGAACCGAGATCTTCCCGCGGTACTGTTCGTGGAGGTCGAGCGATTCCTTAAAAATATCCCGCTTCTTCTGCCTGCGCTGCATCCGCTCTCCCATAAGGCCTCTTAGTTGATTGAAGGGGACAGGAAACCATGAAACTTGTTGTCCTGTAGCACTTCTGATATCATCATAAACTATGTGTTGTCCAACCGCCAAATCCCTGTACAGGGAGTCTCTTTTGGCCGGCGGAACCGCTGCAACGGCAGCCCTGATGGAGGAGTTCTCGGAAGACGCGGGGCATATCCGCTCGATAGCAAAGCGGCTCTGCAGCGCCCGGACAAAAGGGGAACTCGGCACCCTGATTGCCGAAGAGGCGCAGAAGTTCAGCCTGTTCGAACTTCAGGTGATTGGAGGGCGCATGTATGCGGATGTCGAAAAGCTGCCGTCGCCATACCGGGAGCGGATCCGCCCTTATTTCACAGAACAGATTTTCGGGGCTTACCATCGTCTCGTGACCCTGCACCGGAGCGGGGAATTCTGCAGGATGGGGGCATGCCTGAATGATCCGGCAATGTTTGTTGAATTCTGCCGGATGCTGCCGCTTGGATGTTTTTCCTGGGATGACCGATCCGAAAGGAACCCGCATTTCCGGAACCCGAGGTATCGCCTTTTCTATTACCTGATGGCAGCTTTTTCCATGTTTGTCCTTGACGAGCCCGGTCATCCTGTCGGGATGCCGTTCCCGGGAGGGTTTACGGTAGAGAAGCGGAATAATGAGTTCTACTGCCCGATCCGGGACCGTGAAAAGGAGATCTTCTATTCTATCTGCAATTTCTGCCCGGCAAAACAGACCGATGAGAACCGGGCCTGAAATCCGGAAATTGTAAATATCTCTCAAATGTTACCATAAATAATTCATTTTGCTGACGCTCCTGGGGGCTGCGGCTGGTGCCTTGCCCCCGCCGCGCTGGCATCCCCTGCGAGACGATATCTGTAAAAAATCAGTGCATCGCTGATTTCCAGTTCCTGTTAAAAAAAAAACGAATCAGCAACGTCCACCAAACTCCTTATCGATCCATGCTGCAATCTCGTCCCGCACCTTGCGGTACCCGTTCAGGAGTTCCTCGTCGGTGCCGGGTGTCAGGTGCGGGTCGGCAAATCCCTTATGGATCGTCTTTTTTGCGTTTGGCACAACCGGGCAGATTGCTTGGGCATTGTCGCAGAGAGTAACAGCGATGTCGAATGATTCGTGCTTCAGTGCATCCAGCGTCTTGCTCCGGTGGTGCGAGATGTCGATGCCGATCTCTCTCATGACGGTAATCGCACGGGTGCTTGTGCTCGACTGCCGGGTTCCCGCGCTGAATGCTTCGTACCGCTCGCCATACTTCGCCCGCAGGTACCCCTCTGCCATCTGGGAGCGGGCGGCATTCGCGGTGCAGATGAAGAGGATCTTTTCCCGGCCGCTCATAATCTGTCTCATCTGAATATGTTCTCGTTTCCCTTATACGATTGTTTTTGCAGTGCAGCACGATATTGACAGACCGGAAGCACTGGCTCTACGAAGATCTGCCAGACATCCATAGCGATTGCCGCAGCGCGCCCGGTCGTAAAAGCTGCCGATACCCTTACCGGATTCCACGAACCCGATGAAGAGCGGAACCGCCGAGCAGGAGCAGAACGGTGTCGGAATGCCAAGAAGGGCTGCAACAACATTTCCCTCTCCGGTACCCACGTGTTGTCTTCGAGCGAGCATATGGTGACCGGTACAACGATGTTCTCATTGGTCCTCTTTGCCTGATGGAGGAATCCCGGGCCGAAACTGACCCCGAGGATGACCGGCTTTTGCTTCTCGATGATCGCAAGTGCGAAATCCGGGTGGCGGACATAGGAGATGTAGTGGTCGCATTCCGGGAGGGTCAGTTCGAAATCGTCAACCACCATGCTCTGGGGGAAGGAAACCAGAATCCATTCGGTCGGGAACTTCTCTTGTATGATCTCGAATGCCCGGTCGCCGGACTTTCCATCGCTGACGATGCCGATTTCATAGCATTATTCTCGTTTACCATCAATGGGTGTGCGCCAGCAGGCAGATTGTCGCCGTACAGCCGGATACTCTGGGCCAGAAAGGTTATCGTTATTATACCTCAACGATATTTCAAATTATATTGAACTTTGCGTTTGGACCGTGGCCTTGCCCGGACCCTGCAGGATCAAAATAATTTCTTACCAGAAAATTCCGGGATACACCGGTAAAAAAAATCAGGAAATACACTGCCATTGCCGCAAGACCAAGCGGAATTAAGGTTTTCGCCAAATCCCTTTGATGCATTATCCAGTTTGCCGGCAGCGATGATGTTGGGGATGTTACCGGGTGTCAGCATCCCGCCGGCAGCAGGCAGGCCGGATAACCATTAAGGGCCTGTTTGTGTGGATGGCGACTCCCAGCGTGGTACTCCCGACAAGGAGCCCTTTCAGGAAACCTTTCCCGTGCGAGCTCATAAGAACCAGGGAAATCCCCTCCCCTTCTGCAAGACTGACGATCTCGTCCGTTGGCCGGCCAAGGCGGACATGGGTCTTTACCGAAAGCCCGGCTCCGGCAAGGTCACGTTTCATCTCCTCCAGCTTCCTCGTCGCCTCAAGCACATTGGATTCTACTTCTTCCCGCGTCTCCCCCTTCGTCACGACATGGAGCACGTGGACTTCGCCCGGCGCTTCCAGATTCTTAATAAAGGAAAGCGCATATTCTGCCGGCTCTGAGAAGTCCGTAGGGTAGAGCACCCGCTGGAACAGGCCGGAACAGAACCGGTCAGATATTGCCCCCTCCGGTTCTCCGGCATGGTCATGCCTCATGAGGAGCAGATGCGTCTTTCCATACCGCAGCACGTCAGATGAAACGCTCCCGAGCAACAGCCCCCTGATGAGCCCCCGGCCCCGGGATCCCATGATAATGAAGGAAACGTCCTCGTTTCCCGCTCTCGCAATGATGGCAGTCGCAATATCGCCGCTGGTGATGACGTCAACAGCGACCGTTACCGCAAATCCGAGGTTTTCAAGGAGCTCTTTCTCCTCCATAAGCTGGATCTTTGCATTCCTGATGTGCGGTTCGTGTGTCCACCCGTGCCTGGAGTAATGAGTGGCGTCAACAACATGCTGGAGAACGACCTCTTTCATGCCGGGAATCCTGGTAAGGCACAGGAGGATCTTTTTTGCATCCTCAGAAAAATCTGTGGGAACAAGTACCTTTCCTAACATCTCTCCTCACCTCACGTTTACTCTCTCTTCCCACAATTTAACGTATCCATACCAAAAAGGCCGGTTTGTCTTTTTACTTCTCCGTAAGTCCGGCACTGTACTACCCTGCGGATTCCGTTCTCTGGTCGGAAAATGCCATAAAAAACTCAAAGGTATTAATAGGAGGGCAGCAACAACCAGTGATAAACATAGCCGAAGAAACAGAACTATCGCATTACTGCGTCAGGACGAATATGCCATCCCTATATATCATGAGGGGGTAAGGGGTTCTTATGGCAGAAGAGATCAGGGACCTGATCGAAAAAATAAACGCGGAGGGGGTCCGGGCTGCGGAGGAGAAGGCACGGGCAATCGAAGCGGCGGCGCAGCAGCGGGCAGGCGAGATCCTCACAAAGGCAACGGCTGAAGCTGAGGCGATGATTGCTGCGGCACAGGAGAGGATCCGCCGGGACGAGGAGAAGGAACGGGTCCTGCTCTCCCAGGCGGGAAGGGACCTGCTCCTCTCGTTACGGGAAGAGATCAATGCCATGCTCGGGCGGATCGTAGTTTCTGAGGTCCGGGATGTCCTGACTCCCGAAGTACTGGCCAGACTCATTACAGAATCTGTCAGGAATTACAGTGCAGGGAAGGGGGGCGATATTACCGTTTCTGTAAACGCGGGGGACCTTGAGGTGCTGGAGAACCATTTTTTAACCCGGCTCCGCGAGGAGACAAAGAAGACGATCGTGTTACGGCCTTCTGAAGAAATTTCCGGGGGTTTTTCCATAAGTTTCGATGACGGTAAATCGTGCCATGATTTTACCGATAAAGCCCTGGCGGCCTATATCGGCACGCATCTCAAGCCGCGACTGAACCGTATCCTTGAGGGTGCGATGAAGGAATGAACTGACATGGCAGAATTTTATCCGTACCTCGTTGCAAGCCTGCCGATGCTGCACTTCTCAATGAAGCCGCCATTCTCCTCGGAACAGTTCCTTGAACGGTGCTGCCCGCTTATCCCGGAAAAGGATGGCCAGGTTCTCCGATCCCTGCCGCACCCGGAAGACTTTGGCGAAACGCGCACACGACACTCTCTCATCCGCCAATGGATCGCTTTCGATACTGCTCTCAGAAACGAGCTGGTGAAGATGCGGGCTGCCCGAAAGCGCCTTGAGCCGAAAACGTACCTGCGACCCGAAAATTTCACGGGATCCCTCTCTCTCCCCACTGGTATGGCGGCGATCCTGAGTGCATCGCCGCTGGACGCGGAAAAGGCACTGGATGAAGCCCGCTGGAAGGCACTGGACGAGCTTGCAACAGGCCATTATTTTGACCTGGATTTCCTGATAACCTATGCCATCAAACTGCGGATCCTTGAACGCTGGGAGAAGATCCGGCGTGCTGAAGGAACAGCCCTGCTTAACCAGGCGCTGCAGGGGTAGACCGGTGTATCCATGACTTCACCACGAACCGGACGGATTACAAAAATCAGCGGCAACATGGTGACCGCCCGGTTCGATTCGGCGGTGATGCAGAATGAGGTTGCCTATATCCTGCATGATGAGGAGCGTCTCAAATCGGAGATCATCCGTGTCCGCGGCAACCTTGCTGAAATGCAGGTCTATGAGGCAACCGTGGGATTAAGGATTGGCGAGGTTGTTGAGTTTACCGGGGAACTTCTCTCGGCCGAGCTCGGGCCGGGGCTGCTCGGCCAGATATTTGACGGCCTGCAGAACCCGCTGCCGGAGATTGCACAAGAGTGCGGTTTTTTCCTGCAGCGCGGCGTATACAAAAAGGCACTCTCCGATACCCGGACGTGGGACTTTACGCCCGTGGTTAAACCCGGTGACCGCGTACGTGCCGGGGACAGAATCGGATTTGTTAAGGAGAATATCTTCCGGCACTCCTGCATGGTCCCCTTCTCTCTGTGGGGGATTTTTGAGATTGTATCGGTTGAGCATGCTGGCCCACTGACTATCCGCGATGTCGTTGCGCAGATCAGGGATGCCGACAACCATATCATTCCGGTATACCTGGCCCAGGACTGGCCGGTGAAAATTCCTATCCGGTCGTATGCCGAAAAACTGAAACCCGGTGAACCGCTGGTGACGAAAATGCGGTTGATCGACTCGCTCTTTCCCGTGGCACGCGGGGGGACGTACTGTATCCCCGGCCCCTTCGGAGCGGGAAAGACGGTGCTGCAGCAGTTGATCAGCCGGCACAGCGATGTGGACATTGTGGTGATTGCTGCATGTGGCGAGCGGGCCGGGGAAGTTGTCGAGATCTTAAAGACATTCCCCTCGATCCATGACCCCCGGACCGGCCGTCCCCTGAGCGAACGGACCGTCATCATCTGCAATACGAGCTCCATGCCGGTTGCTGCCCGGGAATCGAGCGTCTATACGGCCGTGACCATTGCCGAATATTACCGCCAGATGGGCCTTCACGTCCTCCTGCTTGCGGATTCCACCTCCCGCTGGGCACAGGCCATGCGCGAGATGTCCGGACGGCTCGAAGAGATCCCCGGTGAAGAGGCATTCCCCGCATACCTGGAGTCCCGCATCGCCTCGTTCTACGAAAGGGCAGGCATGGTGCGGCTGTATGACGGGTCCACCGGGTCCGTCACCATTGGCGGAACGGTGAGCCCTGCTGGCGGGAACTTTGACGAGCCGGTGACGCAGGCAACCCTGAAGGTGGTGGGTGCTTTTCTCGGGCTCTCCCGGAGCCTCTCCGATGCCCGCAGGTACCCGGCAATCGATCCACTGATCAGCTGGAGCAAGTATCCCGGCATCATCGACCGTAAGCAGAAAGACCGGGGGCATGCGGTACTGCGCAAGGGGTACGATGTGGCGCAGATGATGAAAGTTGTCGGGGAGGAAGGGACGGCGCTTCCCGATTACGTGGACTACCTGAAAGCCGAGTTTTTTGATTTTGTGTACCTGCAGCAGAATGCCTTTGACATCGTTGATGAAGCTACATCCCGTGAACGACAGGTGTACATGTTCGATGTCATCTTCCGCATCCTGGAAACGGAATTTTCGTTTCCAGACAAGGGTACAGCGCTGCACTTCTTCCAGCAACTGAGACAACTTTTTAAGGGCTGGAACTCTACTTCATGGCAGAGCAGGGAGTTCGAAGCAGCGGAGAACGAGGTCCGGGCGTTTGTATCCGAACGTTCGGGGGCGGGATAACATGCAGAAATTCTATACCCGCATCAGCCAGATCACCGGGGATGTTATTGTGGTCGAGGCGGAGAATGTCGGGAACACCGAGCTTGCCGAGGTGATCACCCGTCAGGGGATATCCCTTGCGCAGGTCATCCGTCTTGACGGGAACAAGGTATCCCTGCAGGTCTTTGCCGGCAGCCGGGGCATCTCCACGGGGGACCGGGTTCGTTTTCTGGGCCACCCGATGCGGATCTCCACCGGTGCCCACCTGCTGGGCCGCATCTTCAACGGGAGCGGCATGCCCCTTGACAACGGGCCGGCACTCTCGGAAAACCTCGTTGATATCAGCGGGCCGTCCATGAACCCGGTCAAACGGCTCATCCCGGACAAAATGATCCGGACGGGCATACCCATGATCGATGTCTTCAATTCGCTGGTGGAATCCCAGAAGATCCCCATTTTTTCTATTGCCGGCGAGCCGTACAACGAACTGCTGGCACGGATCGCGATCCAGGTGGAGGTAGATATCATCATCCTCGGGGGGATGGGGATGAAGCATGACGATTACCTTATCTTCCGGGACACGCTGGAAGAGCATGGCGCACTCTCCCGTTCGATCGTCTTCATGCATACTGCAGCCGATCCGGTTGTGGAGTGCCTGCTTGTCCCGGACCTCTGTCTTGCGGTGGCAGAGAACTTTGCCCTTGAGGGAAAACGGGTCCTTGTCCTCTTAACCGACATGAGCAATTTCTGCGATGCCCTGCGCGAGATGGCCATCACCATGCAGCAGATCCCATCCAACCGGGGATACCCGGGTGACCTGTACAGCCAGCTGGCAGCCAGGTATGAAAAGGCCGCTGATTTTGACGGCGCAGGCTCCATCACCATCCTTTCCGTAACAACCATGCCCGGCGATGACGTAACCCACCCGATCCCGGACAACACCGGCTATATCACCGAGGGGCAGTTCTACTTAAAGAACGGGGCGATCGAACCGTTCGGTTCGCTGAGTCGCTTAAAGCAGCAGGTCAACGGAGCGACCCGGGACGACCACCGGCTGATCATGGACCGGATGATCCAGCTCTATGCCGATTACCGCGAGACGCAGGAGAAGCAGGCAATGGGATTTTCGATGAGCGCATGGGATAAAAAACTCCTGCGCTACGGGAAACTCTTCGAGGAGAAGATGATGTCGCTTCTGGTCAACATCCCGCTTGAGGACGCACTTGACCTTGGCTGGGAGATCCTGCACGAATGTTTCTCTCCCGAAGAGACCGGGATTCGCAAGTCGATGATAGAAAAATACTGGCCCCATATGTATGCAGGTAAAACGTACGCAAGGTGAACTGAAGCGACAGCGCGATGCCCTCCAGCAGTACGAGCGGTATCTGCCCACGCTTCAGCTGAAAAAGCAGCAGTTGCAGCTCGAGATCTCGCACCAGCAGAGGGCCCGGACTGAGAGAGAGAACGTCCTTCTCGAGAAGCAGCGTTCTGCAGCCGGCTGGCTGGGACTTCTCACAGAAGCCCCGGAAATCCGGCAATGGCTTGTTGTAGAGAAGGTGAACACCGGCCGGAAAAATATTGCCGGAATCGAGGTACCGGTTTTTCACAGCGTGGATTTTGTACCGGCAGAATACGACCTCTTCTTAACCCCCCTCTGGGTGGATGCAGGGCTTGAGGCACTGCGGGAGATGGTATCCTTACAGGAAGAGATCCGTGTCATCGACCGGGGGATCGCCCTCCTCGATAAGGAACTGCAGGTCACCTCGCAGCGTGTCAACCTCTTCGAGAAGGTGAAGATCCCCGGGGCACAGGAAGCGATCCGGCTGATACGGATCTCCCTTGGCGACCAGATGACCAACGCGATTGGCCGGAGCAAGATCGCCAAGAAGAAGATCGAGGAAGCGGACCTTGAGGAGGTCCTGGTATGATCGTCCCGATGAAAAAAGCAACCATCCTCGTTCTTTTAAAAGATGCAGAAGCGACCGTCACAGGTTTGCGGAAGATGGGTGTGCTGCATGTCGAGCACCAGAACCCTCCTGAAAGCCCGGACCTTTCCGTGCTCCGTGAGCGGGCAGCCCGCGTCGATACTGCGCTGGGTATCCTGCACAACGTACCGGAACAGCGCGGGTTGCCGCAAAGGACGATCGATGGTGACCGGGCCGCATGTGCAGACCTGATCCTCGGGCTTGGCAGACGAAAGGAGGAATTGGAGTCCACGGTACGCGCCCTTCGCAGCCGTATTGCCGAGTGGGAGCCGTGGGGTGACATCGATGCCACCCGCGTCCGGAACCTCGAAAAGAGCGGCATATACATGAAACTCTTCCAGGTACCTTCCCGACAACTTGACCGGTTCCCTGAGGGGGTGGTTGTCCAAAGACTCGCTTCCACGGGGAACATCACACGGTGCGTTGCGATAGCCCGGCACCCGGTTGACTACCCGTTTGAGGAGACCATCCCGCCGGAAGAGGGCCTTGCAGCACTCAGGGAGAGGCTCGCGGAGACAACCGGGGCTCTCACGAGGCTTAACGAGACGATCGCCCGTGCTGCAGGGTTCTCTCAGGACCTTGCACGCCTGAAGGCGGAGATCGAAAAAGAGATAACATTCCGGCAGGTGGTGAACGGGATGGGGGCGGAAGGGCAGATCGCGTATATTACGGGCTACATTCCATATGATCGGGAAAACGATCTGATCGCAGAAGCAAAAGACCGGCACTGGGGAATAGTGATTGCTGACCCGGATCCAGGAGATACTGTCCCGACGCTCCTGCGAAACCCCCCCTGGGTGGAGAAGATCCGTCCCGTCTTCGATCTCCTCGGGATAACGCCCGGCTACCGCGAACCTGACATCAGCATGCTCTTTCTGATCTTTTTTGGCATCTTCTTCGGCATCCTGATTGGCGATGCCGGGTACGGGCTTTCCTATATCCTTGTAACGCTCGTTCTCCAGAAGGTACTGAAACCATCGGAAGGGCTCAGGACAACCTTCTCGCTATTTTACCTCATGGGCTCCTGTGCAATCGCCTGGGGGATCCTGACCGGTACCTTCTTCGGCCAGTCATGGCTGCACAACCTCGGGTTCCAGCCCCTTGTCCCGCAGCTGAACGATCCGTACGACATGCAGACGTTCTGCTTCTTTTTGGGAGCGCTCCACCTGTCCATCGCCCATTCCTGGCGGGCATACTTAAAGTTCCCTTCGCTTACCGCCATTGCTGACGCCGGGTGGATCTGCATCCTCTGGGTGGCCTTCTTCCTTGCACGGACGCTCGTCCTGGGATCGGCATTCCCCTCCTTCGGGATATGGCTGGTTGTTGCGGGGATTGTCCTTGTTGTAATATTCGCGCATCCCCAGACCAGTATTCTCCGGACCATCGGTAGTGGGATAGGGACGGTTGCGCTGAGCCTGGTGAACAATCTTACGGACGTTATCTCATACATCCGGCTTTTTGCCGTCGGGCTTGCCACGCTAGCCATTGCAGAGACGACCAACACGCTGGCGTCGGGGTTCGGCCCGGGGGTTGCAGCACTCGTCGCAGGCGGGGCAATCCTTTTCCTCGGCCATAGCATAAACATGATCCTGGGACTGATGTCGGTACTCGTGCACGGGGTCAGGCTGAACGTGCTGGAATTTTCCGGGCATGCGAACGTCACATGGAGCGGGATAGCATTCGAACCGCTGAAAGAATAAAGGGAGGATATCATGGATGAGTTTCTGATTCAGTTTATGGACCTGGGACTGGCACTGGTGCTGGGTCTCTCGGCAATCGGATCCGCTGCCGGTGCAGGTACTGCCGGCATGGCTGCGATAGGGGCATGGAAAAAGAATTACAGCCAGAATAAGCCCGCATTATTTATGCTTGTGGCATTTGTCGGTGCGCCACTCACCCAGACGATTTATGGGATGATCGTGATGAACCGGATGGCTGAGCTTGCTATTCAGGGCCGGTTCCTGTGGGGTGTCGGAGCCTTCTGCGGTGCGGCAATCGGCATTTCAGCATACTTTCAGGGAAAATGCGCTGCGGCTGCATGTGACTCCATGGGGGAGACCGGACAGGGATTTGGCAATTACATGATCGTACTCGGGATGGTCGAAACCGTTGCCCTGCTGGTGATGGCGTTTACGCTCGGCATTCTGGGCAGCCTTGCCGCAGCCTAGATCCTCACGCGGGAGCAGGGATACCCCCAATCCACCGTTTTTGCCGGGATGAAAGAGTGTCACTCGAATTTTTCCATGTTCATCGGTGATCCACGGGATCATGGCACACCCCGGAGATATCATTCGCAAAAACCCTGACGCTGTAAAACGCCTCTGCAGATAATCGGCATTACCCGCCTGAAAACGCCCGTTCCTGCCTGTTTCCGAAGAGCCGCGATTTCGCCGTATCCTTAAAAACCATTATTATGGTGGAGAGAATTGGGGATTCGCCCCCCCGCATGCCGGTTGCCGGACAATCAATACCGGTCGTTGTGCATGCATGGCCACGGAATGTGCGGTACTGCCGATCAGGAGTTCCTCAAGCCAGCCGGCACCTCGGGAGCTCATCCAGATGACCGATGCGTCCTCTTCATCAGCAATATTCGTGATCTCGTTGGAGGGGTTTCCGGTCCTTACGATTATCCTCGTCCTGATATTTTTTGCAGCAAGATCGTCGCGGATAGCCGCCAGCCGAAGTCTCGCCTGTTCCACAACATTCCCCGTCTCACTTCCGGACTCGCTTTGGGAGACAACATGGAGGAGGAGGATCTCACCCACCCCCGGTGTTGCCCCGGCAAGCGCCAGAGCATGGTCGGAGTACGGCGAGAAATCCACCGGGCAGAGGACCCGGCAGAGGATCCTCGGGCAGAACAGTTCATAGGTCTCCCCCTTCAAATCCCCAATAATTTTATAACGCATGATAAGAACGCTGATGCTGCTCCTGCGGATAACCGCAGTCGAAACGCTGCCAAGGAGGATCCCTTCCGCGATGCCGGTCCCCCTCGCCCCCATGACGATTAAACAGGCGCCGTTCTCTTCGGCCGCAGCTATGATGGCTCCAGCTTTATCGGATGAGGTTGTTATTGCAGTTGTCACATGGAGGTCATGGTGCAGGTTTTCAAGATAGTGTTTCTGATCCCTGAGAAGATCGTATTCTGCCCGGAGGAATGTGTCTCCTATCTCCCCCCCGCCTCTCGGGGAGACGGCCTCTTCGGCAACGTGGAAGAGGATCACCTCGCGGGCCCCGGGAAAACCCGCAATGCAGTCAAGCGTCTTCTTCGCATAGGCAGAGAAGTCTGTTGCAAGCAGGATCTTTTCAAACACGGCGCATCCCCCGGCAAGGTATACCCGTTTTCTGCGCATACGGACGGGTGAGTCCTACCGGTTCTCCTTGAAACAATAGATACCGGTTGCGGTATAAAATGATATCCCGCAGTTCGGCAGGATCCTTACCGACCCGTACAGCCGGATGTATCCGGGTGATATCTGGGGTATTCGCTGCTGCCGGAACGGGAATATCTCCTTTTTTGGGAGTTACGTCCGCTTCCCTTCCTCACGGGGGTCAGCTTCGGGCAGACCTGCAGGTCTACGGGAAATGGGCACGTGATGCGATCATCAGCGTGCCCTTCCCCCGGTTGGCAACATCCCCCGTGTACACATCCATCGTGACCTTTCGATCCGGGAGCACCTGCGTCCCGGTCTTCCTGAAGGTGGGAAGCATGTAGTGGACCGTGCCAAAGACCATGCAGGTGCCGGCCTTCATATTGCCGCACGGGCGTGTCGCGTCTCCTCCGATCACAAGCTGTCCGCCCTTCATTTCGACACCCGGCATATCCCCGCAGCTGCCGTGGATGTGCACGGTCCCGCCGGTCAGGTACTCGGCGCAGAAGTCCCCGGCATTGCCCATCACTTCGACGCTCCCGCCTTTCATGCCGTGCTTCTCGCCGCGATAACCCGAGGCGCAGTAGTGGCCGGCATTCCCGCGGCAGAAGATCCGGCCGTTAAGCATCTCGCGCCCCAGCCACGCATCGGCATTGCCCCCGATCTCGATGAGGCCGCCGCTCATGAAGTTGCCGCAGTGCATCCCGATGTCGCCGGCGATCCGGATGATCCCCGTGTCCATGTATTCGCCGACGCGCTTGATCCGCGCCGTGTCTCCCTTGAGGACCACCTCAACCTTGTCGGGCGAGACCGCGGTGCCCTCGACAAAGATCCAGAAGATCTCGGAGAGTGCGCGCTCTTTGTTGCCCTCGTACACGGTCAGGTCGGTGCCCTTGAGGAAGTTCCGGGGGATGATGCTCTCCGCCTCGATGGGGAGGAACGGTTTTGGACGGACCTTGGTTTCGAGAATCACTCTCATAATGCCCCCTCCGTCCTGATACACTTGCCCCGCGGCAGGTACACGTCCTGCACCGGGTAGTTGTCCATCCGGACCGTGTAGTATTCCCTGAACTTCCGGACAAACTCCGGATCGTTCCTGACGCTGAGATCTTCCGGTACGGACGGGTTCACCCAGAAGGTGCTGTTGGCCCCCTCCACAATGACCTCGCCGTCCCGCGCCACGACCCGTCCGCGCTTGATGGTGAACATGGTCTTCTGGAACCCCTCGACCACCTTGCGATACTCGGTTGCCGGATCGACCGCGTGGCACCGGATCGGGTAGATCGCAATGTCCGCTTCCGCACCTTCGCCGAGGTGGCCCTTGCCCTGCGCGGCCATGCCGAGCGCCTTTGCCTGCCCCGCCCGGGTCATGACGGCTATCTCGTTCCAGTCCATCTCGCGGTCGATTGAGGCGATCGCGGTCCGCTGCCCGGTGCCTTCGTGGAGGGTGGCGAACTCCTCGTCCCGGTACCGCCGGCTCATGAGCAGGCCGATGATCTCCGGGTACTTGACGAACGGCGCCCCGTTCGGGTTGTCGGTGGCAAGCAGGCACTGGTAGGGATCCTTGGTCAGCAGGGCGAGCTCGAGCCCGATCGCCCACATCACGCAGTTGACCAGGCTCTTCTTGGAGTACAGGACAGGGATGATCCCGGAGCCGGTTTCGAGTTCCACGTCGTGGTTGCTCCACTTGTTGTGGTGGAGGCAGTAAAGGTTGAACTCCATGGGGCCGTCGGCCGTCATGGTCATCGTCCGCCCGAACATGATCTGGCCCATGTCCATCACGATCTGCGGCTTTGCGTTCACAGAACGCGTGATCTCCTCGGCCTTCGAGTTGATGTCCCGCCACGTGGTGCCCCCGTAGGCATGGAACTGGACATGAGTGGCATACAGCGTCTGGCGCGCGTTGTTCTTGTCGGGGACGAGGTCGAACGTCTCCAGCGTGGTCCGGTAATTGCCCGGTTTCCCGAGGTTGTTGCAGTGGAGGTGGACGGAATGTGGGAGGCCGAGGAGCTCGTTTGCCTCTATCATCGCGGCGATGATCTCGGCCGGCGTCACGTTGAAGTTCGGCACCGGGTCATGGATGGAACTGAGGTCATCGCCCCACCCCCACGCTTCCGTGCCCCCCGGGTTGGTCAGCTTGATGGAGTACCCTTTGACCGCCGCAAGCGTCCACGCGACAATGGCGGCTGTCTTTTTAAAATCCCGCTCCCGGACCGACTCCATAATCGCCCAGTTGCCGTCAAAGAGCGTGTTTGCCAGCATGTCCTGGTGCGGCGTTGCCGTGAACTCCTCGTGGGTATGCCGCGCCTCGAGCGGCGCCATCGCCCCTTCCAGCACCGTGGTATACCCCATCGTGCTGTACCGGTAGCTGTTGCCAAACGTCGTGGGGACATAATACCCGCTGGTCACGTGCATCTTGCCGCGCCTGGCGGTCCGGCCGGCCCGCATGTCCTCGGGGCTCATGTAGCGCCCGAAATTCACCTTCGTGCCGCAGACATGCGAATGGGAATCGATCCCCCCGGGGAGGGTGAGGCAGCCCCGGGCATCGATCACATCGGCGGCAGAAGAGACCGAACTGACAATCTTCCCGTCGCGGACCGGGATATCCATCGTCTCCAGCAGGATCCCGTTGAGCGGGTCGATCACGCAGGCATTCTTCACCAGCAGCTCGGTCATGACCCCTGCACCTCCCGGATCCGGTCATGGATTTTCTTCAGGATATCGGCGTCGTCGGGGTAGGACGACGTAATCACCTTCCGGTACCGGATCGGCACGCCGTCCATGCGGTAGGCCGTACCCTCCGCGTCGATCCCGGCAATCGTGCAGGGGATCTGGATCCGGCAGAGGGGGGTTGTCGCAGTCATGTGCGGGTCGATGAGCACGGTCGGGATCTTTGCGAGGTGGGCGGCGGCAGCATGGGGGAAGTGGGCGCCGGGGTCGCTTGCCACGATCAGCGCGGCATCGCATTCCCCGCGGCGGAGTATGTCGACGGCCGTCGTCTCGCCCGGGTTGTAAAACGCGATCCCCCGCGAGAAATCGACAGCGTACGGGTAGCCGGTGATCCACGTGAACACTTCGTTGGAGCCGTACACGTTGCCGTGGCCACGGAGCGGGGAGATGGTGAACTTGGTGTGCCGGTTCAGCTCGTCGGTCAGCTCGATCGCGTTCCGGACGTTCTTGTACTTGCCCGCGCTCATGGTGAGACCGAGCCCGAAGAAGATGGCGCCGAACTTCGCCTTCTTGCAGATCTCCGCCACCCGGAAGAGCTGTTCGCGGGAGACGCCGGCAACCATCTTCGGGACGACGTTCCCCTTGCCCCGGACAATCGCCCGGAGTGCCGAGAGGACCTCGTAGTCCCCGCCCCGCTCGATCCGGATAAACTCGTCTGCGATCTCCGCGCTCTCGGTCCTGCGGGTATCCACCACGATCACCGTCCGGTCCTTCTGGGCTTCGGGGACGAAGAACCCCGTGGCAAAGGTCGTATACCGGCTCATGTGCCGGGGGTGCGCTTCCGTCGGGTTGCACCCCCAGTACACAATGACGTCCGCCCGGTTCTTCACCTGCCCCAGCGTGCAGCCGGGGTGTCCCACCTCCTGGATCGCGAGGATGGAGGGGCCGTGGCAGACCGTGCTGGTGTTGTCGATCACGCCCCCGATCAGCTCCGCGATGTGCACGCCCATGCTCTGGGCGTCGCCGTGGGTGCTGGACCACCCGTAGAGCAGGGGGCGGTCGGCCGCAACGAGGATCTCGGCGGTCTCCCGGATCGCGTCATCATAGGAGACATCGTCCCATCCCGTGGGAGTCCGCCGGATGGGTGCGGGGAGCCTGCCGCTGCCGGTGAACTTTGCTTCGGCAAGCGCACACCCGTTCTGCACTTTGATTACCTTCTGCCCCTCGACCTCCACGTCGAGATCGTCACAGAGGCACCCGCAGAACGGGCAGACCACGTCCTTAATGATCATACCGGAGCCCCCCGATCTCCTCCATGAGGCTGCCGACATCCTTCACCGGTTCATCGGTGGGGACAATGTCTACCGTCTCACCTTTGAAGTCCGGCATACCGGTCGCGTGGGTTTCCGGTGCGATGATGTGGTTCGCGTACGGTCCCAGCGGCACAAAGATCTCCCCGCGGCTGACCCCCTCGCTCGTCCAGGTTGTCAGGACGATCCTGCCCGTCCGTGAGGTCACGGCCACGTGCGCCCCCTCGGTGATCCCGAGCTCCATCAGGTCGACCGGGTTCATGTAGCAGACCGATACCACCGCCCGGTAGGTCGGAGATGCCTTATGCTCGACGGCTTCGCCCTGCGGCACCGTGCGCCCGGTGTTCAGGATTGCCTTCATTGCCCGCCTCCTTTCTGGGGCTGCTGGGTGCCTTCAAGGATGCGGGCGATCTGGATCGCACGTGTCGGGCAGCTCACCTCGCAGGTCTTGCACCCGGTGCATTTTTCCTCGTGGAGCACGTGGACATCACCGTCAAGCACCCGCATGATTACTTCATCATTAGAGGAATGGCCCCCGGCACCGATCTGGGGATCGAGCTGTTTGTTCACCGGGCATGAAGTTGCACAGTTCCCGCATCCCGTGCAGAGATCCGGGTCGATGGAGATACGGAAGGTGACGATAAATGCTGTCCCCTCTGCCTTCCTGGTCTCAAGGATGCGCCCGCTTCTCAGCACCCCGTTCGGGCAGGCCTCCACGCAGAGACCGCACCGGATGCAGTGCCCCTTGTGGATCCGCGGTCTCCAGCCATCTTCCTCCATTACGACGTCTATTGCGCCTGGCGCGGGGCAGACCATCATGCAGAAGAGGGCATGCTGGCAGGGTTTGCCGGTCGGTTCCGGGAAGTCCCGGAAATACGGAGGGGTGGTAAGCGGCGCCGTCTTAGCAAAGAGGAATTTTTTCAGCCATCCGGGCCGGAAGAACTCCCGCAGGTACCAGATGATGGACGCCGCCATGTTACCGCTCCGTGCACGCGATGCAGGGATCTGCCGAGACAAAGGTGGAGGTCACGTCGGCGACCGAGTCCACGCCGATGATCATAACGTGGCAGCACGCCTCGATGTTCATGATCGACGGCGTCTGGATCTGGATATCGATTACCCTGCCGTAGTCGTCCGTCCTGATGATGTAGGTGAGTTCGCCCCGCGGCGCCTCGCCGCTGTACCGGGTCTCGCCGGCCGTGCAGGTGCCACCCCCGCGGATGACGCCTTCGGGGAGGTTGTCGAGGCAGGCCCGGATCAGCCGGATGCTCTGGAAGACCTCGCCGAACCGGACCATGATCCGCGCGTAGTTGTCGCATTCGGTGCGGACCACCGGTTCGAATCCCAGCTGCCGGTAGGTCGGGTGCTCCGTGCGCCGGTCGACGGAAATCCCGCTGGCCCGTGCGGTCGGCCCGACCGCGTGCGCCTGCATCGCTGCTTCCTTTGTCAGGATCCCGATCCCCCGGCTCCGCAGCGCAATCATCGGGCCGGACTCGAACATGCCGGTGTACCGGGTCAGGTCATCCTCGATCCGGGCAAGGGACTCCCTCAGGAAGGCCTCGTCCTGCGCACCGATATCGAACCGCACCCCGCCGGGGATGATGTACGCGCAGGTGACGCGGGCACCGGTGAGCCGCTCGATTACGTCCATGACCTTCTCCCGCAGGTCGAGCAGGTACATGCCGAGCGTCTCGTGCTCGATGGTGTAGCAGTACGAGAAGTTGGCGAGCAGGTGGCTCTGCATCCGGTCCAGCTCGTTGGCGACAACGCGGAGGTACGCGGCGCGGGGCGGGACAGCGATCCCGCTGACCTGCTCGATCGCCTCGATGAAGACCATGTTGTGGATGACCGAGCAGATGCCGCAGACCCGCTCGGCAAGGAACATCACCTCCTGCCACGGCCGCCCTTTCATGATACGCTCGATGCCCTTCTTCATGTACCCGAGCTCGACCTCGGCCGCGATGATGCGCTCCCCCTTGGTCTCGCACTTCACCCGCGCCGGTTCCTTGAAGCAGGGGTGAACCGGGCCCAGCGGGATGTTGACGTCGACGGTGTGCTTCATCGCTGCCGTCCCTCCCAGTTGGCAAAGACCGCGTCCCGCACCGACAGGATCGCGGCCAGGATCTCGGTCGGCCGCGGCGGGCAGCCGGGTACCTCTGCCGCGACCGGGATGTGCTTGCTCACCGGCGGGTCGATGTACGCACCGCGCCGGTTGAAGCAGCAGCCCGAGATCGGGCAGTTGCCGACCGCAATCGCCGCCTTCGGGTCCGGGATCTTTTCCCAGAGCGGGGTGAGTTTCTCCTGCCAGCCGGGCGTGTATGCCCCGATCACGATCAGCACGTCGGCCTCCCTTGGGTTGTTGTGGACGTAGATGCCGTACTGTTCGATGTCGTAGCGGGGGGCAAGGCAGGCGAGCACCTCGATGTCACACCCGTTGCAGGAGCCGAGATCGACGTAGCTGACATGGATGGACCGGGACCGGACCTTGTCCTTGATTGTCTGGAGAATGCTCATGCGTGGATCACCTCCTTCATCATCGCCCGCGCGTCCGCGACAGCAGCGTCGAACGGTGTTCCGGCTGCTACTTTTGCTGCGGTCGTTTGGTAGATCGTTTCCATGATCCCGGTCGGGACGAGGGGGATTGCCGTGGTGTAGAGATCGCGCCCGATTGCCTTCGCGACAGGGTCCGCATCCCCGGCAGCAGTAAGCGCCGCCTCGTACCGGGCCGGCAGGTTCTCGAGCAGGATCATGTCGCAGTGCTCGATAACATACTTCCGCAGCTCCTGCAGCCCGATGTCCAGGTCGGCGGCGATCTGCCGGATGACCCGGTCGTGACGCACCGAGACCAGGATCCGGTACTTCTGGGCGGTTAAGTCCTGCTCGTAGATCCACGCGCTCATGCGACACCCCACACTTTCAGGATCCCGTACCCGGCAAAGAACAGTACGCAGGCCCAGAACGCGACCGTCTCGGCGGCATGGAGTTCGTGCTCCCTGCGTGTCCAGTAGAACGCGGCCGCAAGCGCAAGCGCTGCAACGACGGCCAGCCCCTCGGATGCCAGCGCCGGGCGCCGGATGATTTGGACGAGCGTGATCAGGATGTAGATCGCGCCGCCGGCAGCGATACACTCGCGGATCACGGGAGCACCCCCGTAAAGACGATGCCGGCGTAGACCAGCATCAGTGCGGTGACCAGCGACTGGATCGTGACCGAGTCGAACGGCGAGAGCATCGGGGTTACCGCGCAGGCAAACGAGAGCGAGACCGTGAGCAGGATCATGCCGATCACCATCCAGAGGACGGGGAGCTGGCCGGCAAAGACCAGCAGGAAGGTCGCGAGCAGCACGGTTGTCTTGAGCCCGTTGCAGACCTCGAGGCCTGCCCGCCATGCGCCGAAGTGCTCCGTCTTGTACCCGCTGACCAGCTCCTTGGACTCCACGATCGAGAACGGGCCGAACGGCATCTTGGAAAGGAGCACGAGGTACATTGCGACAACGGCGGGAAACGCCGTGAAGAAGAGCGGGCCGTGCACCGCCTCCCACGCGGTGATTTCCGTAAGCTCGAGGGACCCGGTAAAGAGGCCGATCACGGCGACCGAGACGAACAGCGGGATCTCCGACGCGGCCGAGATGACCGACCGCACCCCCCCGAACTTGCCGTAGGGCGAACCCGACGAGAGCCCGAATGCGTGCTCCACGATCTTGTGGAGCATGTAGATGCCGAAGATGATCAGCAGGCTGCCGCCGGTCATCATGACGAAGAACGCGGCCGTCCAGATCCCGACTGCCACCAGCACGATGCCGGCAAAGAGAGCCCCGCTCGCGGTCGCCGGGACCCATGTTGTCTTGAACGAGAACTTTGCCGCGTGCAGGATCTCCTGCCAGACCGGGGGGCCGGGGCGCCGCTGGATCCGGGCGATCACCTTCCGGTGGATCCCCAGCAGCAGGAGCCCGAACAGCATGGCAAGCACAAGTTCTGCGATCATGTCAGTACCCGATGAACGGGATATCCTCCTTTCCTTCGTCTGCCATCCACCACAGGAACAGGGCGACCACCGCTGCCGGGAAGCCGAGCACGGTGACAGCAGCATAGGCCCAGAACGGGAGCATGCCGTACAGGTAGAGCGCTGCGGCTGCCCCGCACGCGACGATGCCGCAGGCCGCAAGCCTCCCCGCGACGCGTTTTATCCGGCCGGTCATCCGATCATCACCACCTCGGCCACCCGCAGGAATATCAGGAGCGACGAGAGCGAACACATGATGACGTACGGCGCCCCCGGAGCCCGGAACATCTCGGCCTTTGCCGCGTAGAACGGTGCCATCCCCTCGCCGACCACCCCGATCACCAGCAGCGCTTTTGCGACCAGCGGGACGGCCGGAAGCGTCCCCTTTGCCAGCTCGATCATGGAGAGCGAGCCGGTCGCTGCGGCATAAAGCGCCGCCGCACCGAAGAGCGGGACGGTGGCGGAGAGGGCGACCAGCCCGTACTGGTACGCGGCGTCCTGCACGTGGGGGCTTTTGACGGCAGCCACGATCCCGACGTTGGTGATCCCGACCATCGCGGTAAAGAGCGTGAAGTTGAAGACATCCCCGGTGACCATCGCGCCCATCGAGGCAAGCCCGCAGGCGATCGCCATGAACCGCCGGAACCGCATCTCGTCGACCGAGATGATCTTGGTCGTGTAGGCGTCCCCGCCGAACGCGACATCGACCTGCCGCTCCGGTCGGCTGACAATGGCAAGCAGCGTAAACGTCAGCGCAAGCAGAAAGAGCGTGATGGTGTAGGGCGAGAAGTATACCAGCTCGTCGCCGAACTCAAGGACGTACAGGGGGATGCCGCCGAGGCTACCCATGCCGCTCACCCCAGACCGTGCCGGACAGCGACAGCTTCACCATGACTTTTATCAGGATGCCGACCCCGGCGCACATCAGCGCGATAAACCAGTACTGCGGCAGGAACATGAACACGAAGAACGCGAGGATCCAGACCGCCCATGAGATCCCGCCGGCCATCTCCAGCATCTCGAGGTCCTCCTTATACCCCCTCGAGGCGAAGAAGAAGACCAGCCCGAGCGCGGCCACGCCCCCGCCGGTGAACCCGGAGAGGATGAGGCCGTACACGACGAGGAACGCCGAGAGCACGGCCGGGGCATCGGCTTTCTGTATGACCTCGATGTTCAGCCCCCTCACCGGCCGGTCTTTCAGGTTCTCCTTGGTGACGTAGATCTGGGAGAGCGCGAGCAGTTCCGCGATCCCGACAGTCAGGCCCGGGAGGATGAGCGCCTCGGCAAGGTCGGAGCCCAGCAGCGCGATGATGCCCAGCGCGGCGATCTCGACGAGGTCGAGCAGGAGGAGCCGGTGCAGGTCGTCGGTCTCGACGGCCAGCGCGACAAACCCGATGACGGCCGCAACCAGCACGAGCAGGAGCCCGGTGCTGTACTCGCCCCACATCAGCGCACCTTCCGGTACAGGAATGATGCGATCGCGAACGCGACCAGCAGGATGGTCGTTTCGACGACGGTGTCGAGCCCCCGCGTGTTGTACAGGATCTCGTCGATGATGCCGCCGGGGTGAGCCACGATGGTGGTGCCAAGGTGCAATGTTGTGTCCGCAAGGAAGAGCGAGAACGGCGTGAGGTAGGAAGTCACCAGCCCGGCCGTCGGCGAGTTCTCGGGGTACTGGGCATGGATGGAGACCTGCGTGAACGGCGGCCCGCCGCGGTCGTACGGGTCGAGCGGGCTTTGCCGGTCGATTGCCTTCGGGTACAGCTGGTCCTCATGGTAGGTGACCGGCAGCGCAAGGACCGAGGCCATGAAAAGGACGGCGCACGCTGCGGCAAAGAGCGGGACGATGTGCTCGTACCGGCACAGGTAGTGCGAGATCCGTCGGATGATCATGCGCCCTCCCTCTTCTGGATGGTGCGTACGAAAATGTACGTGGAGAGCACCGAGATCGCGGCAAAGGTGAAGAGCGCGAGCGACTCGTTGAAGTGGAGCATGACCAGCAGCAGCCCCCATGCCGGGATCTCGAGGTTGATCAGCCGTGTTACATAGTTCTTCGGGCGGGCGTACGCGACCGATACGGAGCCGGCGACCAGCAGGATCATGCCGGCGATAAATTCGGGCGTAGAGATCATGCGGTCTCCCTCCGGCAGGCCATCAGGATGAAGATGGTCGAGATCGGCGCGACCAGCGCGACGGCGATCGCCACGTCGAGGTAGCCGCGGTCGGCGATGAACGGGAAGACGCCGGCGATCATGACCGAGAGCGATATCAGCTTGTCGAACGGATCCCGTGCTGCAATGGTCGCCGCCATGCCGATGAGGATCAGGGCCACGCAGGCGATCATCACGGTATCAATCATCGCGCCGCATCCCTCCTGCCCACGTGCTCGCGATCGCGTTGGATTCCAGCGTCGAGCCGACAAAATAGGCCGCGGCGGCAAGGATGGTGAGCGGGTGGGGCAGCAGCAGCGCGATCACCCCCGCCACCCCGAATGAGATAACGTTGACGAACGGGAGCTTCTTCATCGTGTTTCTCTCGGTCACGACCCGGAGCCCGGCATAGACCGCGAGTACGGCACAGACAACGATCGCGATCATGGCCTGCCCGCCCTGATAAACCGGCTCCGGATCCGCCAGAGCCGCCCGATCAGCCTGCTGGCATACATCGAAGAGATGCCCTGGATGGTCAGGATGGCGATCACCATCCCGGCGATGAAATCGGAGGCAGCAAACCATCCCGACTGGACGGCTCCGTACACGATGAGTGTCGCCGTGAGGCAGCCGGTCGTGCCCGCGTACCCGGGATCATAGCAGATCCGGTTCCCGATATAGACCAGCACCGCGGCAAAAAGCCCGCCGAAAAGCCCCGAGCAGTACACGCCGCAGGCCGCAAGCAGCGTCCCGGCCGAAGCGTCCGGTGAGGAGACGATGTTCCCCATCATGAAGCCGCCGTTTTTGTTCCCGCCGGTTGCCTCCACCTGCTCTGCGATCGCGGTTGCACCGATGACTCCCCCCTTCTCAGGCAGTTTAAAAATCAGATCCACGGTTACGAAGTTAAGCCAGCAGATCGCAGCGGCAATGAGAATACGGACCGGTTCTTCGAGCATGCAGGGAGATCTCCGGTATTACAAGATACCACAGAGTGGCGGCTCGGTGTATGAGCATGGGTAGAAGCACTGAATAAAGATTGTGATTCTAATCACATGAAGGAAAAATGAAGTATAACAGCGGAGAATACATGACCGTTATGGAACCAATGAATTGACAAATCCTCTTTTTTATATCCAAACAATTCTGCTTCAAGTCACGAAATCATCATAATAACCTATGCTGCGTCCCGCACAAGTTCCGGGCATGTCGTTACAAACAATTTCTTCTCGCATGGCTTTTCATAATCATCTGCGTCGCTTTAGGTTATATCCATGCAGTTCCGTGCAGCCTATCAAGCCGTTCTAACCCATAGAGTCCTTGATAATTTATCTGGGTAACGCATGTGTCTTTTCAGTCGCTGCGTCATCCCCCAACTTTGTCTTTCCTTATTTCAGGCCGATCACCACGATCGCTCCGGACATTGCTCAACGGATATTGCCGGTCTTTGAGATACCAGCAATAAAACCGCAGCCGCTTTTCTTTGAAATCATGATAACCAGTCCCGGTTTGTCAGAAAATGCGAAGAAGCCAGTTAAAGAGAAGCCAAATCCACTTTAAAAACCTGCCAGAGCATCTTCAGATTTTGTCATGTATTCCACCCACTATTACTCTTAGGGTAACATGTCCCTTTGAAATAACTCCTGCTTTTGGGACAACCCAAGTTTTTTTCTGGCCAAAAATTCTCTCTCATGTCAGCAAACAACAGCGTGTGAGGATGGCAAACCGGTGGTAAATCCGTTCTATCATCGCAAGACTCTCGCTGTCATTCGAAAGCATGATGCTATAACTGAACGTTCCTTATCCAAAGATCCGGGCTTTGGCTCTCCGGCGCTATATCACTCATGTTGTGAACCAGCCTCTTGTCCTCAGGCAGATCTTCACCAGCAGGAGCATCGTGGGCACTTCGATCAGCACGCCGACCACTGTCGCAAGGGCCGCCCCCGACGAGAGCCCGAACAGGATTGTTGCAGTTGCAATAGCCACTTCGAAATGGTTCGATGCCCCGATCATCGCCGACGGGGCTGCATCTTCGTAGGTAAGGCTGATCTTTCTTGCGGCGATATACCCGATGGTGAAGATAAGAATCGTCTGGATAAAGAGCGGGATTGCTATCCAGAGGATGGTGAGCGGCTGTGTCAGGATCACTTCTCCCTTGAAGCTGAAGAGGAGCACGAGGGTTACCAGGAGCGCCGTAATAGTGACCGGGGTTAAGTAGTGGACGAACCGTGTGTTGAACCATTCCTCACCTTTTATCCTTATGATCACCATTCTCGACAGGTATCCTGCCGCCAGCGGCAGTGCGACATAGATCCCAATGGAGAGGGCGAGCGCCTCCCACGGTACGGGGAGCCTGCCAACTCCCAGCAGGAAACCGCCCAGCGGGCCGTAGAGGAAGAGCATGGTGAGTGAGTTGATCGCCACCATGACGAGCGTATGCCCGTCATTGCCCTTCGCGAGATACCCCCAGACCAGCACCATGGCGGTGCAGGGCGCAATCCCGAGCAGGATGCAGCCGGCAAGGTAGCTGCGCCAGAGCGGGACTTCCAGCATCTTCACCCCGCCTTCCATCACGACTGTCCCGACCCCGTACGTCGCGCCGACGGGGAGATCGAGCCCGAACGGCATCTTCACGAGGTCGACTGCATCCGGCCCGATGAAGGCTAAAAAGAGCGTCCCGAGGAAAAAGAGCGATATGGCGTACATGGTGAACGGCTTGATCGCCCAGTTGACCAGCAGGGTCAGGCTGACAGGCTTGAGGTTCTTTCCCGCTTTTAATACCTCGGCAAAATCGATCTTGACCATGATGGGATACATCATGAAGAACAGGCAGATGGCAATCGGGATTGACACCACCGGCGCTTCGCCGATGTAGATCGAGAGGCCATCAAGATAGGTCGCCGACTTCGGGGCAAACCGCCCCAGCAGGATGCCAAGGCCGATGCAGAGGAGTACCCAGACGGTCAGGTACTTCTCGAAGAATCCCAGCCCTTTGGGCTCTTTTGTCACGCAGGTTTCACCTGGCATAGTACTATCAGTCCAGATCAGTTCCTGCCTTTTAAGACAGAAAATTTTGTTTTCATCCGAACAATACGCATCATGATCTCTCGTTCCCTTTCACAGGTTTTTCCCTGGGCCTCTTGACAGGAAGTGTGCCTTCCTGAGGCCTTTTCACTGCTTCCAGTACGATCCCAATGTCGCTATCGTCGACATCAAAATCATGGGTCTTGTCGATCCCCAGTTCCGTGACAATAACATACCGGTCGATGGGGATCAGGTTCGCATCCATGATCTTACGTCCACAGCCGATCGGGCATCCGTCAATGACCACACGCTCCCCGGCCATTTTTGTTGCACGGATCATCGGCATGTTCCTGCTGCCAATGCCGGCGATACATGAGAAATTGCCAAACCCTTCACGGGCTAACCGGATCGCTGCCTGAAAGGAAAGGACACCAACATTTGACGCACCTGAACAGCAGAAAATGAGGCGATTGGGTGCCGGTTGAGATTCATCAGTCATACGCATTCCCGTTTTCAGATTGTATTCTCATTCGATTCATGTGTTCCCTCCGTATCACTCTTGACGGGGGGTGCCGGCACCTGGCGTTTGGCAGCACGAACCGTCCCCGCCGCCGCAGCTGCATTCCGCGTCCATGTCCTTTCCGCGCAGTGCGGCGGAAATCATCGCCCAGGCGCATCCGACACCGCTCTGGACTTCGATTGCCTGCACGGGACAGTTCAGCGCACAGGCGCCGCACTCCATGCAGGCCTCAGGCCGGACAAGTTCCGCGTAATCTCCCCCCTCAGCAAAGACCCCGTGGGGGCAGACCTGCGTGCAGCGTTTGCAGTTGATGCACCGGTCGGGATAATACCGGAGCGTGTTTTCCCTATACGAATTGAACATCAGATAACCCCCAAAAGCCTGCTCACCCCAAGAACGATTCCGGCTACAATCCCCAGTGCTGCCATTACTGCCATGGCCGGGACATACCGGAAGATCTCTTTTCTCACGCCGGTCCGGGATGTGTACGGTGTGCTTCCGGTAAAGTTGAGCGCAAGGTATGCCGTCACAGCGGGAATGAGGAGCAGTGCCGATCCAGCAGCCAGAGCGTTTGCCCAGAGTGGGAGTGCGGGGTTGTTACCAAATGAGACTGCAAATGGAAGGGCAACGACTCCCCCGAGGATGAAGCCTTTTGTGGAGAGATCCGCTGTCGGAATCAGGGGAAGCAGTCCTGGAAAGAGCACAGTACCGGCAAGGACTACAGATACAGCCGCGAGTGCAGCAACAGGGCCGGCAAGGAACCAGAGAATTGCAGCCACCGCAACCATCGGGAGTGCTGCATGGACCAGTTCTATCGGAACCAGTACGAGCCGGTCTTTCAGGGTGAACTGCACCCGCCGCATCTCTACTGTGGCTTTTCCGGTTTTGAGGTACTCCGGCAGATCGCGAACGTGGACCGGCCCGTATTCGACGTTAAATCCCGATCTGCGCATTACTTCCGGCCACGAGATCCCCGGCGCCCCGAGCTGGGGTACGATGATCTTCCGGTGGGAAACGACCGAATCGAGGCCGACAGACAGGATGCTCCGGATAAGTTCCTCCGTCCCGAAGATTCCTTTCCCTGCGGCGCACCAGACGTTGATTCCTTTTGTGTCCAGCACGATGATCCACGCGTCGGTCCCTTTCAGCGCGGACCGGAGCGCGTCGAAGGAGAGCGTGTAGTTGGCCGAGGCAAAGACCGGCGACTCCGGGGACGGGTTCCCGAGCCGGTACAGGCCCGGCGCCACCCGGTGCCCGTCACGGTCCCAGCCCCAGCGGGCGAGGAAGTGGTCGAGACGGTTGGCGGGGGTGATCGTGCTATCCGTTATGCGGATCGTTTCGCGGATACCGGTCCCGGATTCCAGTTCAGGAGGAGCAACACCGAGCGCCCGGTATGCGGCTTTCCTGATCGCCCATACCGGGATATCCTCGTACTGATCGTTGCCAATCTCTATCGCCCGGCAGCAGGTACTCTCACCGGCGAGCGTACCACAGGAAGGACAATCGGTTGTGGCAACTGAAGCCGATAGAAGGTCTTCAATGAGCACGCCGTTCATGCGGATCTCGTTCGATTCCGCGATCCGTGTCTTGTCAAGGAGCGTCTCGGTCAGGTTGATCTTCACTCCTGCGGGGGCAAACTCGCGCCGGAGCTCATCTATAGCGCCTTTCAATGCTTCACCGGTCTTCCCGCACCGCTCGCAGGTCGCGTCACCGACCGCAAAATGTTTCCATTCGATCTCAAGCCGCTTGTATCGTGGAATTTTCATGGGGGAGCCTCTTTTAGGACCGCACGGACCATTGTCTCGATCTCGTGGTGCTGGAATCGGCCATCCCGTTCTTCTTAATGCCAAGACCCGTTGCGATGATGTGGCAGTGAGGTTCGATACCAGAGGCAGCAAGTTTCTTGTTCGCACAGCAGTCAGAACACCCGTCAAGGACGATCACCCGGTCAGCATCCATAACTTCAGTTTCCAGTGTCGCAGCGGACTGTCTGGCATGCATCCAGACGTACTGCCCGGGTTTGCGCTGGAGCAGGGTGAGCGCGGCCTGGGTGGTGAGTTTGCCGGTGTTCGAGATGCCGGAACAGGTAACAAGTGCAAAGGTCATTCTTCTTTCCCGCTTACGTCAAACGCAGTGTCTTTCCGATAATAAAGGTGGCAATGGCAGTGACCGTCCTGTGCAATCTCATCTTTATGATAGATGCACGGGCAGATGATTACCCGATCTTTTTCCTTATCGCCGGACCGGAGCCGGCACGGGCAATATCGCTCTCCGAACTTCTTCCTGTTGCGGGCGAGGCCCCGGATGACGGTATCCAGCACCGTTTTGTCCGGATTCAGGATCCAGCCGTTCTTCCGCGCGTAATCCTCGGCCCACGCCCGGATCTCGTCTTCATCAGCCGTTTCAGGTCGCCTCGTTATACACTATCGGAAATCAGCAGGTCCCGCCGCACCCGCAGCCGCACCCGCTGTTGTTCCCGCCGGATTTCTTATCCGGAGGTGCAGCTGTTTTCGTCCGGCCCTCGCCTTTCCAGCATGCCGATACGATCTTTTCGACATCGTCATTCGTGTAGTTTTTTGAGGGCCCTTTGACAATCCCGAGTTCCGTCATCACAAGGTGCTGGCCGACCGGAACACCCTGTGCTTCCGCAATCTTCTTCGCGCAGAGCATCGGGCAGCCGTCGAGTACGAGAACTTCATCGACACTCTTTGCACTCCTGACCAGCCCTTCCGAGCCAATTGCGAGCAGCGAAGCGCAGGCGATGCTGCCATACCCTTCCTCGGTCAGCTGGATAGCTGCAAGGTTGGTCAGCTGCCCGGTGTTTGCCTGTCCGGCGCAGGGAAAGATGATCCGTTTCGGTTCGTTCTGTCCGCATGAACAGGTTAATGTTTCTGCCATATTTTTCACTCCTTTAACATCGTCATGATCTCTTCCACGCAGGGGACCCGGCCCTCGGCCCGCAGTTCGCCATTGATGAAGAGTGCCGGCGTCAGCATGACGCCTGCCTCGACAATCGCATCCAGATCTTCGACTTTCACGACTTCAGCCGTCATGCCGAGTTCCTTGACCGCTGCCTGCACGTTATCAAACAGCCGTTTGCATTTTGCACAACCGGTCCCGAGTACTTCAATCTTTGTCATGGTTCACCAGTAATTCGTTCCACTCGTTGCTAAAGGATTGCCGTCTTAATTCTTCAGTTTTGCATACAGTGCCGGCAGTTTCTCCCGGTATGCTGCAAGGATTGCCGTTTCGTTCTCGCCCAACGGCTTGACCGGGACAAGGTCCATCACCTTTTCCGGGGGGAGACCTGTCCGGGTCATCGTCTCCAGGGCTCCCCGCACCATCGACCGGACTGCATCCGCTGCTTCCTGTTCCGTCATGCCAAACGACCGTGCCAGCGTCTCGAGCTCGTAAAGCTGGAACCACAGGTAGGTAGGCCCCATCGCGGTGATGACGGCATATGCCTCCAGCCGTTCTTCCGCAACTTCCGGGCATGCACCGAATGCGGCAAAGAACCGCCCGAGAGCGCCTTTTTCTTCAGCGGAAAGTACGGACGGGTACACGACAGGGTTGAACCCGTTGCCGCTGATGGCCGGTGCATTGGGGATCATCCGCACGATGCGGGAAAATCCCCCGAGCATCCCGGATATCTGGGCTGCGGTTATCTTTGGCATGAGCGAGACGACCACCGCATCGCTGCGAACCGCGCCGGCAATCCCCTTAAGAACCTCTCCTGCTGCCGGGGGGTGCAGGGCGACAAAGACCATGTCCTGCCCGGCGGCTTGTGCGTTCCCGCCAGCGATTGTATGGATAGATGGGAAACGCTGCTTCAGGGTCGCGAGAGGGGCCTCGTTCATATCGCTGACCACAATATCCGATGGAAGCGATCCGTTCTTCTCCAGTGCCGAGAGGAGGATGAGGGCGCCCCGTCCTCCGCCGATAAATCCGAGTGATGTTCCGTTCATGGTAACCAATTCCCGTTTTTTGTTCCGATACTGTCCTTAATCTCGCCCTGTGACAGGTCCTGATCCCGGTAACGTTCTCCTGAAGGATTGCGTTGGCGGGGACCGGCCTGCCAGTGAGGTATTCATCAGTTCTTCTTCGCACCCTGTTTCCGGTATTCGTCCATAATTGCCATCGCATACGCCTCTTCCACGCCCGGCGGGACGTAATTGTAGACCTTGATCTTCTTCATCAGTGCCGTGCGGATCTCACTATCGCTGGTAAGGCTCTGTTGCCGGATTGTGGCGATGCTCTCATCCAGCATGGTAATGCCGGTCATGACCCCGTTGATCGGGATCTGCCGGATGCGCCGGAGCGCATCAGCGGCACAGCACGGTTTGTCATCGCTCATTCGATCTTCACCTCAGAAAATATTCCCGAAAAGGAATCCTGCCATTGTCGAAAAGGCAACAACCAGTCCGGCATAGGCCAGAGTCTTCTTCCCGCCAATGATCCGGTAGATGACGAGCAGGCTGGGCAGACTGATGCTGGGGCCGGTCAGGAGCAGGGCAAGCGCCGGGCCTTTTGCCATGGATCCCGAAAGGTACCCGAGGGTTGTCCCGATGACCGGCACTTCAAGGAGCGTCGGCATGTAGAGGATCGCACCGACAATCGCAGCCAGGAAATTTGCAAGGAGCGAGTTATCACCGAAGAACGGCCTGAACGTCTCAGGGGGGAGGAAGAACGCGAGGACGCCAAGCGCGAACGTGCCGATGACCAGGATGGGGAAGATCTTCTTGGTCAGGTCCCAGATCTCGTATCCCCAGTCGGTCACCTCATCGCGGGTGAAGTAGTAAATCAGCAGGAAAGCAACCGCCATCGAGAGGAAGTACACGAGCAGGAGCCGGATAAAGACATCGAGCGCGGACGTGCCGATCAGGAGAATTGCGATCAGGAAGATGAAGAATGCAGGGATGACCCATTTTGGCCGGGTATCCGCACAAGCTAACGCCGCTTTCCGGGCTGCCCCGAATGTTTTTGATGTCTCCTCATCCTGCTGCGGAAACAGTTTCATCATGATCAGGCCGATCACGATGGAGAGCACGATTGCCGATACGGCTCTCGCGATACCGAGATCAAACCCGAGCACCTTTGCGGTGTAGACGATGGCAAGGATATTGATCGCCGGTCCCGCGTACAGGAACGTGATCGCCGGCCCAAGCCCGCTCCCTTTCTTGAGGATGCCGGCAAACATCGGGAGGATCGTGCAGCTGCACACCGCAAGGACAGTCCCCGATACCGATGCAATCCCATAAGAAGTCGTCTTTTTCGTTTCCGGGCTGAAGTACTTCAGGATTGCATCTTTCCTGATGAATGCGGCTATCGCTCCGGCAATGAAGAACGCCGGGACAAGGCAGGTGACGACATGCTGTGAGAGGTAGTCAAGCAGCGTTGTCCAGCCGAGCAGGAGGGAGCCGGTTATTGGGTCTGTCATGGTCAGGTCATCTCATCATGCCAAGCATTTCAACTTTTGTTGAATCATTAGTGGATGTGCCGGATATTAAACCTTGCTCATTTCACATCCGGTCGGACCAACAGCAAAAGGGAGAACGTGGGATCAGCCGACGATCCCTGCTGTAGCCATCATCTGGAAGATAATCCCTGCCAGGATCGCAACCCCGATGACGGTGGCAACAAATGCGGCAACAAGGCGCCTCTCGAAGATCGATGCAAGGAGCGTTACTTCGGGAATGCTTGCTCCGGCCCCGCCGATAATCAGGGCCATCACCGCTCCGATGCCCATCCCTTTTGCGAGGAGCACGGCGCTGATGGGGATGATGGTCTCCGCCCGGATGTACATCGGGACGCCGATGATCGCGGCGACCGGGATGGCAAGCTGGTTCTGCGGGCCGGCAAGGGCGATGATGAGATCTTCCGGCACAAACCCGTAGATGAACGCCCCGATGGCCGCACCGAGGATCAGGTAAGGGACGACCTGCCGGAAGAGCGACCACGCAAACCCGAGCGAGCGGGAGAACCGGGCTTTGTGTACCGATGATCCCGGAGATCCAGCGCACTCGCACTCGCATGCCGCAGTTGTCTCCAGCGTGACCGGCTTGACATACCGGGTATACCCTGCCCGTTCGAGCAGGATGCCGGAGATGACCGCGATCGAGAACGTGATCGCGGCATAGATGAGCGTCGGGACGATGCCAAAGAGCGCGAGCAGCAAAAAGAATATGACGGGGTTTAAGAGCGGGGACGCGATCAGGAACGAGTACGCGATCCCAAACGGTATCCCGACATCCAGCAGCCCTACCAGGATCGGGATGGTGGAGCAGGAGCAGAACGGGGTGAGCGCCCCAAACGCGGCACCGAAGACATTTCCCACCCCGTACTTCCGGCCTTTCAGGGTTGCCTTGATCTTGTCCTCCGGCACGTATTCGCGAATCAGGCCGACGAGGAAACTGATACCGATGAAGAGGACGATGAGTTCAACGGTTATGATCGCGAAATACTGGCCCGTGGTAACGATGTCATTGATCGCAGTCAAGGCTTCCCGCACCCCCTGTTCCCTGATCAGATGACAATAAATCGAATAAATCCCCGTCCGTCTGGCGGGATGAACAATACGTAATTCTCATAGACTCTCTCCGATTGTGCATGCATATGCAGCTGGTGTTTTCACAATCCATCATGAAACCGGATGGCATCCGGGTATGTCATGAACAGGAGCCGGCGGATCTTCACCCCACCCGACACATCCGGGACAGAGAGGCATGTTCTTATCTTGTTCCTCCAAATTTCAAGTTTTATTGAATCTCCGGTTACCGGGCAAGATATTTATACCTGCGCATTTCAGATTAGTTTGAAATGAAGAAAAAAACGGTATCATGCTGCGGGACACCGGTTCAGGAGGGTGATCCCGTAACAGAACTTCCGGAAAAGGTCCGGGAGGAACTCAACGCGAGAGGCGGGATGGAAGGTCTGGCCCGCCAGATCCCTCCCCGGAAGAAACTGGAGGAACGTAGCAGGATCTACCATGCGCTTTCCGACCCGATCCGCCTCTCCATCCTGTACATCATCCGGGACCAGCCGCTCTGCGTCTGCGTCATCAACCGGTTCATGCGCCTTTCCGGTTCAAAACTTTCCTACCACCTTACCAGCCTCAAGGAAGCCGGGTTGATTGAAGGCGAATACCAGGGCAACTGGATCATCTACTCCATTACGGAGCGCGGGCGACGGTTGCTGCAGTGTACCGAACACGCAGGAACCTGAACGGGGGGAACAGGGATTCGCCAGCAGCCGCCACCGGAAAGCACGCATGCAGCCTGCAGGGTGGAAGCCGTGCTCTCCATCAACAGCCGCGGGCAGATTGTGATTCCCAAAGAGGTACGGAAGCGGGCAGATATCAGGGACGGTGACAAGCTCGCTCTTGTCAGCTGGCTGAACAACGATGGGATCTGCTGCCTTGCACTCATACGGGCCGACAATCTCTCCTCCGAAGTTTCCGGCGTGATACACTCGCTTCTTACCGATACCGGATAATCTCCTGCCAGAGATTTTTTGGTAATTCAAAATAATTTTAAATGATCCGTGCTTACAGCTCAACATGACAGAGAAGAAAGGATTCCTGGAAAGGATCTTCGGTAAGACCGATTCGTGCTGCTGTGGCCCGAAGATCGTTCCGAAAAACGAAGTCAGGAAAGAATCGGATGCGACCGGTGAACCCTGCTCCTGCTGCGGCCCGAAGATCGTTCCAAAACCAGAAGAGAAAAAAGAGCAGTAAGAATAATGCCAAATCTCCAGTGTATTTTCGCCGGTATCATCATTTTTTGCACTTTAATCGGATTCGGAGTTGCTGCCGGATGCACTTCCCCGGCGAGCACGTCTTCATCCGTACCTGCCACAGCCGGCCCGGTAGAAAAAGTCGAAGTCTATCATTTCCACGCAACCCAGCAGTGCATTTCGTGTATCGCGGTCGGCGACCTTGCCGAGAAGACCGTGAACGAGAATTTCAAGGATGAACTCGCGTCAGGACGGCTCGTCTTTGCCCACGTGAACGGACAACTGCCGGAGAATAACGAACTGGTCAGTAAGTACGGAGCAACCGGCTCCTCACTGTGGATTGGCGTGTATGACGCAAACGGATTCTACAAAGAAGAGGATATCAGGGTCTGGTACCTGATCAACAACAAGGAAGCGTATTCCACTTATCTGTCAGGGATCATCTCCAAAAGGCTAAACGGGGACCTCTCCTGACATGGACCTCCTGAATTATCTCGGGACGATGGGGGAGAGCCCGGTTCCGGTAGTTGCCGCTTTTTTCATCGGGCTGATGACCGCCATCAGTCCCTGCCCGCTTGCAACCAACATCACCGCCATCGCGTATATCTCAAAAAGGATTGACAGCAGCCGGCACACGCTTCTTACGGGGTGCGTGTATACGCTCGGCCGGATGGCAGCCTATATCGCGGTTGCTTCCGCGATTGTTCTCTTCGGTATGAACATGCAGGCGCTCTCCTGGGCGCTCCAACAGTACGGTGAGCGGCTGATCGGGCCGTTTCTCGTGTTGTGCGGGATCTTCCTGCTCGGCTTCATAACCGTCGATCGGCTGCCCGGGGGCGACCGGCTCTCCGGGTTCACGTCCGGCATTTCGGCAGGGCTCGCTGACAAGGGATATCTCGGGGCGTTCCTTCTCGGGGTTATCTTTGCGCTCTCGTTCTGCCCGTTCTCTGCGGTGCTCTTCTTTGCCATGCTCATCCCGCTCGCGCTGGGTGCGGGCGATCCGGTTATCATCCCGGCAGTCTTCGCGCTTGCCACGGGTCTGACGGTCATCGTGATCTCGTTTTTGCTTGCACAGGGAATCGGGAAATGCAAAGGGCTGATGCAGAAAGTCGGAGCCGCTGAGGTCTGGATACGGAGAGCGGTTGCGGCGGTATTCATCGTGGTCGGGGTTTACTACACCGTTTTGGTATATGGAGCCGGTGTGGTATACTAAAAAAAACCTGCCGGGTCACCATCGCAGTTTTCAAAACGGATGCTGCACCTCCGGCGCCATCCCCGGGTCAGAAGAATGTATCTCATTCTTTCCACCCTTCGACCATTGACTGGCTGCCGCGATAGCCGATGAACGCCGGCAGATCAGACAATGGCACCTCCCTTTTCTTTTTCCGGGCATCAAGCGGATTATTGAGGGAGAGGAATGTATCGCTGATTCCCGTCCCGACTACCCAGTGAGGAAGATCTTCCCTGCCAAAATACGATGTGCTGGTGATTATCAGCGGGACATGATCCGCTTCGAGAACATCATAAAGAATATCCGCTGTGATTGTTCCCGTGCGCTCCCGTACACCCCGCTTCCTGCACCGGGCCCGTCGTTCGAGGAAATGGTATGTCAGCGTTTCCAGATCTTTATCGGACAACGGAGGAATGAAACGGTCGACAAAATCCACGCCTCCCGTATTACTGGTAACACGCGCCTTAAAGCCGCGGACAGCAGCGGAATAGGCTAGGCCGAACCTGCTGGTCCCGTACACAATCACAAAGGTTCCTTCCCGCCAGAGATCGATCTCCAGCGCTTTACCGGTTTGCATGCCGGGATTGCAGTACTGCATGGACATCATCAGGCATGCGGGGCCGCAGGTATAATCATAATGCTGATGGAAGAAGGGGATATCCCGATGAACCTGTGGCCTGATATTTTCCCGCATATTCACTCACGCTGGTACGGATTGATTCTGCTTCGCTGCCGGGGATTATCAGTATTTCTGGAGATGTGGATAACTTCGGGCTCTATCGTGAAGAAGATTTCATAGAATTACGTTATTTCTTCGGACTCGCTCACAGGTTCCCGCTTTGTTTCAGGTCATGCCTATCATTCCGGTACTTGATTCCCTCTACAACTGGGCCATCGAACATATGAAGATCCAGATGATTGATGATGATCAAATTCCCGTATGCCGAATGAAAGAAGGATAGTGAGGATCACTTTTTCCTGACAGTATAGGGACTCATCGTCGGGAACTGCCCGTCTTGTTTTAACAATCCTGCCCGGTTAATGATTTCAAAAAATCTTGAATAACATTTATTTACTAGAAGCCTAATCATCCATTGGCGAATACCATGGATGGATATGCAGGAAAGATGGCAATTGAAAGGACCGGTGTCCTGAAAAATTTTGTCAATATCTTGCATAACGGGCGGAATATCCAGTTTATCCGGGGCTTGGACACTCCACTCGCAGACGGCGATCTCGTCGTACTGTTTCCCCCGGCCGGAGGCGGCTGACCAGATAGTGGGAGGTTTTGATCAGGATCTTTTTGACAGGATAGATCGTTTGAGATGAAATGCAGGTGTCTGCATCGATCATACGTGGTATGGTGAACGATCATTCCCTGCGGAGCAGGAGAATTACGAGGTGAATGTACTATGACGGAACTCTACAAAAAAATGATTGACGAAGCAATGACTGCCCAGCGGGCAGATGTCAGTATGGTGAAAAAGAAGCGGGGACAGGCATTTGTCATCGACGATGCTAAAGTGTATCTCGACGCCGTAAAAAAGATGACGGCTGTGGGCAACCAGTCGAAGGCGGTCTTCTCCCTGCACGCCGATTCGGTAAAGGCACATTTTGATGTCCTCGAAGGACTGACAAAGACCGTGCGCCCCGAGGACGATCCCTTTGTTGAGCATTACCAGACGCCGGTGGTCATGGAGATCCTCTGTGATGAGGACCCGGCATTCAGGAAAAGCATCGATGCGTTCGTGAAAGCGATCGGGAAAGCCGAAGCATTGATCGGCAAAGAGTCGGCACGCCGCTACTCTGGTTTCTACGGACCGACCTGCGTCGTGGACTTTGCGCTTATTCCCGGCAGCACGAGCAACGTAGTCAACCAGATCCTCCAGACCGTCGATATCCCGGTTGCGCACAAGCAGGCAATCCTCGCGTCCAAATCATGGGGCATGAACACGTCCTACGGGATCGGGGAAGTATTCGCCCACGAGACCGAGAAGGGCGCAACCCTTGCTGACGCAGTCAAAGCAGAGATTGCAATGCTGAAGAATGTCTACGATGAGCCGGTCAGGACGCAGGCAGAGCTCATGGACGCGGCTGGGATGAACTCGTTCGATTGCCGGAAGTACATGGCAGGGTACCGGAAAAAGATGGAAGGAGCAGTCAAAGCAGCGATTGACGAGGGTGTTCATTACGGCAATATCGTCACCGTCCCTGCCTATTGCGTCGGGGATATCGCTCACCACATCTCACAGTCTACCTTCAACATGTGCAAGGATGACGTCATCATGGCGACCATCGAGGCCGCAACCGAAGTAATGGAACTGAATCTCAGAAATGCGCTGCCCAGGTACAAGAGCGAGTATGACCTCCTCTCGCTTGCGACCGGTGCTTCTGCCTGTGCTGCCGAGTATCTCCTCGAACTCGACGGTTTCAATGCGATCATGGTTGTCGACCTTCTCACCAAGCGGTGGCACAACTATGTCCAGCTCTATCCGACCCGGGGCGCAGCGGCAGAACTGCATAACTGCGATTTCATGGACATGATCTACCGGGGCTGGAAATACCTGGACAAGGCGCGAAGGGCGCAAAACGGTGAAAAGGGCATGCTGAAACCGAAGGTGGGTACCTTCGATGTCGATCTTTCGCCTATTCACAAGAACGAGGTGCTGATGAACCCGCAGCGATATGCATACCCGGCCTGCGCCATCACTGTCAGGGCCTCAGCGATGCTCCGGCTTGCAGATTACCCCTGCCTCCTCACGAGTGAACCGGTGACCGCGACGCTTATGACCAATATCATCGCCCTGCACAAGGAAACCCCCGCAGCCCCGGCACGGATCTGCAAGGACTGTGCATCCGCTGCACTCATGGATTTCCGTCACTGCTACTGCCAGTGGAAAGAGGCGGTCTGATCCTTTCTTTTTAAGAGGTGACGGAAATGAAATGCTATGTCTGTGCACGCGAGGGAAAGGACAGTGATGCCGTGGCAGTATGCATCGTTTGCGGTATGGGGCTCTGCATGCGGCACGCTGTCCGCACGGAAACCGAAGTCTGGCAGGGAGGTTATCCGTTCCCCGCAAGGAAACGCCAGAAAAAAATCCCCCGGATTCTCTGTCCTGACTGCAACGCAGCGTATGAGGAGGAATGATGGATGCCCACGCTGGGTAAGCGGTGCGTCGCGGAACTTGCCGGGACAGCGCTTCTTGTTTATTTTGGTGCCGGCGCCGCTGCCATCACCCTGATGATTGCGAGCGGAACCGAAACAAAAACCCCGTTCAACATCGGCATCGGTGCGCTGGGCGGACTCGGCGACTGGTTTGCGATTGGGATGGCGTTCGCCATCGTCATTGCTGCTGTCATCTATGCGATGGGGCGGGTCTCGGGTGCCCACATCAACCCGGCGGTTACCATCGCTCTCTGGGCAACGAAACGCTTTCCGTCCTCAGAGACCATCGCCTACATCATTGCCCAGCTGATCGGGGCTGCACTTGGGAGCCTGCTCTTTGCCGCAAGTGCCGGGATGGACGCGGTCACCATCGGGGGACTCGGGGCAACCGCACCGTTCCCCGGCATCGGGTACGGGCAGGCAATCCTTGCCGAGACCATCGGCACTTTTGTCCTGATGCTGGTTATCATGGGCATTGCCGTGGACAGCCGGGCACCGCAGGGATTTGCCGGGCTCATCATCGGTCTGACTGTCGGGGGTGTCATTACGACCATCGGCAATATTACCGGCTCTTCACTGAATACAGCGCGTACGTTCGGCCCGTACCTGATCGATTCCCTGCTCGGCGGACCGTCTCTCTGGCAGTACTTCCCGATCTATATCATCGGGCCGGTTATCGGAGCGGTTGCAGCTGCATTCTTCTATGACGGGATTGTGAAGGAGTGACCACCCGTGACGTGCCCGTGCAAACCGTGCACCGGGAAAAACCGGCCGTGCCCATAGGAGAATCCGCCGACCATTATCCGGGGGTTCCTGGACGTAAAGATGCAGGGGTTACCCGGGGCGCTCCAGCAGCAGATTGACGCGGCGATTGATATCGCAGAAGTACTCCTCAGGCGCGAGATCTTTACGCTCGCAATCCCCGTTTCAAAGAAGGCGGCAATTGACGAGTACGTGAAACGGGCATCCGTCCCCTCGGCCATCATCCTCGGAGCGGTCGTCAGCATGGTGGAACTTCCCTGCACCGGCGGCGTGTACCTTGCCATCCTCGGGCTTCTCGGCGATCGTATGACACTTGCTGAAGGAATCCCGTACCTCCTGCTCTACAACCTGATCTTCGTGCTCCCGCTCATCCTCATCCTTCTCGTGGTATATTGGGGCGGGACGCCGGAACGGATGGAAGCGTACCGGGCAGGGAGCCGGCGCCGGGTGCGGCTCCTCATCGGCATTGTGATGGTAGCACTCGGGGTGGCGATGCTGGCAGGAGTGGTTTAGGTGACAGAAAAGTGGGAGGATATGAAGGGATGTACTGCTGTTTTGATATATCAGAGATAGAACCCAAACCGGGAGTGTGAAGATTTTTTTATCTGTGCCGCAGATTATCGTTCCGAAACAAGTGGCGATAGCAATGGACTTGTGCACATTGGCAAAATTCTCCGCATCCGGCCCGGTCAAAAAAGACCTGATGAAAACCGCAGGCTCAGACATTGTCCTTGTCTGCCTTGATGACGGGCAGGAGATCCCTCCTCACCCGGAACCGTACGCTGTGGTGTTTGTCGTTCTGCAGGGAAAGGGCGTCATTACAGCGGGTTCTGTTGAGCATCCCGTTGGGCCTCATCACCTTGTTTCCGTGAAAAAGGATAAGAACCGGGGGATCCGGTGCGATCAGAAGATGGTCATTCTCGGCATTCGCGAAGACGTATGAGGAAAAGAGAAACCCATGACCGCGATAATCCAGGCGTCAGATCTGACAAAAATCTTTGGCAGGAGCACTGCTGTAGACCATATCTCGTTCGAGGTCCGGCAGGGCGAGATCTTCGGTTTCCTCGGCCCGAACGGGGCGGGCAAGACCACCACCACACGGATGCTGACCGGCGTCATCCCCCCGGATGCCGGGACCGCTCTGATCCTCGGCCATGACATCCGGTCCGAGCCGGTACAGGCAAAGCAGCGGTTCGGTGTCGTGCCGGAGACCTCGAATGCGTATACCGATCTCACCGCATGGCAGAACCTGATGCTGATGGGCGAGCTCTACGGGCTCCCGCGTGCCCGGGCAGAGCAGCGCTCGTCCGACCTGCTCGGGATGGTCAGGTTATTGGATCGAAAAGACCAGAAAGTGCAGGCGTACTCCAAGGGCATGAAACAGCGGCTCATCCTCGCGATGGCGCTCATCCATGAACCGGAACTCCTCTTTCTCGATGAACCAACGAGCGGCCTCGACGTGCAGAGCACGCAGATGATCCTCTCCCTGCTCCGTGACCTGAATGCGAAGGGAACCACCATCTTCCTCACTACGCACAACATGGAGGAGGCCAACCGGCTCTGTCACCGGGTCGGCATTATCCGGGCCGGGAAGATGGTGGCCATCGATGCACCGGAGAAACTCAAGACAGCAATTGATCGTATACACAAGATCGAAGTGAGTTTTGACCGCGAGGTGCACGGCGATGCCCTTGCAGGACTTGAAGGTGTTGTAACAGCGAACCGGACCGGAGACAAGTGGCAGGTCACTACCCGGAACAAAGATGCCACCATCCATTCCCTCGCAAACTTCAGCCGGCACAACGGCGCAGCGATTGTCACGCTGAACACGCTGGCTCCCTCGCTTGATGAAGCGTTCCTCCGGCTGACAGAGGAGGCGCAGTCATGAACGCGGCAGGATTCCCGGAACAGGTGCGGCGGGCATGGGCGATTGCGAAGAAAGACATCCGGATCTATTATCTCAAGGGCCCCGTTCTCATCTTCGGTGTCTTCATGCCGCTCTTCCTCTTCCTCGCATTCTTCATGGGAAGCAGGCAGCTGCCGCTCGCGTTCCTTGTCTCGGGGCTGGTCGGCATGACACTCTTTTTCACTGCGACCGCCGTTTCCCCCGCAATCTTCCCGTGGGAAGGGCAGGCAAAGACCCTTGAGCGGCTTGCCTCCTGTCCGGTCACCGTCGAGGCGATTGTTTTTGGCGACATGATAGCATCCCTCATCTTCGGGATCGCGGTCACGCTGGTCACCGTGATCATCGGGCTTGTGCTCGGGCTTGCGCTCCTCCATGAACTGACGCTGCTTGCCGCAGTTCTCCTCGCAGCCTGCTGCTTCTCAGCCATCGGAATGCTGCTTGCCGTGCCCCCCACGAACGTGCCTTCGAACATCATGATGCTCTCCTCGCTGATCAAGTTCCCGCTCGTCTTTATCTCCGGCATCTTCGTCCCGCTGGAGCAGATGCCGTCATGGGGGCTGGTGCTGGCGGTCTGCTCCCCGCTCACCTATTTCACGGATCTCGTGCGATTCGCATTTACGGACGGGAACTATTTCCCGGTGACCGTCGATATCGCGGCACTGTCCGTCTTCACGCTGGTGTTCACGGCCGTGACGATGGTCCTCCACAAAAGAACCATGCCGAAGAGGATGTGACCGTGGTATGGATACCGGCAGGCAGGATTGGTCACCCAATGCCGTTGTCTGAAGGGTCGTGCTTCCGATCCGTTCTCTCAAAAAAGCCCCGTTCTCTGACAGTCATCGCGGGAAGTGGTTGAATAAGAAAAGAAATTTAAAGAATATTCAGACAATCCCGATCAGCCAGCTTTACAACCCTCGCCGCGGAAGAGCGCCCATTCCTCGCAGGATGTCCCGTTGGCAAATGCGCACATTCCGTACTCGCTGCCGTCAGGATTCTTCAGGATCTTTGAGGTGCCGCCAACCTGACCGCAGTACACGGCAGCCGGGTTGGGCATCCCGATAACCGTTGCGGTTGCTGACAGCTCCACCCCGGGCTTGCAGCCTTCTCCGCGGAAGAGCGCCCACTCCTCGCAGGACGTTCCGTTCGGGAAGTTACACATGCCATACTCTCCTCCCGATGCATCCTTTTTGATTTCGACAGTTCCGCCCTTTTCGACGCAGCTGACCGAGGCAGGGTTTGCGAGGCCGGCTGTCGGCAGGGCTGTCGGCTGTGCGGGGGCTGCCTGCTGTGTGCAGCCGGCAATAAAGATACCGGCGGCAATACAGAGCCCCAGGATGATAATGATTCCGGTTCTGGACTGCATGGTAATACCGGATCCAGTATTGTAAACAATCTGTTAAAAAGAATCGTACGAGAAAAACGAAGTTGGAAAGAGTTCCTTTTCAGACGGCTCCTTTCATCCGGGCTACAAACGTTTTCAATTCCTCTTCCATCAGATCAGGCCTGCTGAGGTTCCGTTCCACAAGCTCAACGATTGCACTGCCTACGATAATCCCATTGGCTCCCGCCGCTGCACATGTCTTTGCATGGGCAGGGTTCGAGATCCCGAAACCGAGTGCAAGAGGTAGATCCGTCTGCCTTCGGACGCGCTTCAAGAGATCGATCGCCCCTGAATCCATACTCTCACGCACGCCGGTCACGCCCAGCACGGAAACGAGATACAGGTACCCGCGTGCCCGTGCGGCAATCGTTTTGATCCGTTCGTCCGAAGTCGTCTGCGCAACCAGGAAGATCGGGTCGATGCCGTACCGTGCCGCAGCCTCGCATACCTCGTCCGATTCCTCGACCGGCATATCGGCTATCAGGATCCCGTCAACACCGGCATCCCTTGCATGCCGGTAGAACCTGTCGATACCAAAGCGGTATACGATGTTGTAATACGTGAGAAAGACAATCGGGACACCTGAGAAAATACGAACCTCCCGAACTATATCAAAGATAGCAGCCGGAGTTATTCCTGCGGCAAGAGCCCGCTCGTCGGCCTTCTGGATGACCGGCCCATCGGCGACCGGGTCGGAGAACGGCACTCCCAGTTCGAGGATATCGGTCCCCCCATCAATAAGCGCCCGCGCAATACGGACAGAGGTATCCCTGTCAGGATCGCCGGCAACCGTAAAACCGATGAAAGCCGGTTTCTTCCGGTTACGGAAAACATCATCGATACGCCCCGTCATGCCCGCCCCTGCATCGCTGCCACCTCTGCGACATCCTTGTCCCCGCGTCCTGAAAGGTTGATGACCACGATATCGTCCCGGTCGAACCTGCCTGCATTCCTGATCACCCATGCGACCGCGTGTGCGGACTCGAGCGCCGGGATGATACCCTCCGTGCGGGAGAGGAACGAGAATGCGTCCAGGACTTCGGCATCGTCCGCCGTGTCGTAGGTGACCCTTCCGGAATCTTTCAGCATCGCGTGCTCCGGGCCGACACCCGGATAATCGAGGCCTGCCGAGATGCTGTGGGTAGGAAGTACCTGCCCGTTCTCGTCCTGCAGCAGGTACGAGAGCGTGCCATGCAGAACACCGGCTTCGCCTGCGCAGAGCGTGGCCGAATGCTTCCCGGTATCAACGCCCTCTCCGCCGGCCTCGATGCCGACAAGCTCCACATCGTCGCTGATAAAAGGATAGAAGATCCCGATAGCATTCGAGCCTCCGCCGACACATGCGACAATGGTGTCAGGGAGCCGCCCTTCCTTCTTAAGCACCTGTTCCAGGGCCTCGCGCCCGATCACCGACTGGAAGTCGCGCACCATGAGCGGGTACGGATGCGGGCCGACAACCGAACCGATCAGGTAGTGCGTGGTGAGGAGATTTGCTACCCAGTCGCGGAGCGCCTCGTTGATTGCATCCTTCAGCGTCCTCGTTCCGGACTTCACCGGGATGACTTTTGCACCCATCAGTTCCATGCGGAAGACGTTCAGCGCCTGCCTCCTGCAGTCCACCTCGCCCATGTACACCTCTACGGGCATCCCCAGCGCCGCCCCCACGATCGCGGTCGCGACCCCGTGCTGGCCGGCGCCGGTCTCGGCGATCAGCCGGCTCTTGCCCATGTGTCTTGCCAGCAGCGCCTGCCCGAGCGTGTTGTTCAGCTTGTGCGATCCCCCGTGGACGAGATCCTCTCGCTTGAGGTGGATCCTGCAACCCAGCTCGCGTGATGCATTCGGGCAGAACGTCAGCGGTGTAGGACGCCCTGCGTATTCTGCCTGAAGGGCTGCAAGCTGCCGGATGAAATCAGGACTCTTGCGCACATCCGCATATGCATTCTCTAGCTCGATGAGTGCTGCCATCAGGGTCTCGGGCACGTACTGCCCCCCGTACTTCCCGAACCGTCCTTTCTGTCCCATATCATGCCCTCCTGCATGCGGCGATAAACGCCCTCACTTTCCGGTGGTCCTTGATGCCAGGTGACAGTTCAACGCCGGTTGCAACGTCGACCGCATACGGGCGCACCTGCTGGATGGCCTCTTCCACGTTCCCGGGTGTCAGGCCGCCGGCAAGGATTACGGGGACTTTTGCTCTCTGGACCGCGCTTCTTGCAGCGGAGAGATCGAAGTCTTTCCCCCCGCCATGGCTCTCGTCAATGATGATGGCATCGCAGGCACTTGGCAGGGGATCATCCTTTCCGATCGCCCGGATTATCTGTACCCCGGGATCTTTCCCGAAAACAAACGGGTGGAAGATCTGGATTGCATCGGGATTCAGCGCGATGATCGTTGAAAGTTCTGATTCTGATCCTGTATGGGTAACGGCAACTTTTGTTATGAACGGGCCGACAGCTTCAAAGATCTCCTGTGCCCGTTTTGGGGAGACCTCCCTTTTCGAACCGGGTGAAGAGAGGATCACGCCGATGGCATCGGCACCCTCCTGTTCCGCAAACCGTGCATCATCGGGGCGGGTGATCCCGCAGATTTTTACGCGCATACAAACTCCTTAAGTTTCTTCTGCGGGTTTTCATCAGACATGATGGATGAACCGATCAGGAACGCGTCGCAGTAAGGTTTCAGTTCCCGGACATCATCAGTCGATCGCATCCCGCTTTCGGATATCACGAGCCTTCCTGAGGATCGGATCTTTTCTGACAGCAAGCGTGTCGTTGAACGGTCTATTATGAGCGTTGTTAAGTCGCGGTTATTGATCCCGATGGCTGCTGCCCGGGTGGACAGGGCACTCTCCACTTCGGTTTTTGTGCGAACCTCGACAAGCGGTTCAAGGCCGGCATCAATTGCATAATCGACATACCCCGGCAGTTCCTCTCCCAGCACAGCCGCGATCAGCAGGACTGCATCGGCGCCAAGCGCATACGTCTCGTCCAGCTGTCGGGTATCGATTACAAAATCCTTCCGGAGCACCGGGACGGATACGGCCTTGGCAACTCTTGTAACATCCCTTACGGAACCGCCGAAATAGTGCGGCTCTGTGAGGACGGAGAGCGCAGTACATCCACCGGCAACGAGTGAGCGGGCCATCATCTGCATATCGACATTACGCCTGATAACCCCCCGGCTGGGAGATGCACACTTGATCTCGGCAATCACTGCGGTCCCGTCATTCCTGCCCCGGATTGCATCCGCAAGGCTGGCACGTGGTCTGTCAGGAGGATCCGGAAATGTCGCCGGCAGCCTTTCGACCCGTTTTTCCGCACGGCGGAGGATCTCGTCTAGGATCATGCCGCACCCTTTGTCGCATCGATGAGGGCATTGAGCCGCCCGAGTGCTGCACCGGAATCAACCGACATTTCAGCGAGCTTCAGCCCGCCATACAGATCGCTGCTCTTTCCGCCAAGATAAATTGCAGCGGCGGCATTGAGCAGCACGATGTCGCGGGCCGCTCCATTCTCCCCCTCCAGTATCCCGCGGAGGATGCGTGCGTTCTCTGTCGCATCCCCCCCAGCAAGGTCGTCCTTTGTTGCAGGCCTGATACCGAACCGTTCATATGATATCGTGTAGTTTCTGATCCCACCTGCGCAGAGTTCGGCGACAACCGTATCGCCCGTTGTCGTTATCTCATCGAGACCGCATCCGTGAACAACCATCGCCCGGGGAAGGGAGAGCCTCCTGAGCACTTCCGCCATCGTGCCTGTCAGATCCGGGCTGTGGACACCAAGCAGCTGAGCCTGTGCGCCGGCAGGGTTTGCAAGCGGACCTAAGAGGTTGAAGACCGTACGAATCCCAATCTCCTGCCGTGCCCCGGCAACGTGGCGCATCGCAGGGTGATGGGCCGGAGCAAAGAGGAATGCAATTCCAATCTTTTCGACAATCTTGGCCTGTTGCGCCGGATCCACGGCGAGATTGACCCCGAGTGCAGAAAGGACATCTGCTGAACCGCACCTGCTGCTCATCGCCCGGTTTCCATGCTTTACAACGGGGATACCGGCACCTGCTGCAACAAAAGCAGCAGCAGTGCTGATATTGAAGGTCTGTGAACCGTCTCCGCCTGTGCCGCAGGTATCGACGAGCGTTCCTGAAACCAAAGGAGTAATGCGGACAGCATGCCCCCGCATGACGCCAGCGAAGGCCGCAATCTCGGCAGGGGACTCACCACGTATCCGGAGTGCTGTTAAAAGGCTCCCGATCTGTGCCTGTGTGGCCTCGCCTTTCATGATCGCTCCCATTGTTTCAGCAGCCTCTTTTTCGGTCAGCTGGCTGCCTGAGATAACAGTTGCGATTGCCTCTTTGATGTTCATGATGCCGCTCCCTGACCATACAGGAAATTCTGGATAATCCGATCACCATCTGTAGTCAGGATGCTCTCCGGATGGAACTGGACCCCCTCAATCGGATACCGCATATGCCGGATCCCCATCACGTACCCGTCATCGTCACTCGTCGCCGATACCTCCAGGTCTTCCGGTAGACTATCCCTGTCAACGACAAGCGAATGGTATCGCGTCGCAACAAAAGGAACTACCAGATCAGCGAAGATGCCTTTACCATCATGCCGGATTTCCGAGGTCTTCCCGTGCATCAGGCGCCCTGCCCTCACTACATTCCCGCCGAATGTGGCACAAATTGTCTGGTGACCGAGACAGACGCCCAGCGTCGGAATCTTTTGGCTCAGCGTCCGGAGGACAACAGGACAAATCCCGGAATCCTCTGGAGTCCCTGGTCCCGGTGAAAGGATGATCCGGTCGCACTTGATTTTTTCCAGCCGGTCAAGAGGTGTGTCGCAGGTCATGACTACCGGATCTCCTCCTAACCTTCCCACCTGCTGGTACAGGTTGAAGGTAAAACTGTCGTAGCAATCGACAATTAATACTCTCATATGCTAATCCCCGCTTGTTCGATCGCTTTCATCATTGCTGCTGCCTTGTTTTCGGTCTCCCTCCACTCGTTTTCCGGAACTGAATCGGCAACAATCCCTGCACCCACCTGAATGGATGCCCGGTTTCCCTGCATAATCACGGTTCTGATCGCGATTGCGAATTCAAGGTTTTTGTCAAAACCGATATACCCCACAGCACCGGCGTAGATCCCGCGGTTCTGTGTTTCCTCCTCATCGATGATCTGCATCGCCCGGATCTTCGGAGCCCCAGAGACAGTGCCTGCCGGAAAACATGACTTGAGGGCATCGTAGCAGTCAAGGTTGTCTTTCAGGACGCCGGTTACAGTTGAGACGATGTGCTGGACATGAGAAAATTTCTCGATGCCCATGAATCCATCAACACGTACTGATCCAAACCTACAGACCCGGCCAAGATCGTTACGGGCAAGGTCAACAAGCATCGTATGTTCAGAGAGCTCCTTGGGATCTTGTAGAAGATTGCGTGAGAGCTGCTCATCTTCCTCGACCGTTTTACCCCGGGGGCGTGTACCAGCGATTGGTACAGTGGTAACACGCCGGCGCTCAACACGAACCAGCATCTCGGGGCTGGCCCCAATTACCTTCTCGTCGCCGAAGTCGATGTAGTACATATACGGGCTTGGGTTAATCTTCCGTAGCGCCGTATAAATCGCAAACGGATCGCACGAAACCTCACATTCAATCTGCCGTGAAATAACCGCTTGGAATATATCCCCTGCGACGATATGTTCCTGTACCCGCTTGACAGATTTTTCAAAGGCATCCTGCTGAATTGATGTGGTATAGTGCGGAGCCCCGCTCTGTTCAAGTTTTCGCTGTACTTCCTCCGGTTTCCTGTTTGCAAGTTCGGCGATTTTTTCTTTCAGGATCCGAATCTTTGCAATACTGGTCATATACGCGGCAAGCAGGTTTGTTTCGTACGTGAGAAGCGGGGATGAAAAAATATACATTTTTTTTTTCCTGGTGATCAAAGACAATACAATCCGTGCTGAGCATAAACCGGGCATCATGACAACTGATGCTTTTCGATTTGTCGGCTCTGGATTTTTTTTCATTTACCTTGTTGAAAAGGGAATGCACGCAGTCATACGCAAAATACCCGACCATCCCGCCAAAGAACCGGGGAGCCTTCACATTGACATAGTAAAAACGGGAAAGGATAGACCGGATCCGGTCAATTGCATTGGCCCCTTCCGGCTCTCCTGCAATTGAAACGAATTCCCTGTTTCCCGCAACTTTAACACATTCATTAAAAGTAATAATAAGCTCCGGATTATTCCCGATAAAGGAATAGCGTGCAATTTTTTCGCTGCCTTCCATTGATTCAAGCAGATAGCCGCAACCGGTCCGGGTACCGGTGAAGACTTCCAATGGGGATATATTCGGAAGCTGCAGTTTTGCACAGACCGGGATGACAAGCGGTTTTGGTTGATCTTCTACAGCATCGAGATATTGCTCATAATTAATATTCAGGTTCAGTTCTTGTAAGTCCCGGGCATTTTCCATTCCACCGGCATCACCATCCATATTTCCAGTTCTGATCAAATTGAGTCCTCTGTTATATTGTACTTTGCACATATTTATACATTATTGCAACTTTATGTCCAGCGATGAAATTATTTATACATATACCAGAAAAGATGCAAATTTTGAAAAGAATAAGGATTAAATTAAATTTTCAGAATTCTCAGTCATGTAATCCAAAGGGGAAGACGTCTGTTCAGAATTGATACACTATATGGTCATCTGCTATGCAATATCTTTTCCTGCCATGCAATAGCTTTTCCTGAAATAACTAAACAGTTCTATCTTGATCGTGACCGCAGGTGAAGTGGTGTGGAAATAAGAACAAAAACGATACTAATCCTTTGTCTCACCCTCGTTACCCTTATTATTGTCATTGCAATTGCGTCTGAGATCTTGGTTGCGGGCGGGTTTGCTCGGGTCGAGGACCAGATAGCAGAAAAAGACACTCACCGCGCTCTTGTTGCACTTGCCGATGATGTAAACTCCCTTGATGCCGTGGCTGCTGACTGGGCTGCGAGAGACTCTATTAAAGTATATCTCTTCCAGGGTTCGGATGGATCCACCGCCTCCCCTCTCGATGATTCGACATTCGAGCTGCTCGCTTTCAATTATATCATTATTTCAGATCAGTCCGGTTTATTGATCGCAGGACGGGGATATGATCTTGAACAACACCGTTCCCTTCCGATTCCATCTGCACTCTCTAATATAACGGCTTCCTCATCGCCCCTGAGAGGTAACGGGATTCTCCAGAATGGAACTCTGGGTATCGTTCAAACCCCAACTTATCCCCTGCTTGTCGCAGTCCGCCCGATTTATATGGCAAATAAAACCGGTATCCCTGCCGGCTATATCACTATGGCTAGACATCTGGATGATCGGGAAGTTATTCGACTTTCGAATATGACAGAGCTTGAACTAAATATCCGGCCATTCTCTCTAAACGGCCCTGATAGTGAAATCGATGCTCTCCTCTTTACGTTATCTCCTGGAGGAGGACGTTTTCTTGAAAGATCCGGTGAGGATTCAATCGAGATGCATGCCTTCACTTTCAGGCAAAAAAAAGATGCCGATTTCTTGTCCGGGTTTGCCCTGATACGGGATATTTATGGAGATCCGGCACTTGTCCTGATGGCAGAAATCCCCCGCCATATCTCCAAGTTCGGAACTTCGACAACGCTGTATTTCCTTACATTTCTGCTGATAACCGGTATCGGCGTTGGAATAGTCATAATCATTCTTCTTGAACGGGCGGTCCTCTCACGACTCCTTTCATTGTCCTCCCATATTTCCTCCATCGGAAAGAAAAGGGATTTTTCAGCACGGGTCATTGTACCTGGAAATGACGAGATCACGGATCTGGCAACAAACGTTAATAGTATGCTTTGTGAGCTTGAGCAATCGCAGCTTCACCTTCAGGTTCGTCTAAGTCAGAGTGAAGAGAACTACCGGCTGTTCTTTAACAGTATTATAGATATGGTTGTAGTACTTCGGCCCGGCCACGAAGAAGTCCTTACCAGTACGATAATTGAAGCCAATGATTCTGCGGTGGATTGTCTTGGGGGGACCCGTAAAAAATTAATGATGATGCCGTTTTCAGATCTCCTAGTATCTGACGAACATAGCCGTGTAGCTGCGTTTCTTGATCAGGTGCGAAAAGATCAGAAGGGGCGGATTGAAACCCTATACCAGACGTGCACTGGCAGGATTATACCTGTAGAAATGAATGTCCGTGCTTTTGACCAGTACGGTCTCGAGGCATTGCTTATAATAGCCAGAGATATTACAGAACGAAGGAATGTAGAGCAGTTGAAAAAGGAGGCATTCCAGCAAATCGAAAAGAATATGGAACAGTTGGCAACCCTCAATGACCAGATACGAAATCCGCTTCAGGCAATTATTGGTATCGCCGACCTGATTCAGAATGATAAATCTGAAAAGATCATACAACTAGCCCATACCATTGATGATATTGTTGATACGCTTGATAAGCGCTATCTCGAATCTGAGAAAATCCGAGACTTCCTGCGTAAATATTATGATATCGATAAAAAGTAATTTTTTCCAAAAAAATACGAAATTCCATGTCGATTCTGCTTGATAAATGTCCAACTATTGAAATTTCCCCCATTCATTTCCTCCTTAGTTTAATCGAACCAGAACCTGCAATAGAACATAAAAAAATTGTGGTTGTAGGTGAGGACTTTATATCCTTATGGCCAATACGTATGGAGGGTTGGCAGCCATGCGCTGGGCTCACGAGCATTCGCCCGGATGGGTTTTTGTCACACGGATGATCGGGATCATATCGTTCCTGATTATTATCGTTCTCGCAAACATCCTGAAATCCATCTATCCGGCTAGTGCTCCTATTGTAGGTTTTTTAAATGATAATTTCTGGCTTCTTCTAATCATCGCAATCATCCTGTTCATTGCCGATATCTTCTCCGCGTTTCCATTTCCTCTCGACTTGCCTACACCAATTATCAGGGCTTTTGGAAGTGTGTTTATCATCGCATTCCTATTGGCGGTAGTTAAATCGCTTACGGTTAGCTCGGACATCAATAACTTATTTCAGGTTCTGTCGATTCTTGTCGCCCCTATCGTTTTCCTGCTTGTATTAGCGACCGGCTATTACGAAATCCTCCGTCGCCTCTTCCGGTCGGGACGGGCCAATGGAAGCGCCTCTGCAACACCCGATCCAATGATTGGTACTCCCCGTCCTGCTCAGGTGGAAAACGGGAGTAAAAGCTGGGAGGATGTCGGCACTGAATTCCGGATGATGATATATGACATCATCCACCGGTTTAGGCAAGAGATACGGAGCAACAAGAAGTAACTAAAAAAATCGCACCAAAACAGCTACTTTTTAATCCGCTTCCTAGTATTCAACAGGCTCTTTGCATTATGCTGAGCTAATATACAGCAGCTGGATAATAGAGCAAAAAAAGAAAATTTTGTAAAGTTCGTTTAAAGTTAGAAGCGGGGTTTCCGGTGCTTAGGAAGGCATTCCCGACAGTAGACGGGGCGTCCTTCGGTGGGCTTGAAGGGGACTTCACACTCTTTACCGCAGTCTGAACAGACTGTCTTTGTCATCTCGCGGGGACCGAAATTTCTCGGGCCGCCAAAACCTCTCTTTTCCATTGTTTTAACTCGTGCAGGTTTAATGCTGCGTATATACAATAAACCGCTGGGTATATATACATCTGCATAGGGTAAAAACAGGTATCTCTGGCGTCAGGGGATAATCTCACACCCATTGAATTTTTCACATGATATATCTTGTCGGCGGATTATGCCGGAATGGATCAGCGATTGCACGACCGGGACGGCTGCCATAAGAGATGTTTGAAGGTTTTTAACAGTCCCGCAGATAAGCCGGCGCCCCTCCGTTTCCCAAGGCTGCATGATATTTGCATAAAGGCACCTTCCTCCGCAGAATGTCCGGATAGCACACGATACACAATCGTTTCCAATATCGATCCTACAAATCTCGTGGGGGTGAGTATAACCGATATGTCCTGAATAATACTGACTCATGCCTACCATCACCGGGCACGGCGCTATATGGCCATCAGTCATGATGCTGTAGTTCGCATAGCCAGCCCCGCAGCGCAGCTGACTCTCCCGCCCTTCAAGTAAGTCGTCCATTGTATCGAGGAATGGATACCATCGGGGCACTTGGCCGGTCTTTTCCATGATGTCGGTCCATCGCCGCACGAGCAAACGGATGCCAGGATTATAACTATTCTGCACCCAAGATACGAACGGGCGGCGGGAGAAGTCCGGAGAGAAGTTAGCATCCAGCTGCCAATGGATAGAAGTGAAAGAATGATCCGGGTTGTCCGCGAGGCTGGTCACTGCATCAATAATATTAGTGTCCTCGGTAACGGTCATCCTGGCGATTAATTCGCCAGAAAATCCCTGCTTAAGGATACATTTTACGTTCTCCATCACCTTCCTGTATGTGCCCGAACCCCGGTTTTTATCAGTGAGCGCTTCGGAACCATCCAGCGAAACAAGTATTGCAGCAAACCGGTTTACGTATGTGGGCCCAAGCCGGTCGAGAAGCAACCCGTTTGTCTGGATTATAAATCGTTTCACCGGGGCTTCGTCCATGATCTTCCGTATGAGATCAACCCGCAGAAGGGGCTCCCCGCCATAAAATGTTAAAACCGGAGAATGGTCTCGTGCAAGAAATCCATACAGATCCTCAAGATCGTAATCCTGCTCAACCGGTAAATCATGGTCGATCTCGACACTTACGCTGCTATTTTCCATCGTATCATTAAAGGCCTTTGCCCGGCAGTACGAACAGCAGAGATTGCAATCATCGGTAAGAATGAGATGATAGTACAGAAAGATCGCATAAGATTTGATGTATAAACCGATAATCGTGACGCTTCTCTCTCAAAAAAAATCAGCGCGTTTTATGCGCTTTGATACCGAAAATTCGCCCTTTACCTACTCCGATTAGAAAACATCGACGGCTACCGGCGAGAAACCTTTTATAGTATCAGACGGAACATTGGATTATCAAAACTCACGTCGGAGTTTTGAGGTGTTTTACATGGGAACAAAAGTTGGTAAGGAAAAGATCAACCGCGAGAAAGGCTATCTGTACTTTGTCGGCAAAGACGGTTACGTCTGGGCTGCACCCATGAAGTCCAACCCGGGTGGTAAGAAGAAGAAGGTCGGTGGCGAGAAAATCGCAAAGGAAGCCGGCTATATGTATTATATCGGCAAGGACGGATACGTTGCCAAGGCGAAGATGAAGAACGCCTAATCAACCTTTTTTCAGTTAATAAATTCAATTCATTGTCATGCACCTGTTTTTGGAACTGTCCGATTAAGTGTGCTCAGTTGATACGGAACATTTATTCGAGTGAAAAATATACTGACTCGTGATATGGTATGGCAGACGCTATGAACAGAATCTTGTTGAACTGGTATGACGGAATCGTCGCGGTCCTCCCGGTAATTATAGGTACTATTCTCATACTTATTATCGGCTGGATCGTTGGCCGACTTCTGGGTAAGGCCGTCCGGCTCATTCTGGACAAGCTGAAGGTTGACGTGCTTTTCAGCGATTCATCTTTTGTAAAAGCCTTGGCCGGGGCAGGAATCACGATTAGCATAATCTTCGATGTAGCTGTTCGCATATTCGTCTACCTTATCGCTGTCCTTGCGGCAGTTGACCTGCTCAATCTCGACTACCTCAGTGCGCTGATGCAGGATATCGTCGCATTCATCCCGCATATTATCGTATTCGTGATTATTGCGCTGGTCGGGTTCATCCTTATTGATTATTTCGCTGATTTCCTGTTAAAATTCCATATGACCGCTAATGTTGAACTGATGCGGGTAGTCGTGTTCATTATGAGACTATTCCTCTATTTCATGGTCGCTGTATTTGCCCTGTCGCAGCTGAACCTCGACCTTACCATCATTTATACGTTCTTGACCCCCATTGCATGGGGTATCGGCATCGGTCTCGGTGCAGCGATAGCGATTGTCTTCTGGTTTGGCATGAAGGAACGCGGTGTCCAGTATCTGGACATGTTGATGGACCAGATAGCAAAAAAATAACTTTTTTATTTATCTAAGCAGTTTTCCAGCACGGTCTCTTTCGGTAACCGAGCCGCCCGGTTGATTCAGATTATCATCATCGATGATCAGCTGCGGCCTGTTACAGAACCTGAGGTGGCTGCTGAAAGTCCGGGCAAGGAGGGGTGTCACAACCTGTGGAGGGAATCCAAGAGCAGCGGCAATGCTCCGGGAAAGTTCAACCGGATCATATGAGGCTGTGCAACTGGTACGAATAACCGTAGTATGGATCCGCTGAAGCCAATCAAGGGCCTCCCGCAGACGCTGGTAAGCGAGAATTCCTTCCCAGGGCCTATCCCATGAGGAGAGCATTATTTGGATCCTATCGGTTCGGGCAAGTCGTTTTATGGATTCGACCGATGCAAGAATATCTTCATATATCGGAATTTCACCTGGCACCGGTACAGAATCGCCGGTGAACAGCACGCCCTCCCCTTTTAAAAAGAATGAGACTGAACCGGCCGAATGACCCGGTGTATGCATGATAACGAGGTCGAGGTCATGGTCATCAGCTAGCTGGAGAATCCCACCATCTTCAAGAGTGGATCTGACGGGGACCGGTCCACCTACAAGTATATGGAAACCGGGAACCGGACGTTCACGGCACTGAAGATTGACATCCTCGATCCATGCCTTCTCAGCAGCATGTGCAACGATGGAGCAGCCGGTCGCGTCCCGAATCGCCCTTGCAGCACCGATGTGATCCGGGTGGGAGTGCGTAAGGAGGATTCGGGCAATCTCTGAAGGCTCCCTGCCAATCGTTTGTATATAATCGAAGATTTGTCGCTCGGAACCAGCGACACCTGTATCGATGAGGGTGAGTGACTGCCCGGCAATAAGAAAGATGTTAACGAACCGCTCAATGGCTATATCAGGTGCGGTCTGGATTGTGAATGGTAGCCGGATTGCATGAACGTGCGGGGTTACCTGCATGGAAAATCCCCTCACTATGTAAATGATTCCTTTTCTATTCTCATGTTTATTCCATCTCGGGTATACTGACTGGGGTAACAATATGGTGTACTTTGAGAACGCAAACCTGCACCGCCTTGACCGGCAATAGTGATATAGCACATCATGCAATGAATACTATCCACAGTTCCAGTAAAAATCCATTTATCGATCCCGCGATCATGATATTCATGAACAAGGAGAAATAACGCGATGTCATCGCTTGTCAGCCTGCGTTTTTCTGAATGGACAAAAGGGCTTGATGAGCACCAGTCCATGATCTCGATTTTTTACCATATCCGGGACATTCCGTATTCGCTTAGATCCGGATCACGGTTTCATGACCCGGTCCAAGCAGGGGAACTACTGCTCGAGACCGGGCGAGGCTCCTGTACTCCAAAGCATTATCTCCTCGCAGAAATGTTCAAACGACTGAATGTACCCGTTGTCTTTGCCACCTTCCCGTTTCTCTGGAATGACCAGAAAATCCGATACCCGCCGGAACTCAGGGATCTCGCATCAGGTCTGCCTGTTGCATATCACCTTGCCTGCAGGGTTCAGCTTGGCTGCCGGTGGGTGCTTGTCGATGCGACATGGGATCCTCCGCTGGGATCCTTTGGCTTTCCGGTCAATGCTCATTGGGATGGTTATGCCGATACAAAGTGTGCTGTTACTCCGCTGAAAGCGCCGGTCCGGATAGTATTCTGCAGGACACTGAACAACGAACCGTACCGGGAGCCGAATGAGGCAGCATTCACCCCTCTAGATGGAGAGAAAGATCACTGGGAAGCAGAGGATCGCGAACACTATTATCACGAGAGGATCAATAGGAGGACACCAAAAGAGAGAGGGCGGGCTGTCCAGTTCTACCAAAAACTGGATGTATGGATGGAGCGGATCCGTAATGAGGAACAAAGTAAAAAGCCAGCATAATCACAACATATCAGATTATAGTCTTTTAGTTCCCAGCACTTGTGAATTGGGTGAATGTTGACATACAATTCTAGCTACTACGCCTTTTTAAGTCCCATACTGATGATCCATACTCTCATTAGTTACCACACCCAACCGGGAAAATGCAGGACTGCAATGCGGTGAAGAATATGAAGATTAAAGTACTTCTTAATGGGCCAAACATGGTTGAGACTGATAAACCATGTTCATATTCAACAGACGGGACAGAAAGGCTACTTAAATCGCCATTCTATCTCTGCCGCTGCGGAGAGTCGAAAAACAAGCCTTTTTGCGACGGATCGCACCTTGCAGCGCATTTTAAAGCGCCGGGCGCGGAAATCTCTCCGAAATAAAACTGAACGCCGGCATACAGACATGCATGACCCGTTGAAGGACGTATGGAATACACAGACCATTTTAAAAATATAACAAAACAACGATTGATACTGTCAGTTTTTACCGGCATCACATTGGGTCTCATTCTTGAGATAATCCTTCTCATTTTGGGAATACAGCACCATATGCCGTTTATCCTTCTCGGAATCGGGGCAGTTCTCCTTGTGGCATTGCTGGACTGGCTTGATTTTCACTTTTGTGTTTACAATAAACGCTAATTTTCTTTCGGCTCCTCTGTCAATGAGAGATGTAATCTCTCATTCAGAACAATTGTTCCAGCAACCGAATCAGGCGATCCTTATTAATGGTGATATCGTTGACCCGGTCGCCAACCGGATACGCCGCTATATCGCTGCTTCTGTAAAAAAGGTTACTCATCTGGATGGAAAATAATCGACGGTTTTTTAGGTTGCTGCCATCCGTGGCTTTCCGCATCGGATCTTTATAGTATTTCCCGGCGACTACGCGACGGATACCGCCTTTAGGATTGTCGGTATCCCCCCTCTATCGTGGTATAAAATGGCAGTGGCAATGCATGACGCTCTGGCCTGCCGCTTCACCGATATTAAATCCGATATTATACCCCTGAGGTTGAAAGTTTTCTTCTATGATTATTCTGTATTCCTCGATCAAATCGGTCATTGCCTTTTTTCCTCATTCGTTAAGGAGAAGTAATCCTTTATATGATGGAACGGGATGATCTGGAGATGGCATTTACTGACCGGGAAGCGGTCCCAGCGAACAAAACAGAGGGCGTTCTTTACGACAATCTCGTCTCCATATGGTTTACAGAACTGACACCCATCTGTATCCGGCATTATAATTTCGGCTCTGTAGAAACCCCGATCAAAAACCGAATTGCACCGACGACCGAAAGATCTAAGGTACCGTGTCTCCTTATTTTGTTATGTTCAGTAACGATAAGGAGACGAGATAATGTCAGCAAACCGGTATATCAGGTTTATTGAATTATCCTCCGGTGTGATCCGGAATTCCCGAATCCCCCTTTACTCATCAAAGTTCTCGAAAAGAACCTATAACCAGCACCAGTTACTCACTCTTCTTCTCCTGAAAGAGTACATGTCCGAAGATTACCGGGACACAACAGAACTTGCCGAGATCATGGACTCTCTCCTGGAAAAGATCCATCTCGATCAGGTACCTCATTTCACGACGATTCACAAGTTCTGTCACCGGATCCGATCATTCACGTTCACACGGTTACTGAACCGGCTCATGAAATTGTTCTATGACTGGGGTGAAAAAATACCCTGTACCGCTGTCGATTCATCCGGGATACGCTGAACTCTTGTTCGCTCATCCCGATCCGGGATCGAAAACGAAAACGTCTCTCCGGTTATTACCGCCGAAGAATGAGGGTGTTGTTCGATCCGGAACTATACTATCAACGGAATAAGGTCGAAACTGTGTTCTCCGTCTTGAAAAGAAAGTTCGGGGAATCCCTGAAAGCAAGAAAATACCGACTCCAGGTCAAGGAGATCAAAATCAAGGTGATCCCCTATAACCTCTCAAGATTAAGGAAGGGGATTTCTGTTCTGATTGTCATTGAGGAATTCTACAAAGCCCATCCATTCTAGGTTTATGGAACATTATATACCTCATTTTTCAACCTCGCAATGCTTATAGCCCCTGAATCAAACACAATCCCTTTATGAGCACTATTATAGAGGATCACGCACTCCGGGAGAAACGATTCATTTTCACTGATCGGCACGATGCAGGGCGCAGGCTTGGCGCGCTGATCCGCACTCGGCCGGCTCTTGTCAATCCGGTAGTGCTTGCAATCCCGGCCGGTGGGGTACCGGTTGGTATCGAGATTGCCATCGGGCTCGGTGTTCCGTTATCGCTGGCGATTGTTCGCAAGGTTCGGATACCGGGCAGCACCGAGGCTGGGTTCGGGGCTGTCACGTGGGATGGCAGGGTACTGATCAATGATCGGCTACGTGCTGCTCTAAGGCTGTCGCAGGAAGATGTAGATGCAGCAGTTATTACTACCCGGCGGAATGTAGAAGAACGAATTAACCGTTTTACTAAAGGAAGACCTTTTCCGGACATTGCTGGTAAAACCACAATTCTTGTTGATGACGGGCTCGCGTCCGGTTTCACGATGCTTGCTGCACTTACCAGTATCAAGACGCTGCACCCTCTTCGAATTCTTGTTGCAGTGCCAACGGCATCTGCCTCCTCAATAGAGGTGGTCGCCCGGCAATGTGATGAGATCATCTGTGCAAACATCCGCGGGGGGAGGTACTTTGCCGTTGCTGAAGCATACAGGGAGTGGTATGATCTGGATGATCGCGAGGTTATGGCGGAACTGGCGAGAGTATAAGAAATCCAATATTATCATGGTATGAACAGAAGCCCTTTCGATAGATCCCTGATCTATCAGCTGATAGAAGGGGATTGAGGGATTAATCAAAATAATTTGTATAGTTAAACCGGAACTTCAGATCATTTATATCAGATCGTGAACCCGAAGCAAATCGTCGATGGCATCCAGCCAGATCCGTTTCGCTTCGGTCGGATCCATCCCGATCATCACATCAAACATCAGGCCGTTGATGAGTGCATGACAGGCAACCGCAAGATTTTTTGAATCGATAGAGGAGTGGATCAATCCCCTATCTTTCTGTTTTTCAATAAACATCTCGATAATCCTAAGATCGCCTTTCAGGTCCTCCTGCATGATAGTATGTAGCCGCTTTTCCCGCATTGCTACAACCATCATATCCGTATAGATCTCCATTGATTTGTTGATGAACTCGAGCAGGTTATCAAATAGAATGGATGCCCCCTGCATCAGGTCCTGGTTTGCAAAGGAACGTTCGAGAATTCCCGCCAAGCGTTGACGGTGATATTCGGCAACCGCTGAAAAAAGATCGGCCTTGCCCGGATAATACTGATAGATTGCCGCTTTTGTTACACCGAGGCGGATTGCGATCTCTTCCATGGTGGTTGCAGAATATCCCCTCTTCATGAAAAGGGCCTCAGCTTCTTCAACAATTTTTTTCCTGACTTCTTCCCGGTAGCCCGGATACATTCTCGGCATTACTATCTGATTATTATCTATGGTAACTGTTGGTAAATAAAATTACCCAGAGTAGGTTTAATAACCTTTAGTTGCTAAATTATTAAGAACAAGACCTGAATGAGGACTCCCATGATAGATGAAAAGATGTTTGGTCAGGTGCGGTTAGGGGCGGCTACTTCCTTGGTAATTGCTGTTTGTATCGTAATCCTGCTTGCCTTGATCCCGGCAGTTCATGCAGAGAGCGGTCAACCCACGGTTTTTATCGAGAGCTATACTATTACCCCCCAGGTTCTTGCGCCCGGTGATTATGGGACGATTACAGCAATCATAAAAAATACTGCGAGTTCTGCCACAATACAGGAGTCATCCGGGGCTACATCCGGGGGTGGATTTACTTCAGTAAAGAGTGTTGATATACCAGTCCAGATCGACTCAGTCAGTCTCGAGGGTAATGGGATTATTGTAATTTCGAACTCATTCAATCAGTTCGGCTCTCTTGGCCCCGGCCAGTCAGCTATAGTATCTTTTGCTATTCAGGCCCCCAACAAGGAGGGAATCTTCTTTCCAGAGATCTGGGTGGATATCAATGGCGGAAAAAACGTCCGTTACCCTGTGACCGTTAATATAAATGCAAAGAGCCAGGTACTTCGTGCACCAACGATTGTCGTCACAAAATCCCTGCCTGATAGTGTCAATCCCGGTGATAATTTTTCAGTCTTACTTGATATCAAGAATGCCGGAGTATTGCGCGCCGGCCAAATATTAATGACAATCAATACAAGTTCCAGTTCAATCGGTGTCAAAGGGTCGAACACTCTTGTTCTCAATGATCTTGAAGGCGGGTTATCAAAAAGCACAACGATCGATTTCATTACTGACAACAAGGCCCCTATCGGTTTACAAAAAGTCAACCTCTTTTTCAACTACCAGCTTCCTGATGGAACAACGCAAAACCAGACTGAAGTGATCGAAGTACCCATAAAAGGGAAAGCTGAGCTGGGATTTGTCACAGTTGATACAAATCCCCCGCGGTTAACCGAGAATACACCGTTCGACCTAACTATACGGATCGAGAATACGGGTACCGGTGAGGCGAAGCAGGTATCGGCAACTATCGACCTGCCAGTGGAAGGGAAGAAGGAAGCTTTCATCGGTAAGATTAAGCCAGGTAACGATGCCCCTGCTATCTTCCTCCTTGAGGGAGCCAAAGCCGGAACGATCCCCTATATACTGACAATCACCTATACCGATGACATGGGCGAACATGTAATAAAGCGGCAGATGAGCCTTCGGGTAACCCCGACAGATATTACCGGAGATATTGTCCTTGTCCTGATAGTGCTCGCAATCATCGGATTTGTCGGGTACCGATACTGGTACCTCCCGAAGGTCAATGGTGACGGGAAGTTCCCATGGGAAAGAAAGAGCTGAAGGTTGCATTCCTTCTTGCCCTTCGGGCTCTCCAGCGCGGAAGCAGATCGAGTGTAGTCCTGACGGTTCTGATCATAGCGATGTGCTTCACCAACATGGTCTTCCTGCCCGGTCTTTTTAACGGGATCGGGCAGAGTATAACGAAGCAGGTCGTTGATTATGAAGTGGGAAACGTGCTCGTTAGCCCCAAGTCCGGAGACAAATATGTCACCGATCTTGATGCCACACTCGATCTCATTAATGGCATGCCCGGTGTGGAACGGGCAACACCGCACCTTTCAAAATCAGCAACACTCAAGTACCGCCAGCGACTCCTCGGGGTATCAGTCCGGGCCATATCCCCCAATGATGAGAAGTACGTCTCCCCCCTCTACACAAGAATGGTCGCAGGAAGCTACCTTGGCGATGCAGACACAGGGGAAGTCATAATCGGAAAGCCGATAGCAGGCGATCCCACAATCAAGGAAGAGGACGAGTTTCAGGCATCTCTCGGAGGTGTCCGTGTCGGCGACTCAATCACTATTGAGTACGGGAATGGCTATAAGAAAGACTACCGGATCAAAGGTATCTATTCTACCGGCTGGTACCAGGCCGACAATACGGTCTATGTGACTATGAGCGACATGGAGCTTGTAGAAGGTGCGCCAATAGACTATGCGGACTATATCACTGTAAAAGCAAAACCCGGCTATTCGGAAAAATTCATCAAGGACGAGCTCCAGCAATACGGGGTTTCGCAGAAAGTTCAGACAACCGCGGACCTGCTTTCCAAGAGCATGGGCCGGGCTCTCCAGAGCTTTGCGATCATCAATGCGGTCTCGCTCCTCGTAGGCATCATCATCACCACCGTCGTTCTCTTTATTGTCATCACCATCAAGACCCTCAACAGCCGTCGGCAGATCGGGATCCTGAAAGCCATCGGCGTGGACAAGGAGGTCATCATGCATAACTACGGGTTCCAGGTTATCATCATGGCAGTTCTTGGGATCTCCTTTGGTGTTATCATCACATCGCTCCTCGCCGTCTACATGACGTATCATCCCCTCGTCACTCCCGAATGGTCTGCAACATTGTACCTGACGCCACTTGATCTTTTCACAAACTCCATGATCCTGTTCCTTGCATCAATTGTTGCCGGTTATGTGCCTGCCTGGCAGGTTTCCCGCGAGGATATCCAGACAGCTATGAGGGCTTAGCTTATGATCGAGATCGAGGATTTACGGAAAATTTATCGGATGGGAGATATCGAAGTCAAGGCTCTGGACGGTGTCACGCTCGATATCGAAAAAGGCGAGTTCCTCGGCATCATGGGGGCGAGCGGGAGCGGCAAGACAACGCTTCTGCATATGCTCGGGCTTCTGGATGAGCCTACGTCAGGAAGGATTGTCATTGAAGGGAATGATGTATCCCGGTTCTCGGAATACGAAAAGACAATGTTCCGGCTCTATAAACTCGGCTATGTTTTTCAGGATTATGCTCTGGTCCCCGATCTAACCGTAATGGAGAATGTCTCCCTTCCGGCGATGCTTCGGAAAGACCGGACCGAGGAGCAGACGAAGAAGGACAGCTTCGGTATATTGCAGAGAATCGGCCTGTGCGACCGGCGGGATCACCTTCCCCGCGAGCTTTCTGGAGGCCAGCAGCAGAGGGTCTCAATTGCTCGTGCGATGGTGAACAAGCCGGAGATACTTTTTGCCGATGAGCCCTGCGCCAATCTTGATTCAGAAAATTCTGCAATGGTACTGGACCTGTTCCATGAGATCAATGAAGAGATGAAACAGACAATCGTTATGGTCTCCCATGAGGACTGGCACAAGAAGTATTTCCACCGGATTGTCAGGCTTAAGGACGGAAAGGTCATCAGTGACGGGAGGAACGAAACACATCATTGATGAAATAAAATAAAATGCAGATAATTCATCAATCCGCAGATCCTGATTATCCCCCCATTTGATTTAATTTCTGAATCTTCATACTAGAGCAGGGTTATCAGATCTCTCTCATCTGTTGAAAATATTGCTAAATCTGAGGACGAGTCTGCGCCTGCGTATTCAAAGAATAACATACAATCGCTCATTTACTGAACAGATACGGATGAGGCATTTGCATAAAAGAACCGTATAATGGCGCCAAGAATCAGTACTGATGTTGAGGCAAGCGCAATACGTGTCCAGTCTATAAGGGATAAGGGGACCGTCCCTATCAGGTCTCCCCCGAACTGAACGAGAATAACCTGAATAATAACGATAAGCCCCATCAGTAAAAAGAAGACCGGATTTCCGGAAAAGAAAGGGGGCATAATTCCATCTATTGCACGGCAGTTGATCCCGTTCCAGACTTGGGAGAGGACGAATGCTGAAAAGAAGATCGTAGCCTGTTCCGTTGCGGAACTGCCGCCAAGTAGACCAGTAGTGATAACAAAAGTACCGGCTATAATATAGAAACCAGCAGTGATCATGATCGACTGCCACATCCGCCGGGTCAGGATCGGTGCATCACGGGGAACAGGGGATCGGTACATCAGTGCAGCATGCGGGGCTTCCGAGCATAGCGCGAGTGCAGCGACTGAGTCCATGATGATATTGATCCAAAGGATCTGGATGATGGTAAACGGCGGGGGGTACCCGATAAGCGGAAGGAGCAAAGTCAGGAAGCAGGCTGATATATTAATAGTGAGCTGGAAAACAAGGAACCGCTGAATATTTTCGAAGAGCGCCCTGCCCCACCAGACGGCCTTTACAATAGTCGGAAAGGAGTCGTCCAGAAGGATGATGTCGCTTGCTTCCCTTGCAACTTCGGTGCCCGTAATCCCCATGGAAAGGCCGACATCTGCGTGTTTGAGTGCAGGAGCATCGTTTATACCGTCTCCGGTCACCGCAACGACCTGTCCGGTTTTCTGGAGCGCATGGACAAGCAGGAGCTTATCAAAGGGTTCGGCCCGTGCCATCACTTCAAGGCTGCGGGCTGCTAAAATTCTCTGATCTTCGTTCATCTCCCGGAATTCTTTCCCGGTCAACAGCTGACCGGTCCGAAAAATCCCGGCTTCTGATGCGATAGTGCGGGCAGTATCTGCATTATCTCCAGTCACCATGCGGACGATGATCCCGGCATGTCTGCAGGATTCGACAGAAGCAGGCACATTCTCCCGCAGGGGATCGCGGATACCCACATAACCGTCCCAGACAAGAGCTGTCTCGGTCTCATCGCCATCAGTAATTTCTTTATGGGCAAAGGCAAGAGTCCTCATCGCACGCAGTGCGAGAGCCTTGATACCGGAAAGATCTACAGGTTCAGCACAAAGCAAGGCGATAATTTCCGGAGCCCCCTTCACCAGCAGGTATTGTTTACCGCCCATTTCGACAACAGTTGACATCCTCTTGCGGCTACCGTCAAAAAGAAACTGTTTGTGCAGGGTAAATTCATCCCTTATCTTATGGTAATCGATATCATTCTGCCAGAGCCAGATGAGCAGGGCCCCTTCGGTTACATTGCCGATCGCTACAAGCCGTCCATCTTTTTGTTCGAGGTAAGCCGTACTGTTGAGAGCTGCGTTTAAACCGACCCATTCTTTGGCAGTGGCGGGCAATACCCCTATCGGGATACCGGGATTGCCGAATGAGGACTCCTCAACGGTCATCTGGTTTTTTGTTAGCGTTCCGGTTTTGTCAGTACAGATTGTGGTTGCAGATCCGATTGTTTCGCATGCAATAAGGCGCCGGACAAGACTGTTTGCCCGTGTCATCTTCCGCATAGCGATCGAGAGCGAGAGTGCGACTGACATTGGCAGACCTTCTGGTACTGCAACGACAATAATGACAACAGCCACCATAAAATAGTGGAGTATCACTCCAGCGGTCTGCAGGTTTGCGCCGGTCAGTTCTCCAGTGAATAATCCACGTACTACAAGCGATCCGATAACCAGTATAGCCATAAAGTAGCCGAAACGGCTGATCATGGTAGCAAGATCCTGCAACTTCTGTTCAAGGGGGGTCAGCACTTTGTCTTCTTTTCCCAGAGACGCTGCGATTACTCCCATATCTGTTGCGTCCCCTACGGCGGTAACCAAAAGATGGCCACGTCCTGCAGTCACAAAAGTACCCTTTCGGACTCTCTCCTGCTTGGTCTTCAGTACAGGCTCGCTCTCTCCAGAAAATGCGGATTCGTCGATCCTGATGGCATCGGATGCAAGAAGGTAACCATCTGCAGGGATCGCATCGCCTGCCTCGATGAGGACGAGGTCGCCGGAGACAATCTCTTTTACCGGAACTATATGGATCGATCCGGATCGAATAACCTTGGTTCCGGACATATCCCGCTGAGCATTTAAAACCTCGAACTCCCGGCTGCTCCGGTACTCATTATAGAATGACATTGTAGTCGATAGAAGAATGGCAATAACAATTCCCAGCGTATCTAGAAGCCCCTCCCCCTGGAAGAAGGCCAATACGGCGGAGAGGATGACGGCAATGATGAGGATCCTCGTTATGGGTTCATTATATTTACGCAGGTATTGAATGATGACGGGCTCACGGAAGGGGGGTGTCAGCTCGTTGGAACCATACAGCATTCTCCGTGAGGCAACATCCTCCTCACTAATGCCAACCGTCCCGAACTTTTCCATCGCGTCATCATAGCTGCTGATCATTGTTATACAGGAACCGCCCCGGTGAAGGCTGTAACCAGTTGTCTATTTTGCATTATACGTTATCCGACTATGATATTTGCTTCCGTTCTGATCTATCCATAAGTAATTTCTCGTAAATACTATGAACCTAGAAAGAAGAAGTACCCGAAAGGGATGATATGGAGGATTCAGGGGAGTTTTTCTCAAAAGACGCATATGCACAGGAGGCCGGTCTCGAGCTTGTGGAAGTGTCAGAAGGTGTTGCAGCGGTAAAGATGAATATCGAGAACCGGCATAAAAACAGCCACGGCACCGTTCATGGGGGAGCAATCTTCACGCTTGCCGATACCGCTTTTGCGCTCGCATCGAACTCCCACGGCGTCCCGGCAGCAGCCATCAACGCCCATATTTCCTTTGTCAAATCAGTTTCATCGGGGACTCTTATTGCCCGCGCAGAAGAATTCTCTCTCAACCCGAAGATAGCCACCTATACGGTACGGGTCACGGACGAAGCCGGAGAAAATATTGCGATCTTCCAAGGTATGGTATACCGGAAGACGAAAAAGGGTATAACCGGCACATGAGAATATGGGGTACGCTTATATTTCAAGCCCCCTGCGAGACCGCCGGCTTCAGCATCAGACCATAGAAGATCCCCAGAGCCAGCATCTCGATGAGCCCGGCGATTAGCGTATAGAGTAGCGCTGTGGTCGGTATGATATACATCATCCACTGTGAGAGAACGGACATCACAACCCTCAGAAACCAGATCACGACTGCATAACTGATCCCTTTCTGCAACCCCGTCCTCCCGGGCAGACTCGCATAAAACAAGAGGAACAATCCTGCGAGAATAAACCCGTACGCAAGATCGATGACAATCCCGGCAGGGACATTAATCGAGGCCCGCGCCAAGGGGGAGTGGACTTCATAGAACCCCATCGCGATTGGATTAGCATTGATGATCCCATCGAGAAGACCAAAGAGAAGTCCGCTAATAATGCCAACAATGATGAAGCGTTTCATAGCGTACTGGATGATTTATACGCAAGACAAAAGAGGTTATTGCTGAATGAAATAAGCACGAAAACAGCGATGGGCTCGTCGAGATTCGAACTCGAGACCTCCGCCGTGTGAAGGCGACGTCATAACCAGCTAGACCACGAGCCCGCAATGCATCGACCGGGAATCGAACCCGGGCTATAGGCTTGGAAGGCCTAAGTCATGCCTCTAGACCATCGATGCAGTGGTGCTTTACAATTTTGGAGAGGGGGAGTATTAATGATTGCCATAGGTATGACGGCAGTTACGGCCGCTTATCCTAAAGCATGCCGGTACATAGCCTTCAATTCAGACAAGAGATTGTGTATTACCCGGGTTATGCTCGGACCGGAGGATATTAAGGCTAGATGCATGATGGATATATGTGTTTGTCTTGTCAAATGAACAGTGGCCCGGTCCGAAAATATCAGCGTTTCTTGCCGATCCGTTGAACAGGGCATTCCTGTTCTGCGCAGCAATCAACACCGGGCTTATCATTGCACTGGCAGTCTGGTTTTTTCAGAGAATTATCTGATGCCCTTTACGAAGTCTGTGAACCAATTGTAGTACAGGCCAGCAACCTCTTCTGTAAAGAAAATAGAAAAAAAGATTATCGAGGTAAGGGCCGGTCAGTACCCGCGGAGTTCGGCCTCGACCTTCTCAAGGTTTGCGATCCGCTTCTCAAGGGCCGGGTGGGTGGAGAAAAGCTCCATTAAGGTATTGCCCGAGAGCGCAGGGATGATGAAGAACGCGTTGGCACCCTCGACCTTTGCCTTGTATTCCGGGGGGACGGCATCCATCCTGCCGCTAATCTTGTTAAGTGCAGAGATCAGGGCTTTTGGGTTCCGGGTGATGTAGGCACTGCCGCGATCGGCAGCAAATTCGCGGTACCGCGACAGGGCCATGATGAGGAGATTGGAGACAAACCAGACGATCATCGCAACGATACCGGCGATGATCCATGCCCCGGCACCGCCCTCGCGCCGGTCAAAGAGCGAGGCAAAGAGGAAATTCTGCATAATGATAGCTGCAATCATCGATATAAAGCTCGCAATGGTCAGCGTCAGGATATCCCGGTTCTTCACATGTGCAAGCTCATGGGCGAGCACCGCTTCCAGTTCATCGCGGGAGAGCAGGCGCATGATCGAGTCGGTGCAGGCAACAACAGCATGTTTCGGGCTCCTTCCGGTTGCAAACGCGTTCGGCACCGGGCTCTGCATGATGGCAACCTTCGGCTTTGGGAGGTCAGCTTCCCTGCAGAGTTTCTCAATTGTTCTGTGGAGTTCGGGGAACTCGTCCTCCTCAACAATACGCGATCCTGTTGTCCAGAGTACTAGCTTGTCCGAGAAGAAGTACTGGATGAATGCCATGCCGACCGCGATCAGGATCAGGAACGAAGTGCCAATCCCGAGCATCCAGAGTACCGCAAGGAATACAAGGTAGACGATAAGCAGGAGGAACATCGTCAGCCAGACCCTGCCCGTCAGACCCCAGTCACGTTTCCAGATCATAGTTGGTATTATTTCGACGGATACACTTTTAAAGAATTCGACCCTGCCAAAGGAATACCGGCGGAAAAATTATCTGGCATCGAGTCTGGATCCTGTATGCAGGAAATCGGAAACTATTTTTTTATTGCAATGCATGAAGAATAGGTATGACAGACGCCGACCCCGGGGCACTTGCGGATGTCGGGTACGGGATCTTCGAGCATCTCCTCAACAAAGAGCTGCAGCAACGCGGCAAATATCTCTACTCTCTCGTTGAGCAGGGAATCGACTTCAGAAGTGAGTTCGAAGATATTTATACCCTTTTCTCCGGGGAATATCCCCAGCTGGCGGAAGCCCTTGCCATGCGCTTTTCACAGACCGGCACGATCTATGACATGATCTGCAATGGGGAAGGTGTTGTACCGTCTAAAACAACTCAGATGTACTGGATCGTCCAGGATGCGCCGGCCAGTCCGCCTGAAGCAATTGAGGACGAAAATGCGGGCAAGTGGCTCATCTTCACCGAACCGGAAATGGTTGATGCCGCATGGATTAAGATCCGTGATGCTACTGTAGCCGGCGAACTGGGGATCTCGACCAAGGTCTCCACCGCAAAGCCGAATCCGGATTCGCGGGACACCCGGAAGGTGATTTATGTATACACAAAGGACTGGGCGGATGAAGCCGACGTGATGCGGGTGCGCCAGAAGCTCAGGGATCTCGGCTTTGCCGACCGGATCGGGTACAAGCGGAATCTCGAGACCTTTGCCGGCGAATATGCTAAAAAGGGGAAACGGGTAACATATTACTCTGCCTGATCCTCTCAATGCCATACCGAGAAAATGCCATACCGAGAAAAAATCGGATTAATTACGGGACAATTCACAGCCTTGCTGTTCCTTATATCCAAGGTGAATGGGACGTGCAGAAGTTTGGCGGATATCGGAAAAAACGAAGAGAAAAAAGCAGAAATGTCGATGATGATTATGCCTTTCTTTCCTTGTTCTTGGGGCGCAGGTTCTTGTACCCGCACTTGCGGCAGCTGGTTGCACGGATTGCGTTGCGTGCGTTGCAGTGCATACAGATCTTGACATTGAGGAGCCGCGCCTCGGCCTCCGGGAACTTTACCATTGTATGAACTCTCCTGTCCTATTATAAATGATGCCGGAGCTTTTAACCATTTGCGTTACCGGCTGCTGCCGTACCTGTCCAGAAACCACGCCTTAAAAGCTGAAAGCGCCCTTGCACGGTGCGAGATTGCGCTTTTCTCTGTAAGCGACAGTTCGGCAAGCGTCCTCCCATCGGAAAGAGAGAAGATCGGATCATACCCGAATCCGTTAGTTCCCCGCGGCTCTGTTGTCAGCGTCCCGTAGATTGAACCAGTGAAAACCCGCAGGATTCCATCATCGGCAAATGCGATTGCAGTCGTAAAGCTGGCACTCCGGTCTGAGATTCCCTCCATCAGCTTCAGGATGCCGTGATTCCCGAGTGTCTTGAGGACGTATGCAGCGTAAGGGCCGGGGAACCCACCGAATGCCGTGATGGAAAACGCCGTATCGTCAACGATCAGCGGCGTCTTCAGCTGCTGGTAGGCAAATTCCGCTTTCCCGGTTGCAATTTTTTGTACATCATCATCACGGTGCTCCGGGCAATCGAGGTTGACATGCGTGATCTCTGCACTCCCGGCAAAGAACTCTGCGACCTCCTTTGCCTTGTGGGCGTTACCGGTGACGACCGTTATCTTCAGAGATACCGCCCCCGAAGTTCGATCTCATGCTCGCGGGTGATCACTTCATCAGCGCCGGCAAATGTTTCACGGTAACCCTCGCAGAATGCGTTTTTAAGCGCCATGGAATCGACTGCAGTGCTCGTGAGTGTCTGGAAGAAGACATGGAGATCCACGCCCCGCTGCTCGAGCTCCGTTGTTGCCTGGGAAAGGCCAAAATCAATAAGGACACAGCGGTCATTTTCCATGATAATATTACTGGTGGTCAGGTCCCCGTGCATGATACCAGCAGCGTGCAGTTTTCCTACCACTTTTCCTGCATTCCGCACGGAGTCGGCTGACAACCCCTGTGTCAGGAGCAGACCGTCAACTCTGTCCATGATAATTGTATCGGTTGTTATGTCATGGATAATCGGTGTAGACACGCCGGCCCTGCGTGCAGCGGCGATCAGCCGGGCTTCAGCTCTGGTTCTCTCAGCAATTAACTGCGCATCCAGGGCCGGTACCCGGTACCGCTTGGACAGACGGCGTTTTACAACAGCCTTTCCCTTGAATTCCACGATCGCCTCGGCCCCGCGAGCTGTCATGCCTGATCCTTCAAGCTGATCCCTGACAGATCGCTCCGGAGGCATCCAGGTCACATCCACCTGGTCGGAACGGAACGAGGGATTGATCTGCGAGGATTCTATCGGGAGTGACTGCCCGGATTCAAGCATCAGCCGGCCGGTGTATGCGATCATGGCCCCGTTGTCCCCAAGGTATTTCTGTTCGGGGACAAAGAATTCCGCCCCGCGATCATCGCACATGATGCGGAGCATCTCCTGTAGCCGCCGGTTCGCACCCACGCCTCCCACAAGGAGCACCTCGTTCTTAGCCGATAGCGAAAGGGCGCGTTCTGTCACCTCGGCACACATTGCAAAAGCCGTTTCCTGGAACGAATGGCACACGTCCTCAAGGGAAGTCTGGCTTTCTTTTGCTGCCGACATCAGCCCCGAGAATGCGAGGTCCATCCCCTTGACGGTGTACGGCAGCTGGACGTACTTTCCCTTCTCTGCCAGCTGTTCGATCGCCGGGCCGCCCGGGTGAGGGAGGCCTTTCGACCGTGCAAACTTGTCCAGTGCATTCCCGATACCGATGTCGAGCGTCTCGCCAAAAATCCGGTATCTCCCGTTGAGGTACCCAATCACCTGTGTATTTGCCCCGCTGGCATACAGCACGATCGGGTCGGAACACCCGGTAGCAAACCGCCCGATCTCGATATGGGCAACACAGTGGTTGACACCGACGAGAGGCACGTCAAGGGCGAGAGCGAGCGACCGTGCTGCCGTTGCAACCGTTCGAAGACATGGCCCAAGCCCCGGTCCCTGCGAGAATGCGATACCAGTGATCTTCTTATGATCATCTAAAACCGAGTTGATCACTTCACCCATAACCGAAGCATGGTGCTGTGCTGCTTCGCGTGGGTGGATGCCCCCCTGTGGAGGCCGGTACGGTCGGGAGACGATGGCGATGAGATCGGTATCGAAAACAGCAGCGGAAAGGTTCCATGCCGTCCCTTCAATTCCCAGGACCTGCCCAAAAACAGGCATGAAAATTTATTTTTTAAATTCTGTATATCCGCATTTCCCGCAGGCAGTCCGGTCCTTATGATCTGCCATCATGACGCCTGGCCCACAGCGCGGACAGTATTTCTTTACAATTGTGACTTTGCCAGCTTCGACCTTGAAGTAGGCACCGCGCCCGGTCGCTTTTACTGCTGCTTTCTTTGCTGCCATGGCTTTAAGCAGCCCCTTCCTGCTTCTTGGGAATGCCGCGTTCCATCAGGTGTGCACGTTCCGTCTTCTTCCTGCCCTCTTCCGTATCGTAAATCCGTGCCTCACCGGTCAATTCCGTCATGCCGAAGCTGCTCTTGAGCGTATCAAGCACGACCTGCTGCTCCTTGACGTTTGCGAGTGCGCACAGTTTGCCGATGACTTGGAGGCGCGAAGGGGTCGCACCATCATAACGAAGTGTGAACCGCAGTTCCCGCCGGGACAAAAGTTCGTTTCTGGTATCGGAGGTTATCTCAAAGTCCATCGAATATCCTGTAATTATTGGCAAGCGGCTTATTTAAAATATGGCATCTCCCGCTGATTATTTTAAGACGGGGGAATCGTGACTTGGCTGTAGGAAGCCGCCAATAGACAACCCTGCGGTTACGAGATGATAAAGTGAGCGAGAAGCTCCTTTGCCAGTCTTTTTGCCTCATGGTCAACGGGGCGTAAGACAACTCCTTTGTACGGCTGCCCATAGAGTACAATCGAACCGATCGGTGCTTCAAGTACAAGCGGGATTACCGCGAGATCTTCCTCCCCGGTGACATCGATTGTAGCCGGAGGGTTTTTTATCGCATCCATTATCCCGGCAATTAGTTCATCAGTCAGCGATCCTGCCGGATTCTTCACCCCGATATGCCGGCCGGTTATGGGAGGATTTTTCTTGCAGGGGGACCTCATCGTATGCCCGTCTACAATCGCAATAGAAGGTACAATCCCCTGTTTTATGACGTTATGAGTAACGACATCGCCGACAGTATAAAGGATATGGCCGGAAAGGCGGGGAATAACTTCCGATAAATTCGTGAAGAGTTCCCCAAACGGCTCCTTAAAAAAATGGCGGTTGTTTTCTGGGAGGGTGAGCATCAGCGGACCTTCAGGGCGTAACGACCAGGAAGCTTGATATTCATTTTTTTGGCCACGTCGGAATGCTCAGGGTCGATAATAACGAGATAGCCTGCCCAGTCCTCGCTTATATTTGCCGTTCCGCATACCACGCAGTTTTCGCCATCAACGACCCGGTGACAGTCGCGGCATACCTTTCCCTGTTTCTTCTTATTCGCCGGTGGCATTCCCTTTTCCTCTGGACTTTCGGGTTGTTCCCCTTTCCTTCTTCTCTGGCGGATGATCTTTCTCCCTCTCTTTCTCCGCCTCCATGTCTTCCTGGAGCCAGAGCGCTGTTCCCAGCCCCGCCTGTCGCATGGTAAGCCCGATCTTGCTATCGCGAGGTTCCCGCTCGTTCAATGAGAGTGTAACAACTCTGGCGCGCACAGAGTCTCCAACACCTATGAAACGCTTCGAGTCCTGGCAGTTCAGGCGTGCATTCTTCTCATCATAGTTGATATATTCATCGGAAATCTGGCTGACATGCAGCATCGCATCGATGGGGCCGAGGGAGACAAATGCCCCGAAACTCGTTGTTTCGACTACGAGGCCTTCGATCACTTCCTGCAGCCCAAGCCGGAGAACAAGCGCTTCGAATTTTACATCGTAATACACACCGCCATCACCGGGGACAAGTTCTCCCTCTCCGACATCGTTCACTTTGGTAACACAGATAAAGATTCCAATCTCCTTGTCGATGCTCCCTTCCAGCTGTTCCTGCAGGACATCCAGAATCACCTTCTCAAGCTTTTCGCCGAGACGGTTCGGTGGCACCCTCACCTTATCCTCCAACCGCACTTTATAGTACATACAACACCCTAACTTTGTATCAGTTCCAGTCTTTTCTGTTTTCGCATGGATATAACACCGATCCCTCGCGCAAGCAGAGCTTTGCGCAGGTGCCGGTCATTGGTGACCACATAACACCGGGTTTTATCAGCGTATGCGATTACCTGATCGTCAACCCCTCCATGGACCGGCTCATCCAGATTGACGATCGTGCACTTTTCTGCGAGCGCAAGCCCATAGCGCGCGGCTGCGCTGTCCCGCCCACTTCCGGATGAAATGCCGGTGAGTTCTTTGACCGCATCTTCAAGGACAAGCGGTTCGAAAGATCCCAGAAGAAGGCGCAGCTCATCGAATAAGTCGATCCGAAATTGCGCCGGGGCCATAAGCGCATTCGTGTCGAGGAGCACACTCACTCGGCCAGCACACCCATACCGATTAAGCGCCAGCGTGCTCCCACCTGCCGGCTGATTGCAATCCGTGCCCCGAGATCGGCACATACCGGTCGCTTGAGATGGATTTCAACTGTATCCTTCTTCGTGTTAGTGACGACACCAACTGTGACAGCCGTACCAACCGAGAGCATGAGGGGTTCATTGTGTTTTAAAGGCTCAATGGCGAGTTCGCTGGTCGCCCCAACAACCCTCTCCATAAGGGTGACCCTGCATTTTAGCCGATCCCAGACCGGCGGAAGCTTACCCGGATGCCCGACAACCTGTCCTGCCAGCGCGTCGCTCTTTGTCAGGGCCGGGTCCAGTTTTGTGCCGATCCCGAGAAGGCCGCCCGGTGTTGCCACATCAACTTTTTTCGAACCGGCATTGATAGAGGTTATGGTGGTTATTATCGGTTCCCAGCGGATTCGGTTCTCTACCTGCAACTGACGGCCCGGGCGGATCTCTATATCTTCCCCTTCCCTAAGGTTGCCACGGATGAGCGAACCCCCGATCACACCGCCTTTGATTTCGTTCCAGTTGCTGCCTGGTTTATTGACATCAAAGGACCGAGCTACCAGCATGACCGGTTGGGCTTCCGGGTCGCGCTTTGGCTCCGGGATGATCGCATCAAGTGCCTCCACAAGAGCCCCCATATTGATCCCTTTCTGGGCGGAGACGGGGATGATCGGGGCGTTCTCCGCGATAGTCCCCTTGACAAATGCCCGGATCTGTTCGTAGTTTGCGATCGCTTCTGTCTGGCTGACCACATCGATCTTGTTCTGGACAATCACGATCTTGCTGATCCCAACCAGCTCAAGGGCCATTAAATGTTCCTTGGTCTGCGGCTGCGGGCATTTTTCAGACGCGGAAATGACTAACATCGCACCATCCATAAGCGCCGAACCGGAGAGCATCGTCGCCATCAGCGTCTCGTGCCCGGGAGCATCGACAAATGAGATGGATCGGAATGGTTTCCCACGTCCATTGCATCCGGGGCATTCGGTCCGTGTGGAAAAAGCATCGGATCCAGAGCAACCCTCGCATTTATAGAATGTCGCATCGGCATACCCAAGCCGGATAGAGATACCTCGCTTGATCTCTTCGCTGTGCCGGTCGGTCCATGTCCCGGTCAGCGCATTGACGAGTGTGGTCTTGCCATGGTCGACATGTCCCACAACCCCGATATTGACACTGGGAATCGTCACATCATGCAATTGAAATCGAACCTCTGTATACTATATATAACGATTATACTTATACATACCAGTCCAACTGCAATTCCAGCGGTTTTCACCGGTAATTGGCGTAAGTAATTGATTATTAACAGCCGCTTTTATCGGTTAAATCTCCCACTACGGAAAATAATACCATGTGTTACTAATACCGGATCGAAATGTTAAAAACAGCATAAAGAGACATCAGGTTGAGGTCTTTTATGACAATAGACAGTGAGCTCTCCCGTATAGGTATATCCTTACCTAAACATCTCCTTGACAAGTTCGATGAGATAATCAATTACCGAGGGTACTCTTCACGTTCCGAAGGGATCAGGGATGCTATCCGCAGTTATATCCAGTACTACAAATGGATGGCGGACGTCAAGGGAGATAGGCAGGGAGTGATCACCATGATCTATGATCATGACCAGCGGGGTTTGCTAGTTGTTCTGACAGATATACAGCACGAGTTCAAGGCAATAATTCAGGCATCGCTCCATTCTCACGTATCCGAGTCCCGTTGCCTTGAGGTTATCCTGCTCAGAGGAGACGGTACCCAGCTCAAGGCGCTTGCCGAGCGTCTGATGTCCCAGAAAGGTGTCGAATCTGTAAAACTGACGACAATCGGAGTAGAGGATTAGCCCCCACCCTCGCAGCTCTGGTCGATATTTTTCAGTGCCTCCTGTAGCTCGGAGCCGGCAGCATAAGCCCTTTCCTGCTCTATCACTTTTTTTACATCCGAAATGATCGTCTGATTTACCTTTTCCGTCATCTCTGCCGGTATCAGCTGGTCTGTTGCATAGAAGAGATGGGTGCTGTCCAGCTCGGCATAGGTCTTTCCTTTTAGCGTCTCAATCCGCTGCACGGTTCCCGTGGTGCCTGTCCGCGGGTACCGCACCCTCATTCCCGGCACAACATCGTCGGCATGCATACGTGACAATAGGTCCCGGCTATAAAAAATGTTTCGTGCCTGTACCATCACATGATGAGTGTTTTCAGTACGTTTATAATCTGCCAGGTACTCTGCCGCACGTCCTGCTGATTGCGTTCCGGCAACCGGTACTCCCCTTTCAGGGCAGAAAAGACAGAATGAATTGCAGCACGGTGGGAAGGTCCGTAACCCCCTTCAAGAACAAGTGCAAGCGGGATCCTTATCGCACCTGCGACAAGTGAGGTCAAGGATCCATAATCTTCCGGGTAAAGACGCATGCCGCTCCGGGGATCATCCGCGAGTGCGTCCTGTCCTGCGGATACTATCAGGGTATCCGGAGAAAACCGGCCAATTGCCGGTAAAAAAACCTCTTCAAAGACAGCCCGGTAATCTGCAATCGTCGCACCGGCGCGTATCGGGGCATTGATATTATAACCCCTGCCGGGGCCTGCGCCGATTTCATCAACCCAGCCGGTGCGGGGAAAAGAGTTACCCTGGTGGATGGAGCAAAAGAGCACCCGGTCATCGGTATAAAAGATTTTCTGGGTCCCGTTTCCGTGATGGAGGTCCCAGTCCAGAATCGCCACGCGACGCACACGGTCAAGTGCTGCCGATGCTGCAATCGCGGCATTGTTGAAGAGACAGAAACCCATGGCACGGTCCGGTTCTGCGTGATGCCCCGGGGGGCGTACGAGGGCAAAGCAGTGCATACCGTCAAGGGTAATGTTAACTGCCTGAATCGTGGCCCCTGCAGCATAGGAAGCAACGTCAAACGATTTGGATGTGATGTATGTATTGGGATCAATGAAATGCTGTCCCCCATGACTACAGAGATCCTGAATCATGCGAATATATCCCTGACTATGGACACGGAGAAGGTCGTCAACTGGAGCAGCAACGGGGGCAATCACCGGGACGTCATTGGGGACTCCAGCCATAGCGTCACGCAGGCGTATACTGGATTCGTCATGAGATTCCATATCGTGCCCGGAAAAGATGGACCCCGATATTGCCCTGCACTCAGTAGGCATTGTTATATACCGTGTTTTGCTGGTCATTAAAAAAGGGATTGGTTGGCAACAATTAACGATGCCGGATTTTATGAGACAGTAAGTCCGTTCACAACAGCCTCTTCCGATACGGCATATTGTTTGTCTTTCCCGACAACCCGGTAATTTCCGGTTGCCCTGACATTGTAGGGGCATCCGGTTGTCGAATATGGTACGATAAACTCGCCATTAACGCTCTGCTGCCGGTAAGTGAACGTACGGCCGGTATTGGTAATGATTGGTACTTCGATCATTCCCTCTCCCTTGATATGGGCACCCTTGACATATTCGAAGACCTTGACGTACTTGATGTCCGGGATTTTTACGTTGAAGACATTTGTTGGCGATTCATGGACAAGCCGGTAATGGCGGAGAGCCGGCACAGTATCGACAGGCAGGTAAATCGCAGGGCTCATCGCAACCGCATGATAACCTTCTGGTGCCTTGAGGTTGTACTGGCTGACACGGATTTTGGCAGCAGTTGCATTCATAACTTCTGCATTCGTGACGACCGGGATCGATACCTTCGATATTGACGGATCTATATACTCAATGTAATATATTTGGTCTGGTTGGGCAATAGATCCGTCAAAATTATGGAGCCGGGAGACCATCGTCAGGTAATAGTTCTGGTTGTTAAGGAGGACCTGTTCATAAGCGGACGATTGGGTCGGATCTGGTACTGCAAAATATGTCTGGTAGGGCGTGATACCTTTAGAATTATTGAACCATGTTGACATCGCCCAGAATTTGCCAGAATCCATTTCAATATCAGTAATCACATACTGTGTGCCCAGCTTGTCAGCTATGGTATTTGCAGCATCCTCAGATGTTGTCATAAAGAAGGAAGCGGCCCCGGTATCCCCGGCAACCCCGCGCTGGAACGGGTTTGCATTGGGGATCCTTTTTGCGAGAAATGTGATCATATGACCATAATCCCACCATGACATTACGCCATATGCTTGGGCCGGGTATTTGTAGGTCTTCTGCTCGTAGATGGCATAATAATCGACTCCCGTGGACGGCGTGTTGTTACCAAGCCATTCAAGCGACTCACGCCAGTCGGGATTCATCTGGATCACGCCCGAAGACGCATTGGTATAACTATAGTTGACAGATGTGATAACAAACAGAATCGCGACTACGGATATGAGGAAAAGAACTCCGTATTGAATGAGAGTCCTGTCGGATTGACGTGCGTCCTGTTTTATTCGTTCCTTTTTTCCTCTCTTTCCCCGTTTTCCCTCTGGAGTGACGGTCACTTGTTCCTCTTTACCAGGGGTAGCTGCACTCTTCCTGATGATTCTTCGGGAGATATCCGGCCAGCTTATATCGAAGGCAAAGGTGACGGTTACCGCTGACAGAAGTGCAACGTTGACGGCAAGGTAATATTCGTATCGTATGTGTTGCCATGTGGAGATGAGGATAATTACAGACCAGACGAGGGCGAAGACTTGGTGGGGGTGCTCTTCTTTAATATTTTTATATGCCAGTATGACGAGACCGAAGGCCATAAGGACAAGGCCGTAGTTGAATGTCTGCCATGCCATTGATATATCCCATGCGCGGGCTTCCTGTACTGTCAGGACTTCTGCTGCCTGCCCGAAGAATGCAAAGAAGCTCGTTATAAGGAGATTGAAAATGTCAGGGCTGAGGATAAGGAGAAAAAGGCTTACCGCCCCACCAATACATACCAGTAGAAGAGGGTAGATGTGCCTGTTGTGTGTTTTTAGAGCCTTTGCGACGAGCCAGAGTGCTAGAGTCCCTCCAATTAAGCTCAGGTAAGCATAGATATGGCCCACGGAATATACCGCAAGGCTAATCTGATCCATGGATTTGATTCCGAAAAGCAGTAAACCGATGACTGCGACACCGAATATCACGCTGTTGATCAGAACCAGATATTTGCTGTCGTCTCTGCGATAGAAGTCGATAACGAACTGGATCAGGGTGAAGATGGCCACGATCATTGCAAAGAGGATCATGGTCGGCATCGTGAACAGGCCAAGGAGGTAGGCGATGCCTGCCATGAATGCGAAAAGAGCCGGCTTTTTCAGGGATCCCTTGTTTTTGATATCGATCTCCGCCGCCCGTGCTTCCTTGAGTGCATAGATATAGGTCAGGCAGAAAATTGTCGCGAAGAACACTTCGGCGATATGGTGATCAAGATAACCGTAGAAAGAGCGGTAGAAGTACTGGCCTGAAACGACTGCGATGAAACCTGATGAGAGCAGCCCGGTCTTCCAGTCCCCACACGATTTACCGACATAATACATGATCGGGACGAGGATCGTTGCTAGGATCGGGGGGACGAGGAGGGTTGCCCCGATAATTTCCGGCCGGGTTACAGCCCCCGCGATCATGCAGGCTATCACAAGGATATAGGTGAACAAGGGTCCCCAATAGATAAAATCGCCGTCGGGGAAGTGGGTCATCGCATCAAACCATGCATATCCAGGGAAATTATGGAGGACCTGTTCTACCTGCCGGAGGTTATAGAGGGGATCATCACTACCCACGAGAGTAAGGATATCACTATTGCCCAAATTGAGCATCGGGATTAAACGGAGCCAGAGTGCGAACAATGAAAAAAAGATTATCAAAGTTATGATAACAATCTCTTTTTTCTTATCAGATAACGATAACATCAGATCTACCTTGTCCTGTCTCTTTAGGTTTAAAAAAGTGAACACAAATAGATTTGGATAGATCTAATAATTGGATAAACTAGAACCGCTTTCTCATTGGCAGCTGATAAGAGCCTGCCAGCTGCCCTTTGGGATCTATTCCACTGTCACGCTCTTTGCAAGGTTCCGGGGCTTGTCGACATCCCTGCCCAATGCAACTGCAGTATGGTATGCGAGGAGCTGGAGGACAACAAGGCTTGTCAATACCTGCAGGAACTTGTGGGATTTGGGAAGCGGGATGAAGATATCGGCGATATCGATAAGCTCCTTGTCACCCTCAGGACCCAGCACGATCACCGGTGCCCCCCGGGCCATCATCTCCTTGATATTGGAGATCATCACGCCGTATGTGTCGTCAGGCATACAGATGGCTACGACAGGTGTTTCCGGAGTAAGGAGCGCAAAAGGCCCGTGCTTGAGTTCACCGGCTGCATAGCCTTCCGCATGGATGTAGGAGATCTCTTTCATCTTGAGCGCCCCTTCCAGCGATACGGGGTAGAACGGTCCGCGGCCGACATAAAAGATGCTCGCAGCCTTCCTGCAGAGTGCGACAGCGGCCGTGAGATCCTTTAACAGGACTTCCTCGATAGCACGATGACCGTGGAGCAGGAAATCTCCTGCCCGATCCTCGCAGAGGCAGTTGATCAGCTGCATCAGGACGGCAAGCTGGGCAGTGAACGATTTCGTCGCGGCAACACTGATCTCGGGACCGGCCCGCATATAAACGGTTGCATCGGAGATCCTGCTGACCGAGCTGCCCAGGACGTTCGTTATCGCAAGTGTCCGGCAGTTGTGCGTTTTTGCCTGTTTTAGGGCCGAAATGGTATCCGCAGTCTCCCCGGACTGGGTAATCCCGATGACGAGACCGCTTACCGGGGGCGGGAAGTACTTGAACTCAGAAGCATATTCGAGACGGGCAGGGATGCCGCATGACTCTTCAAGGAGGTATTTGAAGATCAGCCCCGCGTTGTATGACGACCCGCAGGCAACGAGCGTGACCGACGATGGTTTTCCTATGATTGCCGGCAGGGTCTCTTTCGTGCAGGCACGGACGGAATTGTAAAACGCCTGCGGCTGCTCGTAGATCTCCTTGAGCATATAGTGGGGGAACCCGCCTTTTTTCGTATCCTCGATCGACCAGTCGATGAGCTCCATTGGCCGCTCTACGACCTCCTTCCCGTGATAGATCGTAACCTTTTCCCGCGAGAGATCGGCAATATCCCCGTCTTCCAGAAAGACGGCCCGTTCTGTGTGTTCGAGCACAGGCGTCATATCAGATGCGGCAAAGAGCTCGTTATCCCCGATACCAAGGACGAGCGGGCTTGCGTACCGCACGGCAACAATACGATTCTCTTCGGAGGAGATGGCAAGAATAGCAAAGGAGCCTTTCAGATACGGGACCGCGTCGCTGACTGCTGAGAGGAGGTCGCCCTTATACTGTTCCTCGATCAGGTGTGCGATGACTTCCGTATCGGTCTCCGACCGGAACGTATGCCCCTTGGAGATGAGCTGACGCTTTAGTTCAGCATAATTTTCAATGATGCCATTATGGACAACTGCAATCCTGTTAGTGCAGTCTGTATGGGGATGGGCATTGACATCGTTGGGCACTCCGTGGGTGGCCCAGCGCGTGTGCCCGATACCAGTCGTACCTTTCAGGTTCAGTGCCGATCCCGAGTTCTCCGATATCTTTCCTTCATGCTTACAGATCCCGATCTTCTTTCCCTGTGTTGCGATCCCAAATGAGTCATACCCGCGGTACTCGAGCTTTTTCAGTCCTTCAATTACGATGGGTGCAGCCTTCCTCCTTCCGATATATCCGACGATCCCGCACACGTCAGATCACCAGAGCATCGTCAGGAATGCCGGACGAGATGACCCGGTTCCCGTCCTCAATGGTAGCATTGTTTCCGACGATGCAGTTCTTGAATGTCGTAAATGAGCCGGCCCGGACCTCGTCGCCAAGGATCGCGCCGAATGCCGGCCTGACAACCGATCCGCCGATCTCCATCAGGGAGGCGCTCGTGCAGGTCGTCACGTGATTGGAGAGCACAGATCCTTCCCCGATAACCGCATCCACGACCCGGGAATGTGAACCGATCGAGCAGTCATCCATGACAAGGGCGTTGCCTATAAGGCAGAACGGCTCAATCTTTACCCTGGCACCGATGCTGGTGTTGGGCATTATAGAGCAGTGGGCGCCGATCTCGCAATCGTTTCCGATGATAACGGGCCCGGTGATAACGGTACCGGGGCCGATTGTCGATCCTTTCCCGATACGGACTGATCCGGTGATAATTGCGTTACGGCTGACCATGCCATCCTTTCCCGGTTTGACATAGGGGAGGAGGCGGGTGTTCATTTTTAAAAGGTCCCAGGGATAGATGGCATCCTGCCAGTCATCTGCGATTATGCCCTGGATCTTCTCGCCGTTCCCGATCATATTCGTAATAGCATCGGTAATATCATTGCCACGGATGTAATCGAAGAACGATGGGGTCAGGGAGAAGATACCGGTGCTCACCATGAAGCTCGGGGACTCCAGCGGTTTTTCCAGGATCTCTGTAACATACCCCTCATGCAGCAGGACGACACCGAAATTGGACGGGTTCGGGTGTTCCTTTAAGAGCATCGCATTCCGGGTATCACGGATCTTGGCGATCGAACCCGGGTCGATGTAATTATCGCCGGGAAGGAGCAGGAAATCACCTTTGATCTTCGGTTCCGCACATCGAAGGGCATGGGCGGTGCCCAGCTGTTTGTCCTGAACGACTACGGTCACCGGGACGTCGAGCTGGTTCAAGAACCTTGTTACCTGCTCCTTGCGATACCCGGTGACAACGATGATGTCCCGGATCCCGTTCTCGATCAGCGCATCGATCACATATCCTATGATGGGGCGGTTTGCCACCGGGATCAACGCTTTCGGCCTGCTCCGGGTAAGCGGCCTGACCCGCATTCCCTCCCCTGCTGCAAGTATGACTGCCTGCATCTGTCACCTACCGTATGAATGAGTTCTCCCCGATCTGGCCTTCGATATAGCTGCCGGGTGCGAATTTTGCATTGCTTCCTATAACCGCCCCTACATTAATGGAGCAATTGATCCCGAACTGGACATTGTCACCAACGATCGCGCCGAACTTCACTCTCCTGCTGTCTTTCCCGGCAACCTTAATAGTTCCGTGGTCATGGCGGAGATTGGCGATCTTGGTCCCTGCGCCAAAATTGCAATCGCTTCCGATGATACTGTCCCCGATGTAGTTGAAATGGGGGATCCTGGATTTTTCCATGATGATGGAGTTCTTAATCTCGGAACAGTGCCCGATATGGCAGTTGTTACCTATACTGGTTGCTCCGCGGATGTAAGCATGGGGACCTATCCTGCAATCCCTGCCGATACAGCATGGGCCTTCAATATATGTGCCGGATTTCAATACTGTCCCCTCACCGATCGAGACGGGTCCGTTCAACGTGACGTTCTCTTCGACAGTCCCTTTGTTCTCGCCATCTATCCGTGCCAAAAGGGCGGCATTTGCATTCAGCATGTCCCATGGCTCCCCAACATCAAGCCAATAAGAGAGTTGATAAGCGGTCATTTTTTTCTGGCCGATGTATCCTGCAAGGGCATCGGTTAGCTCAAGTTCACCACGCGGTGAGGGGATGACATCATCGACGTATTCGAATATTCCGGGATCAAACAGATAAATACCGGCATTGATCAGCCTGCTTTTCGGTTTTTTTGATTTCTCCTCAAGTGCAGTCACGATCCCACCCTCCACCACGACAACGCCGTAATCCTGCGGATGGTCGGTTGTGAAGACCCCCATACAGGGCGCTTTCTTTTCGCATATTGCCCTGATATCTTCTGAATGTACGATCATATCCCCATTCATGAGGATGAACGGGCCGGAGATATCTTCCCGTGCGGCATTCAGTGCATCTGCTGTACCCTGCTGGTGGCGCTGCGGGGTATACGAAATACTGATTCCATATCGTGATCCGTCCCCAAAATGCCGGCGGATCTCCCGTTCACCGTACCCGACCACGAAGACGAAATCCGTAATGCCGGCTTCCCGTGCAGCGGCAACGAGATGTTCCATCATCGGTTGGTTTGCCAGCGGGAGCATCACTTTCGGGCGCTTCGCTGTGAGAGGGCGCATCCTTTTTCCCTCACCGGCAGCGAGCACGACACACTGCATACGTACAGCTCAGCCTGCAATGTTTAAGGCGTTTTTGCCTGTTTCACGAGAGAACGGCCGCGTTCGAACATGGCATCGGCCGCCTGTTTCGTCCTGCCTTCGGCCGTGATCCGGATCTTCGGTTCGGTCCCGCTTGCCCGGATCAGGCACCACGCATCGTCTTCCTCGATCCGGATACCATCAGTCGGGTTCTTTGCGCCAATGGCAATTACCGTTTCCCGTGCCGTCTTGGATTCCAACGACTGCCGGATGATCGGATACGCGGGCATCGCATCAATCGCATCTGCAACATTCATCTCAGAGGCAATCTCACAGAAAAGTGCAGCAGCAAACGGCCCGTCCGGACAGAAGGAAATCTTCGGGAAGATCCATGCACCGGACGGCTCACCCCCCATGTCCCCCCACGAACGGAGTTCTTCCGAAACGAACGCATCGCCGACCGGCGTCCGCCGGACTTCGGCGATGTCCTCAATGAGCATCGAGGCATCGCTTGTCGTGACCACACGTTTCGCACCGATGTATCGCGCAAACAACATCAGCAGGTGATCGCCGTCAATATACCTGCCCCTGTTGTCGAACGCCATCATCCGGTCGGCATCCCCGTCATGGACTATAGCGCATCTGGAACCGGTCTTTTTCACCATCTCGCCGATATACGGGAGGTTCTTCTCCAGTGGTTCCGATGGGCGGGAGAAGTGGCCCGAAGGGTTGCAGTTGAGCTGGATGGCCTGTACACCGGCATCGGCAAGGAGGAAGGGAGAGATCTTGCATCCGGCCCCGTTTCCGCAGTCGAGGACGACACGCATCCCTTCATTTACAGAAACCTTGGAGAGAATTGCTGCCGAATGCGGGGCAATGGCGTCAATCTCTCTCTTTGATCCCTGGTTTTTCCAGTCCGCCCAACAAGGCCTCTTCAAATCCTTTTCCAGATCCTGCTGCTGCTCCCAGGTAAAAGATGATCCATCGGGGTTGAAGAGCTTGAGGCCGTTGTACTCTTCAGGGTTGTGGGATGCCGTAATCATGCACCCGGCAGAAAAATCCCGTGCGGCAAATGCAATTGAGGGTGTCGGGGCGATACCTGCTGTATGTGCTATCCCCCCTGATCCGAGGATACCCGAGAGAACCGCATGCAGCAGTACGGGGCTCGTCGTGCGGGTATCCATCCCGATCACAGTATCTTTCGATCGGGCGGCAAGCGCAGAACCTACGGAGATGGCCGTCTCAACAAGCTGCTGGCCATACTTCTGCCGGATCCCGGATGACCCAAAGAGCATGCTTAATCATCTCGTGTGCAGCGGATTAGTCTTATCCTTAAAACCATCTGTTCTATGTGCCATAGGGGCAGAAACGCTCCAACCGTTCCAGGCCCGCCACACCCGATGTCGAAGGGCCGATGCAGAGTATCTCCTTCTTCCCGCGATACTCCCGGATAATCTCCGATACCTGTTCATTGACCAGACCTTCGTTGTTGATGAGGATTATATCGGCGCTCTGAGGATCGGGTGCGACAGAGCTGCCGAGTTCATAGCCAAGAACCGGGATCGGTTCGACAGAGTATACGCGCTTTCCGGTAATTTTTTCCTTCAACTCCGTGAGGCAGGGCCGATGCGCAGGTTTCTGGCAGGCCCGGACCCCTCGGCTCATGCAGAGAAACACCGTGAGCACGTTGAGGATTGCACAGGCCGCACTCTTTGCCTGCGGCCTGGTGAGCTCGGCTCCGAACATGAAGGAGATTTTCGTTGTCGCTTCAACCGGATCCGACGTGACAAATTCCCCGGTCCGTCCTCCATAGCAGGATTCCATGCATGCACCGCGCTCGTACTGGCAGTTAACTGCATCCGGGTTGCGCCGGAGCGTGACTGCCCCGTCATCGCAGCCGGTGTCATGGATGGCCTCCTCCAGTTTTTTTACTGATTCTTCGATGATATTCATGACCATTCAGCCATCCGTTTCGATGAGCACGACCCGTGCAGGGGCGCCGTCGACCCCGGCGAGACGAAGCGGAAGTGCCGCCATCATGTAATCCCCCTCGCGGATCTCTTCAAGGTCGAGGAGTTCGATGATGATACAGTTATGGCTTAAGAGTTCCCGATGCACCGAGCCATCGCACTGGCAGGCCTCGATCGACGGGGAATCGATCCCGATGCATTTCATGCCGGATCCCGTCAGGAGCTGTGCGGCATCCAGCGAAAGGTGGGAATATTCGGAATAAAAGCCGGTCTTTCCGGCAAACTCGGTCTTCAGCAGGATCCGCTCAGTGCCAGAGATCCTGCCGGACAGGTGAGACGCCGTTATCGTACTTCCTGCCTTCCGCACATCGATGACCCGGCATTTCCCGATCAGCATATCAAGGGGGATCTCATCGATGGTCATCCCCGTCTTCAGGTAATGTACGGGGGCATCGATATGGGTGCCGGCATGGCTGCTGAAATGGAGGTCACTGATCAGGTACAGGCCCCGCTCTTCCTGCCGGAACGAGGGCGCAAGATCACCGGGATAGACGATATCCCCCCTGAACAGCGGACGGCTGACATCGTGGATCTTCACTGGGATCACGCCCCCCAGCCGTGCTGCCCGATGAGAGGGACGAACCTGACGCCGCCATAATATGAGCGCTTAATCGAACTCCCGTGCCTGACCAGCTTCTCCAGTTCCTGGATATCTCTCCCGCCAACGGGTGCCACGAGCCGTCCGCCCTCCGCAAGCTGGTCGATCAACGGCTGCGGAATCTCCGGTGTTGCAGCGGTGACGATGATCGCATTGTATGGGGCATCGGGGGGATAGCCGAGCGTGCCATCGCCCTTGATAACCTTGACATTCAGGATACCAAGATTTTCGAGGTTCTTCCTCGCAAGTGCAGCGACAGGCTCAAGACGTTCGATGGTTGTCACCCTCCTGACGATCCGGGAGAGGATCGCGGCCTGGTAACCGGTTCCCGCACCGATCTCGAGCACGTTATCCTCCGGAGCGGGATCGAGCATCTCGGTCATGAGCGCGACGATATATGGCTGGGAGATGGTCTGCCCGTTTCCGATGGGAAGCGGGCAGTCGTCGTAGGCGGCACGGTCGTACGGCGGCGGGATGAAGAGGTGGCGGGGGACCTCCCGCATCGCGGTAAGGACGAGCGGGTTTTTGATCCCCCGCGCCTCGATCTGGCGTTCCACCATGCGCCGTCGTTCGTCGTCACGCGGGAATTGTGTCATGCGTATGATTTTTTTCAGAACCCGGATTTCTCCGCCACGTCGATGGATGCGTCAATCTGTTTCTGGAGCGCCTCGGGAAGCCCGGAGATTTTAACATCAAGGAAACCGCGGATGATGGTTGCAGTTGCCTCGTCCTCGTCGAGGCCCCGGGACATCAAGTACTCGATCTCCTCCTTTGCCAGCTTGCCGACCGCAGCCTCGTGGGAGAGCTCGGTGCCGACGACATTGCCCTCGATCTCCGGGATCGCGTAGATCCTGCCGTCCTGCAGGATCAGGCCTTTGCATTCGAGGTGCCCGCGGGTGCCTGCAGTCTTGCCTAGGATGTGGCCGCGGGAGATAATCGTCCCGCCCTTCGTTATCGCCCGGGTGATCAGCTCCGCGCTCGCCCCTTTCCCTTCAAGGATTGCCCGGGAGCCGAGGTCCATATATGATGTTGGCGAGGCGATCACGATGCTCGAGAACCGTGCAACCGAGTTCTCCCCCTTCAGTGTCGCCGTCGGGTACATCTGCACCTTTTTCACCGGCTGCATGCAGACATAGTTGGAGAGGAACACCCCGTTCTCCTCGACAACGGATGCGCTCCGCGGGAAGACCTCGATATCCTCCGTCCAGTTGTGGATCATGGTAAAGCTGATCTTTGCGTTCTTCTTCACGTAGAACTCCGAGATGCCGTAGTGGGCCCCGCCTTTGCCGACGTGGGCGCCGCTCGTGCATCCCGAGATGATGTGGAGTTCGGCGCCCTCCTCCGCGATGATGATGTTGTGGACATGCTGGATCTGCTGCCGGCCGAGATACAGGCAGGCCTGAATGGGGAGGATGTTGGACGATCCCTTATGGGCGAGGATCACGTACCCCTTCGGGTCCTTCTGTGCTGCAACGTACTTCGTGATCTCGTCCTTGTCCGGCGAGACGACCTTCCATGCATAATCCTTCATCCAGTCGTACTTTTCCATCGCCTTCTTGTAGGTTAAGACCTCGATGCCCTCCTGCGAGCATTCTGAGTGGACAATGTCCTGGTCCATCTGGAGGTAGCTGCCGCACCGGTTCCTCATGGCAAGGTCGATTCCCGACTGGGCGAGACGTTCCTGGTCGGCCTTGGAGAGCGGGGTCGGGATCAGGTCTGGCGGCATTCGAGACACTCCCTGTACCCGCGCTGCTTGATGTCCTTTAAAATTTCGCGGGGATTCCCGTGGCATTTGATCATCCCGTCGCACATGACATGGCCCCGGTCGGTTTCGAGGTAATCGAGGATATACCCGGTATGGGTGATGACAAGCCCGCTCTTCTGCCGCTTGACGATGTGCTTCTCCTTCTCGAGCAGCGAGCCGATCGCGGTGCCGATGAGCGAGATGTTCTCGAGGTCGACACCGCTCTCCGGTTCGTCCAGCATGACGAAGTCCGGGTTCTGGATCATCAGCTGCAGGACTTCGCTGCGCTTGATCTCGCCGCCGGAGAACCCCTTGTTGATATCACGCTCAAGGAACCTGTCCATGTGGACGGATTCGGCAAGCTTCGGGATATCCTCTTTCTTATCCTTCGATATTGCGGTTAAGAGCTTCCCGAGCTTCAGGCCGGAAATCGTCGGGGGCCGCTGGAAGAGCATCCCAATCCCCCGCTGTGCCCGCTCGTGGGCGTGCATCATGGTCACGTCCTCCCCTTTGAAAACGATTTTTCCCTCGGTGATCACGTAATTGGAAAAACCCATGATCGTCATGAGAAGCGTCGTCTTGCCCGATCCGTTGGGCCCTAAGAGGACATGGGTCTCGCCTTCCCCGATGTGAAGGTTGATATCGTGCAGGACTTCCTTGTCCCCTACCTTCACATGCAGGTCTTCAATATGCAGCATAGGACAATCGGAACAGTGTATGTCGATGGCAGGATTAAACGCTTGTTACTGTGCCATCCATCAGGCAACGACCGCCATTCTTTAACATATCCGGGACGGAACTGTACACAGGACCAGTGGACCGATGCGGCCTGAAAAGGTGAAGGATAAGCCGGGCAAGGAACGGATCCGGAAGGGGACCAAGCAGGCTAAAAAATCACGGCTGGTCAGGGAACCCGAAGGAATCCTGCCGTATGTCAACCGCATCTTCTGCGGGGATGCGGAAACAATACTCTCCCGCATGCCCGGGGAGAGCGTTGATCTTGTCATCACCTCGCCGCCCTACAACTTCGGCCATTCCTATGCAAGCGACCCGAAAAACGACACCTACGAATGGAACGAGTATTTCAAGAAGCTCTTCGGGGTCTGGTCGGAATGCGCCCGCGTGCTGAAGCCCGGCGGACGGATCGCGGTCAATGTCCAGCCGCTTTTTTCGGACTATGTCCCGACACATCATATCATCTCCGCTCAGCTCCGGCAGCTGGGGCTCCTGTGGAAAGCGGAGTTTCTCTGGGAGAAGAACAACTACAACGCAAAGTATACTGCGTGGGGAAGCTGGAAGTCGCCATCCATGCCCTACATCAAGTACACGTGGGAGTATATCGAGGTCTTCGACAAGGAGACACACAGGAAGGCCGGGCGGCGCGAGGACATCGACATCACGGCGGAGGAGTTCAAAGAGTGGGTGATCGGGCGCTGGACGTTCCCGCCGGAGATCCGGATGAAGGATCACAACCACCCGGCGATGTTTCCGGAGGAGCTGCCCCGCAGGCTGATCAAGCTCTTCTCGTACCGGAACGATATCGTGCTCGACCCGTTCAACGGCGCCGGGACGACGACGCTTGCCGCCCTGAAACAGCAGCGCAGGTACATCGGGATCGATATATCCCGGCAGTATTGCGAGTCGGCTTTCCGGCGTCTATTACTGGCATCTGGCGGCTGCGAACAGGTTTCCGGTTTTCCGGATCCTGAACTTATCGATGGCGACGCTTAGGTCTGGTGCAGGGAGCTCCGGACAGGAAGAGCATTGAAAAAAGGATCAAGTACTGTCAGAAAAATCCTGACGGTTTTTACAGGATCTCTCCAATCTTCGCGATCGAGTCGATGACGGCAGTCGGTTTGATGGCAGCCCCGTCAAGTGCACTTTTCGAATACTTGCCGGTCCGGACAAGGACCGCCCTCATCCCCGCCTTCCGCGCCCCGGCGATATCGGTGATGATGTCGTCCCCGATCATGGCAACCTGGTCTGCCGGCAGTCCCATGTCGCGAAGCGCCATATCGAAGAACTGCCGCGAGGGTTTTCCCATGATGGTGGCGCTTTTTCCGGTCGCAAATTCGAGTGCGGCGACAAAAGGACCGGCCGAGAGCATCAGCCCGTCCGGTGCCATCCAGAAGCGGTCCTTTTCAAGTGCGATGAGCTCGGCGCCGGCATTGATGAGCCGGAACGCACGGTTGAGCTTCTCGTATGTCATCGCCTCTCCCGCATCTCCGACGACAACGTAATCGATAGCATCTGATCCTGTATCTTTTTCGCACCATTGCTCGAAGTCCTTGTGGACATCGCCAGTCGTAATGAGCATGCAACGGTGCTTTCCCTCCGCATTCATCTTTGCGATCGCGGCGAGCGGGGGCGTGAAGATGGAAGTCTCGTTAATTGAAAATCCCATCCGGGACAGACGTTCCGCGATCGTGCTCCGGCACTTCCGGGTCGTATTCGAAACGAACCTGAACCGGTAGCCTCTCTCTTTTAACAGCCCAATCGCTTCGCGTGCGCCATCGATCGCCTTTTCCCCGACATACAGGACGCCGTCAAGATCGATTAAAAATCCCCTGACATCCACAATGAATCTCCTGGTTTTACAACAATCGGTCCGGCGAGAGCCGGACGCTTCCGTGTCTGCCCTTTTCCATGAGGGGGCAGGCCGCTTTCGTGTTCGTATCACTTTCGCCCCGTGCGGTTATGGATTTAACCATGGAATGTCCAGATGTCTGATCAGGACGATGGCAGCAGTACCGGCCAGCTCCCGGATCGGCGAGGCCTGGCAGCAGCGGATCGGGGCTCTCCGTGAGTATGAGGTTGTCCGGGACGGTAACGTCTTCGGCACGAACCTGTTCAGAAGCTGCCTCTATGCATCAGAGCAAACGGAAGCACAGCGGATGCTTGCCGCCCTCCTTGAACGGTACCGCAACCGCCCGTTCGAAGAGGTCTTCTCAGGGACCGTTGAAGAGAACGAGGCCGGGAACAGTTTTTCCCTCCGGAGCCGGCACCCCATCGCGCAGGCCCGGATCGATCCCGAAGAATATTTCACCGGGGTCTGGCGCGACCTGACCCTCGTGCATGGGATCGGGAAGGCGACCGAGCGCCGGCTGAAGGCACGGGGGTATGCGACTATCCGCGACCTTGCACGGCACCCCCGGTTCCGGCCGGCTGCCGGCCGGGTGATCCGGAAGCTTGAAGAGCCGACATCGGCCGGCATCATGGAACTTATTGGTTCGCGGCACCAGCGGTCGCACCCGATGGTGCTCGGCGCGGCAGGATTCCACGAGCCGGAGGATTTTGTGTTTGTCGATATCGAGACGCTCGGGCTCTTCTCCCGCCCGGTCATCCTCATCGGTGTCGGAACAGTCGAGGGACGGCACCTCGCGATCAGCCAGTACCTCCTGCGGTCGGTGGATGAGGAACCGGCAGCCCTTTTCGCGGCGCTCAGCCACCTTTCCGACGACCGCTCTGCACTCGTCACCTACAACGGCAAGGCATTCGACCTCCCGTACCTTCAGGAACGGCTTGCGTATTATGGGCTGGGCGTGGTGTCCGGCATCCCGCATTTCGACTGCCTGCACTTTGCACGGGGGATGTGGCGGAACCGGTACCCGTCCCTGCGCCTCTCCGCGCTGGAGAGGGAGCTCTTCGGCATTGTCCGCAAGGATGACGTTCCCGGCCAGATGGTCCCGGAGTTCTACGACACGTACCTCAGGACCGGCAACTGCGGCCCGCTGGTCCCGATCGTCACGCACAACCGGCAGGACGTCCTCTCGCTCGCGATGGTCTTCTTCCGCCTCATCGGTGAAACGTATGGCAATTGCTGACCTGCTCCACCAGATCTCCGCAAACCCAGTCTACCGGCGGCGGGCAGTCCATACCCGGGCGGCCGGGCCGGAACTGCCCCGGTACGGGATACTTGAGGCATCGCCTCACGAGGCGATCGCCGCGTACCTCTCCGGATACGGGATCCGGCTCTACACCCACCAGTGCGACGCGATCAATGCCTGCGGTCGTGGAAGCAACATCATCATCACGACCCCCACGGCGAGCGGCAAGACGCTTGCGTTCAACATCCCGGTCCTTTCCCGGCTCGCGGCCGACAATAATTCCCGCGCCCTCTATATCTACCCGACAAAAGCGCTCGCAAACGACCAGCTCGCAACTCTCGAACGGCTGGCCGGATACACCGGGATCGACGCAAAGCCGGCGATCTATGACGGCGACACCCCCCAGTCAAAGCGGGCGGCGATCCGCGAGCACGCCCGGATCGTGCTGACCAACCCCTACGAGCTGCACCAGGTCCTGCCATGGCACGTGAAGTGGCAGTTTTTCCTCTCCGGTCTCTCGTTTGTCGTGATCGACGAAGCCCACCGGTACCGCGGCGTCTTCGGGTCCCATGTCTCGTTCCTGATCCGGCGGCTCCTCCGGCTCTGCCGGCACTACGGATCCGACCCGCAGATCGTTCTCTCATCGGCAACGCTTGCCAACCCGGCTGAATTCTCGTACAACCTCACCGGCCGGACCTTCGAGCATATCGCAGACGACGGGTCGCCGCGGGGGAGGAAGCATACGATCCTGTTCAACCCGTTCTATGACGGCATCGCGGAACGCTCGACCCTAAACGAGACCAAGGACCTCCTGCTCTCGTGCGTAAAATCCGATCTCCAGACACTCTGCTTCACCGGCTCCCGGAAGATGACCGAGCTCGTCGCACTCTGGGCACGCGAGGACGCAAAGAGGACCTCGGAACGGCTCGCGGCGACGATCGCATCGTACCGGGCAGGGTACCTTCCGGAAGAACGGAGGCTGCTCGAGCGGCAGCTCAAGGAGGGGCGGATGAAGGGGCTTGTTGCGACCAACGCGCTCGAGCTGGGGATCGATGTCGGGTCCCTCGACGCGGTGATCATCGCCGGATATCCCGGGACGATGATGTCCACCCGGCAGCAGGCCGGAAGGGCGGGTCGCAACGGCCGGGAGTCGGTTGCAATCCTCGTCGCCAAGCAGGACCCGCTCGACCAGTTCTTCATGAACCACCCGGACGAGTTCTTCTCGCGCCCTTCTGAGCACATCATCGTCGATTCGGAAAATCCCTACATCGTCTCCGGGCACATCCTCTGCGCTGCCGCGGAGCTCCCGCTCCGCCCTGAGGCGGACAGCGAATTCTTCGGGGAATCTTTTACAGCGATGACCGGAGATCTTGTCGCAGCCGGGCTCCTGCGCGAGACCCGGCGGGGGATCGTGTACACAGGCCGGGGCCGGGCGACCGATGCGGTCCGGCTCGATGGGCTGTCAGCGGAAAGCTTCCGCGTGGTCTGCAGCGGAAACCTCCTCGAGACAATGGACCGGGCGCAGGCCTACCGCGAGGCCCACGATGGCGCGATCATGCTCCACCAGGGAGTGACCTACATTGTTACGGAGATGGACCTTGCATCGCATACGATCCGGGTTGCCGAGACGGATGTCGACTATTACACCCAGCCGATGAAAGAGATTGACCTGTCCATCATCGATACGACAGAAAAGAAAACCATCAACGGTGCGGAGTGTGCATTCGGCGACGTGGAAGTGACCGAGAGGTACACCTGTTACAAGATCAAGCGGAAGGACACGGTTCTCGGCGTGGAGCCTCTGGATCTCCCGCCGCTCACGTTCCGGACGAAAGCGTTCTGGTTCGTCCTGCCGACGGCTGCCGAACAGCGCACCGTTTCAGCCGGGCTTGACCTTGCCGGCGGGCTGCACGGCGCCGAGCACGCGATTATCGCGATGATGCCGCTCTTTGTCCTGTGCGACCGCTGGGACATCGGCGGGCTCTCGGTCCCCGCGTATGGGGATGCGGGGGAGCCCACGGTCTTCGTCTATGACGGGTATGAGGGTGGGATCGGGCTCGCCGAAAAGGCGTTCGGGCTGCTCCCCGACCTCTTCAGCGCATCGCGTTCCCTCGTCCGCGACTGCCGCTGCGATGCCGGCTGCCCGTCCTGCATCTACTCCCCCAAGTGCGGGAACGACAATGTCCCGCTTGATAAGGAAGCGACGATCACGATCCTGGATTCGCTTGCAGGAAAAGAAGAGGAAAAATTACCGTTGCAGGAAGGGGGCAGGGCCTGGCCGATCGCGGCGATCCGGCCGGATTAATCCACGAGCACGACCCGGCTCTCCGGCCCCGGCACCTCATCGTCAAAGATGAAGAGCTCGTCGATCTTTGCGCCGAGCGCGACCGCAATGTCGTGGGCGAGCCGGAGCGAGGGGTTGTACTTCCCCTGCTCGAGGAATACGATCGTCTCCCTGCGAACGCCCACTTTTCGTGCCAGCTCTTCCTGCGTCAGGGAGAGCTGGGTGCGGTACTCCTTAATCCTCGTCTGCATTGCGGATTCCTCCGTGCATCATGATCTTAGTCGACATCCCCGCGCCTTGAGATATATACGGGATAGAGCACAGCAGAGATGGCAAGGACAAGGATTGACAGGGCAAGTGCATTCTGTGCACTGAGCTTAAAGATGCTGAGGTAATCCAGCCAGAAAAGGCCGAACATGAAGAAGAGCCCGGTCAGCCAGGCATAGGATAGTCCATATGCACCGATCTTCTTCGACCGTTCATCCGATTCCGGATCGTCACCGTATCTCCGGTGACGAATAATTCCGGTAATCAGGAATGCAATACCAGGGCAGAGTAGAACAATGCCGATGACAACCTCGTTTCCCATCGTCAGGATCGATACGACACCGCTGACGATCATAACTAACCCGACAATAATCCGATAGAGATTTCTCTGTTTCACAGGTTTCACCACGTATGTTATCTATTTCTAACACAGAACCATATAAATGTTATCCATTTCTAACAATATTTGTTATTATTTTCTAACAAAACCGACCGGAACCATATTCCTGAAAAGAGCCGGAGCAGGGAAAGCCACCTTGACAGAACCTTAATAGCCGGACGTCTCACGCTGGTACAGCTGACATGAGCGCCCACCCGAATTTCAAGGAGATCATCGCCAAGTCCCCGATTGTCTTCACCATCGGCGTTGCCGGCGATTCCGGGTCAGGCAAGACGACTTTTACGAACGCCATCCGCCAGATCTTCGGCCCCGATCTCGTTGCGACGATAACGCTCGACGATTACCATAGGTACGACCGTGAGGAACGCAGGCGCCGCGACATCACCCCCCTGCATCCCGATGCCAACAATATCGCACAGCTGGAATCGGATATTGCCGCACTCAAAGAGGGAAGGACGATAGAAAAACCGGTGTACAACCACAGCACCGGCCGGTTTGATTTGCCAGTCCCCTTTACCGCGAAGAAGATCCTAATTCTCGAAGGCCTGCATACGCTCTATACCCCGCACCTGTGCGAGCTCATGGACTTCTCGGTCTTTGTCGACCCGGAAAAGGAGGTGAAGTACGAGTGGAAGCGGCGCCGGGACATGGAGAAACGCGGGTACTCCTCCGATGAAGTCGGCGTGGAGATTGCACGGCGCGAGAAGGACTACGACGAGTTTATCGCACCGCAGCGCTGTAGCGCCGATGCTGTCATCGAGATCCGGTACTCGAAATACGGGAAAGAGAAGGGGGCGGAAAGAAACGTCTACCAGATCTCGCTTCTGCAGAACCAGATGAGGAAGGCGATTGCGGACATCGACCTTACCATCGACCTCCACTCGCTCCTCTCGTTCCATAACGGGGATTTCTTAATCGAGTTCTCGAACAAGGAGAACGCCTGCGAGCGGATGCGGGCGTTAACCTTTGACGGCGAGATGAATTACGAGACGATCCGGGCCCTCGAAAAGACCGTGGAGCGGCAGACCGGCGTCCACCCCATCGAGATGTTCGCCCATCGCAAGAAAGTGACGGCAACCGATATCGTCCAGCTGATCCTCTCGTGGCGGATCATCCACCGCCGGATCTTTTTGCAGGACCGGGCGTAAAAAAACAGATTATTCTTTGACAACCGACCTGACCGCCAAGAACACCGGCCCCCGCAGGTCGACCTTCTTCTTGTTGTCCGTGATGAAGCGCATCGCGTAGTCCTCGATCCGGACGTTGATGTCGCTGGGAAGCTTCGCCATCTTGACCTGCACGACGGCCGGTTTCCCGCACCGGGCCGCCCCTTCGATCCGGGCCGCGGCGTATGCGGCGACAGCGTCGAGGTAGGTGATCCCGACATTCACGCCTTCCGTGCGGACCTGCATCCACTTCTCCACATCGGGCACGCCGAGGATGGATCCTGCGTGCACGAAGATCTCGTTTCCGCACGCCGGCCCGCAGAGTTTCGCGGTCGATTCCTGCTCCTCGACCGTGACCTTGATTGGCGTGCCGTACAGGGAGCCCTCCCAGGCATCGAAGGAGCAGGGGCCCTGTGCGTTTGCGTTCGCTGCGGCGACCCGCACGATGGCCTCAGCGAGCATCTTTCCTTCCGGTGTTGACGGCTCCTCGCGGAGATGGATAGCACTGGCGAGTTCGCGGTCGGAAAGCGGGTGGGGGAAGAACTGGGGGTAGCAGACCTGCCGGATGTCGGACCCGCCGTACGCGATCATGGCGAGCCGCTCAACGCCGAGCCCGAGGTTCATGACCGGGATCCCGATGCCGTACTCCGCGAGCGCGGACGGCGAGTACATGCCGAAGGTCGCCACCTCGACCCAGTCGTGGACCGGGTGCCGGGCGTACACCTCGGTCTGGGAGCCGGGCATGTAGTACTTGGAGCGCTTCTCGTCCGGCTGGAAACGGAAGTCCGTGTACCCGAACGCGGAGAGGAGGGCTTCGCTAACCGCCTTGCCGTCCTCGTTGGTTATGTCCTCGCCGGCGACAACGCACGAGGCCGAATGGTAGGTCATGAGCCGGGTGGGGCCTTCCGCCTGCTCGCGCCGGAAGCAGCGGTCGACCGAGAATAGCCGGAGGGGCAGCGGGGACTTCTCCCAGATCGCGCCCAGCGTTAAGAACCACCCGCTCGTCATGTGGCTTCGCAGGGTCGAGCGCGAGGACTCAGGGGCAAGATTGCGGAACTCCGGGAAGACGGAGTCGAGGATGTGTACGACGAGTCCGTCGTCAACACCCAGCACCTTTGCAAGCTCGATCGTGAGTTCATCGCCATCGATCTCGGACTTCTTGTACGCGTGGAGAGTCTCCCGGAGTTTCTCCTCGGTCTCCGGGGCCATGGGCTTGTAATGTCCTGCCGGGTGGGCTTTTGCCGGGTCCGTGTCGCTGTGGGCAAGAGGGCTCCGGTGGCTTTTCAACAGGTCGTTGATCTCGTCCAGCTGCCGCCGCGAGATCCCGACGTTCGGCCGCGGCAGGCCGCCGAGGTAGAAGACCCGGTCCAGCACCGCCATCGCCTCCGGGCCGAACTGCCGGTAGATGTCCTGCTCCTCGACAATCACCGGGTTCTCAACCTCGGAGAACCCGAGCGAAAGGTAGGTCTCGCGCAGCCGCTGGATGGTCGCAAAGACCGGGTGGGCCTGCGCCCGCGGGTATGTGTGCCGGGGGTACTTCCCGGCCTGCCCCGGCGGGGTCAGCACGGACAGTCCGTCGTGCCACGCCTTCTCGAAGTTCTCATGCGATCGCTTCTTCCATTCCTCCGGGTCAAACCTCATCCCTCACGCTCCAGACAGACAACCCTGCTCAGCCGGTTCTCGTCGCGGACTCTATAATCGCACGCCGCGGCAATCTTTTCCGCAAACGCACGGACGGCGTCGTGCTCCGGCATGTTCTTCCGCTGTAACCGGTTTCTACTGTATCCCAGATACATATATCCTTTCACTTCAACAAACCGGGCCCCCGATTCCTGCAGGATCGCCGCGTACTTCGCCGGCGTGACATCGTTGAGGCCGGCAACAAGCGTGATCCGCACTGCGGAGCGGCATTTCCCCAGCAGGCGCAGGCTCTCGTTCACCAGCTCCCACGTGTCGGCGAGCGGGCGGCAGACTTTACGGTACGTCTCTTCGTCCGGTGCGTCCAGCGAGACGTACGTCTGGTATGCCCTGCACCGTTCAAGAACATCCGGGTTCGTCCCGTTGCTGACGAGGAACGTCGTGTAACCGTTCGCGTTGAAGAGATCGATCAGCTCCGGGAGCCTGGAGTAGAGCGTGGGTTCGCCCGAGAGGGAGATTGCAACGTGCTTCGGGTCGAGCGCCTCCTGCCACTTCTCGTCCGTTACTGTGTTGTCGAGGACTGCGTTGTAGCCGGCGAGCGCCTTCTTCTGGAGCCGGCGGATGCCGGTAAGGATCACGTCCGGCGGGCACTCCTCCTCTGCGGTCACCTCGTGCTCGAACGACCGCCAGCAGAAGAGGCAGCGCTGGTTGCAGCGGAGCGTCGGGGTCATCTGGACGCAGCGGTGGCTGGCAATCCCGTAGAACTGGTGCTTGTAGCACATGTCGCCGCCGGCAAGCGCCCGCTTGCACCACATGCAGGGCTTGAGCGCCGCCGACGATTGCGAAGAAAAGAACTGGTAGCCCTGCCTTCTCAGGGCATCACATGGTCCGGACGGCATCGATCCCGAGCGTCTCAAGCGCTTCCTTAAGCGTGTTCTGCACCGCTTTCACAAGAGTCAGCCGGCGGTCCCTGACCTTCCCTTCGCTCTTTAAGACCGGCTCGAAGTGGTAGAACGAGTTGAAGGTGTCGGCAACCTCGCGGGCGTAGATCGCGAGCAGGTGCGGGCGGAGGTCTGAAACGACGTTTTGAATCACGGCAGGGAACCGTGCGAGCTGCTTTGCGAGCGTGATCTCGGACTCGTCAGCAAGATCGTAGCATTCCGGAAACTCTCCGGCTTTTTCGAGAATGCTGCAGGCCCGTGCATGGGCGTACTGGATGTACGGGCCGCTCTGCCGCTCGAAGTCGAGCGCCTCCTTCCAGTCAAAGACCGTGCTCTTCTCGGGCGAGACCTTCACAATATCGTAGCGGATTGCGGCAAGGGCGACGGACTTTGCGATCGTGCGACGCTGATCCTCGGGAAGTTCCGGCCTCCGCACGGTAACCTCGTCAAACGCCTGCTTCGTCACTTCGGCGATCAGGTCATCGGCCGAGACGAACTTACCGGCCCGAGTGGACATCGAGCCCTCGGGGAGCGAGACGAACTCGAAGTGGACGATCTCGGGCGGCTTCTCGCCGAGAAGTTTTAAAGTGCAGATGAGCTGGGCGCCGATCAGCTTGTGGTCGGCGCCGAGCACGTCGATCGCACGGTCGAAGTTCCGGGACTTCCAGGCATGGTAGGCGAGGTCGCGGGCAGCGTAGACCGAGGTGCCGTCACTCCTGCGGATCACGTACTTGTTAGTAAAGCCGAACTCCGAGAGGTCGAGGGCAAGCGTCTCCTCCTCGCGGGCCTGCGGGAGTTTTTTCACAAGCCCGATGATCCGCGCCGTGTCCCCGTTCCGGACAAAGTCGCTCTCCCAGACGAACCGGTCGTGGGCGACATTGAGGTCTTTTAAGGTAACGGCAAACCCGTCGAGGCAGCGGGCCACCTCTTTCCGGAACTTCTTCACGGTTGCCGCATCGCCGCCTTCCACGAGCTGCATCAGTTTGTCGACCTGCTGCGTGATTCCTTCATCCTTTTCGATCTCCCGGTTCGCCGCGATGTAGACCCGGGCGATATGGGCATCTTCCTTCTCGCCCGGCTGCTGCCCGGAGTCAAGGTTAGTAAATCCCCAGACAACGATCGCGATCTGCCGGCCCATGTCGTTGACATAGTACTGGACCTCGAGCCGGTAACCGGCTTTCCGGAAGGCGCGGGCAAGCGTGTCGCCGATGATGGAGTTCCGGATGTGACCGACGTGGAGGGGGCCGTTGGGGTTGGCGCTCGTGTGTTCGAGCACGACCCTCTCCTGTCTCTTCGGGAGCGATCCATAGCCGGGCTGCACTGCGGCTTTTAAAGATCCCCTGACATACGCGCTGCCGAAACGGAAGTTGATGTACGGCCCTTTCGTCTCGACCGCGATATCAAGGGCTTTTAATGCAGGGTCGGCAGCCAGCGCCTGTGTGATCTCCGCTGCAATCTTCACCGGCGGCTGCTTTCGGATTATTGCGAGCGCGAACGCAACAGTTGTCGCGAGGTCGGCGTGCTCCCCGCCGTCCGCGAGCGCAACGTCGGAAAGCCCGGTCTTTTCCTTAAGAGCCCGTTCCACGACCTCTCTTGCCTCACGCAGCATCAGAACCCCGTCCTGTAGCGGAGGATGGCCGCGATCCCGCCGAATGCCGAAAAGAGGATCGACCCCTCCTCGAAGTCATCCGAGATGATCTCGATCTTTGCACTGGACGCATCGGCAAGTTTTGTAAGTTCGTCGATGATATCATTCTCCTCTTCAAGGACGAGCGGGGCCGTGCACTTCGGGCAGGATCCGAGGGGGATATCCCTGGTATCTTTTCCCGGCTCCACGCTGACAGTTCTCTCCTCAGAATAATCACAGCTCTGGCACTTGATCTTCAGGCGCGACTTGCGCAGGCTGCCCGAGAGGAGCAGGGTGTCGACAGCCCCGATCTCGAGGTTTTTGCGGATACTCTCCTCACCGTATGCGGCAAGCCCCCCGTCTTTTACGAGTTCCTTTAAAAATTTGTCCATGAATGCCTTCTCTTTCACGACCTCCATGCCTTTTAACGCATCCTTTGCCGCGTCCACGAGCTCGGGGAGGCCGCTCTCGTTGGTGTACGCGACGTCGAATAGCCCGATGATCCGCTTCTGGAGCTCGTGGTGGAGGTAGTTGCCGGCCTCGAATTCTTCCTTGGTCGGGCTCGGGCCCCCGATCAGCACGCCCTTGAACCGGTTGAAGAAGTCCTTCTCCGCCATGAAGATGGCGCTCGCCCGCTCGCCGATCTTGGTGTAGAAATCGTTGATCGCGATCTCGCGCAACCGCTGGAACCGGACGCTCGACTGACCGCCCTTGCGCTGCTTACCGGGTACGGTCGATGTTATACCGCCGACCGGGTCGATCCGGTTGCCCCGTAAAAAACCCCAGTACGCCTCGCGTCGGTCGAGCACGAGAAGGCCATAAACGCTCTTCTCCTCGAGCATCTGCTTCAACGGTTCGAGCTCGAAATTGGAGCTGCACCGGTACATAGAGATGTTCAGGGGCTCGGGCGGGTCGACAACCGTGCACGAGAAATCCGTCCTGTCGCCGCCGAGCTGATGGCTCCCGCAGAAGACCGCCATGCCGTTTGGCGGCGGTGTCTTGTAGTACTTCAGCCGCGAGAGGATGGAGGAGATCGCGCTCTGGACGTTCGTTCTGGTCTGCTTGCTCTTGATATTGGCGCACTGGCCGAACTCGTCGCGCAGCTGTGCAGTCACATCATGGATCTGCTTGTTCGGGGGAATATAGAGCGAGATGAGCTCCGTGCCGCTCCCCTGCATCGATTCGAGGCTCTCCAGTTTTTTCTTGAACTCGTAGCGCTTTCGCGCGTCGTCCATCTCCACTGCTTCAGCCATAAATGTTCCCGGTTATGGAAATCTCATATCTGTTTACCCGCGCGTGCCATAAATTTGCGCCCATTCTGAGAGGATGCGATCATCGGCATCGGAGTTGATGCCGTGGGCGCCGGCAAATTCGATCAGCGCCTTCGGCTCGCCCGCCAGCTCATAGAGGTCCTTTCCGCTATCGAACGGGATGATTGTGTCCGAATGCGAATGGAGAATCCATACTGGGCGCGGCGATATGGACGCGATGTACGTGGATGGCTCGACCGATGCGGCAAACCGGACAGGATCACCCGTAATGTCCTGCGCGGTGATCGAGTCGTAAAGCCCCCAGTCCGATGTCGAGATCCCGATATAGCCGGCAAATGCCGGGTCTGTGGCAGCCGCAATCACCGCGTACCGCCCGCCGTTGCTCGACCCCATGGCATAGACCGGGACATTGTATCGATCTGCGAGGTACCTGCGGGCTTCCGACAGGTCGCAGATGGTCTCGTAATACTGGGGCCATCTGCCTGCCCCGAATTTCGCATAATCTGACTGGATCAGCTGCTGCCCGAACGGCAGCCCTGCAGTCCCGCCGCCGTTGCCCCGGATGTCAACGTACAGGAAGGCATAGCCCGCCTTTGCATACCGGAGCATCCGTTCGCCGTGCGCCGCGACCGTCTCCCCGGCACCTGGGACGTACACAACCGCCACGAGCGGTTTTTCCGGCGCTGATAGATAAGTAACCACATCGCCGTCCTGCGTATGGAACACTATCCTGCTTTTCGTGTACGTCTCGTTCTTTACGAGGACGTCTTCCGATACCGTCGCGACCGGGCAGGAAACCGAGAGCTTTCCTGAGCTGTCTACTGAGTATGCCGGTTCTGATCTCTTTCCGGTACACCCTGCAAGACAAATGCCTGCAATGAGAAGTAAGATAAAAAATGCAGGGACCGGAGAGGGTTGCACGCGCAAAATGGCATCACCTGAAACAACGGTGGATGAGCGCGATCGTCTTCGCATCGCAGATGGTGCCGTCCCGGATCATTGCATCGAGAGCCAGCACGTGAACATCTACAACCTCGATGATCTCGTCCTCGTCCTTCCCGTACTCCGACGAGGGGGAAAGGCCCCGCGCCTCGAAGAGGTAGATCTTTTCATCGGTGAACCCCGGCGTTGTCCAGATGAACCCGCGCGGCACGATTGTTTCCGCTGCATACCCCGTCTCCTCGATCAGCTCGCGGCGGGCGCAGGCATCCGGCTCCTCGCCGGGCTCAAGCGTCCCTGCCGGCGCCTCGATAATGTACTGCTCCACCGCGTACCGGTACTGGCGGAGGAGCTTGACAATTGAGTTCTCAACAGGCAGGACCGCGACCGCATGGCCGGGATGGATGATGATCTTCTCCCGCTCTGTGCCCGTTGGTAACCGGATCGTCTTTTTCTCGGCCCAGAGACGCCTTCCGCGGAAGAGCTCCATTCACACCTCGTACGGGATGGGGTCCCTCATCCCGAGAGCCTCGAAGGCCTCTCGCCGGAAATGGCACGACCCGCAGGTGCCACAGGCGGTATCCTCATTCCGGTAGCAGGACCACGTATGCTCGTACGGGACACCGAGTTTAATCCCCAGTTTCAGGATATCCGTCTTGTTCATGCGGATGAAGGGGGTTTTAAGGGCGATTATTGTGGCATCCTTTGTCCCAAGCTCGATCACCCGCTGGAACGCCTCGATGAACTGAGGGCGGCAGTCCGGGTAACCGGAGTAATCGAGTGACTGGACACCAATGAAGATCGCGTCCGCATCCCGAGACTCAGCGTAACTCGTTGCGATTGAGAGCAGGTTCGCGTTCCGGAACGGCACGTACGTGTTGGGCAGGTGTGCCCGGGCCGGGTCGAAGTCCTCGACCGGGATCATCCTGTCCGTAAGGCTGCTTGCGCCGAACTGCGCGAGGTACCTGATGCCAACCTCGACAAACTCCTTTGCGCTGAGATCCTGTGCAATCTTCTGTGCGCAGCTCCGCTCTTTTTTTTCCGTCCTCTGCCCGTAATTCAGGTGGAGGGCGAGGATGTCGTACCCCTCGCTCTTTGCAAGGTACGCCAGTGTTGCCGAGTCCATCCCGCCCGAGATTAAGCAGACCGCCTTCATCATTTCACACCGACAATTTTGTGGAGCTGGAGCTGGAACCGGACCGGCAAATCGTTCCTGATAATGTACCGGACAATCGGTGCGGTATCCGCACCCCAGACCGGCGAGAAGAAGACCTGTCCTTTGACCGGGTGCACACTCACGACCTCCCGTGCGTACCGGCAGTCGTCCTCACCACTGACAACGAACTTCACTGAGTCCTCCTTCCGGATCTTGGACAGAAGGGACAGGTCGCTTTCCTCCCCCGATGACGGGCACTTCACGTCCATGCAGATCGTGGCGTATGGCTGGAGGCTTGCGAAGTCAAGCGTACCGTTGGTCTCGATCTCGATGGCAATCCCCCTTTTATGGAGTTCTTTGAGGACCGGGATGAGTGCATCCGTCTGCAGGAGCGGCTCGCCGCCCGTGATACAGACCAGCCGGGGGTTTGCACGCGAAACCTCGGCAAGGATACCATCTGCGCTCATCTCCTCGCCGCCCGTAAGAGCGTACTCCGTGTCGCACCAGCGGCAGTGCAGGTTGCAACCGGCGAGACGGATGAAGAGCGCCGGCGCCCCCTGGTTCCTCCCCTCGCCCTGGATGCTATAAAAGATCTCGCTGATTCTCATCCGCACGCCCGTGACGGTAATGTACTGCCGGCGACCTCGGCGTAACAGTTCGGCGACTCCCAGATCCGGACCTTCACAACCTTTGCGGAGAGGTTCTGCGCGCGGCAGTATTCCTGTAGGTCGTTTTTTATCAGGACTGCGAGCAGCTCGCTCGTGGGCTCGCCGGGCGTTACGATCACCTGCTGGTACTTGTTGATGCACGCGATCATCGGATCGGCCTCGTTGAGGATAATCTGGTGATCGAACCGGCAGACAATTTCCTTGATCGTATTGTAGTCGATAAGGATGCCGGTTTTTTCGTCAGGCTCCCCTTCCATCCAGACTTCGGCCTTCCAGCGGTGGCCGTGTAGGTTCGCACACTTTCCCTTATAGTGGAGGAGACGGTGGCTTGCGTCGAACTGCACTTCCTTGTAAAGCCCGGTAATCATCGGTAGTACTCTGCCGTTGCATGATATAATATTATTATGAGTGCGCGCCAATAGTTACCGGCTGGCAGAAGGGTTGCCACAATTTATAAATCGGTTCATCGCGCTAGTATATATCTCAAAGCGTGGCGTATTGATCACGATACTAAACAATAATATGAGGACATTGAATGGGACAGGGTAAATTTGCAGCCAGAAAACTGGTTCGGGACTCTCATAAGTTCCGGTGGGCCGACAAGAACTATGCCCGCAGGGAACTCAATCTCGATGTGAAATCGGATCCCCTAGAAGGGGCTCCTCAGGCGCGCGGGATTGTACTGGAGAAGATTGGTGTCGAGGCAAAACAGCCGAATTCCGCGATCCGGAAATGTGTTCGCGTGCAGCTGATTAAGAACGGAAGGCAGGTTACTGCGTTCGCGGTCGGAGACGGCGCGATCAATTTCATCGATGAGCATGATGAAGTCGAGATCGAAGGTATCGGCGGCCGGCTCGGCCGTTCGATGGGCGACATTCCCGGCGTACGGTACGTCGTCACAAAGGTGAACAACGTCAGCCTCCACGAGATGGTCATCGGCAGGAAGGAGAAACCGCGCAGGTGATCATGATGGCGGAAGCGGAGAGCAAGGTTGAAGCGAAAAAACTTCTCTTCAACCGCTGGGATGCCGGGGAAGTTAAGATCAACGACCCGGCACTCGTTCGGTACGTCAACCTCACCCCCCAGATCATCCCCCACACCTGCGGGAAATACACCCAGCAGGAATTTTCCAAAGGCAACATGATGATCGTCGAGCGGCTCATCAACAAGCTGATGCAGTCCGAGAACAATACCGGCAAGAAGCAGCTTGCAACCCGGATCGTGAGCGACGCGTTCGATATCATCCACAAAAAGACGAAACAGAACCCGATCCAAGTGCTGGTCGACGCGATCGCTAACACCGGTCCCCGGGAAGAGACCGTCCGGCTGAAATACGGCGGCATCAATGTCCCCAAGTCTGTCGATACTGCCCCCTTACGCAGGGTCAACACTGCGATCGGGTTCATTGCAGAGGCAACCCTGAAGGCATCGAGCTCGAGCAAGAAGAGTGCAAGCGCAATCCTCGCTGACGAGCTCATTGCTGCTTCAAAAGGCGATGTGAAGGCTTACTCGGTGAACAAGAAGGAAGAACGCGAGCGGATTGCCAAGTCCGCCCGATAACCATACCTTTTTTGGTGTTTTTTATGACCCGCGGCAAAAAAACGGTAGAGCGCGTAGTCGAGCTTATGAAGGATCCGAAGCACATTCGGAACATCGGTATCGTAGCCCATATCGATCACGGGAAGACCACCCTGTCCGACAACCTGCTCGCAGGCGCCGGCATCATCTCGGAGGAGCTTGCAGGCAAGCAGCTCTTCATGGACTCCGACGAGGAGGAGCAGGCCCGCGGCATCACGATCGACGCGAGCAACGTCTCGATGGTGCACGAGTATGAGGGGCAGGAGTATCTCATCAACATGATCGACACGCCCGGCCACGTCGATTTCGGCGGGGACGTCACCCGCGCGATGCGTGCGGTTGACGGTGCGGTTGTGCTGGTCGATGCGGTCGAGGGTACAATGCCTCAGACCGAGACGGTGCTGCGGCAGGCACTGAAGGAGCAGGTGCGCCCGGTCCTCTTCATCAACAAGGTCGACCGGCTCATCAACGAGCTGAAAGTGGACGAGATGGAGATGCAGATCCGGCTTGGGAAGGTCATCGACAAGGTGAACAAGCTGATCAAGGGGATGAACGAGGAGGCTTACAACAAGGGCTGGAAGCTGGACGCGGCGCAGGGAACCGTGGCGTTCGGTTCGGCCCTATACAATTGGGCGATCTCGGTGCCTTTCATGAAGAAGAGCGGGATCTCGTTCAAGGAGGTGTACCAGAAATGTCGCGAGGGCGACATGAAGTATCTCGCCAAGAAGAGCCCGCTCTCCGAGGTCGTGCTCGACATGGTCGTGCACCACCTCCCTGACCCGCTCGATGCCCAGCCGCGCCGGGTCAACGTTATCTGGCACGGGGACAAGGAGTCCAAGGAAGGCAAAGCCATGCTCGCCTGCGACCCTAAAGGTCCGGTCGCACTGATGGTGACCGATATCTCTTTCGACCCGCACGCAGGGGAGGTCGCGACCGGGCGTCTCTTCTCGGGAAGCCTCAAGCGGGGCGACAGCCTGTACGTGATGGGAACGGCAAAGAAGGAGAACCGGCTGCAACAGGTCGGCATCTTCATGGGGCCGAAGCGGGTCGAGGTCGAAGAGATTGTCGCGGGCAACATTGCCGCGGTCACCGGTCTCAAGGACGCGATCGTGGGTTCGACCGTTTCAACGCTCCTGGAAGTTACGCCGTTCGAGTCTCTCAAGCACTACTCGGAACCGGTCATGACTGTTGCCGTGGAAGCGAAGAACATGAAGGACCTGCCCAAGCTCGTAGAGGTGCTCCGGCAGGTAGCTAAGGAGGACCCGACACTTGGTATTGCTATCAACGAAGAGACCGGTGAGCACCTGATTTCGGGGATGGGCGAGCTGCACCTTGAGATCATCACCGGCCGTATCAAGCGCGACAAGGGTGTCGAGATCGTCACCTCGGAACCGATCGTGGTGTACCGCGAGACGATTACCGGTAAAGTCGAGTCTGTGGAAGGCAAGTCCCCGAACCGGCACAACCGGTTCTACTTCGACCTCGAGCCGCTGCCGGACGAGATCGTGAACCTGATCAAGAGTGGCGAGGTCTCGATGAACCAGCAGAACCTCGAGCGCCGCGACGTACTGATCAAGGCGGGTATGGACAAGGACGAAGCCAAGAACGTCAAGGACATCAAGGGCACCAATATACTCATCGATATGACCAAAGGTATCCAGTACCTCAACGAGACGATGGAGCTTATCATCGAGGGCATCCACGAGGCCCTCGCGGGCGGCCCGCTCGCGGACGAGCCGGTCCAGAACCTGAAAATGCGGCTTGTCGACGTCAAGCTGCATGAGGACGCGATCCACCGCGGCCCGGCGCAGGTCATCCCGGCGGTCAGGGCTGCGATCAAGGGCGGCATGCTGTTAGCCGGCGATTCGCTTCTCGAGCCCGTCCAGAAGATCCAGATCACAGTCCCCATGGAGCAGATGGGCGCGGCAACCTCCCAGATCCAGGGCCGGCGCGGCCAGGTCTTCGACATGCAGAGCGAGGGCGACACGATCACGGTCGTCGGCAAGGCACCGGTCGCCGAACTCTTCGGGTTTGCCGGCGACATCCGGTCCGCAACCGAGGGCCGGGCCATGTGGAACACCGAGTTCTCGGGCTTCGAGCTCGTGCCCAACAATATGGTCAAGGATGTCGTGATCGCGATCCGGAAGCGGAAGGGTCTGAAAGAGCAGATGCCGACCCCGAGCGATTATCTCGCGGGGTAAATTTATAATATTTTTTATCGTCAGGTTTGCTGATCTAGTTTCAACGCTGCTTTCTAAATTTATACGCGTTTTTTGCTGCAATTACCAGCCCGCCAACAATCACAGCAGATTCAATTGGTGACTGTTGATTTCCAGCTCTCTCTGCGGCTCTTTGATCGACAACGTGTTCTACAGAGCCTTCACCGGTGTTGTTTCCAGATCTTCTTTCTGCAGCCCTTTGATCGATAACATTTTGTACAGAGCCGTCATTCGATGCGGTCGCACTTACCGTTATAATAGTTAGCGCAACAAGCAATGCAAAGATCAGTACAATAGTCGTAAATTTCATAATTCACCTACTTGCCTAACATTTTCTTTTCGTGCCCTTCTGATTACGAATCTTGTTGCTACAGCCTTTTTCGAAGTCTGTTAATGGCGACAGCTGAACCAATTCCAATTACGATTCCAACCGACTCTAAAGGGGCTTTTTGTGAGGATTCGGAGTTCGCACTTTCCATTGCTCGATCAACCGTCTTCTGTGAAGCTTCATCATCTGCATGTTTTATAGCTCGATCGACCGTGTCTTGCGAAGACACAGCATATACTGATGCTACAAGCAGCATAGCAGCAATCACCACAAGCAGTATTTTCTTTCTCATCATTGCCTCTAACCACATCATTAGCAGATTTTTGTTTTCCCGCATTTCTGATTGAGCGTATTATCTCAATTTGTCGATTATCGGAGCACGAACTGAAAATGTTTTCGATTTTATTTTTTCTGATCTTTGCGTCACCATGCCGCAGCCCGTTTCTATTGCATTCGAAGATTGCTGATGCAATCTTCTCATAACCTTCCACTCGCTTGCGATTTTTTTCAATTATAAGTAATTTTAAGAGACTAACCTTAAGTCCCTCTTATTTTTTTGCTTTCCTCCAAAACGGAATAAACCAAATCGTCATATTCCCCAGTGCGCGTTGGGCTCACGTTCACAGTTGGCATTGGTGTGGGGGTCTTTATCATTACATCTTCCTTTGGAGGAGAGTATTTTGTCGTCGGTTCTTGGCTAATGCATCCTGCAATGCTCATCACACAGATGAGCATCATAATTATGACACCAAATACGATCTTTTTCACGTCCTTCACCTCATTTTCATAGTTTCCTGATCGCAGGTCTCGTTGCAACACTTTGTGTTTGTCCCCCTATTTTCCCTGATAATCAATTCCCTTGTTGATCCTGTCCGCCCCCTTTTGGGCCGCCTCCATCTGGGCGCACGCCCATGCCTCACCAGTACACTTCGTTGGAGTTACGTTCACAGTTGGTGTTGGTGTGGGTGTCTGGAATTTAACATCTTCCCTTGGAGGAAAAGAGATAACAACAAGCAGGAGTACCAAGATCGCGATGATAATTATCGCAATGATTATAATTGGTTTTCTTTCCATACTTCACCTCGTTTTTTATCAACCTGATTGAGTATATCGTCTCAATTTGCCGAATATCTAAGCAAGAGTTATAATGCTAACCATTTCATCCCTTCTTCAGCTGCTCGCTCTACATTCTCCTTAGTTTCGCATGCCCACCTTTCATTAGATGCCCACCTTTCATTAGTGTACATGGGGGTCACATTCACCGTCGGCGTTGATGTAGTGGTCATTATTGTTACGTCGTCCTTTAGAGGAGAATTTGTTAATGTCGGTTCTTGACTTGTGCATCCTGCAATTATTATCACACAGATAAGCGTCACTACTATTGCGGTAACTGCGATCTTTTTCATATCCTCAACCTCGTTTTCCTTGCTGAGAGTATTGATTCAATTCGTCGATTATCAGAATGCAATCTGAAAATACTTCCGATTTTATCTTTTCTGATTTCTGTACCACCGCGCCGCATTTAAAACACATTGCATTCGAAGATTGCTGATGCAATCTTCTCTAACCTTCCCTTCGCCTGCGGCATCAGGAAAGGTTCGTGCAAAATCTCCCAGTAAAACCGGATTTTTACCAACCCGTACGCGCTCATGGATCGAGTGCACCACATTCCGGAATAATCCGGCCGCGTAAAATGGCCGGATTTTTTCCTTATGGTTTGTTGTCCTGTTCAAGCTCGGTGAGGGCCTTCTGTATATGGGGCAGCATTATGGGCAGGTCCTCCTTTGCTGCTTTCCAGACACGGATGGGATCCGTCCCGAAATACGCGTGGATCAGTTTGTCCCGCATGCCCGCCATATCGTTCCAGGGAACTTCGGGATGCCGGGATCGCAGGGACTTCGGGATGTGCTTTGCGGCCTCGCCGATGATCTCGATACACTGGATCGAAGCGAACAATGTTTTCTCATCGGCATGGAATTCTTCGTACGTGATCTCCTGCGTGAACCGTTGGATCCTGCGGATATTATCGATGATGTCCTTTAAAAAAATCCGGATATTGCGCTGCTTCTCTCTCATACGTATACGGCTTCACGGAGGATAGAGTCCTTAATCTCGCTGCGGATGTCTTCCCGGGGGACGACGTCGACCTTGATCCCGATGAGATCCGTCAGATAATTTTCAAGCGAGACCAGCTGGATGAGGCTTATTGGTTCGGAGAACTCGACAAGTACGTCAACGTCGCTTGTCCGGTGGGTATCCCCCCTGACATACGATCCGAAGATGCCGATCCTGCTGACGTTATACCGGTCGCGGATGGCTGCCTTGTGATCCTGAAGGATTTTTTTGATTGTAGTGATTTTTTTCATAGACCGGATCACGGGAATTTCCGTTACCAGATCAATAAGCGGTTTGGAATATTAAGGCATTGACAGTACCGGGGCACGGTTAATATGAACATGATTTTGGATCACGCGCCGCATCAAAAATTTATTGCCACTCGAAGATCACTGATGTGATCTTCTCGCACTCAAGGATTGCTGGCGCAACCTTTTCGTGACTCGAAGATCGCTGGCGCAATCTTCTCATAACTTTCCCTTTGCCTGCGGCATCAGGAAAGGTTAGAGTAAAAATCTCCCCGTAAAACCGGATTTCTACAAAAAATTCCTGTGCCCGGATCACGGCAGCGTCACACGTAAAGGATACCCCATTCCAGCCATCGTGGGAAATCCCGGTATAACAGGCGCTCAATAGGACCTCACCCCTTCCAATGTATAAAAATTGTAATCCGGGCTCAATTTGGGCGTATTTTCAGGAAAACCGGAACTTCCGGACCGGCCTGTTTCTGGGGTTTTTGGGACAAGTTTCCCCAATTATTGTTTTAATCAGCCGGAACTGAGAACCAGCGGGATTTCCTTAGAGATAAACCGGCCAGTATAAACCTGTTTCAGCGGATGATACTTTTCCGGGTGACCTGGGATACGTTGAATAGGGAAAAACCCCTGTTTTGGATTCGGCACTTTCCAGGTGATCTGGCCTGGCCACCGGGAATCAGGATCTTCCCTTTCCTGAATTCTCCGACGGTGGCAATTGTTCACTGTCTGTTCCCGGCCCCTAAAAAATGGCCTTTTTGACAATAATTCATCAAAAACCGACAATATTGTTTTCGGATCTGTCTATTTCTGCCCCCCTTAATGCTATCAGGGGCTGTTTCATGCCCCAAAATATCATCAAATAGCGCTAATTGGAGACAGGATCGTTCTCAAAGTCAGGCTGCAGATCGCCAGAAACGGGGAAATAAGGGGTCCGGATCCAAACCTCAGAGTCCGCCCCTCAATCCGGATCCACTGTTTTCCGGCACTCATGGGGAGCTGGAGATCAATGGTACTTCCGGCCATCTACTTCTCCGACGGTAGGGCCCACGCAGCGGGGAATCAATCATCGCATCAGCGAGGATTGATTGGAGAATGTCGAAAGTCATCAGACTTGAGACAGGAGAAGACTACCAGTCTTCGATCGAATTCGCGAGAATTCTTCGACTGCGAAGGCGCGGCCCCCTAGAGCGTTCTGTAAAATATTTTATTAAATCCTCCCGCAGCCCTCCATATTCGAAAAAAATCATTTTTCCTTCCTGCCCAACCGAAACCCTCATCGATCTTTCCCGCCCATGCATACCAATGGAAGCCGACCGGCTCAAGATCGTCGTATTCGGGGCCTTTGGTGCGGGGAAGACCACACTCATCAAAACGCTCGATCCGGGCTCAAAGCACATCGAGGCCCCGTGCACCGGTGGGACGACGACGATCGCGCTCGATTACGGGAAGATTGAGGTCGGCGGGCGGCAGGTATACCTGTTCGGGACACCAGGGCAGGAGCGGTTCGAGTTCGCCCGCAAGGTGATCGGCCGGGGCATGGACGGGGCGATCCTGCTCGTCGATGCGACCGGCCAGTATGACGAGTTCGTCGCCCACCTCCATGACTCCCTCTCAGCAGCGAAGATCCCCTTTATGGTCGTGCTCAACAAGTGTGAAGAAATCGGTGCGCAGCCGGATCAGTTGAAGGAAAAAATCAGCTCTGCCAGAGTAGTACAGGCATCGGCAAGGAAACGCCCGGAGTGCGAGGCCGTGCTTAAGGAGTTCGTCGCAACGCTGCCCCCCGGGCGGCATGGGAATAACCATCGCATAGGCTGACCGGCCCCGGCCTTTGAAAAAAAGATTGTCCGCCATTACTTGGCAACAATCGGAACCGGACGTTTTATTAGTTACTGCAAACCCAGATCAATCTCTACAAACGGCAGGGGAATGCCTCTCATGGACAGGGAAGAGATCCGCAGGCGGTATTGTTCCGGCAGCGCCTACGTCTGCGCTGGGCGGTACGCCGAGGCAATCCCTTTGTTCGAGCAGATTCTTGCCCTTGAGCCGGGCAACGCGGATGCGTTTGTCGCCCTTGCAGCGAGCCTCGACCGCCTCGGCCTCTTCCATGAAGCGATCGTCTGCTGCGACCAGGCGTTAAAAATTGACCCGCAGATGGCAGACGCCCACTTCATACGGGGGCTCGCCCTCTTCCGGCTCGCGCAAAATGCAGAGGCTGTACCCTGTTTCGACGCGGCTATCTCCAAAAAGCCGGATCATGCCGAGGCGTATTTCATGAAAGGCAATGCACTGTACCAGCAGGGCGACCGGATTGGCGCGATCAAATGTTTTGACGAGACGCTCCGGATCCGGCCGAAATACCCTAAGGCGCTCTACAACAAAGGGGTCTCCCTCGCCGATCTCGGCGAGCTTGATGAGGCGCTCGCCTGCTACAACGAGTGCCTCGCGATGAACCCGGGGGTTGCAATCGTGCTCACCAACAAGGGTGTGGTGCTCGCCCGTCTCAAGCATTATGCTGACGCTGAAGAGGTGTTGCAGGAAGCGCTCGCGATCGATCCCGGCGACGCGACCGCGTGGAGCAATCTCGGGATCTGCTACAGCAGGACAGGCCGGGACAACCTTGCGATGCAGGCTTTTACAAAAGCGCGGGAGCTCACGGGGGGCACAGACCCGATGGTCCGCTGAGTGCCATGGGATTACGCATGATACCGGTACCTTGCTGTTATTGCGGGATAAGGTCCGGCTGCCGCTGCATCCAGAAAACAAAGACAACGATCCCGCCGCCCCCGACAAGTAAAAACATCAGCGGGGCGAGCAGCCACTGGTTGAAGATCAGGAGGACTACCTGAAGCAGGAACCCGAGCATCAAGCCGGTGATAAGGGCAACGGTAATCCTTGCAGGGGTCACTTTCGTGACCCATTCATCTGACATGTCTCTCATGAGGATCGGTCTCTTACAACTTAATCCCTCCGGAAAATGTTCCGGGAAGGTGCGGGGAACGGATCCTCTCTGGTGAGAACCCCTCAGCGACAGGGAAAAAAAATATAACCCGACGGTTAACGGTTGATATCCAAAAAAAAAAAAATGGCTGCGGCAGGAAATTGCCGCACTGCCGCTCGGCCGCAACACTCTCGTCTACTTGCCCGAGACGGCTTTGACTGCCGCATCCTTGGACTCGTAGATCGGCATGATCTTCGAGAACCCCGATATACCGAAGATGTGCGCAACGAATGGCGAAAGGGAGTACAGGCCGAATGTTCCTCCGGTTTCTTTGTTCAGCTTAGCGATGAGAAGGATCACACGGAGCCCGGAGCTCGAGATATACTTGGTCTGCGAGAAATCGCAGAGGATTGCTTTCGGTACTTTTGCCATGATCTCCTTCAGCTCAGCTTCCAGTCCCGTCGAAGTGACATGGTCTATCTGGAGGGGCATGACGACAAGAGCGATCCCTCCCTCGTTTTGTACAGTGCAGAGCGCCATGGTTGCAGTCACCAGTATTTTCAGGTACGGTACTTGTGATGTCCGGACAGATTAAAAGATCCAGAGCCGCGGGCCCGGAGCCTGTGGAGAGACAGGGCCTTGCGGAGAGACGATAGGGTAAAAAAATGAATCCCACAGTTGTCTGCAACACCTGTTCCGTTTGAGTCTCTCCTCAGGCAGCCCCCTCTTCTTGGATGAACTGACTATGGTTGTATAAACCTGCCGGTAGTTTATTTGCGGTAAAACCGCAATTTCGGCAGGTTCCGGAAAACTCTAGGAAAAAGTGGATGCTGCGGCGGTAAAAGAGGATTTTTTTACAGGAACCGGTTACTTTACCATTGCAGGATCACATCGTGAACCTCCAGCGGCAGTAGGGTACGCCCGGCAATGTATCCGGCGGGCAGGAGAGGCATTCAGTCCTGATGCGGGGATCGATTGCCCGGGCAAAGGCCGGGAATTCCGTAAGCCCGACCGGCCGGCACGGGAATAGTGCCATTTTTTTACGTTGGCGGGCGGACTGGACGCGGCAACCGGTGATCGTAAAGACGAGTGTATGGCTGTCAGGTCGCTCGATTGTGAAGGTATTCACGTTATGGACGAGGCGCGCCCGGAGTGCGGCATCAAGCGAGGAAAGCCCGCCGGCTTCCGGCAATTTGAGCCGCTTTTTGATCCGCCCCGCCTCGATTGCCGCAAACTGCTCCCACACTTTGCAGTCCAGCGCGACGGCAACATCCATCCCGTACGCCTGCTCGACCGCCTGGAACCAGAGGCCGTCGATCGCGATCCAGTCCTTTGCTGCATCGGCAAGCGCCCCCGCAGTCCAATCTCTCCCGGAATCTTCGCCTGTCATAATCCCATCCCCCCTTTTTTGCTTCCCGGCACTAATAGGTGACGAGATATTATCCGGGTATCTTTTTGCAGTGCGATCCAATGGGCTTTTACTCTGAGCGGCAAACCGGAGACCATGGAAATAAGTGTTGGTATTCAGGCCATCTCTGTCATCATCGAAACTGCCGTTATCATTCTGGCGATCCGGATCGCGGCATTGGGCAGGAAGGCATACGGCTGGCTGATTGCGCTCACCTTTACCCTGTATGTGGTCTTCGATCTCTTCCGGCTCAGTGTCATCCCAATCCCGGAACCAATCGGTTCAGGTCTCTTCCTGATCGCAAGCCTCTCGGCGCTCCTCGCGGTATCGCTGATCCTCCGGGAGGTAACCGGTGCAACGATCCGGGTGATTGACCGCGAGTGGCTCTGACAGGATCGCATCCTTTTTTTTAATAACAGCCGCATCAGGTAACAATTATTATCATCCCGGCGGGAAAACTGCGTTGTATGGCACAGAAGGAAGTATACAAGAGCGTCCCCGGCATCCTGCGCCCGTTCAAGGAATACTGCCAGTCCATCGGTCTTTCTGAAGGCGACCAGATCGCGTACTATGGCTGCGCAGGAACCTGCACGCCGTTTGTCGAGCTGCTCGCGGTCGCGATCCGGGGGCTGAAGGCCGAGCAGGTCTTCACCCCGCTTCTCGATGAGACCAAGGCGAAGAAGATCGTAAACGTCCCGGATATCGGCATGCAGGTCTCCGGCGGGCCGGCTGCGCTGCACCCGAAAGCCCTCGTGATAATGGGCGGGCTTGCGATGCCGGACGTGCCGGTGAAGAAGGAGCAGGTGCAGGCGCTGATCAAAAAACACGGCAACGTGAAGGTGATCGGTGTCTGCTTCATGAGCATGTTCGAGAAGGCCGGCTGGCTGGATACATTCTCGTTCGACCTGATGATCGATGCGACAATCGACCCGGTCACGGTGACGAAAAAATAGGTAATTACAGAATTTATTTTCATAATTTCTCTCCCACTGCGATAATCCTCCCGGCGCGGTGTTCGAAGTTCTGATAAACTTTTCAAATCAATCATCGTTGTGTGACGAAGGAACACAAGAAGAGAGCCACAAGGCTCTCTTCGCTGAAATGACGATTGATACCTCTCGGGCCGCGCCGCGGGCATGGGGAGGTTGAAATCCCCATCCTTATTTTACATGTACCGTCAGATCACTATCTCTTTTCCACGAATGCGAAGTCGATGAACGCGCGGTACGCGTCTACCGAGAGCAGCCGGACTCTTACCTTCTGCCCGACAAACAGCCCTCGCTCGCCTTCGACGACCCGGCCCTCCGCTGGCGGCACAATCACGCGGACATAGGTGCCCTTCTCGGCCGCGCCGGTGACGATTCCGTTGAAGACATCGCCGATCCGGTCGCGGAGCAGGACGGCGGCCGCGGCCTTGCCCATGAACCGCTCGACCTTCTTGCCCGCCTTCTCGCGGTCGGTCAGGTGTTCGGCAAGACTCTTGAGTTCCTCCGGCGTATACGGCGGGGGCTCGTGCCGGATGACCGATTTGATCAGCCGCTGGTTGATGAGGTCAGGGTAACGCCGGTTCGGGGCGGTGGCGTGCGTGTAATCGGTCACCGCGAGCGCGAAGTGGCCATAGGGATCGCCCCCGGGAGGGAGCATCATGTACTCGCCGGGCCCCATGAGCTTGACAACGGTTAAGGAAAGGTCCGGGAAGCGCTCGGGATCGGCTGTTTTCCTTTTTGTCAGGAATGCCGACAGGGCTTTTGCGTCCGGTGTCTTCGGGAGACGCTCGCCCAGCGCCTTTGCGGTCTCAACAATCCCCTCCCAATTTTTAGGCGTGCGTACGACCCGTTCGATCACGGGAAGACCGGCGTTCTCCAGCGCTGCTATCATCGTGCGGTTGGCGGCAACCATCAGCTCCTCGATGATGATCCGGGCCGGGTTCGGCGCAACGACGATTAAGTCTTTGACAACGCCGTCTTCTATCACCGGGCTTGCCTCCAGCGTCTCGAGGTCGAGCGCACCCTGTTGCATCCGCTCCTTCCGGAGCCGGAGGGAGAGCTCGTGCTGGAGCCGGACCTGTGCCTCGAGACCGGGCGTGTCCCGGATACGTGCGGGAAGCTCCCCGTTCCCTGCGAGCCAGTCGCCGGTCTCCTCGTACACGAGTTTTGCCTTGTTGCGGACGAGCGCCGGGAAGATCCCACCAAACTGCAGCTCCCCATTGAAAAGCACAGTGTATTCCGAGACAATAGCAAGCCGGTCCTGCTCTGGGAGGAGAGAGGTAATCCCCTTTGAAAGGACGTCCGGCAGCATGGGAAATGTCGTGATGCCGGTGTAGACAGAGGTGCCGTTGTGAGCTGCGTACCGGTCCGTTGCAGATCCTTTCGGTACATAGGCATCGACATCTGCGATCGCAACGAAGACATGGATCCTGCCATCAGGCAGCCGCTCGCAGTGCTCCAGCTGGTCGAGGTCACCGGAGTCGATGTTATCGATGGAGGACCAGAGCAGGTCCCGCATGTCGCGGGTGCCTGGAATATGGTGGGGCGACCTGCCGGCAGCATCCGTCGCTTCCCGCATGACGGAACCCGGGTACCGGGCTGAAAAACCGTACTTCTCCATCGCGTGGACAGCGATGGCCGCTAGATCGATCTGCGAAGGTTTTTTCTTCATGCCTGTGTGCAGCTTTTGTTGCGCCAAATAAAAAAAAGCAGTTCTTATGATCAGAAATAGCGCACCACGATGAGGGTGACATGGACAATGGCAAACACGATCGTTACGGCAGCCATCCGCGGGTGCCAGGGAAAGGGGATGTCATACTTCCCTTTCAGCACGAGGACGCCCAGCGTTGCCGTGGTGAGAAGGGAGACAAGGGTCAGTGCGCCGAAAAGGAGGGTGAGGGTAAAGGCAAGTCCGATGTACTGGTTGGGCAGGAGAGGCATATGATCCTTCGTTGAACTATCCTGTTAATCCCCTTTTGGTATCGAAACAAAAAATGAAACGTACGCAAAAGTTTATCTGGTTTTCCCCGTACCGGCTCTCATGAGTTTTCTCTCTCCTTACACGATTGGCGGCCCGAGATGGTTCGAGCCCGGTGCGCCGCTGAACGATCCTGACGTTGCTACCTATTACGCCGGCGAGGCGAAGGGGTACACCGATTACCCGGCCCTGCCGGGGTGAGGAGCCCGTATGTTTATCGGGCACTTTGCGGTTGCCTACCTCCTCATCGCGCTCTTCCCGACAGTCCCGCCCCTTGTCATCCTGTTCGGGGTCAGCTTCCCCGACCTGCTCTGGCCGGTCGTAATCCTTACCGGCAGGGAGAAGGTCACGGTCAGCCCCGACAACCCGCTCCAGAATGCCATCGGGTTCACCTCGTACCCGTACTCCCACTCGCTCGTTATGGGCACGCTGATCGCTGCTGTCCCCGGACTCGCCATTGCGTATGTTGTGAGCCCTCTCGCGGGCGTTGTATTTGTCGCAGCCTCGGCGTCGCACTGGGTCCTTGACGTGGTGACACACCTTCGTGACCTGCCGGTGCTCGGCACCGGCAACGATGCAAAGGTCGGCCTCGGGCTCTGGAACTACCCGAAGCAGGCGTTTGTCATCGAACTCGCCTTCTATGCCGGCGTCACGGTCCTTGCGGCTCCGCCTCCGCTGGTCGTTCCGCTGCTTTCCCTCGGCCTCGCGTTCCACCTCATCAACGCAAACTCCTTCCTCGGGTTCTCGAAGAAGAACCCCTTCACTGGCCGGGGCTATGCGGTTGCGGCGCTTCTCGGGTTCCTCGCGTTCATCGGGGCGGCTGCGTGGATCTTTGCGGGGATGTGGCCATGACCGGGAGCGCTGGAGATAAAAGAAAAAATCGACAAGGAAGTGGCGGTAGGGCAATCAATAAACCGGTCCTCTTCCCTCATTTCTGATGAAATTCGGGACTTCGAAGAATCCTGACGGATTCTTCTCGTTTCTCGGGTCTGACGACCCTCGATAACTCGAAGACACTGATGTGTCTTCTCGAATCTCAGCTTTCGAAGTATCAATAAACCATATGCCCACTTCGTGGTCATATGGGGAAAAATGCACGAAAGCTTCGAAAAAAAAAGAATTTAGATGTAGGGGTTCCGGAGAGCCTTTCCTACACCAAAGGTTGCACGGCCTTCGAGGGTCTTCTTATTCTTGGTGATCTTCTCGTTGGCGAGCTTGGTCACCAGTTCGAGACCGGGCTTGACCTTCTCGATCGGCTGGGTCTCGAAGACGCCTGCCGCCATTGCCTTTGCCCAGACCGAGTCCCCGATCTTGGACCTGACAAAGACGGTGCTCCATCCGTCAGGACTGCCGACGGAACCGGTGGAGATGTCCCCGAGGTTCGCGACGTAGTCGAGGCAGACGTGGCAGCCGGGCTGCTCGTACTTGTGGGTCACCTTGAGCGGCAGCGAGACGACCTGTCCGCGCTTGCCGTAGACCCAGAACTTGCCCTTCCCGATCTCCATCTTCTTGACCGCATCGAGCTTCATCGCCGCGTGGTCTTCCACGAGCTGGAGGATACCCTGATACGGGAAGTTCTCCATGCAGAAGATACCGACTGCAAGGGCGATGCTTGCGCCGACATCGCGGAAACCGATCGGGTACAGCTGGGCCTTCCGGACCGCCTGCATCTGGCAGGGGGTGCCGACGATACCGATCTTGTCCAGGCCGAATGCCCGGGTCGCCTCCTTGAGGAGTGCAACGTTCGGGCTGATGTTGTACTTTGTACCTGCTGCTGCAAGCAGCTCAGCCTTGGTGTTCACGACCGCCGGGATGGGCCTCCAGGGCTCGATCATTTCGAAGTTCGAGTTGTCCAGGATGCACTTTGACGGGTTCTTCTCGTAGAACTCCTTGTTCGCCGCAACGATTGCACCATCGATGATGCCGGTGTCGAGCGCGAATCCAAAGAGGGATGTGACGATACCGCCATCCTGCGAGAATTTCAGGATCTCCTTGTCGGTGGTCCGGGCTGAGACGCATGATTTGTATTTACCGAGTTCTGCTCCCATTTCAATCACCTTCACTGGAGTGCCGCCATGATGGCCTCGTTGATGGCCTCGTAGTTGTCGACAACGTCAAAGCTGTACCACGCACGCGGGCACTGGTTGTAGCAGGCCCCGCACTTGATGCACAGGTCGCGTTCGCCCTGCGGCTTGCCGTACTCCATGGTGATGGCGTTGACCGGGCAGGCCGCTGCACAGCTGCCGCATCCCATGCACAGGCTCTGGTTGATGACCTTTACCATAAGGTCGCAGAAGCATGCGCTTGTCGTCTCCGTCGCCTTCATCAGCGGCGTTAAGAACTTGGTCGCGAGGTCCTTCTGTTCCTTGGTTCCCTTGAGGAGCAGGTATGCCATGACCGCGACGTTCCGGATCATCTGCGGGGTCGGTGCGCATCCGGGGATGTACACGTCCACCTTGATCAGGTCGCCGATCGGCAGGTATGCCTCATGCTGCGGCTGGTTCTGCTGGCCGCCGCGGCCGAACCGGGTGATGTTGCCGTAACAGGCACAGCCGCCGAGTGCCACGACGACTGCTGACTTTTCACGGGTTTCCTTAATCTCTTCCACTGCGAGTTTGTCATTAATACAGACTGAACCCTCGACGAACGAGACATCAACCTTCTGGATATGCCTTGCGTCTGCAAGTGTCGGCATGTACTTCAGGTCGACGTACTTGTCGAGGAGCGTTAACAGTCCGCCATAGTTGTCTGCGAGTGCCACAGTACAACCGGTACACCCACTCAGGTGTGTATAGCCAACTGTAATCTTATCTGCCACAGGCTTAACCTCCTTTTTTGTTGTATCAGATTTTGCTGCTGCATCAGCCGGTTTTGCAGGTTTCTGCGGTTCCGCGCTGACGGTCTTCCTTCCGAAGATACGGTCTAGTAGTCCCATAATCTATCCCCACCATATCGAGTACAAATTGTACTGTTCTGGGTATAGCTTGTGAAACTTCATCCGAGAGTCCGATCTCCATTTCGGGATCGGTGACACGCGCCGGCTGGCATCCGACAACCGTGATATCGATAACATCTTTTATACGCTGGAGCGGTTCGGTAAGATCCCACGAATGGGCGTCGCGGTAACTGCCAGGGGGCAGGTCTTCGACGCGGAATTTTGCCAGCGTCCCGGGCTTCTCGCCAAAGTCCGCGATATCGATGATCACCAGCGTTTTGGTTACTTCCGGATCGAGGAGCGAAAAGATAAAATGAGGGCCTCCAAGGCCCGCATCCACAACGCTCACATTGTCGGGAAGGTCAAGTTTCTGGAGTTCCTCGATGACCGCCGGTCCGAATCCGTCATCGGCGAACAGGGGATTTCCGCACCCTGCTATCACGATCTCGGAATACAGCATTGCGCTGCTCTCACTGGATGAGTTTCTGGGCTACCAGCCTGTTCTCCTCATCCACGACAATCATGTGGGTTGCACATGACACACAGGGGTCGTACCCCCGCATGATGACTTCGGCGAGCTGCCACGGAGCACCGGTGAGTGCTGCGCTGCAGGTCGCGAAGTTCCAGGTGGTCGGGACGAGCATGGAGTAGTACTGTACCTTCCAGTCCTTGACCCGGGCAATATGGACATCGGTCCCGCGCGGAGCTTCATTTGATGCCCAGCCGAGTGAACCGTCGCCGTCCGGGATGTAGTCTGCAACGACCTTTCCGTTCGGGTTGAGTTCGTCGAGACAATCGATCATCTCGTAGAAGCAGTCCTGGTACTCCATCTGGCGGGCGATGTTCTGGCCGGCAGTGCCTTTCTCATCGTAGTTCTTGTACGTGACCAGACGTGCACGCGGGCCGACCTCGACAGGCTGGCCGTCGTACATCGGGATGCCGGTGCAGGCTTCCATCTGCGGGTTGGTCTTGGTGCCGAGCTTGGTGGTGCCGCCGATGGGGTACTTGGGCTCTTCGAGGGTTACTTCCATCTCGCCCATGTACCAGTCGTACGGGCGGGCTTCCTTGAACCTGCGGATGTCCCAGCTGGGGCACTCGTCAAGGCTGCTGCTGCCATAGAATGCATGAGTCGCGAGGTAACCCTGGTTGTGGTACCCAAGGGTCTTAGGCATCGGGACCTTCATGCCGCCGACATCCACGAAATCCCTGTTATGGTAATTGCGGATGACTGCGATCATGAACTCTGCCTGCTGGTGTGCAAGCGTAAGTCCTTCCTTCGCGAGGTCGTACATCTTGGTCTTGGCCTGCTCTGAGACGTTCCGGTACATGCCGCCGACCCGGGTGTTCCGCGGGTGGATGCAGTCGCCGGCCGCGATCTGGCCGATGGTCTGGCCGATCTCTCGGATGCGCTGGATGCGCTTCGCAACGGAGCGCACCGGCTCTTCCGGTGTGAACGGGTTAATCTTGGTCTCCGTGCCCGGGATGTAATAGTCGGGCAGGAGCAGGATGTTGTGCAGGGCAATGCTGTGAGCCCGGTTTGCGAGCTGCAGGATGTGACGGAGCAGCTTTGCATCGTTCGGGATCTCGCACTTGATGGATGCTTCCATCGCTTCGGTGCCCGCGAGGTTGTGGGCAATCGGGCAGATACCACAGACGCGGGACGCGATCTTGGGAACCTGCTCAGGTGTCTTGCCGACGGCAAGCTTCTCGACGCCCCTCACCGGGGTAATGGAGCACCAGTTACCCTTCTCGATGATTCCGGCGTCGTTAACCTTCAAGACAAGTTTTGAGTGTCCCTCATGTCTTGTGGTCGGGGAAATCTCTACAACTTTCGACAATGCTATCGCCTCATGTATGTTGCGTTGTTCATAGCGCTGTACAATGATTAATGAGATCTTTCATCTCCAGAGATAATTGACCGTACAAAGTACGTTCAACTCTTGTTTGCGCAACCCGCTAATAACTCTTTTTATCTCGATCGATAGGACGAAAAACCATAAATACCGGTCAATTAAGCGCAACATCCTGAAAAACGGCTTATTTTTTTTTTATTTTAAACTGTGTTTTATTTAAAAATATACTGTATTAACATAAAAACAAATTAAATTATAACAATTACCTGACCGGGACGGAACGGATCAGTGTTGCCGGTTGAGCCGTTCACCGTTCAGTTCATCGACCAACTCGGCAAGCGTGGCCCGCCGCTCGGCATACGCATCGTGCTGGTGGATGCTCTCCTCGTTGGTCTGTTTGATGGTGACGACGGAGTCCCCCGAGAGGTAATCGAACTCCGCGAGTACCATCTTCGCCATCTCCCGTACGCAATCTTCGACGAACCGCGGATTCTTGTGCGCGGCGAGAACAACCTGCCCCTCATCACCTCTTTTCAGGAGCTCGTAGATGCCGCTGCTCATCGATCCTTTGAGGATACCAATGATCTTTTCCAGGTTGACATGCTGGTCGTCGTCAGTCTCGATGCAGAGGAATCCCTTGCCCCGCTGGTTATGGGTCGCCATAGGGACTGCAGAGAAGAACTCGTCGATCTTTTCCTGGCCGATATCGAGTTCTTGGAGGACACGCATCGCACGCTCCTTCATGATGTTTTGGGCACAGGGGCATGCGGTCATGCCGGTCACTTCCGCACCGATACTCTTCCTGACGATTGGTTTCCGGAATGTCCTGCGGGCAATGGCGCGGGCGTGAACCTTGACGACCTCGTGGCAGGCCGTATGGCTGACCGGCGTCTCGCGCTTGACCATGAACTCGCTGCGCATCAGCACTTCAGTCCGTTCCGCGTATTCGTGCCGGTCGAGCAGTTTTCGCGCAACAGCGCTGCAGAGTTTCTCGATCTCGTTGACTTCCCCGTCGATGGCCTGCTGGAGCACCTCATCGATGACTTCGAAATTCCGCGAGAGGTTGGCCCCCTTGAGGCTGCCAGGCAGGTCAACGTAGACGTCAAAGGTAGAGATGAAGATGACCGGGCGTTTTTCCGGTCGGGCAACCTCTACCAGTTTTTTTACGTTCTTTACGCCGACCCGGGTAAGGTTGATTCGGACATCGGGAGACGTTGCCTGTATGTCTGGCAGCTCGCGGGTGAACTGGTTCTCCGTCTTGTCGTGGGTGCGTGTCTTCGGAATAAGCTATCGCATCCTGTATGGTGACTACTGAGACTGTGCCATTGGTTTTTTTCCATATAATATTTATGTGCTTTGTTGCTGATATCAAAGGGAAGCGTTATGGTCAAGAAATATTACGAGGCTGATGCCAGTCTGGGTGTCCTGAAGGGCAAGAGAATCGCCGTGATCGGGTACGGTTCGCAGGGAAGGGGGCAGTCCCTCAACCTGCGGGACTCCGGTCTCGACGTCGTCATCGGCCTGCGCAAAGGAAAGAGCTGGGACGCTGCGACAAAGGACGGCATGAAGGTACTGCCTGTCGCAGAAGCCGTTAAGCAGTCCGATATCGTCCAAATCCTTGTTCCGGATGAGCATCAGGGGGCAATCTACCGGGCGGAGATCATGCCAAATCTCAAGGATAAGAAATGCCTGATGTTCTCGCACGGGTTCAACATCCACTTCGGGCAGATCGTACCGCCGAAATCGGCCGATGTTATCATGGTCGCCCCGAAGGGACCGGGTGCCATGGTGCGCCGGCAATATGAGGAAGGCAAGGGCGTACCTGCGCTAATCGCGGTCCACCAGGATGCGACCGGCAATGCCCACAAGATCGCACTTGCCTATGCAAAGGGGATCGGCGCGACCCGGGCAGTCGTGCTCGAAACTACGTTCCGCGAAGAGACCGAGACCGATCTGTTCGGTGAACAGGCAGTGCTCTGTGGGGGGACAACCTCGCTCATCAAGGCAGGATTCGAGACGCTGGTCGATGCCGGGTATTCGCCCGAAATGGCATACCTCGAAGTTCTTCACGAGACGAAGCTGATCGTAGACCTGATCTACGAGGGAGGGCTTACCAACATGCGCAGGTTCATCAGCAACACGGCGCAGTATGGCGATCTGACGCGGGGACCGCGGGTTATCGGGCCGGAAGCGTACGAGGCAATGCAGGAGATCCTCTACGAGATCCAGAGCGGGAAGTTCGCCCGCGAGTGGATGCTCGAGAACATGGTCAACCGCCCGGTCTTCAATGCGCTCACGAAGGCGGACGAAGAGCACCAGATCGAGAAGGTCGGGCGCGAGGTCCGTGCGCTCATGCCCCAGTTCAGGAATGATAGGGCTGCGGGGACTGCCAAAATACCCACACCAAAAGCGGCGAAAACCAAATCACGGAGGAAATAACTCATATTTTTCTGAAATCTTTTATTTCCGGCGCACCTATTCTGTTTTTAATGAAGATCTGCATTATTTACCATTCAGAGACCGGCAACACGCGGCATGTTGCCCAGCATGTCGCATTGGAATGCGGGGCCGAGCGCTTACTCGAGGTTCTCGATCGTACAGAGTATAACCGGTTCACGAAATTTATAAGCCGGTGCAGTAAATCGCGGGGGGAGGAGACAGTACCGATCTCGCCGGCATCGATCGATATTGCACCCTATGATACCATCGTGCTCGGCTCACCGGTCTGGGCATTCAAGCCAACCCCGGTCATCCATTCGGCTATCGCCGCGCTCAAGGGATATACCGGCCAGCCTGTCATTGGTTTTTTCACCCATGGCGGTATGCCAGGTACAAGCGAGGAGACCTTCACGCGATGGTGCGAACAACGCTGGTTCAAGGTGGCCGGTACGATGGCCATCAATGCAAAGGGGATTGAGGACGAGAAGAACACCCGCGAACTGGTTGCGCTGATTAAGGCGGCCGGATAGTCGTAACATTTGATATTGTACTTATCGTCCGCCAACCTCCGGTATCCTAAAACGATCCCCCAATCTTTTTTTCCTTATAGGAGTGATACTTCCGGTATGTCACGGTGCGTCATTTATCATTCTCATACCGGCGTCACCCGTTCCCTTGCGCAGAAGATTAAGGCTGCCTGCGGGGCGGATCTGATCGAGGTGATGCCAAAAAAGATCTACGGCGGTTTGTCCCTGTATACGATCGGAATGCTCCGTGCGATCAGGGGCGGGCAGGATCCCATCGAGCAGCAGAAGATTGATGTTGCCGGTTACGATCTCGTTATTCTTGGAACTCCGGTCTGGGCGGGCAAGCCGACACCTGCCTTTAACGCGACCATCTCCGCGCTGAAGGGTTACGAGGGCAGAAAAGCAATCGTCCTTGTAACCTGTGGGAGAGACCCTGGCCAGACCGCCGGGATCGTGCGAAAACGCCTTGAGGACATGGGCATGAAGGTAATCGGGGTCTTTGTCTTTACGGAAAAGGATCTTAAAGAAGGGAAAATGCTTAACGAGCTGATCGTAAAAGTAAACGCATCGATGACGGAATAGCACTATACTATGCCGGATCCTCTTTTTTTTAGGGCGGTAAACTATGCGCCGTGCAGGTAAAAATCATTGTTACGAGAAATACCCTGTAATATTTCTAAAAAACCGCATATTGACCGATTCCTGTGGCAGATCGCTGCCCCTGCGTTTTAGTTCTTCTTTCCGGTACGGCCAGTCATACAGGTTTGTAAACTCCATAGCCCGTTCCGGGTGGGGCATCAGGCCCAGCACTTTCCCATCCTCTGACATGATGCCGGCGATGTCTTCGATCGAACCGTTTGGATTGAATGGATACTCCCCGTTTGCCGGACTCAGGTCTTCCCGGCAGTACCGGAACGCGATCATCCCCAGTCTTTTCAGCCGTTGCAGGGTCTCATCGGTGCAGTAAAAATTCCCCTCCCCGTGGGAGACCGGGCAGTAAAGCCATTCGATTCCTTTTGTCCAGAAACTGCCGGATGCGGGTTTTAAGGTAACGAACCGGCATTCCAGCACACCGATCCTGTTGGGCATCAGTGCAATCGTACGGTCATATTTTTTATCGAAGGCTGGCACAAGACCGAGGTTTGCGAGGATCTGGAAACCGTTACAGATGCCCAAAACGAGGTTATCATCTTCGAGGAATTTCTCCAGATCGCGCCAAAGGTTATTACGCACCCTGTTGGCGTACGCGTTGCCGGCACCGGTGTCATCGCCATAGGAGAAACCCCCGGGGAAGACCAGCAGCCGGTAGTCAGACAGCCTCTTTCTTTCTGCGATTAGGTCATTGATGTGGACAATGTCTGACCTCATGCCGGCACGTGCGAGTGCCTCCTGCGTCTCCATCTCGGAATTGATCCCGTAACCGCTCATGATGAGCGCTTTTGCGTCGACTCGTGCATTGTCTGTTGCTATGCTTTCCCTATCCTGACGCCCCGATCGATTCTTCTCGATCTGTTTTATGGTAATCATGGTCAGTACCCCCGGAACGGCGATTTATAGGCGGTTTCGAGGTCGGCTATCGGTACATCGATGACAGTTGTTCGGGCAGTTACCCGCAATACCTTGCCTGCGACAGTCCCCAGCAGCGAAGCGTCAGGACCGGCAATCTCTTCAAATGCTGCCCTGTTCTCCGGTGAGATTGTGACGACAAACCTGCCCAGCGACTCGGAGAAGAGGTAATAATCCGGTCGCATCGCTGACGGAATGGTAATATCCATACCAATCCTGCCTGCAATTGCAACCTTTGCGAGGGCGACTCCAAGGCCGCCGTAATTGACCGGATAAGTGGATGCAACGAGACCTTGGTTTATCGCCCGGGTCATCTTCTGATATCGCATCTTTGCTTTTGCCGCATCCAGCGAAGGGACGGTATTCCCAGGAGCGCCCAGCTGGGCGAAATATTCAGACCCGCCAAGTTCCGCAGACGTCTCACCGACAACATAAACAAGATCACCTTCGAGTTTTGCATCAAGGGAAACGGCCGTTGCTACGTCGGGATGGATCCCGATCGCTGAGATGAGCAGTGTCGGGGGAATGGATATCTTCACCGGGTTGTTGCCGGCATCGAACCCGGAGAAATCGTTGAACATGCTGTCCTTGCCGGATATGAACGGCGTGCCGAACGTAATCGCAAAATCATAACAACCCTGTGCAGCCCGCTTCAGCTGCCAGAGCCTTCCGGGATCATCGGACGAGCACCAGCAGAAGTTATCGAGAAGAGCAATGGTGTCGAGAGGGATTCCAATCGCAATCAGACCACGGATTGCAGTATCGATCCCTGCGGCTGCCATGAGGTACGGGTCAATCTCCGAATATGAAGGAAACAGGCCCTGCGACAACCCTACCCCCTTCTTCAATCCCAGGACAACCTTTGTCAGGGTCGCAGCCGCCTGAACCCTTCCCCTGCCCTGAACCGGGCCGAGCACATGGCCGCCCTGCACGGTATGGTCGTACTGGGTAGAAATGAACTCCTTTGAGCAGATGTTTTTCCTCCGGAGCATGGAGAGGATTATCTCATCCAGTCGTGCCGGGCAAACATCTTGCGGCTCCGGGTAGGTCTTTTTTATCGGTGTAGTTCTCAGGTGTTTCTTCGGCAGGCCGTCATGCAGGAAGTCAAGGTCCATGTCCATAACGACTGTACCATGCCACGTAACTACGCATTTTCCGGAATCCGTGAAGGTGCCGATTACCGTAGCCTCGACTTCCCGCCGTTGCATGAGATCCATAAATTCCTCAAGGCTCTCCTTCGGGACCGCGAGCGTCATACGTTCCTGTGACTCTGATATCCAGATCTCCCATGGTGCCATCCCGGGATATTTCAGCGGGACAGAATCGAGAACTACGTGGCAGCCGTTGCATTCCTTCGCCATCTCTGCAACAGAGCAGGACAGGCCGCCAGCCCCGTTGTCCGTAATGCTGCGGTACAGTCCGAGATCGCGTGCTTCCTTTACGATAACATCGGAGAATTTCTTCTGTGTGATCGGATCCCCGATCTGGACTGCAGTGACCGGGCTTTGCGGGTCAAGTGGCTCTGAAGAGAATGTAGCACCATGGATGCCGTCCTTTCCCACGCGGCCCCCCACCATGACGATGAGGTCGCCGGCTTTTGCCTGCTTCTCAAAGAGCTTCCTGCCGGCATGTTCCCGCGGGATCACTCCTACGGTTCCGGCAAACACGAGTGGTTTTCCGGCATACCGTTCATGGAAATAGCACCAGCCCTGCGGCGTTGCGATGCCCGAACAGTTTCCGCCGACACCGACACCACGGACAACCCCGTCTAGGATCTGCCGGGGGGAGAGGGTGGGGTTTACCCTGTTTTTCCCCCGGAACAGTTCTGGATTGGTATCCGGATCGCCCGTGCAGTAGCCGTAAACGTTAAGGCACGGTTTTGCACCGAGACCGAACCCGATAGTGTCCCGGTTCACCCCGACAATGCCGGTAAGGGCACCACCAAACGGATCCAGAGCGGACGGCGAGTTGTGAGTCTCCACTTTATACGTTACCAGATATGTGTCATCGAAGATGATCGCGCCGGAGTTATCCGAAAAAACTGATACGCAGATGTCATCCTTTCCTCTCTCCTCGCGGATTTTATTAGTGGCGGCCTGAATGCACGATTTGTAGAGGCCGTTTGGGATATCGTCGTCCATTGCAGATGCGAAGATTGTATGCTTGCAGTGCTCGCTCCAGGTCTGAGCAAGGGACTCAAGCTCGACATCCGTCGGCCTCCTCCCTTTTTTTGAGAAATAGTTTCGGATTGTATGCAGCTGGGCAAGATCAAGGGCAAGCGGTCCTCTCCGGTGCTGCGTGACAAGGTCATAGATCCCTTCTTTTCCCAGCTTTGCAAGCTCGGGATCCGGCAGGTCGAGATCAACAGTCTCTGCAACCGGAAGTTCGTTAAGATTGACATGTGGCACGAAAGGATCCATGCCCTTAGTGCCGTATTCGGATCTCGTTTTAATATGGACCCTGTTTATAAGTGGATTTGCAAGCGTCGTTGCAAGCTTCTGTAACGAATCTGTAGAAAGGGTGCCGCAAACAAGGTAAAGGTTCGAGCTTGTGACCGATTCACCCTCTTTGAACCGAAAAGAAAAATAATCCTCGATTGTCTGTTTTGCAGTCGTGCCGACATTATCGGTGACTCCGGGGAGATACCCCACCTCGACTGCATAATCGAAATCCGCCCGTGTCGCCGAATCGATGGTGTATTCCTGTATAACGGGATTGATGAGTTGTGCACCAATCTGTGCCAGTTCATCAGGAGAAAAGTCCCTGACACCCGTGGCTATGGTATAGATATCGATGAGATGTATTTCGGTAACAGGAAATCCCAGAGAGCGGATCCTGTCCGTTCTGGATTTTATCCGGGGATCGGATTTATAACGGACTTCTATCCGGTGGATAAAAGAAGTCATGATCAGCTATGTGATGTAAAGTTACAAAATATCTCCTGTATACACGTTTTTTAGGCCATTGTCTGCTCGTGACAGTGCTGGGAAAACCTTTTGGTTGTACCGCCCCTCTATATATACGATGACCAACCCCTATGAAAACCTCTTAAAAAAAGCGTATTCCTCAATTACTGAAGTGAGCGGGGACTCGGAGCGGTTCGTGGTTCCGGAGGCCAAGGCATATATCGAGGGTAAAACGACAATTCTGGAAAATTTTGCAGAGATTGCTGATAAGGTTCGGCGGGACCGGGACCATTTGATGAAGTACCTGCTGGGAGAATTGGGCACATCAGGCAAGATCGATGCGAACCGGGCTATTTTCAATGGCAAGTTCGAGATTCCTTTAATTAAAGCGATCATCAAGAATTATGTGGATGACTACGTGATCTGTTCCGAATGCGGGAGGCCTGACACGAGGCTTGTCAAGGATGACCGGATCCTCCTGCTCCGGTGTGATGCCTGCGGGGGGCATCGCCCGGTCAAAAAGCGTAAGGCGCGGGCAGAACCCGTATCGGAGAATCTTGAAGAAGGATCTGAGGTAGACCTGGAGATCCAGTCTCTCTCTCGGAGAGGTGATGGAGTTGTCAAGATGGGCCGGTATATCATCTACGTGGCAAACGCAAAACCCGGCCAGAAAGTCAGGGTGAAGATCACCCGGATCTCCGGGTCGATTGCATTCACCGAACGGTTGCAATAAGACCAATGTTGAAAAGAAAAAACTATTTTTCAAGGCCTTTAATCAGTTTGTCGCAGCTCTTTGAGAGCCTCTTGCAGGCGTCACGGATAACGAGAAGAGGGTCCTTCCTGCCTTTTGTCGTGACAAGGAGTTCCGGGTCAGAGAACTGGAATTCTATGGTATACTTGGCAACATCGACCCCCGGGTCGCGGAGGATCTCATCGGTCAGGGCGTTCATGAACGTATGGCCTTCACCCTGGATGACAAGCCGTGCCTTATTGGTCTCCAGCTCGAGTACCTTTACAATCATGCACCTATCTTTGGGGAGCAGTAAAGTATTAAGGTATGGGTTGACGGAAAAAGGGTACTACGAGAATGTAAAGGTCTCGCCATCCATGCCGATGTGGGGGAGGTCCCATGAGAGGAGATGGCTGGTATGTACGCACCGGAACTGGGCAGGGGTAAGTGTCTGTGCAAGCGTGCAGGCGTCAAGGTAATTCATGTGCTTGGGGATCCTGATTCCCGAAGGGACGAGTGCATCGACGAGGAACAGGTCGAGATTCCCGAGCAGTTTGAGGCTCTTTTCCGGAATATCCGGGTTTGTATCTGAAGTAAACCCAATCCGCACTCCGTCCGATTCTATCAGGAGCCCGCAGGTATAAGCAGGAGGATGTTTGACAAGAAAGAGAGTGATTGTGCTACCGAATAGTTCGAAGGGTTCATACGGTTTGACGGGGCGCTCTTCGAACGAGAGGAACCGGAATAAACCTGCACAATAACTCATGACCGGCGGTGCGGCATAGACCGGGGGGATATTCTGGACACGGTAAAACTCGCCGAACCCGATGAAGTGATCATAGTGGCCGTGGGTCCAGATGACGGCATCGATCTTCGGGGACCCATTTAAGAGAAGCTGTTGCCGGAGATCCGGTGAGCTGTCGATCAGGATATTGCGACCTTCGCTCTCGAGAAGGAGCGATGTGCGCAACCGAGCGATCCCTTCCTCCTTTGCCCGCTTGCATTGCGGGCAGGTACAGCCGATCTTGGGAGTCCCGATTGCATCCCCAGTTCCCAGCAGCGTGACCTTCATGCCTGTAACCAGTTCAGGCGCCGGATCGCATCTCGGTTCCTGACCATCATGATGCCTTTATCGATATCATCGCGGTTTATTTCAGTGCGGTGCTCCATGAACGCGGAGAGCAGCGCTTCCTTCACCATCAGCCGGAGGTCTGCCCCCGAGAATCCTTCCGTTTCCTGTGCTAGCTCGGCATGATCGAAACGGCATGGAATCGAGGCTGTGACCTTTCTTAAAATCTCGATTCGCATGCCTTCATCCGGCAGGGCGAATTCGACAACCTCATCGAACCTCCGCCATGCTGCCTCGTCAAGGAGCTGGGGGTGGTTCGTCGCGCCGATGAGGAGCACACCGTTCTTCACAAGGCTTATCCTGTCGATGTTTTTCAAAAGCGCGTTGACAGCGCGTTTCATGGCCCCGTGGTCATCAGTAACCCTGCTCTTTGCGACAAAATCGAATTCGTCGATGAAAAGGATCGATGGGGAGATCTTCTTTGCCAGTTCAAAGATCCTGTCAATATTCTTGGAAGTTTCGCCGAGATACTGCGAGGTAATCATCGAGAGCCTGACCTCAAGGACAGGCATATGGAGGGTACGGGACATGGCAAGAGCAAGCGAAGTCTTACCGGTACCGGGCGGACCGACAAAAAGGAGTTTTCCCACTTCATAGATCCTGTGCCACTGCAGGATGTCCCGGTGCGAAAGTGCATGGTTGATCTTGGTTATAATCCGGAGCTGGTCGGGTGAGCAGACAAGATCATCCAGATGCTGCTCCACCTCTTCGGGGGCACTCAGGATAACAAGATCGAGAGCGCCTCGTAACTTCTCGTCCTCGGCGATAAGCGATGAGACCTTGGCATCGAGATATACCTTGGTATCCTCGAAAGGCGGGTTTGTAGCTTTAACCGCTGCATATGAAATCCCGACTGAATCGATCCGCTCGAAATAAAATGCGAGGGCCGGGTTCTTTGCGATCAGGTCTTTCCCCCCTTGGTTCAGGAACCACAGTGCTGCCGGTTCCAGTGTCGTTACCTTAATGCGCTGGCCGAATTCCTCGAATGTGACAAATGGATTACTGGAGAGATATGTGTGGGCATCCGGGATTCCCAGGGTACGTTTTGCCGTACCGTCACTGATTGCAACAGGGCGTTTGATTGCGGCAGGTCCCCCCGCTCCGCCAGAAGTAAAGATCTCCCGGCATGCTGGCGTTAAGTCACTGATATCCAGTTCCGGGTACCTGTTGAAGATCTCCGCGGTAAGAATGACCTCCATAAGGCGCAGGGTGTCAGCATCGCCGCTCATGGTTGTAACTCAGAATATTTCACGTAAAAATGAATAAGGTTATCTCATCGCCGGGTAGTGACGATACATCCGTCGGCTGTCACGATCACGGTGTGTTCATGCTGGGAAACGAGGGATCCGGCAGTATCTGAAAGGACCGGGTAAACATGAAGATTACCGGATCGAACGAGGACAGGGAGTGCAAGATCTGCTTTTTTATCATGTAACCAGCGGCGTGCAAACGGGAGACCGCGGCGGTCGCGGATCTGCTCCATGATCTTACGCCCTGCCGGCATCCTGACCGGTTTGTTTGAAATCTGAGAATAGATTTCCTTTTTTACCTTTTCACTGACGCGACCGGTTCCGGTCGTTGCAAAGGGCTCGATAGCAAAGACCATGCCTTCTTCGAGGACTGGCCCGCCGTTCAAACCGATGTTGGGGATTGTCGGAGGACAGTGGATTGTATACCCCCCTAGGCCGTGGCCGGTCAGGTTGCTGACGGGCTTGAATCCCCGGCGCTCAATCTCGTACTGGATGGCAGTCCCGAGCTCGCCAGCAGTAGCCCCCGGACGGACTATGTCAATCGCGTGCAAAAGCGCCTGTTCAGAGGCTTCGATGAGGAGAGCATTGGCTCCCAGGTCGACAGTAGTCGCCGTATCGGCGATATAGCCGTCAAGGTGGACACCGAGGTCAAGCTTGATCACATCACCGCGTTCGAAAACACGGGAATCTCCGAGAGATGCCGTATCGTGCGCTGCGTCCTCGTTGATCGACAGGTTGAGAGGGAATGCGAGCCCGGCGCCCTGCTCTGCTACCATTGCCTCTACGGCATCTACGGTTTCGAGAAGCGAGGCGTCGGTTCGAATCATCTTTGCCCCCTCAGCGAGGATTGCAGCTGCGATCCGGCCTGCGCTTATGTAATTGTCAAGAACCGAATCGTCCATCAGAGTTCCAGCTCCCGCGGATAATTCGTAAACCGGTTAAAACCCCGTGCAGTGACCATGCCGATGTCCTCAATGCGTACACCACCAATCTTCGGGTAATAAAGTCCCGGTTCGATTGTTATAACATTGCCAGCCAAGAGTTTGCCGCCGAAAGGGCCGAGGGAAGGAGCCTCATGCACTTCGATACCGACACCGTGACCGAGGTTGTGGACAAATCCTTTCGTCCCGTTCCCATATCCACGGTCCGAGAAGAATTCGATGACACTCTGGTGAATCTCTGCCCCGATCGCGCCGGCCCTTATTTCGGATACTGCCAGGTCGTGCGCTTCTGTTACCGCTTCATACATATCCCGAATCTCCGGTACCGCCTCGCCTTTGACAACGGTTCTCGTCATGTCCGAGTAATAACCGGTCTTCTCATCCTGCGGGAAGAGGTCGATAACGATCGGTTCATCAGGAAAAAGCGGTCCGTTCCCGACAGCGTGGGGTATTGCGGCGGTTTTCCCGCATGCGACAATGGTATCGGTAGTGCGGCATTCCAGCCCTATGAGTGTCTTGTGCATCTCCGACCTGACCCGCTCGGATGTGAGGGGTTTATTACCAAGGGATAACTTTCCGCTCTTCACCCTGGATCTCCGTATCATCGTTATCGCTGTATCTATGGCCTGTTCAGTGCACTTCTGGACTTGCCGGATAAAGCGGATCTCTTTCGGGCTTTTCACCGCCCTTAAGGATGCAAGCCCGTTTTCATCTACAATGATGGTACAGGTTTCTGAGAGGGCCCGTGCAAGTGCGAAGGGGAATGTTGGCGGCACAAGGATCTTCCCTCCAACCTGTCCGGCAATCATCATCGCTGTTGCTTTCCAGAGATTGCTCTCCCTTTTGAGAATTTCCGGGAGTCCAGCAGATGTGCGGGTCATAACAGCGGCCTTTGATTCGCGCGCGGCACGCGCAGCTTCCATATGGGATACAATAACGGTCCCCCGATCATTCCTCCTCTTGAAGTATACGAACGGGTCGCTGGTCGTAAACCCAGTCAGGTACCGGATATCCGGGTCTTGAGACGAGGCATACATCAGGTATACATCAGCACCGGCAGCTTCGATGACCTTGTCGAGTGCATCCATGGTACATCAGTCTGTGCGGTAAAACGTCAAGTACTTTTATCATGGAAGTGACGTATGTGTAATGGATGCGGAAACCAAAGAGCAGTGGAAATGGAAATTTTATCGTCTGGTACTGCATCTCAATGCTGTAATTATTCTCATTGCAGTAACAGTGATAGCGGGCATTCTTGCTCCTGAGGCATACAGGGTGCTGTTGGTTGCTGTACTAAGTCTTATCGATATTGCCATTATTGTCACGTTCATGCGGAATTATCACACAACGAAAGCATGGCTCGATGAACACACCGTATCAGGAAACCCGGATTGAACAGGTAACCGGGGCAGGCGGGAACGAATCATGATCAGGAAGATGAAGGAAGAGATCGAACTGCTCAGCCGGCACCTCGATGTCGCAAGAGCGGTTGTCAATAACCAGCCTATCGGGATCATGAAGCTTGCCGAAATGCTTGACCGGCCGTCTCACCGTATACGGTATTCCCTTCATGTGCTGGAACAGTATGGGTACATCCGGGCATCTCCCGATGGGGCGGTTGCCACAGGGAAAGCAATGGACCTTTTACAGGGTCTTGATACGGATATCGACGACCTCATCTGGCTCCTCAATAATATGAAGACCGGAGTGTCAAGAACCGGATAAACCGGTCGTCCCAGTGTTATTATTGATCAACAGGCAGGAATATAGTCCGAAAGGCCAAGAGTTACCTTTAAAAATCCTTACAAAGAATCTAATAAGGCAATCGGCCTTTGCCGCCATAACTCAGTTGGTAGAGTGTCTGGCTGTTAACCAGAATGTCACAGGTTCGAGTCCTGTTGGCGGCGTTTTTATTCGGGCCCGTAGCTTAGTCTGGTTAGAGCGCCCGGCTCATAACCGGGCGGTCATGCGTTCGAATCGCATCGGGCCCATTTACTTTTCTGGCTTCTGTTCGCATTCGGAGGAATGCGGGGCGTATCCATCCAACATGCTTGTTCCCGCATTGCCGTACCCGGTAACGGGAAGATTGTATAGAAACATTTTCTTGACCACAGGTTATAGCAAGGTGTATGAAGTGCCCCGTCTGTGAGATGGATTGCGTCAGGTCGGCTGAAGAGATTGTCTCGATTCTCCCTACGGTTTTTCAGCCCTGCTCCAGCTGCAGCATCCGCCCTATAGATAAAAGGGCCCCCCTCCCTGATCTATCGTATGAACTTCCCTGTGTATGTGGCAAACGGTTCATTGATGAGGTCTTTGCGCATATGTACGTCATCATGGTTGAGGAAGGAAACCTCCAGCGGACTGACCCGCTGTTTTTTGTAGGTTCACCATTGATCCACCCGGGCTTTGCCGTCGAACGGCCACCTTTTTTACCAGAGAGATCGCTCGTCCTCCTTTCGAAGAAGGTGACGAAAAAAACCGCTGAGCGGATAGTTGCGGAGATCCCGGAGATCCGGGGGGTTGTAAAGACCGGTAATTTTGTCCCCGGTCTTGCGAGAGCGGATCTTAATGCAATTCCACAGGTCTATGAGCTGCTTGCCGGCTGCGATGTCCGGGCTGATGTTTTCCCGCTGAAGACCGGTCCGCTGGTGATATACAAGCAGCAGTCCCTGATCCATATAGAGTTCCCGAGAGGAAACGACCCGAAACTTCAGTCAGTGGAAAAGTACATAGGCACCCCCCCGGTGAACAGTTTCGTAGATGCCTGCTGTGGTGCGGGGACACTTGGAATTGCCGCGGCATGTCTTGGCGTTCCACAGGTTATCCTGAACGATGCCTGGTATGCATCTGCGTTCTGGTCGGCCTTCAACCTTGAGGTTAATCGGAAGTACCTTCATTTTTCCAAAATCAGGATTTTTGAGCAATTCGAAGAGATGCAGATGCACCCGGTCGCAAAAGAGCCCGTCAGAATTGCTGAGACGGAAGGCGACCAGATGATCGAGGTCTATCAAGGCGATTTCCGTCTTCTTGGCAATGTACTGCGAGAAAAACCGGCCCTCTCAGTTATCGATCTCTTTGATAAGAATGATCGCATTACAACTGCGGCTATAATAAAGGAATGGCAGGATAAAGTCGGGGGTACTGTATTTATACCCTGATCTGGTTTTTTTACGACGGGGTTTAGCAATCCGCATTATGGTCTCTCCTAGTACAAAGCTTTTTTGAGCGGGTGGGTATAGTTATATGGGGACTAGCCCGGGTGGTTCGGCGTCACCTGCAACCCGAAACCGTCGGTACGCGGGGGGCGAAGTTTGACGAAGGCCGCAACGACCTGCCGGATCCGGGGCATCCTGACGTTGAAACCTCGTCCCATGAGGTCGATGGACAGGGATCAATATTCCGGAGGGAATGGCGACCTGTTGCTGCGGGGACCGGTTCAGGCCCGGAAGGGAGCAGACTTACCGCAGACATCCGGCGCCCATGGGGTAACGGGGCGGAGGACGGATATCCTGGTGAATTCAGGCACGTACTGTCGACCGATGACGCGTCCCCATACTCTATAAAATTATGTCAAAAGTCACGATTATCGGTGCGACCGGCAACGTCGGCAGCTATGCTGCCCATGCGATATCCAATAACCCGCATGTCCATGAAATACTGCTTTATGGGCGGGAAGGTCGGAATGCACTGCTTCAGGGAATTGTTCAGGATCTGATCGATTCGTTTGCCGCTAGAGGCACGGATATCAACATCGGATGGACTACTAATTTAAAGGAGTCTGTTGATACTGATATTTTCGTCATAACTGCAGGCACTCCACGGATACCGGGACAAACACGTATCGATCTAGCTCTTGAAAATGCCCATATCATTGCACCAATTGCACAGACTATCGGTGTTATTGCTCCGGATTCCAAGATCCTCGTCGTGACAAATCCCGTGGACGTAATGACCTGTGTTGCCCTCAAATACTCCGGGATGAAGCAGAACCAGGTATTCGGGCTCGGAACCCACCTTGACTCGATGCGACTTAAGTCGCTTATCGCTGCATACTTCAAAGTCCATGTCAGTGAGGTGCATACCCGCATCATTGGTGAACATGGTGATTCATTGGTGCCACTCTGGTCGGCTACCACAATTGGCGGTATCAAGATTTCGAACCTTCCTGCTTTCGCCCACCTTCCGGTTCAGGATTTTATCAACTCGGTTAAAAGCAGCGGTGAGGCAATCATCAGGAACAAGGGATCGACGGTTTATGGGCCTGGCGAAGCCATCGCATCACTTGTAAAGACAGTTCTCGGTGATGAAAACCGAATCCTCACAGTGTCAGCATACATCCGGGCTGAAGTTCATGGCATCGGAGATGTCTGTATCGGTGTCCCCGCGCGTATCAACCGTGATGGAGTATTCCCCATCCCAATCAGAATTGACGAGTCGGAAGTGATGGCATTTCAGGAATCTGTCGAAAAAATCCGCATTATCACCAAGAAAGTCCTGTCAAATCTCAATCCTTAACGATGTGAATCGTTTTTTGTAAAAAAAAAGATTTGATTGAGAGAGGAAAAGTACCCGGTCACATCAGGGTTACTTCGACAATCTCAGCCCTTTCGACACCAGGAACCGAGCTGAGTGACTGTTCAATCGCATCAGTTTCGCCTCCGGCATCGTTGACGACTACAGCAAGCTTGAGTGCTTTCAAACCAAAACCGATCGGTTCTTCCATGATGTCCTGAATGCCGGGCAGTTTGGCCTTCAGCGATCGTTTGAGATCTTCGAAGTTTACTTCGGGGGATTCCGGCATCACCCGGACAATAACGGCGACGCTGCCCATAACATCACGGCCCTGTAAATCCGCATTTTGTACATATATACGGGATGCTCTGCTCCCTGCAACGGTAGCACCGTTTAATCTCCGCCCCGCATGACGGGCAGCCAAATTTGGTCGCCCCTTCTTCAGCGAGCGGGGCATTGCATGATGTACATTTCTTATCTGCCATGTATGTTCTCCAGTCAGTTCCTATACTATCGCCTTCTGACCATTAAAAGATTGCATAGGGCAGTTCCCGTGAGCGAACCATCGGGTTATATGGGTTGTACCGGTCAACCGGTCTTTGATGAAATGGATCAGGATTTTCGTTATCCTTTTATTTCTCGTCGTTCCCTGCTGCGCGTTTCAGATTACGGAATTCTGCCCGGATCCGTATCTTTCCGATGACGCTGACGAATATATTGTCCTGTCCGGCTCCGGTGCCCTCAATGAGGTCACGATATCAGATGGCGAGGGAGGTTTCCGGTTTCCTCTAGGAACGGTTGCCACGGGAAAGTTTGTTATTGCCCGGAATGCGGTTGCATTTAAAGAGACCCACGGACAATTACCGGATTTTGAGTGGTACGATACCTCGTCTGTAGTCCCCGATGTAATTTCAGGAGATAAGCTCAGGATGGCAAATTCCCGAGATGAGCTGATGCTGTATAATGATGGCACTTTAATCCAGCAGGTTTCATGGCCTGCCGACGTTAGGACTCGAGAAGGTCAGATCCATTATCTCGAAGAAGGGATCTGGGACAAACGGCCACTCTTTATCGGACAGTCGCGCTTTATTCCGGCAACATTTAATGATGTATCGGTTACGGCATTCGTCTCTCCTGACAGCAGCGAGGGGGTTTTCGCTTCTGTACTTGCTTCGGCGCAAAGGAGCATCCACGTCAATGTCTATGAATTCACGAGCACGACTATTGCAGAAGAACTCATCGATGCCAAGAATCGCGGTGCTGATGTTCTGGTGCTTGTGGAAGGCGGCCCGGTTGGCGGGATCAGTAGCGAAGAAAAGATGGTTCTATACTCTTTGAATCAGAATGAGATCCCCGTATACCAGATGGCAGAAGTGAACAAAATAAAGGCCCCATACCGGTTCAATCATGCCAAGTATGCAGTCATTGATGCGAAAGGTGTCCTCCTAACCAGTGAGAATTTCAAGGCAAGCGGAATCCCACCGATCGGTTTTAAGGGCAACCGCGGATGGGGCGTATATGTCGAAGATCCTGAACTTGCAGCATATTTTGAGGACATATTCCTTTCAGATGTACGGATGAAGAATAGCATCCCGATTAAAGGAGTTGCAGGCCCGGCTGAACTTCCCCCTTCAATTACCTACGTTCCGGAATTTCCACCACAACGTTTTTTTGGGGCAACAGTCAGTCCGGTTATCTCGCCTGATACAAGCTCACAGATCCTAGAACTCATTAATAGCGCACAGGAATCGATCGAGATCGAACAGGCATATATCACAAACGAGACTGCGACAACGCTGAATCCATACCTTGCTGCAGCAATCGATGCTTCTCGCCGCGGAGTTCATGTCCGGGTGCTGCTCGATTCCTATTGGTACAATACTGAAGACGAAAAGGATAACGATGAGATGGCCGCCCTCATTAACCGTATTGCGGCAGGAGAAGGACTCCCTCTCGAAGCGAGATGTGCAGAGCTAGACTTAAACAACATTGAAAAAATCCATAACAAAGGCGTGATTGTCGATAACCGGAGCGTACTGGTTTCCAGTATCAACTGGAACAGCAATTCCCCGAACTTCAACCGCGAGGCTGGTGTTATTATCCACCATTCCGGTGCAGCTTATTACTTCCGGGAGGTCTTCGAAGACGACTGGCAGCCGCAGGCGCCGCGTCTGGATCGCGGCCCGGAAATGCTCAAATATGCGGGGCTTGCACTCATCGTATTGCTGCTTATCGGTCTGTACCTGTTCAGACGCAGGCATCTCTGAATTGTCTCAAATGAATTACGACCGATAAAATTGTAATGTTCTGGTATCAGAAAGCGCAAAACTTTTTTCTAGCGCATTTGCAGACATCGCAGAGGGTAATATCACTCTCTCCGGTATCTACTGCATGAGCCCAGCGGTCGATGATAGCATTGATCTCGGAAGAAAACTGGACATCGCTGTTCCCCCGCTTCCTGTTGACGTACTGGGAGATGGCGGCCCTAGTCACTCCGAGCCTTCTCGCGGCTTCGCTCTGTGACAGACCACGGTTGTTGACAAGGCGTGAGACCATCTCTGCACGCATACCCGGCAGTACATTCCTCACCAGTATATCGCAGTGGATCAGGAGGCAGGGTTCGTGTTTCATGCGCAGGCCTGTGGGGCCGGGTTCGTCTGCTGTGTTTTGTTCTGATAGATGATCTGGCGGGCGTCCTTGAAGTTGAACTTCTCGATGATCAGGTGCCGCTCTTTCAGTTTTTTCAGCGCGTACCGGACAGTCCGCGGGGCCAGCTTGCTCTTCTTTACAAGATCCTTGTGGGTCATTGCACCACCGGAATCAAGTATCTGGAGCACCGTCTTGGATGACGGCGGCAGTGGCGAATACATGGTAATTATGTTAACACTGTTAACACATCAATCTATCGCTCAGTTTTAAAGCAGAAAAATCTAACAATATGCATGTTCGGGCGACAGGAACGTCTGGCTATCCTTTTACTGCTTCTGGTTTCTGGCGGCGTTATTGCGGCCCATCTCATTCTCGATTATATTGGAAAACGCCCGTTTGCCGTACCTTATTCTGATAATACTGCTGATGGAGAGCTTGTGATCGTATCCGGCTCTGTTGACAGGATATCGGTAACCCGAAACGGGGGACACTTAATTCTGGATCTTGAAAACCGTACGATATTCATTCCCAACCAGATTACTGCCGGCCTTGCATTATCCAGAGGAACAAATATCACTGTCATTGGAACCGTGCAGACGTTTCAGGGTAAAAAGGAGATCGCAGTCACGGCTGCATCTGATATCACCATCAACAGAAATTCAGATGCTGTATAAGCATGAGACTGTATCCGAAAAAGCAAATGTTTAATTCAATTATTTCACTTCTGCGGATGAATATCGAGATGGACAGAAATGTTTTTTACGGAATGGGTCAGGGCCCCGATGCTGATGACATCGATATCTTCTGAAGCATAACGGAGAATGTTGTCCTCATCGATGCCACCGGATATTTCTAACATGACACGATCCCGAACGCCTTCTTTTTTCAGGGAACTGACGGTCTCATGTACCTGATCAGGGCTCATGTTGTCCAGCATTATCACATGCGCACCAGCTTTTACAGCCTCAACAGCATTGTCACGGGAAGCGACCTCGACTTCGATAATATGATACGAGGAACAAGCTTTTGCCCGCTCTATTGCGTCCTTAAGGCTGACCAGCGCCAGATGATTGTCCTTTATCAGGATGCTATCACTCAGACTCCAGCGATGAGGATCCCCGCCGCCTATCTGAACCGCTTTTTTGTCAAGTATGCGGAAACCGGGACATGTTTTACGGGTCGCTGCAACACGGCATGATGGCCGAACATTATGCACTTTTTCAGCATACCTGCGGGTCATTGTCGCAATCCCGCTCATACGGCCGATTATATTCAGGGCAGTCCGCTCGAGGGTGAGAATCGTCCTAGCATCTCCCTGCAGAATAAGGACGACATCCCCGGATCTGACTGTAGACCCGTCCACCACTGTGGTTCCGACATTTATTTTATGATACCGGAAAAGAACTCCGGCTTCCTCAAGGCCGGCAATAACGGCAGGCTCTTCAGTAGTGATAACTGCCCGGCACGTTGTATCCGGTATAATGGAATTCGTAGTAATATCCCCAAATGGGATGTCTTCTTTCAGGAAATTCAAGAGGTATTCGATAGGTACCATACTGCTTGAGCCCTCCGGATTATGTTCCCACAATTATCGGATCATCAAGGTTGTTCAGTAGGGAGAGTATTGAGAGTGCTGCAAGGTAACTTGTCGCAGGATTATCAGGACTCGGGACATTTTTAACCCTGATGCAGGTTTCGCCGAAATCCCCCTCGATGAACATCTCGTGTATATTGCTTTCGACTGCCGGATCCACCCAGAGTTCCACATCCGTATCCCTCCCGGCTGCAAGGCTCATGGCAACGGAGACATTTACGTTTTTCGGAAATGCCTTGATGCATTCGTGGGCTTTTCCTGAAAAAATCAGGCGTCGCTCCCGTACATCCACCCCGAGCGATGCAGGGCTTTTGACTGTACGAAGGAGGAGTTTTTTTATTGTGGATATACGACCGATCTTGAGATTATCAAGGCCGAAGATTGCCCCGCTCGGGATATAGATCCTGCGCGCACGGGCCCGTGCCGATTCCCTTAGGTTTTCACGGAACTGGGGATCTGCAAGAGCTCCGACACTCATGATGACAAGATCCTTCCCGTGTAAAAGCACTTCCGCGCCGTACATGCTGACAGCATTAACCGATGCAGCCTCTACGACTAGATCGAAGTCCCCCGAGATGAAGGAATCAAATTTTGAAAAAGCATTTGCCCCAGTGTTCTTTTCTAGATCCTGTGCCCGGTCATAATATTTGTCAAAGAGAGCAACGATCTTCACATTCGTTGCATGCTCTGCGATAATGCGCCCGATATTGCCGCATCCGATGAGCCCGATCCGGATCATTGTTTACAGATAGTAGATGTGACTGATTAAGTATTATGCTGGCAATCCCCCCGATTCACTTTTTTTGGATACACAAACTAATTTAGGAAAGAAAGACGTTTGACACGCGACCATCCATAGTTGGTGTACCAGATGCAGCGACAGGATACCAAAAATACATGGCTTGAGACCCTTTCCGGTAAACGGGTATATATCGAGACATACGGGTGCCGTTATAATTTCGGGGATTCCGAGAAACTCTGGGAGATCCTGAAACACCATTCCTGCACACGGACAGCCACGGATGAAGAAGCGGATGCTATAATCATTAATACCTGCACTGTTGTTGGCCAGACCGAACGGCGGATGCTCCGTCGCCTCTCCCGTTTTAATGGCAGGGATCTCTACATTACCGGCTGCCTGCCTGATGTGCAGAAGGGGGCTATCCTTGCCATCTGCAGCCCCCGGTTTATCCCCCATACAGACATTCGGGAACAATACAGGCGGATTGGTACAATCACTCCAGACCCAGTCGCGATCATTCAGATCTCGGAAGGATGCAACAGTACATGTACATATTGCATTGCCAGAAAAGCACGGGGTCCCTTAAAGAGTGCACCTCTTTCTGAAATTCTGGGCCGTGTTAAGGCATTTGCAGAAACGGGTTCTGTTGAGATCCAGCTCACAGCCCAAGACGTAAGTGGGTGGGGCCGTGATCATGGGGAGACTCTGCCGGATCTTATACGTGCGATTGGGGAGCTTGCCGGACGGTTTTTCGTACGCGTGGGAATGATGAACCCGGCCACGATGCTCGATATCCTTGATGACCTTGTTGAAGCATTCTCGGAAGGGAAGATCTTTAAATTCATCCATGTCCCGGTCCAATCCGGTTCGGACAGAGTCCTGCGCCTGATGGGAAGGGGATACCAATGTGAAGATTTTGAACAGATTGTAGCAGCATTCCGAAGAAAGTATCCCGGTATCACCATAGCAACAGATATGATTGTCGGGTTTCCTGGAGAAAATGAAGATGATTTTTCGGAGTCGCTGGCGCTTCTTAGGAGATTGCAGGCCAATAAGGTGAACATTACACGGTATTCCCGCAGGCCGAGTACAATGGCATTTACACTGACGGATATGCCTGACGGGATAAAAAAGGAACGCTCCCGCCTCATGCAGGCATGCGCTGAAGAGATCTATCATGCGATCCATGCCCGCTATACCGGCAACAGGGTTCCATTTGTTGTCACTGAAAAGATCAGGAGTGGGTCCGTGCTGGCGAGAACGCCATCCTATCTGGGAATCGTACTACCGGTAGACATGCCCTATGGCACAACCGGTATTGCAGAGATACGACAACAGACAGGATACTACCTTAAAGGGGAATGCGTTGACGTGCGGGAAAAATTCCAGATTGCTGAAAAATGAATCATCATATCATATGTGCGATATTTAGGTTTCACATCTGGAACAGTTTTTTCAGGCAATCCAGATATCCTGTTTCCGGGTATTGCCAGTAATTATAACCGATAGGAGCAGAATATTCCCTGGCATTTGTCAGGCCGATTGGGGAGTTCTGGATTATGGATGAGATTGAAACCGGATTTAGCAAAATCATTAAAAAGATCGAAGAAGGCAAAGATAAGATAACCGGGACATCCGATTTGATCAAAGCAAACGATGCCATGCTCCTCGAACGGATGGCAGAAAAAGCAATTCCCGTTGTAAAATCGATCGGAATTACCCTGCTACAGAAGGGTAAGCAGGATACCAAGGGAGAACTTTACGATACCCGGTACTATGAAAAGAAAATGATAATTTTGGGAAAGACAGATCCGGTTCAATTCCGTCCCGACAATCCTGCAAAGAAGGTAACAGACCAGTTCTGCCTGCTTTCAGAGGAGGGAAAATTCTACGAGATTATGTACAGCTCTGATGAACTGGTTACGGACTCGTACCTGAATGTCCTCGATGTAAAAACGGTTCTAGAATTGTATGGCTATGACCCGATATACATGCTGTACAAGGCCATGCATGATTACCTGAAAGGGGAGGAGGCGCTCATCGCCGCTCTCGATGCAACGCTCGCGTTCATATTTGCAGAAAAACAACAATCTTAAAAAATTATTTCCAGCGGAAGAGAGGAAACATCGGTTTTAACAGGTCATCGTCTCCCGTATCGAGTGCTGAGAGCCTCGTTGTCTTCGAGTATTCTGTTCCCTTGGCATTCTGGTACGTGACAATCACTTTGCTTTCGGGAAGCATCGTTGCCAGAACATGATCGTGCCGTGCATCAGCACCGAGCGATGCAACATCGAACTCGATATTGTGCGGAACAAGGGCTACATGGATCTTGTATGCCGTATCATTCCCCCGGTTTATTACGACCACCTTTTTTGCATTATCCTCAAGAAAGACGCTGATCTCGGGGAGGGATTTTGCATCCTGCATGATAAAGAAAGACATTCCAAGAACGGCGAGAATGATGAGGGTAATGCCGCTGAAATAAAGATCCTGAAAATAATTGTAATCAATAAAAAAAATGATGCCGAAAAGTAGCAATCCCGCAATCAGGGGGACTATGTAATTTCTATCCATATCCACAATTTTGTGCATCGTGACTATATCAAAATACGTAAAACAAGAAGAAGATGGGGATGGGCCCGATGAGATTCGAACTCATGACCTCCCGGTTATCAGCCGGGCGCACCACCGGGCTATGCTACGGGCCCGAATTTTCGGCGATGTACCCTATTACTTATCCCACCGGAGTTTTTATAGGTTGTGAATTCCCCTTTTCACGATCTCGTTAACTACAAGAGCCGGTATTGCCCCAAGTAATGGTACAGAGCAGGACTGGGATCATGGAACAACGGTATCTCCTCGGAAATGAAGCGATTGCCCACGGGTGCCTCGAATCCCCGGTGGATTTCGTGACCGGCTACCCCGGTACGCCATCTTCGGAAGTGATCGATGTGCTGCGGTCGCAAAAAGAGCGATCGTATTATATCGAATGGTCGGTCAATGAAAAGGTCGCGCTTGAAAATGCCCTTGCAGCGGCATGGTGCGGGATACGGGCACTCTGCACGATGAAACATGTCGGGCTAAACGTTGCGGCCGATCCCCTCATGACAAGCGCTTATACAGGTGTCACCGGAGGGCTCGTTATCATGAGCGCTGACGATCCGTTTGCCCACAGTTCCCAGAATGAACAGGACAGCCGGTGTTACGCGCATTTCGCGAAACTTCCGTGTCTCGATCCATCGACAATACAGGAAGCCCACGATATGGTTCGCGACGCATTTCCTCTCTCTGAGGAGCTTGGCCTTCCCGTGATCTTCCGGCCGACAACGCGGATCTGCCATTCGAAAGGGGATGTCAGACTGGGGAATATTATATCCTCTGCCCGGAAGGCGGAGTTCAAAAAGGACCCGCGGCAGTATGTCGTGATTCCCGCACATACCCGGATCCTGCACAAGAAACTTAACGAGAAACAATCCGCAGTCAAGAAACGGCTTGTGGAACTTGGTTACAACACATGTTCTGTCAGGGGGAAGAAGCTGATCGTGGCAAGCGGGATTGCAGCAAGTTATGTTCAGGAGATCCTTCCCGATACTGTCTCGGTCATGAAAATCGGGGCATACCCGATCGATGAATCATGGTTAAAGGAAGCCGTCCGTAAGCATGAATCCGTTCTCGTAATCGAGGAGCTTGCACCTGAGATCGAGGAACAGGTGCGCCAGGTTGCAGGAAACATGCCGGTGCATGGCAAAAAGGACGGGTATGTACCCTATGAAGGGGAGTTGTCACTTCCGGTAGTCGCCGGGATTATGGTGAAGGCCGGAGTCCTGAAGAAAAACCCGTATCCCGATGCTGTCCCGGTCCCGAACCTGCCAGTGCGCCCCCCGATCCTTTGTGCCGGCTGCCTGCACCGTGCGATGTTCTATGCAATAAAAAGGGTGTACAAAGACGCCATCTACCCTAGCGACATAGGCTGTTACACGCTGGGTCTCCAGCTCGGTGTCGTTGATACGACGATCTGCATGGGTGCATCTATTACGGTTGCAAGCGGGATTGCGAAAAGCGGGGAACCGCACGATGTCATCTGCACGATCGGCGACTCGACGTTCCTTCATACCGGTATCCCGGGACTTATGAACGCCGTTTATAACGGAGCGGATATGACAGTCGTGATCCTTGACAACAGGATTACGGCTATGACCGGCCATCAGCCGAACCCGAATACCGGACTTACTGCCTGCGGGCTGGAAAGTATCCCGGTCTCGCTGGAAGCGATCTGCCGGGCCTGTGGCGTGACCTTCGTGGAAACGGTCGACCCTTATGACATCACAGGTACAATGGAGATCCTTAAGCAGGCAAAGTCCCGCAAAGGGGTCAAGGTGATCATCGCAAAGCAGCTCTGCGTGATCACTGCCCGGCGTGCCGGAATAAAGCGTGGCAGATACATGGTCGACCCCGACACCTGCACGGCCTGCGGCACCTGTATAAAGTTCGGCTGCCCTGCCATCGAGCGTACAGCGGAAGAGAAAGCTGTCATCAACGACCTGTGCAGCGGGTGCGGAGTATGCGCCAGGCTCTGTCCTGCCGGAGCTATCGTACGGGAGGTGAAGCGATGAAGAAGGCCGGTTTCGATATCCTGATCGTTGGCATCGGCGGGCAGGGGACGATCCTCGCCTCCAACATCCTCGGCGAAGCCTGTCTGATCGAGAAACGGCATGTCCAAGGTGCGGAGACCCATGGCATGGCGCAGCGGGGAGGATCTGTCGAGAGCCATATCCGGATCGACGGCAAATACGGCCCGCTGATAGCGCAAGGAACTGCCGATTTGCTAATATCCTTCGATCTTCTGGAGGCCCTGAGATATTCCCATTACCTGAAACAGGACGGTACAATCGTTACGAACAGCCACCTCGTCCTGCCGACATCGGTTTTCATGCAGAATCTCGAAGCGCCGCGCGAAGATGCAATTATCGGGTCGCTGAAAAAACACCGGCTATGCCTTCTCGACGCTGAGCAGATCGCACGGGATGCAGGAAACCCACTCTCGGTAAACGTAGTAATGCTGGGTGCCGCATCCCGCCTGATGCCGCTTAAACCCGAATCGCTCCTTGAGGCTGTGAGAAGATCCGTGCCGAAAAAGACGATCGATGTCAACGTGAAGGCGTTTGAAGCGGGACAGGCTGCAGGAAATACCTGTACCTGAAGAATAGGCAATAATACTTGTAGACCGACTGGGTTTCGATAGAGACGCTGAGGGGGGGAATTGAACCCCCGAGGCACTTTCGCACCACAGGCTTTCCAGGCCTGCGCCCTACCGCTAGACTACCTCAGCAAAAAGTGTATCCTATCTTTTGGCCGGTTATTTTTTAATGCTATCTCTTGGACTGCACTTGCCCCTGCCCGGCTTTTTCCGAATCTTTTTTCCAGCCTTTGGGATATGTCCCGGGCTTCATGAAGACTACTACCGGCGCAATCACGATACCGGTATCGCCCGGGGAGAAATCCGATGATGCGACCAGCCCTTTTCCTAGGCAGACAAAGCCCCCAGCTCCGGTCATTACGGCAACTGAATCACCTTTACCGAAGCGATCGCAACGGGTGATTCCTACTGCTGCAAGCTGTGCCCCGTGACAGATTGCATCGACTGCCGTGTCCCGAATCACAACATTCGGGAGATCAGGCACGGCCTTATCGACCGGCAGAATCATTGCATCCAGTGCAGTACTGTCCCCATGACGGGCACTGTCACATGCATCGCTCAGCTCGTGGAGCGTGTGCGCATCGGATTCGGTGAACGTTCCCGACCTTGTACGCCGAAGTTCCTGCATATGCGCACCGACACCGAGCGCGAGGCCGATGTGGTGGCAGAGCGACCGGATATATGTGCCAGCATCGCACCGGACACGGAACAGGACGAGCCTGCCGTCTGTGCTCAGGATCTCGATACTGTGAACCGTCCGGATCCGAAGACTACGTTTGACCGCACTCCTTCTTGGAGGGCGCTGGTAGATCCTGCCGGTGAAGTCCTGGAAGACCTGCCCGAGCTTTTCCTTGCTGACATCACCCTGCAGGCGCATCAGGCAGACGTATTCTTTCTCATGTTGCAACAGGAGGGGGGCGAGCCTGACGGCGTTCCCGAGCATCACGAGAAGGACTCCAGATACCTGCGGATCGAGGGTGCCTGAATGGCCGGTATGGGAGCCGAGCATATTTCCTACCCATGCAGTCACCTGGTGGCTCGATGGCCCGCGTGGTTTGTCGATAACGATAAGTCCCGATCCGGACCAGATCCCCGATTTTTTCATCCCTGACGCCACATTTACCCCGAGGAAGTTCTTCTTCTCAAATATGTGTTCAATGCTATAAGCGTCCCTTCAAGCGATCCGTCGCCGACAACACCCGGCTCAACACCGGCTCTACGCATCTTTTCCGCGGTTACTTCCCCGATCGCCATGATGAGTAGCTCAGGGCGGGGTGCGAAGACCGCTTTTTCAAAGGACATCGCGCTCGTGAAGAGGAGGGCATCGGCCGCTGTCAGGCAAAGGGGCTCTTCTGTCGGCGTGAGCTCGTAACACCGGAATTCTTCTGCAATCCCACCTGCATCCTTAATCGCTTCCATCAGAGCGGGGTTGGGTACATCAGCTCTTGGGATCCCGATCCGTTTGCCGGAGATCCATTCCCCCAAGTAGGGGACGAAGTCCTTCGAGTAAAAACTTTTCAGCGTCTCGCACTCGATGTCGTACTGCTGAAGGACTGCCGCTGTCCGCGGACCGATTGCAATCACACGGGGAAAACGGTTGAGCCGGGGGGCGATGATCGTGGCGGGCAGCGCACTGGTGAAAAAAATACAATCGAACGTGTTCCGGTCGACAGCATCCACGAATGCGTCGACTATATCTTCCCGGATTGCGGATCTGAGGGGATAGACACTGTAGCAATCGTGACCGAACCGCCTGCAGCGTTCGGGATCGCTGCCCTCTTTCCCGGCAAGTCGGGTGATCGCAATCTTCATTGCAGGAATATTACCCGGTAACGATATGACGGTTTGCATTTCGGATCCTTTATCCGTGCCGTCCCTCATGTTCTTTTAATGATTGAGATCCTGATCGGGACGCTTCTGGGAGTGGTTCTCGGCACGGTGAGCGGGATCCTCCCCGGCATCCACGCAAATACCCTTGCCGGTGTCCTGATCAGCCTTCAGGTTGTTCTTCTCGCCGCAATCGGCCCCCTTGCTCTGGGGGTCGCACTGTTTGCCGCCCTGATCACCCATACGTTTGTCGACAGCATCCCGAGCACGTTCCTCGGCATCCCTGACGCCGACACTGCACTGGCTGTGCTCCCTGCCCATGCACTCTGCCTCGAGGGAAACGGGGAGGAAGCGGTGCGGATCGCCGCGCTCGGGAGCGCCTGTGCGATTGTTCTTGCAGTCCCCCTTTCAATCCTCTGTTACCTGATTCTGCCGGCCATCCAGCCGGCTCTTGACTGGGGGATCGGTCTTCTCATCGTTGCGGTCATCGGTTATATGATCGTTACAAGCGAGGCGCCGGGCTGGGCGCTCGCAATTTTTACCTGTTCCGGAATACTCGGCATATTCACCTTTTCCTATGGCTATCTCGGCTGGCACAGCATAAGCGGGGAGAGTGCGCTTCTGATGCCGCTTCTTTCAGGCCTGTTCGGGATATCTGTCCTTGCGACTGCTTCGCAGGGCAGGGTCCCTGCCCAGAAGTATCAGGGGATCTCCCTCGAGAGCAAATCTGTTGCGAAAGGATCGGTTATCGGTACCGCTGCCGGCATTGCAGTCGGCTGGCTGCCCGGGCTCTCGAACGCAACCGCAAATGGCGTGCTCGCTTCAGTGATCGGATATACGAAGGAACGGCGCATGTACATCCTTGCCACGAGTGCTGCAAATACTGCAAATGCGTTCATCGGCCTTGCAGCGCTTTTCGCACTGTCAAGGATGCGTAACGGCGTCATGGTGGCGCTCTCATCCATACCAATGCCCTCGCCGACAGGACTTTTCGTAGCGGGAGTCCTTGCCGCATGCGCCGCATATGTTATAACCATAGGCCTTTCGACATCGGCACAACGGCTGAGCGGTGTTGATTCGAAATGGCTGAACAGGGCAGTTATCGTTTTCGTAGTCGCAATCAGCATGATCCTGACAGGTCCCTTCGGCATGTTCATACTGCTCCTTGCCGCCCTGCTTGGCCTCGTCCCTCCGCTAGTCAACGTGCCGAGGATGTACTGCATGGGTGCCATCATGGTGCCGGTCATCCTGTATTCATTTGGAATTGCGGGGGCCTGAACGGCCTACTGGTTTATACCCTGCAAGTCGCTTAGATTCCTATGATGCAGTCCTACTGGTTCGGGGATGTGGGAGACGATGGATGCAGACCGTTCAAGGGGGATACAGCTGCGATCGCGGAACGTGTCCGATCCCTCCGGATTGAGATGGACAGTTTTATCCCGCTCAAATGGCAGTCCGCTGCAGATTGCGGTACATGCAGGGACCGGGAGGACTATATCGGAAAACTGCGCGGTGTCTGCATGCTGCTTGCGGAACGCAGGATCGCAGAGGAGTACCGGAAAAAAGATGTGGCCCTGCACCAGATGGTCGGCACCCTCGACGAGATGGACAATGTAATCAACCTCTTAACCGGCCGTGCCGTGGACTGGTACCAGGTGAGCCACCCGTCCTTCTCCCGCAAGTACCGCAGGAAACCCCCCCGAACCCTCATGAAGACCATTTCCCGCAGGGGAGGAGGAGCGATATCGCGGATGGCTGCCGACATCGAAAGGTTGTCGGCGACCCGGACCGCACTCGCAAGAGAAGTGTCGGATCTGGCAGGAGATGTCATGCCCAACTGCAGCGCGCTTCTCGGCGGGCTCGTAGCCGCCCGGCTCATGTTCCATGCCGGGGGCCTGACCCCCCTCGCCCGGCTGCCGGCAAGCGCAATACAGGTGCTCGGTGCACGGACCTCACTCTTCTCCCACCTCCGCTCAGGCACCCCCCCCCCCAAGCACGGGATTATCTTCCAGCACCGGCGTGTGCATAACGCACCTGCGGAAGTCCGGGGAAAGGTCGCCCGTACACTAGCCGCAAAACTCGCCATTGCGGCACGTCTCGACCTGTACCGCGGTGTTGCAGTTCCAGAATTTCTTGAGAATGCACAAACAAAGATTGACGCTGCAGGGAATGTGCTATGATCTGGATCGATGGCGTGCTGGTGTCAAGGGGAGAGGGAGGAGTCTACGGTGAGCGGATGCTCGGTAATGCACGGGTCTGGGATCCGTACCGGAGCAAACTTGGCGCCCTCTGTTACAAGCGCAAAAGGATCGAGCTTGCGCCAGATATGCGGGTGCTCTATCTTGGCGCAGCGCATGGAACGACGGTATCTCACGTGGCGGATTATGTCGGGGTTGTCTATGCAGTCGAGGTAGCGCCACGCCCGATGCAGGACCTGCTGGAAGTCTCGCGGCGACGTAAGAATGTTGTCCCGATCATGGCCGATGCGGCGCAGCCTGAGGCATACGCATCTCTTGTCGAAGAGGTCGACCTATTATATCAGGATGTTGCACAGCCTGATCAGGCAGCCATCGCGCTCCGGAATTCGGTGTTCTTAAAAAGCGGTGGAACTCTGATCCTGATGCTAAAGACCCGGAGTATTGATGTAAGGAGAGAACCCGAAGCTGTGCTCGATGAAACGAAGGCCGAGCTGGAAGACAGGGGATTTGAGATCATGGCAAGCGAATGGCTCGAGCCATACCACCATGACCATGCTGCTGTTATCTGCAGGAAAGGATGAACGGGGTGCGAACTGGGATGAATGGTATATTCCGGATCAACGGGCCGGGTGCCCTGCCTATTATTGCACTTGGCCTCGTTGTCTTACTCATTATCATTCTTATCCCCCTGCTGATACTCGGCCTTGCCGGTGCTGCGTTCTCGCGGCTTGGTTTCACATGGGTGGAAGCTGTCAGTGTTATCATCCTTATGGTGATCGGTTACCTCATCAATATCCCGATCTGGACAGTTCCACGTATGGGCGGACATGATGGCACTCCTGTACATATGGTCTTCGATGCGTTTACTGGTGAGCCGATCCATGGTGAGCGATCCCTGATAACGGTCTCGCTCAATCTTGGCGGCGCGCTCATCCCGCTCGCCGTTTCGGTTTACCTGCTGCATGAGATGAATCGGCTGAATCCCGGACAGTTTATCTTCCCTCTGGCAGGATGTATTGCCGCTGTCGCTATCGTCGTCATCGTATCTGTAAAGATCATACCTGAATGGGGGATCCGTGCCCCCCTGTTCCTTCCGGCTCTTGCTGCTCTGGCCTGCGGTATACTTTTCACTGGTGGGGCCGGACTTGCTGCCGCGGTAACCGCGTTTTCAGGTGGAACAATGGGGATTCTTATCGGAACACTGATATTTTCACTTTGGAAAGGTGTCCGTTCAGGGATTCGACAGATCAGCATCGGGGGGTCGGGGACCTTCGGATCCATTCTCATCTGCACCCTGTTCTCCGCCTTGATCGCATAAAAAATGGTTATATGAGAAATATAAGACCGTAAAACAGGAAAACCAACAATAGCCCGGAGCAGATTCGAACTGCTGTCGCGAGATCCAGAGTCTCGCATGATTGACCGCTACACTACCGGGCTGCGTTTCCTCTTATTTTTTACTGTTGTTGCTTAATTAAGGTGACGGAGAAGATTTCCCGGATCGCTCAGGACTTCTCTGCCCTCCCGCAACCCCCGCATGCCCGGCAGACATCCATGACGGGCCTGATAAGTGTTCCTTTCCCGCAAAATGGTTCGATGTCATGCATGTCCCTGAGGTAGTAGATGTGCGGTACAAGGGAGATGTGGGTATAGGTTCCGCAGGGAATATTAAGTTGGTTCGCGATGGATTTCTGGAGCCTGACAAGTGCGTACATGTTGGCGCCGGCAGCTGTCAGCATGTCATTGCTCCGGAAGATCACCCGCATATTAAGCCTGCCGTCCCTGACAACACACTGTACGAGCTGGAGGCAGGGGCAGTCAGCGAGTTTTTCATCAATAACCGGATTCCACGTGATCGCGATCGCCCTCCGGCTGTTCGGGGACTGCCTCAGTTTGTTTACGATATAATCGATCTGGTCGATATGCACATCCTGCCCACCCGTGCTGAGCCGCTCCCCCCAGTCGAAGAGCCTGCCATGGTAGTCGTATTCGAAGGAAGATGCCGAGCCGTTCAGGAGATCGTGCGCGTATTTCTCAAGGAACTTCTGCTGGAACCTGGAGTGCGGGCTTGCCATCGGGTCAGCGAGAGGGTTGTCAACCTGCAGTGCAACTTCCTCGAACTCGATGGTCGCCTCATTGTCCTCGGTACGGAGCACCCATCCCTTCTCGAGTATCATCTGTACAACCAGTTCGTGTGCCTTCCCGATTGCAGGTGCCCGGATCACTCTCATGATTATTCATGGTGAGGGTATGACATGTAAAGGTGCCGGAACAAAATCGCTACCCCTCCTGCCCCATAACCAAACCGCATCAATAAAGCGGAAGATGTGCCGTGAAGGCCCCTGTCCAGTTTCCGGAACAGGGGATAGAACATGAGTCCTCCTAAAAAAATGAGCTCAGGCAGATGCCCTGAGACGGTAGATCCGCTTAGTAGTTACCGCATGCACAGATAAATTATAATTCATCTAAGTTCTAAACTAGGAAAACAGTACAGCACCAGCAAGATCTATCTCCGTCTTAATTGAGACTCTGTTCATATATTGTGAATTATTGCCAAATATTTAGTGTACAAATATGTACATTAATAAAGTAATTATGCGCGTAATTTGTTAGTGTATAGTATAGAGCTTAACAAAGAAAGCCCAAAAAAACGGGCAGTATGCTCCAACCCTAAACCAGAGATTTAAGCAGATTTCGGCAAACTGGGCCGAAATCACTGCCAGTTTACTGCCGGAAACTGACCACAAAAGATATATTAGCTCTTTTACAAATATTCAGTCATATTCCGTCCCAAACGGAGTATCGGGCTCGCAGAATCGTTTTTCGGCATCTGTCGAACGGTTCGCGGCTTGTGAATGTATGATGTTAGATTTGGAGGAAAGAACAAATGACTAAGCGACTGACTATTGCACTGGTTGCACTGGCCGTTTTTCTCCTCGTTGCTGTAATGCCCGCATCCGCAGGTCTTACCGCCAACGTGTCGACTTACGGTCTGCCTCCAGGCACTACGGTCTTTATTGGTGAGAACCAGCTCAACCTTTCGAGGATGACCAACGCTCTCACCCAGCCGATGATCGCATGGTGGCCGAGCACTGCCGCCATTGACTCAACGACCCCTGAAAAGGTCATTGATATCTCAGCAACCAACTGGAGCTTCTACGTCAACCCGACGGACTTCCAGTCAAGGACCGGTAACTGGTACTGTTACACATATGGCAAGGCAATCTTCAACTCGCCGGTAGCCATGTATGTATTCGACCCGACGCTCGACATTAAGGTCTGGGACCTTGAACAGAACAAGGAAGTCTCAGGCAAGAACGTCGTTTCCGGCACCCGGCTGACATTCCGTGTCGACACGAACGGGTACCCCGTCCTCACCCCGCGCTACAACCGGTTCTGGCCCTCGGCCTCGGCTGGCGCTGGCGGTCCCGATGACGATGCACAGAAGTATACCCATTTCAACCCGCTCTGGGGCAACCTGAAAGATCCCGCAGCAGGCGGAACACAGGTTAACATCGAACAGATGACGTGGAACGGCACCTACTACGGCTACAACATGAGCGGTTTCTGGGTCGGTAACCGGTCACCGCAGGGTTACATCGACATCAAGGTCAAGACCCCGACCGGCGCAACGCTCTCGAACCTGTATAACGGTTCAACCGGTGCGTTCCAGGCAGCAATCCCGCTGACCAACCTGTATGTGGACAACATCAACTGGTTCTGGGGCAACACGACCGGCCAGGGAACAGCCACATCCGGTACATTGATCAATGGCGGCGGCCCGACACAGAACTTCAACTGGCAGACTGGCGCCGTTGACAACAGCAACCAGCGCTACTACCCGATTGGTACTTACACCATCACCGCAGAGTGGAACCTGAACACGATGAAGGACATGTACAAGAACGCAGGTGCCGATTACACAGGCAAGACGGTCTCAGAAGCAAAGACCATCCAGCTCGTCACGGACTCGGTCAAGATCGAATCCGACAAGGACACCGTAGTCCGCAGCAATGCGTTCTCGCTGACCGTCACCGGCAGACCGAACACGATCTACTGGGTCTGGGTCAAGGGCACGACCTCGATGCTCGGCGGCTTTGACGACCAGGCACCGATGGTATCACCCTTCCAGGCAGGCGTGTACAACGACACTGCACCATGGGTTGATTCAAGAGATGCAGCAGCAATCTCGGGTATTGGGGATAACACCTGGGGCAACATGTATGTCCCGCAGAACAAGCAGATCCAGCCGAGAGTAAACGCCGCAAGTGGTCTCCAGCTTACTGGCCCGACCGTCTGGGGACAGGTAGGCCGCGCTCCGTATAACGGTTCGTTCTATTACTGTGCGATCAAGACCAATGAGAACGGTGTCCGCACCGTCCAGTGGGTGACCACGAACAACACCAAGGCACAGACCTACACGTTCCGTGTCGAGAACGCGACCGAGACTGCCGCAGGCGGTTCAGGACTGAACCCGCAGATGGCCAACTTCTTCAGCGATGAAGTCAGCGTCAAGGTCGAGAAGGGCGCAGTCACCATCACCGCATCCGGTGACGGCAGCTACTACCTTGGCGAAGAGGTCAAGTTCTCCGGTACCAACACCGAGACCGAGAACACATACGTGTACATCACCGGGCCCAACCTGTGGGCAACTGGTGCCAGTATGACCAACACCGACCCGCGATCAGCAGCAGCCCAGATTCTGACCGCAACGCCGGCTACCGCACAGGCAGCAGGCTTTGCAGTCCGCCCGGTCAATGCCGACCACACCTGGGACTACCGCTGGGGCACGGCAACGGTGGCACTCGATGCAGGTACCTACACGGTATATGCAGTGAGCTGGCCGAACCAGGCTAACCAGCTGCAGAACGTTGCATACGGCACGGTTTCCATCATCATCAAGAAGCCGTTCGTCTCGGCAACGGTCTCCCAGTCAACCGTCGCACAGGGTGACAAGCTGTTCGTCCGCGGCACTGCCGAAGGCAAGCCCGGCCCCGGTGTAGCCATGTGGATCATGGGCAAGAACTATGCGACCCGTACCACAACCGGTGTTAATGCAGACGCGAGCTTCGAGTTCGAAGTCCGCGAGGCAACGACCCAGAACATGGCAGCCGGACAGTACTTCGTAGTCATCCAGCACCCGATGCAGAACGACCAGTTCGATATCGTCTATAACGGCGACCCGCCAGGCGGCAACGGATACGTACGCAACCTGCAGTCCGGTTCCGGTGCTGGTGGTATTGGTGGCGCAGGTCAGGATATCTTCCTGCTCCGCGGTACCGGCAGTCTCCAGGGATCTGACGCAGCCGAAGCACTGGTTGAGGGCATCAACGACCCGAACGTCGACGATACCTACACCAAGCTCCAGTTCCTGGTCGAAGCACCTGTAATCCGGATTGACGCGATCGGCGACCGCCATGTTGGTGACAAGTTCACCATCACCGCACAGACCAACCTTGCAGTTGACGACGAAGTTCTCTTCGAAGTCTATTCATCATCATTCAAGCCGACTCAAAAGAGCCAGAGCGGTGAGTTCAGTGGTGCAACCGGTGTCGTGAAAGTCGCGAAGGGCGACACAGGCATGAACAAGCTCTCGTTCGATGTTGACGCAGCAACGTTCAAACCGGACGAGTACCTTGTGACTGCAAACCGTGTCAGCCAGCAGCCGGCAGCAACCGGCACTGCACTGTTCAACGTCCTTGAAGGCCCTGCCCCGACTGCAGCCCCGACAACGGCCGCCCCGACAACGGCCGCCCCGACAACGGCCGCGACAACCGCAGTCCCGACCACGGCAGAACCCGCCAAGACCCCGACACAGCCGGGCTTTGGTGCGTTTATCGCCCTGATCGGTCTCGGTGCAGTTGCGTTCCTTGTCGTACGCCGGCACTGAACAGATAACTCCTAAATTTTTCTTTTTTGATACAGTCAGGACAGCACAAATCCCTGACGGTATGTTCTGATTTCATACATTTTGTTGCTGAATCGGGCATCCAGAGGGCATTTAAGGCCGGCGCTCGATAGTTCCCTTACAAAGATCCAGAATCGGTAAGAGATGCAGGAGCGATCAGCCAATGGTAAAATTCAGCGTAAAACTTCTGGACATTGCAAAACGGGGTGTCCTGCTCAACCGGCTTGATGCCCGCAGTATCGGTGTTCTTGATGGCGACCGGGTTCAGGTGATTAACCCGGCAAACGGGATTTCGGCGATGGCGTTCGTTGACACAACATCGACAATTGCGCGGCAGGGGACTGCCGGCATATACGCCATAACCAACGAGCGACTGCAGGTAACTGACGGGGGAGGGGTCGAGATACGCGAGGCCGGAAGGCCGGCATCCTTAGAATACATCAAGAAGAAAATGGATGGCGGCAGGTTAAGCAAAGAGGAGACGCTTACCATCGTGCGGGATGTTGTTAATGATGACATCTCACCTGCAGAGCTCACGGCATTCATCACAGCCTCATACATCAACCCGATGGACATGGACGAAGTGGAACACCTGACACGGGCGATGGTTGAGACCGGTGAGCAGATCAAGTTCGCCACAAAACCAATTGTCGATAAGCATTCCATTGGCGGTGTGCCCGGAAACAAGATCTCGCTGCTTGTTGTCCCGCTGATTGCTGCTAGCGGGCTTAAGATTCCCAAGACCAGCTCCCGCGCCATCACCGGTGCCGGGGGTACTGCCGACCTCATGGAAGTATTGGCCCCGGTCGAATTTTCTGCCGCGGAGGTCCAGCAGATGACAGAGAAGGCCGGGGGAGTCATTGTCTGGGGCGGTGCAACAAATATAGCCCCGGCCGACGACAGAATTATCCTTCAGGAATACCCGTTCAGGATCGATGCCCGCGGCCAGATGCTGGCAAGCGTCATGGCAAAGAAGTATGCCGTCGGAGCAAACCTCGTTGTCATCGATATCCCTGTCGGTGAACATACAAAGGTTCCTACCATGCAGGATGGACGAAAACTTGCCCGGGAATTCATCGAGCTGGGAGAACGGCTCAACATGCGGGTCGAATGCGCCCTTACATTCGGTGATATCCCTGTCGGGCACAGTATAGGCCCCAAACTTGAAGTAATGGAGGCGCTCAGGGTCCTCGAAGGGGCGAAAGAACCCAATTCATTCATCCAGAAAAGCATCGCCCTTGCCGGGATCGCATTCGAGATATCAGGAAAGGCTGCACAGGGCACTGGAGCCCTCATGGCACAGGACCTGCTTGTGAAGGGAAAAGCGCTCGAAAAATTCCGCAGGATCATCGAGATCCAGGGAGGAAACCCGGATGTCACATCAAACGACATTGCTCCCGGAGAGCACCAGTTTGTAGTTAATGCCCCTGCATCGGGATACGTGATCGGAATGAACAATCAATCCTTAATCACGCTCGCCCGGATTGCGGGAGCTCCCCACGATACCGGTGCCGGCATCCTTCTCCATGCAAAGAAAGGGACACCGGTTAAGGCCGGGGAACCCTTGTTTACGATCTATGCAGATCGAAGCTGGAGGCTCCAGAAGGCACTGGAAGAGGGACGCAGGCTCATGCCTGTTCTCGTTGAAGGAATGCTTCTGGATCGAATCCCGTCAGGACGGGAATTCTGAACCGATGCCCCTAAATACGAGCAGGGGAGGATATTTACCTATGTATAAACATTTATATCGCATCCTTCCTGCGCTGCTTCTGCTAATCCTGCTCTGTGGCTCAGCACAGGCGACGGACCTGCAGGTCACTGTGCAGGACGTACTGGATAATACAACTATCCCCCAGGCCACTGTATATCTTGACAATGTCAATATAGGCAGGACGACAAGCAGTGGTACGATCCTGATTACTCATAGCGGGATTGCCGATCTGGACCTCCGGGTCACGAAGGTGGGGTATGAAGACTGGGAAGACACAGTCGGTATGAATGTCACCTCTCTTCTGGTCAATATGACCCGGAAAACCCTTGTTCTCAAGGTGCAGCTTTACGATTCCGATTCATTCGAGATGATACCGAACGCGGAAGTCAAACTGACCACCAATAATGCAACAGATATAAAAAAGACCGACAGTAACGGGCTTGTAAGCTATGCTGTTACAGCAAATACCGTCTATGATATTGCCATTAGTGCACCGTCCTACCAATCGCAAGTGCTGAACTCTATCGAGATCGGAACAGAGAACAAGGCTGTGCAGTACTGGCTCATGAGGAGTGACCGGTTTTCCATTATCGTGACCGATAAGGACAACAATCCCGTGCAGGACGCTGCCGTATATATAGACTCCGAAGTGAGGGGAAAGACGGATGCACGGGGCTTCCTGATTCTTCAGATCGACCGCGGGAACCCCTATGTCATTGAGGTTAAAAAAGATGGATACCAGTCATTTGTTGAACGAAAAACCATAAGTGTGGATGAAGCCCTTCTTACCGTCCAGATATCCAAGGTTCCTATAGGTGCGTTTATCTCCGTTTACGATGAAAACCGGTTGCCTGTTGAAGGAGCAGCAGTGTACCTTGATAACGCAGTTGCAGGTTATACTGACAAGTATGGAAAATATACGATGGGGACAATAACATCCGGCTCCTACCAGCTGGAAGTACGCAAGCCGGGATACGCAACACAGAAAGAGACGATCACCATATCCAAACAGGGGGATGAGTTCACGATTGACCTCCCCTACGAAGAGGTGAACCTGACAATTTTCGTTCAGGATAAAGACCAGAAAGTCATACCGGGAGCCTTGGTTTATGTAAACGGTAAGGATCTCGGTCTTTCCAGTGAAAACGGGGAGGTCTCAACACTGGTCAAGTACAATGCCGTTAATAATATTACCGTACAAAAGGATGGATACCAGTCTGTATCAGTACGGAATTCCGTAATCATTGGCAATACAACATCATCCACTACGATAATCTTGGAGAGAAACATTGACTGGGGTTTCATCGGGTTGATCGTTATTGGTGCTATCGGTGTATTACTGGTATTTGCAATTATCCGGCATATAAGTAATAAGCCGGGCAGGCATGTTGTAAGACGGAATGAAATCTGATCCTATCATAAATTACTGCTTTTTATTGAGAATTATCCGAATAAAACTTACAATCCGATTTTTGATCAAAGGAAACATATAAATAACAAGAATTGCAATTATTCAATCCCGGGGAATTTGCCATGTCATGGAAAGTGGTGCCGCTCATTATATTGGCGTTAGCCCTTGCCATTACGGCCGCATCGGCTGCCTGTATCGGTGATAAAATCGTAAACTTCACGAGCAGTAAAGAATGGGTGGTCGCAAACACTGTCGATACTTCAGTTCTTACGGCATATATTACAAATTCCAGTGGTTCATGCAGTGTACCCGATACAACACTTGTCACTTTCTCTGTCGTTGATCCTGTTTACGGAACTTTGACCCCCCTTCAACAAAACACCGATTTGGATGGTAAAGCGTCGGCAACATTTAAGGCAAGTTCCAAGAGCGGTTCTGTTAATATTACGGCAACAATTCCTGCCATGCAGTATACCTATACTCAGAAAATCGATCATGATACCCCTTATACAACAGTCTGGGATTATGACGGAGAGGTCATCGTAAATACAACAACGCCGATCACGATCGACATCAAAGACAAGTGGGGCAATCCTGTTGATGACCGGAACATCAGGGAAAATATCAGCCTTGTTGTCGGCTCGCCTCTTGGTGGAGCGGGATTCTACAACGGTATCGGATATCCTGCTTCGATCACATTACCGGTGAATGGAGCAGGTACGGTTTCTGTGATCTGTAAAGTTGACACCGTTTCTGGGGATAACATCATATACATGGGAACACTGGGAAGCATACCAAGTGCTGAAAGGTACCGTACGATTGTCGGTGTTTCCGAAGGTATTCCGTATTCAATGACCGGTGATATTACTCCGCAGCCCTATGTGTATGCAAATGGTATTGATAAATTCTACCTCCAGTACATACTTTACGACTCATTTGGCAATCCTGCGGGAAACCGCACGATATGGGTTAATTCATCGATTGGTGAATCAGAACTGCTTCGTAGTAACTCGTTGGGACAAATCTTGGCAACATACGGACCAAAGGACACGGCCGGAACTTATACTCTTTCGGCGATTGCTGTAGACAACAGCAGTCTGATCGTTTACCTTAATGCCGAATTCGTCAACACCGAACCAACAAATATGCTGGTTGCAGCAAATCCTGAAACGATGGCAAGCTGGGATGTTCCCGGTGCCGAGGCCGGATCGATAATCGGTAAAGTAATGGATATTAAAGGCAACGGGGTTCCCAACGAAACTGTTGTTTTCACTATCTCATCATCTACAAGTGTAACACCATTAACCTCTCTGCCATCATTCTCGTCAACATCTTACCAGACAAGCGCGACAGCGATAACAGATGCAGATGGCAACGCGATCGTCCCGTTCTATCCTGGTGCATTTCCCACCTCTGGAGTAGATTACAACGAGACTGCCAGTGGAACAGCAACGATTCTCGCCCAGTGGGGCAGTTCGACAGGATCTGTTATCGTCACCTTTAAAAATTATCCTTATCTCCGCGTACGGACGAGCGTGAGTCCGGCTGTCGTTACGCCAAATGAAACTTTTGACGTGCATATCGAATTGATCGGTGACGGATGGGCTCTTCGGCCAAAACCGATCGATGCCATTCTCTGTACTGATCGTTCCGGCAGCATGATGTACGATAATCCGGACCGGATGGTGGAAGTCATGAATGCCGAGAACGAGTTTGTCGGGAGCATGAGTTTTATCCGTGATTATATCGGACTTGTATCGTTTGGCCAGAAAGGCCTTGCCGAGGCAGTCTCGTATAAAAACTGGGGCGTTCCCTATTTGGGTCCGGGAACTGATACAACTACTACCGATGATGCAGCCTATATAGCCGCGAATTATCCGGGTGGTATTTCAGACAGCCCGGGAAAACACACATATAGCGACTATGCAACGCTCGACAGTGGTCTTACGAATTCGCCAACGACAATCAGTGATACAATCAACAGAATAATCCCCTATAGCGGGACACCGATGCGACAGGGCTTATTTACAGCCATCAACGAAATGATTGCCCATGGAAGGTCAAATAGTGTTAAAGCAATAATCCTTCTCTCTGACGGGGACTATAACTATTATGGCGATCCTCTAGCACGGGGGACCGGTTCCACCAATACTGCGACATCATATGGCGATCTCACACAAAATTATTATCAATACGCGGGTCTGGGTACCGGCACAACCAGTAACCAGAATATGTCGAATTATGCTAAGAATAACGGAATTACCATTTATTCCATTGCCTACGGAAGCGATATCTCTTCCGGTGGAAGGGAGACACTCGAGATACTGGCAGAAGGCACTGGTGGCAAATACTTCTGGGCATCGTCAACGGATATTGCCGATGTATATACAGAGATTGCTGGCGCGCTGAGAACCGAAGCGAGTGTGGACACCAGCATGGAACTTTCATTCCAAAATATCAATATCACCTATAATAATGAGACAACCACGACTGATGGTAAGACCCTATTGACCTATGTGTATGAAAAGCCGGTCTCAACATGGGTAAACAGTTATAATAAAACAGCATCGCCATTGCCCGAACCGGTTCTTATACCTTCGTCATATGCCGATGTGGAACCCCTTATCGGGAATTATTCCAGCTACCCGTACAGCTTCAACCAGACGAATGAATGGAACAGCGACACCAAGCTTAGTTTCAATGCCGGAAATATATCGATCAATCAGACATGGGAAACAAAATTCCGTTTCCGTGTCGCCGAAAACGTGAATGGAACGATTGACATCTTTGGTCCAGGATCTATCATCAGCATGAATGGTGGCTCATCGACACTGACGCTCCCGCATACTTTTATCACCGTTGTCCCCAACCTGACAAACACTGCAACGGTATCAGCATCTCTGGACGTCTCTAACCTCCGCTGCACAAAAGCCGGTGTTATTACAGACTTCATGCCTCTGGAATGGAACATTGCATATACTGGCGATTCTATGGTTACCGAGAGAGTGTCATATTCTTCCGACGGAGGTAATACGTGGACGCTTTTTGATACAAATTTTGTCACCAAGGCGGCGGTAGTTGACTACTCCAATCTAGACGTCCGGTCATTGCCTGCCGGAGGTTATCTCATACGCGTCGACGCAAGCGCTCCTGATGCCCCCAATGACCGGGAGACCCTACTGGCCCCGGTAACTGTCGGTGCCCAAGGAAAGGCGTACATCAAACTCGAATAAACAAGTATGAAAAACATTTCCCATCGATTTTCATCAAACATCTTTTCGGGCCAACAGCTGAATGAATGCAAAAACTAGCGGACCCAGCGGGAATCGAACCCGCGTCCTTGGGTCCGAAGCCCAAGAGGATATCCTCTACCCCATGGATCCGTCTTTCTGGTTTACATCAAAAGTTATTAAGTGTTTTTACCAGAAACACTAATGGATGATCCTGTCCGGAACTGAAATCCGCCGGCGTCTTGCCCATGGCTCTCAGCCAGGAAATCTCGTCATCCGTCCTTACAGTGACGAATGCCAGCAGCCCGCATCATATGACCTCCGCGCCGGAGAAGACCTGCTCCTAAGCCGGGGAAGGTGCACCCTTCTGCCGACCCTTGAATGGGTTGAGCTTCCGGAAGATCTTGCCGGGACACTCCGTTGTCGTTCGTCATTCGGGAGAAAGGGCATTCTCCTAGGTGGAGGCTTTGTCGATCCCGGATTCCGTGGACAATTAACCCTTTGCTTGACAAACTTCGGCGATGTTGACCTTGAGATTCAGCATAACGAACGGGTTGTGCAGATGGTGCTTCATGAAGTGAGAGGTGGAGACCGCCTGTATGGAGGGCGGTACCAGGATAGCAAAGGTGTTGTAGGGGCACGATAGGAATGATTCGCACCGAACGCAAATATATCGAAATCCTCCGGATACTCAAAGACCACCAAGAACCGATGGGAGCAAAGCGTCTCTCGGAACTCATGGCCGAGCGGGGTTTTATCCTGAGCGACCGGGCTGTCCAGTATTACCTAAGCTATCTTGATGCCATGGGTTTTACCGAAAAGATTGGAAACCAAGGACGGGTCCTTACACCTTCAGGATTTCAGGAAACAGATAGTGCCCTCGTCGATGATCGCATCGGATTTATCATCTCAAAACTTGAGCGCTTGGCTTACAGGAGTACATTTGATCCGAAGACCAGCACCGGGGATGTTGCCTATAATCTTTCTATCGTGCCCGAAGAATCACTCGATCAGGTCCAGAAAACCTTCGATGAAGTCGTGGCGACGGGTTGCGGTTTTTTCTCTTCCTATCGGATTGTCGATCATGATCCGCGGATACCTCATGGTTCTGCAGGACTTATAACGGTATGTAGCATCTCAATGGATGGGGTTTTTCAGAGAAATGGTATCCCTGTCAGAATGGCCTTTGGGGGGAGGCTGCAGATATCCGAGGGCTCCCCGCAACGGTTCGTTGACCTGATAGGATATCGCGGTACAACAATCGATCCACTGGAGTTGTTCATATCGTCCGGCCTTACCTCGATCTCAAACTTTTGCCGGACAAAATCAGGTATTGCGCTTGCCAATGTAAGAGAAGTGCCTTCCTCTGCCCTGCAAAATGTTAAAAGAACGATTCAGACAATGAAGAAGTGCGGTTTTGCATTTCCAGTTACTATGGGCAATCAGGTATTCAATCTCCCTCCAAATCCATACCGCCTTTCGATCGTGGCTTTCAGCGGGCTGAATTTTATCGGAAATACCGTTGAACAGGGTATTGATATAAAAACTGAAATCGGGGCCGGAAACATCCCGTTTTCCAAGGTAATTGAAAAGAACTGAGTTATTCGGTTATGGGTGGTCGTCCTCATCTTGGGTATTCCTCTGCTTTTTTTCAGAAAGTCTGTTCGGTTGAGGCTGAGCGGGGGTATAGGAGTCAGCGATCCTGTCATGATTCTCCTTTCCAGGTTTTTCACGTTTTAGGTCGGTATGTAACAACGCATCGTCGCGTGCAACCGTAAGAGTATTTCCTATTCGAAGTGCCTCACTCTCTTCATTACGGTATCTTTTCTTCTGACCCGCTACTTGTCGGATCCAAGTATCGAGAAGTTCGGTAGTTGCATGCTCAGGTACCGTCTGACCAGAGGATCCGCTCTCATGAGGAGCAGGTTCTTGTGGGAACGGTGAACCTTCATGGATTGTATCCATTGAGGTGTCTTCATCCTTGAGGCCTGTTTTTTTATGTATTATCACTTTTTTTGCCATCTGTTTTTTTACGATAACCTGTTTTATCTGGGATTTTTGTATTGCTGCTCCATCCATCGGTATTTCGGCGCCAACCTGTTTCTTGGGAGAATCACTCCCGCTCCTCTGGACTCTCGTTTCATGGCGATCAGGTTCCCGGATTCCCTGAATTGCCAATTCCCGCTGTTTCTGAAGTTCGAGTTCTATTCTACGGCGCTCAGTATCAGGTACGACAGCGGGTTCTTTCCGCAATCTGTCTCTCCCTTCTTTAACTGTTATCGCTGATCTCCCGTGAATGTGTTTTTTAATCCCCGAATCTTGAACTCCGGCTCCTTTGGTAATTGTTGATTTTTCAGGTTGTTCAGCTCCTGCAGAACCGTGCATCGCCGGGGAGTGTTTAATGCGGTTAGCTGATGTAACTCGTGAAGAGGGCGAGATAGAATCATCATACTTTGTTCTGGGGTGGAGTGACGGCTGGCCTGAAAACACCGGTCTCTTTTTTTCTGAAGGCAGGGTTATCATCTCATCCCTCATTATCTTTCCTGAGACGTTTGAAGGAGCTGTATCCGAATAATCCGATATTTCCGATATACGAGCGGGTTCAGCCACATGAGCCCTGAGATGGGCCCGGATTTCCTTGAGTTCCTGAAGACGGGGGATATTTTCGAGGCCAGATAGCATAATGATAATAGCAACAAATTTTGTGCTCGTGACCGGATAGTCGCCGGACCGTGTCTCAAGTCCGGCAATGCTCCTGTCGATCCACTTTCTCACGGTCATATAACCCTTCATCGAGAGCTCGTGGGACGGTCCCGCAATCAGGATAAGCGCTTTATGTGCGCTTGTGATATCACAGGGTGCTGAAACTTCATGATAGATTGCCTGTTTTGCTAGGTCGATAATCCTCGAAGCTTTTTTCATATGTTCATCGGTCAAATAACCTGACGGGCGCAGGCGTCCAAGGAAATCAAACGGATGAGTGGGCAATTGCTCAACTGCATACCCTATGGTGATGAAACCCATGCCTCGCATGGTGTTCAATACTTCACCTGAGTCGAGTACGACCTCAGCGAGATCCAGTCCCCCATCAGCTCTGAACTCCCCGGCACGAAGGATAAGGCTAATCCTCCGTACGATTGCATCATTTAGGAGCAAGTACATCCTTTCCGTAGGTGAAAGTTCCGGCTCTTTTTTCTTCGTCAGTCCGAATAATGATGCAACTCCCTTATTGGTCGACGGTCTGATCCTCTCAGAAACTTTCACTTTTTTATGCCACGTCTCGTTGTCAAAAATAATCACGCCATCCAGAAGAGGGGCTATCATCTCGATATCGTCAGCGGCTTTCGCTGAGATACGTTTACCCTCTGATAAACACGGAAGAGTCACCAGTGCAAAGATCGGTTCCGTCATTGATGCACGAAGGGCAGTAATGATATTGGGTGCAGCATCTGCCATGGTCCCGCCAAGGCCGACAAAGAGAAAAATGGCATCGGTCTCCCCCCCTGCCATTGTTTGAACCTTCGAAGTGATTTCGGATATCTCGATCATTGCAGCCTTTTCTGAATCCATCTCATCATTATGAGCAAGATCAAAGGATGGAAAAAAGATCTTCGATTTATCTGGAAGACTGCTCAGCTTGGCGATTGAATCGCTATCAACATCGACAACAAGGGCCTGTACGCAGGCCACTTTACTACTGCGACGGTCAGCCTGATAGAGCTGGTTAACAATCCTGCCTCCTGCTCCGCCAAGCCCAAGTGCAAGAATCCTCATTATCTATCCTATCTAGTTATGCCGGAAAGTCCCGGATCATTATGATATACTATTGGGTCTTCTTTCTTCAATATCTTATATGATTTGTCATAATAACCAGCTAAATCGATACTTCTGGATATCATAGGGATTAGGGTTGCGATTCGGCAGGCTCTGTAGAATTCCTCAATAAGTAGCAGCAAGAGAGAAATCTTTCTTGAGATATTGTAGAGGATCACCTTGATTTTGATCTCCTTGACCTGGAGTCGGTATTTTCGGGCTTTGAGTGCTACCCGAATCTTCTTTTCAGGACGGAGAATACCGTTTCGACCTTGTCTCTCTGATGATATTTTTCATCATCGAACGTACGAGCAATCCGTCTTTGGTAAAACCCGGAGATACGTTTCCGTTTTCGGTTTCTGACAGGGATAAGTAATGACGAGTTCAGGATATCATTGATTACTTCATGAATTTTTTCGGAGTCGTATCCTTTGTCCATGACGTAGAGATCAGAATGTTTGGTACGATGACATTGTCTGAGGCGTTTCTCGGCATGATGGATATCATGAACCGGATGCCGGGAGATTTTCAGGCCGGTGATGATCTGTAGATCAGTGTCGACAGAGATTGATGTTTTCAGGAACCGTTTTCTGGTCTTACCGGTTCTTCAGGAATAATAATGACTGGCATAAGAGCTGGTGAACCCGAATGAATCGACAGCAGTACAGGGAATCTTCTCACCCCAGTCATAGAACATTTTCATCAGTCGGTTCAGTAACCGGGTGAAAGTAAATGATTTGATCCGTTGACAGAACTTTTGAATCGTCGTGAAATGAGGGCTTTCATCGAGGTTGATCTTATCCTTGAGAACATCCATGGTCTCAATAAGTTCAACAGTATCCCGATAGTCTGTTGCAAGATACTCTTTCAGGAGAAGGAGGATGAGTAACTGGTGTTGGGTATAGGTTTTTCTGGAATATTTTGAGGAATAGAGGGGAACTCTGGAATCCCTGATCAGTCCGGAGGATAATTCAACAAACCTGATATACCGGTTTGCTGACACTATTTTGCCTCCTGATATGTTAGTAGCATAACAAGGTTAGGAGGCATTGTATCTTAGATCTTTCGATCTTCGGTACAACTATTTTGGAAAAGGGTTTCTACAGAGCCATTCGGCAAATTCTTTTTATTTGCCGAGTAAAAAGAACGACGGGGATGCTCAACGTTAAATGATAATTTATTTAAGGGCGTATACGGTAATACACAATGAGGTGAACAAGCCTTGTCATATGGAATTGAATTTGTACCTGGAAATGTCAATGTGAAGCAGGTTGTCAACTTCTGTAAACTTGCTGAATCCAAAGACATTGACTTTGCATGGATCACAAACCACTACAACAACCGCCACTGCTACCCGACTCTCGCCGCAATTGCACAGGCAACAACCACCCTGAAGATGGGCCCGGGTATCATGAACTCATTCACGGACACCCCGGCCGCTATGGCCTCCTTCATCTGCACGCTCAACGAGATCTCAGACGGGCGCGCAGTCTTGGGTATCGGACCTGGCGATCTTTCTACGCTCCCGAAGCTTTCTATCGCTGCAGAGAAGCCGGTTGCCCGGCTCGAGGAAGCAATCACTGTCATCAGGAAACTCTGTGCCGGTGAGGAAGTCAAGACCCCTGACATGCAGTTCTTCAAGTACCAGGGTGCCAAGCTGACCGGTGTCAATCTCCCGGGCAAGAAGGGCATTCAGGTCTACGTCGGCGCTCAGGGCCCCAAGGTTCTTGATCTCGCTGGTAGGGTCGGCGACGGTGCACTCATCAATGCATCCAATCCCAAGGACTTCCAAGTCGCTATCCCGATCATCAAGGCCGCCTGCGATAAAGTCGGCAAGAAGGGATTCGATGTCGGGGCCTACACCGCTATGTCGATCGACCGGGATGTCAAGAAGGCACGCAATGCTGCAAAGATTGTTGCCGCGTTCATCGCAGCCGGCTCCCCGCCAGACCTTCTCAAGCGCCACGGCCTCGACCTCGGCAATGTTGACAAGATCAAGGCAGCCCTCGGGAAGTTCGACTTCAAGACTGTCGGAGAACTTGTCGGAGACAAGGAGATCGACGCATTCACAATCGCGGGAACCCCGGAGACGGTCAAGCAGAAGTGCGATGAGCTCAAAAAGGCAGGAGTTACCCAGATCATCTTCGGCTCACCGCTCGGTCCCGACATGACCAACTCAATCCGCCTCCTCGGCAAGTACGTTGTCTGAGCGCGCCCCAGTTCCTGTATAACTGGAATCTCACTCACTCTCTCTTTTTTACTCTGATCCTGAACAACATCCGGATATGCAAAAGTGCTATCATACCATCTCTCTCATTGTTCATCAGGATGGATATGTTTACGGTACGAAAAATTCCTGTTACTAATGGGGTGTTGCAGGAACGAACAGAACTGTATACCGGACTTCGTTGCAAGATAAGTCCTGAACGTGTTAAACGCCACATTAATCAGGATGTAATAGCTCTCCCAGCTGCGCTGGACTGCCCGTTTTGTCCCGATCAGGTCGAAACCGTTACCCCGGTCTTTTCCGATAACAAGCGGGTAATCCGGGGAGAAAGTGTTACTTTTCCGAACCTGTTCCCCTTTGCTGAATGGCATACCGTAACCGTCATCTCCCGGGAACATCTCGCAACCCGTTTCTCCCGTAAACAGATTGCTGATGCTCTTTCAGCACAGTTCGATACCTTGCGGAGATTTGATGGTTATGCCAGTATCAATTGGAATTTTTTACCATCCGCCGGGGCCAGTCTTGTCCATCCTCATATGCAGGCACTCTCGGATCGCAGGCCGTCCCCGCTCGCGAAACTGTATATCGATGCCAGCAGGCAGTACAGGAGAAAACACGGAAAATCCTACTGGCAGGCGATTCAGGAGCAGGAGCAAGACTCGGAAAGGTATCTTTTCAATGACGAAATTTTCTGGCATGCCCATGCCGTGCCCATAGGAGAACGTGAGGTACGGGGTATTCTTCCTGTGGCAGGTATTGAAGAGGCTGGGAGCTATATCGACCAGCTGGCACGGGACCTGCTGTCGGTGATATCGTTCTACCGGAAACTCGGGACATATTCGTTTAATATGTCGATCTTTTTTGAAAAAAAACGGAATAACCGGAATTACTCAGCATTCTGCTCTTTTATCTCCCGTATCAATCCCAACCCGAATTCAACCAGCGACTCGGCATTCATGGAAAGGCTCCATCTTGAACCGGTCATTCTTACGCTGCCGGAAGATCTGGGTCCTTATTATCGGGGCAACCGGCTGTAACGGAATCAGACCTACCAGATTACGCAGTGAAAAAAAAAAAAGAATTTAATCGAATTTTGCAACCAGTTTGGTCTTGGCTACCTGCACGCCGTCCTTCTTGTGGGCCTTGCGCAGGATAACATCGCCAGCCTTCTGGAGCTCACGGGCTTCGTCGCACAATTTAGCTGCGATCTTCATCATCTCGTGGGCGCTGGCGACAATCGGGATGTATTTCTCCCATTCCTTTGTCATGAAGCAGCCCTTGACGTTGACCATTGCGACGGCCATTGCGATCTCGTAGGCAGCGCGAGCCTTTGCAAGTGCGTAGGGATTGGTGAATTCACCCTCGACGGCCTTGTCTGTGGTCATGACGATCTTGGGGAGCTCGAGGGCATCGCCCTTCTTACCGGCCTTGACCTGGTCGATGACCTTGTCGACTGCTTCCTGCAGTTTCCGGAATGCGCCGGTAAGTGCGAGCACCTTCACAAGGTTGCCATTGTAGTCTGCCATCTCTACGGGATCGAGGAACTCTCGGCGGGCACCGATCATGGAGTCGGCCTTCATGATGATGTAGCCGAACTTGCTGTTCTTGATACCCTCCCACTCTTTCTTGGTGGTCACATCATCGGTAATTACAATTACCGGGATACCGGCTGCTGCTAGCTGCTCTCGTGCACCGGTCGGCCCGGGTAGGACGCCGTTGGGGGAGACAACGATACAGAAGTCCGGTTTCCATGCCTTCATGTTGGAGACGACACGGTCAATATCTTCCGGCTGGAGTTTTGTTCCGCTGGTGGCCATGAATGTCTGCATGTCCTCACGGTCTGCTCTCTCATCAAGAAGAAGCTCGGCCATAACGCCGCTTGCAATATTGCCCAATTTGGCAACTCCGACTTTAACAACCATCTTTTACACCTCTTTTTTGTTGTAACACGATATTATGACCCAGTGGTCATATAAACGTTGTGAATTGTCATTTTCCGACGTATAACGGTTAATAATTTGGAAGCTTGAATGCAGTCACGATCCACCCAAAATGATAATTCGGGCTTATGATGTAACTGTTAACGAAAAGTGTTTAAATCCTGATATACGAGTAGTTAATATGAAAGATGGGCTGCTCACGGAACGGCAAAGGGAGGTGCTGAGGTACCGTAAACAGGGTCTTACCCAACAGCAGATTGCCGATATTATAGAAACCTCAAAAGCGAATGTCTGCACTATTGAAAAATCTGCAATGGAAAATATCCGGAGAGCAAAAGAAACCTTGGAATTTCTCTATACCCTTGATTCGACACATCTTTGTACGCTTGCTCCGGGAACAGATCTCTTTGAAATACCAACTATAATCTTCGCAGAAGCTGAAAAAATAAATATTAAAGTAAATTATGATACGATCTCACTGATCAACCACCTGCGAAGTTCGAGACCCAAGAGTTACAAAGCCCGATGCCTGAGTGAACCCGTTGAGGTATATATCACCAATACAGGAGAGATATATTTCAGTTGATGAAAAGGTGCTAGAAAGGACAAATCCTATTAATTTGTAAATACTTATTCTCGAATCTCTTTTTTTCAGAGAGCATATATTTATATTCTTTTTTATGCAATATTTAAGAACCGATAGGGAGATCTGCTCGCAAGTTCGGGAATCTGGTCAGGATTCCTAGTACCTGTTGGCGGTAGACCTGTATGGAAGAACAATCATCCAAGTCTGCCGCTGGAGATCTCCGATTGGTGTGTCCCAACTATATCGATAGTGGGGAATGACCCGAGAAAGGAGTTGTGATTCGTCACAACGGGCTGACAGAGTGGGATCTGATGCCAGTGACGGGCGAACGTCTGTATGACGAGCCCATTTCTTAGGATACCTGAGAGTATCATGAGAACGCACTACAATCAGGATCTTCTTTCGCGAGATCGCAGTGCCGGTCAGACCGGCAGCACTGCAAGAAACGGGACAAAGATCAATGAACCGGTATTAATGAAATAATCCCTCCGTTCCCTCCCGAACCGCAGTGATTAATCTGAATCGCACGTTGGCTTTTCAATCAACGTACACAAAGTACGAATTCTCGGATGAAAATGAATCTCGTACCAAACAAACCAACCTACACGCATTAAAGGATTGATGAACAAATGCCAAAGATAAACAGGCCACGCAGGGGATCGCTTGCATTCAGCCCCAGAAAGCGGGCCAAAGGCCCCATCCCGAAATACCAGTCCTGGCCGATATATGACGGAACGCCGGTCCTGCAGGGATTCGCCGGATACAAAGTAGGCATGACACATGTCATTATGGTTGATGACCATAAGGACAGTCCGACTGAAGGTAAGGAGATTATGGTGCCTGTAACCATTATCGAAGTGCCGGCAATGAAAGTCGCTGCTGTCCGTGCATATACAAAAGACACGTATGGCAGGCATGCGCTTACAGAGGTCTGGGCAGGGCAGCTTGACGGAGTTCTCAGCCGCCGTATATCGATGCCTAAGAAATCCGACACGGAATCTGCAATACAGAAGCTTTCCGATGCAATCGCCGCAGGAAAGGTCACCGAGCTGTATGCACTCATGTATACCCAGCCGGTAACGATTTCTGGTGTACCAAAGAAAGTCCCGGACCTGATGGAGATCAAAGTCGCAGGCGGGACTCTTGACAAGCAGTTTGCGTTTATTACCGGGTTGCTTGGTAAAGAGATCGGACTTACCAGTGTAATCCAGATGGGGACATATGCTGATATTACAGCGATTACAACAGGCAAAGGTACGCAGGGTGCCGTAAAACGCTGGGGCGTTATGCTGCGCAAGCGAAAACACTCCCGCGGTGGCAAGGAACGTCATGTTGGCACACTTGGCCCATGGAACCCCCATCACATCCGCTGGGAAGTCCCCCAGATTGGACAGTTAGGGTACCAGCAGCGCACCGAGTTCAACAAGCGAATACTCAAGATTGGCGAGAATGGGCAAGAGATTACACCTTCTGGAGGTTTTCTCCATTACGGGGTAATTAAAAATCCCTATGTTCTGGTCAAGGGATCTATCCCAGGTCCTGTCAAGAGGCTGGTGCGGATCCGTCCAGCAACCCGACAAGGTGAACACGTAATAAGAACGCCGGCAATTCAGCATGTGAGCGTTCAGAGCAAACAGGGATGATGCAGAGATGAGAGCACAAGTCAGGACACTAGAAGGCCAAGTTGCACGCGACATTGATCTTCCCACCCTGTTTTCGGAGGAGTACAGGCCCGATCTTATCAGAAAGGCAGTTCTTGCCCTCCAGAGCACCCGGCGTCAGCCCCACGGGACATACCCCTATGCGGGCATCTGCTCTTCAGCAGTCGGCTGGGGAAGCGGGCGTGGTGCATCGCATGTGCCGCGTATTAAGAATGGCTCACGGGCAGCAAAAGTACCTCAAGCAAGAGGGGGTCGTGAGGCACACCCTCCGGTTGTTGCGAAGGTTCTAATAAAGGAGATCAACCAGAAAGAGAAACAGAAGGCGTTTCGTTCAGCCATTGCGGCAAGTATCCGTGAGGATCTTGTTCGAGGTCGCGGGCATATCTTCGATGGTGCGGTTCCAGTTATCTTTGAAGACAAGTTCGAAACCTTAAGCCGCACACAGGACGTTATTACCGCCCTAACGGCAGCCGGTGTTTACAAGGATATCGAACGCGCGAAAGAAAGCCGCAAGGTTCGTGCCGGGCGAGGCAAGATGCGTGGCAGGAAATACAAACAGCGTAAAAGCCTTCTGATTGTTACTTCGAACAATCCGTTGCGATCCGCGCGGAATCTGGCTGGTGTTGATGTAGTCACTATCAATCAGCTGAATGTTGAACACCTAGCACCCGGAATGCAGGCAGGAAGGCTGACTATATGGACTGAAGGAGCACTCCTGCGCTTGGGAGGAATTCCATGACCCTGAAGTATCCCTTTGTTACTGAAAAGGCGATGGTACAACTGGAAAGTCAGAATAAACTCCAGTTCCTTGTCAGCCGGGATGCAACAAAAACCGAGATCAAACGCGAAATCGAGAAGGCATTTGAACAAAAAGTTGCAGATGTTCGCACCCTGATGAACACTCACGGACAGAAAAAGGCGATTGTGAGCTTTGAGAACGAAAAAGCTGCTGAGGAGATTCTCAGCAGGCTTGGTATTATGTAGGTGGGAACCATGGGACATCGTATTACAACACAGAGCAGAGGAAAAGGAGGTCCGGCATACCGTGTGCCATCCCACCGATATAAGGCCGATTTGAGGCATATCGGTAACAGCACGACAACAATATCGGGTTTGGTTATTGATATCGAACACGATCCAGCCCGGAATGCACCGATCGCACTCGTCAGGCTTGAAGACGGGAAAAAAGTGTACATGCTCATTACCGAGGGCCTCGGTCTAGGAGATACTGTTGCATGGGGTACGGATATTGAGGTCAGGAACGGCAACACCCTGCCTCTTGGGAGCATCCCGACCGGTTCGTACATCTGTAATATAGAGGCACGTCCAAACGATGGCGGAAAATTCGTTCGCTCAAGTGGCGTTCAGGCTATCGTTGTTGATAAGGGCGAGGGTCGTGTCGGCGTGAGGATGCCGAGCGGTAAAACCAAGTGGTTCAATGCGCGCTGCCGTGCGACAATCGGAATCGTTGCCGGCGGCGGGCGTGTTGAGAAGCCCTTCGTTAAAGCAGGAACGAAATATCATAAGATGAGAAATTCGGCCTCAAACTGGCCTCGCGTCCGTGGCGTTGCTATGAACGTCATCGATCACCCGTTCGGTGGAGGGGGTCACCAGCATGCAGGCCGGCCCAAAACGGTCGCACGTGGCACATCCCCGGGCAGGACTGTTGGACATGTGGCTGCGCGTAAAACAGGTAAGAGCAGGAAGTGATCAGTGTGGCAGCACCAAGAAAAATCCAGAAAAGAATGCCGCGGCGGCGTGAAGAATTCACCTACCGTGGCTATAAAATTGACGAGCTGAAAGCGATGGGGATTAACGATCTCCTGCCTCTCATGCCGGCGCGTGCACGCCGTAAAGTAATGCGTGGGCTCTCCCGTGGAGAGGAGACGCTGATGAGCAAGATCCGTGATAACGACCCGAAGATCCGTACTCACCTTCGTGAGATGATTGTTATGCCGGAGATGATTGGGCGAACTATCGAAATCTACAACGGCAAGGAGTTCGTCAAAGTCGAATTCCAGCCGGAATCAGTATTCCACTATCTTGGAGAGTTCGCACTCACCAGAAAGAAGGTCACCCACGGTTCTGCCGGTATTGGTGCGACGCGGTCGAGCAAGTATGTTCCCTTGAAGTGATGGACATGGCACGTATTGAATATTCCAGAAAATTCGAAGGCGACATGTATGCCCGCGGCAAGATCAATGAAGCTTCGATCTCCCCAAAACATTCAATTGAGATTGCCAGCTTCATTCGGAACAAGCGAATCAATGATGCAATCGCATATCTCAATGATGTAATAGCACTCAAGAAAGCGATACCGTTCAGGCGTTTCAACCGGAACGTGGCCCACAAGCGCGGTCTCTCGGACAACTGGGATGCGGGGAGATATCCAGTAAAAGCATCCAAAACATATATCCGGCTGCTTGAATCCGTCAAGAAGAATGCCGAATATCTCGGTCTTGATGCAGAAAATCTTAAGATCGTACACGTTTCGGCAAACCGGGGACGGGCTCAGAAAGCGGTCTTTCCCCGTGCAATGGGGCGGGCAACACCAAAAGTGCACGAGACCGTCAACATTGAAGTCATCGCTCGGGAGGTTTCGTAATGGCAGTTGAGAGGAAATTTATTGCTGAAGGCGTCCGGAAAGCCAGAGTCGAAAAGTATCTTACGAAGGAGCTTAAGCGGGCAGGATATGGGGGTATGGACATCGCAAGAACGCCACTCGGAACCCAGGTCACCATTTTTGCTGAAAAGCCGGGCATCGTTATTGGCAAAGGGGGGAAACTCGTTCAGCAGCTGACCCAAGACCTTGCCCAGAAATACAATGTGGAGTCCCCCCAAATCGAGGTCCAGCAGGTCAAGGAACCCAGCTTCAATGCCCAGATCATGGCTGAAAGACTTGCCAACGCTCTTGAACGCGGTTGGTATTTCCGCAAGGCAGGTACCAGCATTTTACGCCGGGTCATGGATTCCGGGGCACTGGGCTGCGAAGTTGTCATTGCCGGCAAACTGACAGGGGCGCGTGCGCGGACCCAGAAATTCACTGAAGGGTACATCAAACACTGCGGTGAACCGAGCAACACGATCGTTGAAAAAGGCTATGCAGTCGCAATTAAGAAACTCGGTGTTATCGGCGTGCAGGTTAAAATTGTCCCGGCCGGAGCGAAGCTCCCTGACCACTTCGAGGTTATAGAACAGGAGAAAAAGCCCGTACAGAAAGTCACGGTTACAAATATCGGCGAAGAGGTCGATATTGAACCAGCTCTCCCTGATGATCTCAGGGAGGAGGAACAATAATGGCACTGTTCAGGGCACGCGATGTCAGGCAGCTTTCTGATGTCGAATTACAAGAACAGATGGGCAAGCTACGTATGGAACTTGTCCAGCATTATGGCAAGGTGAGTGCCGGAGGTGCAACGGAGAACCCGGGGCATATCCGTGAACTGCGCAGAACTGTTGCGCGAATGATGACCGAGCAGAATCGTAGGAGAGCAGCATGATTGACCTCCGGAACATACTGGCCCGTGAACTCATTGGGCTTGATGTTCTGGTAGCTGATGCCAGCAACCCCTCCTACAGAGGACTATCTGGTTGCATCGTCGATGAGACAAAAAATATGCTTGCCATAGAAACGACGTCTGGGATTAAACGGATCCCCAAACCGCATAGCATATTCCGGTTTAACATAAAGGGAAACCGGGTAGTTGAGATCGATGGATCAGTATTTACACTGGCACCTGAAAAACGGATCAGCCTGCATTAGAGAAAGAAAGAGGATACTATAATGGCACGAAACATAGGATTGGACGTCCCTGCCCCGCAACAGGAGTGCAAGGACGTTAATTGTCCGTTCCACGGCACTTTACCGGTGCGCGGCCAGGTGATCACCGGTAAGGTCGTGAGCGATCGAATGATGGGAACAGTCGTGGTAGCACGAAACTACCTGCACTACATCCGAAAATATAAGCGGTATGAGAAACGCAGTTCCAAGATCCATGCACATAACCCACCTTGCATCCAAGCGAAGGTTGGCGACATGGTCAGTATTGCAGAATGCCGCCCTCTCTCCAAGAGCACCACGTTTGTAGTTGTGGAGGTGCACAAACCATGAAGGCAAAGCAGTCAAGAACCCCGCGTGCACTCGCTACCGGCACCAAACTGACATGCGCCGACAATACCGGTGCACGTATCGTCCAGATCGTTTCGGTCTTCGGTTATCACGGTGTCAGGAGGCGCCAGCCAAAGATGGGGCTTGGGGATATTGCCACCGTGAGCGTAAAGAAAGGTACTCCCGATATGCGCCGTAAGCTTGTACGGGCGGTTGTTATCCGGCAAAAGAAAGAGATGCGCAGACCCAACGGCCTGCGGGTCTCCTTTGAAGATAATGCCGTTGTCGTTGTCGATGAAAAGAACGAACCCAAGGGAACTGAGATCAAAGGACCGGTTGCCCGTGAAGTGGCAGAACGGTTCCCAAAACTCGGATCCATGGCAACAATCATCGTGTGAGGTGGGGGAAATGGTACGAGTTACGAGTGAACAGCCGCGCAAGCAGAGAAAAGCGCGCTTTAATGCCCCATCGCACGAGAAGACACGTTTTTTAAATGCCCCGTTATCTTCAGGGCTGAAGGAGAAGTACGGTAAAAAAACCCTGCGAGTAGTAAAAGGGGATACAGTTAAGCTGACTCGCGGGGACTTTTCCGGTGAGGAAGGTGTTGTAGATGCGGTTGATGTTGGCCGTGCAAAACTAATTGTCCATGGCGTCTCGTCAACAAAAGCAGATGGTACGGAAGTACCCCGCGTCGTTGATGCTTCCAAGGCCGAAATCACCAAGCTGAATCTAAATGATAAACGCCGTGAGGAAAAACTTGAGGAGGAGAAATAATGTCAGACCATTTGAAGCGTCTTAATGCTCCGGACTCATGGCATATCGCAAAGAAGACTACAAAGTTTGTCATCAAGACATCAGCGGGCCCGCACAATGCAAATGCGCTGCCTATTGCTGTCTGGTTGCGGGACCGGATGGGCTTTGCGAAGAACATGAAAGAGGTCAAGCAGATCCTCTCACAGAAAGACGTTATCATCAACGGGCGTCCCTGCAGGAACCCGAAGATGGGGATTGGCATTTTTGATATCATCGCAATGCCCAAGATCGGGAAATATTACCGTATCCTCCGGGACAAGGATGGACGCCATGTCTCAATTGAGATCGATGCCGAATCGGCGAAGACCCGGTTGTGCAAGATCAGGAATAAATCAATTGTGTCCGGAGGTAAAGTTCAGTTGAATCTCCGCTATGGCGCGAATATCCTTGCCGACAATACTTATAAGCCAGGGGATTCTGTTGTTATATCCCTTGAACCTGAAAACAGGTTCAAGATTATCGATCACTTCCCGTTCGCTGTTGGTAATATGGCGATGGTTACCGGTGGCAAGCACTCAGGTAAGGTTGCCAGAATCGTAGATATCGCAAAGGTTCCAGGCAGTGTACCTAACAGAGTGATTCTCGAAGACGAAACGACAAAAGCTAGATTCGACACAATCACGCCATATATCTATATGGTTGGTAGGAAGACGCCTGCACTTTCCAAGTGGGGGATTGAACAGTGACCCCGATGCGTGATGTCTACATCGATAAGGTCGTCGTCCACATGGGTGTCGGCGAGAGCGGTGAAAAGCTCGTCAAAGCCGAAGAGATCATGAAGACGATAACCAAGCAAACCCCGGTCAGGACGATTGCCAAGAAAACGCAGCCGGCATTTTCTGTCCGGAAAGGGGCACCGATCGGCTGCAAAGTGACACTCCGGGGAAAACCTGCGCAGGAATTCATCAAGATGTCACTGGGGATCATCGACAGGATCCTGTTCGACAATCAGTTTGACAAGACTGGTAACTTCTCGTTCGGTATCGAAGAGCACACAGATTATCCAGGAATGTCGTATGATCCGCAGATTGGTATCTATGGAATGGATATCAACGTCGTGCTCGAACGAAAGGGCATCAGAATTACGCGCCGCCGCATGAAACAGAAAAAGCTCCCTGCGAGACAGCGCGTAAATAAACTGGACGCAATAGCGTTTCTCAAGCAGCATTATCAGGTAGAGGTGCGCTGATGGCAGGAGAGAGGAAGAAGAAATACGGTCGTGGTGCGAATGAGTGCAAGATGTGCGGGCGCAAGCAGGGACTTGTGCGCAGGTATCACATCATGTTCTGCCGGCAGTGTTTCCGAGAATGGGCGCCTAAGATGGGCTTTAAAAAGATGAGCTGAGGGTGAACAGGAATGACACGTTTGAATACAATAGCAGACGGGATGTGCACTCTCAAGAATGCTGGTGATACCGGAAAGTCAGAGTGTATAATAGAACCCGCAAGCAAGCTTCTCGGCGCCATGCTCCGCATCATGCAGGAAGCAGGCTATATCAAAGGTTTCGAGTATATTGAAGATGGCCGGGGTGGCCAACTGGTAGTACACTTATCAGGAAAAATCAATAACTGCGGCGCGATAACGCCACGGTTTTCGGTTAAACTCGATGAGATGGAATACTGGGAGAAACAGTACCTCCCGGGCAAGAACTTCGGGCTCCTACTGCTCTCGACATCTCGCGGTGTGTTATCACACGAGCAGGCCCGAAAAGCAGCAATTGGTGGGGAGCTGCTCGGGTACGTCTACTGAGGTGCAACAATGGCAGCAATACGCAAGGTCAGGATTCCTGACAAAGTCAAAGTCCAAGTAGACGCCACGACACTCAGGGTGACGGGTCCTAAAGGGGAGCTTATACGCAATATACGGTTCCCTCAGGTCAGCGTCTCTACTGATGGTCAGGAAATTGCAATCGCAACAGAGTCTAAAAGAAAAGAGATCGTAGCGATGGTAGGTACCCTTGAAGCCCATACCAAGAACATGTTCAAAGGAGTAACAGAGGGGTTCGAATACCACATGAAAGTGGTGTACAGCCATTTCCCGATCCAGCTTAAACTTCAGGGTAACCGGCTCGAGATCAATAATTTCCTTGGTGAAAAGAAAGCCCGTTATGCGCAGATTGAACCGGGAGTTACTGCAAAATTGAGTAGCGATGAAGTTATCCTGACCGGCATCAACCGTGAGCTGGTCGGGAACTCCGCAGCAAATATTGAACATGCCACGCATATCCGGAACCGCGACCCGCGGGTTTTCCAAGATGGGATTTTTATCGTCCAGAGAGGCTGATGCAGATGGCAGATGAAACTAGACGATTAATCCGTGTCCGCATGAATAAGGGTGCCAGGTTCAAACGCGACGGCTTCGGTAAGAAACCCCAGATCTCCGATTCATGGAGAAAACCCCGCGGGCAGCATAACAAACAGCGCAGGCAAAAGAAGGCAAAAGGTAATCTTCCCAAGCCGGGATTCGGCAGTCCGATCGACGTGAGGGGTATGCACCCGAGCGGATTTTTCGAAGTGCTTGTCCATTCAGGTGATGATCTTGAAGGACTCGATCCTAGAACTCAGGCTGTGCGGATTGCAGCCACCGTCGGAAACCGCAAAAGGTCTATAATTCAGGAGAAGGCGATATCCGCCGGTCTTAAGGTTTTGAATGCAAAGGCACCAAAACCCGTGACGAGGCAGGGGGAGCCTGAACCGGCAGAAGAAAAAGCAAAGGAATCGGCTCCCAAGAAGACACAGGAGAAGATGTCAAAGAAGCCTGCAGCGGTTAAGAAAAAGGCAGAACCTCCAAAGGTGAAAGAAGAGGTAAAGAAAGATACAAAACCGTCATCCCAGAAGAAAAAACCGGAAAAAGCGGCCGAGCCTGAACAACAGCTACCGAAAGAGACAAAACAAAAAGTATCAAAACCCAAGGCAGAGACTGTCACAGAAATAAAAACCAAAAAAACACCTAAGGCGAAGGCAGAACCGGCTAAAGAATCAAAACCGGCTAAAAAAACTACCTCAAAACCAACGGGAAAATCAAAGAAAAAGACTGAAATTGAAAGAGGAGGTGAAGAGCAATGAGTGATCTCGCTAGCCAGAAACGTATCGTGGCCTCAATCCTCAAGTGCGGCGTTAACCGCGTCTGGTTCGATCCTGAGCGGCTTGCCGATATTGAGAATGCGATTTCCCGCGAAGACCTCCGCGGACTTGTCGCTGACGGTGCGATCAAGGCACTCCAGAAGAAAGGGGTGAGCCGTGGCAGGGCCCGGGCGAAGATTGCACAACGATCATACGGCCACCGCAAAGGCCCCGGTCGCAGGAAGGGTGCGGCAGGTGCCCGGAACTCCAACAAACGAGCATGGATTCAGAAAATACGGGCCATAAGAAAAGCACTCATTGCACTTCGCGATGCAGGCACAATCGACAGACACATGTACCGCGTATTATACCGAAAGGCAGCGGGAGGGCAGTTCCGGAGTGTCGCCCACATGAAAGCACAACTGGAGATTCTTGCGGGGAGGCTGAAGTAACATGGCAACAGGATCCCGATACTTTGTCCCTTACCGCAGGAGAAGAGAGGGCAAGACCGATTATTATCAGCGCACGAAGCTGGTTGTCGCCGATGTCCCACGTATGGTGGTCAGGAAGACCAACCGGCATATCATTATCCAGCTCGTCACCGCGGAGATGGACGGGGACAGGACGCTAGTTGCGGCAAACTCATCCGAGCTGGCTGAATTTGGTTATAAAGGATCACTGTCCAGCACTCCTGCTGCCTACCTTACCGGCCTGCTCTTTGGAGTAAAGGCACGCAAATCAAAATATGAAGGAGCAGTACTCGATATCGGACTTGCCCGTGCAACCCCGGGAGCACGTGTTTTTGCAGCACTAAAGGGAGCTATCGAGGCCGGGTTCAATGTACCCCATGGGGAGGAAATTTTGCCCGATGATGCACGAACCAAAGGTGCACATATCGCAGCATACAATAAGAGTGCCGGCGATTTGGTGAAGAATGTCGTACAGGTGGCAGACGCTATAAAAAAGGAGCTGGTGTAAATGGCATACGAAAAGGAAGAGTGGCGCCCGGTCACCGGTCTTGGCAGACTTGTCGCAAACGGTGAGCTCAAGAATATCGATCAGGTACTCGAAAGCGGACGCCCGATTAAGGAGCCCCAGATTGTTGATGCCTTTCTCCCTGATCTCGAAGACGAGGTTCTTGACATCGCAATGATGCAGCGGATGACAGACTCCGGACGCAGGGTGCAGTTCCGCGCGGTTGTCATTGTCGGGAACCGGAACGGATATATCGGTTTCGGACAAGGAAAGGACGTACAGGTCGGCGATGCGATCAAGAAGGCAATAACGAAGGCCAAGATGAATCTTATCAAGGTACGGAGGGGATGTGGCAGCTGGGAATGCGGCTGTGATGTAACCCACTCAATCCCGATGGAGGTGCAGGGAACCGCAGGCAGTGTCCGGGTAACCCTCAAACCGGCACCGCAGGGGATTGGGCTCGTGACCGGAGAAGTAAGCAGAAAGGTGCTTGAGCTTGCCGGAATCAAGGATGCCTGGACGTTCGCCCGTGGACAGACCCGAACGACTATCAACTTTGCCAAGGCCACATTCAACGCCCTAAAACAAACGAATATGACAAGAATCGGGGGTGCGCCATAATGTACGCCGTCATTCAAGTACGAGGTGTGGTTAACACCCGGCGGGATATCAAGGATACCCTCAAGATGCTCCGTCTCCACCATATCAATCATTGCGTTCTGGTGCCGGATACACCCGAGAACCTCGGTATGATCCGAAAGGTCAAGGATTACGTTGCATATGGTGAAATCGATGCGGCGACAATCGAAACGCTATTACGTACGCGTGGACGTGTCATGGGGGACTCGGCACTGACCGATGAATATGTCAAGTCAAACTCGGCATTTGGCAGCATCGCCGATTTCGCAAAGGCGCTTGCAAGCGGGGAGTGCCGACTTCGCGATATCCCTGGTCTCAAACCTGTACTCCGTCTTCATCCCCCACGTAAAGGGTACAAAACGACCAAACGCACATTTCCGCAGGGGGGAGCGCTTGGCTATTATGGTCAGGAGATCAATACTCTACTCTATAAGATGAGGTGAATACGGATGCCAACCAATAAACGATCAAAGTACCGGGGCTCACGCACATGCGGTGGTGGCACTCACAAAAACCGTCGCGGTGCCGGTAACCGGGGCGGCAGGGGACGCGCCGGAATTAATGCCCACCACTTTGTTAAGTGGTATCTCGACATGGGGGGGCCGGTTTATGGCAAGAACGGTTTCGTCAACCAGACGCGGGAAACCGTTACGACCATGGACATCGGAACCATTGACCAGATTGTACCTTCCCTCCTTGCTCAGGGTGTAGCAAAAGAAGAGGGGGATGCGGTCTCTGTTAATATTACGGACATCGGCATCGAAAAGGTGCTGGGCACCGGCAGGGTGAGCAGGAAACTGAATATTTCCGCACCGGCATTCTCCGAACTGGCAAAGGCAAAGATCGAAAAGATGGGCGGAAAGGCTCAGGTCATCTGACACCCCCGCATTTTTTGGTGTAACCATGGGAGATCTGCTGGATCGAATGGAACCCCTGCTCGCTGCGATGCCCGCAGTCAAGAGCCCTGAAGGACATGTCCATTTCAAGAACAAGCTGCTGTGGACCTTGGCGGTCCTTATTCTGTATTTTGCACTGACAAACATTCCAGTATTCGGTCTAAGCTCAGGTGGACAGGATATATTCAACTATTATCGAGCCCTGCTTGGCGGAGCCTATGGTTCAATTGTCCACCTTGGTATCGGGCCGATTGTGACGGCATCTATCGTCCTGCAGCTCCTCAAAGGTGCAGACATCCTCCATATCGATACCAGCGAAACGCGAGGGCAGGTCATGTACATGGGGCTCCAGAAGGTCCTGATCATGGTTATGATCGTGATCGAGGCCGCCCCAAACCTTGTCGGTGGATTCATGACTCCTGATCCTGCAGTTGCGGCTAGCTTTTTCGGGGGGAATATGTTCATTGTCTCCCTGCTCATCTTTATCCAAATCTGTATCGGGGGTTTCTTGGTATTCCTCCTGGATGAGGTCGTAACAAAATGGGGTATCGGGTCCGGTGTCGGTCTGTTCATCATTGCCGGTATATCACAGGCGCTTGTCAACGGGTTCATAAACTGGGCCCCGGTATCAGATCCATATCCAGTTGGTTTTTTCCCCCGCCTTGTTGCTATCGGTCTTGACGGTGCCAGTTATATCCAGTATTTTGGTAAGGATATCCTTGCTTTTGTAACAACCATCGCGATCTTCTTAATCATCGTTTATGTAGAATCAACCAGAATCGAAATCCCGCTTGCCCATGCACAGGTCCGGGGGGCGCGTGCAAGGTTTCCAGTAAAATTAATTTACGCCAGCGTACTTCCGATGATCCTTGTCCGTGTCCTGCAGGCAAACATCCAGATGGTGGGGATGTTTCTCTCGAATATCGGAATAACCATTTTTGGCACATTTAACGGGCAGCAACCTGTCAGTGGTCTTATGTACTTCCTTGCTCCTATCAACGGACCTTCGGACTGGATGTGGTGGGCAACCGATCTCGGACATCCCGCATGGGAGGTCATATTACGTCTTAGCGTCGATATCACATTTATGGTGGTCGGGGGGGCAATCTTCGCGTTATTCTGGATCAAAACGGCCGGGCTCGATTCCAAGGACGTCGCCCGGCAGATCCAGCTCTCTGGTATGTCAATTCCCGGTTACCGCCGTAACCCGCAGGTACTGGAAAAGTATCTCGACCGGTATATCCCCAAGGTCACAATTATCGGTGGTGTCTTCATCGGTATACTGAGTGTTGTCGCCAACCTCTTCGGTGTAATCGGGGCTGTCAGCGGTACAGGGCTCCTGCTGACGGTCAGCATAACGTACCGCCTCTATGAGGAGATAGCAAGCCAGCAGATTATGGAGATGTACCCGTTTATGCGGACGTTCTTTGGTAAGGAATAACTGCAGGATTGTGAAGTATGGGAAAAAAGGTTATCATCACCGGTGTACCGGGTGTCGGGAAGACAACCGTTGTCAACGAAGCGCTCAAGAAGCTCAAGGCAGAGGGTATCGAATACCAGTCTATCAATTTTGGTACGTTCATGTTCGATGTCGCGAAGGCTGAAGGTGTCGTCAAGGACCGAGACCAGATGCGTACACTCGATCGTCAGGTCCAGAAACGCCTGCAACAGCATGCAGCACAGGCGGTAGCTAAAATTCAGGGCAATGTGCTGATCGATACGCATGCATCGGTCAAGACGCCGAAGGGTTATCTTGCCGGTCTGCCAGAATGGGTACTTCGCGAGATTATGCCCGATACCATCGTCCTCGTTGAGACCGATGATGACCAGATCCTGATGCGCCGGCTTACCGATGAGACGCGGAGCCGGGACAAGGAAGGCAGCAGGGCGATTGCCGAGCACCAGCAATTCAACCGGGCGATTGCCGCATCCTACGCTATGCTGACCGGATGTACCATCAAGATCATTGTCAATGCCGATTTCCTTCTCGACCGCGGTGCCGAGGATATGGCCGCCGTTCTTAGGTGACTTTATGGGAATGGGGGAGATCTGGGAGAAGTACGGGCTCATCATAGCATTCGGTATGATGATGCTGATGATGATCGCTTATAGTATCGAACCACTTAAGGTGGGTGTCGGTCAGGCGATCGATACCGTCTTTGCCCCTCTCGTTATCGGTTTCCATATCCCGTTCTTTATCCTCATCGTGATCCTCTCTGCAATAACCGGCCTCTATTCATCGATCATACAGAAATATACCATTGATTACGAACGGATGACCGAGGTTCAGGAACGAATGAAGGAATTCCAGAAAGAATACCGCGAGGCCCAGCTCTCTCAAGATGAGAAGAGGATCAAGAAGCTGGATGCCAAAAAAGACCGGGTTATGCGCGAACAGCTTGAGATCTCCCAGCAGCAGTTCAAACCCATGGCATATATCCTCGTCCTGACTGTCCCGATCTTTTTCTGGCTCCTCTACCGCCTGAGCCAGATTGATGCGACTATAACTTTACCATATTCAGGACTTCATAACCTGAATGATCCAGTGCTCTGGGTCATTCCCGCATGGATTATTTGGTACATGATTTGTTCATTAACACTTAGTCAGGTAATTCGGAAAGCCTTGAATATCGGGGGAATCTGATGCGGATTACCGTGAGCGGATTGCCCGGCAGCGGGACAACTTCACTTGCCCGCTATCTTGCAGAACGTCACGGTTTTACCATGATATCAGCCGGGGAAGTATTCCGGCAGCTTGCAAAGGAGCACAACATGGGGCTCGCTGAGTTTGGCAGGCTTGCCGAACAGGATCCCACCTTCGATAAATTGATCGATAAACGGCAGAAGGAAATTGCATCGGACCGTGATAACATCGTGGTTGAAGGACGTCTCTCCGGCTGGATGGTAGATAACGCCGAACTGAAGCTCTGGCTTTTTGCCCCTATCAGCTGCCGGATTACCCGGATTGTATCCCGAGACCAAGTCGATGACATTCAGACCGCGGAGAAGATCACGCTCGAACGGGAGCGTTGCGAAGCAGGGAGATACCGGACCTACTACAACATCGACATCAACGATCTCTCCATTTACCATATGATACTCAACTCGGAACACTGGGATGTTGGAGGGCTCGGCAGGATAGTTGATACGGCGATCGCCGGATTACAGAAGCCGACCCCCTCGTAGCAAGAAAGGGTACTCAGTCCCCATGTTCCAACCACGTCATCTTGACATACGGCTTGTCAAAGAATGGGATAGTCGCCAGATCGTTATGTTATATCGGGCTGGTGGCTGGTGGAAAGAAGGTTATAATGAAAGGGGCATTCCTGATCTTATCTCCGGAAGCTTCCTTTTTGCCGTTGCAGTCGATACGACCTTAAATAAAGCCGTAGGTATGGGAAGAGTGATCTCCGATGGCATTTCTGATGGTTATATTCAGGATCTTGTCGTACTCCCCGAATATCGCAAATGCGGGATCGGGAACAGGATCGTTTCGGAGCTGCTTGGAGCATGTAAACAGCGGGGCCTTGGATGGATCGGGCTAATTTCCCAGCCCGGTTGCGAGCAATTTTATGAAAAACTCGGATTTAAAAAGATGGAGGGCTTTGTCCCCCTCCTCTATGAACAGGATAGCCAACATGATTTCAGCTGAAGATTTCGTCCCGGTGACACTTCAGGACAAGGCCTTTTTTTCAAAACATTATGCCGTCTATCCTCAGGTACACAGCGACAATACGTTTACAAACATGGTCTGCTGGAACCATTATGCCCACTACCGGTATGCTGTAATTAACGGGTCTGTTATTTTATCCAGTACAATTGACGGGAAGACGCGGTTCCGCCTCCCTATCGGGCCGGAGGATCCGGATCTTACAAAAGCCCTCATCCGGTTTGCATTAAATGAAGGTGATGAGGAACCCGTCGTTCTCATCGATCTCGAATCAGCAGTCCGGTTACGATCTCTCTGTCCGGAGCTTGAGATTGCCCCGGATCGCAATCATTTCGAGTATGTTTACCGAGCTCAGGATCTTGCCATGCTTCCCGGGGGCAGGTATCTGACTCTTCGGCGCCAGCTGAATAAGTTTCGGAAAAACTGTGCTTATGCCGTTGAAATGCTGACGGAAGAGAATCGCAATGAAGTAAAAAAATTTCTTATTAAGTGGTGTGAGTGGAAAGAATGCGAGGGCGATCCTGTCCTTGCGCATGAGAAAGAAGCGGTCTTTTTTGCCATCGACAATATTCATGAACTGGATCTGTCAGGCCTTATCATACGGGTCGATAAAACGATTGCCGCCCTGTCGTTATATGAACCCCTGAATACTGATACGGCACTTGTGCATTTCGAGAAGGGACTTCCGGACTGTGAAGGGATTTATAAGGCAATCAATGCTGAGACTGCGGCTGTCCTTTCACGGGATTTTCCATTCATCAATCGTGAAAGCGATCTGGGTGTTTCCGGCCTGCGGGAAGCCAAACTGCGGTACCATCCGCATCATATGATAGAAGTCTACTCACTCCTGAAAAACAAGTGATTCCGCCCCTGGCATATTCGATCCCTTTTGTCGGAGATTGTCAATCCCTGCATCTTGCCCGAATATAATTTTACTGAAGAAACCACGGCAGGTCATTTAACAATAAGACTTAACGCTATGATACCAGAGTAGATGATCTTTATGGCGATTGCAGCGAGAAACATGCCCAGTATCTTTCCCATGATATCTGTAACGACATCTCCCAGGGTTTTCTGGATGACGGTCGCATAATAAAGGATCAGCCAAGTCGCGATCAGGGCAAGAGAGATTGCAATAAACGGGATCAGGATACCATAGCTGTTGGATAACAGCATTACTGTTGTTATCGCCCCCGGCCCGCATAGAAGAGGAGTGCCGATAACCACCCCGGCCGGCGTTGTCGAATGCTCCTTGCTTTTCCCGATATCGATGCCGAGGGTTTCCTGGATGCCGAGGATAAAGAGCAGGATCCCCCCGGCGATCTGGAAACTGGGAAGATTCAGGCCGAGGATCTCGAAGATGTACGTATTAAAGATGAGGAACAGGTACATCAACCCGCCGGCAACGGCAATAGCGATGAATGCCTGCCGGTGGACCTCAGCCGGTGCCTGCCCCTTGGTCATCGCTGCAAATATGGGGACGCTCAACAACGGATCGAGAATAATAAAGAGAGCAGCGAACGAGTAGATGACACCGGCAAGGAGATCCGCCATAGAAAATCACGGTAGTTATCAATTCTTCGGATACGTTAGTTATCAATTCTTCGGATACGTGATCAGGTTAGTTTGGCTCTGTAGAAATGCTAAGCTAACTGACGTAAAACAGTGACCAAAAGATCTAAGGTAGTGCCCCCTTACATTGGTATGCTCATACGACGTAAGGAGACGAATTAATGTCAGCAAACCGGTATATCAGGTTTGTTGAATTATCCTCCGGTGTGATCCGGAATTCCCGAATCCCCCTTTACTCATCAAAGTTCTCGAAAAGAACCTATAACCAGCACCAGTTACTCACTCTTCTTCTCCTGAAAGAGTATCTTACTGAAGATTACCGGGACACAACAGAACTTGTCGAGATCATGGACTCTCTCCGGGAAAAAATCCATCTCGATCAGGTACCTCATTTCACGACGATCCATAAGTTCTGTCACCGGATCCGATCATTCACGTTCACACGGTTACTGAACCGGCTCATGAAATTGTTCTATGACTGGGGTGAAAAAATACCCTGTACCGCTGTCGATTCATCCGGGATACGCTGAACTCTTGTTCGCTCATCCCGATCCGGGATCGAAAACGAAAACGTCTCTCCGGTTATTACCGCCGAAGAATGAGGGTGTTGTTCGATCCGGAACTATACTATCAACGGAATAAGGTCGAAACTGTGTTCTCCGTCTTGAAAAGAAAGTTCGGGGAATCCCTGAAAGCAAGAAAAT
>MVRE01000002.1 GCA_002067895.1 Methanoregula sp. PtaU1.Bin051 | reverse complement strand
CTCCGTCGGTTCTCCAGTAGAAGCGGTGGTTTCGTCTTTAGAATTGTAAACTTTTTTAGAACGCGCGTTCGGTACACTGATTGTTTTGATAGAACTTTGCAGATCCCCGCGCGATATTTTCTCGCCGTCTTTTTCCAAAAGCTAAACATCAATGCCGGCAGTGCGGGGCGGAAATGATCGCCTTCAGCCCGGAGCATAGGGCCGTTTTGCGGGACGTAGAGGGCTTTTTATCCCGCGTATCAGATCCGGATACCCGACGGCGGGTTCTTAAGCGGTATCTGGTCACTATCAACGGCGCGCCGGATGAAGGGTATCAGTATATCGCCGGGGTCATCGAAAAAGAGCTGAAGCGGATAGATCCCCCGTCATCATCCGGTGATATGGGCAAGTACGCAATTGCGTACTTATGCTCTCTACTTTACCTTGATCTTATTGGGATAGTTTTTTCGTCTCCCATTGATAGGGAGAAGTATGGTATGGATCAAGGCTGTGAATAAAGAAGAATGGGTGCTTGCAGATCGAATAACAACTATCCAGTTTAAGACTCCTGATGAGGATAGCGATCTAGTTCAAGTCTGGACTCAAGATGTATTAATTCTTGAAAAAAATCTATGCGAAAAGACTAATCGTCCCATTCGGAGAAAAAATGAAAAAAATCTCACAACTCCCAATCGCATTGCATTTCAGGATGATTGTATAGAATGGGACGCTTCTTTCAAGGAGAACTATGATAAATTAGTAGAATATGTGCTAAAAAAGATACACTCCAGTATCGAAAAAATAGATTTAATGAAAGATCCATCAACGCCAAGTTTCCAACTAAAGAAATAAGATTGACGATCTTTAATATTTACTATCAATTTAGAAGAAGGAAAAACACTTATTTCCTCACCCCGTATACAATAGGAAAAAGGGGGATGATCCATTCTATCTTAATAGTGAGATTAAAGTAAACTTTCAGATATTCACTATTAAGAAAAAGGATCATTAAAGTGTATGCAATTGTTGGTCAGCCCAAGCTCTATCTCCGAAGCAAAATGCGCCATTGCCGCTGACATCATTGACGTCAAGCGACCGGCCGAGGGTTCGCTGGGCGCCAACTTTCCGTGGGTGATTAAGGAGATCAAGTCTTTTTCAAAAAAACCGGTGAGCGCGGCGATCGGCGACTTCCCGTACAAACCCGGCGGAGCGTCGCTCGCGGCGTATGGGGCAGCCTGTGCAGGCGCCGATTTCATCAAGATCGGGCTTGCATTTGATGGCGCTGACAAGGCGCGCGACGTGATCAGTGCGGTTGTCAAGGCTGTAAAGGACGAATTTCCGAACAAGAAAGTTGTCATCGCCGCCTACTCGGATCACGAGCGCATGCGCACGATCTCGCCATTTGTAATGGCTCCAATCGCTGCGGAGCTTGGCGCTGACCTTGCCATGGTTGATACTGGCATCAAAGATAAGAAAAGCACATTCGAGTTCATGAATGAGGAAGAACTCACCTCTTTCACAAAACGGAATTCCGAACTCGGGCTTGAAACCGCTCTTGCCGGTTCACTTACGTTCAATGACCTTGACCGGTTAAAACGGATTAATCCGGCCATCATCGGCGTGCGGGGGATGGTCTGTGGCGGTGACCGGAACGCTACGATACAGGAAGACCTGGTAAGGACCGCCCTCGAAAGGATCAGGTGATATTCATGTTCCATGAGAAACTTGATGTACCGCTCTCGCTTACGTTCGATGACGTACTGCTTGAGCCTGCCGCCTCCGAGATCGAACCGGCGGAGGCCGATGTCAGGACACGGTTTTCAAAGGCAATTGCGCTCAATATCCCGCTCGTCTCTTCTGCGATGGACACGGTTACCGAAGCCGATATGGCGATAGCTCTTGCACGCGAAGGTGGGATCGGCGTCATCCACCGGAACATGACCCCCGAGCGCGAGCTGCAGGAAGTCAATGCCGTCAAGAGGGCCGAGGAGCTGATCGAGCGGGACGTCCTATTCGTTGAAGATGCGGCAACGGTTGCCGATGCCGAAAGGCTGATGAACCAGTACCATATAGGCGGGCTGCCGGTAGTTGGCAAGGGCAAGATTATCGGGATCGTGAGCCGCCGTGATATCCGCGCGATCGGTTCGCGGCGCGGGGACGAGAAGATCACAACGATCATGACGAAAAAACCGATCACAACCGATGAGGACATCTCAGCTGAAAAGGCGCTCGAGATCATGTACACGAGCAAGGTCGAGCGCCTGCCGGTTGTCGACAAACGGGGCCGGCTTATCGGGATCATCACGATGCAGGATATTCTCGAAAAACGGCAGTACCCGCTCGCGTCACGGGACGATAAAGGCAACCTCCGTGTCGCTGCTGCTGTAGGCCCCTTCGATTATGACAGGGCAATGCTCCTGGATGAAAAGGGTGTCGATGCACTCGTCGTCGATTGCGCGCACGGACACAACCTGAAAGTTGTCAGGGCGGTAGGTGATATCAAGGCGAGTGCGAAAGCAGATATCATTGCCGGCAATATTGCCACGCAGCCTGCAGCGGAGGCCCTGCTCAAAGCGAATGTAGACGGGATCAAGGTGGGTATCGGCCCCGGCTCGATCTGCACGACACGGATTGTCGCGGGTGTCGGCGTCCCGCAGATCACGGCCGTTTCGCAGGTCGCGGATGTTGTATCCGGTGCCGGGATCCCGGTGATCGCAGACGGTGGCGTGCGGTTCAGCGGTGATGTCGCAAAGGCAATCGCAGCAGGCGCAGACTCCGTGATGATGGGCAGTATGTTCGCAGGTACCGATGAGGCGCCGGGAAAGGTAATCACGATCAAGGGGCGCCGGTACAAGCAGTATCGCGGCATGGGATCGCTTGGCGTGATGAGCGGGGGGCAGAGCGCGGACCGCTACTTCCAGAAGAAAGATATCGGGAGCACGAAGTTTGTCCCCGAAGGCGTGGAAGGCGTCACACCATACGTAGGGCATGTCGGCGAAGTAATCTACCAGCTGGTGGGCGGCCTGAAGTCCGCGATGGGCTATACGGGTTCGCGGACGATTGCCGATATGCACAATAAGGCACATTTCGTCCGGATTACCAATGCCGGCATGACCGAGAGCCACCCGCACAACATCCTGATCACGGACGAGGCCCCGAACTACCGGATCTTCGAGTAATTTTTTTGAGTTGAGTTGATAAGAGTCAGGCAACCAGCAACAAAAACACTATTTGATCGATTCAACCATCCTGTGATTTCCCTATGTCCCGTTATGCTCCCGGTGATGTTCTGCTTGTCCCGTTTCCGTTTGGCGGAAAACTTGGTACAAAGATCAGGCCGGCACTTGTCATTGCATCGGGCGACAACGGTGATCCTGCCTGCTGCCCAATCCGGAGCAGCATGCGGCAGAAAACGCCCTGTATCCCAATCGGGATCGATGATTTTGCAGAGGGTGGCCTCGACCTCTTTTCAGAAAGCTACGTGCAGGCCGATACGGTGCGGACGATCCGGAGCGGGGTTGTCGTTGGAAAGAAAGGACGGGTAACCCCGGAATATCTTGCCCGGATCATACCATTGATCCGAAAATAGTTATTCTCTCGTTCTTTCGATACATCCGCCCGCTAAAAACTACTCACTATACAAGACCGTTCTGCCCGCACCCAATCTATCATATAGGGGATGTCTCATACAACCACGTATCAGGAAACGGAGGAAAGAATGGCTGGAAAACTATATAGTCTGCCCAAGCTGCCGTACGATTACGCAGCGCTCGAACCGTCCATCTCGGAACAGCAGCTCCTGCTGCACCACACCAAACATCACCTCGCGTACGTGAATGGCGCCAACGCGCTTTTAGAGAAATTCGACAAGGCACGCAAAGAAAGATTGGACGTCGACATGAAGGCTGCAGCAAGAGATCTCTCATTCTACGTCGGCGGGTACAGGCTCCATAACCTCTTTTGGGAGAATATGGCACCAGCCGGCAGGGGGGGCGGCGGTGCGCCAACAGGCGAGCTTGCAAAGGCAATCGATGCCGAGTTCGGGTCGTTCGACCGGTTTAAAAAAGAGTTTACGCAGGCGGCGTCGGGCACGGAAGGTTCCGGCTGGGCGGCACTCACGTACTGCAAAATGGCGGGAAGGCCGCTTATCATGCAGATCGAGAAACATAACGTGAATGTCATTCCCGGTTTCACCATCCTCATGGTGCTTGATGTCTGGGAGCATGCGTACTACCTTGACTACAAGAATGATCGTGGTAAGTACATCGAAGCATTCTGGAATATCGTGAACTGGAATTCCGTACACGACCGGCTTTCTGCGTGGCTGAAGAGCTGATTTTTTTTCTTCGGACCCTGCTCCGCCAGACCTAAATACTGTCACTCACTAACTTATAGTAAACAGACATGCACGATATCGTTGAGACCGCCCGCCTCCTTGACATCCTGGGTAACCGGAACCGCCGGCGGATCATCGAACTGCTGCGGCAGAAGCCTTGTTTTGTCACGGAGATCTCCGACACGCTCATGCTATCGCCAAAAGCGGTGATCGAACACCTGCAGATGATGGAGCGGGAGGCCATCCTTGCGTGCCAGACGGATGAGCGGCGGCGTAAGTACTATTACCTCGCAAATGACATCCTCGTCGAAGTCAGCCTGAAGCATGGAGGGACAGGCCAGGAGATCAGTATCAACGGTCAGCCGATTGTTGCTGATGAATCCCGCGCCATCGCAGAGGAGGCAGAACGGCATGCCGCAAGGAAGGTTGTGCAGGAACAGAGCGAACGGCTGAAAAGTTCTGTCGAAATGCTCGCCCGTATGATCCGGGCCCACGACCGGCTTGCGGACAGTCTCGACCAGCTCAACCACGATATTGAGACGAAGATCACCGACATTGCACGCAACCATAACGATATATTCCGGAACGAGAGAGAGCTGAGTGTAATCATTGCGCTGTGCCATGAGAGCCTGACTGCCGAGGAACTCCAGCATGTCACCGGGAATACCGGTGATATGCTCGCATCCCTGCTGCGGAGGCTTGAGCGGCGCGGGATCGTGGAACGAAAAGAAGGAAGATACCAGCTCCAGGGTGTCTATGCAGAATAAAGAGAACAACCCTTACGACGATATCTTTGCCAACATATCGAAGATCGTCGAAGAGATCATACGGAACATGCCCGAACACCAGCATGCACGGATTGTCGGGTATACCATCGTTACTCGCGGCCAGGGAGAAACGCCGTGCGTAATTCGGATCGGGGGAGACGATAACGATGATGAGATCCCGTATGAAGTGATAGAGTCCGATGATTCGATCTTCATCACTGCAGAACTGCCGCCGGATTCGAAACACGCCCCGTATGCGGACATCAGGATTAACGATGTCCGGATCTGCATTGATGACAGCGAAACGATCATTCCCCTCGGGTGTTCGATCGATGTCATCCACAGCCATTACCGGGTTCACCGCCGAGTGATGGATATCACGATGCGGAAGATCCGACAGCACTAAGACTTTTTTAAAAAAATTGACAGGATCCTTATTGTCAGGCTAGCTTCCAGACCGCCCGGTCATCGCTATCAAAGACGATCTCGACATAGGTCTTATCCGGCGTTAAGGAAGCCGGGACCTCATAGATGAGGTACCCGTCGATTGCGTTGCTCTGGCCCGGGTAGATGAAGTCAGACGTCGTGCCGTGCGAATACCCATAGTCTTCCACCCGTTCCGCATTGAAAAGATCGTACTGCTGTTCAAGCTCGTATATTTCAATGGGCGTTGCGTCACGGTCCTCCGCTTTATCCGGGAGGTAATGGGAGGGATCGACCGTATATCTGCTGCCATTATAATAAACGTAGATCCGGCTGGATTTCGGGTATGGGTAGGCTGTAGTGCCGGTATGGACGATGGCTGCGTAAATAAACAGGTATTTGTTCCCGGCTTTCGGGCTCTGGGTATAGTAATGGTTATCCATGTCGTTATGCCATTGGTACGTCCCGTTGATCCAGTACCGATAGATCGTAGCCTTGCTCGCGTACTTTCCCTCATTGTAGTTGAACCATTCATTGAGGGAAAGAGCATCCGGGAACGGATCGGGCGTAGGGGTCGGGACAACGGTTGTTGGTACCACTGTAGGAGTCGGGACGGTTGTTGCCGGAACAGTTGTCGAAGCCGTAGTGACCACCCTGGGGATTTGTATCCCTGAAGCGGGTTTCGACAATGCCACATACAGGATGCAGCCAATTGTGATGATAACGATGACTGCAGCCAGCAGGATCTTCATTGTTTTCGGAACCGGTGCGCGTGTGTATTCGCTTCTTCCGGCAGTTACAGGAACAGGTGGGGGGGGTGATCCGGAAGCTTGTTCCAGGGACGGCTCCGGCTGTTCTGCCGGGAGTTCCGGTTCCATTAATGTTTCCTGCATAGCCGGGGGAGGTGGCGGTGGTGGAGGAGGGGGCATTGGCTCCCGCTTTCCGACCGGTGCGCCGCAGTACTCGCAGAACTTATGACCTTTGGGATACTCCTTGCCACAGGAGGTACAATACGGCATACTATCCCGGTTCTGTTCAGATCAATAAAAAAATGTATGGATGAGCAGTGGCGCTTGGTATTGTTTCAGGAATATTTTTTTTAAAAGGCGGGTTATACCCCGACAAGCGTCTGCGATCCGACCCATTGCGGGATCGCCTTCTTTCCTGGCCGGTGCTCGTGGAACTGCCGGAGCGAGACGGTTAAGTCCCTTGTGAAAGCAAAATACCCGATCTGTGTCGTACGGCACAATTTCATAGCCATGTCATACAGCCCGCGGGGGTCGGGGCGTGCTTCACCAAGCCAGATATGGAAGATGTTGCCTCCGTCAACAATCGGGAAGAAGACATGCTCGATCTCCATCCGTTTTGTCAGGGAGACATTTGCACCTGGTGCGACGTGCGTACCGTTGGTGTAGTAGATGGGGAGGTCGCGGCTCTTGCCGAGCTTCGGGATTGCAGTTTTTACATCGCCTTTGATAACCTTGAGTGCAAGATCATGGTACCGTTTGTCCAGCAGATCGGCCACCGCAAATCGCTGCCCGGTTGTCTCGGCAGGAGTACGGGCAAGGGCGATCGTCATCTTGTTCTCCTGAGAGAGCTTTCGTGCATACAGCTCCATCTCGGTCATCGCCCGGATCGCCAGCTTGAACGCGGCTTTCGATTCATGGATCTGGGAACCGGTGTGGTGCTGGACCATCTCGTTGACTCCTACGACCCCGATTGTATAGACGAGACCTTCGAGGTCGACCGCGATCGCGCCGCGCTCTCCCGTATTGGGATCCTTGGGGCGCTGCATCGCAAACGGCATTCTGCCATGGGCCCGGATCAGGTCCATCCAGCGCCGTTTTATCCGGAAGAGTTCTACCGCAACGTCCATAAGGCCCTTTAATTCCGCAAAGAGTCGGTCGTCGTTTCCTTCCGCCTTGTATGCCGCCCGCGGGCAGTTGACCGATACGACCTGCCACGAGCCCATCGAGAAATGCTTCCCGTCCTCAAAGAAGAGTTTCCTGTTAAAATCCGAGTCCTTGTCCGCGACTGCCGAGAACTGGTAGGCACAGCACTGGTAACAGGAGATCCCCTTTCCCGCGCCGCGGTACGCGGGGAGCTGGTTGTCATAGTATGGCGTGCCGAACTTGCTTGCAAGCTCGAACGTCAAAAGGTAGAGCTCCCGGTAGGTCGGGAGATCCGGGTTCTGCCGGTTGAATTCCTCGCGCTCTTCCATGAAATCCGGCTCGATTGAGATCTCGGGCTTGGGGAAGTTGAACGGTTTTCCCCAGTAGTCGCCCTCGATCATGACCTCCATTAACGCTTTGAAGAGCAGGCGTACCTCGCGCTCGAACTCGCCATAGGTCCTTTTCGGCGCATTCTTCCCGTCCCAGATCTTTCCCTTGTAAATACAGGGCTTATCCATCCAGAGAGTCGGGACGCCTGGCGAGAGCTGGATCGAGGAGAAGACCAGCTGACCGCCCCGTGCAACCATCATCTGTGTCATCTCATACACGAACATCTGGACGAGCTGCTTGATCTCGGTATATTCCATGCCTTCGACATAGGGCGCGAGAAATGTCAGGAAATTGTAGTAGCCCTGACCTCCGGCAAAGTTCGTCTGCGCCGACCCGAGTGCCTTGACCGCGTGGAGGATGGCGACCTCAGCCCGTTTTGCAGGGCCGGCTACCGATGCCTTTGTCCCGTTGCCGTCCGGCATCAGCCCGTAATAGAAGAAGTACCGGAGATCCCAGTCCTGGCAGAATGGGCGCGTGCCGAAATATTCGAGGTCATGGATGTGCATGTCGCCCGAGAGGTGGTGGTCGGCAAGAGCCGGAGGGAGCTGGAGCAGGTACTGTTCCTTGCTGATCTTGTCCGCCTTCTTCTTGTGAGAGGTCTCGGCATTCTCCTGCAGGTTGGCATTATCATGGGCCTCGAAACCGCGGCCGACATCTATAAGGTGGGCATCGAAGACCGGTGTACCGACACGGGTGCATACATTCCGGTACTGGACAAGCCCTTTTTCCATTAGTACCATATTAACGATTTCGCGGATGAGTGGGCCGGATAAGGACTTGAGCCCCATCCCATGTATCCGCTGTTCGACTTCGCGGGCGATCGACTCTGCCTGCTCCCGGGTCGCGCTCTCGTAGCCGTAGAAGGTTTCGACGAGTTTTGTTTCCTCGACAACCTGTCGGACAATCCGTTCGCGGTCGTATTCGACAATATGCCCATCGGTTGTTCGGACCGGAGGAAGGGTTGGCGCGTACTCGCCAAAAATTGTCTGCTGCCGGGTTTCCCGACGGGGCATCATTCACCTGCGATGAACTGTGACACCTTTACGCCGTTGACAGTACCGGAAGAGAAGAGATCGGAGGTCGTCATGAAATTATCACCTTTCTGGAGGACCGGTGCCTCGTTCACGAATACTCCGTTAACCCGCAGCTCGGTCAGCGCCTCAGCGGAGGACAGGTCACGTTCAGAATACGCAACACCATTTGTCGTCAGATATGTCTTGAGCTTGTCGCAATTCGGACAGCAGTCAAGCGAATACACAATCAGCTGCGGATGTTGTGTCATAAAAAACTCCCCTACACTGTATGAATATCTATTAGATTCTGGCAATAAAAAAAATGCTGCTCTGCCACGCATCGCTATAAAAAAGCGATCACTCTTATGTGGAGTATGGTGTAATAGTACCATAATGGTCAGGGCATTTGTGGCCCTCGAACTTACCGAGGAAATAAGAGCTGCTCTCGCTGAGGCACAGGAGATACTGAGGGGATCCTCTGCACGCTTAACCTTTGTCTCCCCGCCTCAGATCCATATCACGGTAAAGTTCCTTGGCGAGGTTGAAGAGAAGAAGATCGGCGCAGTTATTGATGCGCTGAAAATCATCCCTTTCACCCCTTTTCCGGTAACGGCCGGTCGGGTCACGGTCAATAACCCGCGCCGGCCGTTCACGGTTTGGTGCTCCATCGATGATAATGGGAAGGGAGCGCAGCTTGTAAGAGCAATCGAAGACTCGCTTGCTCATCTCGGGTTTTTACGGGAAACCCGTCCGTTTACCGCCCATGCCACCGTAGCACGAGTGAAGAGGTATGACCATTCCCTGATGGATGTTCTCGGCCGGATAGGGAAAAATAGTTACGGCAGCTGCATGATTAACGGACTGAAACTGAAGAAGAGTACGCTGACTTCCAAAGGACCGATCTATGAGGATCTGCTGGAGGTGAACTGGTAATGCGACCGGTTGTCGAACAGGAGATCCTCGCCCTCATCCGCCCCACAGATACAGAGCGGCAGCAGATTAAAAAAGTTGCAGAAAAGCTTGTCCAAGCTGTCGATGCAACCGGCTCCGCACGCGGCATGGTTGTCGGCTCGATCGCCCGCGATACATGGATTGCCGGAGAACACGATATCGACATATTCCTTCTTTTCCCTCCGAGCCTTTCGCGCGAGGAACTGGAAAAGCGAGGCCTTTCGCTTGCACGCAGGATCGCTGCGCAGTTTTCCGATAGGTTTTACGAAAAGTATGCCGAGCACCCGTATATCTATGCAAAGGTCGACGGATACGACATCGATCTCGTCCCCTGTTTCGATGTTAAAAGTGCTGCCGCAATCCAGAGCGCTGTTGACCGGACACCGTTCCATACACGATATATCATAGACAAGATCAACGGCCTTATCGATGATGTACTTCTCTTAAAACAATTCGCGAGAGCCGGGGGTATTTATGGATCCGACCAGATGACCGAAGGATTCTCCGGCTATCTCTGCGAACTCCTTGTCCTGCATTATGGGGGTTTTGCCCCCCTGCTGGAAGCTGCTTCGTCCTGGCGGCCGGGTGTTGTGATCGACCCGGAACGCCACGCTGCAAAACAGTTCGACGAGCCGCTGGTCGTAATCGACCCGGTCGATCCTAAGCGCAATGTTGCGGCAGCAGTCTCCCTGACAAGGATGATGGGATTTGTGGAGCTTGCCCGCGGATACCGTGACGTGCCCTCCGCATCGTTCTTCACCATCGCGGATCAGGCCCCGATCAGCCACAGGGAACTTTCCGCTCTGCTGGAAAAGCGCCGGACGTATCTGTATGCAATAACTTTTGCTACACCTCCAATAATCCCTGAGATCCTCGTTCCCCAGCTCAAGAGGAGCGTTGCGGTGATTGCTGAGCTGCTGGAGCGGCACGGGTTCCCGGTCCATAATGCCCGGTACGAGCCGGGCGAATCACGGTGCATCTTCCTTTTCGAACTCTTACTAAACAAACTCCCGGCAATCCGCATCCATGCCGGGCCTCCGCTCTGGAACCGGGAGAACGCGGATAAGTTCTTTGAAAAATATGCCGGCGGGCAGAGTGGCGGCCTGCCGTTCATCAGCGCCGGGAAATATGCTGTCGAAGTACAGAGGGAATACCCTGACGCAAAGACCCTCCTCTCCCCCGAATCAATCCTCGGTACAAGCCTCGGCAAGCACGTCCGGAAGTCACTGGAAAAGGGTTTTTCGGTTTCAGAAGGTGCGGATTGTTATGATCCGGAGTTTGCAGCGTTCATCGGCAGGTTCTTCGACCGGTCATCGCCGCTCGCGCGCATCAAGCGGAAATAAAATGATAATGGATCCCGGGACACAGCAGCAGGGATTTTCTGATAAATACATGCTGTCAATGACCCGGAAAAACATCCTCATCACCGGCCCTCCGGGATGCGGAAAGACGACCCTGGTTCGCGATATCGCCGGACGGCTTGAACATTTTCATCCGTCGGGATTTTACACGGCAGAGATAAGGGTCGGCGGGATTCGTCAGGGTTTTGAGCTCACCGGGTTTAACGGGAATAAAGCCCTGCTTGCCCATGTTGATGTCAAAAGCCAGTACCGTGTTGGAAAATACGGCGTCGATATCCCGGTATTTGAGGCATTTCTTGAAAACATGTCGTTGCCCGAATCCCTGCCCGGGCTCTTCATTATTGATGAAATCGGGAAGATGGAGTGCATGTCGGAAAAATTCCGTCTGATGATTATGAAAATACTCGCTTCGAAAATTCCCTGCATGGCAACCATTGCACTGAAAGGAGACCAGTTTATCGATGGTATCAAGAAGAGGGATGATTGCATGCTCATTTCCATGATGCGGGAGAACAGGCATACTCTTGCCAAAATTATCATCAGCCGGCTCGATATGATCGGAAAACGGGCTGATATAGCGGAAAAAATCTTGGTTCCGGTCCGGAACGACTCCTAAAAAAGTATTTCCAAATTATTTCACGGTATTCTTCTTAATCTTCGCAACAGCAAGTTTCTCAATTGCAGCGGTATCAACGCCTCCGGTGATGGTAAGCTTCCCGTTCTGCACCGCACGTTCCACCATGTTCTTTCCAGCAGGTGTCCGGATGATCAGTGTCGTTGAACCGGACGGGCTTCCGACAGAACCCGCCGAGATATCTGCATAAACCGATGTAAGATCCGTGCAGATGTGGCAGCCTTTCCGTACGCAGGAAGCAAGCTCGGCCATGGTCAGGGATATTGTCGTTCCATCCTGCATGATGATCTCCAGTTTTCCTTTCACATCCATCTTCTTGATCTGCGCAGGTTCGATCTTCTTCTCAGTCTTTAACTTTCCGGAAACGAGCGATTCATAATCGAACGTTTCGGTGCAGAAGAGGCCGATGACAAGCCGGACAGATTCTGCATACGGACGCACGAGGTCATTTCTGCTCTTCCGCATCCTAGCGATCGCCTGAACGACACATGGGACGCCGATAACTGCAATGCGCCGGTATTTTTTGTCGACAGCTGCATACCGGAGCGCAGCGAGCAGCGGCACCCACCAGCTGTACCGGCTGCCTGCATGACTGACAAGAATTTCGGATTTTGTGATGACAAACGATGAGGGTTTTAAGGTCCAACGATCCTCAGTCACGGTCACGACAGCATCAATCAGCCCGGTATCGAGCGCGTTTGCAAGGATTGCCGTAACTGCCCCGCCGCTCTGTTTTAAGGGAACATCGAACGCGGCCTTTGCTGCGAGAAGTTCGATGTAGTCCCCGAGTGTTTCTGCCGGTTGTTCGCCGACCCGCGGGCAGACCTCATAGCATGCGCCGCAGTCTACGCTGTCAGTTGCTTGCTTGCAGTACCCGCTGCTTTTCGGCGAGAGTACCATCCTGCCCTCCTCAAAATACAGGGCATCGGCCGGACAGACAGCTGTACAGGCACCGCACCCGGAACAACGGCCTGTATCCCAGACTTCTGCTTTCAGGTCAATGTAACTTTTTGCTGGCATATGTACTTCTCACTCCCAGGTGTACTTGTTCGCAAACGGCCGGGCGCTCGCCGGTACGATCCGCGTATAATCCGATGCGAGCAGGGGGGTGGGATCAAGCGAGAACTGTTCTGCAAAGTCCCGGATGGCCGGGCCGATCCTGTGTTTTTCATCATCGGTTGCCGGTTTCTGCTTCGCTCCGACGCCGAGGAGGTTATTATCGACCTTCCCGCGCACGAAGATTTCGCCGCCATGGATCCCGCTCCCGATACCCCGTTCCGAGAGGGGAGGGCTCCCATGCATTCCCAGTACGATTAGAAGACCCCCTGCCATGTATTCTCCGAGAAACGCACGTGCCGAGCCTCCGACAACAAGGATGGGGCGCTTCTCAAGGTACTGCTTCATGTGGATGCCGCCCCGGTAACCGATGTTGTCACGGACGTATACCCTGCCGCCTCTCATGCTGTGGGCGACTGCGTCACCTGCACTGCCATGAATGACGATCATTCCCGCATCCATCGTGTTGCCCGGCGCATGATCCGCGTTGCCGTTGACAATCACGGTGGGGCCGCTCATGAACATCCCGAGATCACCCCCCGGGACTCCGTTGATCGTAATGGTGACCTTCTCTCCGCGGAGGCCGTCTGCGATGAACCGCTGGCCAAGAACATTATCGATCGTGATATCAGTCACACCTTCGTTCACGGCCCTGCGGATCATCTGGTTGAGCGGCGTATAATGGATGTCGCGGGCATCGATCCGGTATGGTTTCATCTGGATCATGCCCCCACGGACTTGACATCAAGGACCTGCATGAGCCCTTCGTCCAGCATGTAGCCGCGCAGCCGGTCCCGGTTGCCCCGCAGGCTCTCGATGCTGTTGATGCCGGCAGCCCCCATCAGCTCAGCGAGCTCGAGCGTCCACCCGTGGATCAGGTTCTCGACCTGCACGGAAGCCTCATCTGGGTTGAGACGGGCGACGAGCTCCGGCTTCTGGGTGGCAATCCCCCATGCGCAGACGCCCCGGTAACAGGTGCCGCAGACCCGACAGCCCATTGCAACGAGAGAGGCTGTGCCGATGTAAACCGCATCGGCACCGAGACAGAGTATCTTGGCGACATCGGCGCTCTCCCGGATGCCACCGCTCGCGATGATCGAGACTTCGTTTCTTATTCCCTGTTGCCGGAGCTTGGCATCCACGCTCGCAACGGCAGCCTCGACCGGTATCCCCACGTGGTCCCGGAATACCCGGGGTGCCGCACCGGTCCCGCCGCGGAACCCGTCAATCACAACCGCATCGGCAGAAGACCGGGCAATACCGGCAGCGATCGCGGCTGAATTGTGGACGGCTGCAATCTTGACAAACACCGGTTTTTTCCACTCGGTCGCTTCCTTGAGGCTGCGCACGAGCTGCTTGAGATCCTCGATGCTGTAGATGTCATGGTGCGGGGCCGGGCTGATCGCATCGCTTCCCTCCGGGATCATCCGCGTACAGGAGACATCCGCGCAGACCTTCTCGCCCGGCAGGTGCCCGCCGATCCCCGGCTTTGCGCCCTGGCCGATCTTGATCTCGATCGCCGCGCCGCGCTCGAGATAGTTGATGTCGACTCCGAACCGACCTGATGCCACCTGTACGATCATGTGCTGCTGGTAGGGGTAGAGCGCCTCGTGGAGTCCTCCCTCTCCGGTGCCCATGAACGTCCCGATCCGGCTCACCGCCTTTGCAAGCGCAAGTTGGGCATTCAGGCTGATAGCCCCATAGCTCATGTGGCCGACCATGATCGGGGTCTCGATCTGGAGGTTGGGGGAGAGTTTTGTAAGGAACTCGATCTCCCCTTTTGCAGAGGACTTCAACGAGATATGTGACGGTTTCTTACCGATGTACGTTCGCAGCTCCATCGGTTCGCGCAAGGGATCGATTGAGGGGTTGGTCACCTGACAGGCGTCCAGCACGAGCCGGTCGAAGATGATGGGGTACGGCTGTGCGTTACCCATGCCGGCAAGGATGATCTTACCCGTCCTTGCCTGGTTGAAGATTGCTTCCCGGGTTTCACGCGTCCAGACCGGATGGCTCCGGTAATCCGTTGGTTTCTCTTCGATATCGATCGCATCGCGGGGGCAGAATGCGAGGCACCGGTGGCAGGCGACGCAGTTCCTTGAGTTGATCCGGATCCGGTCGCCCTCATTCCGGTACACTCCATACGAGCAGTTGTCGACGCACCGCCCGCAGAGCATGCATCGTTCGGGATCGATGGTTACCCGGAACTTCAGGGGGACACTCCCGATCGTCACGCGTACAGCCTCCCGATAACCGGCTCGCCGGCTTTCGGCATCGTGATGCTCCCGACATCAGGCTCCATCCTGCGGATCGCTGCCTCCTCGCTGCTGAGATAGAGCCGGTCGCCGAGTTCTCCGGTGACAAGCGGACGGAGTTTGATTCGGTCGGTGAAACCCACTAAGGAATTCTCGTTCGCGACACAAATCGCAAACGGCCCGTTCATCATTGCCGATCCATATGCGAGCCGGATCGCCTTGTTCAGCTCCTGCTCCTTCTCCGGCATAACATCGATCTCTTCCCAGAACGGCGGGGCAAGAGCCCGGACAGCCATCTCTTCGGAAAGACCGTGTTTTCGTACGAGGAGATCGAAGAGGTATGCAACGACTTCTGTATCGGTGAACATCGTACACTGGTACCCGTAACTCTCGATGTAACGCCGGTTCGTGCCGTAACTGGTGATCTCCCCGTTGTGTACAACGCTCCAGTTCAGCAGGTTAAACGGGTGCGCTCCGCCCCACCACCCGGGCGTGTTGGTCGGGTACCGGTTGTGGCCGAGCCAGAGGTAGCCTTTGTAATCTTGGATCCGGTAGAAATCCGCGACATCCTCGGGCCAGCCGGCTGCCTTAAAGACCCCGAGGTTTTTCCCGGATGAGAAGACGAGCGCCCCGTTTTTTCCAGCATTCACGCGCATGACAAGGTTTGTTACGATATCCTCATCCGGTGTTGTACTCTTGGGCATCAGACTCCGATCCGGGCGGAAGAAGTACCGCCAGGGGGTATGGACTTTCCTGATATTGGGTTGCTCGTAGGTCTTGATCTGTTCGTCATGGACTATCGTCCCCCATTTTTCGAGCAGGTTGTCGATGGCGATCTTATTCTCACGGATATTATCGAAAAATACGTGCAGGGCAAAATAATCCTTGTACTCCGGGTAGATGCCGTACGCCACGTAACCGGCACCCTCGCCGCTCCCCCGCTCGTCCATCATGGAGAGCGCCTCCTTGATTCTGCTGCCGTCCATGCACTGGCGGCGGCGATCAATCACACCAATAATGCCACACATATTTAATCACGGAGCCAAATGATCTGATCAGAATGATCAGGTAGAGTACTTGAACATTTGCGGAACAAAGTTGGTTCACAACATATATATATCAATGGGTGGAACATGTCTTCCAATATGTCAGCAGAAGCAACGAGATTACTAAAAAAAATTGAAGCGGATAAAGTTAAATTCATCCGCTTGCAATTTACGGATATCCAAGGTCAGCCGAAAAATGTCTCGATCCCGGCAGTCCAGGCTGAAAAGGCCTTGAGTGAGGGGATCTGGTTTGATGGTTCGTCGATCGAAGGATTTGCCCGGATCGAAGAGTCGGACATGCTGTTAAAACCGGACCCGGCAACCTATTCCCTTCTCCCGTGGAGAACAGGAGATGCAAAAGTCGCCAGATTCATCTGCGATGTGCAGACGTATGGCAATAAACCTTTTGAAGGCGATCCACGGTTTGTTCTTAGAAAAACGCTTGCCGATGCAGCAAAGATGGGATTTACTTTCAACACCGGGCCGGAGCTGGAGTTTTTCTTATTCAAGATGCTAGACAGCATGCCGACAACCCAGTTTAAGGATCAGGGCGCATACTTCGACCTCGCACCAACAGACTCTGCCGAAGACGTTCGCAGGGACGTTGTACTTGCACTAAGTGAGATGGGTTTCGAGATTGAGGCGTCCCACCATGAAGTCGCTGAAAGTCAGCACGAGATCGATTTCAAGTATGGTGACGCCCTGACAACGGCTGATCGTGTCATCACGTTCAAGTTTGCAACGAAATCGATTGCACTCCAGTACGGTCTCCATGCCACATTCATGGCAAAGCCAATTGCCGGTATTAACGGGAGTGGCATGCACACCCATGGATCTCTTGCAAAAAACGGAAAGAATGCCTTCTATGATCCTAACGGCGAAATGGAGCTCTCTGATACAGCACTCTATTATATCGGGGGTCTTCTCAGGCATGCCAAGGCAATAACACGGGTCGCAAACCCGACAATCAACTCGTACAAACGCCTCGTACCTGGCTACGAAGCCCCGTGTTATATTTCCTGGAGCGTGACCAACCGTTCCGCGCTCATCCGGGTTCCCGCGGCGCGCGGTAACAGTACCCGTGCCGAGTTCCGCAGCCCGGACCCGATGTGCAACCCGTACCTGACGTTTGCCTGTATGCTGGCAGCAGGTCTTGACGGCATAAAGAACAAGATCATGCCCCCGGAGAGCACGAACACAAACATCTACCACCTGGATCCAAAGGCCCGAAAGAAACTTAAAATCGACATGCTGCCAGGAAGCCTCGCGGAGTCCAATGCTTACCTGCTGAAGGATGAGGTTCTCTGCAACACATTAGGTGATCATGTCGTAGAGAACCTCACGCGCATCACGGAGATGGAGACTGATTCATTCCGGCTCGCAGTTCATCCGTGGGAGCTGGACCGGTATCTGGCGACCTATTAATTTAATTTCTAATTATCCAGAACCAGATCAAATATTTTCCTTCCCCATCCCCGGCTACCGGACTTTTCATCCGGGATTGCACACGGGATGATATGTGTAGGCAGGGATCCGGCGACAAGATGACAGCAAAGGAGCGGATGCGTTTTAGAGTTCGGTGTTTCTTATTATCGAACAAAGATCGTACGCACAATAGTTACTGCCGTTCCCTTTGTCCAGGCTTCCTGAATGCCCCCGCCCGTGTATGAGTATCAAGGAGTGATTATGGCATTTGATTCAGCAACAACCGTATGGCTCATGGTCTCGGCAGCGCTCGTGATGCTGATGACGCCCGGTGTGGGCCTTTTCTATGCAGGACTTGTCAGAAGAAAGAACATTATCTCGATGATTGCCCTTTCCTTTGTTGTGCTCGCGGTCGTGAGTGTCCACTGGATGTTGATAGGGTACTCGCTCGCGTTCGGACCTGATATTGGCGGACTGATTGGGGGCCTCGATTATATCGGCCTTAATGGCGTTGGGCTGACTGCAGGAGAGACGGGATATCCTCCTCTGGTCTTTATGGTCTTCCAGCTCTTCTTTGCAGCAGTAACGCTTACAATTATTACATCAGGTGTCGCTGAACGAGTCCGGCTCTCTTCGTTCATCATGTTCATGCTGCTGTGGATAACATTCGTGTATTGCCCGCTGGCCCATTGGGCCTGGGGTGGTGGCTGGGCACAATCTCTGGGGCTTCTGGATTTTGCCGGTGGGACCGTTGTCGAGATCTGTTCTGGTTTCTCTGCCCTTGCTGTTGCCCTCGTTATAGGGAGCCGTTCGGGTTTTGGCAAATATACAATGGAACCTCATAACATTCCAATTGCATTAATCGGAGCTGCACTGCTCTGGTTCGGCTGGTTCGGTTTTAATGCGGGCAGTGCGCTGGCTGCGAATGGATCTGCTGTCAATGCGTTTGTAACGACAAATGCAGCTGCAGCTGCGGGTACCCTTGCCTGGATGGCTGCCAGCTGGTACCATGGCAAGCCGAGTTCGTTGGGCATGGTGAGCGGAGCTATAGCTGGGATGGTCGCTATTACACCTGCGGCTGGTTTTGTTACACCAATGGTATCGATACTGATTGGTACAGTTGCCGGTCTCGTATGCTATGCCGCGATGTTATTCCGGATCCGGAAAGGACTGGATGAAAGTCTCGATGCCTGGGCAATCCATGGGGTGGGGGGCCTCTGGGGTACAATCGCGACCGGTGCTTTTACGGCGCTTGCTGTCTGCGGGATTTCAGGATATTTCGAAGGAAACACGCACCAGTTTTTCGTAAACTGTATTGGAGCATTTGCAGCGCTCGTCTTCTCATTTGTCGTTACATATATTATTGCACAGATCGTTGACCGTACCATGGGACTTCGGGTAACGTCCGATGAAGAATATGTGGGCATGGATATCTCCCAGCATGGTGAGAGAGTCTGAGGAATCCTATGAAACTTATCAAGGCAATTATTAAGCCGGAACGGTTCGAGATCGTTAAGAAAGCGCTCGAAGATAAAGGGGTTACCGGGATGACTGTCACAGAGGTCCAGGGAAGGGGGGAACAGAAGGGTATCACGCTCGAGTATCGCGGAAAGCCAATGGTAGTTGATATGCTCCCCAAGATCCAGATTGAAATCATTGTCCGTGACCAGGAAGTGAATGAACTTGTGTCAATAATCATTGAATCAGCAAAGACGGGCAGGATTGGAGATGGCAAGATCTTTATCCTGCCGGTTGAAACTGCAATCAGGGTCCGGACTGGGGAACTTGAACATTAATACATTTTTTTTCCGGACCATTTTTCCGCGCGTTTTGTATTTTAATTTTCAGAAGGTTTAATTTGATTATATCATTACGACAAAAGGTTATTTTTTCAATAGAAATATTCTTATACACAGGAAGGCAACTTCCTTCTTGCGATTTATTCGCGCAGCGATAACCCGTATAAGGGAGAGGCATAAAAATCCACCGGACTTTTCCTCCGATAGGATCCTCATGAATAATTATATTCATGAGATTGCCTGTCCTTGCAGACTTATATTAGGAATAGGTGAGAAGAAAAATGACTTTAGATTCTGGAGCAACAGCCTGGATTCTTGCTTCAACGGCGCTTGTCATGATCATGACTCCAGCTGTTGGACTTTTTTACGGAGGTCTTGTCCGTAAAAAAAATGTTATCTCGATGATAATGCTGTCATTCATCGCATTTGCACTGGTGAGCATCCAGTGGGTTCTGGTCGGTTACTCGCTCGCCTTCGGCCCGGATATTGGAGGTTTTATCGGGAACCTCGACTTCCTCGGACTGAACGGTGTAGGAATGGACGCCGGTTCCTACAGCCCGGTTATCCCCGGTCTGCTCTACATGGTTTTCCAACTCGTCTTTGCAACGGTAACGATGGCAATCGTGACTTCCGGTATCGCAGAACGAATCAAGTTCAGTTCATTCCTGATCTTCGCACTTCTCTGGACAACGATTGTCTATGATCCGCTTGCTCACTGGGTGTGGGGAGGCGGGTGGGCTGCACAATTCGGATCTCTCGACTTCGCCGGGGGTACAGTTGTCCATATCAGCTCGGGCTTTGCAGCTCTCGCAATTGCCTTTGTAATCGGTAAGCGTGCAGGCTTTGGTGAACATACCATGGAGCCCAACAATATCCCGATGACGATTCTCGGTGCAGCATTGCTCTGGTTCGGCTGGTTCGGGTTCAATGCTGGAAGCGCCATTGCAGCCAATGGCCTGGCGGCAAGCGCGTTTGTGACCACAAACACTGCCGCAACTGCAGGTGGGATTGCATGGCTTCTCGTTAGCTGGATTTATGGGAAACCGAGCTCACTTGGTTTCGTTACCGGGGCCATTGCAGGGCTGGTTGCTATTACTCCTGGTGCAGGATTCGTCACACCGATGGCTTCAATTCTTATTGGGGCAATTGCTGGCATATTCTGTTATGGCATGATGCTTTTCCGCATCAGGAAAGGCTGGGACGAGAGTCTTGACTGCTGGGCGGTCCATGGTATGGGCGGTTTATGGGGAGCACTTGCAACCGGTATCTTTGCAGCAGCTGCCATTAACGGTTTCCCGGGCCTAATCGAAGGTAACGTGCAACAGTTCATTGCTAATGCAACCGGCGCGTTTGCTGCATTGATCTATGCATTTGTTGTCACGTTCATTCTTGCAACGGTCATCGATAAGACAATCGGCCTGCGGGTGACAGAAGAGGAAGAATATGTCGGGCTGGACATCTCCCAGCACGGGGAACGCACCTGAGGTGGACATATTGAAACTCATCAAGGCAATCATCAAACCGGAACGGTTCGAGTTCGTCAAAAAAAATCTGGAAGAAAGAGGTTATATTGGCATGACAGTTACAGATGTAAAAGGACGCGGGGAACAGAAAGGGATTGCCCTCCAGTACCGCGGCAAGGTTATGTCTGTCGATATGCTGCCCAAGGTCCAGATTGAGGTTGTCGTGCGTGATGAGAATTCCAATGATGTAATCGCACTCATCACGGAATCCGCCAGGACGGGCAAGATTGGAGACGGGAAGATCTTCGTTCTCCCAGTTGAAAGGACAATACGGATCCGCACTGGAGAGACTGAAGGGTAATATTCATAACATTTTTTCGACATTTTTCAAATTGCGTATTATTTACGCTTGGGAAGAGCTCGATCAAACGAATAATTAAGCTGTCGAACTGTCCTGAAATACCATTTCACTCCAACATTATTCATATCATTCCCGATTCTCTGTTCACACAATGTCTTCTCGAATAGATTTTTCATTTTGTTCTCAGCCGATTTTGGGATCCATGGCAGAATAATATTGACATTGCCTGTCTTGAGCGCCATTTTTGCAGCGTCCAACACGGGATCATTGCAGGAATTGCTGTTCATAAGCATGCTAAATCGATCCTCCTGTATCGGTTGTAATTACATTTTTTTTCGGCCGGATGATTTTTTTTAGATTTTTTTGTGTTATCTCACTCATGAAAAACCGTTCTGCAAGTGTCCGGCATAATGAGTGACAATCAGTCAGATGGATCTCAGTGTCATTGGAGATCCGGTCCCTTTCCGCTGACGGCAAATCTTTAATCCATCTACGGATGAGATCGGAAGTCATCTCCGGATGAAACTGGAGTCCGGTAGCAGATCCGATCTGCAATGCCTGGTTTTGAACATTTTCTCCACTACAGAGGATCCTGCCATCAGGTGGAAGATCAAATGTCTCGCCATGCATCTGGAATGCCCAAAACGAAGATGGAAAACCTTTGAATATTCCGCTTCCGAGAGATCGGATTTCATACCAGCCAATCTCCTTTTTGTACGGGTAGACCTTCCCTCCAAATGCAGCTGCCAGCAGTTGGGCACCAAGACAGATCCCCAGTACTGGTTTGCCTGATTTTACAAATGAACGGATTGCGTTTTTTTCATCAGCAAGATAAGGATATTCTTTTTCATCATTAACACTCATCGGACCGCCCAGAATCAAAAGGTGTGTTGCAGAAGGGATCCTTGCTTCATTGTTTTCAAAGAGCCTGATGCAGTCAGATGATATATTCCACTCCCTGCAGAGGGTATCGAAATATCCCATCGGTTCATCCCGTGTTTGCTGGAATACCGTCAAACGGATTTTATGCATATTGTTTCACGCTTGTTTTTTCCTGTATTAACAGGTAAAAAATTGATTAAATATCGTACAATACCCGTAATTTCTTTTCAACATGTACTGAAACCGGGTAATGGCCAGGCAATGAAAATGTACCTGTATCCTTTTTCACAGATAGTTCAAGATCTTCATCTGAAATACCGTGCTGCAGGTGATCCACAACTTCGTGGAAATAGATCTTGCCACCACCATGGATTATCCGGCACAGCACGCATGCATCCTTGTCGGATTTGATGTAGAAGTAAGATGAGCCGATTAGCGACTGTCGATGATTGTGCAATTCATCAAGGATAAGATTATACTCTGGTTCCGATTCATCCGGCATGACATACCTTGGCAGCGGTTGCATGCGACCTGCCTTTTCTGCTTGTGTCATATATCTCCCCCTCCTTTTCCTCCTTTTTCCCTTGTTATGGATTCCAAGTCCATAACTTATGTACGAAGGAAGTGTATTTCCCCCACTACTTAATGCTATCTTTATTACAAGCACACCAGCTCCTTGAGAATTCTTAGGATTGTTATTTACTGAATAAACGCAGATTCTTTACATACATTTCATGATCCCGTGGCTTTCAAGTAATTTCAGGAATTTCAAACCAACGCCGGCCATTGCCCTCAATGCCACGCGGCACATGAACAAGATAGAGCGTAAGAAACTCTTTTCCCCTGATATCGAGCCCATGCGGACTGCAGAGGGCCGTTGGTTCGAGGCTATCATCTATGAAATGTTCCTCGACATCTCAAAAAAATCGGACCGGATAAGATATCTTGCGCGGAAAGGTGCCGATGCGCCGAAAAAACGGGAGCTTGCGCGGATCGGCCAGAACGGCATCTTTTACTCTAAATACGGAGACATCGTAATTCGTGGCAACGGACAGGATCTTGCCGAATTTGATCTTCTTTTGGTAACAAGCGACAACGAAGTTGCGTTCGCCGAAGTGGTCACATCCCCATCCGACCTGAAAGAGTTCGAGCAGGAGATTGAGTATAAGAAAAAACTGCTCTGCTACCTTTATAACCAGAAGAACACGCCCTTCCTGCTTGTCTCGTCTTTCGACCTGTCAAACTATTCAGTCATAAAACGGCTCGCAAAGGATAAGACCAATGCTATCATCCACACCAGCTCCTGCGAACAGATCAAGAAGATGGTCAAGTACTACCGGCCAAGGATCCTGTATACGAAACCCTATGACCATGCCAAACTTATACCGGCAACCCGGCTTACATTCAGACAGCCGTTCGATTACCGGAAATATCACGACGATGTAAAGAACCGGATTTTCGCCCGCATTACGGGCGATGATAAATTTCAACAGGATCAGCGGTCATATGCACCAACTGATGATCTGGTCAAGAAAGTACTGTACGGCGCGCTCTACCCTCAGGCGATCAAGGCTGTCTGCGAGACTTACGGCATGTCGGTCAAAGGGAAAAAAGTAGAGTTTTCCGAATTCTTCCGGCATTACTCAAGGGCAATCGTCGCAACCGACCTGCCCGGTTACGAACTGATTATCTACCTCCGCTCAAAAAGCAGAAAGGAGTACCTCAAGATGGTGCAGGTAAAGGACAGGCACTTCAAGTTTGAGCGCCCGACACCTCCCAAGGTCGGCTTCTTCCTCTGGCTCGAAACCATTCAGCCCACGCTTGGCACCCGGATTACGCTATCCATCCTGGACACATTCACGATAAAGGAGGAGAAGCGATCCATTCAGCAATCACCAGCCGGTCGCTCTCAGGCCGGAATGAAAAAACCAGGAGAATAAAAAATCCCCGGGAATACTCCCGGGAGTGTATGTCAGTTTTTCGAAAACACTCAGTCGAGCAGGGCACCCATCGCCTCATCATACCGTGCGGCCATGACGTACTCGATGCCGGACACCGCTGAAGCCTCTTCGGTCAGGGCCATCAGGTCGTCTCGGCTGATCGTTGAGAGCCGGAAGTTGCGGGAACCTGCCATGATCTGCTGGAGCCCGGTCCGGAACTTCGACGCATAGGTATAGATACCGAGCGCTCCCATCGGGATCTCTTTGACCCTGCTGCCATATTTCTCTTTGAGCTCTTCATAGCAGACAAAGATCTCTTCGGCAGTGTTGCCGTACTTGGAGACGCTCTTTGGAAGGTCACCCTCCTTTAACCACTTCTCGATGTTCTTTCCTACCATTCCAGGGATCATGAGGCCGCGGCCCATGCAGACTGCTTTCACGTACGGGCTTCCCATCGCGAGCGCCTTGAAAACGCCGGGCTCGTCTGAGAACCCACCGGCGAATGCGAGATCGGGGACACGCATCCCCTTCTTCTCGAGTTTGGTCGCAAAGTCGTACGCGAGAGAGTGAATATAGAACGACGGGATGCCCCATTCGTTCATCATCGGCCACGGGCTCATGCCGGTACCGCCCGGTGCGCCGTCGATGGTGAGCAGGTCAATCTTGGCCTCGGAGCAGTACCGCAGAGCCATTGCGAGCTCGACCATGGAGTACGCGCCGGTCTTGAGCGTTATCCGCTTGAAGCCGATGTTGCGGAGCCGGTCGATCTCCTCCATGAAGCCTTCCTTTGTTACAAAACCGAGCCGGGAGTGCCGCTCGAATTCCTTGATCGCGCCGGCCTTGAACGCGGCCTGGTTCTCCTTGACAGTCGGATCGGGGAGCACGATGTAACCACGCTTCTTTAGCTCGATTGCACGCTCAAGGGATTTTACCTTGATCTCGCCGCCGATACACTTTGCGCCCTGTCCCCATTTCAGCTCGATGGTGTCCAGGTTGTGTTTGGATGCGACGTATTCCGCGGTCCCGAGCCGGGTGTCCTCCACGTTCATCTGGACGAGGATCTCACCGAATCCCTCGTGGAATTTCCTGTACGTGTTAATCCGCCGGTCCATCTCCGGCGATTCCTTCACTTTCCCTTTACTGTCGAACTTGAGTGCGGGATCCACACCGCAGACATTCTCACCGCAGACGAGCGTGATGCCGGAGATTGCTGCGCCGATTGCAAAATGCTCCCAGTTGATCCGGGCTATATCGGTAGAGCCGAGCGCCCCGGTAAATATCGGAAGCTTCATCTTGACTTTCTTGCTCCAGCCGTACTCGGTCTCGGTACTGACGGTTGAGAAGACCGCTGTATCCGGACCCATATCGGTACCCTCTGGAAGTCCCTTTGCCCCGACTGCGTATCCCTGGATGTTGAGATGGGAGTAGTCGATCGGGTAGTTCTTGTCGGCACCTGCGGTGATCTCACCAAACGGCCCTGGATACAGGACCTCCCTGCCCCGGAACGATGAGAGCCAGATCTCGCAGCTGCCTTTGCATCCGTCAACACAGCGGGTACAAATGCCCGACATCGGAACGACATTCCGTGAGCGGTTCACCGTGCCCGTTGCTTCGTTCGCATTAGGCTGTCGAAGATTCATCAGTCACACCTTGATACAAAAATCCTGAATTCTTTATTTACTTAAACGCATGTCTGAGCAGCAACCGGCTCAAACAGAACAGTTTTAATCAATGTCAGTAATAAGCGCTTGCTTTCCATCCCCTTATAACCGTTTCGGTCAAAACCAGCGATCGTGATATATTTTTACTCGAATTTTCCCAAAAAACGAGCTAAAAAATGAAAAAATGATGAAAATTCTGATCAGGAGTTCAGATCCGGATCAGCTCGTACCTGCCCGAACCCAGCCCGAGCTCTTCCGCGTACCGGATCTGGCGCAGCCCGTCTGTATCCTTCCATACGCCTTTGAACTTGTCGCCCCCTTTTGCATGATGTGAATGCAACTCCGAATCAAGAAAGCCGGTCTGGGCGTTCACCAGATCGTACGCTGCCATATCGATTGCGACCGGATCCTTGGAAGCAAGGATACCGATATCCGGCACGATCGCCGCATCGCTCCACGGAACACAATCGCAGTCTGGCGTGATTCGGGTCAGGAAACTCATGTAGCCGGTCCGGCCTTCCTTCCCCTTCAGCGCACCGGCAGCATACTCAACCATTCGTTCAATAAACACCGGGATCTCTGTTGCCCAGTCCACATCGATTGCCCGCTCCGGACAGACCGTCATGCACTCAAAGCACCCAATGCAGAGATCGCGGTCTATTGAAGATTTCTTGTCCCGGATCGTGATTGCCCCCTTTGGGCAGGCAACCGTGCATTTGCCGCAGGCGGTACATCGTTCCGGTATCGTGAACGGGAACGCCATGTGCTGCTCCCTTTTACCGGCCGGAGGGGCACACCCCATGGCAAGGTTCTTGATCGCGCCCCCGAAACCCGAGACCATGTGCGCCTTGAAATGCGTGAGCACAATCATACTCCGGGCAGAAACAATATCACCGGCAATTGCAACCTTGGTAAAATGCCGGCCCCTGACTGGCACCCGCACGATGTTCCTGCCGGCAAGGCCGTCTGCGATGATCAGTGGCGCTCCGGTGACCGCGTAATCGAACCCGTGCAGGATGGCCGTCGTAATATGGTCGACCGCGTTTGCCCTGCTTCCCCGGTAGAGCGTATTCGTATCTGTAAGAAACGGGAGCCCCCCGCGCACCTTCACCTTATCGACAACCTGCCGGACAAAGACCGGGCTGATGTACGAGTCGTTGCCCAGCTCGCCGAAATGGAGCTTGATTGCGGTCTTTTGCCCAGTCTCGATCAGGGATGCAAAATCTGCGCAATCGAAAAGGGCACTGACCTTTGCAATTGTGCTGGAATTTTCATCACGTGAACGGAGGTTGGCAAAATACACCGGACTCGCCATAGGTACCCACACTCAGCGAATCATTATTGCTGGAATGCTATATATCCCGCGCTGAAAAATCCCGCGCTGAAAATCTGGTTTTTAAAAAAGAACAGGTGTTATTTCCGTTCGCCAAGCTCGTGGTCGAGGCAGAAGAGGTGGCCGGGAACATCGCCAACCATCCGGATCTTGACGAGGATTGCACTGGCATTCTCCTCTTCCTCAACCTGTTCCCTGACAAACCATTGGAGCATCTCGAAGGTTGCGTGGTCTTTTTCTTTCATTGCAAGCTCAACAAGCGTGTTGATCATGCCCGTAACTTTCTGCTCGTGTGTATAGACCTCCTCGAAGACTTTCCCGGCCGATGCCCATTTCGCCTTGGGGGCTTCGATTGCCTGGAGCATGACCTTGCCGCCACGGGCGATCACGTAGTCGTAGATTTTCATCCCATGGACCTTCTCTTCTTCAGCCTGCAGCCGCATCCAGTGTGCGAAGCCGTCGAGGTTGGCGGCCTTGAAATATGCCGACATGGCAAGGTAAAGGTAGGATGAATAGAGCTCGCGGTTGATCTGCCTGTTCAGTGCATCTTCCATCGTCTTGCTTAACATACACATCCTCCGTTTGAACGACATGTTGCCGCATCTTCACATAATGCTTTCGCAATCTGCAAAAGACGGTTGTTGTAGGCGGATCAGACAAAGAGAATGAAAAATAATCGATTTAGTGTGGGTCGGAAATGATCCTGTTCATCGCCCCATCTTCTTCTTCTCTGCTTCCATGTCGAGGATGATCTCGAGCTCGAGGGACTTGCCGAAAGCTTCCTGCGCCTCTACAGACCTTCCCAGCTCGTCAAGCGAGACCCCCTTGATATACCACGCCATGGGATCGTTGCCGTTAAGGGCGAGAGCACGTGTACATGCAGTCAGCGCATCGGCAAACCGTTCGAGAGAGAAGAGACAGAGCCCTTTCTTGGACCATGCGTCAGCATAGTTCGGATCAATGGAGATCGCTTTGTCGCACAGCTCAAGGGCCTCCTTGAACTGGCCCTGCTCGGCAAAGACTTCTGCTTTGGAGAAATAAGGTACTGCATACGTAGGGTCGATGGAAATTGCTTTTTCATAGGCCCTCAGTGCGTCCTTGTACCGTTTCTTTGCGGCAAATGCCTTCCCTTTCCGGATCCATTCGACCGCTGCCTTGTCAGGCATAACAGTCTCCCTCGTTCAGTATCATGCCGTGCCCATAAAGTCTTTTTCCGGGTTTTGCATCTATACCGGTCATAGGATAAGATCCCCAAAGATGCGCCGGAGCGCTTTCTGTTCGTACTCGCCTTTGACCAGCATCGCGTCCTGCAGGTGCTTGACCGGTTCCCAGACAAACCACGAGTTCATCGACATATACGAGAGGAGGTTGTCGGTGAGTCGCTGGATGATCATATAAAGATTGTAATAGTAGTCGAGATCGGGATTCGCGTTCCAGTCATTGATGATGGAGCTGTCCATGATCTGGATCATGGAGTCACCGAATACCTTTGACTGGTACCAGGCCGTGTGCGTCCAGCGCGTGGTCAACATCTCCTTGACCTCGAGATGGTTGAACTTCTTCATCTGGGGGATGTTGATAACCGGCATAAGTTCATCGGCGGGAAGCGTGCGGGCAAGGAAGTAGTCCCGGGCATAGAACATGGCCTTACTAAAGACGAAATAACGGCGAGGGATGATATCCATCTGCTCCATCATCTCATCCATGTCCTCCTTTCCCTCCTTCATCAGGTAGTAGAGCTGGGTCTTCCGGATCTTCGGGATCTTAATATATACCCCGGTATTTACGACCGGGTTCCACGGCAGCTCGTTCATGTCCTCCTGGAAATGCATGTAGAGGATGAAGAGCATCTCGATTAGCTTGTTTACAGGGAGCTTCTTTTCCTTCTTCGCCTCGTCCTTTAACGCATCAAGGTAGATCTGTCGCATCCCGTTATACACCGATTCCTCGGTGAACGAAATGACCTTGTACTCCCCCCGTTTTGCAGCTGCACCCTTGATGAGAAGGGTGAGCGTGAGCTTTGCAATAATGAAATCCTTGATAAGTCCGACATAGTGAGCGGGGAAGACGATGTACTCGTTCTCGACCGGGTACGTATACCTGTCGACAAGGGTTCCGGAGAGCGGCGCCTCACGGTCGCGGGCGATCACAATCTCGGTACCGAGCAGCTCCTCGGCATGGGCTACGAATTTCCGGACAGGTTTTGCAATTGGTACGTTCCCGATCATGATGGTTCCTGTTTTATCAGGCGCTATCTGGCACGTCTTCGCCGCCTGTTCTGATCTTACAGAATATGTTAAGAATCCTCATTATAGTATCTTTATACCATGCATAGACCAGGTCCGTAAAAAGGCGGGAGCAGATTATGCGTACTTCGCCGGGTCGGCATCGAACTTCTTCTTGCAGCCCGGGGCGCAGAAATAATACTTCTTCCCCTTGTACTCACTGGTGAATTTCGCGGTCTTCTCGTCAACGGTCATCTTGCAGATCGGATCGATTGCCATAGACATTCTCCTCACGTTCTTCCTAGCTTTGCCGGGGGTATATACTTTTTGAGCAGGAGGGAGAGGGAGACAACGGTGACCGAACTTAATGCCATTGCCGCTGCCGCAAACTCCGGCCGGAATGTTATGCCAAAGAACGGGTACAGGACTCCGGCGCCTACCGGGATCAGCGCGGTGTTATAGGCAAACGCCCAGAAGAGGTTGCCCCGGATCCTGCCCATCACCTTCTTCGAGAGCTGGATTGCAGCAACGGCATCGGTCAGGTCATTGTTAATGAGCACGACGTCCCCGCTCTCAATTGCAACGTCCGTCCCGCTGCCTATCGCGATCCCGACATCGGCCTGCGCGAGCGCGGGAGCGTCGTTGATCCCGTCGCCGACAAACGCGACTGTCCCCCCCTTCTCCTGCAGGGCCTTGACTTCCTTTGCCTTGGTATCGGGGAGCACCCCGGCGATCACCTGCCTGATTCCTGCCTGCCGGGCGATCACATCCGCAGTGCGCCGGTTGTCGCCAGTGACCATGACGACGCCTATCCCCATGCCGTCCAGCTGGGAGACAGCGGCCTTCGAGCTCTCCTTGAGCGTGTCGGCGATCGCGATCATACCGGCGAACTGGCCTCCCGCGGCAACGAGCACGACCGTCTTCCCGTCCTGCTCGAAGCCGCTGATCCGGCTTTCCGCGTCAATCGGAACCGCAACTGCGTTCTCCGAAAGAAGAGCGCGGTTGCCGACAAGCACCGTTTCACTCAGAACCGTTGCGGATACCCCCCTGCCCCCGAACGTGGTGAAATGGTCGGCGAAATCGATCTTCACGCCCCGCTCGCCGGCCCTACGGACAACAGCCTGCGCGAGCGGGTGGGCCGAGTTCTTCTCGACTGCCGCAGCAAACGCAAGGAGCGTCTCTTCCGTAATTCCTGCCGGCACGAGATCGGTCACCTCCGGCTTTCCCCTTGTGAGCGTCCCGGTCTTGTCGACTGCAACGGTCGTGACCTTCTCGGCGATCTCGAGCGCTTCGCCATTCCGGATCAAAATCCCGAGCTCCGCCCCGCGCCCGACCCCGACCGTGACTGCCGTCGGCGTTGCAAGGCCGAGCGCACAGGGACAGGCGACGACGAGCACGGAGATGAGCGCGGTGAGCGCGAAAAGAAGCGTGCTGCCAAGGATGAAGTACCAGAGCAGGAACGATATGATCGCGATCGCGAGAACTGCCGGGATGAAGTACGTGACCGCCACGTCCGCGATCCGCTGGACCGGCGGCTTGCTGCCCTGCGCCTCCTCCACGAGCCGGATGATCTGGGCGAGCACGGTCTCCTTCCCGACCTTCGTTGCTTTCACCGACAGGACACCGTTCTGGCTGATGGTGCCGGCGACGACCCGGCTCCCCTTCAATTTCAGCGGGGGCACCGGCTCGCCCGTGATCATCGCCTCGTCCACGTAGCTCTCGCCCGCGACGACCTCGCCGTCCACCGGCACCTTCCCGCCCGGCTTGACGATCACGATGTCGCCGGCTGCAACGTTCTCGACCGGGATCTCGGACTCCTTTCCGTCCTTAACGATGATCGCGGTCTTCGGCGAAAGCCCGATCAGCTTTTTGATCGCGTCCGATGTCCGCCCTTTTGCACGGGCCTCAAGGTACCGCCCGAGCATCAGGAACGAGGCGAGCATGATCGCGGTGTCATAGAACATGAACTCGTGGGTGAGGATGATCGAGAACGTGCCCATGACCGAGGCTACGTATGAGACGCCGATGCCCATCGCGTACATGACGTCCATGTTCAGCATCCGGTGGGAGAGTGCCATTCCCGCAGCCCGGAAGATCGGGGAGGAGACGTAGATGAAGACCGGCGTTGCGATGACAAGCATCACGTACGCGAGCGTGTGCATGGGGACGGGGAGCGGAACCCACATCGCGAGCATCAGGGGGATGGAGACGGCAAACCCGATCGTGAACCGGAGGAACTTGTCGTGCAGGTCCTTTGCCCGGATCTTCTGCTCCTGCTCCTCGGAGAGCTCCTCCGCGAGGCCGAGGTACTGGTAGCCCGCGTCCTCGATCGCCTTCTTCATATCCTGAAGCGTCGTGATGCTCTCATTGTAGGTCACGTAGGCCTTCTCAGTTCCGAGATTGACGGTCGCCGCCGCGATGCCGGGGAGCTCGCGGAGCGCCGCCTCGATCGTCTCCACACAGGTGGCGCAGACCATCCCGCCGACCTTTATGGTCGCCTGCCGGTTGATTACCTCGTAGCCGGCATCTTTTACCGCCTTCTCGAGATCGGAAAGTTTCACCTTCTCCGGATCGAACTCGACATGGGCCGTGTCGGTGCCAAGGTTCACCTGCGCCCTGTTGACGTCTTTCAGCTGTCCCAGCGACTCCTCGATATTGATTGCACAGGTCGCGCAGTGCATGCCGGAAATCTTTATCTCGGCTTTCTTCTTCTCGGGCTCTCCCATAGTGTCCTCCGGGACGGAAATCTCCTGTAGTCGTATGTTCTCCTCAAGTCTCTCTTATTTGTTGTGGAGATGGCAGAGTTGTTTAGAACAGGATAATTAACGGGGCATGCTGATATTCATGACACGACAAAAGGAGACGGCATGAAGATCCTCGCAATCAACGGGAGCCCACGCACGGTCCATAGCAACACGCGGAGGCTTACCTCCTTCGTGCTGGAAGGCGCAGCAGAGGCCGGCGCGGAGACGGAGATCATCGACCTCTGCGACTTCCGTATCACGCCCTGCACGGCCTGCGAGGCCTGCAGCATCAACGGCGTCTGCGTGAACGAAGACGACGTCCCCGGTATCCTCGCCCGGATGCGGGAGGCCGACGGGATCGTGTTTGCCTCGCCCGTGTACATCGACAACATCACCGGCCAGATGAAGGTTTTCTTCGACCGGCTCGCCGACGCGATCCACTACCAGGTGCTGACCGGGAAATACGGTTGCGCTGTCGTGACCACGTACGATTCCGGCGCGGAAGAGGTGGTCGCGTACCTCAGCCACGTGCTCAACTACCTCGGCGTGATTGCGGTCGGGAGCATCGGCATCGCGACGCAGGGAGAGGCGGGGACGATCGATGCGAAGGAGCCGGAGGCCCGAGTGCTCGGAAAGAAACTGGCCGGCGCGATCCGGGACGGTTTCTCCGATCCAGTGCAGGAGAAGATCCTAGCGGAGAATCGGGGGTACTTCAGGACTATTGTCGAGGAGAATAAGGAGATGAGGCCGGCCGGGTACGAGGAGTGGGTGAGGAAGGGGTGGATGGATTAACTCGCCCCGCCCTTATTCCCCTGCTTCACTTCCGGCGACCGGTAGTCCCAGCCGCACGCGTCCAGCTTCTGTAAGGCCGCAACAATCGCGTCGACCAGCACCTTTTTCATCGTGAAGCCTTTCTCCTGCGAGGCCTTGGTCGGGTCGCCCGATGCGCCGGTGTTGGTGATCTCGGAGAAGCGCCACTTGACGTCGAGGTTTTCCGGGAGAGCGGGGACGACGCCCTTCGCGTGCTCGGGCTCGCAGAGCTCGGGGAAGAGCGCGAGCGCGATCGAGAGCTCGCCCTCGCCGCCGTGGCCGAGACCGTTCCAGACCTCGAAGAAATCCTTCGGGAGCAGCGGCCCGATCGTGTTCCACCACGCGTCGAGGCCTACGATTATCAGGTCCGGGTGGGCGACCTTGGCCTTCCTTGCGGCGATCTCGATCGAGGGGATGTTGCCGTCATGGCCGTTCATGATGAAGACGTGCCGGATCCCCTCGCGGTACACCGATTCGAGGATGTCGGAGATCACCGCGGTCTCGGTCTCGGGCCGGAGCGAGACCGTGAACGGGAAGTCCCTGTAGTGCTCGCTCATGCCGTAGCTGACCGGCGGCAGCACGCGGATCCCCGGCACCTTTGCGGCAACCTCGAGGGCGAGGAAGTATGCCGTGAGCGTATCGGTCGCAAACGGCAGGTGCGGGCCATGGCTCTCCAGCGATCCCAGCGGCAGGATCACGGTTGTAAACGGCACGAGCTCGTAGTCAGCCGCGGTCAGGTGCTGGACGAGCAGCGCGTTCTTCTCCATGCGGGATCAGTCTTCCGTTGCAGGTTCATCTGCCACGGGTTCGGACGGCGGTGTCGTTATGACCTTCCGGTAAAACGCGGCAACGCAAACGATGACGAGGACGACGAGCAGGACCGCGCTGAAGACATTCTCGGCAACAAGCATCGAGATCGGGATGTTCATGTGGGATATGTCATTTATCATGCCGATGACGATTGCAATGATGAGGAACAGGATTGCCCCGGTGATAACGCCGAGGATTACTGCTGCTGCAACGCGGAGAGGATCGGGCTTTGCTGTCATGGTAATAACACAATGCTTGGTGAACCCTGCTCGTATAAAAAAACACCGGGATACGAAGTATCCGGACTTCGGGATAGGCCCGGATACTCCCGGGAAATCCGCACCGGATTTTGTACGAGAGAGTTTTTTTACCGGGAAATGCCCCGGCAGAATTTTTATTCCGGATTTTTTTGAATGGTTTCCACCGCAGAATTTTTTGAAAAACCGGCACGCAATTTTTTTTGAAATATTTTCAGGCACACGGAGCAATAATATCCCGGTGATACCGGCCGTAAAGGCCCGGCCGGCAGGAGCCCTGCCGTCCTGCAACGGCAGAATCCCCATATATGGTGTTATTTTGCCGAAATACGCGTTTAAACCCCATGATCCGGACATCCTCATAATCGGGCCATAGCGGGCTTCTGTTGGCGTTTGTCCGAAAAACATACTCCTGTTCACTCAGATCCGGGCAGGGCTTAAAACGCTGCTAAATCTGCAGGTTTTTTCCTGATATAAACGCTTCTTTTTTAAAAATACGCGGATAAGTCAATATTTACTTACTGGAATCAACACCGGTTCCACTGGAAAAGATGATGCATAACTATGGAATATATTAATAAAATTTCAAACGATTTTAAGGCTCCGTTTGCCAAACAGGGCAAAATTCAGATCATGAGTCTCTCAGGGTCTGGCAGGGGGGATCCGGGGCCCAATCTCCCGCCGGCGGGCAGCCCCAATTAGCGGACGCGAAGTCATGCGCCTTTCCCTGTACCGGGTGTCCGACCGGTCATGGTATTTCCAGGATCGCACTATTGCACCACCTAAGAGAGTGATTCAGAGAGGCTGCTCAAGGGCGACCCGACTGCCCGTGGATGAATTTTTTTTAAAAAAATCTCAGCCGGATTCCTGCAGGAATTTCCGGTACTCCGCGAGCAGGGCCGCCCCGTACGCCTCTTTCTTTTTTGTCGGCACGTAGTTGAGCGCCATCGTGCGCTTCAGAAGTTCCCCAGTGATCGCGGCGTCGCTTGCGAGGTTCAGCTTTTTTACTTCCGACAGGATCCAGTCCAGCTGGTCGATACCGGTATCCTTCCCGTCCACGGGGATCATCTTCGTCTTGATTCTGTCGGGCGGGATGCCCCCGCAGATGGAGCAGTAGTACCCGTCCTTGTCATCCCCGCCCATGGTAAAATCTCCTTTATCATCTCTTTGGCCGTCCGGTATTTTAACCCTGTAGTGTTGGCAGGGTAATCCCGGCTCACGCCGCGGGAACAAACCGGATCGCTCATGCTTTATAGTGCGGGGGAACAGATCCACTCTTCCGGTGGAGATGATTCAAAATGAAAATAACTCCTTTGCTGATCGCGCTGCTCCTGCTGGCCTGCACCCTGAGCTCCGGTTGCATCGAGACAGGCACGAGGTCTTATACTGCAGGCGGGCTGCTCGCCGGCATCTCGGTTGTCGAACACACGTACCTGCTGGGAAGGGAAGGACTGTTTACAAAACAATACGACGTTACGGCAAGGATTGGCGGTGTGACAGTGCTCGAAGTCAAAGGCGTGACGAAGTCCGATGTTGACGCGTACCTGAAACAATACGCCAACCCCACATGAAAAAAAACAGGAACCGGAACGTCACACGCAAAGGCCTGCGCCTACTCCCGGATCATCGTTAAGCTCATCTTGAACTTCGTTATCGCGGAGAGGGCGTGCGGCACGTTTGCCGGGAAGATGATCGTATCGCCCTCTTTCATCCGGTAGGTCGGCCCCGACACCCACACCTCGCACTCGCCTTCAAGGATTGTGACCAGCGCATCAAACGGAGCGGCATGCTCGGAGAGCCCCTCGTTCTCGTCGAACGAGAAAAGCGTAATATTGCCGGCCTTCCGCGAGATGACCATCCGGCTCGCAACCGTCCCGTCCGCATAGCTGACGAGATCCTTTAAATGGAGCACCTTTCCTTTCAGCTCCTCGCGTTTCTTATCCGTTTTCTCCTCATGCTTGGGGGGTTCGTACTCGACCATGGAATGTCCTCCGATCTCCGGTGACTTGGTATTAGCACATCCTCCTGCATAGACCTGCCTGTCCGGTCCGGCCGATCGCCCCAGGGGAGCAGAAAACAAATACGATCACCTGAAGATAACGAATGGCTGCTGGTACCTGATGCAAATACTGATGGAAAAATTATTTAGTCCGCCGTTTTTTAATGATCGTAGATGAATACAGCGATCCCTTTTGATCTTCTTTTACGGAATCCATCATGATCTCGCTCCTCCACGTTGACGGTAATGACAATTTGCTAAAGGCTGCAGGACAGTACTTCCAGGAGCAGGGCACAATCGCGACAACATCTGTAAACTCTGCACGTGAAGCCTTTGACCTGCTGGAGAGACAGAAATTCGATGCTGTTATCAGCTCCTATGCCCTTTTGGACATGAACGGGACGGAATTTATCCGTTCCTTGCGGGAGCGCGGTGATACGACCCCGTTTATATTCTTTTCAGAAACCGCGAGGGGATCGGTTGTGATCGATGCCCTGAACCTCGGGGCAGATTATTTTCTTCTGAAGGGAAAAAAACCGCAGAAGGAATTCGGCCGGTTAAAAGATCTGATTGAGCAGGCCGTCCGGAAAAAACAGAGTGGAGCTACCCCTTCCGCAGATGAACGAACCCTTGATACCCTTTTCGATACCTCCCCGGATGAGATTGCAATCACCGACCTTACCGGAAAACTTACCCGGGTATCGCAGAAAGGGCTTGCCATATTCGGAATGAAATCTCCTGATGAAGCGCTTGGCACATCCATCCTCGACTGGATCCTTCCCGAATACCATGATGAGGCCCTCCGGAACGTAAAAAGCGTCTTTAACGGGACACATGCCGTTCCTCATGTGTACCAGCTCCGAAGGGTTGACGGAACGACGTTCTGGGGAGAGATCAACGGGGCGGCCCTGCGAGACGGGGAAGGGCGCCCGACCGGTATGATCGCGATCGTCCGGGATATCAGCGAGAGGAAACGGGCAGAAGAGGCCCTCAACGAAAGCGAGAAACGGTACCGGAACCTTGTCGAGAGCATCAACGATCTCGTCTGGGAAGTAGACAGTAAAGGCGTCTATACCTACGTGAGCCCCAACATCAGAAACATCCTCGGTTTCGAACCCGGCGAGATTATCGGGAGAACCCCGTTCTCCCTGATGCCGAAAGGCGAGTCTGAACGGATAGCCGGGATATTCCTTGACTGTGTCAGGAAGAAAAAGAACATCGAGAAGCTGGAGAACAGGAACGTCCGCAAGGACGGCCGGATAGTCATCCTTGAAACGAGCGGGACGCCGGTGCTTGACAGCGAGGGCAATGTCACCGGGTACCGGGGCATCGACCGCGATATCACCGAGCGGAAATGGATCGACATCCTTCTCATGGAGAGCGAGGAAAAGTTCCGGGCGCTCGCAGAGACCACCTCGGCAGCTATCGTGATCTACCAGAATGACCGCTGGGTATACGCGAACCGTGCAGCTGAAGTCATCAGCGGGTATTCAAAGGATGAGATCCTTTCGATGAACTTCTGGGATATTGTTCTTCCGGAGTACAGGGAACTGGTAAAGAACCTTGGCTGGGCACGGATGCGGGAAGAGGTCACGACCCCGCGACAAATGGAACTCCGGATCATACGGAAAGACGGGGAAGTGCGGTGGATCGATCTTACGGCCGGTACCATCACCTACCGGCAGAAGATTGCCGGGATCCTGACCGTGATCGATATCACGGGCAGGAAGAATGCCGAGTCTGAACTTAAAAAGAGCGAGGAGAAGTACCGGGCAATCTTCAATTCGTTTGACGATCTCTATTACCAGACCGACATGAAGGGCGTCATCACCAACATCTCCCCCTCCTGCATGAAGATGACCGGGTTCTCACCTGTCGACCTTATCGGCATGCCGGTCCTCGACCTCTATCCCTTCCCGGAACAGAGAGATGAACTGCTCAAAAAGCTATACGAGAACGGCTCGGTACAGGATTACGAGATCATCCTCAGGAACAAGGCCGGTGAGCATGTGAACGTCTCCGTCAACTGTCACCTGGTCCGGGACGGTCTCGGACATGCGACCGGGGTCGAGGGGACACTCCGGAACATTACCGATCGCAAGCGGATGGAAGAGGAACTGAAACAGAGCGAGGAAAAGTTCCGTTCGCTCGTCGAGAACCTGAATGTTGGCATTTACCGGAACACTGCGGATGTTAACGGGAAGTGGCTCTGGGCCAATCCCGAGTTCCTGAAGATCTACGGGTACGAATCCCTTGGAGACCTCTTAAGCCGGCCCGTGGCTGAAATATACATTAATCCGGAGGACCGGCTGAACCTTCTCCACGAATTGAACACTTTGGGTTTTGTGCGGAACTATCAGGTCCAGGTAAAGAAGATGGACGGGACTCCCATCTGGGTTTCCATCACGGCGCAAACAAAGAAGGATGAACGGGGGAAGATCCTCTGGATTGACGGAATTATCCGTGATATCACCCGCCAGAAAGAGACAGAGGAGGCGCTGCAGGAGAGCGAAGAACTCTTCCGCACCCTGTTCAACAATGCCAACGATGCCATATTCCTCCACGAATTAACGCCCGACGGGAAACCTGGCCGTTATATCGCGGTAAATGAAACCGCCTGCAAACGTCTCGGTTATACCCGCGAGGAGCTGCTCATGATGTCTCCGACAGACATCTCCTCCGGGAAACACCGGCAGAAAATTCCCGAGCTTATCCGCAGAATAAAACAGGACGGGCATGCAACTTTTGATGCTATTCACCGCAGAAAAGACGGGACCGAGTTTCCGGTTGAAGTCAGCACCCATACGTTCGAACTTCACGGTAAGCTGCTCGCCCTGTCGGTGGCCCGGGACATGGTGGAACGCATGCGGATGGAAGAGGAGCTCGCTGCGAGCGAAGAGCGGCTCAGGGCTATTATCAACGGGTCCCCGATCCCGCTCTTTGTCCTCAACCGCAACCATGAAGTCATCTACTGGAACTGGGCTCTTGAGAAATATAGTGGTATTGCAGCGCAGGATATTATCAGTACGCCCTTTTCCTGGAAAGCATTGTACAAGAAAGAAAGGCCCGTGCTTGCAGACATTCTTATTGACGATGATATCGACCGGATTCCGGAACTGTATGCTGGAAAATGGCAAAAGTCAATGTATGTCGAAGGTGCGTTTGAGGTAACGGATTTCTACCCGCTGATGGGAGAGCATGGCGCATGGCTCCATGTTACAGCAGTAACGATCCGGGACAGGAATGGGACGATTCTCGGCGCGATCGAAACCCTTCAGGATATCACCCTGCGGATCCGGGCTGAAGAAGAACTGAAGAACAGCGAGGATTATTTAAAAACGATCTTCAATTCGGTTCAGACGGGACTTTTAATCATCGATCCGGCGACCCATATCATCATCGATGCAAACCCGGCTGCGGAAGAGCTGATTGGAATTGACAAGAGCGGCATAGTCGGAAAGACCTGTCACCATTTTATCTGCCCGTCTGAAGATGGCAGATGTCCTATCACCGATCTGGGGCAGACCGTGGACAATGAAGAGTGCATTCTCATAACAGCCGAGGGCAGGGAGATCCCTATCCTGAAAATGGTCATTCCCATCCAGATCAAGGGAAAACAGCACCTTCTCGAAAGCTTCTCCGACATCAGCAAACGCGTTGAGATAGAAAATTCTCTCAAAAAACTGAACGAGGAGCTGGAAGAGCATGTCCGGAAACGGACAGAGGCGCTTGTTAATGTCAACGAACAGTTGCATGATGAGATCGTAAAGCGCCAGCAGGTAATGGCCGCACTCCGGAAGAGCGAAGAGCTGTACCGCGGCCTTGTGGAACACATAATGGATGTTGTCTTCCAGATCAATCCACAGGGAACGATCACGTACTGCAGCCCGAGTGTGCTTGACCTGCTCGGGTATACCCCGGAGGAGTTGATCGGAAGGAGCAGCCTCGATGTCATCGCCCCGGAGGACCAGGGGCCTGTTACAGAAGCCCTTACGAGAGGCGAGCCTGTCACCGGCCTCATACTTACGGTAGTTACGAAATCCGGGGAGCGCCGGACTGTCGAGATCAATGCCGGCCAGTTCTTCCTGCCGGACGGTACGTTTGCCGGATTTCACGGCATCCTGCGGGATATTACCGAGCGCAAAAAGATGCAGGAAGAGATAGCAGCTTCCCTGCAGGAGAAGGAGATCATGCTAAAGGAGATCCACCACCGGGTCAAGAACAACATGCAGGTAATCTCCAGCCTGCTCAGCCTCCAGGCAAAACGGGTGAAGGACGAAAACGTACAAGAGATAATGCGGGAAAGCATGACCAGAGTCCGGTCGATCGCCCTTGTCCACGAAAAACTGTACCAGTCCCCGAACCTTTCCAGTATCGATTATGAGGAATACATCAATAAAATGGCGGGATACCTGTTCCAGTCATATAACGTGGATCCCGATCTGATAAGGGTTACGGTTGACGCGAAAAACATCCTGTTTACCATCGAACAGGCCGTGCCGGTCAGCCTTATCCTCAACGAGCTGCTTTCCAACGCTCTGAAGTACGCGTTCCCTCAGGGGAGGACGGGAGAGATTCATATCAATATCCACCGTGAGGGGGACAACTATATCTTCATAGTTGCAGATAATGGCGTAGGGCTCCCGGAGGATATTAATCTTATAAAATCCAAGACGCTCGGCCTCCAGCTCGTGGATACGCTCGTCAAGCAGATCCAGGGGACACTGGAGGTTGAGAGGTCAAACGGTGCTGTATTCAGGATCCGCTTTCCCGCTCTAGAAAAAGGGGTACTATGACAAAAAAAACAAGGGTACTTGTTGTTGAAGACGAAGCAATTACTGCAGTCGATATCCAGACAAGCCTGATCGGGCTGGGCTATGATGTTCCGGAAATTGTCATGACAGAAGCTGCGGCAGTGCAGAAAGCCGAAGAGCTGAAACCTGATATCATACTCATGGATATCATGCTTGCCGGCCCCATGACCGGAATTGAGGCTGCAGAAGAGATCCGGAAAAGACTGCGGATCCCGGTCATATACCTGACTGCATTCGCGAACGATGCAATCCTTGAAAAAGCAAAGATCACGGAACCGTACGGCTATGTCCTCAAACCATTCAGCGAGAGCGAGGTGCGATCCAATATCGAGATAGCGTTATACAAACACCGGATGGATGAAATGCTTCTCGAGAAAGAAGAGACCATCCGGGCGCTTTTGAATGCAACGCCGGACGCGCTTTTCCTTCTCGACAAAGACGGGAAGTTTCTCGCGTTGAACGACGCCATGGCGCACCGGCTTAACAAGACGGTTGATGAGATTATCGGGACTTCATTCTTCGATTACCTATTCAGTAAGCTCTATCCCCCCAAACTGGTGCACTTTGATGATATCGTTGTCAAAGAGAATGCCACCCGTTTCGAAGAGGAGTTCCAGGGGAAATGGTACGAAAGCTGCGTGCTTCCTGTCCTTGATGACAAAAAAACCATGAAAAAGATCGCGGTTTTCTCCCATGAAATTACCCGCCAGAAGAAGAACGAGGAGCAGCTCCGGGCGAACGAGGAGTATCTCCGGTCTCTTATCGAAAATGCTGCCGATCTGACAATCGTACTGAAGTCCGGCGGTAAACTGAGCGGGGTAAGTACAGCATTCGAACGGATTACGGGATACACGTACAAGGAATCGGTCGGGAATGGGATCTGGGACTATATCCATCCAGAAGATCTCGAGAAAACACGGGTCATCATGGACGAGCTGCTCGCTACCCCAAAGGCCGTTAAACCGATGACAATGCGGCTCATTACGAAGGCAGGGATGCCGGTGATAATTGAAGGGCTGATCTGTAACCTCCTGGACAACCCTGTTGTGGGGGGCATCATCTTCAATGGCTGGGAGCGTAAATCCAAAAAAAGCGATTTGTGTGCATAGGTTACAAATTTCCGGTCAGGAGAGCCGGATCATGTCTTCCGGTTCCGTGTTCCTTGTGCGTGCCCCGTGATTTTTTATTACCGGATCGTGATGATGCCCGCGGATCAAATCCTGCGATGGGCCTGAACTGGTTCGTCAGATAATACTGAGCCAGATCCAGTACACCATTGCCTGGACAATGGTTAACGGTATCCCGATTTTTGCAAACTCAGCAAAGGTTATCGTCTCGCCCTGCTTATCCGCGTTCTGGATGATTATCACATTGCTTGCAGCACCGAGAATTGTGAGATTACCGGCGATCGTGCTGCCGGCAGCGAGTGCGATCAACCCGTCAGCCGAGCTACCCGACTGCTGGAGCAGGGGAAGGTAGAGCGCGACGAACGGGACATTTGAGATGAACTGGCTGGCAATGATGCTGGTTGTGAGAATCACCGGCACCGATTTTGTTGCGCCGTTATCAATGAACGACTGGAAGAACCCGGTCTGCCAGACGCTTGCCATCAGCACGAACATCGCGGCAAAAAACACCAGCGTGCACCAGTCGATCCTTTTTACAATCCCGCTACGATCTTCAGAGAAGATTAAAACCGGGGCTGCGGCACAGATCGCCAGCAGGGGAAGTGGCATGATTATGCCAAGACCGAGAAGAGAGGCGGCGGTTTTGACCCCTATCAGGAAGAGAATAATTGCGAGCGAGCACTGGCATATATGCACTGACCGCCTGTCGCATGCCCCCGGGCTGCTGCTTTTAAGCGAGCGTGATGCAAATTCGGTTCTGAAGAAAAACCTGAGAAAGAGAACTGCAACGAGAAGGTTGAGAACAGTCGGGATGAGAAGGTACTGTGCGAAGGTTACAAACGGAGACGCCATTCCGCCATCAGTAGCAACGAGCATGTTCTGGGGGTTGCCAATCGGGCTTAATACACTGCCGGTCGTGATTGCGATGGCAAGTGAGAGCAGCATCAGTTTCGGCGAGATCCTGTGCCGCTTCGCAAGCGCGAGTACAAGCGGTGTGCCTATGATGGCAAGCGTGTCGTTCATCAGGAATGCCGAGAGCAGGCCTGTTGAGAGAACAATGAGAATGATGAGGCCCTGCGGCGTCCCGGCATGGCGGTAAAACCGGTGTGCGAAACACTCGAGGTATCCGCTTGAAGCGAGCGCTTCGCCAACGATAAACATCCCGAACAGGAAGACCATGACGTCGACGTTGATGGAGTGCAGCGCGTCGAGCGGGGAAATCTGGCCTGTCAAAAGGACTGCGAGCGCTCCAAGAAGCATTACCTGCCAGATGGCAAATCTGAACCTTCCGACCTGCCGGACCGCGATAAACAGGAATACTGCGGCAAGCACAACAACTGCAATCTGCGTACCCTGTATCTGGCATCCGCGATCTCATGAGCGTTTTGCCTTTACCGGGCAGGCTTACAGGATCCGCGCAGAGTAATACCTGTACTGGCAGCTCACAATTCTCAAATAGTCAACAAATGCTAACCATTCATCATGAAATATCCAGGCATTGTCCCCGTCATCATTCTGGTGGCTCTCGTCCTTGCTGCCGGATGCACGATTTTTGGCGATAAGACGACTCCGGCGCCGACACCTGTCCCGACCGAGGCTCCGGTAACGGAAGAGGTCACGACCGCAGTACCCACGACAAGTGCCGGCTCCCTCGTTCCCGGGCCGACCGAGACCATCCCGTCGACTGAAGCGATCAGCGTCTCCGTTGAAAAAGGCGGGACATACTCTACGACTATTATCACGAGTTTCAATGGCGGGAAGGGCCTCAACTTCGTCTCGCGTATCGAAGTAAAGGTAACCCGCCCCGATGGTTCTGTTGTCACCGGCATCCTCAAACCGATCATGGGGGATACCCTCGAACTTGAGGGAACGACCGGTTCTGACAGGATCGAAGTGACCGCTGTCATGAAATCCGGCAAGATCTATAAGATCATCGACCAGCTTGTGCCGTACAAGACCCGGAGTTGACCCGGTCTCCCTCTTTTTCTTAACTTACCGACCGGTCGTACCGGAAGATTGTCCCTGCCCCACGTACCAGTGCAGCAGGATGCCGTCTTCGATTCTTACAAAATCAGACAGGATCAAACGAGCAAACTCTGAATCCCGGATCCACCCATCGCCATCAACGAGCGTCGGCGCATCCCTCCCCCCGATGACAATATTGCCGATAAAGGTATAGAGTTCGTCCACAAGAGATGCGGAAAAGAGTCCGGCAATCAGTGTACCGCCACCTTCGACCATCAGCTGCCGGATCCCCATCGACCCCAGCTGTTCCAGCAGGGTGCGAAGATCAACGGAGTCCTTGCCGGCTACAACAACGGTCACGGTCTTCTTCAGCTCCGCTACCCGGCCGGGATCGGCCTTTTCCGAAACAGCGACCACACGCTGGCCGCTGCCCTTGCGGAGGACGGAGGCATCAAGCGGGATCCGCGCGGTGCTGTCAACAATGACGCGGACGGGGTGCTCCGGTCTTCCCGCAGCGATACGGGCCTGCCTGTTTGCCTCAGATTTCACGGTCAGCGAAGGGTCATCGGCGATAACCGTGCCGATCCCGACCATGACTGCATCGCTTGCCGCCTTGAGTGCATCCACGCGGGCAAAATCCTCAGAACCGGATATCTTCACCTGCTGGCGCTCGCGGGTCGAGAGTTTGCCGTCGGCGCTCATGGCCACATTCACGATGACGCGGGGGCGCATGCGGTACTTTTTGGAAGAGCCGGATAATATACCCATTCAGAACGGTTACCCCGGATCCGGCATAATGGGGTATGCGTCAGGACCGGATCATGACCACTAATGTCATGTCATGGTACGATAACACTTTATATCCTGAAAACAACAAGGCACAAGGAGCACATGGATCTGTCGGAAAAGATGCTGGGGCATGGGATATCGCACCCGGATCTCACGCGGTTCATTGTCATTCTCTCATTTATCGTGTCCGTTACCATCGTAACCATCCTTGCGACGGGAGGGCCCGCCGCCCAGATAATGCCGCAGCTCTACTTTTTTCCGGTCCTGTACGCCTGTTATCACTATCCGCACCGCGGGCTCTGGATCGCAGGCATCTGCGCCGTCTCGTACGAACTGGTGGCCATCGCGTTTACCTACCCGGCAGCCATGATGTCGGCAGTAGCAATCATCCAGTCAGTCCTGTTCATCTGCGTCGGTGCTGTTGTCGCCCACATCTCAGGCGAGAATGAGCGTCTCCGGAAGAGGGATGATGCCGGAAACGAACTCCGCCGGGGCGTAATCAGCACGGTCGCGCACGAGCTCCGCACGCCCCTGCAGCCTATCATGGGCTACCTCAACCTCCTGCTCGAGGATACCGGCGGGTTCGGTATTGCAGGGGAAACAAAAACAATCCTGAACCGGTGTCTCAAGTGTGTCGAACGCGAACGGCAGATCATCAACCAGATGCTTGAGTTCTCGGTGCTCGAATCCGGAAAGATCCGTCTCGATTATTCGGTCTTTTCCGTGCCTGAACTGGTCACCTCCATCATCAGTACCGGGGGATATGCCTCACAAGCGGAGATAACAATCGATCTCCCGCAGAACCTCACGTTCGATGCCGATGCCGTGAAGATCGGCACCGTGATCGATTCGATGCTGACAAACGCAGTTGCGTATTCCAATCCCCCGCGCCGCATCGGGATCGCGTATGTCTCCAAAGACAACGACCGGTGCGACCGGCTCGCCATCAGTGATAATGGTGTCGGAATAGCAGGTGAGCAGCTTGACGCAATCTTCGAGCCGTTCCAGCTGGCCGACTCCGGTATGCTGAGCCGGAAATACGAACGGATTGGGCTGTCGCTTGCGATTGCAAGGAAGTTCATCCGGTTGCATGGCGGGACGATTACTGTCGAAAGCACCGTGAATAAAGGCACCACGTTCACGATCCATATACCTAAAGTGCGGGTGCAGGAAGGGAGTTTACATGAAACGTAGTATCATGGTTGTGGAGGACGACCAGCCGATCCTCGATATGATGGAGATCCTGCTCAAGCGGCTCGGTTATGAGCCGCAGCTGAGCAACAACGGGATTGCGGCGCTCGCCGAGATCAAAAGGAATCCGCCGTCCCTGATCCTGCTGGATGTCATGATGATGCCAATCAACGGCTGGGAATTTCTGGATTGGCTCCGCGCCGACCCGGCAACAAAGGATCTCCCCGTAGTTCTCTTTACGGCCCATCCGTCCGTGGAAGCTACTGTTGCCAAGCTAAAGGACCCGAACCTTGGAGTGCTGTTAAAACCGGTCACCTTTACTGAGCTAGCAAAGGCGCTGGAACAGTATCTCGGCAAGGATCCTGCAACAGATCGCTGAATGCAATCTCCTTTTCAACACTGGTACCGGTTTTTCATTGTTTATCAAACCCTTTCTGTTCCAATCTCATGGAAAGTTCAGGCTGTGTAGTACTGTAACAGGCCTGCAGAAGAGATTGTACGCAAGCACCGGCGGAAACGGTCAGTATGTTTAATACCGCTCCCTGCGAACTATTAGCACGATTGTAATCGTACCGGTGCGTGGATGCTGAGCGTTAAGGGTGTGACAAAACAGATCGGCGGGCTTCGTGCAGTCAGCAATCTCGACCTGACCCTGAAACAGAACGAGATCGTGGGGCTTGTCGGTCCCAACGGGGCCGGGAAGACCACGCTCCTCAACATGATCTCGGGCATCAGTTCCCCGACAGCAGGCACGATCACGTTCTGCGGGGAGGAGATCACCGGGCTTTCCGCAGACCGCATCTGCAGGAAAGGCATTGCAAAAACATTCCAGATAGCCGAATCGTTCCCGGGACTCACTGCCCTCGAAGCAGTGATGATAGGCGCCCTGTTTGGCAACCACAAGAAAACAGGAATGGCGGATGCAGAATCCGATGCTTCGGCGGTCCTCGACTTTGTCGGGTTCCCGCAGGACAAACAGGCAACGCTTGTAAAAAACCTCAATGTTGTCGAACTTAAGCGGGTGCAGCTTGCCCGGGCACTAGCAAGCAAGCCAAAACTCCTCCTGCTTGATGAACTCACGACCGGGCTCAACCCGAAAGAGAGCGGCGACGCAGTTGAACTGATACGGAAGATCCGTGACTCCGGTACATCAATCCTGATCATAGAGCATGTCATGAGCGTGATCATGGGCGTCTCAGACCGGATCATTGTCATCGACCGTGGGGAGAAGATTGCAGACGGCCGGCCCTATGAGGTCGTGAACAACCAGCGGGTCATCGACACATATCTCGGGGACCTCGACGCATTCTGATACGGGTGATTGGATACATGCTCTCGGTCTCCGGCCTTAATGTCTTCCATGCAAACCTCCATGTTGTCTGGGATCTGTCATTTCACGTAGATGAGGGCGAGCTGGTAACACTTATCGGCCCGAATGGGGCTGGAAAGACGACGACGGTCGAGACCATTATGGGCCTGAACCGGCATGCTACAGGTTCAATACGATTTCTCGGTAAGGATATCCTTGGGGAGAACGCCCATGCGATCTTCAGGAAAGGTCTTGCTCTCGTTCCCGAAAAACGGGAGATCTTTGCAAAAATGCCGGTATATGAGAATCTTCTTTTGGGGACTGGCGGGAATGACGCAAACCTGGACCGCCTCGACCGCATCTACGCTCTCTTCCCAGTCTTAAAAGAGCGCGAGCGCCAGATGGCCGGGACTCTCTCCGGCGGAGAGCAACAGATGCTTGCCATAGGGCGTGCACTCATGTCCGACCCGAAGCTCCTCATCCTTGATGAGCCCTCAACCGGCCTCTCGCCGCTGCTTGTCGGGCAGGTCTTCCGCTCGCTGGAGCAGCTGGGACGTGAGGGCATGACCGTGCTCCTGCTGGAACAGAATGTCAGGCATGCTCTTGAGCTCTGCCACCGCGGGTACGTTCTGGAGAACGGAAGGATCATAAAGGAAGGCGGGGCCAAGGAGCTGATGCATGACCCGCATATCCAGAAAGCATACTTAGGGTTTTGATATAACGATAAATTTTTTTATGTCATTTTTCAGCACGATAAGGATGTTGCACTCTTGGGGGTTTTGCCGTCGGTTCGAAGAACTCTGATGAGTCCTTGTCATCCTCATGGTCCTGATGAACCACTCGGACTCCACCCCCGCCGCGTGGGCATCCCCCACAATGCGATATCTCTGGAAAACCGATTCAAATGGATTATTACACTTTTAGATAGCGCAAAACATGAGAGTATCAGTCGCCGCACCAGTGACGATTGATTTGAGAGGCCATCAGACTTCAAGGCGTTTTGCACGTAAGTAAATCGCCACAGCGGGGGTTGCCACAGAGGCGGGGGGAGCCCCCAAGAGCGTTGCTTAGAACAATGTATCAACAAGTTCTGATTGTGTATTTTTTTATTCCGGTGAGCCCGCTGTTTTCGTCTTCCCGCGCATTTTGTGCAGGGCTTCTTTCCACTTCGGCAGCTGGTTGGGGAGGTCGACAAGACCCTTTGGCAGGAATATGATCGTAAGGATAAGGATCACACCGATGATAATGTACCGCGAGAACGTAAGCCCGGCGAGCCGCAGGCCGTCCCAGATGATGGTGAGTACGACGGTCCCGATAACAGGGCCGGCAATCGTTCCCAGCCCGCCGAGGATTACGTATGTGATCGGCCAGAAGGAGAGGTCGACACCGAAGATCTCCGGAGTTATGTACCCGATATGGTGGATCTGGAGAGCCCCGGCAACGCCGGCAATGAATGCAGAGAGGGCGAATGCTAGAAGCCGGTATTTAACCGGGTCGACTCCCGCAGCACGCGCTTCCAGCTCGTTCTCCCGGATCGCGGAGAACGCGAGACCTGCCCTGGATTTCATGACATACCGGATGAACAGGATCGCTGCAATCGAAATTACAAGAATCGAGTAGTACTCGATCAGCTGGTAGCCGGGAATTGCGGGAGAGACTAAACGTGGGGACGCAATCCCGTCCCAGCCACCGGACACCGGCGCGAGAACGCTGACAGTCAGGGTCTGGACGATGATTGCAAACCCGAACGTGACCATGGCCAGGAACCATTCCTTAAGCCGGACACAGGTGAGCCCGAGCAGGATCCCGATACCAGCGGCAACTGCAGCGCCAAGAAAGATCGTGATATAGGGGGAAAGCCCGGCCTTCACCGCGATCAGCGTCGAGGCATACGCACCAATGCCGAAGAATGCCGCATGGCCGAGTGAGCCCTGCCCGGAACAGGCAAGCAGGTTCCACGCGGATGAAAAGATGATGAAGATAAGCATAAGGGAGACGAGGTTCAAGAGAAACAGGTTCTCTGATAGAAGCGGGGCAATTATGGCGATGGCGACAACGGCATACGTTGCATACCTGACTATCGTGTCACGTGTAACCACCATGTATGTTCACTCCCCCGATTCGCCGAAGAGCCCCGTTGGCCGTATCACGAGGACAACGATCAACAGGATAAACGATACTGCATCTTTCCAGACCCCTCCGAGGAAATACGCGGCAGAGTTCTCTGCGATACCGTAGAGCAGGCCGCCGGCAATCGCCCCGGGGATGCTTCCAAGTCCTCCGAGAATGATGATGGCAAACGCTTTCACTGCGGGGATCGAGCCCATGTACGGGTTAAAGATCTGCCCGGAGACTACCCAGAGGGTGCCGGCAGCGGCGGCAAGAGCGCACCCGATGCCGAAACTTAAGACATCCATCCGCTCGACATTGATGCCGACCAGCATCGCCCCTTTCCGGTTCTGGCTCGTTGCCCGCATCTCCCGCCCGGTCTTTGTCCTCTTCAGGAACAGGTACAGCCCGCACAGGATCGCTGTCGTAACAACCATGATCACAATGTAATCGAGCGGGACGTTGAGTGCCCCGACCGGGACAGTAATGCCCTCGTACGGGCTCTGTACGCTCTGCCATTCGTCGCCCCAGATCACAGCCACGCCGTTCTGGATGATATAGATGAGCCCGATGGAAAGGAAGATCTCGTTGAGTTTGCCGGTTCCTAGGATGGGACGGAAACAGAGACGTTCGACAACTGCCCCGATCCCGATGAGGGCGAGCATCGAGATCAGGATGATCGCATAAGGATTCAGGCCGGTCAGTAGGAAGACCGTCGCCGTGATATAGGCACCGATCATCAGGAACTCACCATGGGCGAAGTTCACGATCTTCATGACCCCGAAGATCAGGTTCAGGCCGGTGGCAAGCAGGATGTAGATACAGCCTGCATAGATCCCCCAGAACAGAATCTGCAGCAGGATCCCCAGGTCCATCAAGGCTTCCTCTCTTACCTAATCGGTCGCAGGCAATAAAAAGAGAATGGATTTATTATGCGGTGCCGGCCTTGTACCAGGACGGAAGCGCAAAGTCCGTCACTTTCAGGTTGTCCGGCCAGACAATCTTGGGCCTGCATTCGCCAATGCTCTGGTCGTACGCAAGCTGTTCCATCCAGAGGTCGAACTGGGACTCGCGGAAGTCCTTGGTAAACGAGATCATCCCGCCTTTCATGGCCTCGATAATCTGTGGCATGGAGAGATCGGCAAGCGCCTGCTTGACGGTGGTTTTGTCGGTCGTTCCCGCATTGCTGATCGCCTGCGTTGCGATATAGACTCCTTCGTATGTGGATGCGCCCATCATGTCAGGGAACGTCCCCCACTTCGCATTGTAGCTGTTCTTGAACGTGCTCTGGGCATCAGCGAGGGCCCCGGCCGGTGCCGTGTAAGGCGAGAACCGGCTCTCGATGATCGCTCCTTCCCCGTACTGCCCGAGGTCCTTGTAGAACTGGGCATTGTCGTTGTTCTCGACATTTAAGAAGATCGTATCAAGACCGAGGTCGCGCCGGGCCTGCGTTATCATCGGGGCTCCCTCGTTCGGGAATGCAGCGATATAGACCGCATCGGGGTTTGTCGCCTTGATAGCCGTGAGCGGGGTCCTGAAATCGCTTTCCCCCATCTTGAAGCTCTGCTGCGAGACGAGCACGATGTTCAGCTTGTCCTTGGTTATCGTATTGTTCACGGCAGTCTGGACGCCCTTGCCGAAAGCAGTGTCCTGGTAAATCAGCGCGAGCCGGAACGGGCGGTCTGCCGCTGCACCGAGCTTCTTGTTGACCGCCGGGCGGAGTACCTGGTCGATGAACATAGTGGTATACTGGCCGTAGGTGTCGGTCGTCGGGCAGTGGTGGAAGACATAGCTGGTGTCGATGTCGGTCCTGTGGGTGATGATCGGGCTGCTTGCACCGGTCACGACAAATGGGATCTTGAACTCAGCAATTGTCTGCTCGTACGCGGACGTGACCGCGCTCGAGTACCCTCCGACAAGGATGTCCACCTTGTCACCGGTGATCAGCTGGGTGGCTGCTTTCTGCCCGCCCTGCTGGGTCGATTCGTCGTCTCCGACAACGAGCTTTAGCGGAACCTTTGTGCCTTTGATTGACACCCCGCCTTTGGCATTGATCTCTTCGGCAGCAACCTGCGCTGACTGCCACATATTCTTTCCGACATTGCTGGCCGGGCCGGTCAGAGATGCGATCACGCCGACTTTTATCTCCCCTGCACCAGGCGCGGCCTGCTGCTGGGTGCAGCCGGCAATAACTGCTGTTGCAATAAGAATTCCCACGATGAACAGAACGGTATATTTCATGAATCTCTCCCCATCTATGCTAAGTCATAGCATGGCACACAGAAGTTAAGCGTCCTGACTAATAAAAAAATCGAAACAATCGCGCCCGCAGATATCCGCACAAACCGGAAAAATATTCCAATAGGGACGTTGATATAGTCCTGCATAATAATCCCCCTCTGCCGAAAACCCGGCTCATAGATCGGGAGAGAAGATTATGAATCGCATGAGAAAGGATGTGATCGCATCCTAATCATATTGGTTATCGCTATCGGGTATACTGTTGTTATTGCAGGATGCACCCAGACAGCCCCCGCCGGAGGAACGGCAACAACACCCCCGGCCATCGCGCCGGCATACATGGACGTCACACCGGCCGAGGCAAAAAGCCTGATTGACAATAACCCGGATCTTATCATCATTGACGTATCGCCGAATTATGCACAGGGCCACCTGTCGCGAGCCGTCAGTAACTATCTTGGCGAGGGTTCGCTCGACTGCGCTATCCCCATGCTCGACGAGAATAGGAAGTACCTTGTCTATTGCCATGTCGACAGTGTTGCAATTCTCTGGGCGCAGAAGCTGGTTGATGCGGGATTTGTAAAGGTTTACCGGTTGCAGGGCAACTACAAGGCATGGGTTGATGCCGGCTACCCGATAGAAAAATAATACCTATTCATTTTATGATCAACAAAGTGATCAATCGAACCGCCGGCTCCTTTTCTGCTGTGCCCTGAGAGCCGGGCACCGGTTGAAGTACGTTTCACCCCAGATCCACGGCTGGTAGTTCCAGCACATCTCGGGTTTTACATCATGGATCCCGCACAGGTATCGCTGTTTTGCTACCCGGCGTAAGAAAGGGCAGACCGTGACATAATCACCGGTCTGCGGGTGCCTCATCTCAAAAGTGACAACGCTGCAAAGATCCTCCGGCCCGAGATCCGCACAGCTGAGCGGTTCGCCATCCTCCCTGAACGCGAGGAACCAGCGGAGAATATCGGTGCGTCCCCGCTCCATCCAGATATACACATTTGATATTGTAGGGGTTATGCCTGGGCCGAAGATCCTGCAACAGAGCCCGCACTGCTCGCAGGGTTCGTCGTCAGTCTCGTTTTTTTCCATGATTCCCATCCCCTATTGTGCCGGGCATCTGGATAACTCTTGCCTGCAATTTCAGGGAACTGCAGATACTATGTAATATCCGCCAAAAGCGATAAGGAAGACCCCGCAGGCAGCAAGAACGATCCGGTACTTCCGCTGCTGCAGGAAGAAACGGCCCTTGTGTATTCCTGCCGAGACAAGAGTGTACCAGCTGATATCGGCCCCCCAATGGCCGGCAATAAATGCGATCATGAGGATCAGGCCCCCTTCCAGTGCCCCGAGGAGGAGCGCGCTTCCCAGCGTCAGCCACCAGATCCAGAAGTAGGGATTCGATACGCTGGTGACGAGGCCGGCAATGACGGGCTCCGCATGCTGTGGCTGCTCTGAAAGGAGATCGATCCGCGCCTGCCGCGCCCCGAGAATAGTGAGGATCCCGAACACGATGAGTGCAGCCCCGCCGATGATAGCGATATAAGATGAGTACCCGTGCATGACAACCGACAGCCCGCCGGCAATCAGTGCAATCATCATGATCTCGACGAATATATGACCAAGTACAACCTTGGGCCCGGCGGTCCATCCTCCCTTGACGGATGCATTGATGGCGGCAACAAGTGTCGGGCCCGGGGCGAGCGCTCCCGTAAGACCGATGATGAAACCAAGGGCGACCATTCCGGCCGGATCGCTCATGGCTCTTTGCCCCCGGAAAAGAGAGGGCGCAGCCGGTCGGCAGCCTCGTCTGACCCGTAAATGATGATAACATCCCCTGCCGCAAGCCGTATCGTTTCATCTGGATGGATGATTGTACTTCCCTGCCTTCGGAACCCGAAATCGGTAATGGCAAACCTGTTTTTGAGATCCAGTTCGGCAAGGGTCTTTCCTTCCGCCCCGCTCCCGGCCTCGACCGGAATGGTATGGATGCGCATGGAATGCAGCAGGGTTCCGGCCGCCGGGACCGGTTCACTGTTTTCAGGCTTTTTTACCAGCTTGGAATACCCCCATTCCCGCAGACGGGCAACAATTTTTTCGATCTCGCTCTCCGGCATCTGGTACTTCCGCAGGGTCCGGGTGAAGATCTCCTTGGCAGATTCATACTCCTGCGACACCACTTCGTCAGCTCCCAGCTTCAGCAGGTAATCGGCATGCCGGATATTTCGGGTCCGCGCAATGATGTAAAGGTCCGGGTTAAGGGATCGCGCCGCATGCACGATCCGGGGGACCGCTTCCAGCTCCGAGACGACAACCACGAGCGCACGCGCCCTCTTGATGCCGGCATGTTCAAGCACCTCTTTCTGCACGGCATCGCCAAAGATGAAATTTACGCGCCGAGACGTTTTCTCACGGCGGATGTTTTCCGGATTCATCTCGATGACGGCGTACGGGATGCCGATAATCTCTGCAGCGCGGGCAACACTCTTTCCCGTGATGCCATACCCTGCGATTACGATATGCCCGGAGATCTCATTACCGTGAATTTTTTCATCGTCCGAAAACATGTCTGACCGATTTCGCTTCGGGAACAGGCGGTAGAACAGGTCGACAGCAGCAGGGGATGCTTTCATGGTAAAGGGGGTCACCGTCATCGTGATGATTGCAGCCGCAAGGAATATTTGGTAGACCATTGCGGGAATAAAGTTGGAATCAAGACCGGTCTTTGCCAGAACAAAGGAGAACTCCCCCACCTGGCAGAGCGCGAGACCGGAAAAGATGCTGACCCGCGCCGGCATTCCTACGGCAGCAGAGGCAAACGCCCCTGTCAGGATCTTCACACCGATGATGAGAGTGACAATGAAGAGGATTAGGACAACGAAGGTGAAGTCGGCTAGAAGGCTTCGTGTATTGAGGAGCATCCCGATCGAGAGGAAGAAGATGCTTGCAAAGACATCGCGGAACGGGATAATGTGGGAAAGCGCATCGATGTTGTAATCGGATTCGCCGATGATCAGGCCCGCGACAAATGCACCCAGCGCAAACGAGAGCCCTGCCTGGTTGGTAAGCCATGCAACGCTGATGCAGATACCGGCGATCGTGACAAAGAAGAGCTCGCGGCTTCTCTGCTGGGCTATCCGGGACAGGAAAGCGGGGATGACCCAGCGTGCAAGAATGATTATAAAGAGCAGGATGACAGAGACCTTGGCAATCCCGAGGGGAAGTGCCGTGAGGTCCGGACCCTCGCTCCCCATGAAGATCGGGAGGATCAGGATCATCGGGATGATGGCGAGGTCCTGGAAGATCAGGATCCCGAGAAGCGTCCGGCCCTGCAGCGTGTCGACTTCCTTCCTTTCCTGCAGGATCTTCATCACGATTGCCGTGCTGGAGAGAGAGATGATGAAACCGAATACGACGGCCCCGGTAAAGGGCACGTGCATTGCATAGGCGATGAATGTAACGGCGACGATCGTTGTGCATACCTGCAGGAGCCCGCCGACGATAGCAGTTCGCCATGATTTGAGGAGCTTTTCGAACGAGAATTCAAGCCCGATGGTAAAGAGGAGGAGGATAATACCAACTTCGCCGAACATTTCGACTGAGGCTTTATCCGTAATGATGCCCAGACCATAAGGCCCGGCCAGCATGCCTATGATAAGAAAACAGACGATGCCGGGGATCCTGAACCGGTTGCCGATATACAGGAAAACGATAGCAAGGATGATGATACTCGCGATGGCAAGCATAATGTCCATCAGGCAACCTCCCTGCTATGTCCGACTGGTACCATAACTTCAATTTTTTTAAAAAGAGTGAGTGCTCCCATTTCCATCACGGTTAACCGGAATCATCCGATTCCATACGGCGAGTCCTGACCTGTTCCGAATGCACGGGTACATAACGAGAACGAAGAGAACAGGAATGCCCCAGGCCTGATTTGAACAGGCGACAACCAGATCTTCAGTCTGGCGCTCTCCCAGGCTGAGCTACTGAGGCAGGGATACAAATGTTGTTTTTTACCATTAATAAAGGATATGTACTAGTGACAGTGGTGCACCATCGACCGTTCCCTTTTTTATCCGCGACAAAGAACAGTATGATCAGATGCCTGTCCTCGCCCGCGACGAGAGCAAAGGAAGTATTAGTCTCTCCGATGCCATCAGGAGCAGGGAGGCGCACGTCGTCCACCTGACGCACAACGATCTCGATGCTGTCGGGGCAGACGCGATCCACCGGATGAAATATGGCAGCGAAGGGGTCTTTACCATCTGGTGTTCGGTAGGAAAATTCTCCGCCCTCTTTTCCACCGTCGCTTCCTGTGACGGGAAAGGCGATCTTATCTCGATCTCGGATATCGGGTACCAGGGCGATACCGAAAGTATCGCGGCCCGGGCGCGGTCGAACGGGTGGAAGATTGAATGGCGGGACCACCACCGCTGGAAAGACGAGGAGATTAAGAAGATCATGAATGTTGCCGACCTGCTCCGGGTCGATACATCAGTGTGCGCAACCGGGATCGTTGCAAGGGATCTTGAGCCGGATAACCCGGTTGCCGCAGAGGTAGCCCGCGTTGTCTGCGACTACGACCTCTGGCAGAATAAGGATCCGCGGTCAGCGGTTCTCGGGCAGGTGCTCCAGCGGAAAATCAACCGCGAATATGTCCGCGACTGCCTCGTTTCCGGAATCTTTTCTGACAAGCGTATCGAAGACCAGTACTCGGATATCCGGCGCGAGATGCGCGCGATGATGAGAAAGAGTCTCTACCATACAACGATCCTCGGTACGAGATACCGGGTCGCGTTTGCCCCCCTCTATGGATACCCGAGCGAGACGGCACATTTCATCCGTAATCAGCTGCATACCGACATGGAAGTGATCATCGGAAAGGACGGCAAGTTCTCGCTCCGGTCCGTGCCGCCGGTCAGCCACCTGATCGCCCGGAAATTCAGTGGTGGCGGGCACCCGAATGCTTCGGGCGGTTCATTCAATTTTTCCGTCTTCGAACGCTTCATGTTCTGGCTCTTTAAAAAGACCCGGCACTTTGACGAATTCGTGAAAGTTGCAGAAGAACAGTAACCATCAGTACGGGGTATGAGGGGAATGACATTCAGGCAGTATAGTACGCCCCTTTTATCAGGTCCTTCCAGTAGGATTCACATGAAGTCGTGCAGTATCCGCCGATGACGACCTGTTCCGGATCGAAATGCGAGAGCGCGGATGCTATCGATTCATGATCAGCATCGATAATAACGAGCTGGCGTAATTCGTACTCGTCGGACAGATCAAATACGTCCTCAAGATGTCCCTTGTCGACGGCGATCCTGCGCTGGTGCTCCAGCAGCACCTCGAGATCCTCCCGGCCAGGCTGCGGAAGGAAGAAGAAGACCTTCTGCCGGGACAGGGCCGCAAGCTCCGTATTGTCAGCCCGGTCACAGATGAGAACGTGCCCGTAGATCCCGGCATCCCGCATCGCCCTCATCGCACCCCGGTACAGGTCTGCGACTGCCCCAAACGCCTCGTCCTCGTCGTAATAATATTCATCGCGAATGGACAGGATGTGCGGAGCCGGTACAGCGCACCAGACTCCTTTTTTCTGGAGAACAAGTTCAGCCGAGTCTGCAACGATCATGCGGTCGGAGATCACGGTTTCGCCCCGGATAACCCCATCTTTGATTCCGGTAAAGGATGAGAGGAGCCGGCTTGCATAGAATCTCCCCCCTGAGCAGGGTATTGTGATCGCTGCCTCCAGCTGCGGGGCAAGTGCCGCCTCCAGAAGATACGTAATAAGGTCGCTCTCCACGCCGCCATCCCGTCGCTTCGCAACCCAGTCAGCGAGGGCAGGGACATCCGGCATACCGGGTTCAGCCCCGAATGACAGCGTTACAAGCTGTCGTTTCCGCTTCTGGACCATCTCAATGGATCTCCTTTTTTCCCCTAAGCCATCAGGACTTTGTCCGGTATCGCTCCTGCCGGAACGGACGCTCCTGTTGCCGCTGTTTCCAGTGCACGGTTATTTCTTCAGGGAGAACTGCATGCAGTAATAACCGAAATTCATGTGGTTCTTCTTGAAGACGTCACAATCAAAACACTTGCACTCGCCCCGGTGGAGGGTCCCGGCTATCTTGGACTTCCCGCGTGCGCAGAAGAGAAGCTGCGGGGGATAATTCTTCAGGTTACCTTTTATGTATGTCGGGCAGGTCCCGCAGGACTTCCTGCAAATCATTACATTCGTTGCCGAATCATCGATCTGGTCCATACTAGCTCACGTGAGTTGTCGATACCGGGGAATATAAAGGTGACAGGGCGCCGTGCAGACCGCCCGCCCCCACAAAAACACACCTTATTACCCATCAGTTCCAAACCTACTCGTCATGAGTGCCCCCCCGCTGCTCGTCACCTGCGGGCTCCCGTACACCAACGGCCCCTGCCATCTCGGACACCTGCGAACGTACGTCCCCGCCGACTGCTACGTCCGCTACATGCGGCGATTAGGGGAGGAGGTCGTGTTTGTCTGCGGTTCGGACAACCACGGCACCCCGATCGTTGTCTCCGCCGAAGCTGAAGGGGTCACACCCCGCCAGATGAGCGAGAAGTACCATGGGCACTTCGATTCCACGTTCCGCCGGATGGGGGTCGTCTTCGATCATTTCGGGATGACCGATGACCCTGCCAACCATGCACGGACGACCGCAATCGTGCAGGAGCTGATCCGGAAGGGGTATGTCTACTCGCAGGTCGTCCACCAGGCATACTGCACGCGCTGCAAGCGGTTCCTCCCGGACAGGTATGTCGAGGGGATCTGCCCCCACTGCGGGGCATCCGCCCGGGGCGACGAGTGCGACCAGGGGTGCGGAAAGCACCTGGAACCCGGCGAGATCAAGGAGCCGGTCTGCAAGGTCTGCGGGATGAAGGCGGAGTTCCGCGACCAGGAGCATTTCTTTTTCAGGCTCTCGGCGTTTAAAAACTATCTCCTGCCCTACCTCGATGCCGTAAGAGGAACTGCAAACGCGAAGAACTACGCGATCGGGTGGATCAAAGAGGATCTCCATGACTGGTGCATCACCCGGACCCTGGACTGGGGCGTGAAGTTCCCCGGCCGCGACGACCTCGTTGTCTATGTCTGGGTAGATGCCCCGATAGGGTATATCGCGTTTACCGAGGAATGGGCCAAAAAAACAGGGAAAGACTGGAAACGGTACTGGTGCGGCAAGAACCGGGTAACCCATTTCATCGGCGGGGACATCATCTACCACCACTGCATTTTCTGGCCGGCGCTCCTGCATGGTGCCGGTTACGGCGTCCCTCACGCCATCGTGGCGTCCGGGATGCTGAAGGTGGATGATCACAAGTTCTCGAAATCCCGGGGCTACGTCGTCTGGACGAACGAGGACTACCTTGACCGGGGGCTGCCCGCGGACTACCTGCGCTATTACCTGCTCGCATACACGAGCCATACGAGGGAACTGAACTTCTCGTGGAACCTCTTTGCCGAACGGATCAACAACGAGGTCGTCAATATCTTCGGGAACTTCGTCAACCGGACGCTCCAGTTCGCTCACCGCGAGTTCCGGGGCATACCGGAAGGCAGGGCAGATCCCGCGATCATGGCCGAGATAGAAAAGACCCTTGAGACGGTAGAGCGGTATATGCGGGAGTACGAGTTCAAGAGTGCCGTTGACGCGATCATGGCGCTTGCCGCGTACGGCAACACCTACGTGCAGGGCAGTGCCCCGTGGAAGCTGGTAAAGACCGACAAGGCGGCGGCAGCTCAGGTTATCTACAACTGCGCCCAGATCGCGCAGGCTGTCGCGCTCTTAATCGAGCCCGTAATGCCCGCAAAGGCGCAGGAGTGCTGGGCGATGCTCGGGTATACCGATGAAGTCGCCTCCCACCGGATCGGCGATGCCGCAAGACCCGTCCCGGCAGGGGAGATCCCTGCACCAAGACCGCTCTTTACGAGGATGGAAGAAGAACAGGTAAAGATGCTTGAAGCGCTCCTGCAGAAACGGGTTGCGGATGCAGACAGAAAATCGGAGAAGATCCCCGTGGTGTCATTCGAGGAATTCCAGAAACTGGATATCAGGACCGGGCGCGTACTCTCATGCGAACCGGTACCGAAATCGAACAAGCTGTTAAAACTGATCGTTGATATCGGCAACGAAAAAAGGCAGATCGTTGCCGGCATGCAGCAGTTCTACAAGCCGGAGGAGATGGTCGGAAAAGACGTTGTCGTCGTCACCAACCTTGCCCCTGCAAAGATCTTCGGCGTGGAGAGCAACGGCATGATCCTCGCGGCAGGCGATACGGCTTCCCTCCTCATCCCGCTCCGGCCGGTTGAGCCGGGATCGAAGATCCGGTAATTATTTTATTCGTCAACCTGCCGGGTCGCGCAATAGCCCCGGCCGCATTTCTCGTAGTATTGCTGGTGGTACTCCTCTGCCGGCCAGAACTCAGCTGCCGGGACGATCTCGGTTGCGATCATCCTTTCCCGGTATATCGCTGATTTCTGCAGCCTGTCCCGCGAGGCTTCGGCTGCCGCTTTCTGTTCCGGCGAATGGTAGAAGATCGCCGAGCGGTAATTCGTCCCGATGTCCGGGCCCTGCCGGTTCACCTGCGTAGGGTCATGGCTCTTCCAGAATATATCGAGAAGCTGTTCGTAGGATACGACCTTCGGATCGAACGTAATCTCGACAGCTTCGGCGTGACCGGTGATCCCGGAACAGACCTGCTCGTAGGTAGGATCGGGTTTTGATCCGCCGGTATACCCTGCGACTGTCCCGATCACGCCCGGGACGTGCCGGAACGCTGCCTCAACACCCCAGAAGCAGCCCGCCGCGAAGGTGGCTTTCCGGAGCTCGCCGGGTTCATTCATGGCACTGCCGGAACATCCCTATTTCATCGCTTCCGCAATCGCTGCCTTTACCCGGTCGTTCTGTTCGCTGCGCAGCGCCTGTTCCAGCTCAGCGCGGACCTTGTTGCCTCCAAGAGCGCCAAGCCCTTTTGCAGCCATCATGCGGACAAACTCGTTCTCGTCCTTGAGAAGGGCGATGAGCGGGTCGATGGCCTGCGAGTCCTGCATATCACGCAGCCCCTTTGCCGCCATGTACCGCACATGGTCCCGCTCATCTTTGAGCGCATTGATCAAGGGCGAAATTACCTGCTGGTCAGCGATCTTTCCCAATGCCTCGACAGCACGGTACCGTGTCTCCCACTTGGGATCGTTCATCGCCTTTTTCAACGGTTCGATTGCAGATCTCCCAAGCTCGGAGAGAGCAAGGGCGGCCTGCTCACGCACGCCTTTCTCCCGGTCCGAAAGTGCTGCAATTAGCACCGGGACTGTACGGGCGTCGCCACTTTTACCAAGAAGATACGCTGCATAACGGCGGATATGCGGATCTTCGTTTCTCTGCAGGGCGTTGATCAGCCCGTCCATCCCTGCCTTTTCAAGATCCTTTTCCGCTCCCGTTACCTGCGGTTTCTTAATCTCGTCCATAATGATCTTCCCTATAACAATCGTGGGGGTTGGAGCTTAAACAACTTTGTATGGAAAGCTACACAATAAATATCCTGGCCAGTTAAACCCTGCCGGTGAACCGGCTTTTTTTCAATAATGGCGAAATGAGAAGAGAGAGCAAAATGATGCAATTGAAAATAACTGCGAAATTATTCGTAGTTTACCATGGAAATATATACCCGGCCTGCGATGCTTCTGTATGAAAAAAATTGTTGCAGTAATTATCCTTATATGCCTCGCTGTCGCTGCCACAGGGTGCATCGGTTTTCCGGGTAATTTTGAGTCATCTCCGGCAACCCAGAGGACCGTTTATACGGAAAGTCCGGACTGGGGCGGGCTTGCCACGCAAAAATCCCAGAGCATCGAATACGCCGCTCCAGTACCAGCTTTGAGTACGGATCAATCAGAAGCAGGGCCTGCTGTAGATGTCGAGACAAAGATCATCAAAACCTCATATATTTCGCTTGAAGTAATGGATGTCGTTGCATCCGTGGACTCATTGAAAGCCCTTGCGACCGGTAAAGGGGGGTATATCTCATCATCAAACCTCCAGAAAGGATCTACCGGCCGGCTCACTGCGACGGTCATCATGCGCATACCTCAGGCACAGTTTGAATCTGTTCTTGAAAATGTGAAGGCTTCCGGAACCGTCAAGTCAGTTTCCACCCGGGGAGAGGACGTCACCGAACAGTATGTCGACCTCGAGGCACAGAAGACCTCGTACCAGAATCAGCTCGCCCAGTATAACGAGATCATGAAAAGGGCGGTTAATGTCGAGGACGTTATCAAGATCCAGGAGCAGATCGACCGGGTCCGGACCGAGCTGGACCGGCTGGAAGGAAGACTGCGCTACCTCAACAGCCGGATCGACCTGTCTACGATCACCGTGAATCTGGAAGAGCCCGAACCAGTCGGCGGCGAGACCGGCCATTCCTTCATCACCGCTATTAATGAAGGCATTGCGGGTTTCTTCGGTATGATCGATGTGATCATCATACTCTTCATAACCTTCCTGCCCCTTATCATCATCGGAGGTGCCGGCTACTGGATCTACCACTGGAGAAAAGGAAAGAAGAAAACAGAAGCCGTAACTCCGTCCGAGAGCGCTGATAAGAAATAATGTATTTTTAAAGATTATCCTTAAGTTTCCATTGACCGCGGTTCCCCGGCACTGACAAGGCCAAGGGCCAAGCCCGAAATATTGTATGCCGAAAAAAAGGGGGTTGTTCAGGCAGACGTCGTTGTTGTCGCCGTTACCGTTGCCGTCGTATTCACGGCCGTAGTATTTGCAGCTGGCGTCGTGGGTTTTGTTGTCGGGACGGTCGTTGTTGCAGGCGGTTTTAAATTGACCTGCAGGTCGATGACCCCTTTTGGTACGGTTGTTGTCTGGCGCTTGACAAGCGAGCCATTCTTATATACTTCGACAACGAGTTCCTCTCCGGATCCGTCCCTCTTCTGGATTGACGCCTGCACAATCCCTTCAGACGTTGCGATCGCGTAGAACTTGTCTCCGGTATCATTCACCGGACTCTGGTCGGCAGCTGTTCCAACAGTCCCCTTGAACTGGCCGGAATAGATTACCCGCACCCATACCCCGGTCTGGGGGATCAGCACTTGTGTTTGGGCGGGTGTCGCCTGGGTTGTCTCCACCGCTTTAACTGTTGTCGGAACTGGTGTTGCGGTCGGCGTCAGTGATATTGTCATTGTCGGAGTGATACCAGTTCCTTCCCCTTCAGCGGGGCCAGGCGCTCTCATATAGTTCCAGTAATAGAACGCCCCTCCGGCGACGGCGATGATGAGGATGATGACAATAGCAATCGTTAACATGTGGCTTTTTGGGGCTGAACTCCGGACAGGCGGCGGGACAGGTACCTGGGGGGCTCCTGGCACCGGCTGGTGAGGGAGATCCTTCCGCAGAAAGACCTCCGGGATTATGGACTTTACCTGACTGGCAGTACTGCCACCTGCCTCCGCTGGTATACCGGTACCTGAAGCTGCTGCATCCGCAGGGATTGTCCCTTCGATGATCGACTGTGCGGCCTTGGCAATGACTGATGACGCATCCTCAGCGGCTGGAGTTTCCATAATCGGTTCGGGAGCATGTGAAGGCTGAACCGGCGGGGCTTCCGTTGTCCGGGGCACGGATCCTTCAATTAAGGGTTCGATAGACTGGATCTCCTTATCGATCGGTCGTTCCCTGCGTTCGGCAGCAGGCTGCTTAACGGCCGGCATGGGTGAATCGACTGATACTTGGGGCACAGCGGATTCCGTAACAGGTATTTCTTGTCCGGGAGGGTAGACCTTCGAACCGCACCTGTTGCAGAAGGTGGATTCAGGAGGCACACGGTTGCCGCACCGGGAGCAGAACGACCCCGCGGGGAGCGACGTCGTCTCCACGGGTTTCGGCGGTACAGCACCGGACTCGATGATCTTCTTGATTGGCTGGGCGCTCTCGATCTCTTTTTTTCCAGCCGGCCTGCCAGTGACCTCGAACCTGGATGTTGCCTGATCCGGCGACGCTTTCATGGGCTCATCGTTGAACGAGGGGACAACTTTCCGTAATGCCTTCTGGATCGACGATGTGGTGAGTTCTTTCAACGCTTTCACCCATTCGTCACGTTCGCGTTTTCTGCTGCCACCGGCTGTGCGCGAGAATGTCAGCATCAGCTGGCGTGTCTCTCCGGTATTCGTGATGAGCGAAAGGTTGATGAACTGATCCCGGATTGCGTTCTCGCCCGCCTCGATGTCGCGGATTGTTGCAAGCAGGACGTCCTTTTGGGGGATGAGATTCTTCTTCCGGTCGATGAGGATGATGCGTTTGTTGGTAAGAATCGCTTCAAAAGGAATGGACTTGACAAAAACATCTTGTGTTGTTAGCAGTATCTTTTCGTCGCTGTGCAGCTCGGGTTCGCCCATACTACCACGTTCACCCTTATCTCTGTGCTTTCTCTGGCAAAAAAGTATTTGTGGTACATAGGAAGAGTATTCCGGAACGATGAGGTTGTGACCGGAACATCGCTTGCCCCCCGCGGCTTGCCGGACGTAAAACAATTTCATCTCCCCCAACACAGGTTGATCAGGGATTATGAGAACTGCTGTCCTGCCTGTGCTGATCCTGTGTGCCGCCATTGTTTCCGCCGGTTGCTTCATGCTCGATGAACGCAAGGTGCCTCCAGCTGTAACTACGGTGCAGGTTGCTCCTGAGCAGACCGTGGATACAGGCATGTCCACCATTGACCCGTCCGACATGGCACTGCAGCTGACCGACCTTCCGGCAGGATATATCATAAGGGAACGGGCGGACATTGCGTTTCTGGATATCAGTCCCTTCTCACAGGAGCAGGGATGGAAGAAGGGATATCTTGCCTCCTTCTACCGCATGAATGCCGAGAAGTACGATATCACTGCAATCTCGCAGCGGATCGGGATTTACAATGTTGCCAACGAACATTTGCTCGACAGGACCATGGGGCCGGTCTTCGAGTCTGCGGAAGCGGACCTGCTTGAGACCGCCAATGCATCGGTATCCATTACCGAGCTCCCGTTCCCGAAGACCGGGGAACGGACGGCAGCGTACCGGATTATCGATGCCAATGACCAGTATGGTGTTGTGAAATATGTCGTAATTTTTACGAGTAGGGATGTAATCGAGTCGATCGAAATGCGGGGCACGACTACGGACTATGAGATCCTCAAGGATATTGCAGCAAAAGCAGAGGGGAAGATCCGTTAGCCTTTTTTACCATTTTTTTAATCATCCTCTCAATCCCAAACCGTTCCGATGAACCTGTTCAATCGTCCCGGTTCCAGCACATCCGACACGATGCCTGGTATCGCCCAATATTAAATCTCAACGATGGATGCCTCCATAAAACAGCATATTTGCAACATACTCCTTAAAAACAAAGAGCGGTGCCGATGGTCTTGACGGAAGAATGGCAGACGATCCAGAAAAAAGAACCGGTGGGCTGTAATGCCGGTTGTCACCGGATCTGTTATCTAGGTGGCTGTTGTGTTTCCCGATGGGGTCGTTGTCACGGGTGTTGATCCGGTTGTAGTCCCCGCAGTCGAAATAGGAGTTGCCGTAGCCAGGTTGACCGAGATGTCGACCCGACCTTTGGGCTCAGTAGTGACACCCTGTTTAACGAGCGCACCGTTCTTGTAAATCTCGACGAGAAGCTCGTGGGGACGGGTCGACGCATCGTCCTTCCGGAATGATGCCTGGACCGTGCCGGTCGCATTCTCAATCTTGAGCATGACCTCTCCCGATTGGGTGATGGGGACGAGTGCCCCTGAAATACCGTAAGAGCCCTTCCATGCACCGATATATTTTACATGGACATATACACCGTCAGTCGGAACTGGTATCGGGGTTGCCTCGGTATGGACGATTGTTATGGTTGATGCCACAGTAGGGTTGGCAGTAGTTGTTACAGTCGGAGTGCTGGTATCCCCGGAGGGTTGATCCGTACCTGCCGGGGAACCATTCAGGACGTTCTGGTAGACAAAAAAACCTGTAGCTGCAACAGCGATGATTACGGCAACAACCGCCAGTATAGCGAGCATATGCTTTCGTGCCCCGGATCCTCTGCGCCCCGCTGATAATTGCCGCCCTGGATCTGCAGGAGCCGGTGCTTCCTTTACCCGGGATCCTTTTTTCTGGAACAGCCCGGAAAAAATTCCCGCCTTTTTCTCTTTCGATCCCGGGACTGCTGCGGCCCGCTTTGCAGCAGGTCTCCGGTCCGGCTGGTCGGGTATTCCGTCCGCAGGATATCCTGCCTGTGCCCTGACAGGGCCGGACCGGACCGGTGTTTCAGGTTCCTGTCGGACAGGTTTCTGGTGCGGGATGAAGACCTTTGCACCGCATCGGTTGCAGAATACCGAGCCGGGAGGGAGGCGGTTTCCGCATGAGGTACAGAATGAGCCGTAAGGGAGCGATCCTGGCCCTGTCTCTCTCTGCGGTTGCTGTCCTGAACCCGGTGCCAGGAATCCGGTATCGTCCTCTGCTGCGGATCTTCCCGTGATCCTTATTTTTTGCGGGGCTGATTCCTCCACAGCTTTCCTTCCTGCAACGTGCCCGTGATCCGGTATCGCTGTTTTCACAACCCTCTGGACGGAGGATGATATGAGGCTGCGTATGGCCTTTGCCCATTCGTCGCGTTCCCGTTTTCTGACGACACCGGTTCTCTGGGTAAACGTCAGCACCACTTGTTTTGATTCCCTGCTCCCGGTCATGATACCTATAACAAGGTTCGGATCGCGGATCGCGTTCTCACCGGACTGAACGTCACGGATTGTCGCGAGAAGGATATCCTTCTGCGGGATGAGGTTTTTTTTGCGATCGATAAGGATTATACGCTTGTTGGTAAGAACTGCCTCGAAAGGCACGGATTTGACAAAAACATCCGGGGTTGATATTAGAATAGTTTCATCGCTGTAAAGATCATAGTCATCCATACTGTTGAGCCCTCTCTTAACTCACATATGTATGCTGGCATCAAAGGATTTACGGTACTTGCCAGGCACTACTTTTTAAAGAAGTTGTTTGATTCCCTCCAACACAACTATGACCTAGATAGACAACAGATATTATTTCATTTCTACCAAACGATTGATATTCCGCCGGAAAAATCAGAAAGCATTATTCTATCATTTTCATATGGCCCCTCAATGACCTGGATAAAGAGAGCACCGGAGAAAAATCATACGCCCAGGTCGGAATTCGAATCCGAGTCGATTGCGTGACAGGCAATCATGATAGGCCACTACACTACCTGGGCATGTTGAAACAGCAGATCCCGCCTCCCGGATTCGGACCGGGGACATCGCGGTAGCCGCGCAGTTGCCTGAAATCGGCAAACCATACTACAGCCGCGCACTCTACCAGGCTGAGTTAAGGCGGGGCACTGCGCTCATAATATAGGGATAGTCCTGTATTAAACGTATCGTTGTACCGCCGTTCTCCTGTTCAGGGCCTGGGCGTTATTTATTATAGCACAACCCCCCATATAATAGAGTATGTCTCGCACAACAGTGTCGGGAGATCGTCTTCTTCACCGATAGCCATGCCCGTGAAGAAGTGACTGTTTTTGATACCACGCTCCGGGACGGCGAACAGACCCCGGGGATAGCATTCACATTCGAACAGAAACTCGAGATCGCACGCCAGCTCTCTGCTATCGGAGTCCATGCCATCGAGGCAGGATTCCCTGCTTCAAGTAAGGCCGAGAAGGAGACTGTTGCTGCCATAAAAAAACTCGGTCTTGAGGCGAATATCTGCGGGCTCTCCCGCATGACGAAGGCGGATGTGGATGCCTGCCTTTCCTGCGATGTGGACATGGTACATGTCTTCATTCCAACTTCGGACATCCAGCGGATCAACACGATCAACAAGAGTCGCGAGGAAGTGCTCCAGATCACGGGAGAGATCGTAGGATATGTCCGCGATCACGTGGACCTCTGCATGTTCTCGGCGATGGACGCGACCCGTACCGACTGGGATTACCTGGTACAGGTGTTCCAGACTGCCGCAAAAGCAGGGGCTACGATCATCAATGTACCCGATACGGTCGGGGTCATCTCCCCATCGGGGATGAAGACGCTGATTGCACGAATTGCCCGGGAGGTGGACTGCCCGATCGATGTCCACTGCCACAACGACTTCGGCCTTGCGGTCGCAAACACGATTGCAGCAGTCGAGGCCGGCGCTTCGCAGGTACAGGTCACTGTCAACGGGCTGGGCGAGCGTGCAGGGAATGCCGATCTCGCCCAGTGCGTCATGATCATGGAGTCGATCTACGGGATCAGGACGGGGATTGCAAAGGAGCGCCTTGTCGAGACCTCACGGCTCGTTTCCCGGTTCTCGGGGATTACAATCACGCCCACACAGCCGGTCGTCGGCGACAACGTGTTCTCGCACGAGAGCGGGATCCATTCCCATGGCGTCATTAAGAACTCGGCGACCTTCGAGCCCGGGATCATGACGCCGGAGATGGTAGGCCACCGCAGGAGACTCACGCTGGGAAAGCATGTCGGCAGGCACGCGGTGCGCCAGATGCTCTCTGATGCCCATATCAAACCGTCCGACGAGCAGCTGGACGGGATCGTGGAGAAGGTGAAAGCTATTGCGAGCCGGGGCAAGCGCGTGACGGACGCGGATCTCTACGAGATCGCAGAGAGCGTCATGGGCATCGAACTCAACCATAAGATGCTCGCCTTGCAGGACATCGCGATCATGACCGGCAACCACGTCATCCCGACCGCGAGCGTGAAAGCGACCGTGAACGGGAAGGAGCACGTCTTCTCCGCGACCGGCAACGGCCCGGTCGATGCGGCGCTCAACGCCATCTTCGGCATCGTGCCGGCCAGGGTCCAGCTCAAGGAATTCAACATCGAGGCGATCGCCGGGGGTTCCGATGCCATGTGCCACGTCACCATCGCGGTCGAGGATGAGCACGGGAAGATCTACGATGCCAGCGGGAGCGGCGACGACATCGTGCTCGCTTCGGTCGAGGCCCTCGTCAATGCCATCAACCTGACGAGCAGGACGTAGCCTTCCGGCAACTCCAAACGCTTTTTTATTTTTTTGTTGCTTCAGGGATTCGCTCACAAAATACTGTCATTTACCAACCTCAGCCGGGCAAATGGGGGAGTCACAAATGAGAAATCGAAGATATCTTCGATATCTTCTCAAGCCAGCCAGTCTTTCCGACTGGCTGACCCCCCCACCCTTTGTGAAAAAATCCGGCTGGAGGGGGGTAGGTCATGGGGCGGGGGGTCTCATTTTCGTGGAGGCGGGGGGGTGGTCTCACGTGAGACCCCTCCCCTCATTCTCCATGGCAGATTGAAAAAGTGCCTCCGTCGGAGTTCCACGGGATGTGCCTTCCGCCCGGGTGCAGCAGGGGGTCTCAAATCCAAAAAGTTGGCGGGAGGTCTGAGCTGAGACCCCCTCCACCTTTATGAAAAAATCCGGGCGGAGGGGGGTGGCATGGGTAGGGGGAGGTCTCGTACGAGACCCTTGTCAGACGGTGCTTTCCAGAAATGCTACCGTCGTAAATCTTCCGGTGACGAACGTTCGGGGCAGGGTGAGGGGGGTCTGACATGAGACCCCTCTTACGATGGGAATGAGCGCGAATCTCTGGCCAGAGAAGGTCAATGCTTTCAACATATGAACGCGATTGACGCCGCCGCCCCCGCGGGGCGCCCCCGCGGCGGATCGGGAAGTTATCATTTTGCTCTCAAACCGTCTTGCCCGCCGCGCGACCCGAGAGTATCGGCCGTTCATCAGAAGGGCCGATTCGTGAAGAACTCGCGAGAGTTCTTCTAAGGCGTCGCGCTGGGCGGGGAAAATCATATGACGAATAATTGAAACAAATTTTGACCTATGAGCCTTCCCCGAGCGTTCAGTGCCTATCGGGGCTCACCTCGGGGCACATAGATAAATATAGAATTGATAATAGATCCAAAAAAGAGTTCTACTTTTACGCCGCACTCGGCGCACCCGGTTTTCCTTCGAGAGCCGCCTTGATCTGCCCCTGCAGCTGCTCGAACTTGCCCTGCAACATCTTCTCCTGCTTCTCGAGCGACTTGATCCGGAGCTCGAGCGTTTCGACCTTCTCGGCAAGCTTGGTGTTCACGACATCCTTCTTCTTCTGCATCATGACGGATCCGACGCTCATGTACATGGCAGCATCGTCGGGGAGATCCGCAATCTCTTCCTGCGCACGCTTCGCCTCGCGGGCCGCCATCTCGTACTGCGCCTTCTGGGTAAGGATGGTCTGGAGCTGCTGCTGCACCTGCTGGAGCATCGCGATCTGGTTCTGGACTTTGGGTGAGATGTTGTTCATCAATAATTCACTCCTTGTATTTCGGGATGGCAGGATAGGAGGACACTACCGGTTTTTGCTCCGTTGCCTGCCAGTATGCCACATCGTGTGCTATAATGTATCCTTTACAGGATAAAAAACAGGTGCCCTTGGGACAGGCTTTCCACGGAATATAAGGAGCGCCCCGGTTCAGACCAGCCCGGAGACCTCGTCGGAGACATTCACCAGCCGGAGCGCCATGTTGAGCGCGGCACGCAGCGCCGGGATGTCCTTTGCGGAAACCCGCAGGAGCAGGACGCGGTCGCTCTCGAGCTCGCAGACCGTCACGGAACGCGGGTTCACCTCATCGGCAAGCTCAGGCAGGAGGGCCTTATAGATGACAGGGGCGCGATCCGACGTGATGCGGAAGACCGCCTCATGGGGCATGGCAGGCACAAACGATCAGGTACCGTTGAGAAGAACAAAGAAAAAAATGTTGGGGTGGGGATATAACTGGCAGGATGCAGTCAGCGCGCCTTCAGTTCCTTGATGGCCGCGCCCCGTTCCTTGAACAGGATCCGGTGGCCGCAGTAGGGGCAGCGGACGTTGACGTCGATCTCCACTTTCTGTTTGCACCGGGCACACTTGTACGAGCTTGCCATACAGGATCCGGAATTTATGCCCCGTTTTTGCCTTCTTCGACAGTCCGGTCGATGGTACGGAGAGCGATCCGCAGGGTCGGGGTCTGGGGCTGGTATGCACCGCCGGCGAACTTGTACCCGCACTTCCGGCATTCCCAGATGCCGGTGCCCTTCCGGTAAACGGACTCCATGTCGCAGCGGGGGCAGCGGTGGGCTGCGCGGGAGATCTTTTCAATGTCGGTGACACGCTTCCGCGTGAACCGGCCGTACCGGCAGCCGAAACGCCCTGCGCTCCCGACCACCTTTCCTTTTGCCGTATGAGTGGAACCTGCCATGTGGATAACCACCAGTATGTCCTACACTGTTTGTCGTATCGATTAATATACTTGATTGAGGATCTTGACGACGCCTTCGCCCTTGGTGATCTTATTGATTAAGTCATAGAACTCTGTCTGGATACCGGCCGGAATCCGGACAACGCATATCCAGGACCCGTCCTTCTGCCACTCGTCCTTCTCCATCGTAGACGCCGCTGCAATATCGCCATATGCACGCCCTGCAAAGTCTGCCGGGATCTTGATCGCAAGACGGAGCTCTTCGAACCGGATGGGGAGGATCGGGCGAAGTGCCTTGACCGTCTCCTTCACCATCTCGTCAAGATGCTTGAAGGGATCGATGTTAACTTTGGCCTCCTCCATCGCCATCTCGATACGCTGCGGCGGGTGTGGGTGGCCGGTCTGGGGGTTCACTGCGTTGCGGGCGATGAAGGTTACGACCTGCCGGCGCTTCTCCTCGATCATGTGCCGGCGCTGCTCGGCGGTTAAGTGGATCTCACCCTTCTCGATGATCCGCCGTGCAACGGGGTCAAACGCCGTGGTATGGAAGACTTTGTTCAGTGCTTCTTCCGATGCCCGCGTCCCCCGCGAGGCGTTGGAAAAAATGTTCAGGGCCGCGACAACGTCCTCGATCTCGACCTTCTCTCCCTGCCGGACCTTCGCCGCCTGGTTCGGATCGACGAGGATCTCGAACCGTTCGCCATAACTTTCGAGCCGTGCGACAACGGCCTTGTCCAGGGGGATCATAACGGGGTCACTGCTTGAACTGGCCGACAAACGATGCGACTTCTTCCTTGCTCATCTTGCGGAAGAGGGGTTTCTCTTTATCGATCACACCAATCTCGACAGTATCGACATCGAACTTGCCCTCGGTTGCGGAATGGAGGGCCTTGAGCCCCAGAAGGATAGCGTCCTTAATCACAATTTCCGGGGTGTATTCCTCCTCGAATACCTTCATCGCCGCAGGACGCCCAATTCCGATCCCGGTAGCCTTGTACTCCAGCAGGGTGCCGGAAGGATCGGTCTCGAACAGGCGGATTTCGCCATCGGATACTCCTGCTATCAGGAGAGCTGTGCCATACGGGCGGATGCCGCCATACTGGGTGAGGGTCTGCATATGGTCGCAGAGCTTCTTTGCAAGCGCCTCCACTTCGATCGGCTCGTCATATGAGACACGGTTGATCTGGGCCTCGATCCGCGCACGGTCGACAAGGGCCCGGGCATCACCGACAAGCCCCGATGATGCGACACCGATGTGCTCGTCGATCTTGAAAATTTTCTCGATCGAGCTGGGTTCGAGCAGCTTGCTGCTCACACGCTTGTCGACGATTAAAACAACACCGTCCTTTGCCTTGATCCCGACCGCGGTCGTACCACGCTTTACTGCTTCCCGTGCGTATTCCACCTGGTAAAGCCTGCCGTCAGGGGAAAAAACCGTAATCGCCCTGTCATATCCCATCTGGTATTGTGGCTGCATACTTAACGTTCCTCCAGATCTTCTGTTGTCAGATAGAATCGTGCTGTATTTTTAAATCCCTTTTCAATCACATCAACCTTATCCCCTTCACAAAAGGCAACAGTGCAATCCCGCCGGTCGAAGGTACACTCACGCATCTCTGCATGCTTTGCCTCCTCCTGTACAGCATGGATACGGGAACGCAGGCTGTCGATGGTACCTGATGTCGTGATGCTCCGGAGTGTAACCGGCTGGCCGGAGCACGAGGTTACTGTGGAAAGCGCTATCCCGAGCTCGCGCTCCATTCCCCGCAGGCATCGCACGATGGCATAGCCGTTCCCGGCAGCGACAACGGCAGGCTGGATCAGGGATGCCAGGCTATCTCCCCAGAGGGAAGTTACGGCCTCGAAAACGGCAAAGTAGAGGTCCTTCTGGTCCGGCCCGTAACCGGAGGGAAAGATCCGGGCCAGCACATATCGCCGCTTTGCCCGGAGCGTTGGCGGCCGGACCGTCATGAGATCACCTTCACAGAGCTTTGCGGAGCCAGCAGGGTATCGACAGAGCCGAGTGCCTTTTCAACATCAGCAACGTCAAATCCGATGAGCGAGGCAAGGGCGCTGACCTCCCTGACCGACCGCATCTCAAGAACCGAGCGGGCATGGGTTGAGAGGGTGAGGGGAAAACCGAATTTCCGGGAGAGCATGAGGATGTCGAGATATCGGTTCAGCGCCTTCTGGCGAGCCGCCCCCCGCTGCCGGATCAGCGGCGCAAGGCTGATATCGAGCGCGATCCTCCTGTCCGCAGCCATCTTTGCCGTCACGTGGTCGAACGCATGCCGGTCGGCTGCGTGGATTCCGGTAAGGACGTGGACACCTTTCATTCCCAGGACGGCACGGTTGAACCGGTTCTCACCGGCCTGCACGACGACAAGGGCACCAGCCGTGCTGGCGCGCTTCACCCGTGCGGCAATGTCCTTTGCCGAACCTCCGCTGATGAGAACTCCTTCAATGACGGGGAGCCCGGAATATTCACCGGAAGGTACCCCGACAGCGACGAGCCGGTCGAATCCCAGTTCCCGGGCCTCGAGGGCCATGCGCCGGATGGATGAATCCCCGGCAGGGTACGGGCAGACACAGGCGTCGGTTATAGTCATAGAAAAGAATTCGACAAAAAGAGGATAAGATTATTTGCCCTGGTTGGCATGGGAGCGGATGGACGGCCGGGTCTTTTCGGTGCCGAAACCCCTGGTCGTCATGCCCCTTCCACGGCGGCCGGCAGAGGTCTTGCCGCGCTCGGCGCGCCCCCGGCTGGTGCTCTTTCCCACCCATGAGAGCTTCCGGTCGCTCTTGATCGCGGGGTGGTGGCCATCGACGAGGATGACCTCGTAATATTTCAGCTTCCCGTCCTGCCCGACCCAGTAGGAGTTGAGGACTTCCATGTTCGGGAATTTCTTCGAAGCGCGCTCTTCCGCAATCCGCTGGATGCTCTTTGCGGCGGTGAGCCGGTTCTTGCCCATCCGTGCCGACCGGCGGGCGCGGACGTACCGCGAGCGCCTCCGACCGCCCCTGCGCACCTTGACGCGCGCAACGGCGATGCCCTGCTTGGCCCGGTACCCGAGCGAACGTGCCCGGTCGATCCGGGTCGGGCGATCGACGCGGACAACGCTCCCCTCGCGGCGCCATGCCTGCATCCGGTCCCAGAGGAGATCCTCAACCCTGCTCTTGTCAGGCTTGTTCCATGCCTCCCTGACGAAGGCATACATCGATTTGACCATTAAGTATCACCTGAAAGGTTCAGCCGCAATAACGGCCACATTCCTTCACTGTCAACGGGACGCATCCCGTAGTCCTAAATACATTGACAGGCAGGCTATAAAAGCGCTCGTGTGCGGTTAGACCCATATATTTTATGAATATGATTCACATGCGAGACTCCCCGCCCAGCGCGACGTTCGAAGAACTTCAGATGAGTTCTTCTCAAATCAATCATCGCTGAAGCGAAGATTGATACCTATCGTGTCGCGCGGCGGCCAGATCGGTTGGTCGGGATTTGAGAGATTGTAACCGGCCTTGATAGCGCGAAACCCGACGAGGCGTTTCGCGCGTAAGGAAATCGCAGAGGGGGCGGCCAAAGCGGCAGGGGGCGGAGCCCCCCGAGAGCGTTAATCATTCCAATAAGATTTTCATTTCCCCTTCTTCTTCTCAACAACCCGGATATCCGAGATCCGGGTCACCGGGTACTGGCCGGCCTTATCCTTCTCCGCCGACTTCACCATATCCCATATCGTCAGCAGTGCAACGGATACTCCCGTTAAAGCCTCCATCTCGACCCCGGTCTTCCCGGTCATCTTAACGACAACCGTCGCCTCGATATACCCTTCGCCGTCCACAAAATCCACCGATATCGAGCTGATGGGAATGGGATGGCACATGGGGATGATGCCGGCCGTGTTCTTGACTGCAAGGGTTGCGGCAACGCGGGCTGTGGCAAGCACATTTCCCTTAACTACGGTGCCCTCGCGGATCGCGGCAAGCGTCTCCTCCCGCAGGTAAATCCTCCCGCTGGCCACCGCCTCTCGGGCGACATCGGCCTTTCCCGTCACATCGACCATCCGGGCCCGGTCGTCTTGGATGTGCGTGAAATTCGCCATTACCGGCCCCCGAACAGTTCTTCCGGTATCCTGTCGACAAGATCGGAGGCCAGCATGCCGTTCCCCCGCTCCTTGGCTACTGCCATGCCGGCCTTCCCGTTCACGTACGCGGCGATGCAGGCCGCCTCGAACGCGGGCAGGTGGCAGAGCAGCGCCCCGGCCACTCCTGCCAGCACATCACCGGTCCCGCCAACTGTCATTGCCGGGGCCCCGGTACGGTTGAACCGCACGCGGTTCCCGTCGGTAATCACATCGATGTGTCCCTTGAGGAGAACGGTGCCGGGAAGGTTCGCGGCCAGGGCGGCGTCGGCTCGTGCCACCGGGTCCGGGGATAGGGTTACTCCGGTGATCCGGGCGTACTCGCCAGCATGGGGAGTATAGATCGTTTCCTCCTTCGCAACAGGGAGCGGAAGCCGCAGAGCGTCGGCATCAAAGACCGCCTTTTTGCAGTGCGGCGCGACGGTGCAGACCACATCGTGGCTCGTAGCCCCGAGGCCATTGCCGCAGACCACCACGTCCGCCTTTTCTGCGAGCCGGATCAGCGTTTCCGTATGCTCGTCCCCGATCACCTGCCCGCCGATTGCCTCATAGATCAGGTCGGGGACAGGCTCGAAGACCGGCGATGCGATCCGGACGATGTCGGCGCCGCCGCGCAGGGCGCCGAGGCCGGCAAGGTAGGGTGCGCCCTGGTACGGACCGCCCCCGATCACCAGCACCTCCCCGCCCTGCCCCTTATGGGCGTCGGGCTTCCGTGCCGGGATCAGGGTCAGGTCACCGGGGCCGACGCAGCACTCCGCTTCGACCGGGATACCGATGTCGATAACAGTTGAGCCATCCATTTTCGGGCGGTGGAACGCGACGACAGTATCCGCCCTCATGCCGGGCGTCGGGACATCGGCAGCGATGATCGTGGTTTTCGCCGCGTTTGCGAGCTCAATACAGGTAGCGATAGGCTCTGCTGGTATCCCTGACGCACCGGTACCGAGCAGGGCGTCGATGATAACATCGGCCTTTTCGAACAGGCTCCTTTCCGCCAATACGTCATCGCGGCAGACAAACGGGTGAAGAGCGACCCGGCAGTGCTTCAGGGCATTGAGGTTATCGGTGCAGGAGGGGGAGCGGTCCGGGCTGTCATGGAAACAGACAGCGCAATCGGTCATGTTCTGGAGGTACCGGGCTGCAACCATCCCGTCGCCGCCGTTGTTCCCCTTCCCGCAGAGAACGAGGACCTTTGACGGGTTCTTCTTGAGAGCGCACTCCGCCAGTGCTTTTCCCGCACTCTCCATCATCTGGAGCTCAGAGACCCCGAGCGCAATCGCGTTCCTGTCCACGGCCCGCATGCGTGCGGGCGTGATAATGCCCTGCTCGACAAATCTCCGGATACCTTCGCGCCTCATTGCCAGTACAATTCATGTGTAGGAACTCCCTAGTAATATACAGGATGGGTTTTAACGATGATGTTAAGGCCGCTGCGGAGACGATTGCAGCGGCAGAGACCATAACCATCATCTCCCACATCGATGCCGACGGCATCGCAAGCGAGGCGATTCTCTCACAGGCGATATCCCGTCTCGAGATTACCTGCCGGTCGGTCTTTGTCCGCCAGCTCGAACCGCTCACGATCCCGCAGGTGCCATCGGACTCCTCGTTCAAGATCTTTGCCGACCTCGGCGCCGGGCAGCAGAACCTTCTCCATGACCGTGGCCTTCCGGAGAAGGATGTCTTGATCATCGACCACCATGTCAGCCAGCCCTGCGAACGGGAGTACCGGCAGGTGAACTGCCTCCCGCACGGCCATGCGAAGATGAGCGCAGCGGGCGTTGCGTATCTGGTCGCAAAAGCACTCGATCCCGCAAATCTGGATCTGGCCAAGACCGCGGTCATCGGGAATGTCGGCGACATGATGGCGAGAGAGACCTGCGGGCTGACCGGCATGGTACGCGATGTGATTGTCGAGGACGGGGCACGGCACCGGAATGTCGAGGTCCGGCGGCGTGACCTCAACTGCTATGGTACCGCGACCCGTCCTGTCTATCTCTCCCTTGCCTACAACGACGACCCGTTTATTAAGGGGATCAGCAACAATCCTGAAGGAGCGAAGCAGTTTCTTAGGAATCTCGGGATCCGGCAGCAGGCCGGTGACGGGCGGTGGCTCGTATGGGATGAGCTGCCGCAGGAAGACAAGAAGACCATCATCTCGGCGCTCGCAGAGCAGCTGATGGCGCACGGCGAGCCGACCGACCGCCTCCTTGCCGAGACCTACCACTTTCCCGACGAGCTCGTCCGGACCCCGCTCCGGAATGCACAGGAGTACGCGACGCTGCTCAACGCCTGCGGCAGGTGGGCGAAACCACAGGTCGGGAGTGCGATCCTGAAAGGAGACCGTGGCAGCGCCTACCGGGACGCCGAGCACATGCTCAGCAACCACCGGGCCATCATCCGCGACCTGCTGAACTACATCCTCGATACCGGTGTGAAGGTTCTCGATTCCGTCCAGTACATCCATGTCGGGACAAGGTATCCCGATACCATTGTCGGGATCGGGGCCGGCATGGCACTCTCGAAACTGGACAGCACAAAACCGATCCTGATCATGTGCACTGTTCCTGAGGATGAGAACCTGACAAAAGTATCGATGCGGACGACTGAGCGTGTAGTGAGGAGGGGTATTGACCTCCAGAAAGCGATCAGCGATGCATCGGCAGAATATGGTGGCGGTGGTGGCGGTCACAAGATCGCGGCCGGGGCGTACATCCCGAAAACAGCGGAAGAGGAGTTTGTGATCCGTGTCAACCGGATACTCAAAGAACAGTTCGGTGCGGCGGGTACAGGCAATCGCTGACTTCCAGTTCGGGGGGTTGTGCGGGACTGCGCTCTTCCCGGACGGGTGCGAATTCATGCTCTCGTCAACGGGACGGATCCGCCAGATCCTTTTTGACGGAAAACGCCTCGCAACCGTCCGGGCGCAGGACGGCCGGCTCACGCTGGGAATCGAAGGGGCCCGCCGCCTGCATGCATACCTGCCCGCACCGCAGTACCGCGTGGTCGTCCGACAGGACGTTGCTGAGTTTATCGCCCAAGGCAAGAACGTGTTTGCAAAACATGTAATTGCGGCAGACCCGGCAATCCGTGCCGGGGACGAGGTACTGGTCGTGACAGACAACGACCAGCTCCTTGCCTGCGGGACGGCAACTCTTTCAGGAGCGGAGATGCTGGCATTTAATTACGGAGAAGCGGTAAAAGTACGGCAGGGAAGTGAGTGACAATGCTACCGGGCAACATCAACCCCAAGCAGATGAAAGCGATGATGAAGAAGCTGGGCATGAGCGTCGAGCCGATCGAGGACGTCCAGCAGATCGTGATCAGAACCCCGAAAGGGAACTATATCTTCGATGCCGCGGAAGTCACCGCCATGACAATGCAGGGGGTCACGACCTACCAGATCGTCGGCCAGCCGCGGTTCGAGGAGGCTGCGGTCGAGATCCCGAAAGAGGACGTCACCATGGTAGCCGCACAGGCGAATGTCTCCGATGATGCGGCAAAGGCAGCTCTTATGGCAACCAAGGGCGACATCGCGGAAGCCATCATGCGCCTTTCCCAAGGGCAGAAATGATCGGGCAGAACGACCGGGTGCTTCTCGTAGGGCAGGGCCGGGAATACTGGGTACGGGCCGGTACGGGTACATTCTCGACCGACAAGGGACAGGTCGACCTCGCTTCGCTTGTCGGGAGGGACGCCGGCGACACCGTGGCCACCCACAGCGGCTCGGTCTTCACCGTCCGCCTCCCCCGGCCGACCGACTTTTTCACCCATGGCAAGCGCTCCGGCGCACCCATGCTCCCCAAAGATATCGGGCTCGTGATTGCATACACTGGCATGAACCGGAACGATGACGTGCTGGATGCCGGCACCGGGAGCGGCATTTCAGCAATCTACTTTGGCGGGGTTGCAAATTCTGTGAAGACCTACGAGATCCGCCCCGACTTTTCCGCGCTGGCACAGAAGAATATCGCCGACGCAAAACTTGAAAATGTCAAGGCAGTTGCCGCAGACTTCCTTGAGGCCACAGGTACGTTCGATGTCGTCCATCTCGACATGCAGATCCTCCCCGAGCATGTAGCCCATGCGCACCTGCTGCTCAGGCCCGGCGGATACCTCGCCTGTTACACGCCGTTTTTAGAGCAGATGGCAATCGTTGTCGACGCCGCAACGGATCTCTTTTCCGAAGTCCATACCCACGAGCTGATCGAGCGGGAGATGACCCGGTCGAAACGGGGGACCCGGCCATCGACCTCCGTATGCCACTCGGGATACGTGACGATTGCGAGGAAATGAACGGAAAATTGTATGCCTGTCACGTGAGAGATTCAGCATAACCCATTTCACGGTTTGACCGGATACGACAGATGATATATGCATCACACGGCATATAATACCAAACAATGAATTATCGGGAGATTTTGATTATTGTACAGAATGTTTAGGCCAGATATATTATTCTCCTGTCTTCGTCAAAAGGCGTTTTTCTATTCTCTGTAAAAAAGAGCAAATATCCATCCTTAAATAATAACATAGATTTATTCAACAGAATCAGAATAAAAATGCTTATTATTGATTAAAAGTCACACAAAGTAGCAGCAGGTAGAATAATCGTATGAAGTATATCTCTGCAGGAATGGAAAACGGGCCGGTTCAATTTACCTGGAATGTCAAATGAACCCGGCCCTGCCACGAAGGGCATGATCCGATCAGCTTGTTATCCCAAGAAGTATTGGATGATGCCTCCGGTAAAAAAATAAAAAAGGAGGTTGAGTGAAACATGAATCCATCCGGAAAAAGGGATTTGGAGGATCAGGAAAACCCTTCCAGAATCTCGTATATATTGAGACAAATGATAATAATCAGGCACCCGGGGGTTGTCCTGCCATGAAAGGCAATCTCATACCGCTGGCGATCCTTGTGCTCTGCCTCATTCTCGTATCACCGGCCCTTGCACAGGATAAAAAACCCGTACCGGAACGCCGGGGAAGTTACACAGGCAGATAACCCGGTCGTTCTCGGGTCCGATAGCGTAAAAACGGCCGGATCATCCAATGTGGTGTTCAATGGTGCGGGATACACGCATACGATCGGCAGGGTATCAATCACCATCAACCCGCTGCAGGCAAAGGCCGGCGGATCAGCCACGGTGAACGGCAATATCCGCAGGTACGGGATCGATCCGGTCATCGAACATGAAGTATACAGGGATCTCATCAAGGAACGGGTGACCCTGAAGTCGCCCGCAACGCTCCGGTATTCATACGACCTCGGGCTCTCGGACTGGGTAACCAATGAGACGGACGAGTCCCGGCCTGTTGAAACCCTCGACGCCAACAGCACCGTCATCATCACGTACCCGTACACGAAGGAAGTGATCAACTATGCAAAGGATAGCACCATCGACATCAATCCCGACCGCTGGGGGAACCTCGTTGTTTACGTAAACGGGGAGGATGTCGTGGTGATGCCAAAGCCGTTTGCTCTTGACGCGACCGGAAAAAGGTTCGAGATGGATTTCAAGCTTGACAAGAAGGCGAAGACCATCACAGTGTCCGGGGATTTGACCGGCGCGAAGTACCCGGTCACCATCGATCCGACCGAGCGGGTGACGAACGGCGGATTCGAGACCGGCGATAAAACCGGCTGGACAACCGTAGTAGGAACTACGGCCTATTACACGGTCAAGAGCGACACACCCTACCAGGGTACGTACTACCTCGATGTCATCGGCGCCAGCGGTTATTCCGGATTACGACAGACAATTAATTATACCGGCGTGACTTCCGTATCCGGTGCATGGGCGGTACCGGCATACAACAGGTACGATCTCGTGCTGTCGAACCGGTGGTACGATTTCGGGAACTGGTATATCGATTTCCCGGGGCAGACCGTCAAGGACTGGAGCGTTAAGTCGACGACTCCCACGCTGTCCGGAAGCAGCACCTATGACCTGTGGACGTACTCCTCCACTCACGGCCACATGGACTCGATCAGCGCGGACCCGCCGATTTCGGGTCCTCCGGTCGCGGATTTCACATTTTATCCGGTGATGGGGGCGTGAGATTAATGAGGCTGCGAAGTCTTCTTCCAAGAATCTGTATCATCATAAGCCTGGCCCTGATATTTCCTGTCGCTGCTCAGGATAACCCGTACCGGAACGCAGGCGGGGTTACCGCTGCTGATATCTCTGTTCGAATCGGGCCGGATGGCATCGCATCGAGCGATATGTCGAGTGTAACATTCAATGGAGCCGGGTACCTCCATAAGATCGGCCGGGTGACGATTGGCATCATCCCGCAGATCGCAGGACTCGATACGAAGTCCGTCACGAACGGGAACACGCGGATTATCGGGTCGGAACCTTCCGTCCGTTACGAAATATACCGGGATCTGATCAAGGAATCTGTTACCCTGAACGGACCGGCACCAGTCAGCTATTCCTATGATCTCAGACTCTCCGACTGGATTACAAACGAACCGGACCTGTCCCGGCCAGAGGTCTCCTATGATGCAAACAAGACGGAAATTGTGACATACCCGTACACAAAACAGGTCACTACGTATGCGAAGGACAGCACGATCGACATCAATCCCGACCGCTGGGGGAACCTCGTCGTGTACGTCAACGGCGAGGACGTCGTGGTGATGCCAAAGCCGTTTGCTCTTGACGCGACTGGAAAGAGATTCGAGATGGAGTACACGCTTAACAAGGAGAAGAAGACCATCACAGTGTCCGGGGATTTGACCGGCGCGAAGTACCCGATCACCATCGATCCGACCGAGCGGGTGACCAACGGCGGGTTCGAGACCGGCGACACTTCCGGATGGACTTCGGAAGGAAACCCTTCTCTTAGTGTTATAAGCGGTGGGGCGAACGAGGGTTCGTATTATTGCTATTATACAGGAGGCGGAGGCTACAGCAGGATCTACCGGACGGTAGACTATACCGGGGTTACTTCGGCTTCGATGGCGGTAAAAGTCTTCTCGCCGAATACCTATGATTTCGTGCTGTCTGATGGATACTGGCAGGGGCCATGGAATTTCGTTATAGACTTCCCCGGGCAGCAGGTTACCGGATGGGTGACGAATTCAGCGACTCCGACCTTGTCAGGTGATCAATCGATTCAGATCTGGACATATTTGAATACCCAAGCCGGGATCGATTCGATCCACGCGTATATTCCGGATCCGCCAACCGGGGGTTTTACCTGTCCATTCACCGCCCGGTTCATCGACCTGTCGACCAATTCTCCGACGTCGTGGTCGTGGAATTTCGGTGACGGGGACAGCACGAACGCAACGCAGCAGAACCCTGTTCATACCTACAACTCGGCAGGAACTTATACGGTCAGCCTGACCGCGACGAATGCGGATGGGAGCGATACGGAGACGAAGGTGGATTATATTTCGGTGACGGCGCCGCAGCAGACGACATTTACTGTATTTGCCGAAGGGGTTAGTGATTATCATGGGGGACAGCCACCATTAGGATCTGCAGTACCATTGGCAAGTACATTTTACCAGAACATTGTCGGTGCCAATAACGGAGGAATTTCCTGGACAGGCTATGCCGAGTTTTATAATGATGACGCGGGATCGAAACATTGGAGTGTATCGGAAATATTCCCAATTAAAGCAGATAACGCAGACTTTGCTTTATTTGCAGGTCATGGCGCAAATGACCGTATATATTTCGGTACGAGTAATTCAGTTCTCGAACTTCCTCGGACAGACATGCAGTTTGGTGGATCGAAGCTCAAGTGGCTGACACTCTCTTCATGCTATATTCTCGATGAGGACACTCAGGTCAACTGGCATTCTGTGTTCAATGGCCTGCATATTCTAAACAGTTATGAAACGGAGGGGTTATTGTATGACAGGCAGGGTGGAATTTATGCTGCTCGATTGAAAGGAGGGATATTTGAAGGGCAGCCATATCAGGTTAGGAACATTCGTGACGCATGGAGAATGACGTTGGAAGACACGATTGATCGCACTGATTATTTCGGTGCATCAATGTGGGCTGAACCCTGCGGTAACGATTACCTCCCGGGATATGGATCGTTTTGTTCTGCCCCCTCAGCGTCTATTCAGTATGAAAAATTTGACTGTAAAACAGACTGATTATGGTGATTGAAATGGAAAAGAAATGGTTTGTGGGATTTTTCCTAGTCATCCTGACAATTGCTTTATCATTAGTATTCATGCTTGGGATAGGAAGTAACCCTGCGGCAGGATCCGTGGATTCATCGGATTTCGCCAATCAGAATGGTGACATTGCTGGATCGCTTTCCTATCAGATCGACATGAATTCATCAATGCCTGCGAATCCGGAGACAATTCTTGTTTACAAAACAAATCCCCCGATTGTCAATAAAGAGACAACTCTTGCCCTTGCCAAGAAATTCAATGTAACCGGCACATTACGGGGAGATTGTGTAGTCCAATCAGATGATTTAATGTATGGTTTAGAAATTTTAAAAATTTCTGGAAGCACGAGATATACTAACGCAAATCGTCCGAATGAGTTAATGGACTCCCCGAATAAACTCCCCTCCGACAAAGAGGCCGAGAGAATAGCCACGCAATTCCTCGAAGGACAAGATCTCTTCCCGAAAGGGGCTTACTTCAGCGGGATTGAACGTTACTATGTAAAAAGCATGGATAAAAATGGAAACGAGATTCAACATTACGGACGAATTGAAGTTAAATATGGCCGGGCACTCAATAATATCAAGGTTATCGGTTCCGGCATAACTGTGGCAATCGGCGGAAATGGGGATATCATTGAATATTCGACAATCTGGAGAGAATACACTCCGGTTAAGGGGTTCCCACTCAAATCCCCGGAAACCGCGTTTGCAGAACTGAAAAAGGTCGGTGTTAAAACCGGTATCGAAACCCCATCGCGGGTAACCATCAACAACGTTTACCTCGCCTATGCGTCAAAGGCCCCGGCATTTGAAGAAGATTACCTTGAACCGGTCTGGGTATTCAAAGGTGAAAAAACGATGAAAGATGCCCAAACCAGACCAGTGACGGAATACATCCCGGCGCTCACTGATGATGCCGTAAAATCCCTCTCCTCCTCCTAATTTTTCATGCTCCCCTCCTGCACCACCCCATTCCCCACCCATTTTTCAGCTAAAAATTTTCAATCCCGGAAATTTTCCGGCCCAAAAATTTTCAAGCCCGATAATAACTGTCCTTAATCTTACAGAATTCCTGTAAGATTACAGAGCATCTGCATCATTACCAACAGCTCCACGTCAGAGGGGCCGGGCCAGATGGAGCCGTAGCGCGATCTCGCCTTCGGGCGTGATGGAATATAGCCGGATTTTTTTGTCGCCCTGCGAGAAATTTTCCGCAACAAGGCCGCGCTCAATGAGCGTTGCAAGGAACTGGGAGAAGTTGCCGTGGGTCAGCTCGCGGTGCGCTTTCTTTCCCCCCACAGCGCGGAGCGGTGCATACTCGTCTTTCATTCCCTTGAAGAGCACCTGCCGGGGGATCCCCGACGGCGCACCGGCCTTCACCGGGGGTTTGCCGTGCAGGAGCATCAGCATCTTAAGGTAATTCGGGTTTGCGGCAAAGTCCCCTGCTGTCATCATGGGCACCGTCAGTTTCTGGAGCACGGCCTTTCTGGAGACGAAGTACGCGTCCCCGCTAAGCCACATCGCCATCCGGAAGAGGCCGATCGAGACCGGCGCCGGGTTCCCCGACAGGACAAAGGAGTACCGTGCAGACGGGTGGTCGTCATGGATAGCGAGCACTGCCGATGCCACTGCATCGATGGTCGCCGGCTCGATATACCGGGTCGCGTGACTGATGCCGATCTCTTGTGCGACCGGCTTTACCCGCTGGAGCTCTGCCCGGATCGCCTCCTTCTGCTCGCGCCTCTGGACGCTCTCACCGGTAACGTTGCTCGCGAGATCGGGATCGATGAAGGTAAACGAATGGGTGATGCCGGTAATGTCCCGAAGCGCTGCGGAATAGGCAGCCTGGATGCGCTCGTCCGGGCTAATGATCAGGACATGCTCCTGCGGATCCATGATCAGCATCGACGGTGCGATTATAAAGTGTTGTTGAAAAGATCAGGAGAACGGACCTGCAGCAGACCAAGAAGCCATTAAAGATAAAGGCAGAAAACCCCTAAGGATCAGGACTCCGTAATGAGCGACCCGTACACGGTCATGGGCATCCATGACAACCACAATGCCTGCGTAAGCATCCTTCGAAACGGAGAGCTCCTCTTTGTTGTTCAGGAGGAGAGGATTAACCGCGTCAAGAACTACAACGGGTTTCCGGATTCCGCAATCCGGCACGCGCTGGACTGGTGCCACCTCGCTCTTGAGGACATCGACTGTTTCGCTTTCGGGAGCATCCACAATCCCCCCCAGCGGACGGCACAGGAGCAGAAGGAATACTATGGCCAGTCGCCCATGAAAAGGGCTATTAACGACGTCGCACGGGCTACACCCGCCTATTCCCTCTACAAGCGCAGCCGGATGAATGCCCGAAAAAAGTGGCTGGAATCCAGGAACATCCCCCTCAGTAAAGTCAGGTTCCTCGACCACCACACGGTCCATGCGGCAAGCACCCTTTACTCGAGCGGTTTTTCGGCCAAGGATACGCTCCTCCTCACCCTTGACGGCGGGGGCGACGGGAGATGCGCCGGGGTGTTTGTGTGTGATTCCGAAAACCGGATCATCCCCCTCGCGGTCACGCCGGAGAACCATTCCGTCGGAAACATCTACAGCCTGACCACGTTTCACATGGGAATGACCCCGCTCGAACACGAGTATAAGCTGATGGGGATGGCCCCGTACTCGCAGGAGAAATATTACAAGGATATCGTTTCTTCGCTCTCCGGCCTCCTCGATGTTGACGGGATGAGGTTCCGCAGGAAGACACTCCTCCCGACACCGTCATGCCTGACCCTGCTCGAACGGATCTACCGCCGCAGGCGCTTTGACACGATCTGCGGCGGGCTGCAGGAATTTACCGAGCGGCTCGTCTGCCGGTGGGTTGCCAACTGCATCGAATCTACAGGCATCCACCGGCTCGCCCTGTCGGGCGGGGTCTTCATGAACGTCAAGATGAACCGGAAGATCATGGACCTGCCCGTGGTAGAAGAGATGTTCGTCATGCCCTCCTGCGGCGACGAAAGCAACCCGATCGGCGCCGCGTACCTTGCCAATGCCCAGCACTGCCACGAAACCGGCAGGGAAGTAGACAACAGGCCCCCGCGGGATCTATATCTTGGGGAAGACTTTGACGACAGTACCGTGATTGCCGAGATCCGGAAGGCCGGGTACGAGTGCCGGAAAGAGCCGGACATGGCATCCTTCGCCGCAGACATGCTCGCGGAAGACAGGATCGTTGCCCGGTGTGCCGGCAGGGCGGAATGGGGCGCCCGCGCCCTCGGGAACCGTTCCATCCTCGCCAACCCCCGTTCGTACCGGAACGTCCAGAGGATCAACGACGCCATCAAGATGCGTGACTTCTGGATGCCTTTTGCAGCAACGGTTCTCGACACCTACGAACAGCGGTACATCATTAACCCGAAGGGTGTCAAATCCCCCTATATGATCATGAGCTATGCGACGAAACCTGAAGCGGGCGAGATCGTCGCAGCGACCCATCCCAAGGATCACACGGTCCGCCCCCAGATTTTAACCAACAGCGCCAACCGCGAATATTATGCGATCATCGAGTCCTTCGCAAGAAAGACCGGCACCGGGGCTGTCCTGAACACTTCCTTCAACCTCCACGGGGAACCGATGGTCTACCACCCGTCCGATGCGGTCCATACCCTTGAAAACAGCGACCTCGATATCCTCATCCTGAACCGGCACATCGTCACGAAATAGGATACGGGATACGGGATTATTTTTTGGACGTGCTCTCCCACGTCAGGGTGTTTTTTCCTAGGTTGAGCAGCCCGGAAAAGAGATAGATCTGGTTGATGGTGAAAGCTGAGACGAGGTTCCTCTTCCAGACAAAGAACAGGAAAAGTCCCGCAATGAGAAGCAGGGCGAATACAGGAATATTTACAAGAAAGATCCCGGCCATGAACAGGATTGTTCCCATGATATAGAGGACCGGCGTAAATGTATACATCCATATCCTCATGGCATAGAAGAGGGCAAACGGCCGTTTCAGAAACAGGAGATTGAGATTGGCAAGCGTCGCCTCGATGAGACGCTTCGCCCTTCGGGTCTTCTGCCGGAACTGGGTCGGCAGGTCCTCGGGCAGGATCTCGTAGACAACTGCATGGATCTCGTAGACAGCGCGGTACCCGTTCCGGATCGCGGCGAATGCCGTGTTGGCATCGTCGGCCCCCCTGCTCTCTTCGATCCGCTGGACGAGATCCTTCCTGAACGCTACCATCGCCCCGTTGAGCGTATAGGTCGAATCGATCGCGCTCTCCCAGTCACACATCTGCCCGTAAAAATTCCGGTAAACTGATTCGAAGTCAGCTGTGCTGTTCCGGGAGTCATGCGGGCGGAGATCTGCACAGGCCGCTGCGATCCGATCGTCACTGCATAGCCGGGAAATCAGGATTCCCAGTGTATCAGGTGTAAAAAAAACATCAGCATCGGTTGTCACTACAATCGTATTTTCGATGGTAGCAATTGCCCGGTTATAGGAGCGGTTTGTGCCAAGGCGGTTATCATTCCTGATGATCCGGTACGAGAGATCAGTTCGGCCAAAGGCAGCGGCAGCAAGACTGCCGGTGTCATCCGAAGAACAATCATCGACAAGGATCACCTCTATGCGGTCATGGGGGTACCTCAAAGAAGCGATGTTTTCAATCCTTTCGGCAATGATCCGGGCCTCGTTGTATGCGGATATGACAATGGAGACGGGGGGTGGATTTTTCATAACCGGTATTGACGGTGTTTTTTTACCGAAGCGGATCCCAAGAAAATAGAAGAGATATGGGATCGATGCTAGGATTATAACAACAATCCCGGCCTGCCAGACCATATGCTCATCAAATTTTTTTTTAAAGAACTTAATGGTTATTTGCAGACAGTTCTCATTTCCATGGATATCATAACCCCAGGAGCCAGGATCCGTCAGAGCGTAAGATAGGTGAAATGACGGCGGATACGATCATTTCTTTCGAATAGGCCCTTGATGTCAACCATGACGGGGTTCTTGTTCGAAATCTGCATGAACTCCCCGGCATCGGTATTCCGGATCGCATCATGAGGGGCTGCGATGACGATACAGTCTACAACATCCCGTTCTTTGTCAAATGGTACGAGCCCGAACTGCCGGATCTCGGATTCGGAGAGCAGCGGATCCGCTCCGAAAACCGAAACACCCCTAGCTGCAAGAAACCCGACGAATTCCACGAGCGGGTTGTCCCGCATATCGGGAACATTCTCCTTGTAGGTCAGCCCGTAAAACAGGACCCGGGACTCCTTAAGGGATCGTCCTGTTTTTACAAGTGCGTCGACCGTGCGTTCTGCAAGATAGACAGGAACGGATTCATTGATCCTCCTGCCAGCCAGGATCAGGTCGGGACTGTAACCGGCTTTCCTTGCCGTATGAACAAGGAAGTACGGAACGACCGGGATGCAGTGACCCCCCACAATTCCGGGCTGGTACGGGTGAAAGTTCCATTTGGTCGAGGCACATTCGAGCACATCCCTCGTACTGATCTTCATGCGCTGAAGGATCATTGCTATTTCGTTCATCAGGGCGATGTTGACATCCCGCTGGATGTTCTCGACGACCTTAGTCGTTTCAGCGGTGCGGATGTCCGGAGCAGCATGTACTTTCGTGATCATGCTATAGAGTGCCGTGAGCCGCACAGTACTCTCCTCATCCATGCCAGCAACGATCTTGATCGTCCGCGAAAGAACATGCTCATCATCCCCCGGATTGATCCGTTCCGGAGAATATCCTATCTTGAACCCGGTACCGCACGCCATACCGGACTCTCTTTCAAGGATCGGCCTGACAACTTCCTCAGTGGTTCCGGGGACTACTGTCGATTCGAGAACCACGATCGCCCCTTCCTTCAGGTTCTGGCCGACAACAGCCGCTGCCGACCGGATAAAGGAAAGATCTGGCTCCTTTGTTCTGGAAATAGGGGTCGGGACACAGATCAGGATAAAATCTGCCTGCCGGATCATACGGGGATCCGAAGTTGCCTCGATTAAAGTACCGCTTTTTCTGACCCGGTCAATCTTCAAGGTATCAATATCGAACCCGATCGTCCGGGTATGGTGTGAAAAAGCCTCGGCAAGGGGATACCCGACATAGCCGAGCCCGACGATGCAGACCGTATTACGTTTGGTTTTTGCCGGTTCCATAGGCTCCCTTGGTAAATACCGATATCTGGACAGGAGAAGATATGGTATAGATTTATGTCTAGGTTTATTTATAGACAATTACTTGTTTTTCTGATTTTCAAATGTTTTTTTAAGGCGGAAATTCCTTGCCGGAATGCTCAGCGCTTTTCTGGTATCAGAGCATCTGGATGATCCTGCCTGAGCGGATCATAGTAGGAGCGTAAATGTCTTTCTCCTGAGATGAACCCTGATGAGAGAGGGCAATATAACGAAATGAAATTGCCTCAGTTTACCGATAGAGATTAGTCTCAAGGAACTATCTGCGCGATTCCTTCATTATGATAACACCCGAAAGCTAGGTAATCCCCTGCATACAACAGATGTACAGCAGTAGGATACGGGGGGATAAAAACGCGGCACATCATATCGATCGGGGATTTCGATCGCCGGCAGATCGACCGCTTGCTGGACAATGCGAAGCGCATTGATGCGCAAAAATACGATAAAAACGCCCTGCACGGCAGAATCCTTGCAACGCTATTTTTCGAGCCAAGCACTAGAACGCGGATGAGCTTTGAATCGGCCATCGCCCGACTTGGCGGGACCTCTCTGTCGGTCGGCAGCATGGAGGCCTGTTCTATAGCAAAGGGTGAAACGCTTGCCGATACGATAAGGGTAGTTAGCGGATATGCCGATGCGATCGTTATCCGGCATCCCAAGGAAGGCGCTGCCCGGCTTGCAGCGCAGTTCGCTACGGTCCCGGTGATCAATGCCGGGGATGGTGCAGGCCAGCATCCATCACAGACCCTCCTTGACCTGTATACAATCCGGCAGTCTATGAAACTGGATGGCATTCATATTGCCCTCGTCGGTGACCTCCGGTACGGGAGAACCGCGCACTCTCTGGCTTCAGCACTTTCCCTCTACGATGCCCGCCTTCATACGATCTCCCCAAAAGGACTGGAGCTTCCCGCTTCCCTCCAAGCGGAACTTGCCGAGAAAGGCATGCAGATCACCGAGCATGATTCGGTAAAGGATGTGGTTGCAGATGTGGATGTCATATACGTAACCAGGATCCAGCGCGAGAGGTTCCCTGATTCCGCGTCATATTTTAATGTCGCATCCAGCTACCGGATCACCCCTGAACTGCTCAGCCCGGCAAAGAAGCATGCTATCGTGCTCCACCCCCTTCCACGTGTCGACGAGATCGATCCGAGGGTCGATACGCTTCCGCATGCAAAATATTTCGAACAGTCGAAGAACGGTGTACCAGTCCGGATGGCGATGCTGCTGCAGGTGATGCAATGAAACGCGCCGACACTGCAGTGGGCACCGACAATGAGGGACTGCTCGTACGGCGAATCCAGAATGGAACCGTAATCGATCATATAGCGGCAGGCGAAGCTCTCAATGTCGTAAAAATTCTCGGGATAACCGGCACTACGACCGAAGCCCTCTCGATCGCCACCAACGTCCACAGCGGACAAATGGGAAAGAAAGATATCGTGAAGCTCTCCAACCGTGAGCTCTCCAAGGAAGAAGTCGACAGGATAGCACTGATCTCCCCCCATGCAACGATCAATATTATCCGGAACTACAAGGTCTGCGAGAAGAAAGGAGTTGAGATCCCCGATGTGATTGAGGGGCTTGTGCGGTGCCCCAACCCGGGCTGTATCACGAATACAAATGAACCTATCAGGAGCAGGTTTATCGTAACGGCAAAAGGGCTCCGGTGTACATACTGCGACTGGATCATCGGGCGGGATATTACAAGTTATATTATCTGAAAACCGTTTCCTTTATCTGATACAATCCCAGATTAATGGACGCCGGATCTCTGCATCCTTTTCTGGAATTTTACGATATTAATCCCGATCTTAATAAGGTATTGCTCTCTGCCAGACATAGAAAGATGGCTTTCGTTTAATATATATAGACGATATGTCAAGTACACTGATTGGTGAAATCACCATATGAAACAGTACAGACTAGTCTTGGCTATCCTGCTGATACTTCTTTTCGTTTCATTCATACCCTCAGTGTCAGCAGCATCCGATTCAACAGCTGGCTATATCGTGGTTGGACTCGCACCGATTGCGGACTTTGAAGCCCACTATGCCTACAACGTCCTTCCGACAACCGTAAGATTCGTCGATCGTTCGAGTGGAACAGCACCACTGATGTACCTTTGGGACTTTGGCGATGGGACAACATCGACCGAATCGGCTCCCGTCCATATTTATACGAACCGCGGCTTGTATACTGTCAAGCTCACGGTCAAGAACGCGTATGGCGAGAGTACTGAGACCAAGGTGGATTACATCGCAATCGGAGTCGGCCCCATTGCAGACTTCACTGCCGATCCAAAGACTGGAAGCGTGCCGTTTGTCGTACAGTTCACTGACAGGTCGGCCGGACACCCGACCAAATGGGTCTGGAACTTCGGCGACGGAACGGGGTCAACAGATCAGAACCCCGTCCACACCTACTGGACTGGTGGGAGATACACGGTCAGCCTGACAGCATCGAACGATTATGCGATGTCTGACGCGACAAAGACCGAATACATCATCGCGATTCCCGCACTGAAATCAAAGTTCGATGCCTATCCGATGACCGGACGCGCACCTGTTACCGTGAAATTCACGGACCGTTCACTCGGGGATCCCACATCATGGAAATGGGACTTCGGCGACGGATCCACATCGACCGATAAGAACCCATCCCACACGTTTACCTCTGGGGGCGCCTTCGATGTTGTCCTCGAAGTGATAAAAGGTGAAGACAGCGACCGTTCGACCCAGGTTATCAATGTCGGTGGCGTGCCGGTAACGGATTTTTCCGCTGACAAGACGTCGGTCAATACCGAAGAAATGATCCAGTTCACCGACAAGACGAAGAACACCCCCAGCTCGTGGAAATGGAACTTCGGCGACGGGAGCGAATCGTCGGCTCAGAACCCGGTAAAGGCATACACGGTCAAGGGCATCTTTACGGTCTCCTTAACGGCAAAGAATGAGAATGGCAGGGATACTGAGATCAAGACAAAGTACATCAATGTCGGTCTGTCACCTGTTGCTGACTTTGTCACGTCGATCCCCGCATACCAGAACATTCCGTCGCGGCAGACCGTCCGCTTCATCGACAAATCTGAGAACATGCCTACAGAATGGCTCTGGAACTTCGGCGACGGGCAGACCTCCGCCGAACAGAACCCCCGTCATATCTATCTCAGAGACGGGATCTATACCGTAACCCTGACGGCCAAGAACAAATTCGGGCAGAGCACCAAAGTTGCCGAAAATCTCATAACGGTCGGACTCGGCCCGAGAGTTGACTTCAAGGCTGACAGGACTGTTTCTGGTGTTGACCAGTTCATCCGGTTCATGGATCTGTCTAATAATAACCCGACAAGCTGGGTATGGGACTTTGGTGACGGATCGACCGGCTATGGAAAGAGCCCCGACCATGCATACAAGAAGATTGGCATGTATGATGTAACACTGACCGCGTCGAACCAGTATACATCAACCTCACTGACAAAGAAACAGTATATCACCATCATCAACATCCCTCGTGCCGATTTCGTTGCTGACAAGACAAAAGGCCAGGCACCGTTTACCGTCTCATTCACGGATAAGTCAAAGGGAAGCCCGACAGCTTGGAGCTGGAACTTCGGTGACGGATCGACCTCAACCGACCAGAACCCTAAGCACACCTACACGACTAACGGGATATATACGGTTGCGCTGACTGCATCAAATGCTAATGGAGGAGACACAGACACCAAGGAACAATATATCAATGTCAGGATGGGACCGGTCGCTGATTTCCAGGTGAACGAGCGTATCGGGAAGGCCCCGTTCATTGTCAAGTTCCAGGACACTTCATCCGGCAGCCCGAACAAATGGCTCTGGGAGTTTGGTGACGGTACGTCATCAAAGGAGCAGAACCCGGCCCATATTTACCTGAGGGAAGGTGCATATGATGTCCGGCTCACAGTCTGGAACAACGATGGCTCAGACACGGTCTTCAAATCCGGAACAACAGGATAATTAATTAACTTTTTTAAGGGCTGTCGATTAGGTCAGTATATCTGAAGCAGTAGATGGATTATGGAGCCGGATTACTTTTCAAGGAGCCGGCCATGAATATCAATCTCCCCTCTCAGGATCCGTGTCGAAGAGATCCATCTCCCGTCCTCGGCAAGCACACAGGTTATCTGATGAATATCGACTTTCTTTTTCCGGCGTTTATGCCGCAGACGGTTAATCTCGACAGCTGCCGGCAGCGTTTCTTCAGAGACAACAATTGCATCAAAATCAGCATCCAGCGCTGAGCCAAACCGATCATTCAACGGTTCGATTGTCCAATGCGTTGTGAAATACGATTTATGAATATACCGCTCGAGTTCCTGTCGCCGCACTGTATATGGCCGGATCGGGTGGGTTTTACTGCTGGCAAATGAGTCGGTGGTGAGACCGATCACAACCTGTCCGTCCGGCCCCGCCAGTTCGAACGTGCGGGAAATGAGTCGTTTATGACCGTCGTGCAGGGGATCGAATGTACCGCCTACCATAACCTTCATACTGTCTGTACGTTAAATTCCTATGGTATTATGCATATGGATGCAAAGGTCGTCGGAAGCCCGCTGTTTGTCGCACCCAATGCAACGGTAATCGGGGACGTGACGCTGACGGCTAATGTGAGCATCTGGTTCGGTGCTGTCGTGCGGGCCGACAAGGACCGGATCGTGATCGGGGAAGGCTCCAATATCCAGGATAACTGTGTTGTTCATACGAGTGCCGGGCACCCTGTTATCATCGGCAGCAATGTCTCGGCCGGCCACGGGGCCATCCTTCACGGCTGTACGCTCTCGGACCGCGTCCTTGTCGGCATGGGGGCAATCATTCTCAACGGTGCGGTCGTCGGGGAAGATTCGGTTATCGGGGCCGGGGCCGTTGTAACAGAGGGTATGGTTGTCCCCCCGGGATCCGTTGTTGTCGGTGTCCCGGGAAAAGTCATCAAGCAGGCATCCGATAAGCAGAAACAGCATATTGTCAGGAATGCAAAGGCCTATATCGAGCTCGCATCGGAGTACACCCATGGGTGACGTCGTCGTCATCGGGGCGGGTATCGCCGGAATCCAGGCAGCCCTCGACCTTGCCGATCACGGAATCTTCGTCCACCTTGTCGAGCGTGAACCTTCGATCGGCGGGCACATGGCGCAACTGGACAAGACGTTTCCGACAAACGACTGCTCCATGTGCATCCTCTCTCCCAAGATGGTCGAGGTCTCCCGCCACAAGAATATCCGGATCCATACCTGTGCGGAGGTGGAGTCAATCGACGGGGTCGTAGGGAATTTCACTGTTACTGTCAAAAAACACCCGAGATATGTCGATGAAGCCCTCTGCAACGGGTGCGGCGACTGCATCAGCATTTGTCCGGTCGAAGTATACAACCGGTTCGATGCCGGTGTCGGCGTGCGGAAGGCGATCTACAAGCCTCAGCCGCAGGCAGTGCCGGACATCGTGATCAAGGATCCCGACCACTGCATCGAGTGCGGGCTCTGCTACGATGCCTGCGGCCTTTCGGCAATCCGCGAGAAGGACGAAGCGACAACGGTTAAAATTCCGGCAGCAAGTGTGATTATCGCTACCGGATATACGGTCTTTGATGCCTGCAACAAGGCCCAGTTTGGCCATCTCAGACTTCCCGATGTTATAACAAGCCTCGAACTAGAACGGATGATTAATGCAAGTGGACCTACCGGTGGCAGGCTGCTGCGTATCAGCGATGGGAAGATCCCGAAAAGCGTCATCTTCATCCAGTGCGTCGGTTCGCGGGACATGTCCCTGAACCGCCCGTACTGCTCCTGTGTCTGCTGTATGCAGGCGATAAAAAATGCTATCCTTATAAAGGAGAAATACCCCGATACGGATGTCTCCATCTGCTATATGGATATGCGGGCATACGGCAAGGGATACGAGGAATACCTCGAGCGGGCAAAGGCGATGGGGATCCGGTTTTTAAGGGGCATGCCCTCGGACGTGCTTGCCGATGAAGAGGGGATGCTGATGCAGGTGGAGGACTCCGAGACGTCTGAAGTCAAAGTCCTGCACCCGGACCTCGTCGTCCTCTCGGTCGGGTTGAGTCCCGCCCCGGACACAGCGGCCATCGCAGAGCGGTTCAGGATCCCGGTGGAGGAAAGCGGATTTTTAAAGACGATCAACGATGCCATCGATACCGTTGCCACTATCAGGCCGGGAATCTATGTCGCCGGAACAGCTGCTGCCCCCCGCGATATCCCGGATTCTGTCACACAGGGCGGATCTGCTGCAATGCGGGCATTTCTCGATGCTATACGGACGCGATCGGCGTGAAACTGCCTGTTACATTATCCCTGGATCCGGATTCAGGAACCATACAGTTCATAGACCAGACACGGCTTCCCGGCAATCTTGAGATCGTGGAATGCACTACAGTAAAGAGGCTCGCCGCTGCGATCCGGAACCTTGAGATCCGCGGGGCGCCGGCACTGGGTGTTGCCGGCGGATTCGGGATCGCGCTTGCGGCATTCCGCATCCGGAAGACCGACCGTGCTGGATTCCTTGACGCGCTGAAGAAAGACGGGGATCTCCTCATTGGCACGCGCCCGACCGCAATCAATCTCTCGTGGGGAGTCAGGAAGGTCCTTCAGGCTGTCGAACAGGAAGATTCGATCCCGTCAATGAGGGACGCCGCTGTCCAGGAGGCGCTTGCAATCGCCCGGGAGGACGAGGCCTGCTGCCGCGCAATCGGCGATCACGGGGCTGCCTTGTTGCCCAATCATGGCACGGTACTTACCCACTGTAATGCCGGGGCGCTCGCCTGCAGCACATACGGCACGGCTCTCGGGGTTATCCGTTCGGCTGTCGCACAGGGAAAGGATATCAGGGTCATCGCCTGCGAGACGCGCCCCCTCCTGCAGGGAGCACGCCTGACCGCATGGGAACTTGTACAGGACGGGATTGATACGACTGTAATCACCGATTCAATGGCTGCAGGAATGATGCAGAGCGGCAGGATCGACTGTGCCGTAGTCGGTGCTGACCGGATCACCCATGATGCTGTCTTCAACAAGATCGGGACGTACATGCACGCAGTCTGTGCAAAGCATCACGGTGTGCCGTTCTATGTCGCTGCCCCGCTCTCCACCTTTGATGCTGAGCGTTCTGCAGACGATATCGTCATTGAGGAACGGGCTCGGGAAGAGGTTGCGACATGCGGATCGCGGATGACAGTGCCTGAAGGGGCAAAAGTGTACAACCCGTCATTCGACGCAACACCCATGGAACTAATTACGGCGGTCATTACGGAGCGGGGACTTGTTACCCCCCCGGTCGACATGAAAGCCTTTATCTCCCGCCACACGATTAGGTAATACACTTATCCAGGGCACGTTCACCATGGCATTCGACCTCGCACCGTACCAGGGTATTTTCGCCCTTATCGGGGAACTAACGATCCTCTTCATCCTTGCCAACCTGTTGCTTGCATTCGTGCTTGTCGCAATCTCGCTCTATTCGATTAAGAAAGGAAAGCTCTATTTCCCTGAGTTCCTGAGGGCCGGTCTTGTCTTTGTCGAAGGGACGATGAAATCGATCTTCCGGCTTCTCGGTCTCGAGGACCGGGAGATGCTCTCGTTCTTCATCAAGCTCCAGAACAGCATGAACAAGAGCGCCTTCGAGACCGTCCCGGTAAAAGAACGGGCCATCTTCCTGCCCCAGTGCCTGCGCTCGTCCAAATGCCCGGCCCACCTCACACCGGAAGGGCTCAAGTGCCGGAACTGCGGTCAGTGCAGTGTCGGAGAAGCGCACCGGATCCTCGAAATGATGGGATACCGGATCTTTATCGTACCCGGCTCATCCTTCATCAAGAGAATGGTACGGAAGTACCGCCCGAAGGCAATCATCGGGGTAGGGTGCCTCTCCGAGGTCAAGGAAGGCATCGACATGGCCGACAGGATGGGCGTCGTCGTCATGGGAGTCGTAACGGCAAAAGAGGGATGTGTTGAGACACTCGTGAACTGGCCTGATGTCTACGAGATGGCCGCACTGGGTGTCAGCCCGTCATCAGTCCCCGAGGACTTTAATGCTCTTGCCGATTAGTTTTCCGCTCTTGATCTTGCCGTGAATTATCAGGGAGTCCTGTGCCGTTACATCGCCGACACGAACACCAGGCCGCAGCGTCACCTTCCCGCCTGCTTCGACAGAATGGACGACAGCATTATCGAGGATCGTAACGTCTCCCGATGCAGCGATAGGACCCTTGACGCGGACATTGCTCCCAATAATTGCGCTCCCGCATGTGATCCCAAGGGCAACACTCGACCGCGGACCGAGCTCCAGCCGGCCGGTTACATCGAGCCTTCCCCAGAAATGCGTATGGGCCGGCACGATGAAGTCCCCGTCGATCTTTACGTTCCCGTCAAAATAGTCCCCGCTCTTTGCAAAGAACGTGTCTCCCTGCCGGATCACGGTAGCCATGGATGCTCAAGGTAATCTCTCAGGGCAAAGAACGATAAAGCTGTTGCTCGGTTAACCTGCCGCCTGATGAATTACAGGAGATAAGCTGATAGGGAGAAGACAACGAGTGAAGCAAAAAAACCAGCTTTTAACAAAGATGTCGCATGGGATTCCCTGACACAGGCAGGAGTTGTGCAGGGCAAGGCCCGGGCAGCTGCTGAGATGATGACCATATCTACGATAGCTATACCTACGAGGTAAGGGGAACCCCACCTGAACACTGGAATGATGCTCGCAGCTGCAGCAATGATGGCACAGACCAGTGCCGCCCTGCCGGTATTCCGGATGCCGGTTATCATGGGAATTGTCCGGGCTCCGCCAACAGTGTCGCCCTCCACATCCTCGGCATCTTTCAGGAGTTCGCGGGCAAGCATGGCAAAGAACGTAATAGCGGCAAGCGGCAGGTTCGCGGGCACTCCCGCGGGGCCGGCAAGAGCTCCGCCGAAGAGGAAGATGCTTGCGGAAAGGTACGAGACCACGAGATTTCCAATGAGAGGGGTGCTCTTGAGTTTAGCCGCATACAGAATGAGGAGAAACGAGTTGAAGATAACGATTGCAATGCAGAGCAGGGGGGTGTACAGGGAAAGGATGATACCGGCAAGGAAGAGTATGACCGCATACCCAAGGGCAGTACTCCGGCTGACCTGTCCTGATGGGATCGGCCGGCGGGGCCGGTTGACCTTGTCGATCTCTGCATCGAAAATGTCATTGATAACGTTTCCCGCAGCCGTAATCAGGGCAACAATCGGGACCAGCACGACAGCCTGCGGGATGAGGGTTCCCGTTGCGATGAGGTAGCCGATAAGAGCTGCTATTCCCGAAACAACGGCATTGGCTGGCCGTGTGATCGATATAAACCCCGCAACCGTCATCTGTTATTCACTATCTGACCGCCCGGTACTTAAATTCGGGGGAAAAAGACGGGCGCGGGGGGATTTGAACCCCCGGCATTCAGCTTAGGAGGCTGACGCTATGTCCAGGCTAAGCCACGCGCCCTCCCCATAAAGTTGATGAAGCATATGTATAAGGGTTGCGAGCCGGAAACATTCCTTTCGCAATGGAATTTACCGGGATACGGGAAGGCAGCACGGATTTTTTTGTGCCGGTACAGGACATGGACGATAACTTCCCGCCCGGCACAGCCCCTGTCTTCTTCAACCGCAGGATGGAACTGAACCGTGACGCAACTGTCCTCCTCTGTTCGGTCCTCCGACCTTCAGACTACCTTGATGCCATGGGTGCAACCGGCGTCCGTGGGATAAGAGTGGGGAGGGAGTGCGGCATTCCCGTCACGATCAATGACCGGAATCCGGATGCAATCTCCCTGATCCGGACCAACGTATCCAGATCCGGCCTACCAGCCGAGGTTGTCAGCCGGGATATTAATGCCCTCCTCTCGGAACGCTCGTTTGATGCAGTGGATCTGGACCCGTTCGGGAGTCCCGCGCCTTTTATTGACGCAGGCGTCCGGGGTTCCAGGCGGTTCCTTTTCGTGACAGCTACCGACACGGCTCCGCTTTGCGGGGCACACAGGAAGGCCGGCATGCGCCGGTATTTTGCCCAACCGGTGAAGACAGACTACCATAGCGAGGTAGGATTGCGAATCCTCCTCGGGTTTGTTGTGCGGGAAACTGTCAAGTACGACCGCGGCATCGAACCGCTCTTCTGTTTCGCACGCGAGCACTTCGTCCGGCTCCATCTGAGGATCACCCGCGGTGCTGCAGCAGCCGACCGGGCGCTCGGGAGGATCGGGTATATCATGCAGTGCGGGAAATGCCAGCACCGCGAAGAAGAAAAGGGGATGATCCCGCAGGGTGCCTGCTGCCCCCTTTGCGGGGAGCCCCTCCAGCCGATCGGGCCGCTCTACCTTGGCAGCATTCAGGATCACAGGATGCTGGAAGCCCTGCTCGAACAGATAGATGCCCTTGAACTGGGAACAAAGAAAGAACTGAAAAACGTAATAACAGTCTGTAACGAGGAACTCCCGACATCATCGTTCTACGATTACCACCGAATCGCGAAAAGCCTGAAGGTGTCCCCGCCGGATATCGGCAGCGTGCTGGAACGGATCAGGACCGCAGGATTTGGGGCAACACGGACACATTTCTCCGGATACGGGATCAAAACGGATGCACCGGTGCCGGAGATCCAGCGTGCGATCAGTGCTCGATGATGATGGTGAGAATGTCGCCATCCTTCAGTTTATGGGGAAGCCCGACACGCTGCCCCGGGTGCTTGACTGATTTTCCCCAGATCCGTGCGTACCGGAACCGGTGGACAAAGTCGCGGTGGAGTTTGGTGCAGACGTCCTGCACCGAGCTTCCTCTCCTGATGATAAGCGGTTCCTCAAGGTCTGCATCGCCGCTCTGGGGTTTGAGGTACACCCGGATGAACCCGAGGCAATCATAGATTGTGTCCTTGAGCTCCTCCATATGGTACCCGGCATAGGCGGAGATCATCAGGGGCGGGGAACCGAACCGGGATGCGATGTCGTGCTCGATCTCGAGATACCTTTCCTTGTCCACGAGATCGACCTTGTTCACCGCGATGAATGCCGGGACGTAGATCCGGTTGCCCTGCACGGCATCGATGAAATCCTCCTGTGTCGCATTCCCTCGGATGAGGACGTCGGCATTCATGATCTTGCTCTCCGCGAGGATCGAGCGCACCTCATCGATATCGAGGTCAAGCGTTCCCACGGCAGAGAGCCGGACACCCCCGTGCGCTGTCTTCTTTATGGTGATGTCCGGTTTTAAGCAGTTAATCCGGATCCCTGCATCGTAAAGCTCCTTTAACAGTACGTCGACATGCTGCTCGTTGTAGACGTCAACAAGGATGATGATGATATCGGCGCTCCGGACGACGCCGATAACTTCCTTGCCTCGCCCTTTTCCCATTGCAGCGCCGGCGATAAGTCCCGGGATGTCGAGGAGCTGGATCTTCGCCCCTTTATGTTCGAGAGCACCGGGGACAACGGTCAATGTCGTAAACGCGTATGCCCCGACAGCGCTGTCCGTGCCGGTCAGCTTGTTGAGCAGCGTGGATTTGCCGGTCGATGGAAAACCTACGAGGACTGCGGAAGCGTCACCGGACTTTTTTACCGAATATCCTTCGCCTCCGCCACCGGCTTTCATCGCCCGGGTGACTGCTTCATCACGGAGCCGTGCTATCTTTGCCTTGACCCGGCCGATATGCTTGGAAGTTGCCTTATTGTACGGCGTCCGCTGGAGCTCGTCTTCCAGCTCTTTGATCTGGTCCTCAAGCCCGCTCATACAGTCACCCGGCGCATGGTTCAGGCAGGCCGGTTACGCACTGCCGCTTGTCTCCAGCTATTGTCATCCGTGATATTAAAAAGGTCGGAGGATACGATCGCGGTATCGTGAGTGGCTGTCAATGATGAGACCGGCGGGGAAACGTTCTTCAGTCGTTAAACAACATTTAAGTAAACAAACCGCCCACCTAGATGAGCAACAGCGCTGCTATAGTGTAGTCCGGCCAATCATGCGAGCCTCTCACGCTCGCGACTGGGGTTCGAATCCCCATAGCAGCATCGTTTTTCCGAAATTATTGTACATTTGAGAGCCGTCCCTTCATCTCGTTGACATCGGCCTTCTTCACTTCCATGATGGCCGATATGACAGCATCGGAAAATACCAGAGCGAGCGTCTCGAACAGGGTGCCAAGCGGTGCGAAGGCCGAGGTAACTGAACGGTACTGGCCGGTAATCTGCCGGACCTCAAAGGTAGCGCCCTCTTTCCGATAATAGCCGGTTAAGTCACCGACATCCACGACACAGTCCGCGATCCTGCCCATACGGGACGCGGGGGCTGCGGTGACCAGGCAGACCCTGCCCCCGATCTCCTTGGCTATCTCGCATATGTCCACGACCGAGTTTGTCTCGCCGGACCCGGAGAATGCGACCAGTGTATCGCCGTTAGAGAATGCCGGGGTAACCGTCTCCCCGACAACATATGCGTCAAAACCGAGGTGCATCAGCCGCATGGCAAATGCCTTTGCGACAAACCCGGATCGCCCGGCACCTGTGACATAGATCCTCTTTGCGGAGAGCATCTCGTTAAAAAAGACATCCGCCTCTTTCTTGTTGAGCGAGCGTGCGGTCGCTGCAATATTTTCCGCCATCTGGAGCATATAGGTGGATATCGGGGTTGCCTGGTCTGTCATGCCGATACGGTTATCTGTATACGGCAGATATCAGCATATCGGTCGACCGTACGTCAGTGGAGATGTACTCCCATATCATTTTATCGAAAACGAAGCTGATCGGCACCTGAATAGAGAGTCGCTGTCTTATCAGATATTGAAAAGTTGTATGGTGAAGCAGGCTCTGGAATGGTTTTTATGGGTGAAATGTCCCCCTACCGCAGAACCGAATCCAAAAACCCGGCACAACGCGGCTTTTGGCCTACATCACCCTGACCTTTTTAACATAGATCGTGCCTTCTTTCTTTACGATCTCAATGTTGATGATCTTGTCCTTGTAGGGAACCTTGTGCTTACCGAACTTTCCGGCATCGACCAGGCGCTGCACATGCTGCATGTCGGAACGCAGCATCCGGCGGAAATCATCGTCCACGAACACTACCTTTGCCATCATTCACCACCCAATCGTTACGCAAAAACCTGTAAAATACGAATGCATACCGATCATATCTATAATTTTTGGAGCAATCGGACATATCGCAACAGCAAACGGTTGGCGGTTAGAACCAGAAAAAAATCTGCCTTGTTATTCAATTTAAGGCGTTATACTACGACAATACTTAAATACCGTATCCCATCATAATCGTATATGAAGAGCTATGAGCAGGGAAAAGATACGCGTCCCCCGGAAGGTGTTTGAAGAGCTGACAGCTCTCCAGCGTGAGATCCATTTTACCCTTAACCACGCCGATACCATCAAGAAAGCCGAGGACAGGGGATATCTCGCCGCAGCCGACTGGATCAGGAGGAATGAGAATGCGTACAAGGTCGGGTTTTCGTGGGGTTTTGAACCGGAAGCAGAAGAGCCCCGGGGAACCCTGCGCGATATCCCGGAACGGCCGTCGCCAGGCCCGCAGAGGACTTTCCGGCAGCGTGGCGGTGAACAGACGTTAAAACCCCGCTCATCGAAGTCGGCTCCCGAAGGCATCGGCGCGAAAATCCGGAACTGGCTGGGAAGATATTTCTGACCGCGCCCCCAGTCCTTTTTCATGGCAGCCTGCCAGACATTCAGCCCGGCCAGCGAGCCTGCGTCCGCTTGTCACGATACAAAATCTTGATACCTGCCCCTGATCAAACCACCTTGTTATGCCATCCTGCAGCGATTGCGTAAGCTATACCGCGAAGACTTCCAGCATCGGTGAGTGCCGCATCCACGGGGACGTCCCGGCCGACCGTGAGACCGAGCGCTGCCCGACAAGGACCTTCGTTCCCAGACCTGTGCCCGCCAAGACGCGCTAAGCATATGGGGATACGGTACCATGCCACGGGAACTTACGGAAAAAGATATCGGGATCCTAAAAAAGCTTGTCCCGGAATTTGAGGAGACTGCCTGCCCGGGATCAGGGCACATGTTCCAGTCAATCCTGCCGCCGGTCTCAAACCATTTTGCCACTGACGGGAAGGACTTTGCTGAGAGGATTGCCAGACTTTCCGATGACGAGCTGCAATACCTGACCGGCCTGATCTTCACCGGGGATGAGAGCCTTGGCTGCATCGCAGAAGAGGATCTCGACTCATTCATCCTGCTCGTAAAAGAACGGCTCTCCCCGGAAGAGGCAAAGAAAGTCCTGAATGCCTATGCTGTGGGCGGCACCTGCGAGCTGGACTGATAAAAGCCGCCGTACCTGATATGACGGATGCAGAACCCCTCATCTCGGACCTTTCAGATCGACGTATAAGGGTACGGGTTGCTGCTGCAAAGGCGCTGGGTGCTGCAAATGCTGCCGAATCGGTAAGCGCCCTTATTGCGGCACTTCACGATCATCACGCATCGGTCCGGCGCGAGGTTGCCCTCGCCCTCGGAAAGATCGGTGATTCAACGGTCGTGCCTGCACTGGCCGGCCTCCTCTCTGATCCGCAACCGGATGTCCGTATCGCTGCCCTCGCGGCGCTGGGAAGGATCAAGGACCCTGCCGCAGTCCCACAGCTCATCGCTCTTATCCATGACCCGGACATACAGGTCCGGATCGGGGTGCTGGATACGCTTGGCAGGATCGGCGATGCACGTGCCATTCGTGCTGTACGGGAATGCACCGGTGACAAATTCTCCGACGTACGCGATGCTGCCGAGTCTGCACTCATACGGTTGCAGAAGCGATCCGGGCATTGAAAGATACGTTATTCTCCTCGCCCCATTCGTCAGGATTATATGGGCTTATCCTCAACCCTGAGATAAGGGTGATCGGATTCCCGCTGTAATTGAAGCCACCGGTTTAAAAAAGGACTTCAACGGCGTTACTGCTGTCGATGGTATCACCTTTTCTGTCCGGAAAGGCGAAGTCTTCGGGTTCCTTGGCCCGAACGGCGCGGGAAAGACAACCACTATGAAGATGATCCAGTGCGTCTCCCCCCGTTCGGGAGGCTCCCTCTCCGTCTTCGGCCTCGACCCGGAGAAGCATCCCGTGGAGATCAAGGGGCGGATCGGCGTCGTGCCGCAGGAGACCAACCTCGACCCTGACTTCACCTGCGAAGGGAACCTCGCAACCTACGCCCGGTATTTCGATATCCCGAAAGACGATGCAAAAAAGAGGGTCGATGAACTCCTCTCGTTTGTCCAGCTTAATGAGAAGAGGAACGTCGCGATCGAAAAACTATCCGGTGGGATGAAGCGACGGCTTATCCTTGCCCGGGCACTGGTGAACCGGCCAGAACTCCTAATCCTCGACGAGCCGACCATCGGCCTCGACCCACAGGCACGCCACCTCGTCTGGGAGAAGCTCCGGCTCCTGCAGGCGCAGGGAAACACGATCGTGCTCACCACGCATTACCTCGACGAGGCGGCCCGGCTCTGCGACCGGCTCGTGATCATGGATGGCGGGAAGATCCACCTCGAAGGTGCACCGGCCGACCTCGTCCGGCAGCATGCCGGCACAGAGATCGTGGAGGTGGAGAAGACTGAAAAAGTCATTGCATGCCTGAAAGGCAACGATATCCAGTACGAAGAGGCTGGGGACATGGTACTCGTAGCAACAGAATCCGCACAGGACCTGGCAAGAACCCTTTTCGAACAGTGCCAGCCGAAAAAGATCCTTGCCCGGCCCGCGACGCTGGAGGACGTTTTTCTCAAACTGACCGGGAGGAGGCTGCGGGACTAACATGGCAGGACTCTTCTCCATCCCGCCGGTAAGCCGCCTCTGCGGACATGTATGGCGCAGAAACCTTACAGTCTTTTTCAAGACCTGGAAAGTCAACTTCTTTCCGCCGTTCATCGAGGCCTTCCTCTACCTGACCGCAATCGGGCTCGGGATCGGCACCTATGTCCGCCAGATCGACGGTGTCCCTTACGTGAACTTCATCGCCCCTGCCATCCTCGCAATCTCGGTGATGAACTCTGCGTTCTTCGAGTGCACGTACGGCAGCTACGTAAGGATGTACTACCAGAAGAGCTTCGATGCGATGATCGCAACCCCGCTCTCGATCGAGGACGTGATCGCAGGCGAACTCCTCTGGGGCGCGACCCGGAGCACGATGTATGTGGCCATCATGCTCCCGGTGCTTGCGGCGTTTGGCGTGATCTCGCTCCCGCTCTCCCTGCTCGCCATCCCTCTCGCGTTCTTCGGCGGGATGCTCTTTGCAGGGATCGCGATGTGCTTTACTGCGATAACACCCAGCATCGACACGCTCAACTACCCCGCGTTCCTCTTCATCACGCCGATGATGCTATTCTCGGGAACCTTCTTCCCGCTCTCCCTGCTCCCGCAGGCCTTCCAGTATGTGGCCTACGCGCTGCCCCTCACCCACCTCGTTGCTGTATCACGGATGCTGACACTACCGGCACTCTCGTGGACGGGCATCTTAAACATCGCGTGGATGGGGGCAGTAACATTTGTCGTCTGCGTCCTTGCCATCAACCTGATGCGCAGAAGGCTGATCGTGTGAACCGGACTGCCTGTACCTGCAGATAAACGGGTGATCCCGTACTACACCTGAGATAGCGTTCATTTCACTTTCGCACCGCCCGTCCCGGATCCTTATCTGACCGGCCATAGCATGGAAATGGTGCATGGAATTTACGCTCTGCCCGGGCATCCGGCTGGGAACCGGCACGTTCAATGTCATCGTTGCAGACGAGCGGCTGCTGGTTGCGGTGCTCAATGCATCCCCGGAGCTCCAGCGGTTCATGTTCCTCTACATCTGCGGCAGTTACTCACGCATTCTCCCGGCCATTGATGCATCGTCAGCGGACTTTGACGTGCGCAGGGCGTTAACTGCCGGCCAGCTCCTGACTGTTATCAAGGAAGCGTACCACACCATCGTTGTGGTCGAGCACGACCCGTCGGTGTACGAGGGGGGCGCGGACATGGCCGGCCCGGTCGCCAGCGCCCTGAAAGAGGTTTCCCGCGAGGCTCTCGTGATCCTCTCCGCTTGCCGGCAGGACTTCCTGCTGAACCGGCTGATGCGGCCGGCAGACCGGGTCTTTCACTTCACGGGTTTTCCGGCACCTGCCCGAGCCACTGCGGGCAGCCCGGTGTACCGTGACCATACCCTGTACGAGGTGCCCCAGCGGGTACCGGAGGGGATCTGATGGGGAGGACATTTTTAAGCGTGCGGCAGGGCATGAAGGCCACGCTGGCACGGTGGGAGCAGGCGGCACGGGCGTTCCGGGGAAAGGACCGGGAGTACGCCGAGAAGGTCGTCAAGATGGCCAAAGCGCACAGCAGCGAGAGCTTCTACGGCTTTACCGACCCGGACGAAGCGGCCGTCTTCTCGGTTCTCGTGGAGCTGGCCCGGGCGCAGGAGGAGGAAGGTGTGGATCCTTGACTCCTGGTGCGGGAGGGGCGGCGTAGGGTTTTGCGACCTCGATCAGGGTGCACGAATCCACCGTGAGGAATACGCCCCGCCGTTCTATATCGCCTTTCCGGACGCCGACCGGCACGGGGATCTTGTCGAGGGGCTCTCCGGGCGGTTCAGGGTCGATGAATGCACCTTTACGACCATCTTCGGCAAGGTTGCGGGGTATGCCGTCTTTGCCGGGCAAAACGCTGCAGGCGTGATCGCACGGCAGAGCGGACAGGACGTGGAGCTCTATAATGTCGATCTCCGCTGCGACCAGCGGTGGATGGCGGAGCGCCGGATCTCTCCCTGTACCCCTTCGGACGTGTCCCGGTTCACCCCGGATTTCGAGCGGGATCTCCGTCTTGTCAGGATTGCGGTGCACGGCAGCCTGATGCGGCCGCACGAGTTTTCGTGCATCGCGGTGACCGATGGAGGCCGGTGCGAGCGGATCCGGGGGCCGGAGAAGACCGTGCTTGCCGATCTCGGCAGCATGATCGCAGGGCTCGACCCCGACGTGATCCTCTTTCCCGACGCGGACGTGCGGGCCCCTGCGCTGGTGGCGCGGGCGCAGGAGCTGGATATCGATCTCCCGCTCAGCCGGACCGGGCATTACACCCGGCTCTCAGCGACATCCTACTGGAGCTATGGGAAGGTGCACTACCGGGGGTGCGCCCTGCTCCCGCAAGGGCGTGTCCTGATCGACACCGTCCAGAGCTTCGTGTACCAGGAAGGCGGCCTTTCAGGGGTGCTCCTCGCCTCACGGTTAACCGGGATGCCGCCGAACTTTGTCTCCCGGCATACCCCCGGCACCCTCGTCTCCGCGTACGAGGCGTACGAGGCGGTCAGCCGGGGGATCGCGGTACCGTTCCACAAAAAAGGTCCCGAGGAAAACCGGTCCTTTGCCTTCCTTCGGGAGATGGACCGGGGCGGCATGATGTTCCAGCCCGTCTCCGGGGTGTACGGCGATATCGCCGAGATCGACTTCACCTCGCTCTACCCGTCTATCATCGTCAGAGAGAATCTCTCGCCCGAGACGATCCGGTCCACGGAAAAAGCCGGCTTCCTTGCACAGGCTCTCGGCCCGCTGCTGGATCTCCGCGTATTAACGAAGGAGATGAAAAAGCATAACTCCCGCTATGATGGCGCCGATGCCATACTCAAATGGCTTCTCGTCGTCTCATTCGGGTATACCGGTTTCCGGAACGCCCGGTTCGGCAGCATCGAGGTGCATGAAAAGATCACGGCCCATGCCCGCAGGATCCTGATCGAGGCAAAGGAGCGCGCCGAAGATTCCGGCTTTGAAGTCCTCCACGGGATCGTCGACAGCCTCTGGATCCATGGCGGGGGAGACATCGGCCGCCTGCAGCGGAGTCTGTACCAGGCAACAAGCATCCCGGTCGAGGTTGACCGGTTTTCCTGGATCGCTTTTCTCCCTCAGAACGACGGTACGGGCGCGTTCACCCGCTACTTCGGCAGGCGTGAGAATGGAAACCTGAAGGTGCGCGGGATCGCTGTACGGCGTCATGACACGCCCCCGCATATCCGTAAGATGCAGGAGCGCATCCTCGCCCTCATGCAGACAGCAGTTGCCCCGGAAGACCTGCATGGACTGGGGGGGCGGGCGGCAGACCTGTACCATGCCGCAGTCCGGGATCTCCCCTCAGCACCGCCTTCGGAACTGGTGATCAGAAAGAGAGTAAGCACAACGGCATACCGCCATGCCTGCCTCGAAGGATCGGCTGTCGCCACGTACAGGAGGAACGGTATCGATATTGCACCGGGAATGACCCTTGCGTACGTGGTGCGGGACGCACGGCGGCATGTCGTAGACCCTGCAGGGGAATGTGCCGGGGGCGCCGACCTGCACTATTACCGCGAACTGGCGAAGAGGGCGTGGGAGGAGGTATCATTCGTGTTCGGGGAGTACTGCGGAACGTGCGTGGGGAGGCGCGATCTCCGAGCCGTCCCTGTTTCTTAAGATTTGCCATTCCTTTTCAGCCGGATCACGTACAGCCTTTCGCCCTCGACTACCTGATCCCGCACGACCTCTGCATAGTACTTTTCTTCAAACGCAATGCCGGTCACATTGGGAAGCCCGGTCAGCGATGATATCAGGAGCAGGATCCTTCCCCCTGGCGCAAGAACCCGCCCCGCGCCCGAAAGAAAACGTGCGATGACCTCCCGGCCGCTGATCCCGCCATCCAGCGCATACTCCAGCCAGTCGCCGATGCGTTCTTCCGGTGCTGTCGGGAGGTAGGGGGGGTTGAAGATGATCAGGTCGAAGGTGCCGCGGACTCCCGCGAAGAGATCGGTGCGGATGACATCAATACCCTGTTCCCGTGCAGAAGCGGCGGCATGAGGGTTGATCTCCGTCGCCACGACCCGGCGTACTGCTTTCCGGAGTTCGCCGGCGATATAGCCGCTGCCGGTGCCGATCTCGAGCACGCTGTCACGCGGCCGGGCTTCCTGCCGTGCGGCATCGAGCAGCAGAAATGTGTCGTCGGCAGGGGTATAAACCTGTGCGGGGTCGTGCTCCATCGTACAGATACATTTCGAAGTATCGGTGAAAAAAGGCTCTGGTGGGGCTTATGAAAACCCATTCGGTAAAACCGCAAGAAAAAAGTGTTACAATTATAGGGGATGCCTACGCTGCATCCGCTACTTCGATCCTGATGACCTCGGAGCTGACTGCGTTGATCACATCGTGCAGTTCCTCGGAACGGGTCTTCTGCACGAGTACGATTGCCTTCCGTATGCGGGAGATGGCATCCCCTTTGGTCTCGCCATACCCGACAGCCCCTGGAACCTCAACGCAGCGGGCGGTATACCCGCCCCGCTCGGATGGTTCGAGGACAATGGTGTATTGCATGATCATATCAGAGGGTCATGGGGATAGACATAGTTTCTGGTCAAACAGGGCGGTTCACCCTTCAGTATCCAGCCGGTCCCGGACCTGCGATGCCACCTCTTCCGATCGGGAATCGAGCGGCATGAGCCGGATCTCTTTTGCCGAGCCGATGCCGACCCCAATCTCTGCTGCACGTGCGATCTGGTCCAGGCCGAAGATCCGCCCCTCCATCACCTCCCTGGTAGACCCTGTGCCCCGGAGCAGGGCGATGCCCACGGCATCGACCGCGACACGGTCGGTGCCGGCGACAATGACTCCCGGCCTGACGATTTTTCCTTTGTCCGGCCCGCCAGTCGCAAACCCATCGGCTGCATCCATCACGACGAGATCGGTGCGGTAGAAGCGGTTAATCTCCGCGATCATCTTCCGCTGGTGCGGCGAGGTGTGCAGCTCGTGCATGAAGTCGTAGACAATACCGGGAACCATTTTTGCCACGAGCCCGACAGAGTTCTTGAGCGACATGGTGAAGTGCCCGCCATACCGGTGCGTCTTTAAGCAGCAGGTCTGGATGACCCGGTCCGCACGTGTAACAATTTTCGGGAGGAAGAAGCCCCGGCTCCAGTGGAGACCGGGCGACTGGATCTCCTGCCAGCCGCCCCGGTCGATCTCATCGAGAACAGTAACAGAAAAACCGGCCTGCTGCGACAGGGCAATAACGCCGCGGTCTTGTAGGATGTCGCGGGTATTCCCCATGCCGCTTCTCTCGGCAAGGGTGACCGATCTCGGGTTCTCTGACAGTATCGTCTCCGCAATAACCCGCAGCGTATCGATATGCGTAGATGCCGGGTAGGGATCGGCGCTATTGTAGTTTGCCTTCAATGCGACCGCAGCGCCGGTAAATTCTGAGGTATCGAACTCGTTCAGGATCGCAGCGAGCCCCGTCTCCCTCTCCGCCGCATCGGCAATGAACACATCTGTTACGCCCATATCCTGTCACCACGATGATGGATAACTCCCTGCCCCTATCAAACCTCCGGTTTCCACATGATTTTATGGTGCCGGGATGCCGGATTCGGGGGGGATCTGATCATGTCGGTATCCTTATCTGAAGACCGGATAAGATGATCAGGAGTCACAAACAGGTTTCACGGGATCATGGAGTTTCAGGCAGAGCAGGCACAATCAGGGGTTATCACGCCTCAGATGAAGGCGGTAGCGGCAAGGGAGGGTATTGACGAGAGTGCCCTGCGCGACAGGATTGCATCGGGGAGTGTCATCATCATGCACCGCGGGAAACGGGCGGTTGGGATCGGCAGGGGGCTTCGGACCAAGATCAACGTCAACCTCGGTACCTCGACCGGTAAGATCAGCATCGATGACGAGCTGCAAAAAGTCCGGATAGCAGAAGAGTTCGGTGCCGATACCATCAGCGATCTGTCGATGGGGGGGGATATCCCGGAGATCCGGAAGGCGATTATGGCCGCAACGACTCTCCCCATAACAACAGTCCCGATCTATGAAACCGCTGCAAGGGTGGGTCTTAAGGATATGACTTCCGAAGACATCCTTGCAACGATGCGGGCACAGGCAGAACATGGTGTCAGCTCGTTTGTCGTCCACTGCGTGAACGATACGATGCTGTCAGCCTTTCGGAGGAAGAGGCGTATCCTCGGCATAGTCTCGAAAGGCGGGTCGATCACGAGCGCGTTCATGCTCCTTAACGGGTGCGAAAACCCGTTTACTGAGCACTTCGACAAGGTTCTTGCGATCTGTCGGGCGCACGACATCGTGCTGTCGCTGGGCAATACAGCGCGGAGCGGATGCATCGGCGACCGCAGGGACAGGGCACAGGTCGAGGAGGCCCGTTTGAACATCGCGCTTGCCCGCCGTGCCCACGAGGCGGGCGTGCAGGTGATCATCGAGGGTTGCGGAGGGCATATCAGTATCGACCGGATCCCGTCTTCAATCCGGTACTATAAGAAGAAAGCGGACTTCCCTCTCTTCGTCGCAGGCCCGCTCCCAACCGACATCGCGGCCGGCTACGACCATATCGCGGGATGTACGGGGGCAAGCATAGCGAGCGCGGCCGGGGCCGACTACCTCTGTTATATCACGCCGGCCGAACACCTCGGCCTTCCCACGCCGGAGGCTGTGAAGGAGGGGCTGATTGCGTTCCGGATCGCAGCACACATCGGCGACACCGTCAAGTACAGGGACCGGATCACCCTGCAGGACAACAGGATCGCAAAGCTTCGCGCCGATCTTGACCGCGACGGGCAGATCCGGTGCGCACTCGACCCGGCCCGGGCACGGGAACTCTCAGACGGGGAAAAGGAGTGCACGATGTGCGGAGAGTTTTGCGCGATTAAGATTATGCGAAAGTTCTGAAAAGAGCGAATCTATCTGCTTTATTATCGGGATTTGATCTGTCATGCCGGGAAAGGACGTGTATTCCAGGACCATCAGAACCGTAAAGGCCGGTACCATATCCATTGCATATTCTGAAGCCGGTGCCGGCCCGCCGCTTGTCCTGATCAACGGGTTTACATCAACCATGGATATGTGGAACCCACCAGTCCTTTCCGCGCTGGCAGAACACTTCCGGGTCATCGTATTCGATAACCGGGGCACCGGGTACTCGTCATGTACGGATGAGTCGTTCTCAATCCCCCTCTTTGCACAGGACACTCTATCCCTCATGGACGCACTCGGTATTCCTCAGGCCCATATTCTTGGGCTGTCGATGGGCGCATCGATCGCGCTCGAACTCGTCCTTTTAAAGCCGGAGCGGGTGGGGAAACTGGTCCTCGTAGCCGGGCAGTGCGGTGGAAGAGAGGCGGCACCGATACGGCCGGAAGTCTGGGCGACCCTTGCCGATAAAAGCGGAACACCGGAGGAGATCGCCGGGCGGATGTTCTCGCTCCTCTTCCCGCTACCGTGGCTGGCAACCCATGATCCCTGGAAACACTGCCCTGAAATCACCGAGACGACCAGCGAGGAGGTCGCTGCCCGGCAGGCCGGGGCTTTCCGTTCGTGGCCGGGTTGTTGCGGCAGGCTTTCGGAAATCCGGATCCCGACCCTGATCATCACCGGCACCGATGACCAAGTCATCGTACCGGAAAATTCCGATATTATCGGCAGGCATATACCCGGCGCGCAGGTGGTCCGGTTTGACGGCGCCGGGCACGGGTTGATGTACCAGTTCCCGGAAGAGTTTGCCAGCACGGTGATCTCATTTCTGAAGCAGCCCTGATAGAAAATCCGGAGCCCGCATATTTTCTGTCTGCTCGGACGGCAGCCCTTTTCGTAGCATCCTGTTCTTCCCGCTGGAATGAATAAGGGTTTTCCAGTCTGTTGAAGAGAGGGGTTGAGTGGGCAGGGGGGTGGGGGGGTGACCCCCCCTCTCCGATCATATCACGGGGGACCCCCTCCAATAGCATTTCCCCCCCCTTTTTTTCTTTCGGACCAGACCGGTTTTCAGACATCCTTCCGACGAGGACGGGGTAGTACCTCCCCCCTCAGGATCGGACGGGACCCCCTACCCCCCCGGGGGAGGGGCGGCTATGCTCAGACCAGCTCCCCCCCACATAAGTACTGGGACGAGGGGGTGTACCCCCTTGGCGGGATTTCAGGGGTCGTATGGCGGCGGCCTGACGCTGAGAAGCGAGCTAAGGGGGGCAGGGAACAGGGTGGATCTGTTCTGGTACACCTGCCGGGGGTTTATTGCGACGGAATGAACGGTTTGAATAGTTCAAGATTTGGCTCTGTAGAATTCCTCAACAAGAACCAGAAATGACAAAGTAGAGATCATTCTTGAGAGGTTATAGAGGATCAC
>MVRE01000001.1 GCA_002067895.1 Methanoregula sp. PtaU1.Bin051 | reverse complement strand
TCCCGCGTGTGGCTCTCGCCGCAGCAGCGGGGGCAGCCCGAAATCCCGATCTTGATTTTGGCAGGGAATGTCCTGTCCTTGAAGAGTCCATCGACAGTTTTGGCTAGGTCGATGGAATCCTGGTTGCCGTATCTGCACATCTCCGTGCCGAGGCACGACTGGACGAACTTCACGCACGGAGCGGTCTCGGGTTTGGCGAGCGGCCCGAGGTCATCGATCGCTTTCTGCACATCGCCCGGTTGCAGGCCCACGAGCGCGATACGCTGGCCGCTTGTTACCTTGAGCATCGGGACCCGGTAAGCCCGGGCCACCTTTGCGACCTTTTCAAGATCTTCCGGCGTCACGATACCCGCCGGCATCCGGGTCACGACCGCGTAGGTCATGCCGTCCCGCTGCCGGATTGCACCTTTGGGCTCTGTCATGTGCATTCACCTGACGGAAAGTCGTGTATGAATACACCTGACAAGGAAATGATCATGCCATGCCCCCTTCGATGGTGATCGTCTTTTCCTCAACCAGGATCTTCTTCCCCGCTTTCTCCAGCGCCTTGTCCACAACATACCGCACACCGCTGCAGCACGGGACCTCCATGTGGACAACGGTGATAGACTTTATCGTGTGAATGGAGAAGATCCGGGCCAGTTTTTCAATATACCCTTCGATGTCCGGGTCCAGCTTCGGGCAGAAGATGATCACGATCCTGCCCCTCAATAATTCCTGGTGGAAACCCGCGTATGCGAACGGGACACAGTCGGCGGCGACGAGCAGGTCAGCGTTCTCGAAATAGGGGGCTGCCGGGTTCAGCAGGCTGAGCTGGACCGGCCACTGCCGGAGCTCGGAGTCGGTCGTCCCGCCAACCGGCTGCCGGGGCCCAGTGCGGGGGATGCTCCGGGCAGCCGACCCGGGACAACCGGCGAAGGAGTGGGTCTCATGAGGTGTGACCTCGCAGACATTGCCTTCCCCCATGCGACCCGCGAGCGGACGGCAGGGCGGTGAGCCGGCGGGTTTCCGCTCCGGCGCGGCGTGGTCGGGGATCGGGATGCTGTTCTCGATCAGGTACTCGATTGCCTGATCATAGAGCGCGATCTGCCCGTGGCCGGCGAGGTGTTCGAGATGGGCCTTGATGACCGGCCGGCCCTGCTGTACGATGGTCGCCATCACGGCCTTTTCGTCATAGGGCACAGCCTCGCGCTCGATAACCGAAATCGCCCCTTCCGGGCAGGTCCCGATACAGGCCCCGAGCCCGTCGCAGAAGAGGTCCGAGACAAGCCTGGCTTTACCATCAATGAGCTGGAGTGCCCCCTCCGGGCAGTCCGGGATGCACTGGCCGCATCCCGTGCATTTCGTTTCATCGATACTGATGATCTTCCGTTTCATGGTTTCATATCCGGTAATAATCCCTCGTTCTCCTACAGCACACAAACCTTGCAGTCCTGCGCCCCGCAGGGAATATTTTTGATCTTCCACTTCAGCGCCCAGCTCTTGATATCCCGGATGATCTCCACGATCTCAAGCCCGCTCTCGGTCAGCGTGTATTCGGTCCGGACCGGGAAAGCCGTGACATCGACATTCCGCGTGATGATCCTCTCCTCTTCCAGCTCCTTGAGCCGCTCCGAGAGTACCTTGGGCGTGATGCCGCTCAGAGCGTCCCGGAGCTCGGAGAACCGCCGGGTGTACTGCTCGCCCTTGTACAGTTCGAGGATGATAAGCAGTGTCCACCGTTTTGAAAGGTACCGGACGGTCTGGCTGACCGTACATGAATCCTGCATGGTATGTAATTGGAAACTCCTCAGTATTTATAACATAGTATGGTAATCATACTCTGTATCAAAAAGAAACATGATGGAGAAGAATGATGTTCTGTTACCAGTGTGAAGAGACGGTGAAAGGCACCGGCTGCACGATCAAGGGAGTCTGCGGCAAAGAGGATGAGATCGCCGCATACCAGGACGTGCTTGTGTACCTCTGCAAGGGGATCTCCGTGCGGAACCTTGCGGCAGTGGAGAAGGGGAAGGACAACCCGGATGCAGGGCTGTTCATTGCGGATGCACTCTTTGCAACGCTGACCAACGTTAATTTCGACAAGGCACGGTTCACTGCCCTGATCAACAAAGCCGTCGCGATCCGGGATGCGCTCCCGTTGAGCGGCAGCACGGAACCCGATGCGTGCACCTGGAAACCGAAGGGCGATGGCGACATCCTTGAGAAGGCAAAGTCCGTCGGCATCCTCTCGACTGCAAATGAGGATGTCCGCTCGCTCCGGTCAACGCTCCTCTTCGGGCTCAAGGGGATCTCGGCGTACTATACGCACGCTGCCGTGCTCGGCAAGACCGATGCGGCAATCACCACGTTCCTCCAGAAGGGACTTGCCTCCACGCTGAAGGACCTGCCGGTTCCCGACATGATCGCGCTCGTGATGGAATGTGGCAACATGGGTGTTAAGGTACTCGCACTGCTAGATGCAGCCAACACGTCAGCCTATGGCAAGCCGCAGATTACCAGCGTGAAGACCACGGTCGGGAAGCGCCCGGGCATCCTGATCACCGGCCACGACCTGAAGGATCTGGAGATGCTGCTGGAGCAGTCGAAGGATGCCGGTGTGGATGTCTACACCCACGGCGAGATGCTGCCGGCCCATGCCTACCCGGCGTTTAAAAAATACAGCCACCTGCTCGGTAACTATGGCAGCTCGTGGTGGCACCAGAAGGAGGAGTTCGAGCAGTTCAACGGCCCGGTCCTGTTCACGACCAATTGCCTTGTCCCGCCTAAAGATTCCTACAAAGGCCGCCTGTTCTCGACCGGCTTGACCGGCTATCCGGGCGTCCCGCAGATCAACGCCGACCCGAACGGGAAGAAGGACTTCTCCCGGATCATCGCGCTCGCAAAGACCTGCCAGCCGCCGAAGGCTCTGCAGGGCAGCGGAACCGATCTCATCACCGGTTGTGCCCATGACGCCGTGCTCGCCCTTGCCGACAAGGTCGTCGGAGCCGTGAAAAGCGGGGACATCAAACGGTTCATTGTCATGGCAGGCTGTGACGGACGACAGAAGGAACGGGAGTACTACACGGAGTTTGCAAAGGCACTCCCGAAGGATACCGTCATCCTCACCGCCGGCTGCGCCAAGTACCGCTACAACAGCCTCGGCATCGGCACCATCGGAGGTATCCCCCGAGTGCTCGATGCCGGCCAGTGCAACGATTGCTACTCGCTTGTCGTGATCGCGCAGGCGCTCGCGAAGGCATTCGGGGTCGGCATCAACGAGCTGCCGGTCTCGTACAATATCGCGTGGTACGAGCAGAAGGCCGTGCTCGTCCTCCTCTCCCTGCTCTCCCTTGGCGTGAAGGACATCACGCTCGGTCCCAAGCTCCCGGGCTTTGTCTCACCCGCCGTCCTGGACATGCTCGTGAAGCAGTTCGATCTCAAGCCCAACACCACAGTCGATGCTGACATGGCCCGCATGATCAAGGTCTGAATCCGAAAGGTGCGACGGATGACGTATACTACGACCGAGAAAACCAACATGGAGACCGTCCGGAAATTTTTCGAAGTCGGACCCTCGAAGGGAGACCTTGCGGCTGCCGATGCGCTCCTGGCCCCGGGATTCTCGCTCCACGTCCCGCTGCCGGTCGCCGGACCCGGGATCGATGCGATCAACAATGTCATCACAAGCTGCCGGGCTGCCTTCCATGGCCTGAACGTGACCATCGAGGATATGACCGCTGACGGCGACAAGGTTACCTGCCGGTTCACTGCCCGGGGGGAGCATAAGGGGGAGTTCATGGGCCTCCCACCGACCGGCAAACCGATTGCCATGACCGGTATTGAGATATTCCGCCTGGAGAACGGGAAGATCGGCGAGCTCTGGGGCGAGGCAAACCTGATGGGACTGATGCAGCAGCTGGGCATTTTACCAGAGACAACACAGTGAATTTTGGAAAAGAGGAAGGATTGACATGGTCTTTGATCAGATTCCAAAAACGATAGGATTCATCTACGGACTCGTCCTTATTTTTGTCCTTGCGTACCTCTGGTATTCCGGGCGATGGCGGCAGAAGCTCGGCTGGCTGTTCCTCGTTATTTCTGCGGCACTGGGTTTTCTCATTTTTGCTCCGGTCGTGCCCTGGCAGTTCCAGCAGCTGGTGCTGCGGGATGTGCAGGGTCTGGGGGGTCCGCTCATTGTTGGCGTCATCGGGCTCACTATTGTATTGCTCCTGACACTTGTCTTCGGCAGGTTCTTCTGCGGGTATGCCTGCCCGGTCGGGGCAGTGCAGGAGATTGCCTATCATACCCCCGTCCCTAAAACCAGTTCCCGCTCTAAGAATGCATTCATGGCAGTGAGAGCGCTCGTCTTTGTCGTCTTCCTTATCATGGCATTCTTCCTGTCAGTTTCGCTGCTTGCGGATTTTGGCATCCGGGATTTCTTTTACCTTACCCTGACGACGGGCTCGTTCGTATTCTTTATGGTAGTGCTGCTGTCAATGACCTGGTACCGCCCGTTCTGCCGGCTGATCTGTCCGTACGGGGCACTGTTGTCCTTCGCTGCATGGAAGTGCCTTTTCCGGTTACAGAGAACCGATGCCTGTATCGAATGTAAAAAATGTGAGAGGGCTTGTCCGACCGATGAAGCAAAGCGTGATGACGGGAAAGCTGAGTGTTATCTCTGCGGACGGTGCATAGATGCCTGCCCGACTCCCGGGGCTTTAGTGTACCAGCGACGGAATGCTGAAGGAAAAAAATGAGTGCGGAACTAAAACAACACTGATTGAGGGAAAAGTATGGTGGAATTTAAATTAGAAAATCCGGATAAACATGATAAGAAGCGAGAAGAACTGAAAGGAAAGGTCATCAATCTTCCGGAACTGGTGGGTTATTCCGACGGGACTGTCGCAAGCCGGATGATTATCAACAATAAGGCCGGGAGTATCACCATCTTTTCCTTTGATGAGAATGAAGGGCTCTCCGAGCACACGGCACCGTATGATGCTGTGGTCACGATTCTTGAAGGAGAGTGCGAGGTATGGATTGCCGGTACAACCCTCCAGATGAAGACGGGCCAGACCATCATCTTTCCGGCAAATGCTCCCCACGCACTCAGTGCCATCACGAAATTCAAGATGACGCTGACCATGATCCGGGGGTAACTGCATGGGCGGGAATGATCAGGACGGATACTATTGCACGATCTGCGGAGGTATCCCTCCCGACAGGATTACCATAAAACAGATTCTTGTTGACGGCAAGGCGACCGGTATTGACAAGCTGGACTGGATTCTTGCGGAGGTACGGAAACTGAACCTTTCCAATGACACGATCATCACCGAGGAACTGCTCAAGCGAACAAAGGTCCTCAATTACGTTCCCACCCGAAAGGAAAAGGAGTATGGCGAGGCGCTGCTCCTGGAATATAAGAAAACCGGGAGTGAGTCCGGTGCTTGA